>NZ_DASQCB010000012.1:0-229326 GCF_035634915.1 Stenotrophomonas sp.
GGGATGGCGGGGCACTGTGGGTTTGCGGGGACGCCGTAAACCCGTCCATGGGGGCTTGGTCGCCGCATCCATGCGGCTCACACCCCGCAAACCCACAGTGCCCCGCCTTCGACAGGTTCACGCGGCTGTTGGCAACGGCGACTGCTGGAACGCGCGGCTTTTGGTAGGTGTCGACCTTGGTCGACACACCTGTCAGATATCGAACGAATTCGTCCGTGTCGACCAAGGTCGGCACCCACCAGAGCAGAATGTCCTTCCGACAGATCGCAGGTAACTGTCGAAGGCGGGGTGGGTCCGGTTGAGGGGGCGTGAGCGCCATGGATGGCGCGACCGAGGCTACAGGGACGTATTCACGCCGTCCCCCTCAACCGGACCCACCCCGCCAACCCACGGAATGCCCGCTTTTGACGTTGACGTTGACGTCAGCGGGTGCAGGGCTGCAAGCCCTGCCAGTACCCCCACACCCGGCCGGGCTGGCAGAATAGGCGTCTCTGCCGTTATCCGAAGCCGCCGATGCGCCTCTCCCAGTTCCACCTGCACACCACCAAGGAAACCCCCAGCGACGCCGAGCTGACCAGCCACCGGCTGATGCTGCGGGCAGGCATGATCCGCAAGCTGGCATCGGGCCTGTACACCTGGTCGCCGCTGGGCCTGCGCGTGCTGCGCAAGGTCGAACGCATCGTGCGTGAGGAAATGGACCGCGCCGGTGCCGTGGAATTCCAGATTCCCACCATCCAGCCGAAGGAACTGTGGGAGCAGACCGGCCGCTGGGAAAAATTCGGCCCGCAGCTGCTGAAGATCAAGGACCGCAAGGAACAGACCTTCTGCTACAGCCCCACCGCCGAAGAAGCCGCCTGCGATTTCGCCCGCAGCGAGCTGTCCAGCTACAAGCAGCTGCCGGTCAACTTCTACCAGATCCAGACCAAGTTCCGCGACGAGATCCGTCCGCGTTTCGGCGTGATGCGCGCACGCGAGTTCCTGATGAAGGACGCCTATTCGTTCCACCTGCACGATGACTGCCTGGTGCGCGAATACGAGAACATGAAGGCCGCCTACAGCCGCATCTTCACCCGCCTGGGCCTGGATTTCCGCATGGTGCAGGCCGATTCGGGCGCCATCGGTGGCGATGCCTCGCAGGAATTCCACGTCATCGCCGATTCGGGCGAAGACGCGCTGGTGTTCTCCACCGGTTCGGATTATGCGGCCAACATGGAAGCGGCCGTGGCCGCTGAACCGGCACCGCGCGCAGCCGCAGCCGAAGCCATGCGCAAGGTGGAAACGCCCACGCAGAAGACCTGCGAGGACGTCGCTGCCCTGCTCGGCATCGACCTGACCCGCACCGTGAAGTCGGTGGCGCTGATGACCGAAGGCGGCTTCGTGCTGGCCCTGGTGCGCGGCGACCACGACGTCAATGAAATCAAGCTGGGCAAGGTCACCGGCCTGGAAGACCAGCGCTTCGCCAGCGAGGCGGAGATTGCCGAGTACCTGGGCAGCGTGCCGGGCTTCCTCGGCCCGGTCGCTCCGGCCAAGGGCATCCGCGTGGTGGCGGACCGCGAAGTGGCCGCCATGGCCGACTTCGTCGTCGGCGCCAACGAAGCCGGTTTCCACCTGGCCGGCGTCAACTGGGGCCGCGACCTGGCCGAGCCGGAAGTGGCCGACCTGCGCAACGTGCAGGCCGGTGACCGGGCGGTGGATGGCGGTGAGCTGAAGATCGCCCGCGGCATCGAAGTCGGCCATGTGTTCCAGCTCGGCCGCAAATACGCTGAAGCCCTGGACGCGACCGTGCTGGATGAGAACGGCAAGGCGGCGGTGATGGCGATGGGCTGCTACGGCATCGGTATTTCCCGTGTGGTCGCTGCCGCGATCGAACAGAACCACGATGACGCCGGCATCATCTGGCCCGACGCGATGGCGCCGTGGCAGGTGGTGGTGTGCGTGATCAACCCGAAGGGTGACGCCGGCGTGGCCGATGCTGCGGCCGGCCTGCTGCAGGAACTGCGCGATGCCGGCCTGGATGCGGCGCTGGACGACCGCGGCCTGCGCCCGGGTGCGATGTTTGCCGACATGGAACTGATCGGCGTCCCGCACCGCGTGGTGGTCAGCGAACGCGGCCTGGCCGCTGGCACGTTCGAATACCGTTCTCGCCGTGCCAGCGAGGCCGAGAGCCTGGACAGGACCACCCTGCTGCAGCGCCTGCAGGGCTGATCGAAAAGACCGGGGTCCTCCCCGGTCTTTTTTTTGTCTGTTTTGTGCGCGCCAGCAAAATGCCGGCAGACATAATCCGGTCAAAATGGGCGCCGTGGCGCCGCCCGGCCGCCATGTCGCGACTGCCGATGTTTGTGCTGGGATTAATTCGTCATTATTCTGTCCCGCGACGCCACGGACCGGCTCGTCCCTGTCCCTTAATTAGTTTCCGGAGTAATCGTAGATGAGCATCGACCTGACCGGCCTGTCGGCACGTGAGCTGGGCGCCCTGATCCGCACCGCCAAGAAGCAGCAGACCATCGTCGCCAAGCGCCGCCCGATCACCAAGGTACGTGCGCAGCTGAGCAAGCTGGCCAAGGCCGAGGGTTACACCATCGAAGAGCTGTTCGGTGATGCCCCGGCCGCCCCGCGCGCGCGCAAGGCGGCCAAGGCCACCAAGGCACCGGCCAAGACCGCCGGCCGCAAGCTCGGCAAGGTTGCCCCGAAGTACCGTAATCCGGCCAACCCGAAGGAAACCTGGACCGGCCGTGGCAAGCAGCCGCGCTGGATGGCCGAACTGACCGCCAAGGGCGGCAAGAAGCCGGAAGATTTCCTGATCAAGAAGGCGTGAGGCCGAAAATCAGGGTGGAATGAAGAACGCCGGCGCAAGCCGGCGTTTTTTTGTCTGGCGTGTCGACCAACGGTCCACACCTGCCGATGGCATCACAGGGTTTTTCGCGCCGGCATCAGCAGGTTGCCGAACAGCAGGCCGGCCACCAGCGCCATCACCACATTGAGCACGGTGAGGAATACGCTCTGCCCCGCGCCCACGTCCTGCTGCTGCACCAGGGTCAGCACCCCGCGCAGGCTGGTGCTGCCGGGCACCATCATGATGATGCCGGGCAGGCGGATGATCGCACCTGGGCGCCCGACCAGGCGACCAAACAGGTTGCCAGCAGCTGTCAGCAGCATCGCGGACAGGAAAATACCCGCCGGTGCGCCCCACGCATGGCCACCGAATTTGGAGATCGCATACCCGGCCACCGACGCCGCCATCACCCATGGATAATCACGGCGGTTGGCCTTGAACAGCATGGCGAAGGCGAATGCCGCGGTCAGCAGCGAACCCCATTCCACCCATGGACCCTGCGGCCGCGCAGCGCGGATCACCGGCTCCAAGCCCAGCACGTCGGCCAGGGTCACCGCGATCATCGCGCCGACGCTGAGTTTCATGATGGTGGTCAGTGCACCAGCGAAGCGCGCGGTGCCCGATACCCAGTGCTGGCTGGCCAGTTCATTGACCGCATTGGTGAGTGACATGCCGGGCAGCAGCACCACCAGCGAGGCAATGATGACGGTGTTGAGGTTGAGCGCACCGACGAAGGCGGCCACCAGGGTGGCGACCAGGCCGGCCAGCAGCGCGGCCAGTGCCTCGGCGGCCTCGCGGGTCGCCGGGCGGCGGTCGGTGACCATGCCGAGCAGGCCGATCATCAGACCGATGACGCCTGCGGTGGCGATGTCCAGCCACGGCAGCTTCCACATGCCAGCCACGCCGGCCGCGCCCAGGCTGAAGGACAGGATGGTGCGCAGCTTGCCGCGCCGGCCGGGATCCTTGTCCAGCTGGCGCAGCGCCGTATGCCCCTGGGCGATGCTCATGCGGCCGTTGGACACTTCCTCGGCGATGCGGTCGGCCACGCTCAGCTTGTGCAGGTCGTTCTCACCCGGCGCCAGCCGGATCACCCGGGTGATGTCGCTGGAACCGATGGCCTGCGCCGGATCGCTGAAGCTGAGAATGATGCCGGTGGGGTTCGACCACGGTTCACAATCGAGGTCGAGCTGGCGCGCCAGTGCCACGACGGCCGTTTCCAGGCGCTGGGCGGTGGTGCCGTAGCTGTGCAGGCGCCCGGCGATCTCGGAAACGAAGGCCACGCGCTGTGCGTAGGTGGCCTGGGGCGTGGGGATCGTGTGAGCGTCTGCAGACATGCGCCGTAGTATTACCTACGCGGGCCCCGGCAGGAGAAATTCATCCCGGTTCGACGCGGTGCGCGGGGCGAAACGGTTATGCTGCGACCCGAATGGCCCCGATGACCCCGAACCATGCCCCCCGGCTTGAACAGGACGCCCACGATCCCGGGCTGATCCACCTGTCCGGACACTGGACCTTGAAGACCGCGCTGGACGCGGCCGACGTCCTGCGTGCCGTTCCCGACACGTTGACCGGCATCGATGCCACCGGCATCGAGCAGCTCGACTCGGCCGGCGTGCTGCAGGTGCTGCGCGTGGCCCATCGCGCCGACCTCGGCGAACAGGCACTGCAGTTCCGCCCGGACCACCAGGCGCTGGTGTGCACGATTGAGGAAGTGGCCGACGACCGCCCCAAGCCCAAGCGCGATTTCGGCGTACTGGCCGCGCTGGAGCGCCTCGGCGTCAGCGTCCATGCCACCGGCCACAACATCAAGGCGCTGTGCAGCTTCCTCGGCGAAAACCTGGTCAAGGCCGCGCGACTGGTGAAGGAGCCGCGGCGCTTCCGCCTGACCGCCACCGTGCACCAGATGGAACAGGTGGGGCTGGACGCGGTGCCGCTGGTGGCGCTGCTGTCCTACCTGGTCGGCGCGGTGATCGCCTTCCTCGGCTCGACCATCCTGCGCGACTTCGGCGCGGAGATCTATGTGGTCGAACTGGTCAACATCGCCTTCCTGCGCGAGTTCGCCGTGCTGCTCACCGCCATCGTGCTGGCCGGCCGCACCGCCAGTGCGTTCACCGCGCAGATTGGCGCGATGAAGGCGCGCGAGGAAATCGATGCGATGCGCACGCTCGGCCTGGACCCGGTCGACCTGCTGGTGCTGCCGCGCCTGCTGGCCCTGCTGGTGACCCTGCCGCTGCTGACCTTCATCGCGATGATCGCTGGCCTGGCCGGCGGCATCACCGTGGGCGCGTTCGACCTGGACATCCCGCCGCAGATGTACATCGCACGCATGCACGAAACCATGGAAGTGCGGCACATGCTGGTGGGCCTGTCCAAGGCGCCGGTGTTCGCGCTGGTGATCGGCCTGATCGGCTGCCTGGAGGGCCTGAAGGTGGAAGGCACGGCGCAGTCGGTGGGTGAGCGCACGACCTCCAGCGTGGTGCAGACCATCTCGCTGGTCATCATCATCGACGCCTTCGCGGCGTTGTGGTTCATGCACATGGACTGGTGACATGAACGCACACGACACCCCCACCGACACCACCATGCAGGACGACCAGGGCCACGACCTGGCCATCCGCGTACGCGGGCTGGTCAACCGCTTCGGCAGCCAGACCGTGCACGAAGGCCTGGACCTGGACGTGCGCCGCGGCGAGATCCTCGGCGTGGTCGGCGGTTCGGGCACCGGCAAATCGGTGCTGATGCGCTCGATCCTCGGCCTGCGCGTGCCCGACGAAGGGCAGATCGAGGTACTCGGCCGCGATGCACGCGCCGACGATGCCGAAAGCCGCCTGCACATCGAGCGCAATACCGGCGTGCTGTTCCAGGATGGCGCGCTGTTCTCCTCGCTGAGCGTGGGCGAGAACGTGCAGGTGCCGCTGAAGGAACACCACCGCGAGCTGCCCGAGCGTTGGCACTACGAACTGGCCCTGCTGAAGGTGAAGCTGGCCGGCCTGCCCGCCGATGCGATCAACAAGCTGCCCTCGCAGCTGTCCGGCGGCATGCGCAAGCGCGCCGGCCTGGCCCGCGCGCTGGCGCTGGACCCGCCGCTGCTGTTCCTGGACGAACCCACCGCCGGCCTGGACCCGATCGGCGCGGCCGCCTTCGACCGCCTCATCAAGACCCTGCAGGAAGCGCTGGGGCTGACCGTGTTCCTGATCACCCATGACCTGGACACGCTGTACGCGATCTGCGACCGGGTGGCGGTGATCGCCGACCGCAGGATCGTTGCCAACGCGCCACTGCCCGAACTTGAGCAACTGGACCATCCGTGGATCCAGGAGTATTTCCACGGACCCCGTGCGCGTGCCGCACGTGGCGAACAGATCAAGAGTGCCTGAGCCATGGAAACCAAAGCCAACTACGTGCTGATCGGCGCGTTCACCCTGATCACCGGCCTGGCCCTGCTGGCCTTCGGCCTGTGGGCGGCCAAGTACTCCTCCGACCGCACCTGGCAGGAATACCGCGTGGTGTTCCGCGAGGCGGTCACCGGCCTGTCGGTGGGCAGCCCGGTGCAGTACAACGGCATCGCGGTGGGCTCGATCACCGAACTGAACCTGGTGCCCGATGACCCGCGCCAGGTGGTGGCACGCATCCGCCTGAACTCCAACACGCCGGTCAAGACCGATACCCGCGCCAAGCTGGCCATCACCAGCCTGACCGGCCCGTCGATCATCCAGCTCAGCGGCGGTACGCCGCAGGCGCCGACGCTGACCACGGTCAACAAGGATCCGGCGCCGATCATCCCGACCACGCCGTCGGCGCTGCAGAACATCACCGACGTGGCCAACCGCATCGTCGAGCGCATGGACCAGATCCTCAGCGACCGCAACGTGGCCTCGATCAACGCCACCCTGGCCAACCTGGAAACCATCAGCGGCGGCCTGGCCGACCGTGACCAGGGCACCCAGGCGCTGCTGCTGAGCGCGCGCGATGCCGCGCGCAGCCTGGACACCACGCTGAAGACCACCAACGGCACCATCGAGCGCCTGGACAAGAACCTGGTGCAGCAGCTGCCCGGCATCATCGACAAGCTCGACGCCACCCTGGGCAAGCTGGATTCGGCCGCCGGCAATGCCGATTCGATCCTCGGCGAGAACCGCGCGGCCATCAACAGCTTCGCCAACGATGGCCTGGGCCAGCTGGGCCCGACGCTGAACGAACTGCGCGGCCTGATCCGCGACCTGCGCCGGGTCAGCGACCGCCTCGAGAACAACCCCGCGCGCTACCTGCTGGGCCGCGACGCACCGAAGGAGTTCGAACCCAAATGAGCCCGATGACCCTTCCGCGCCTGCTGCTGGCCGCCTCGGCCGTCGCCCTCCTGGGTGGCTGCTCGATCCTTGGCAGCGGCGACAAGAGCCCGGTCACCCTGTATTCGCCCGCCGTGCAGGTGAAGGTCGACCCGGCCTGGCCGCAGGCCGACTGGCAGCTGGTCGTCTCCAAGCCCAGCGCCGCGCGCATGGTCGACAGCCCGCGCATCAACGTGCGGCCGACGCCTTCGGAGCTGGAGATCTACAAGGGCGCCAGCTGGGCGCAGCCGGCCACCGACATCATCGAGGACACCCTGCTGCGCGGCTTCGAGGATTCCGGCCGCCTGCGTGGCGTGGCCCGCACCGCCGCCGGCATCCGTGCCGATTACAAGCTGGCCACCGATGTGCGCCGCTTCGAGTCCGACTACCAGGGCCAGGCCACGCCGACCGTGGTGATTGAAGTGAATGCCAAGCTGATCCACACCACCGACCAGCGCGTGGTGGCCGACCGCACCTTCCGCCAGGCGCAGCCGGTGGGCAGCACCGACGTGCCCGCCGTGGCCGCCGCCTTCGAACGCGGCCTGCAGCAGCTGGCGCAGGACGTGGTGGGCTGGACGCTGGTGAACGGGCAGAACGACGCGGCGACGCCGAAGCGTTGAATTGCAGTCGCTGCACTCGCCGGGCATGGCCCGGCGAAACACCGTCAGCGGGATTGAATCCAGCGGAACGTCAGGTTGATGCGCTCGCCCTGCACCGCCGCCATCTTCGGCAGGGCGTGCTGGTAGAAGTGCTGGGTGCTGCCGCCCATCAGCAGCAGATCACCATGGCCGAGCAGGAATTCGGCCTTGCGCGCGTGATCATCACGGCGCCGCAGCAGGAACCGGCGCGCCGTACCCAGACTGAGCGAGGCGATGAGTGGTGACGGCCCCAGCTCCGGTTCGTCATCGCTGTGCCAGCCCATGTAATCGCCGCCGTTGCGGTAGCGGTTGACCAGCACGCTGTTGAACGCGCCGATGCCCTGCGCCTGCAGGCGCTCGCGCAGCGCCTGCAGTTGCGGCGGCCACGACTGCGGCACGAACTCCGCACCGGAATAGCGGTAGCGTGCCTGCGGGTCGCCGATCCAGCAGCTCAACCGCGGCGAATCCACCCAGCGGCCGAACATGCGGATGCGGTGCACCTCCCACGGCAATTCCGCCTGCAGCGCGCGCAGCAGCGCATCGGCAGTATCCGCAGGCAACCAGCCCGGCAGGTGCTGGACATCGGCATCAGGCAGATCGTGGGGGAACAGCATCGTGGTCGTCCTCATGCGCGGGGCGGCACAGGCGCCCCGCGCACGGTCACTCAGGCACGCCGGAACGGTACGCCGGTCTTTTCCTTCAGCTCGTCATCGCCCACGCCGGGCGCCGCTTCCACCAGCACCAGGCCGTCGTCGCTGACATCGAATACGGCCAGGTCGGTGATGATGCGGTCGACCACACCCACGCCGGTCAGCGGCAGCGAGCATTCGCCCAGGATCTTGTGTTCACCGTTCTTTGCGGTGTGCTCCATCAGCACCACCACGCGCTGCACGCCGGCCACCAGGTCCATCGCCCCGCCCATGCCCTTGACCATCTTGCCGGGCACCATCCAGTTGGCCAGATCGCCCTTGTCGGTCACCTGCATCGCGCCGAGGATGGCCAGGTTGACGTGGCCGCCGCGGATCATCGCGAAGCTGTCATGGCTGCCGAAATAGCTGGCACCGGCACGCGCGGTGACGGTCTGCTTGCCGGCGTTGATCAGGTCGGCGTCCACTTCGGCGTCGGTCGGGAACGGGCCGATGCCGAGCAGGCCGTTCTCGGACTGCAGCCACACATCCACGCCTTCGGGAATGTGGTTGGCCACCAGGGTCGGCAGGCCGATGCCGAGGTTCACGTAGGCGCCATCGGTCAGTTCGCGGGCGGCACGTGCCGCCATCTCGTCACGGGTCCACGCCATGTCAGTTGCCCTCCGCGCGGATGGTGCGCTGTTCGATGCGTTTTTCGGGGTGCGCGTTGTGCACGATGCGGTGCACGTAGATGCCCGGCAGGTGCACCTGGTCCGGGTCGATGGCGCCCACCGGCACCACCTCTTCCACTTCCACGATGCAGACCTTGCCGGCCATCGCGCAGGCCGGGTTGAAATTGCGCGCGGTCTTGCGGAACACCAGGTTGCCGGCTTCGTCGGCCTTCCAGGCCTTGACCAGGGCGACGTCGGCGCGCAGCGCCGTTTCCATCACGTAGTGCTTGCCATCGAACTCCCGGGTTTCCTTGCCCTCGGCCACCACCGTGCCGTAGCCGGTGGCGGTGAAGAACGCCGGGATGCCCGCACCACCAGCACGCAGGCGCTCGGCCAGGGTGCCCTGCGGGTTGAACTCCAGTTCCAGCTCACCGGCCAGGAACTGCCGTTCGAATTCCTTGTTCTCGCCCACGTAGGACGAAATCATCTTCTTGATCTGCCGCGTTTCCAGCAGCTGGCCCAGGCCGAAGCCATCGACGCCGGCATTGTTGGAGATCACGGTCAGGCCCTTGGCGCCGCTGTCGCGCAGCGCGGCGATCAGCGCCTCGGGAATGCCGCACAGCCCGAAGCCACCCACGGCCAGGGTCTGGCCATCGGCAACGACGCCCTGCAGGGCCTCCGCCGCCGAAGCGAAGCGCTTGCTGCGCTTGCCGCTGGAAGTTGCGTGTTCCATCTCTACAGCCCTACAGGGGAAGAATCAGCGCATTCTAGCCGGAGGGGCGGCAAGGGCCTGGATGCGCCGCAGCATTGACCGGCCCTTGCGGGTGTTCTGGCTAGAATGGAGGATTGCCTCCTGCATGGCGCTGGTTCTGGTAGTGATGTCCCTGCCCTACGATGACGAACACCTGGCCCGCTGGTTCGATGAGGGCACGCTGGCCCGCAGCGAGCGATGCCTTGGCGGTGTGCGCAATCTGCAGCGCCAGGGTGACCTGCTCGTTGCCGACGTGCAGGGTACGGCCCGTCACCCCTACAGCGTGGAAATCGATCTGGCGGCCAGCACCCGTACGCCGCACAGCCGGTTGCAGGGCCGATGCTCCTGTCCGGTAGGCCAGCAGTGCAAGCATGCCGCGGCCGCGCTGGTGACCTACCTGCTCGATGGCGCTGACCAACGTGGCACGGGGATCCCGCAGAACGAGGACGGGCTCGAGGACGGGCACGGCATCGCACCCGAGCTGGCCGGCCCGCCGCGCCCGGAGCTGCTCGCCGAACTGTCGCGGTGGCAGAACAAGCGCAGCCAGCCGGCCAGGTCACGCAGGAATGGAGTCATCTTCGATCTCTCCACCGCCACCCACCGGCCGTACGTGATCATGCACAAGGTCGAGTACCGTCCCGATGGCAGCGTCAGCGTCGGCAAGTGGATGGAGATCACCGCCGATATGCTGCTCAATCCTCCCGGCTACCTCACCCCGTCCGATATTTCGGTGATCGCCCAGCTGTGGGCAGAACGCCACGCGACGACCCAAGGGTCGCGCATCGACATCAACGCCACCCTGCAGCTCATCGTTGAAAGCGGTCACGGCTGGGTCTCGGGCCAGGGTCATGAACGCGTGCCCGCCCGTACCGGCGCGGCACGTCGCGGCACGCTGTCCTGGCGCACCCGCGAAGTGGACGGTACGCCGTTGTCGTTCCCGTCGCTGCAGGTGGAAGGCGATGCCGAAGGCCTGGTCATGGGCAGCGCCGCCGGTTACCTGGATCCCATCACCGGCGAGGTCGGCCCGCTGCTGCTGGATGTCAGTACGGCCGATGCCGATGTCTTCCTGACCCTGCCCCACCTGCGCCCCAGCGAGGCCCCGGTGGTGGCGCAGATGCTGCAGCAGATGGACCCTGCGCTGCCGCGACCGGACACGCCCGATGGGCTGGCCACGCTGCAGATCAGCGCCATGACCCCGGTGCTGCGCCTGCACAGCTTCGAAGTACGTCCGGCCTGGCTCAATCGCCGCGCGCCCTCGCAATGGGCCGATGTCGCCACCGTCGCCTTCGAGTACGACGAATACGTGCGCTTCCTGGACAATCCCAGCGTGTTCGTCCATGACAGCAACGGCGAGCTGGCCCTGCTCCCGCGCGACCCGGCCGAGGAAGCGCGGCGCGAACGCGAGCTGCACGCTTTCCATCTTCATCGCGACACGACGCCGCAGGCCGCGCTGCTCGACGCGGGGCCACAGTTCATTCTGCGCAGCCGCGACTGGACCCGCCTGCTGCTGCAGGATGTGCCGCAGCTGCAGGCGCTCGGCTGGAAGGTGGAGGTCGATGACGATTTCCGCCACCGCATCACCGTGGTCGAGGACATCGACCTGGACATCCAGCCCAGCACGTCGGAAGAAGGCTGGTTCGATCTGGCCCTGGACATCCAGGTCGATGGCCGCACCGTGCCGCTGGCCCCGCTGCTGCACAAGGTGCTGCAGACCGATCCGCGCTGGCTGCGCGGGCAGATCGATGCCATCGGTGACGATGAGAACGTCATGCTGTCGGCCAGCAACAGTACCCATCTGGCCATCAGGGCTGCGCGCCTGAAGCCGGTCATCACGCTGCTGGCCGATCTGTTCAGCGAGCGCGATGCATCGCTGCGGGTGTCAGCGCGTGACCGCGGCCGCCTGCGCGCACTGCAGGACGATGCGCGCCTGCAGTTCAAGGGCAGGCAGGACACCCGCGCGCTGGTGCAGCGGCTGATCCAGACCCCGGCACTGGCCGAGGTGGCCCCGCCTGCAGGCCTGGATGCGACCCTGCGCCCGTACCAGCGCGAAGGCCTGGCGTGGCTGCAGTATCTGCGGCAGCAGGATCTGGGCGGCGTGCTGGCCGACGACATGGGCCTGGGCAAGACCCTGCAGACCCTGGCGCACATCCTGCTGGAAAAGGAATCCGGTCGGCTGCAGCAGCCGGCACTGGTGGTGGTGCCTACCTCGCTGCTGCACAACTGGCAGAGCGAAGCCGCCCGCTTCACTCCGGGCCTGCGCGTGCTGGTGCTGCATGGCAACCAGCGTGCAACCGACTTCGCGCGGATCGGTGAACACGATCTGGTGCTGACCACCTACCCGCTGGTGTGGCGCGACGAGGAAGCGCTGCAGGCCCACGGCTACCACCTGCTGATCCTTGATGAAGCGCAGCAGGTGAAAAATGCGAAGTCCAAGGCCGCCATCACCCTGCGCACGCTGCGCGCACGGCATCGCCTGTGCCTGACCGGTACGCCCTTGGAAAACCACCTGGGTGAACTGTGGACCCAGTTCGACTTCCTGCTGCCGGGTCTGCTGGGCAGCGAAAAACAGTTCAACCAGCATTGGCGCCAGCCGATCGAACGCGGCAGCGACCCACAGCGCGCGCACCTTCTCGCCCAGCGCCTGCGCCCCTTCATGCTGCGCCGGCGCAAGGACCAGGTGGCCGCTGAGCTGCCGCCCAAGACCGAGATCACCCGTACCGTGGTCCTGGAAGGTGCCCAGCGCGACCTGTACGAAACCGTGCGCGCATCGATGGAAGCAAAGGTGCGCGAGGCGGTCGCCAGCCAGGGGCTGGGGCGCAGCCACATCGTCGTGCTCGATGCCCTGCTGAAGCTGCGCCAGGTCTGCTGCGACCCGCGCCTGCTGCCCGGCGAAACCGCGAAACGTGGCGCCTCTTCGGCCAAGCTGGACCTGCTGCGCGACATGCTGCCGGACATGGTGGAAGAAGGCCGGCGCATCCTGCTGTTCTCGCAGTTCACCAGCATGCTGGCGCTGATCGCGCAGGCGCTGGACGAGCTGGGCCTGGCCTATGTGCAGCTGAGCGGCGACACCCAGGACCGGGCCTCGCCGGTGCAGCGCTTCATGCAGGGCGAAGTGCCGATCTTCCTGATCAGCCTGAAGGCCGGCGGCGTCGGCCTGAACCTGACTGCGGCCGACACGGTCATCCATTTCGATCCGTGGTGGAACCCGGCGGCGGAACGGCAGGCGACCGACCGCGCGCACCGCATCGGCCAGCAGCAGCCGGTGTTCGTGTACCGGCTGATCGCCGCCGGCAGCATCGAAGAGCGCATCAGCGAGCTGCAGCAGCGCAAGGCGGCGCTGGCCGAAACCATTCTGGAAGGGACGGGTGCGAGCGGCCCGCGCTTCAATGACGAGGACCTGGAAGCACTGCTGGCGCCGCTGCCCGGGGTGGCACCGAAAGCCAGGCGCGGGCGACCAGCCAGGTAGATCCATGCGGTGCGTAGATGCGGTTCCGCTCCGGCGAAGATTCATCCACGCATGGCGTGGATCTACTGTCATTCCACGCCGTGCGTGGACGCGTTTCCGTTCCGGAGAGGATTCATCCACGCGTGGCGTGGGTGCGCCATGCCCCAGGTAGATCCATGCGGTGCGTGGATGCGGTTCAATTCCGGCAATGGTTCATCCACGCATGACGTGGATCCACGGTCACCTGGCCAGCTCGGCCATCACCCGTTTCAGGCCGTCCTGCCACGCGGGCAGCGCAATGCCGAAATCCTGCTGCAGCTTGTGGTTGTCCAGCACCGACCACGCCGGGCGTCTGGCCGGAGTGGGATAGTCGGAACTGGCAATGGCGTCCACCACCGGCACCTTGGCCAGGACGCCCATCGCCAGCGCCTCGGCGAAAACAGCCTCGGCAAACCCATGCCAGCTGGTCTGGCCCCTGGCGGTCAGATGCCAGGTGCCCGACAGCTGCCCCGGGTGCTGCAGCGCCTGCGCGGTGACATCGGCGATCAGTGCGGCCGGAGTCGGCGTGCCGATCTGGTCGGCCACCACCCGCAGCTGCTCGCGCTCGGCCCCGACCCGCAGCATCGTGCGCAGGAAGTTGGCGCCATGCGAGGCATACACCCACGCCGTGCGGAAGATCAGGTGGCGGCCACCGGCAGCGCGCACGGCCTCTTCGCCATCGCGCTTGCTGGTGCCGTATACGCCCAGCGGCGCGGTCGCTTCGTCTTCGCGGTAGGGCGTGCTGCCCCGGCCATCGAACACGTAATCGGTGGAGTAATGCACGAACGGCACGCCATGGGCCGCGCACCAGCGCGCGATCACCCCCGGCGCCTGCGCATTGGCAGCGAAAGCGGCCTCCACGTCCTGCTCGGCACGGTCGACAGCGGTGTAGGCGGCCGCATTGACCACCACCGACGGCTGCACGCGGTCCAGCAGCGCCGGCAGGCTGTCGGGCTGGTTGAAATCGGCAACCTCGCAGGCGCTGCCGTCGGGCAGCTGGCCACTGCGCGTGGTCGCCACCACCGGCCCCAGCGGGGCCAGTGCGCGCCGCAGCTCCTGGCCGACCTGGCCATTGCCGCCGAACACCAGCACGGTCACGGCACGTAGACCGGCAGGCGGTCGTCGGCAACGTCCTTCAGGAAAGGTGCCTTCTCATCCTTGGCCGACAGGACCGGCGCGCTCACCGGCCAGTCCACCGCAATGTCGGCATCATTCCAGCGGATACCCGCATCCGCCTCCGCCACGTACACGTCGGTGCACAGATAGTGGAACAGCGCCGTTTCAGAAAGCACGGCAAACCCGTGGGCGAAGCCTTCGGGGATCCAGAACTGCTTCCTGTTTTCCGCGCTCAGTATCACCGCTTCCCACTGCCCGAACGTCGGCGAGCCACGGCGGATATCCACCGCCACGTCATACACCTCCCCTTCCAGCACGCTCACCAGTTTGCCCTGCGGGCGAGGCCACTGGTAATGCAGCCCCCGCAGCACGCCCCGCGAGGAGGAGGACACGTTGCTCTGTACGAACTGGCCGGGTAATCCCTGCTCTGCAAAGCGTCCGGCATTCCACGTCTCGAAGAAGAAGCCACGATCATCACCGAACACACGAGGTTCAATGACCGCACAGCCGGGAAGACGCGTCTGGATCACTTTCACGGAACAACGCCCCTCAGCGAGAGCTTCTGCAGATACTGGCCGTAGGCGTTCTTGATGAGCGGTGCGGCCAGTGCCTGCAGCTGCGCGGCATCGATCCAGCCCTGGCCAAACGCGATTTCTTCCGGGCAGCACACCTGCAGGCCCTGACGGGTCTGGATGGTCTCGATGAAGTTCGACGCTTCCAGCAGCGACTGGTGAGTACCCGTATCGAGCCAGGCGTAGCCACGGCCCAGCGCTTCCAGATGCAGGTTGCCCTCGGCCAGATAGCGCTTGTTGAGATCGGTGATCTCCAGCTCGCCACGCGGCGACGGCTTCAGTTCGGCGGCGTAATCGCTGGCGTTGCCGTCGTAGAAGTACAGGCCGGTGACCGCATAGTTCGAGCGCGGCTTCTCCGGCTTTTCCACCAGGTCGATCACCTTGCCGCTCTTGTCGAATTCGGCGACGCCGTAGCGCTCGGGGTCGTTCACCCAGTAGCCGAACACGGTGGAACCCTCCACGCGGCTGTCGGCACGCTTGAGCACGTCGGTCAGGCCGTGGCCGTGGAAGATGTTGTCACCCAGCACCAGGCAACTGGGCTTGCCGGCCACGAAGTCGCGGCCGATGAGATAGGCCTGCGCCAGCCCGTCCGGGCTGGGCTGCACGGCATACTGGATGTCCATGCCCCACTGCGAGCCATCGCCCAGCAGCTGCTGGAACAGTGTCTGCTCATGCGGGGTGTTGATGATCAGCACTTCACGGATGCCCGCCAGCATCAGCACGCTCAGCGGGTAATAGATCATCGGCTTGTCGTACACCGGCAGCAGCTGCTTGCTGACGCCCTTGGTGATCGGGTACAGGCGCGTGCCGGAGCCGCCAGCCAGGATGATGCCTTTGCGTTGCGTCATGTTCTCTCCGGGGTTCAGGCGGCGGTGCCGATGCGCTGCAGGCGGTAGCTGCCGTCAAGCACGCCGTTGACCCATGCCTGGTTGTCCAGGTACCAGTCGACGGTCAAGGCGATGCCCTGTTCGAAGGTGTAGGCCGGTTCCCAGCCGAGGTCATTCTTCAGCTTGGACGCATCGATCGCATAGCGGCGGTCATGGCCGGGGCGGTCGGTGACATGGGTGATCTGGCTGCTGCGAGGCTGGCCATCGTCGCGCGGGCGGCGTGCGTCGAGCAGCGCGCAGATCGCGTGCACGACTTCAATGTTCTGCTTTTCCGAATTGCCGCCGACGTTGTAGGTCTCGCCGACCTGGCCCTTGGCCAGCACGGTGCGGATCGCTTCGCAGTGGTCGGCCACGAACAGCCAGTCGCGCACCTGCCTGCCATCGCCGTACACCGGCAGCGGCTCACCGGCCAGGGCCTTGGCGATCACCAGCGGAATGAGCTTCTCGGGGAAGTGGTAAGGGCCGTAGTTGTTGGAGCAGTTGGTGGTCAGCACCGGCAGCCCGTAGGTGTGGTGGAACGCACGCACCAGATGGTCCGACGCGGCTTTGGACGCCGAGTACGGCGAATTGGGCGCATACGGGGTGGTTTCGCTGAACTTGCCGGTCTCGCCCAGGGTGCCGTATACCTCATCGGTGGACACGTGCAGGAAGCGGAACGCCGCGCCCTGTTCGGCCGGCAGCGCCTTCCAGTAATCACGTACCGCTTCCAGAAGGCCCAGGGTGCCGACCACGTTGGTCTGGATGAAAGCGCCGGGGCCATCGATGGAACGGTCCACATGGCTTTCGGCGGCGAAGTTGAGCACCGCATCGGGCTGGTGTTCGGCCAGCAGGCGTGCCACCAGGGCGCGATCGCCGATGTCGCCCTGGACGAACACATGGTCCGGGTTGCCTTCCAGGCTGGACAGGGTCTTCTGGTTGCCGGCGTAGGTCAGCGCGTCGAGATTGACGACCTTGATGCCGCGGGCGACCGCTTCGAGAACGAAGTTACCGCCAATGAATCCGGCGCCGCCGGTGACAAGCCATGTGGCCACTACCTGTTCTCCTGTTGTCAGATCATGCGTGCCACGCCCCTGCCGGGTCTCGACACAGCGCGACAGCATACAACCCCGCTGCCTTCACCACTGCCTGCGCAGGGTGAACGAGCACACCCCGGCAGGGTTTTTCTGCGGCAACGCAGCATAACCATACGCATTCGCATGGTCACCCCAAGCCAGCTAGAATCAGGGTCCCACCCCCGAACCGGTTGCTGTGCCAGGACCGGATGATCTCCAGCCAATGTGAGCCGGCCGGCGGCCGGCACTACAAGGATCGAGTACCAGATGAAAATCCTCGTCGCGTACAAGCGCGTGGTGGACTACAACGTCCGCATTCAGGTCAAGCCGGACGGTTCCGGCGTGGTCACCGACGGCGTCAAGCTGTCGCCCAATCCCTTCGATGAAATCGCCCTGGAAGAAGCCCTGCGCCTGCGCGACAAGGGCATCGCCACCGAAGTCGTGGTCGCCACCATTGCCCCGGCCGACGCCCAGGCGCACCTGCGCAATGGCCTGGCCATGGGTGCAAACCGTGCCATTCATGTCGTCACCGACCAGGCCATCCAGCCGCTGACCGCTGCCCGCACCCTGCTCAAGCTGGTCGAGAAGGAACAGCCGGACCTGGTGATCCTCGGCAAGCAGGCCATCGACGATGACGCCAACCAGACCGGCCAGATGCTGGCCACGCTGTGGGGCCGCCCGCAGGCGACCTTCGCCAGCAAGCTGGACATTGCCGACGGCAAGGCCACGGTCACCCGCGAAGTCGACGCCGGCCTGGAAACGCTGGAAGTGGACCTGCCGGCCGTGGTCACCACCGACCTGCGCCTGAACGAACCGCGCTTCATCAAGCTGCCGGACATCATGAAGGCCAAGGCCAAGCCGCTGGAAACCCTGCAGCTGGCCGACCTCGGCGTTGAAGCCGCCGATACCTTCAAGACCACCCAGTACGCCGCGCCGTCCAAGCGCAGCAAGGGTGTGATGGTCAAGGACGCGGCCGAACTGGTTGCCGCACTCAAGCAGAAGGGGCTGCTGTAATGAGCAAGATTCTCGTCATCGCCGAGCACCACGACGGCAAGCTCAATGCCGCCACCGCCAAGACCGTCAGCGCCGCCGCCGCCATCAGCGGTGCCAGCATCGACGTGCTGGTGCTGGCCGCCGACCCGGCCGCCGTCGCGGCTGAAGCCGCGAAGATCGCCGGCGTCGCCAAGGTCCTGACCGTGGCCAACGCGGCCAACGCGCAGGCCATCGCCCAGGTGCTGGCCCCGCAGATCGCGCAGTTGGCCAAGGGCTACAGCCACGTCTTCGGCCCGTCCACCACGTTCGGCAAGGACCTCATGCCCTGCGTGGCCGCCCTGCTGGGCGTCAACCAGGTGTCCGACCTGATGGCCGTGGAAGGCAGCCATACCTTCAAGCGCCCGATCTACGCGGGCAACGCGATCATCACCGTGGAAGCACCGGCCGACCAGGTCGTGGTCGCCACCGTGCGTGCCGCATCGTGGCCGGAAGCCGCCCAGGGTGGCAGCGCCACCGTTGAAGCGGCCAGCGTCGATGCCGCCCTGCCTGCGCACACCCGCTTCGTCGGCCTGGCCGCCGGTGCCAGCGACCGCCCGGACCTGCAGAGCGCCAAGCGCGTGGTCTCCGGTGGCCGTGGCGTCGGCTCGGAAGAGAACTTCAAGGTCATCTTCCAGCTGGCCGACAAGCTCGGTGCCGCCGTCGGTGCCTCGCGTGCCGCGGTCGACGCCGGCTATGTGCCCAGCGACCTGCAGGTCGGCCAGACCGGCAAGATCATCGCGCCGGAACTGTACGTGGCCGTCGGCATCAGCGGTGCCATCCAGCACCTGACCGGTATCAAGGATGCCGGCACGATTGTCGCGATCAACAAGGATGGCGATGCGCCGATCTTCGAGATCGCCGACATCGGCCTGGTCGGGGATCTGTTCACGATCCTGCCGGAGCTGGAACAGGCGCTTTGATTCCTGCCTTCTGCCGCCCCATTCCTCCCTGCAGGCTGACGCCGTGATCATCCGCGATGAGACGAGCATGAACGAGACGAACACAGCAGGACCCGAAGTGTCCGTGGTCGTTCCCGTCTACGGTTGCGCGGGCTGTCTGGAGGACCTCTCTGACCGGGTAGGCGCAAGCCTGGCCGGTCAGGGGCTCAGCTACGAGTTGATCCTGGTTGACGACAACAGCCCGGACAATGCCTGGGCGCGTATCCGCGAATTGAGTGCGGTCTCACCGTTCATTCGCGGACTACGCCTTTCCCGCAATTTTGGCCAGCATGCAGCGATCAGCGCGGGGCTGTCCCGCGCACGGGGTGCCCGGATCGTGGTGATGGACTGTGATCTGCAGGACGTCCCCGAGGAGATTCCCGCGCTGCTGGACGGCCTCAAGGGTGATTGCGAAATCGTCCTGGGACAACGCGTGGAGCGCCAGGACAGCTGGCTCAAGCGTACTGGCTCTTTGCTGTTCTACCGGACGTTGGGCTGGCTGACCGAGACACGGTATGACGCTTCTACCGCCAACTTCGGTGCCTACAGCCGGAAAGTGGTCGATGCGATGAACGCAATGCCGGAAATGGATAGATTCCTGCCACTGATGGCACGCTGGACCGGATTCCGCACCATCGCCATACCCGTATCGCACGGGCGACGAACCGAAGGACGCAGCGGCTACAGCCTTCGAAAGCTGATCCAGATGGCCACCCGGATCGTTCTTTCATTCTCGGACAAGCCGCTGCGGCTGGTCATGTCCACCGCCCTGGCGCTTGCGGCTGTCGGCCTCGGCGTGGCGCTGTACGCCATCCTCCGTTATGTGGCCGGCGACATCCAGGTTGCTGGATTCACCAGCATCCTTGCATCCGTATGGCTGGTCGGAAGCTTCATCATGGCCAGCCTTGGCGTAGTCGGTCTCTATCTGGGCCGCATTCATTACGAAACCAAGCAGCGACCGGCCTACATCGTCTGGCAGGACACCTGGAAGGACGCACCTTGAGCATGGAACCGCTCCTTCAACCGGCGCCACTGGACTCTGCTCGATTCGGCATCCAGGTCGCACGGGCACGCCATGCGGCGGACGGCGACGCAGATGCCCTGATCCAGCAGATCCGCCAATCTTCGGCCGATCTCATCATCCTGCGTACCGATGCAGGCGACTCGCGGCTGGTGACCGCCCTGCAGCAACAGGGCGAGTTCGTGATCCATGCCGACACGCTTGTCTATCATGGCATGTCGCTGCATGAGGGAGCCGGGTGTGCATCACCCGATGTCCGCTGTGCCACGGCAACCGACAGCGCCGTCATTGCAGCCATCGCCGCTGCGAGTTTCCAGGGCTATCGGTCGCACTACTCCGCAAATCCCCTGCTGTCACAGGATCTGGTGCACAAGGGCTACATAGAATGGTCTCAAAGCAGGCTGGATGAATCGAATGATCTCTCGTCCACCTGGGTCGTATGCGACGGTGAGAGAGTGGCAGGCTTCGCGACGTGCGACCAGTTGGGAAGCACCGTCGATATCGTGCTCAACGCTGTTGATCCCACCTTCGAGCGCCGCGGCCATTACGGCCGCCTGCTGAATCATCTGATCCACCATTATTCCGCCCGCTCGTTTGACCGGCTGATCGTGTCCACCCAGATCTGGAACTATGGCGTTCAACGGCAGTGGGCCAAAGCGGGATTGCGACTCCATGCTGCGATGGACACCTACCACCTGGACCGCAGGCTGAAGCGCCAGGCCGGCCCCGCCGCAAGCTGACCCCACACGACATCTTCGAACCATTGCAATGGCCTACGTCTTCATCGCATTCACCATCCTTCTGACTGCCTATGGTCAGCTGGTCCTCAAGTGGCAGGTCGGGCTGCACAGCCACCTGCTGGCGAGCCCGATCCAGCCCATCAATCTCATACACCTGCTGCTCAAGCCGTGGGTGATCTCCGCGTTCGTCGCCGCGTTCGGCGCATCGCTCTGCTGGATGGCCGCACTCAGCCGCCTGCCGCTGAGCCGTGCCTATCCCTTCATGGCCATCAATTTCTTCATCGTCGCGCTGTTTGCGACTGTACTGTTCCGCGAGCAGCTGGACGCGTACAAGATTGCCGGCACGCTCATCATCATGGCTGGCGTGGTTGTACTATCGCGCTCGGTTGCCTGATCCCTACCTAACGACTGCCTGCGAGCCCACCCATGATCCCATTCAACAAACCCTTCATGACGGGCAGCGAGCTTGAGTACATCGCGCGTGCACACGCCAATGGTCATCTCAGCGGCGATGGTCCGTTCACCAAGCAGTGCCATGCGTGGCTCAATCAGCGTACCGGCGCCAGTGCGTCGCTCCTGACGCATTCGTGCACGTCTGCCCTGGAAATGGCAGCGCTGCTGCTGGACCTGGAACAGGGCGACGAAGTGATCATGCCTTCGTACACCTTCGTATCCACCGCAAATGCCTTCGTGCTGCGCGGCGCGGTTCCGGTTTTTGTCGATGTTCGTGCCGATACCCTCAACATCGACGAACGCCTGCTCGAGGCCGCCATCACGCCTCGCACCAAGGCCATCTGCGTCGTGCATTACGCGGGGGTCTCCTGCGAAATGGACGAGATACTGGCCATCGCCAATCGCCATGGCCTGGCCGTTGTCGAAGACGCGGCGCAGGGGATCATGTCGACCTACAAGGGCCGTCCGCTCGGTACCATCGGTGACCTCGGCGCGCTGAGCTTCCACGAAACCAAGAACATCATTTCTGGAGAGGGCGGAGCGCTGCTCTGCCGCGACAGGGAGCATGCCGAACGCGCCGAGATCATCCGCGAGAAGGGCACCAACCGCAGCCGCTTCTTCCGCGGCCAGGTCGACAAGTACACCTGGGTGGATGTGGGCTCTTCATTCCTCCCGGGTGAGATCACCGCGGCGTTCCTTTCGGCACAGATGGACGCTGCCGAAGCCATCACTGCACGCCGTCTTGCCATCTGGGATCGTTACCACGCCTGGGCCGAGGCACACGAGCGTGCTGGCAAGGTGCAGCGGCCGACCATCCCGGCGCACTGCACCCACAACGCGCACATGTACTACCTGCTGCTCCCGTCGCTGGATGTCCGTACCCGCTTCATTGCGGAGATGAAGCAGCGCGGTGTCCAGACCGTGTTCCATTACATCCCCCTGCACTCCTCGCCGGCGGGCCTGGAACATGGACGCACCGGCTCGGACATGACGGTCACCGACGATATCAGTGCCCGCCTGGTCCGCCTGCCCCTGTGGGTGGGCGTGGAAGAACAGATGGACGCGCTGCTGTCGCATGCGGACGCCGCGCTGGACGCAGCCCTGGCCTGAACCGAGGCCTGCCGCGGCAGCAGCGGCGGGCCGGGACGCCCCATAGCTGAATGGCCCAGGTACCCCGGGATTGGCGTGCTGACGTGGCCTTGCGGGGCGTATCGCTATAATCGGAAGTCAACCCGTGTAAGGACTGCATTGATGACGCTTCCGTGTTTCAAGGCCTATGACATCCGCGGCCGCGTTCCGGATGAACTGGATGAACGCCTTGCCCGCCGCATCGGCGCTGGCACTGCGTCGCTGCTGGGTCCGGGACCGGTGGTGGTGGGACACGACATCCGCCTGAGCAGCCCCGCCCTGCTGCAGGCGGCCATCGAGGGCCTGACCGCGAGTGGCCGCGATGTGATCGACATCGGCATGTGCGGCACCGAAGAAGTGTATTTCCAGACGTTCCACCGCAAGGCGGCCGGCGGCATCATGGTCACCGCCAGCCACAACCCGATGGACTACAACGGGATGAAGCTGGTGCGCGAGGAATCCAAGCCGATCAGCGGTGATACCGGCCTGTTCGACATCCGCGATTTCGCCGCCTCCGATGCGCCCCTGGGCGACGGCCAGGGCACGGTCAGCCAGGATGCCGACAAGTCGGCCTACATCCAGCACCTGCTGGGCTATGTGGACGTGGCCAACCTGAAGCCGGTGAAGATCGTCACCAACCCGGGCAACGGCGGCGCAGGCCTGGTCATCGACGCACTGGCCCCGCATCTGCCGTTTGAATTCATCCGCATCCAGCATGAACCGGACGGCAGTTTCCCCAACGGCATTCCCAACCCGCTGCTGCCGGAAAACCGTGCGGCAACGCGTGATGCCGTGCGCACCCATGGCGCCGATTTCGGCATCGCCTGGGACGGTGACTTCGACCGCTGCTTCTTCTTCGATGCCGAAGGCAATTTCATCGAAGGCTATTACCTGGTCGGCCTGCTGGCCACGGCACTGCTGGCCCGCCAGCCGGGCGGCAAGATCATCCACGACCCGCGCCTGACCTGGAACACCGTGGAAATGGTCGAACAGGCCGGCGGCGTGCCGATCATGAGCAAGACCGGCCATGCCTTCATCAAGGAACGTATGCGCGCCGAAGACGCGATCTACGGCGGTGAGATGAGCGCGCATCACTACTTCCGCGAATTCGCCTACTGCGATTCCGGCATGATTCCGTGGCTGCTGATCGCGCAGCTGGTGTCCAGCACCGGCAAGTCCCTGGGTGACCTGGTGGCCGACCGCATGAAGGCTTTCCCGTGCAGCGGTGAAATCAACTTCCGCGTGGATGACGCCAAGGCCACCGTCGCGCGGGTGCTGGCGCACTTCGATGCGCAGCAGCCGACCCTGGACCACACCGATGGCGTCAGTGCCGACTTTGCCGACTGGCGCTTCAACCTGCGCAGCTCCAATACCGAACCGCTGCTGCGGCTCAACATCGAAACCCGCGGCAATGAAGCACTGCTGCAGGACCGCATCCGCGAGCTGACCGCCCTGATTGGCGGCACGCCAGCCAATCACTGACAAGGACCCTTTCGTATGACCCCCATCGTTCCCGTCATTCTGTCCGGCGGCTCGGGCACCCGGTTGTGGCCGCTGTCGCGTGAGGCCTACCCGAAGCAGTTCCTGCCGCTGGTCGGCGATGACACGATGCTGCAGGCGACCTGGAAGCGCGTCGCCTCCATTGCCGGCGCCGCGCCCATCGTGGTCGCCAACCAGGAGCATCGCTTCATGGCCGCCGAGCAGCTGCGCGAGTGCAAGGTGCTGCCGCAGGCGCTGATCCTCGAGCCGGTGGGCCGCAACACCGCCCCGGCCATCGCCATCGCCGCACTGCAGGCCCTGGCCAGCGGCGATGATGCCCTGCTGCTGGTGCTGCCTTCCGACCATGTGGTGCGCAATGAAGCGGCCTTCCATGCAGCGGTCAAGCAGGCGGCCATCGCCGCCGAGGGCGGCAAGCTGGTCACCTTCGGCATCGTGCCCACCGCACCGGAAACCGGCTACGGCTACATCAAGGCCGCTGCCGGCGAAGGCGTGCGCGCCGTCGATCGCTTCGTCGAGAAGCCCGACCTGGCCACCGCCGAGCAGTACGTGGCGTCGGGCGAATACTTCTGGAACAGCGGCATGTTCCTGTTCAAGGCCTCGCGTTACCTGAAGGAACTGGAGACGCTGCAGCCGGCGATCCTCGCCGCATGCCGCCAGGCCCTGGACAAGGCAGCGCGCGACAACGACTTCATCCGTCTGGATGCCGAGGCGTTCGCCGCCAGCCCGAACGATTCGATCGACTATGCGGTGATGGAAAAGACCGCAGACGCCGCCGTCGTGCCGCTCGATGCGGAATGGAACGATGTGGGTTCCTGGTCCGCGCTGTGGGAAGTGTCCGACAAGGATGCCGATGGCAACGCCTGCCACGGCGACGTGATCGCATTGGACTGCAAGGACAGCTACGCCTACGGCAACCGCCTGATCGCGATGGTCGGCCTGCAGGACGTGGTGGTCGTGGAAACCGATGACGCGGTGTTCGTGGGCCACAAGGACCGCGTGCAGGACGTGAAGGAAATCGTCGGCCAGATCAAGCGTGACGGCCGCAGCGAAGCCGCCGCCCATCGCAAGGTCTACCGCCCGTGGGGCGCGTATGACTCCATCGACAATGGTGCCCGTTTCCAGGTCAAGCGCATCACCGTCAAGCCGGGCGCGACCCTCAGCCTGCAGATGCACCACCACCGCGCCGAGCACTGGATCGTGGTGAGCGGTACGGCGGAAGTGACCCGCGGCGACGAGGTGATCCTGCTGTCGGAAAACCAGAGCACCTACATCCCGCTGGGCGTGACCCATCGCCTGAAGAACCCGGGCAAGCTGCCGCTGGAACTGATCGAAGTGCAGTCGGGCAGCTACCTGGGCGAGGACGATATCGTGCGGTTCGAGGACAGCTACGGCCGGGCCTGACGGCTCCCCGACGCCGGCTGCCGTCCCTGACAGACCCCGCTTCGGCGGGGTTTGTCGTCTCTGCAGCCCGGCCGATGCCCGCATGCTGCGGCCACACTTGCATCGGCGAAGGCATCTACAGGATCATCGGCGTTCAGGATGATTTTCCGGCCCTCCGTCCCCCTGTTCAGCCAGAGGCTTGCCATGGCCCAAAAGACCACCGGACTTCATGCAATTCTCTCGGCCCCGTGGGCCTATGACCTGCTGCAGAACATCCTGGGGGCACAGAAGGCACGCAAGCGCCTGCTCAATGACCATGCCCGGCCCAGCCCGACCGCGACAATCCTGGACATCGGCTGCGGCACAGGGGAGATCGTCCCCCATCTACCCAAGGGCGCCGGCTATCACGGCTTCGACCTTTCCCCGTTGTACATCGAATCTGCCACCCGGCGCTTCGGTGACCGCGCCACCTTCCACTGCATGGACATTGCCGACTACCAACCCCAGGAGGGTGAGCCGCTGGCCGACGTCGTGCTGGCCGTCGGCATCCTGCATCACCTGGACGACGATATCGTAGTCAAGCTGATGCAATCGGCGCGCAGCAAGCTCAAGCCCGGAGGTCATCTCGTCACCATGGACGGCACCCTGGTGGAAGGGCAATCCGCGCTGGCGCGCAATCTGATCCTGCGTGATCGCGGGCAGAACATACGCACCCCGGATGGGTACCTTGGCCTGGCGCAGCAGGCTTTTCAGGACGTCAAAGTTACCATCCGCCACGACATGATCCATGTTCCCTATACGCATTGCGTCATGGAGTGTCGCGCCTGAGGGCGCTGGCCGGACAGTCGCGCAAGCAAAGCGGTAGATGAATCCGGATGCCGGGGAGCGCGGCAACGGAGCAGGCAAGGCGCTCACCTTTCGTTCCAGATGATGCCCGGGTCCAATGGGATCCGGTACAGAACCCACGTGGATCCTCCGTCGGCTTCGACCTGTGAGCAGAGCACCGATGAACGGAACTTCGGTAACGTCTGTGCGTGTACCTGGCCGCTGGCTGCGGCCCTTGATCGATCTGCCGGGCCATGAACGCACCCGCATCGCACTTGCGCTGGTACTGCTGGGTATCAACGTGGCGCTGCTGCTTGCCTACCTGTTCATCAGCTACAAGGGGTGCTTCCACTCCGACTCGGCGGTCAAGAATCTGCTCGCCCAGGAGATGCGCGATTCGGCCAGCTTCTTCCCGCCTGACTGGAACTATGTCAACAAGGATCTGATGGTGCTGTTCGGCCAGCTGGGCATCGTTCCCCTGCTGCCCTTCTTCGACAACGGCTACACGCTCTACGCCGTGGCCAGCAGCGTCACTGCGCTCCTGATCCTGGCCAGTACGTTCTGGTTCACCGGGCTGCTCGAGGCCCCGCCGTGGCAACGGATCCTGGCCGTTGCGTTGCTGGCCGGCGGCATCTCCGGAGGTATCGCCGAAGATGTGTTCGGCCAGGCCGCCTACGGTGCGGTGTTGATGTTCACCTGCCTGCTCACCGTCCTTGCCTGGAAGGTCCTCAGCACGCAGGGACCCCGACGGCTGCTGTGGTGCACCCTGCTGCTGGCGCTTGCAATCCTTGTCACCTGGAGCAACCCGCAGCGCGCGGCAGCCTCCTATCTGCTGCCACTGTTCTGCGGGCTGACCGGCTATGCCTGCGGGCAGGAATGGAAGCAGCGACTGCGCGGCGCTGCTGCCGTCCTGGCACCTGTGCTGGGTGGCTTTGCGCTGGGCATGGTGCTGAGTGCACGGACCCTGTCGCAGGTGAACAACACGGTGGGGGCCGGTGCCGCACGTTGGCTCAGCTTCGATGGCATGGCGGCCAACGTAGTGCATACCGGCCACGCCATGATCGGCCTGCTGGGAGGTCTTCCCGCCCATGGGGGCAGCGTCATCAGCATCGCAGGCCTGTACGCTGCGGTCCGTCTGCTGGCGGCACTGCTGCTGCTGTTGATGGTCGGGCAGAGGATCGTGGCCATGTGCGTCGGCCCCAGCCTGCGCACGCGCTTTGTCGGGGCGGGGTTGGCCGGGCTTTCGCTGTGCTTCCTGTTCCTGCAGGCCACGACAACCATTCCCGACATCAATGACCCGGTCAGCGCAGCCCGCTACCTCACTCCGATGCTCGTGCTCGGGGTGCTGGCCCTGGCCTGCACGCCGTTGGACCCATCCACGCCGCTGCGTTCGTTGCTGGTGCTGGGCCTCAGCCTGCTGCTCGCCACCAGCAGCCTGGTCATCTTCAATCCGGGCTCGCTGATCAACCCCGGCTGGCGCAATCCCCAGCGCGATGCAGTGGTTGCCAAGCTGAATGCCCAGGGACTGGCCTACGGTTACGCCAATTACTGGAATGCCGGGTCGCTGACCGTGCTCAGTGGCGGCAAGACCAGAATTCGTCCCATCATGATCGCCGGTGGCCTGCCCTTGCCGATGCGCCACCTCTCCTCCGACCGTTGGTATGAGCCGGAGGCCTGGCAGGGCGAGACCTTCCTGCTGCTCAACGCCACCGACAGCGCCGCAATCGACTGGGGTGCCCTGGGCAGGCATGTCGGCGCGCCGGTCCGCGAGGCGCAGTTTGGCGACCTGCATCTGTATGTGTTCAAGGAAAATCTGTCACACGCGCTCCCCAACTGGAGCAACGCGCTGACATCACCGATGCGCCTGTCCGCAGGGCCGGACAGCGCGAAGACCATCGGACGCTGGGTCCCTGCCGATGGCGCATTGCACAGCGGCGTTGGCGAATCCGGCTACCTGCAGTACGGCCCCTACCGGCCGTTGCGCCGCGGCAACTACCAGGTGACCTACGATATTCACGGCAGCGCCGCATCGCCCGGCCAGGTGGTTGCGGTGGTGGATGTGGCGGTGGCCGGTGGCACCGGCATTCTCGCCTCGGCAGACGTGCACGCGGGTGCGCCGGGGAACCCGACGCTTCAGTTCAGCCTGGACCACCCGGTCACGGATCTGGAACTGAGAGTGCTGGCCACGGGCAACGGCGAGCTGGCGTACAAGGGCCTTACGCTCTCAGCCCAGCGCGGGTGCGTGCACTGCGGAAGCGCCGCCCCCCGGAACGATCCACGGGGGGCTGGCGAAGCGGGCGTCAATGAGCCGCCGACAGCGTCACGCCCTGATAGGTGACCTCACCGGCACCGGTTGCGGCCACACGCATTTCCAGCGTGGCCACAGGCTTGTCCAGGCGGAACTCGATGATGTGCTGGGCACTGCCATCGCCGCGCACCTCCTTCGAGCCCAGGACCTGCGTGCCACCGGCGGCGACGACATCCACCAGGGCCACCACCTGCTGCGGCGCATCGGCCCGGCCGACGACATCGAAGGTGACACGGTACGTGCCACGGCCCAGCAACGTGTAAGGCCCGAACTGAAGGTAGCCGGTCTCGCCAGGGAAGGTTTTCAGCGACTGTGTCGAACCGACCCAGCGCCCGACGGTTTTCGATCCATCGGGGGCGGCATCGATCCGCAGCGGCTTGCGCAGCACCGCGCTCCACCCCGGAACATCCAGGGCGAGATTCTGCTTGAACACGATCACCCGCTTGTCACCGATGCGTGCCTCCCGGACCGGTTGCCCGGCGTAACGCGTGAGCGAGCCCCAGTTGAGCGAAGCCGCTTCCTGGTCGGTGAGCAGCAGGAAGGTTTCACCCTGCCAGGCCTCCGGCTCGTACCAGTGATCGGAGGAGAGGTGACGCATCGGCACCGGCAGGCCATCAAAGACCTCGACCTGGCGGATCTTGACGTCGCCGCCGCTCAGCACGGTGAGTGCGCCGGCGTTCCAGTAGGTGGCATACCCGTACTTCAGCCCCATCGCCTTCAATTCGGCGACCAGCGCATCACGCTGCGGATTCTGCCAGCCAGGATGGATCATCGATCCTGGATTGAAGCGCACCACGCTGTTGCTGGCCAGCAGCAGACTCAGGCCCACCATCAGCACGGCCCCCAGACGGGAGGCGTGCTGGAGCGGGGCACAGATCACCAGAAGCAGCGCCAGCGTGGTCGCCGGTGCCAGATACCGCGCAACGCTCACCGGATCGTTCATGTCCGCCACGGTGGTTGTGACGTGCAGGAACAGGAAGCAGGCCGCAAGGCCCGCCACCATGCCGCCCACGAAGCGCGCCTGTGCGCTGGCACTGCGGCAGAACGCGAGGACCGTGCGGCCCATCAACACCAGCAGGATGAGGGCAGCCAGCAGGCGCATCGCCGCGTAGATTCCCTGCGCGCTGATGACAGTGCCGCCTGCGGCCGGCAGACCGCCGAGCAGAGCGACAAGGCCATGGGCGGTGTGCACCAGGTTGCCGGCCATCGCATTGAAATCCAGCCAGTGTGCAGCACCTACCCCTGCATTGTTGTTGACCTGGGTCAACGTCCACACGCTCAAGCCGGCACCGATCACGAACCCAAGCACGGTAGCCACCACGACCGGCACGGATGCATGCGCGCGCGACCTCCACTCGCCTCCCCACCAGTACGCGGCAAGACCACAATAGAGGGGCAGCAGGTAGGTAGCCGCCGCACGCTGCGGATTGCTCCACGTGCACAGCAGGACCAGCACGAACAACAGCGCCCACCACACCGGACGTCGCCGCGGGACGGCCGCCATCGACTTCCACGTCAGCACCGCAAGCAGGCAGCTGAGGGTCAGCAGGATGCCGTAGGCCGCCTGGCCGAAGATGTCTTCCTCGATGCTCGCCGAAACTCCGCCGGCCAGCACGGCAAGTGCCAGCACGCGCTGCCAGGTGCTCCCACCCAGCAGACCACTGAACCACCACACACTGCCAAGTATCACGGCCGCCACGGCTACGCCGGCCAGCGCATAGAGCGTGTAACTGCCTTCCTGGAAGAACTGCAGCGGCCATACACCGAGCTGGGCGAACAGGATCATCAGATCCTTGTTGACGTAGTTCCAACCCGCCGGGAAGAACCGCCCCGTTTCGTGCATTTCCTGTGCAAGCAGCACCCGGACAGCCGAATCGGAGTGGAAAAAGCCCTTGTAGCTGACGAACAGGAACATGGCCAGCAGGACCAGATTCACGGCCAGCAGCGCCGCCGCGAGCAGGGTGCGGCGGCGCTCGTCGGCAAACAGCTGACCTGCCCGGACGAGCGCATCCAGCCACCCGGCCGGCCCCCCTGCGGTCAGCTTCAAGGCAGATCGGCTCACGGGGTGCTTCCGTACATCCAGGAGAGGGTGGTGGCGAAGTCGAAGGCCGGCATTCCGCCCACCCGGGCCAACACCTTGTCATTGGCCCCACGCAGCGATTTGACCTCGTTGCCACGCACGAAGGCCGGATTCACCCGGACCTCGATCGCATGGCCGGAAAGATCGGCGAGCTTGGCAATCACCTGCTGCAGTGACCACTCGACGCCGGAACAGATGTTGTACACCTCTCCGGCCGCGGGGGCGGCAAGCAGCCTTGCGTACAGCTCGGCGACAAGCCGCACATCGTAGAAATCACGCGAGACATCGATGTTGCCCAGTTCGATCACCGCATCACGGCGCTTGAAATGCGCGACGATCTTGGGGATCAGGAACCGTTCGGACTGACCGACCCCGGTGTAGTTGAACGGCCGGACCACGGTGATCGGCAACTGCTCTTTCCACAGGGATGCCATCGCCTCCATGGCCATCTTGCTGACGGCATAGTCGTTCTGCGGCGACAACGGCGCGTCCTCGCCGATGATCCCGCCCACGTTGCCATACACGTTGGCACTGCTGGCCAGCAGGACATGCGCCGGTCGTGTCGGCAACGCAGCCAGTGCCTCAAGCAGGTTGCGCGTACCGAGGATGTTGACGCGGTAGATCTCGTCGGCATCACCGTGGGCGACAAACGAGATCGCCGCCAGGTGGATGACGTACTCCGGCTGCAGCCTCTGAACGGCAGTACCCAGCCCTGCGCGATCGAGCAGGTCGACTGCGGCGTTGCCCGCAGCGCCGGTGCCTGCCGCCAGGGTCACCACCTCGCACCCGGCAGCCTGCAGGCGCTCGATCACATAGCGCCCGGTGAATCCGGACGCCCCCGTGACCAGGACCCGCTTGCCGGCGATCTCAGAAGGAGAAACCACGTTCGTTCCTCTTCAGATCGGCCTCGACCATCATCTGGCAAAGCTGTTCCAGCGAGGTCTGCGGCTTCCAGCCCAGCACGCGCGCGGCCTTTTCCGGGTTGCCGATCAGCAGATCGACTTCGGCCGGGCGGTGGAACTTGGCATTGATGCGCATCACGGTCTTGCCGGTCGCGGTATCGATGGCAACCTCATCGATATCCTTGCCCTTGAACTCCACGTCGATGCCGGCACCCTTGAATGCCATGCTGACGAAATCGCGCACGGTTTCGGTGCGGTTGGTGGCGAGCACGAAGGTATCGGGTTCGTCGGCCTGCAGCATGCGCCACATGCCTTCCACGTATTCCTTGGCGAAGCCCCAGTCACGCTTGGCGTCGAGATTGCCCAGTTCCAGCACATCCAGCTGGCCCAGCTTGATCTTGGCCACCGAGTCGGTGATCTTGCGGGTCACGAACTCACGGCCGCGCAGCGGGCTTTCGTGGTTGAACAGGATGCCGCTGGAACCAAAGATGTCGTAGCTCTCACGGTAGTTCACCGTGATCCAGTGTGCGTAAAGCTTGGCCACGCCGTACGGGCTGCGCGGGTAGAACGGGGTGTCTTCCACCTGCGGGACGGCCTGCACCTTGCCGAACATTTCCGAGGTCGACGCCTGATAGAAGCGGATCTTCGGGTTGACCAGGCGGATCGCCTCCAGCAGATTCAGCGCCCCCACGCCGGTGATCTGCGCGGTGGTGGTCGGCTGGTCGAAGCTGACGCCGACGAAGCTCTGCGCGGCCAAGTTGTAGATCTCATCCGGCTGGATCTTCTGCACCATCGCCAGCGAGGTGCCCAGATCGGTCAGGTCGTACTCGACCAGATGGAGGCGGGGGTGGTTGAGCACGCCCACTTCTTCCAGGCGCCAGAAATTGACCGAGCTGGTGCGACGGTAGGTGCCGTAGACCTCATAGCCCTTCTCAAGGAGCAGTTCGGTCAGATAAGCGCCGTCCTGCCCCGTGATACCCGTGATGATTGCCTTCTTCATGATCTGTCTTCTTCTTCAATGATTGATTCGGTTACGGCAGGTCTGTGCGTGCTGCACGCACTGCCCTGAACGGGAGCGAAGGTGTGTGCACGCACGGGGCGTTGATGACGCATGCCACCTGCTCAGAGTCGAGCGATCCAAGCAAGGTGCTTCAGCCAGGTATTGTGCCATGTGTCTTCACATTGCCACTCGACACCGCCATCACAGCATGCGGCTCTGCAGTACTGTCTCGCCGGCGGTGTGGCTGCCGCCCTCCTTCCTGGCCCAGTCATCCCAGAGCATCTCACGCACCCCTCGCCAGTGCAGCCGCTGGCGGGCCAGGGCATCGACTTCCCGGGCACCCGGCAGGGTCAGCATCAGGTCGCCGGGTGCAGCATCCACAGGCTCATCTGCCAGTAGATCCTCGGGACAGTCCAGCAACGCCAGCGTCGCCTTGCGGGCGTAACGATACACGCCATCCCCCGCGCAGCTCACAGGCTCGATCCTCCATCCCTGCGGAGGCGCAAGCAACAGCGCGCGCAGCTGCTGCAGCGCGGCTTCGTTGCCGGCTGCCCCAAGCGCATCCAGGTCCACCAGCGCCTGCGGCGCTGACTGCCCGGTCGGGAAGCTCCATGCCATGGCCTGGCCAAGCGCGGCTTCGTCAACCATCGCCCCCCCCTGCGCCAGATAGCGCCCCAGGGCCGGAACCAGTGCCTGCGACGACACCTCGGCGCGCGCCTGGAAGGCTTCAATGGCCTGGTAGTACGCTTCCGCGCAGCGACGTGGCAGATGCGTTTCCAATACGAATGCCCTGCCATCGGCCGCCAGCCGCTGTCGCAGCGACGCATCGCGGTAGAGCGCTGCCAGGGCTTCCTGCAGTGCGGCATCGTCGAACGCATCTGGCAGCTTGAGCACGGCATGGTCGGGCAGATCCGCCATGGAGCCGTTGGCGTTGACCACCGTGGCCAGCCCATGGTTCATCGCGTCCAGCACCGCTGCGGAAGTCTCTCCCCGCGAGAACGTCCGCAACTGCACCGCCACATCGCCCGCCAGCAGATAGCTCCGGAAATCCTCGCGCTCGGCGAAACCGGTGATGCGGATACGCTTACCCGCCGGACTGGCGTTGATGCGGCGCTGAAGATCCTGACCGTAGTCATTGGGATCTGCCTGGCCGACAAACACCAGATGGCAGCGTTCGTCCTTGGCCAAGGGCGAGGCCAACCACGCATCGACCAGGCGCGCGTTCTGCTTGGACGGGGCCATGAATCCAAAACTACAGACCACAAAGGCATCATCGGGCAGGCCCAGGGCCTGGCGTGCGATGCGTCGCTCGCCCGCACCGGGCACCGCCGGCGCGCGCATGAGCGGAACCTCACGCCAGCTGCTTGTATCCATGCCCGGGTAGTACTGCCGGGCCATCCGCCGGGACACCGCCGAATGCACGATCACGCCCTGGGCGGCCGACAGGACCGTGTAGTTGCACGGATGATCCTGCATGAGCTGCTCGTGCTGCCTCTGCACCTTGGCCGGCAGGGCGGCATAGCCATGCGAGCGGTACAACGCATCGGTCCAGGTGCCGGCCATCCCCAGCGCCAGTTCGCGGTAGGCGAACAGGCCGCTGAGGAAGAAATCGTGCAGCACGACCACACCGGGGATGCGATCGATCAGCTCGACCATGTGGGCGTGGTACATCGAATTGCCGAGGTGGTAGATGACCCGGTCATAGCCCGCACCGTGGGCCTGGAACCATGCCAGATCGCGGACCCGCGCCGTTCCCTCCACCGCAAGGTCGTCGATGCCGGGCTGGGCGAGGATGACATCGACCTCGTAGAAGCGCGCCAGCTCAGGCACCAGCTCCGCGCTGTAGTCAGCGATGCCGCTGCGTTCGGGCGGCATCGGCGAAACATACGCCAGGCGCGGCCGCACGGCGGCAGGCGGGCGATCGCAGCATGCCTCCATGGCCTGGATCGCCGTGATGGCGCTGGCATCCCAGGAGAACTTCAGTGCCTGCACCGGCGCATGCGCCAGCAGACGCTGGCGGAACGCCTCGTCGGTCAGACCCTGCGCCATTTTTTCCATGATGGCCCGGTCGTCATAAGGATCGAACAGGGCCTCCTCCAGGCCAATGACCTCCGGCAGGCTGGAGGTCGCCGCCCCGATCACGGGCGCACCACACTGCATCGCCTCCAGGGCGGGCAGGCCGAAGCCTTCATGCCAGGAAGGGAACACGAACAGGCGCGCCATGTTGTAGAGCGCCACCAGGTCTTCTTCCGGCACAAAGCCGGTGAGCACCACCTCATCCTCGCGCAGCCCACAGTCACGCATGAGCGTCGTCAACAGGCGTCGCGGCTCGTCATGCACTGAACAGACCACGGCCAGCTGATGGGCCGAGCGCACGCTCTTTGGCAGCAGCGCATACGCGCGGATCAAGCCTTCAATGTTCTTGCGATGGTCGATGCCGCCGGTATACATCACGAACGGGCGGGACAGCGAATACCTGTCGCGGATGGCGGCTGCATCGAAAGCGTCCGGGCTCAGGCGCTGGAAACCGTCATCGATGGCCGAGGAGATGTTGACCACACGCTCGCCATCAAATCCAAGGTGGTCCACGGCCTCCTGTGCAGCCGAGGCAGAAATGCCCAGCAGCAGATCGGCTCGCCGCATGTGCGCGATCTTGCCGTGGTACCAGCGCGCCATCACCGGATTGTCCAGGTAGCGCTTGCGGTAGATGAGCGGGATCAGATCGAACAGTGTCACCGCCGTCCGCATGGGGACCGTGCCCACGCCGATGCTGGTGATCGCAGGCTCTCCCAACCCTTCAAACAGGCTGGACACGTGCACGATGTCCGGCTTCAACGTCTGCAGGAAGGCTTCGCGCAGACGATCATCAATCCCATCGTCGCCGGTCAGTCCGCCTGTGCGCACCGGCCACCAGACATGGATGTGATCGGCCGGAAGCGTGTCACCGAACGCCTGGATGATCGGCGCGATGCTGTCCTCGAAACGGCCGTTCAGCACGACGTGTACGTCATGACGCCCCGCGTTGCGCACCATCGCCAGCGCCAGTGCCAGCGAATAGCGGCCGATGCCGCGGAAGCGGCTGCCCGACTGAGCCCCTTGAAGGTCGATTACGATACGCACTTAGGTTCTCGCTCCTGCCATTGCGTGGCGTACTCTCAGCAGCCCTTGTTTCGCCTGTGCCGAAGCATCGGCCGGCAGCGGTTCATCGAGCCGTTGCCGGAGCGCTGTGGAATCCACCGCGACGAAGGCCTGCGGAGCGGCCATGACCGCGACCGGCCTGCCCAGGGCCGCACCGTGCCAGGCACGCACGCGTGCGTCCAGCGCCGGCATCGAAGCCAGGACATTGCCTGCCGTGCGCCGCAGCCGGGGCGATCTGGATGCCCGGCGCAGCACGCCAAACACCACCCGCTTCACGGCCGGCTTCAGTGCATGCACACCGCGGCGCGCCAGCTTGACCGGCGCCCTGACGATGAGCCGCAGCACCCGCGACATCACCCGCATCGGTGCCGTAACAACCCAGGAAGTGCTGTTGTGGATGATCGTGAGTTCGCTGTGCAGCTTGGTCACCTGGGACAGCGCCAGGTCCCGCTCCTCGGCGATCTCCGAAATCGCTGCCGCCACGACCTCGTTTTCCCGGGCCTTGGCCTGCATGAGTTCTTCCTGCAGCCGGGTAGCATGGGCAACCGCCCAGGCCTGGTCGGCCAGCAGCGCCTTGTGTCGCTCGCTGGCTTCCAAACGCTGATGCAGCATCCGCAACTCAAACCCGGTGTTGAGCTGATGGGCCGCAGACAGCTCCTCCCTGATCCGGGACAGCTCGGCGGAGACCTGCGACAGGTCCTCCCCCACGCGCGCGGTCTGCGCGTGAGCGACCGCCGCTTCGTGCTTCAGCCTGGCCGCAAAGGTCGAGGTCGCCGTACCGGACAGCTCGAAACGGTCAAATACATTGGGCCCGACCTGGAACGCATCAGCCAGTTCCGGGTGCGCATGGCTGATGTAGAAGCGGTTGAGGCCATCGAAGTAGACGAAGCGGTAACCCTTCTCGACAACCAGGGCGTCCCACTCCTCGTAGTTCTGCTCCTGGCTCATCGGACGGGTGCTTTCGATCACCAGCACCCACGGCCGCAACGCGCCGTGCCAGCCCTGCAGCACCTGCTTCTCGGCGCCTTCGACATCGATCTTCAACCAATGCACGTCGCCTTCGACGATGGTCAGCACCTGGTCCAACGTGACCACCGGCACCACCACACGGGTGACCTCGCGACCGTCGCGCTCGTAACCCTCGGCCAGATCCTCACGTGAGGTACTGAGGCCCGTGCCGGACATGGCATACAGCGCGCCAATGCCCTCCTCCTGCCCCACCATCACCTGCATCACCACGTCGCCGGGACGTTCCTGGCGCAGTTGGTCGGCGTAGAACGGCATCGGTTCAACGTGTACGCCCTTCCAGCCCTGTTCGTGGAATGCACGGCTGACCGAGTCCTCGTAGGCGCTCTGCGCCCCCACATCGACATAGTTGCCGCGGCCCACATGGCCCAGCGCGCGCCACAGGATCACATCCTCGAAATTCTGGGCATAGGAAACGATACCGTCCTTCATGCGACACCTCCCTTGGCAGGTTCGACCGGGCTGGAACGGCGATCGATCTCGAAGCGGCCATCCAGCCAGGTCGTGCCGATGAACACGTCGCGGTCGACATTGATCACGTCGAACACCAGCAGGTTGTCGACCCACTCGTAGTTGTTTTCCAGGTGGTTGTCGCCGCTCACCAGCGCCGGCGAAACCGAGTAGGAACCCGGGCCCAGGGTGCAGGTGAACGGCAGCGAGAATACGACTTCCTCGCCCGCGGCCAGGCCCGACAGGATCTGCTGGGTGTGCCAGGTGTTCGTCCCCCAGACCACATGACCGAATTTGTCCCGGACCATGTAGCCCAGTACCAGCCGGTCCACGGGCACATGCACGCCGGCCACGAGCCGCAGCTCGACCTTCTGGCCGACAGTGGCGACCTTCAGTGGGTTGCCATCGGTATCCAGCAGCGCCAGCGAATTGCAGGTCACCTCGCGGGTGCCACTGCGCGTCTGCATCCAGCCATCGGTTTCCCGGTGCTGTTCGATGCTCAGCTCCTGGTTTTCCTTTTTCGCAACCAGGGCGTTGTAGTAGTCCACCACTTCATCGGGCGAGCCATCTTTCAGCACACGGCCGGCATCGAGCAGGATGACGCGATCGCACAAGGTCTTCACTTCGGACATGCCGTGGGACACGAACAGGATCGACGTGCCCTGCTCGCGGAATGCACGAATGCGGTCGAAGCTCTTGTGCTGGAAGTAGGAGTCACCCACCGACAACGCCTCATCGACAATGAGGATGTCCGGCTTGAACGCGGTTGCCACGCTGAATGCCACGCGCATCTGCATGCCGCTGGAATAGGTGCGCACAGGCTGGTCGAAGTAGTCGCCGATTTCAGCGAACGCTTCGATATCCGGCAAGGCCTCCATGATCTGGCTGGCCTCGAACCCCATCAGCCCCGCCGCGTGAATCGCGTTCTGGCGACCGGTCAGGTCAGGATTGAAGCCCATTCCCAGCTCGAGAATTGCAGCAATACGCCCACGACGCCCCACCTGGCCGACCGTGGGCCGCACCGTGCCCGTGACGATCTTCAGCAGGGTGCTCTTGCCAGCACCATTCTGCCCGATCAGACCCACGGCTTCGCCGGCGCCCACGTGCAGATCGATGTCCTGCAGCACCCAGGTTTCTTCTCTGGGGGTGGCAGGAACGCCGAACCAGGACGCCACGCGCTTCCACTCACTGCCCCAGTTCCGGTAGGACTTGCCAACACCGGAAAGTGTCAATTCACCACTCATAGTGCATCCACCATTTCAGGCGAGGCCCGACGGAAAACGACCATGGCCACCACCGCGGCCAGCAGAGTGAACACCGTCAGTACCGCCAGTTCACGCAGCATCGGGGGCTTGCCGAACACAAGCACGTTCTGGTAGCTGGCCACCAGCGGATAGAGGGGGTTGAGCTTGAAATAGTGCTGGACGCGCTCGGGCAGGATGTTGATGCTGTAGACCACCGGCGTCAGCCAGAACAGCGCCTGCAGGATCACCGGGACCACCTGGCCGATATCGCGCATGAACACATTGAGCGAACCCAGCAGCACACCCACCGACATGGACAGCAGCAGGGTGAGCACCATCAGGACAGGCAGCCACAACGCCTGTGCGTCCGGAAGATGTCCCAGCGCGGCAAAGACGCCGAAGATCGCCACCATGAGCAGTACGTTGGTCACCAGCATCTGCCCGGCCGCGATGAGTGGCAGGCACAGCCGTGGGAACGCCATCTTCTTCAGCAGATTGCCGTTGTCGATGAACAGGCCCGTGCATTTCTGCAGTGTTTCGGAGAACAGCGTCCAGCACAGCTGGCCGGCCATCAGGAAAATCGCATACGCATACTTGTTGTCGATGCCGGGAAGCTTGGCCGCCAGCACCTCGGACAGGATCAAGGCAAAGATCAGCACCTGCGCGAGCGGGTGGATGATCATCCACAATCCACCCAGCTTGCTTCGGATGAAGCGGGCCCGGAGATCGTTCTTGATGGAAGAGAGGATGAAGTGGCGGTATGCCCACACCGCGCGTAGTAATTCTTTCATGACACCCTTGATTGCGAGTACCGGTCGCCCGGCAGGGAATTGCGTTCGATCATGCTGGAGATCGCCTTGTTCATGCCCGCCGCACAGGCCTCCGGCGACAGGGTTCCAAGCACCTGCTCGCGCGCCCGTGCGCCAAGCGCCTGGGCCAATGCCGGCTGATCACGCAGCAGGCGCATGGCGCGAGCCGCCTGTGCAATGTCCGGCTCGGCCCAGCGTGCATCGAGATCGCCCACGTAGTCGCCCGGCTGGACCGGGATCAGATGCGAATCAATCAGCACGCTGTTGTCGGCCGACATGAAGTCCAGGTTTCCTGACCATGCCGTGGCGATGACGGGCTTGCCGATGGCCATGCATTCAGCCATGCCGAGCCCCAGGCCCTCGCTTCGATGCAGGGACACGAACGCATCGCAGCACCGCTGCAACGCAGCGACATGCGCCGGTGCGATCAGGTCATCGCGCACCAGTATCCGTGCATCTTCACCTGCGGCCCGCAGAAGCATCTGCAGCTGTTCGGGATGGCGGTGGCCATGACTGGTCTTGATCAGCAGCTGGACGGACGGGTCTTCAGCGGGAAACGCGGCACGGAACGCCTCGATGATCGCCAGCGGATGCTTGCGCTGCATCCATGAGTTGAAATCAAAACTGTAGAGGAACAGGAACCGGGAGGGATCGAGCCCGAAATCCTCACGCTGCAGGCCACTGGCCAACGGCAGACGCATGGGCACCGGCACGTGGAAAAGGGGCTTGTCGGTCGCGCGCGCGAATGCCTGCTGGATGAAGGCCGTTGCCACGACGATACCGTCGACCTTGGCGATCTGCGCCTGCCATTGCCCGGGGATGGTTTCCAGTTCCCAGAACCAGCTGGCCAGCAACGGCCTGCCCATCAGCCTGTCCGGCCCGATCGCGGCGAGGACCTGATCGAAGTCATCCGGATTCGTGCACAGCAGGTTGACCGCATGCGGTGCGCTGTCGTCATGGAAAGGAGCCAGCATGGGATCGGCACCATTGCCTGCCTGCCCCACATCCACCAGCGCCACCGGTATGCCCGAAACCAGCAGTGCCCGCGCGTACGCGCGGGCAACCTCGGCCAGGCCGAATTCTCCGGACAGATGGCCGAAGAGATTGATTCCGTTTCCGTCCGCAGGGGGAATCGGCAAGGCAGCGCCGGCCGTCGTCGGCACACCCGGGTCCGCCCATGCGGCGGTCCGTGGGAAGCGCAATGCGCCCACCACGCCGCCAGCCATCGCCGAGGACGCCTTTTCACGCCAGGCGCGCGGCAGCGGTCGATACAGCGCGCGGGCCAGTCGATGATTGCGCAGCCACGCCGACAACCTCAGCCAGCGATCACCCGGACGGATGTGCCCGGTCATCACGGGTATCGGCGCCCAGGCTGGCCTGCATGCAGGCTCACGACAGCGCCCGCTCCAGATCCACCTGCAGGTCACCCAGGTCTTCCACGCCCACGCTCAGGCGCACCAGCGCATCGCTGATGCCCAGCTGTTCGCGGCGTGCCACCGGAATCGAGGCGTGGGTCATCACCGCCGGGTGGTTGACCAGGCTTTCCACCCCGCCCAGCGACTCGGCCAGGGTGAACAGCTCGGTCTTCTCGCAGAAACGCTTGGCCGCCTCGAAACCGCCCTTCAGCACGATCGAGACGATGCCGCCGTAGCCGGCCATCTGCCGCCCGGCCAGTTCATGCTGCGGGTGCGAAGGCAGGCCCGGGTAGATCACCTTGTCCACCGCCGGGTGCTTTTCCAGCCACTGGGCCAGGGCCAGCGCATTGGCGCAATGCGCCTTCATGCGCAGCGGCAGGGTCTTCAGGCCACGCAGGGCCAGGAAGCTGTCGAACGGCCCCTGCACGCCCCCCACCGAGTTCTGCAGGAAGGCCATCTGCTCGGCCAGCTCGGCGCTGTCGCCGGCCACGACCATGCCGCCGACCATGTCCGAGTGGCCATTGAGGTACTTGGTGGCCGAATGCAGCACCAGGTCGGCGCCCAGCGCCAGCGGACGCTGCAGCATCGGCGAGGCGAAGGTGTTGTCGACCACCACGATCAGGCCATGGCGCTTGGCGATGGCGGCCACCGCAGCGATGTCCACGATCTTCAGCATCGGGTTGGTCGGGGTCTCGATCCAGACCATGCGGGTCTTCGGCGTGATGGCCGCTTCGAAGGCCGACAGGTCGGTCAGGTCGACGAAGCTGAAATCCAGCCCGGCGGTGCGGCGGCGCACGCGCTCGAACAGGCGGAAGCTGCCGCCGTAGATGTCGTCCATCGCCACCACGTGGCTGCCGGCGTCCAGCAGCTCGATCACGGTGGAGGTCGCCGCCATGCCCGAGGCGAAGGCAAACCCGCGCGTGCCACCTTCCAGCGAGGCCACGCAGCGCTCGTAGGCGAAGCGGGTCGGGTTGTGCGTACGCGAATACTCGAAGCCCTGGTGCTCGCCCGGGCTGGACTGCGCATAGGTCGAGGTGGCGTAGATCGGCGGCATCACCGCGCCGGTGCTCGGGTCGGGCGACTGGCCGCCATGGATGGCCAGCGTGGCCAGGGCCAGCGCGCGGTCGGGCGAAGAGGGGTTGGACATGTCGTTTCCTGAATGGCGCCGATGCACGGCGCCGTCAAAGGATCGGGAGTCTATCAGCGCAGCCTTAACGAGCTTTGACGCAAATAAACCGGAATTCAGCAGGGATCGGCAGCGATCTGCGGTTTACTGCACGCGACGGCGCAGATAGTTCAGCAGATCGATGCGGGTGATCAGGCCGAGGAACGTGCCGCCATCCATCACGATGGCCACCTGGCCACGGTCGAACACCGGCAGCAGGGCCTCGATCGGCGACTTCACGTCCAGCCGGTCCAGCTTGCTGACCATGGCGGTGGCCACCGGGTCGCGGAAGCGGGCTTCGTCACCATAGACATGCAGCAGCACGTCGCTTTCATCGACGATGCCGACCAGCTGGTCGCCGTCCATCACCGGCAGCTGCGACACGTCATACAGCTTCATGCGCTGGTAGGCGGTGGTCAGCAGGTCGTTCGGGCCGATCACGACGGTGTCGCGCTGGCCATACGGGCGCAGGATCAGGTCGCGCAGGTCGCCGTGCTGCGGGCGCTCCAGGAAGCCGTTGTCCAGCATCCAGTAGTCGTTGTACATCTTGGACAGGTACTTGTTGCCGGTGTCGCACACCAGCACCAGCACCTTCTTGGGCGTGGTCTGTTCCTTGCAGTACTTCAGCGCAGCAGCCAGCAGGGTACCGGTGGACGAACCGCCGAGGATGCCCTCCTTGCCCAGCAGCTCGCGGGCGGTATGGAAGCTCTCCGCATCGGTGATGGCATACGCCTTCTTGACGCGGCTGAAGTCGGAGATCGACGGCAGGAAGTCCTCGCCGATGCCTTCCACCAGCCAGCTGCCCGACTTGTCGTTCAGAATGCCGTCGTTGATGTACTCGGCCAGGATGGAGCCGACCGGATCGGCCAGCACCAGTTCGGTCTTGGGCGACAGCGTAGCGAAGGCACGCGACAGGCCGGTCATGGTGCCCGAGCTGCCACAGCCGAACACGATGGCGTCGAGGTCACCGCCCATCTGCTCGAGGATTTCCGGGCCGGTGCCGAACTCGTGCGCGGCCGGGTTGTCAGGGTTGCCGAACTGGTTGATGAAGTACGCGCCCGGGGTCTGGTCGGCGATGGTCTTGGCCAGGTCCTGGTAGTACTCCGGGTGGCCCTTGGCCACGTCCGAACGGGTCAGGCGCACTTCGGCGCCCATTGCCTTCAGATTGAAGATCTTCTCGCGGCTCATCTTGTCAGGAACGACAAGGATCAGCTTGTAACCCTTCTGCTGCGCCACCAGTGCCAGGCCCAGGCCGGTATTGCCGGCGGTACCTTCAACCAGGGTGGCGCCGGGCTTCAGGTCGCCGCGCTGTTCCGCTGCTTCGATCATCGACAGACCGATGCGGTCCTTGATCGATCCGCCCGGGTTGGCGCTTTCGAGCTTCAGGTACAGCTCGCAGACACCGGTGTCCAGGCGCTGCGCCTTGACGATGGGGGTCTGGCCGATGAGTTCGAGGACGGAGGAATGGATGGGCATTCGGAGAACTTTCGCTTCGCGCCGCAGAGGGCCGGACAGTGGATTATCCGTCGGATGGCCGCGAAAGTCAGGAGCCGCGAGGCGTGGCGACCAACGGTCGGCACCCACCAGGGCAATGAGCGCCCGATGGCCTTTGTAGAGCCGAGCCCACGCTCGGCTGGCGTCCCAAGGGGATGCGGACGGCCCCGGATCGACGAGGAGACCAGTACCGCCCGCATCGGTGGACGGAAGGCGTATGGATGCAAGCAGGCCGTTGCCTGCAGGGCCAAGGCACCACCGCCTGTGGTGCCTTGGCGCGGTTGCCGTTGCCGGTCATACCGCGGGGCCATCGTTGGCCGGGTCACGCCGTTCCCGGCGCGACCGGAGCGTCAGTGCGTGGGGGACGTCGTTGCGAGCGGTGTTTCGTACATACGCAGAAGGCGTTGCTTGGCCAGCAGCTTCTCGCGCTTCATGCGACCCAGGGTGACATCATCGATCGGGAGTACACCCAGCTCCGCGTCCATGCACTTCTTGTTCAACTTCCGGTGCTGGTCATGGAGTGCCCGGAACTCCGGATCACGCGCGCGACGGGCGTCGATCTCGCTCTGGGGCTGATCTTCAAACATGATGGACCTCCTTCGACAGATACACGAACGCCCCGGCCGCAAGGCACGGGGCGTTGTTCATGGAGGAGCGCCGGTCGATTGCCACATGGGTGCCCACAACGACCTGCGGCACTGGCCTGCGCACGTCGGTCTGCTGCGGTTCGCGCCCTGCTTTCATCGGCCCGGCCCTCCCATCGTCCGGTCCGCGGCATTGCGTCCCGGACGATTGACCCTACGCCTGCTCCGGGCCGGGTACAAGACCCCCGCGACAAAAAGACCGAACCCCGCCGGGGCGGGGTTCAGGCTGAATGCTCAATGCAACGAAAAGCAAACAAATTCAAGCAATTACGGCGCGACGATGACCTCGGCCGAACGGGCCTTGGTGGAGGCCGCCTTCTTGCCGCTGACCTGGATGCGGCTGCTGGCGACACCGGCTGAGACCAGCGCGTCACGCAGGGCTTCGGCACGCTTCTGGCCGACGCCATTGGCACTGTCATAGGCCTCGATGCGGACCCGGCCCTTCCTGCCGATGTTCAGGTACTCGGCCAGGGCCTTGGCCTGGTTCTTCGCGCCCCCGGACAGGCTGGCCGCGCCGGCGCTGAAGGCATCGCCGCCGAGGGTGAAGACCTCGCCACGGCTATCGAACTTCGAGCCCGGCAGCTTCTGCCCGGACACCAGCTCGGCTTCCTCGCGGGCCAGCTTGGCCGCGTTCTGCTGGGCCGAGCTGAGACGCTGCTGCTGCTTGCCGGCCACGCTGGTCAGGGCGTTCTCGGCGTCCTGGCGGGCCAGGGTCTCGGCCTCGGCGGCCTGGCGCAGGCGCTCGGCCTCCTCGGCCTGCATCTGCGCCTGCATGCGCAGCTGTTCGGCTTCCTGGCGGGCACGGGCGGCGTCGCGGCGGCTGGCTTCGATCAGCAGGTCGCTGCGGGTGCGGTCCAGGCGGTCGACCTCGCGGGCGGCCAGGGCGGCGCGCACGCTCGTTTCGGCAATCTCGACCCGGCGCTCGGCCAGGTAGGTGGCCAGTTCCTGGTCGCGGCGCTTGGCCTTGTCCAGGGTGGCGATGGCCTGCTGGGCCTGCATGCGCTCGAAGGCGGCCAGCTCGGCAGTATCGGGGTTGGCCTGGATGTTCATCAGGCGCTGGGTCAGCTGGCCGACCATCGGGTTGTCGGCGGCGCTGGCCAGGGACGGCAGGGCCAGCGCGGTGGCCAGGGCCAGGGCGGAGATCGACTTCATCGGCGGTCCTCCCCGGTCGACAGCTGGCGCTGCAGCTGGTTGACCTCGTTGCGGCGCAGCTGCAGCTGGGCGGTGGCGGTGGCTTCCTCGCTGCGGGCGCGGGCCAGATCGGCATCGGCAGCGGCGCGCAGGGCCAGTGCCGGGGCGTTCTTGCGCTCGCGGCGGTCGCCGGCGGCGCGCTGGGCCTGCTCCAGGCCCTGGCGGGCCAGACCGATCAGATCGGGAGCGTACTGGTCGGCGTCGGCCTGGGTGGCCTTGTCCACCGCCTGCCGGGCCTGGGCCAGTTCCATCGCGCCATCCTGCGCCCAGACGGGGGCAGAGAGTGCGAATGCAAACGCCATCACATACAGGCCGTGGCGCATTCGTGCGAAGCTAAGTCGTTTCATTGGGGAGGCCGTACCGGTTGTCGGTTCACGGCCATTGTCGTCAAGCCGACACCGTGCTTGCAACGGGCGCCGGCAGTTTCGTTGGGGAAAATTCGCAATGGATATCGGCTACTTCCTGAAGCTGATGACCGAAAAGAACGCTTCGGACATGTTCTTGACCACCGGCGCGCCGGTCTACATCAAGATCGAGGGCAAGCTGTACCCGCTGGGCAATACCGGCCTGCCGCCGGGCATGGTCAAGAAAATCGCCTATTCGCTGATGGACGAGGGCCAGGTGCCCCAGTTCGAACGCGAGCTGGAACTCAACATGGCCATCGCCCTGGCCGATGCCGGGCGCTTCCGTGTCAATGTGTTCAAGCAGCGGGGCGAGGTCGGCATGGTCATCCGTGCCATCCGCAGCCGGATTCCGAGCATCGAGGAACTCAACCTGCCGCAGGTGCTGAAGGACGTCATCATGACCCCGCGTGGGCTGGTGCTGGTGGTGGGGTCCACCGGCTCGGGCAAGTCCACCTCGCTGGCATCGATGATCGACCACCGCAACAGCACCACCACCGGCCACATCCTCACCATCGAGGACCCGATCGAGTACCTGCACAAGCACAAGATGTCCATCGTCAACCAGCGTGAGGTCGGCCTGGACACCCATGCCTTCCACAACGCGCTGAAGAACGCGATGCGTGAAGCGCCGGACGTGATCCTGATCGGCGAGATCCTGGATGCCGAGACGATGGAGGCGGCCATCGCCTTCGCCGAGACCGGCCACCTGTGCCTGGCTACCCTGCATTCCAACAACGCCGACCAGACCATCGAGCGCATCCTCAACTTCTTCCCGGAAAGCGCGCACAAGAACGTGCTGATGAACCTGGCGCTGAACCTGCGTGCGGTGATCAGCCAGCGCCTGGTGAAGAACAAGGAAGGCCGTCGCCTGCCGGCCACCGAGGTGCTGATCAATACGCCGATGATCCGCGACCTGCTGCGCCGTGGGCAGGTGCATGAGATCAAGGCGGCGATGGAGGCGTCGCTGGAAGAGGGCATGGAAAGCTTCGACCAGTGCCTGTTCCGGCTGGCCAAGGCCGGGGTGATCGAGCAGGAGGAAGCGCTGCGCGCGGCCGACTCGCGCGATGGCCTGGCGCTGAAGTTCCGCCTGTCCGAAGGCGGCAGCGGCGAGCACGACCCGTACGCGGATTTCTCCTCGCCCACCCAGCCCAGCATCACCCACGGCTTCTGAAGCAAATAGGGGACGGCCCTACCGGTAGCGCCGGGCCATGCCCGGCGGAATCCTGAAGGGTTAAGGGCCCGTCTCATCCAATGAGAACGCCTGTCCGTAGGTTTCCTCAATGGAAACCATCCGCAAGCTGGCCATCCTCGCCGACGCCGCCAAGTACGACGCCTCCTGCGCCTCCAGCGGCGCGGGCAAGCGCGACTCGCGCACCAGCGGCGGCATCGGCAGCACCGAAGGCATGGGTATCTGCCACAGCTATACGCCCGATGGCCGCTGCGTGTCACTGCTGAAGATCCTGTTGACCAACTTCTGCGTCTACGACTGCGCCTACTGCGTGAACCGCGTGTCCAGCAACGTGCCGCGTGCGCGTTTCAGCGTGGACGAAGTGGTCGCGCTGACCCTGGACTTCTACAAGCGCAACTACATCGAGGGCCTGTTCCTTTCCAGCGGCATCATCCGCAATGCCGACTACACCATGGAACAGATGGTGGAAGTGGCGCGGCAGCTGCGCGAGGAACATCGCTACGCCGGCTACATCCACCTCAAGACCATTCCCGAGGCCTCGCCCGAACTGCTGGCCAGCGCCGGGCGCTACGCCGACCGCCTTTCGATCAACGTGGAACTGCCGACCGAGGCCGGCCTGAGTGCGCTGGCGCCGGAAAAGACCGTGCACTCGATCCGCGGCGCGATGGGCGAACTGCGCTGGCGCATCGAGGAAGCCAAGGAGGCGCGCAAGGCGCCGGCCGTGGTCGCGCCAACCGCCAACCGCAGCGCGCGGCCTCGTCCGCCGCGCTTCGCCCCGGCCGGGCAGAGCACGCAGATGATCGTCGGCGCCGACGGGGCCAACGACCAGCAGATCCTGGCCAGTGCCGACGCGCTGTACGGCAACTACCGCATGCGCCGGGTGTATTACTCGGCCTTCAGCCCCATTCCCGATGCCAGCCGCCAGCTGCCGCTGCAGCCGCCCCCGCTGCAGCGCGAGCATCGCCTGTACCAGGCCGACTGGCTGCTGCGCTTCTACGGTTACGGCGTCGAGGAAATCACCGATACCACCCAGGACGGCATGCTGGACCTGGACATCGACCCGAAGATGGCCTGGGCGATCCGCCACCCCGAGCGGTTCCCGGTGGATCTGAACCGCGCGCCGAAGGAACTGCTGCTGCGCGTACCCGGCCTGGGCGTGCGCAATGTGAAGCGGGTGCTGATGGCGCGCCGGCATGGCCGCCTGCGGGTGGCCGACGTGGCCCGGCTGAAGGCCCCGATGAGCAAGCTGCTGCCGTTCGTGCTGCTGGCCGACCACCACCCGCGCAAGGCACTGGATGATCCGGCGGCATTGCGCGCGCAGCTGGCCCCGCCGCCACGCCAGGGCTCGCTGTTCGATGCACCGCCCGCCACCTGACGTGCAGCGCTGGTCGCTGCGGGTGGACCCGCCGTGGTCGCTGGACGCCTGGCGCGATGCCGCGCGCGAGGCGCTGCTGCGTGGCGTGGCACCGGCGCAGCTGGACTGGCTGGAAGGCCGCGATGCCTCTCTGCTGGATGCGCCGGCCGTGCAGAGTACTCCCCTGCCCGCCGACGCCAGCGCGCCCAGCGTGCCGCGCGATTTCATGGAGCTGGCCGCGACCTGCCTGTGCCATCGCGAGCCGCAGCGGCTGGCCCTGCTGTACCGGCTGCTGTGGCGCATCGCCCACGGCGAGCGCAACGTGCTGTCCAACCCGGCCGATGCCGACGTGCTGCGGGCGATGGGGCTGGCCCAGGCGGTGCGCCGCGATACCCACAAGATGAAGGCGTTCGTGCGCTTCCGCGAAGTGCCCGGCCAGACCGATGCCTTCATCGCGTGGTTCGAGCCCGACCACCACATCGTCGAGCGGGTCGCACCGTTCTTCGCGCGCCGATTCGCCGGCATGCGCTGGGCCATCCTCACCCCTGGCCGCAGCGTGCAGTGGGATGGCGAAGCGCTGGCCTTCGGGCCGGGCGGTCGTCGCGAGGATGCGCCGGCCGAAGATGCGCGCGAATCGCTGTGGCAGACCTACTACGCCAGCATCTTCAATCCCGCCCGCCTGAACACCCGGATGATGCTGCAGGAGATGCCGGCGCGGTACTGGCGCCACCTGCCCGAAGCGCAGCTGCTGCCGGGGCTGGTGCGCGACGCTGCCGACCGCGTGCAGGAAATGCATGACCGGCCGGCGCAGGCACCGCAGCGGAAGATTCCACAGCGGCCTGCCGCCGAGGTTGCCGGGCGTGCGCCGGGCAGCCTGGACGCGCTGCGCCAGCAGGCCGCCGGCTGCCGCCAGTGCCCGCTGTGGGAACCGGCCACCCAGGTGGTGTTCGGTCAAGGCCCGGCCGACGCGCGGGTGATGGTGATCGGCGAGCAGCCCGGTGACACCGAGGATCTGTGTGGCCGTCCGTTCGCAGGCCCGGCCGGCCAGCTGCTGGACCGTGCACTGGCCGAGCTGGGCATCGACCGCGCCACGCTGTACCTGACCAATGCAGTCAAGCACTTCCACCACGAACGGCGCGGCAAACTGCGCCTGCACAAGCGCCCGGAAAGCCGCCACGTGCGGGCCTGCCAGCCGTGGCTGCTGGGCGAGATCGCGCGGGTGCGGCCACAAGTGATCGTCTGCCTGGGCGCGACCGCTGCGTCCTCGGTGTTCGGCGCGGGCTTCCAGCTGTCACGCGACCGCGGGCGCTGGCACACGCTGGACGATGGCACCCGCGGCTACGCCACCGTGCATCCCGCATGGGTGCTGCGTCAGGCCGACGATGCAAGGCGCGAGGAGGCCTATCGGCTGTTCCGCGATGACCTGGCCCAGCTGCAACAAAAAGGGGGCGGAGGGGATTAAGTCGTTTGTGCACAAACGACTTAATCCCCTCCGTCCCCTTTTTCGGTCAGGCGGCGTCGGGCTGGTTTTCCGGGCGGGCGCGATCGAAGGCCTCCAGTGCCTGGCACGCTGCTTCGATGCGGCGCAGGGTCGGGTAAGGCGTCAGATCCAGTCCAAAACGGTGTGCGTTGTAGAGCTGCGGCAGCAGGCAGATGTCGGCCAGGCCCGGGCGGTCGCCATGGCAGAAACTGCCGGTATCAGCGCTGCCGACAAGCATGGCCTCCATGGCCGCGAAGCCTTCCGCCATCCAGTGCAGGGTCCACTGCGTGCGCGCGTCGGCCGGCACCTGCAGGCTGCGTTCGAGGTACTGCATCACCCGCAGGTTGTTGATCGGATGGATGTCGCAGGCCACCAGCTGGGCCAGCGCCCGCACCCGCGCGCGACCGGCCGCGTCGGCCGGCAGCAGCGGCACCTGCGGGAAGCGCTCATCGAGATATTCCAGGACCGCCAGCGACTGGGTGAGCGTATGCCCTTCATGCAGCAGCGCAGGCACCAGCTGCTGCGGGTTGATCGCGACATAGCTATCGGCATGCTGCTCGCCACCGTCGCGCACCAGATGCACCGGCCGGGCCTCCCAGGCCAGGCCCTTCAATTCCAGACCGATGCGCACGCGGTAGGCGGCGCTGGATCGCCAGTAGGTGTACAGCACGAGGCCGTCGTCAACCAGGATATCCATCGCCGCCTCCATGCTCAGGGCTGGGCCGCCTGCTCGATGCGCTGCTCGATCGCACCGAAGATGCTGTTGCCGGCGGCGTCGAGCATCTCGATGCGCACCACGTCGCCGAAGGACATGAACGGTGTGCTCGGCTTGCCATCGCGCAGGGTTTCCACCGTGCGCTGTTCGGCGAAGCAGGAGGCACCCTTGCTGGTGTCCTCGTTGGCGATGGTGCCCGAGCCGACGATGGTGCCGGCGCCCAGCGGACGGGTCCTGGCCGCATGCGCGACCAGCTGGGCGAAGTTGAACTGCATGTCCACGCCGGCTTCCGGCGCGCCGAACCACTGCCCGTTGATGTGGGTCAGCAGCGGCAGGTGCACCTTGCTGTCCTGCCAGGCAGTGCCCAGCTCATCGGGGGTGACGAACACCGGCGACAGCGCCGAGCGCGGCTTGGACTGCAGGAAGCCGAAGCCCTTGGCCAGTTCGCCGGGGATCAGGTTGCGCAGCGAAACGTCGTTGACCAGGCCGACCAGCTGGATGTGGCCGGCGGCCTGTTCCGGGGTGGCCGCCATCGGCACATCGTCGGTGATGACCACGATCTCGGCTTCCAGGTCGATGCCGTACGCCTCGCTGACCACCTTCACCGCATCGCGCGGGCCGTAAAAGCCGGCGCTGGTGGCCTGGTACATCAGCGGGTCGGTGTAGAAGCTTTCCGGCACCTCGGCGCCACGGGCGCGGCGGACGCGCTCGACGTGCGGCAGGTAGGCGCTGCCATCGACGAATTCATAGGCCCGCGGCATCGGCGCGGCCAAGGCCTGTGGGTCGAGGTCGAACACGCCATCGGCGTCGCCGGCGTTCAGCGATTCGTACAGGGCGTTCAGGCGCGGGGCGATGTGGCTCCAGTCTTCCAGGGCCTGCTGCAGGGTGGCGGCAATGCCGGTGGCGCGGACGCCGAGGCGCAGGTCACGCGAGACGACGATCAGGGTGCCGTCGCGGCCGCCTTCCTTCAAAGAACCAAGCTTCATGGGTGGGTGTCCGGAGTCGTGGGCAAATAAGTTTCAAGTGTAATCAAATGCACGAGTTAGCCAAGCTGCAGCGCGGCATCGGGCCACCCTACCGCAGGAGGGGGTTCGGCAGGGCTTGCAGCCCTGCACCTGCTTAGAGCCAGGGCAACATCAAATGCCAGAGCGGCTCTGGTTTTCTGCTGGTTGGGCGGGGCGGTGTGGGCTTGCAGGACACGCCGTAAACCCGTCCCTGGGGGCTCGTAGGCGCCATCCATGGCGCCTGCGGTCCTGCAAGCCCACACCGCCCCACCCCCGACAGTTTCCTGATGACGGTTGGAACATCACTCCATTCGTCGATGAAATCTGTCAGACGTCGAAATTGAAGGTTTGAAGCTCGACAGATCGCGGAGAACTGTCGAAGGCGGGGTGGGTCCGGTTGAGGGGGCGTGAGCGCCATGGATGGCGCGACCGAGGCTACATGGACGTATTCACGCCGTCCCCCCTCAACCGGACCCACCCCGCCAACCCACGGAATGCCCACTTTTGACGTTGACGTTGCCCTGGCTTCAAGCAGGTGCAGGGCTGCAAGCCCTGCAGGACACACCCCCTACCTGAACAGGGCTTTTTGCGTGAAGTCTTCAAGATCGTTTAGACTTGCGGGGTCTGCAGCGGCCGTCCGTTTCCCTCCGGGATCGCCGGCGACCTGGGTCCGCCCTCTTCGCCCGCCCCCACTCCGACGCCGTTCGTCACGCATTCCAGCCTGCGCTCCGTGCCGGCTGCACCCAATTCTCGCAGCGCGGTTCACGGGAACGCTCCGAGTCAGCCGATCAGTTTGATCTGCCCCCGTCTGTCCGTTCGGACAGGCGTTTCTTGTACTTGGAGCATTCTCAATGTCGTTTGAATCCCTGGGCCTTGCGCCTTTCCTGCTGCGCGCGCTCGCCGAGCAGGGCTACGAAAACCCGACCCCGATCCAGCAGCAGGCGATCCCGCTGGCGCTGGCCGGTCGCGACCTGCTGGCCGGTGCACAGACCGGTACCGGCAAGACCGCCGCCTTCGGCCTGCCGCTGCTGCAGCACCTGGGCACCTCCTCGCAGGAAGTACGCAGCGGCCCGCGCAAGCCGCGTGCGCTGATCCTGGCCCCGACCCGCGAGCTGGCCACCCAGGTGCATGACAGCCTGCGCGGCTACAGCAAGTACCTGCGCATTCCCAGCGCCTGCATCTACGGCGGCGTCGGCATGGGCAACCAGCTGGACATCCTGCGTCGTGGCGTCGACCTGCTGGTCGCCTGCCCGGGCCGCCTGATCGACCATCTGGAGCGTCGCAGCGTCGACCTGTCCGGCATCGAAGTGCTGATCCTGGACGAAGCCGACCGCATGCTCGACATGGGCTTCCTGCCGTCGATCAAGCGCATCCTGGCCAAGCTGCCCAAGCAGAACCGGCAGACGCTGCTGTTCTCGGCCACCTTCGAGGACAACATCCGCCAGCTGGCGCTGGAGTTCATGCGCAACCCTGAGCAGATCCAGGTGACGCCGAAGAACACCGTGGCCGAGACCATCACCCACCGCGTGCACCCGGTCGATGCCGGCCGCAAGCGTGACCTGCTGCTGCACCTGTTGGCGCAGGACAGCCGCGAGCAGACCCTGGTCTTCGCGCGTACCAAGCATGGCAGCGACAAGCTGGCCACGTTCCTGGAAAAGTCCGGCATCAAGACCGCGGCCATCCACGGCAACAAGAGCCAGGGCCAGCGCCTGCGTGCCCTGGGTGATTTCAAGGCCGGCCGGGTGACCGTGCTGGTGGCCACCGACATCGCCGCGCGCGGCATCGACATCAGCGAGCTGCCGAAGGTGATCAACTTCGACCTGCCGATGGTGGCCGAGGATTACGTGCACCGCATCGGCCGTACCGGCCGCAACGGTTCAACCGGCCAGGCGATTTCGCTGGTGGCGCAGGATGAAGTGAAGCTGCTGCGTGCGATCGTGCGCCTGCTGGGCCGCGACATGGACATCCGCGACGTGCCGGGCTTCGAGCTGCAGACGCCGATCCGCTGGGGCAACAGTGCACCGGGCAAGGCCGAGCACGACACCGGCGAACGCGCACCGCGTAAGAGCCACGCGCGCCGTCCGCACGGTGATGCGCCGCGCCACGCGCACGCGGGCCCGAAGAAGGCCGGCGGCGGCCGTCGCGAGGGCGGTGGCAATGGCCAGCAGCGTGCCGGTGCGGGCGCGGGTCAGGGCCAGCGTCGTGGCGGTGGCGGCAATGGTGGTGGCGGCCGTGGCCGCGGCCAGGGCGGCAACGGCGGCGGTCGCGCTGGCTGATCGCAGCTGACGGTTGTTGCGCTTCCCGCTGCGCGGGGGGCTATCGAGGGACGGCGCTGAGGCGCCGTCCTTTTTTTTGTGCTGGCTACCTGGGGTTAGAAGCTGGCGGCTGGTTCTGCGTGGGGCGGATCGGGGCGGGGGAGCGCGAAACACGCCGTGAACCCATCCATGGGGGCTCGTAGGCGCCATCCATGGCGCCTGCGGTTTCGCGCTCCCCCCGCCCCGATCCGCTTCAGGCATTTCCAGCGCCTTCCTTCTCCCGCGGAGTAGCCGGAGGAAGAAGGATCAAATTCAAGTTCAAGAGCAAAAGCCGAAGCCGCTGCTTCCGCTTTTGCTTTTTGCTTTTTGCTTTTGCCCTTGCTCCCGCCTTGGATTTGATGCGTCCGCGCCTGCGGGAAACTGTCTGGGGAGGACGGATGGGTTGCGCAGGACCGCAGGCGCCATGGATGGCGCCTACGAGCCTACAGGGACGTACTTGCGGCGTGTCCTGCGCGGCCCATCCGTCCTCCCACCCCCAGCATCAACAAGGCGCCAAACGCCTCAACCCCGCGCCTTAGCCGGATTCACCAGATTCCCGAAGAAAATCGCATTGATCAGCAGGCGATCAGTACCGTGGCAGTACTTGCGATGCGCCGGATCATCGGCAAACAACACCACGTTGCCCTGCCCCTGCGGCGATACCAGCAGCCACGCACTGCCCGCCACCCGCGCACGATTGCGCTCGGACAGGTAACCATTCACCCGCGGCGTCGCGTCGATGCGTACCACCGTCGAGAACGGATTCGCACTCGGCTGCAGCGTCACCGCGTTTTCCTTGTTGACCGCCAGCTGCCGGCGCGGCACGCCGAAGGCCAGCGGATGGGTGGTATCGACGTCGGCGCTGAGGATGTTGCCGCTCACCCGCTCGATCGCGGCGATGTCACGCTGGTCGCCAAACGCGCGGCGCTCGGCTTCAGATGCTTCCTCGTCCTTGCCCAGCGATTCGCCGTCGGCCAGCTTCTGTTCCACCGCCCACTTCGACGCGTTGCCATAGGTCACCAGCGAGCCGCCGGCCTGCACCCAGCGCTTCAGCGCGGCCACGGCGGTGGCGTCGATGCCGGTGTAGGTGCCGCCGGACAGCACGATGGTGGTGTAGCGGTCCAGCGCCACCTTGCCCAGCTGCTGCGGATCCAGCTTGCTGGCCGGCAGGTGCAGCTGCTGGTCGAGCAGGAACCAGGCCGAACCGATCTCGGTGGCGGTCACGCCCTCGCCCATCACCAGCGCCACGGCCGGCTTGCGCAGTGCCTTGACGCCGTCGCTGCCGAGATCGATGCCCTCACTGCTGCGGCCGCTGGACAGGGCATGCACCTGCACGCCCGCGTCGCGTGCTGCGGCGGTCACGGCCTCGAGCAGGGCCGCGCCCTGCAGCGGCTGGCCGGCCACCGGAATGACCAGGCTGCCCGCGGCGAAGTCGACCTGGCCCTGCGCGGTGGCGCTGCTGAACGGCTTGAACGCAGCGCGTGCGCTGAGCCCCTTGGCCTGCAGCGCGGCCAGCGCGCGGCCGGCGTTGTAGTCGCGCCAGTCGATGGCGTAGGCGAAGCCGGCCTGGCCGCCGTTCACCGCCCCCTGTACCGGCGGCAGTTCCGCCACGCGGGTACCGCCGTCGATGCGGCTGCGGCTGCCGGCGAAGGCCACGCCGTAGGCCGGTGCGATGGCATAGCTGGTGCTGCCGTAGAACACGTCGCCCTTGATCGACGGCGTCTCGGCGAAGATCGAATGGACCAAGCGGAACTGCGCCTGCTGCACCGGCACGACGTACGCGCTGCCGGCATCGAAGCGCTGTCCATCGACGGTGACGCTGCGATCCAGCGCATGCACGTCGATGCGATGCAGCAGCAACAGCTCCAGCAGGCGCCGGGTCAGTGCCGGGTCGTGCGCATCGCCGAACACGAAGCTCTTCACCGGCTGCTGTGCCGCCTGCTTCAGCGCACTCTGGAAGAAATCCTTCTGCAGGTCGAACAGGCCACTGCGCTCGGTCACCGCACCGCGCACCGTGCCCAGGCCGGTGGCGACCTGGTTGCGGATGGTGAAGGGGAAGGTCAGCAGGCCGTTCACCGATTCCTGCACGCGCCCACGCGAGCTGGCCTGCTCGACGGTGACACCGACCGCGCCGTGGAAATCCGGATAGGTCGAACCATACACCGGCGAGAAGTTGTCGTAGTTCTCGCCGGTGTAGTACAGCGAGCCCAGCGCATCCAGCGACTGCGCGTGGTACTTGGCCAGGGTCTTGTTGAACTCGTAGGACGCCGCCGGAATCAGCGGGCTGTGCATGCTCTTCGGCGAGGGCTCGAAGTAGTACGTGCTGTCCTTGCCCATCTCGTGGAAGTCGATCTGCACGTTCGGGTACCACTGGTGGAACACGGCCAGCTTGGGCCGCGAATCCTGCTGGGTCAGGGCCAGCCAGTCGCGGTTGAGATCGGTGAAGTAGTGGTTGGTGCGGCCCTGCGGGAACGGTTCGACATGTTCCTTGTCGGCCGGGTCGGACGAGGCCGGGTCCGATGCCCAGGCGTTGTGCCAGTTCGCGGCACGGTCGCGGCCGTCGGGATTCTGCGCAGGATCGAACAGCACCACCGACTGCTGCAGCCACTGCTGGGTTTCGGCGCTGCGGTTGGCCACCAGGTAGTAGGCGGTCAGCATCGCCGCTTCGCCGCTGGAGGTTTCATTGCCATGCACGCTGTAGCCCAGCCAGACCACGACGGGGCTGTCACCGGCGGCGCTGCGCGGTTGCGCCGGGTCGACCAGGGTGGCGTGCTGCTGGCGGATCCGGTCGATGCGCGCCTGGTTGTCGGCGGCGGTGACGGTGGCGATCAGCAGCGGGCGGCCTTCGTAGCTGCGGCCGATCTCCTGCACGCGGATCTTGTCCGAATGCTTCGCCAGTTCCTGGAAATAGGCCACCAGCTGGTCATGCCGGGTGTAGCGGCTGCCGATCGGGTAGCCGAGGAACTGCTCGGGGCTGGGAATGGCGGCATCGAACGCGGCAGCGTCGGTGGCCTGGGGGAAGAAGTACGCACTCTGCGCCTGCGCCGGCAGCGGCGAGGACAGGACGGTGGCGGCGGCAAGCAGCAACGGAAGAACGGCACGGCGGTGGAAGGACACGGTGACTCCCCAAGGAAACAGGACAGCGGCAACGCAGCCGGCCACGGCGTGTGGCCGGCTGCGGCGATGGCATCAGAAGCGGTAATCGAAGCCGAGAGTGAAGTAGCGGCCACGCAGGTCGTACTGGCTGAAGTCGTACGGCGCGCGGATACCCGGGAACGAGGCATCGTACGGCGGCGTCCTGTCGGCCAGGTTCTGCACCTTGGCGTACACGGTCAGCTTGTCGATGCCGGCATAGGCCAGGTACAGATCAAACTGGTTGTACGCATCGATGCGGTCCTGCACGGCCGCGGCGGCGGTGCTGGCCTTCTGGTCGTAGCCGCTGGTGTAGTACCAGGTGACGGCGGCGGTGAAATCGCGGAAGGTCCAGTCCAGCGTGGTGGTCGCCTTGTTCTTCGGCAGGGTGGCGCCGAGGTTGCTCCCGGCGTAGTCCACCAGCGGACCACCGACCACGGTCGGGCGACGGTAGTCACGCACGTGGGTGTAGGCCGAGGACAGGGTGAAATCGCCCAGCGCGGCGGTCGGGATGCGCTGGCGCAGTTCGACGTCGATGCCCGAGGTCTTCAGCTCGCTCAGGTTCTGGTAGCGGTTGAACACGGCCAGCAGCTTGCCGCGCTCGTCGCGCTGCACGGCACCGGCCACGTTGTCGTTGACCAGGGTCTGGGTGTTGTTGGTGCCGACCAGGTTGTCCAGCTGGATGCGGTAGTAATCCACGCTCAGGTTGGTGTTGGCCCACGGCGAGAGCACCACGCCGAAGTTCACGCTCTTGGTGCGCTCGGGCTTCAGCTCGCTGTTGCCGACGGTGAAGAAGGTCGGGTTCTGCCGCGAGCCCGGCACGTCCGGATCACGCGGGTCGACCACGCTGCCGTAGGCGATGCTGGTGCTGTTGGAATTCTCCGACAGCGACGGCGCACGGAAGCCCTTCGACGCCGAGGCGCGCACCAGCAGGAAATCCAGCGGCTGCCAGCGCAGGCCGAGCTTGGGCGAGAACGCGTCGCCGAAATCGTCGTAGTGGTCGGCACGCGCGGCGGCGGACAGTTCCAGGCCCGTGGCCAGCGGCACGTTCACCTCGGCATAGGCGGCGCTGACCTTGCGCTCGCCGTGCACTTCGGCGATGGCCGGGCGTACCTGCAGGCCGGCATCGATCTGCCAGGGGTTGTTGGAATCGAGCTTCTCGCGGCGCCATTCGGCACCGGCGGCAAAGCCGATGTCACCGGCCCAGGTGCGGCCCAGGGTGCCGGAGATCTTGGCGTCCACACCCTGCAGCACCGATTCGGCCGGGCGCAGGGTGGAGATGTTGATGGCATCGATCACCGACTGCGGGGTGGCCGACGGGTTGAGCAGGTTGTAGCTGCCGCTGGCCAGCGCATCGGCCAGCGCCCAGCGGTTGGCGAAGCCGCCCGACACCGTCTCGCGCTCGCTGCTGCGTGCGCCGAACGCGGCCACTTCCCAATCCCAGGCGGCGGTGCTGCCGCGCAGGCCGACCACGCCGCGGTAGGCGGTGGAGCGGTTGGTCTTGATGGTGCCGCCGAGGTCGAAGAAGGTGTATTCGATCGGCACCGCGCGGCCATACGGGTTGTACGGGCTGCTGGCCGGCAGGTTGGACGACACCGGCTCGGCCAGGCCGGTTTCCGCGTTCAGGGCGAAGCGACCACTTTCCAGGGTGAAGAACGGGCTGCTGCCGAACCAGGCGGCGCTCTTGATCTGGCTGTACAGCACTTCGCCGAAGGCTTCGACGTTCTCGCCGAGGCGGAAGGTGCCGTTGGCATACGCCTGGTAGCGCTTGGTCGAGGGAATCAGGGTGGTGTACGGCGCCTGGTTGTAGCCGCAGGTATCACCGGCCAGACCGTCGATCGGCGCGCTGGCGACGCGGGTGGTGCCGGTGGGGCAGTTGCCGTCGGCATCGAGCATCGGCACCGAAACGCCGTTGATGAGGTAGCGCGCGCCCTTGGCCGACCAGCCGTTCCAGCGGCCGCCGGGCTGGTCGCTGTAGATGCCGCTCCTGGTCAGGTTGCGCTCGTCCTGGTCCAGGCGCTCGCGGTTGTAGCCCTGCAGGCTGAAGAGGATGTTGTAGCCATCGGTATCCAGGTCACCGAGGCCACCGACGAACTTCAGGTTCTGCTCGTGCAGGCCGCCCTGGTCGGCACCACCGAAGCTGCCGCCGATCTCGGCGCCTTCGAAGTTCTGCCGGGTGATGATGTTGACCACGCCAGCCACCGCGTCGGAACCGTACACCGCCGATGCACCGTCCTTGAGCACTTCGATGCGTTCGACCGCCACCAGCGGCAGCGCGTTGAGGTCGACGAAGGTGTCGGACAGGCCGCCAGCGGGGAAGCCGTAGTTGGCCAGGCGGCGGCCGTTGAGCAGCACCAGCGTGTTCTTCTGCGAAAGGCCGCGCAGGCCGATGCCGGCCGAGCCGGAGGCCCAGCCGTTGTTGGTGGTTTCGTTGTTGGCGTTGCCGGTGTTGGCCGAGATCGAACGCAGCACGTCGGCCACGGTGGCCTTGCCGGTCTGTTCCAGCTGCTGGCGGCCGATCACCTGCACCGGGTTGGACGCCTCGGTATCGGTGCGCTTGATGTTGGAACCGGTGACGCGCACGGCGGCCAGGGTATTGGCTTCGCTACTGGCGTCGGCGGTGGTTTCGGCGGCGGCAGACAAAGGCGCGGCCAGAGCGACGGCCAGGGCCGCCACGAGCAGGGTGTGCTGGGGCATGACGATGTGGGGGGGGTAGTGGACGACGGAAGTTCCGCAGTAATCCATGCCAGGTCTGGCGCGACCAATAACATCTCTTCATACGGATATAAGAGAAGCTAACATCTCTTCATCCGGATAGAAAGAATTACTTTACGGAAATCCAACAACCGGGACGGCCGCGGCGGCGGGGCCGGCGTACAATCGCGCCATGGAAATCTTCAAAGTCTTCATGCTCGAGGCGGCCCACCGCCTGCCCAACGTGCCGCCGGGCCACAAATGCGCGCGCCTGCACGGCCACTCCTTCCGCGTGGAACTGAAGGTGGAGGGCGAGCCGGGTGCGCAGACCGGCTGGATCATGGATTTCGGCGACGTCAAAGCCGCCTTCCAGCCGATCTACGACCGCCTGGACCACCACTACCTCAACGACATCCCCGGCCTGGAAAACCCGACCAGCGAGAACCTGGCGGTGTGGATCTGGAAGGAGCTGAAGCCGGTCCTGCCCGCGCTGAGCGAGATCACCGTGCACGAAACCTGCACCTCCGGCTGCCGGTACCGCGGCCCGGGCGCCTGATCAAACTATTGATCTTGAAGGGTTTCTGAAGGCGCCTTGAGCGCCTTCCTGTTTTTTGTTGCATTGCGGCATGATCGGCGTATGCTGCATTGCATCAACCGCTTTCGATGCCGCCATGGCCAACGCCTTCGCCGATCGTTTCAGTGATGCCACCCGCCAGCTGGCGGCTGCGGCAACGCGTGCAAACCGATTGGCGCTGGAAAACGCCGAGAGCATGTTCGGCGTGCAGCTGAAGGCGATGGAACGCAACCTGACCGCGACCGGCGGCTGGCTGGGCGAACTGGCCCGCAGCGAAGATCCGGCCGGGTTGCTGCCCAAGGGCGCGCAGCTGTGGCAGGACAACCTGCAGCGGCTGGGCCAGGCCCAGCAGGACGTGGTCGATCTGGGCCTGCAGGCCGGTCGCGCCTGGTCCGACCTGGTGCAGGGCCAGACACAAACTTCGGCGGACGCCACCGGCAACAGCCACTGACGTCACGCCCACGCTCATTGCATGGGTCCCTCCCCCCATGCAATCCGGACCCGGCAGATCCCTCCCTCTGCCGGGTCTTTTTTTGCCTGCGGTTTACGCGAAGTGCATCCACGCATGGCGTGGATCTACTGGATGGTTGCGATCTGCGCGAACAGCATCCACGCATGGCGTGGATCTACCGCTGCGGCTCGGTCAGGTGGATGCGTTGTCCGCACGCGGCAGGGCGAACACGAACAGCGCGCCCGTCTCGCTTTCGCGCAGTTCAATGCGGCGCCCGTGCAACTGCACGATGCGCTGCACGATCAGCAGGCCCAGCCCGCCGTTCTCGCCGCGCCGCGCCCCCAGCGCCGCCGGTGCCTGGAACAGCTGCGCGCGCAGTGCCGGGGCCACGCCGGGGCCATCGTCGGCCACGCTCACTTCCACGCTGCCTTCGATGGCGCGCAGCTGCACCCGCACCTCGCCGCCTTCGGGCGCATGCCGCAGTGCGTTGTCCAGCAGGTTGGTCAGCACCCGCTCGACCAGGCCGAGATCGGCACGCACCAGCGGCAGCCCCGGTGGAAAATCGGCATGCAGGTGCTGGCCACGCGCCTGTGCGGCCAGTTCGAACTTCTGCAGCACGTCCTGCAGCAGCTCCGGCAGCGCGAACACCTCCCACTCCAGGCGCACTTCACCATGCTCCAGACGCGCCAGCTCGAACAGTGCGCGCGCCAGGCGGCCGACCTTGGCGCTCTGCGCCAGGGCAATGCCCAGGTAACGGCGGCGTTCATCCGCCGACAGCGTGGCTTCTTTCAACGCCAGTGTTTCCAGGTAGCCATGCAGCGACGACAGCGGCGTGCGCAGATCGTGCGAGATGTTGGCCACCAGCTCGCGGCGCTGCAGGTCCTGCTGGCGCAGCTGCTGCCACTGTTCGCCCAGCCGCTGCGCCATCTGCGCGTGGGCATGTTCGAGGATCTTCAGCTCGTCGCGCTCGCCACTGCGCAGCGGTACGGGGGCAGGCAATGGCGTGGGTGCATCGATGTCGAACGCCTGGATGCGCCGGGTCAACCGGCGCAGCGGCCGGGTGACCCAGTAGAACGCCACCAGCCCGGCCAGCAGGCCCAGGCTGCCCACCAGCAGCACCGACCACCACGTGGTGTTCCACTGGTTGCTGGCCGCCAGGTCGTCGGCCAGCATCTGCCGGTGTTCACCCACCAGCACCACGTAGACGTACCCGGCCTGGCGCCCCTGCACCACCAGCGGGGCGACGCTGAAGACCTTGCGGCCCGCGTTGCTGCGTGGGTCGTCGCCGAGGATCGGCAACGGCGCGCCAGCCAGCAGGCGACGCAGCGGTGCCAGGTCGACACGATCACGCAGCAGGTGGCCGCTGGGTGCATCGTGGCCGAGGATGCGCCCCTGGTCGTCCAGCAGGTACACCTCCACGCTGGGATTGACCGCCATCAATTGGCCGAACAGCGCGCGTACGGCGGTATCGCGCATGCCGCTGGTGTCCATCAGTTCGCTGCGCTGGGCGATGTGTTCGGCCAGGCCCAGCGACAGGCGCTGCACCACTTCCTGTTCGTGGCGGGTGTTGGCGTGCATCTGCAGGGCCAGCAGGGCCATGCAGCACATCAGCATCAGCGCGGCGATCACTGCCGCCAGCTTCTGCCAGAGGTTGGGCGTGATCATGCCGATGCCCCGGCCGGATCGACCAGCTTGTAGCCGCGCCCCCACACCGTCAGCAGCCGTCGCGGCGTGGCCGGGTCGACTTCGATCTTGCTGCGCAGGCGGTTAATATGGGTGTTGACGGTGTGCTCGTAGCCATCGTGCTGGTAGCCCCAGACCTGGTTCAGCAGTTCCATCCGCGCGAATACCTGGTCGCGGTGGCGGGCAAAGAACAGCAGCAGGTCGAATTCGCGCGGGGTCAGTTCCAGCGGCGCGCCCTCCACCGAGGCGGTGCGCGCCACCGGGTCCAGCTGCAGGCCACCGACCTCGACGGCACCGGCATCGATGCGTGCGTTCTGCGCCATCGCTTCGGCACGGCGCAGCAGCGCACGCACGCGCGCCACCAGCTCGGGCATCGAGAAGGGTTTGGCCAGGTAGTCGTCCGCGCCCAGTTCCAGGCCGACGATGCGCTGGGTTTCGCTGCCACGTGCGCTGATGATGATGATCGGCACGTAGCGCGCCATCGCCCGGGCACGCTGGCAGATCTGCAGGCCATCCACGCCGGGCAGCATCACGTCCAGCACCAGCGCGTCCCACGGGCCATCCTGCTCCAGCAGCCGCAGGCCGGCATCGCCGGTGGCGGCGTGGGCGACGTCGTAGCCCTCGTCGGCCAGGTGCATGCGCAGCAGGTCGGCGATGTGGGCGTCGTCTTCAACGATCAGGACACGTTTGGCGGACATCGGCAGCTCGGGCCAGTGGGAGAGGCTGCCTGCATTGTGGCGCGGGACGGCAGCCGATACCTCACGAAAAATTGAATCCTGCGTGAGGATTCGTTGACCCGGGCAGGCGCAGCATGGCCCCGTCGCCCCTTCCCGGAGTACGCCATGTCCCTTACCCGCCGCCACCTGCTGGGCCTGGGCGGTCTTGCCACCGCCGCCGGCGTGCTCGGCCTGGGCGCGTGCAGTCGTCCCACCACGGCCGCCGCCGAAGCGCGCCCGGCGCGTCAATTTCCGCTGATGCGCACCGACGCCGAGTGGCGCCGGCTGCTGACCCCGGCGCAGTATGCGGTGCTGCGCCAGCAGGCCACCGAACGCGCTGGCAGCAGCCCGCTGGACCGTGAACATCGACAGGGCACGTTCACCTGCGCCGGGTGCCAGCAGCCGCTGTTCTCCTCGTCCACCAAGTTCGAGAGCGGCACCGGCTGGCCCAGCTTCTGGGCACCGCTGCATGGCGCGGTCGGCGAGGACCGCGACACCACCTTCGGCATGCTGCGGGTGGAAGCGCACTGCAGCCGCTGCGGCGGCCACCTCGGCCATGTCTTCAACGATGGCCCGCGCCCCACCGGCCTGCGCTACTGCATGAACGGTGTCGCGCTGCTGTTCCAGCCCGGCGCCGCGCAGCAGGACAGCAATGGCGACTGGCGCGTGCCGCTCGGTTCTTCCCCCACTTCTGGAGCCTGATGATGCTGCTGTTGCTGCTGGCCTATCTGGGCGGCGTACTGACCCTGCTCAGCCCGTGCATCCTGCCGGTGCTGCCCTTTGTGTTCGCGCGCGCCAACCGGTCGTTCGTGCGCAGCACCCTGCCGCTGCTGCTGGGCATGGCGCTGACCTTTGCTGCAGTGGCCAGCCTGGCCGCCGTAGGCAGCCAGTGGGTGGCGCAGGCCAACCAGATCGGCCGCTGGCTGGCCCTGGTGCTGATGGCGGTGTTCGCCCTGGCGCTGCTCTGGCCGCGCCTGGCCGACCATCTGCTGGCGCCGTTCCAGCGCGTGGGTGCGCGCCTGAGTGCGCGTGCCGATGCCGCCGACGATGCCGGCCGTGGCGGTGCGTGGACCTCGCTGCTGATCGGCATCGCCACCGGCCTGCTGTGGGCACCGTGTGCCGGGCCGATCCTCGGTCTGGTGCTGACCGGTGCCGCGCTGCATGGCGCCAGCGTCGGCACCAGCGCGCTGCTGCTGGCCTACGCGCTGGGCGCGGCCACCGCGCTCGCGCTGGCGGTGTGGATCGGCGGCCGCGTGTTCAACGCCCTGCAGGCGCGCCTTGGCCTGGGCGACGTGCTGCGCAAGGTGCTGGGCGTGGCTGCGCTGCTGGCAGTGGTGGCCATCGGCCTGGGCTGGGATACCGGCCTGCTGACCCGCCTGTCCACGGTAAGCACCGCGCGCATCGAACAGGGCCTGCTCGACGCCGTGCCCGGTGCGCAACCGGCGGCGCCGCCGATGATGATGATGGCCGGCGCGAAGGCTGCTGCCGACGCGCCGCTGCCGGTGGAAGGCACCCTGCCCGCGCTGGACGGTGCCACCGGCTGGCTCAACAGCCCGCCGCTGAACGCCGAACAGCTGCGCGGCAAAGTGGTGCTGGTCGATTTCTGGACCTACTCCTGCATCAACTGCCTGCGCGCGATGCCCTTCGTGCACGAATGGGAGCGCCGCTACCGCGACCACGGCCTGGTGGTGGTCGGCGTGCACACGCCCGAGTTCGCCTTCGAACGCGACCCGCGCAACGTGATGAAGGCGGTGCAGCAGCTGAAGGTGGACTACCCGGTGGCGCTGGACAACCAGTATTCGATCTGGCGCGCGTTCAACAACCAGTATTGGCCGGCGCAGTACTTCGTCGATGCACAGGGCAACATCCGCGCCCATCAGTTCGGTGAAGGCAACTATGCGCATTCGGAACAGGTGATCCGCCGCCTGCTGACCGAAGCCGGCCAGACCGACCTGCCGCCGCCGGCCGACCCGGCCGCCGCCGACCTGCAGGGCGTGGCCACGCAGGCCGACATGGGCAACCTGCGCTCGCCGGAAACCTACCTGGGCCACGCACGCGCCGAGCATTTCGCCTCGCCCGGCGGGCAGCGTACCGGTGCGGTCTTTGACTACGCGCTGCCGGCCAGCCTCGCGCTGAACCAGTGGGGCCTGTCCGGCCGCTGGACCATCACCGATGAAGCCGCGCAGCTGCAGCAGGCCGGCGGCCGCATTGCCTTCCAGTTCCATGCCCGCGACCTGCACCTGGTGCTGGCACCGACGCAGGACGGCACACCGGTGCGCTTCCGCGTATGGCTGGACGGCAAGCCGCTGCCGGCCGCCGATGCCGGCAGCGATGTCGGCGCCGATGGCAGCGGCGTGGTCAACGAGAACCGTCTGTACCAGCTGGTGCGCCAGCGCGGCACGGTCGGCCCGCACCGCTTCGAGATCGAATTCCTCGACGCGGGCGTGCAGGCCTATGCCTTCACCTTTGGTTGAGCACAGGAGGGCACGATGAAATTCTCCTTCGAACAGGGCATTGCAGTGGGTGTTGCCGGGCTGGTCGCTACGGCACTGGTGGCCGGCGTGCTGCTGGTGGATCGCGGTGCGATGGCTGCGCCGGCCGCAGCCAGTGCGCAGGTACAGCCACTACCGGCCCCGGCCGGCGATGCGGCCTTCAGTGATGGCGCCACCCATGCCAGCGTGGTGTTTGCCGGCGGCTGCTTCTGGGGCGTGCAGGGTGTGTTCCAGCACGTGAAAGGCGTGAGCAACGCCGTGGCCGGCTATGCCGGTGGCAGCGCGGCCGATGCACGCTACGAGCGGGTCAGCAGCGGCCGCACCGGTCACGCCGAAGCGGTCAAGGTCGACTACGATCCGCGCCAGGTCAGCTATGGCCAGTTGATGCAGGTGTTCTTCTCGGTGGTGCACGACCCCACCCAGCTGAACTACCAGGGGCCCGACCACGGCAGCCAGTACCGCTCGGCGATCTTCAGCGATGATGCCCGCCAACTGGCCGCCAGCCGCGCCTACATCGACCAGCTGGGCAAGGCCGGCAGCTACCGCGGCCCGATCGTGACCCAGGTGGCCAGTGGGCAACGCTTCTACCCGGCCGAGAGCTACCACCAGAACTACATGGCCAACTACCCGCAGGCGGCCTACATCCGCTATTACGATGCGCCCAAGCTGGCCGCCTTCGGCAAACAGTTCCCGGCGCTCTACCGGCGCGAGGCCTCGCTGGTACCGATGCGCTGACCGCGCTTGAGTAGAGCCGAGCCCACGCTCGACTCTACGAAACGCCAGGCATCGTTGGCGCGGATTCGTTGACGTCCACGCAAAAAAGACGCACGGCCCTGCGGCCGTGCGTTTGAAATGGACCGGCCGGGCCCCGATCAGGCCCCACCGACGGCACCATGCTAGGCTCGGCGGCATCATGGGTACAGCTCCAGACGCAGGCCAGTCCAATGGATACAGATCCGCGTACTCCCCCGGCCCCGCCGCGCTACCAGCGCCTGTCCGATGAACTGGCCGAGGCCATCCACGGCGGTCGCCTGCCGGTCGGCAGCCGCCTGCCCTCGCTGCGGCAGATGGCCGCGCAGCGCAAGCTCAGCTTGAACACTGTCATCGCCGCCTACCGGCAGCTGGAAGATGCAGGCCTGGTGGTACCACGGCCGAAGGCCGGTTTCGAGGTGGCACCGCGCCTGTCGGTGCCGCAGCGTTCGCTACGCGATGCACCTTCGGCGCCGACCGCACCGCTGCAGCAGGTGTTGATGGCGCGCGTGCTCGAAGCACAGCGACGCCCCGGGGTGATCGACCTGGCCTTCGCCGGGCCACGTGGGCGGCAGTTCTATCCCGGCGCGCAGCTGGCCCGGCATACCGCACAGGTACTGCGCCACGGCCAGCAGACGGTGGAGACCTATGCGCGCCCGAACGGCTCGCCGCGCCTGCTGGCGCAGATCGTACGGCGCGGCCCGCGGCTGGGCCTGCACACCCATGCCGATCGCCTGCTGCTGACCCACGGCGCGATGGAAGCGCTGCAGCTGGCCCTGCGCGCGGTGACCGAACCCGGTGCCGCCGTAGGCATCGAGGCGCCGTCCTACTTCAACCTGTACCCACTGCTGGCCAACCTCGGCCTGCAGGCCATCGAACTGCCCACCCATCCGCAGCACGGGCTGGATGTGGATGCGCTGGAATCGCTGCTGGAACACACACCGCTGGCCGCGCTGGTGGTGATGCCCACCGTGCACAACCCGCTGGGCTGCACCATGCCCACGGCCGCCAAGCAGCGCCTGGCCGAGCTGGTCAACGCACGCCAACTGCCATTGATCGAGGATGCGGTGTACGCCGAGCTGCAGTTCTGCGAACCGCCCGCCCCCCTGCTGAAGGCGTTTGATCGCGATGGCTGGGTGATGGTGGTCGGCGGTTTCTCCAAGACGCTGGCACCGGACTACCGCATCGGCTGGCTCGATGGCGGCCGTTTCGCCGAGCGCATCGCCCTGCTGAAATTCCAGTCGACCGGCGGTGAACCGCAGCTGCTCGGCGATGCCGTTGCGGCTTACCTGGAAGCGGGCAGCTACGAACATCATCTGCACCGCATGCGCCGGCTGTACCGCGAACAGGTCGGACGCCTGCGCCAGCTGGTGGCCGAGCACTTCCCCGCTGGCACCCGCGCCACCGAGCCGCAGGGCGGCTTCCTGCTGTGGCTGGAGCTGCCGGGCGTGGACACCCGCGAACTGTTCGAGCGGGCGCTGGCGGAGGACATCGTGTTCATGCCCGGTCAGGTGTATTCGCGCGGCGCGCGCTACCGGCATTGCCTGCGGCTGTCGTGCTGCCAGGCGCTGGATGCACGCTTCATCAGCGCGGTGGAACGGCTGGGCGCGATCGCGCGGGAGTTATCTGCACGCTCTGCCCTGTAGAGCCGAGCCTGCGCTCGGCTGCGTTTCATCCGGATCCGGTGCCGAGCCGAGCATGGGCTCGGCTCTGCAGGAAGCAGATCAATCGCACAGGTGCACTGCGAGTCGCTCACCATCCGCGCCCGGCAGGTGCGGCAACCGCCCCCAGCACGGCATCGGCAGGCGCTGCTGCAGCGTGGCGATGTTCTCGTCCTGGCGCTGCATGGTGGGATCGATGTGGTTGCCGATCCAGCCCAGGCATTCCACGCCGCTGGCCTGCAGCGACTGCGCGGTCAGCCGCGCGTGGTTCACACAGCCCAGGCGCATGCCCACCACCAGCAGCACCGGCAACCGCAGTGCGCGCACCAGATCCAGCTGGTCCAGCGTGGCCGACACCGGCGCCAGCCAGCCGCCCACGCCTTCCACCACCACCACGTCGGCCTGCGCCCGCAGCCGCTCGAATGCGGCCACGATCGGCGCCAGCTGCACGTGCACGCCATCCTCGGCGGCGGCCAGTTCCGGCGCCAGCGGCTGCCGCAGCGCATAGGGGTTCAGGTCGGCGTAGTCCGGCACCGGCCGGCTGGCCGCCTGCAGCGCCAGCGCATCCTCGTTGCGCAGGCCCTGGCCCAGATCCCGGCTGCCGCTGGCTACCGGCTTCATGCCCACCGCACGCAGCCCACGCCGGCGCAGCGCGAACAGCAGCGCCGTACTGGTGGCGGTCTTGCCGATTTCGGTATCGGTACCGGTGACGAACAACGCCGGAGGCAGCGTGGCGGGCAGGTGCATCAAGGGCTCCAGGCATGCAACAGAGCGTGCATTATCGCTGGTCCCGTGCGCTTGCTAGACTGCAGGCATGTTCGCCAACGCCTCGCTCACCGGCAGCAAGCCGGAACAATACGCCCAGCTGCTGGAACAGGCCCGTGGCCTGGTCTACGGCGAGTCCGACCGCATCGCCAACGCGGCCAACCTCTCCGCACTGGTCTACCACGCCCTGCCCGACCTGAACTGGGTGGGTTTCTACCTGTACGACGGCAAGGAGCTGGTGGTCGGCCCCTTCCAGGGCCTGCCGGCCTGCGTGCGCATTCCGCTGGACAAGGGCGTGTGCGGTGCTGCCGCCAGCCAGCGCATCACCCAGCGCGTGGAAGATGTCGATGCCTTCCCCGGCCACATCGCCTGCGATTCGGCCTCGCGCTCGGAACTGGTGGTGCCGCTGCTGCGCGGTGAGGAACTGATCGGCGTGTTCGACATCGACAGCCCGAAGGTGGGCCGCTTCGATGCCGAGGACCAGGCCGGGCTGGAAGCCATCGCCCGCGTGTTCGTCGAGGCCCTGGGATGAGCGCACCGAAGCTGCGCAACATCGGCCCGAAGAGCGCGGCGTGGCTGCGCCAGGTCGGCCTGCGCAGCCGCGAGGACCTGGCCGCGCTCGGCGCGGTCGGGGCCTTCGTCAAGGTCAAGCGCGCCGGCTTCAAGCCCAGCCTGAACCTGCTCTATTCGCTGGAAGGCGCGCTGCTGGACTGCCACTGGCAGGAGCTGGGCGAAGCCCAGCGCGAGGCGCTGGTGCAGGATTACGAAGCACGCATTGCCGCACAGCCGTTGAAGGCGGCCGGCCCGGCATCGGGCCCGGTGCATGAGCAGCGCTTCGATACCGAAGAGGATGGCGAAGACCGCTTCGCCGAAGATTAAGGCCGCCGCGCTGCGCACTCGCCGGGCATGGCCCGGCGAGTGCGCTTACGGCTGCTGCAGTTCCAGCAGTTCGCCGACCAGGCCCACTTCGCCGCGTTCCAGCCGCACCCGCAGGCGCGTGCCATGGTCGATGCGCAGTGCCCAGCACAGCGAGAGGGGCAGGCCGCAGACCTGCGACAGCACCATCCGCAACGGCCCACCGTGGCTGACCACCACCGTAGGCACGGGATCATCGTCATCCAGCAGGCGATCCAGCGCGCGCGCGATGCGGCGCTCGAAGTGGCCCCAGCTTTCGCCATTGGGCGGCGGGAAAGCGTGCGGATCGGCGTGGAAGGCGGCCAGCGCATCTTCTGGCAGCTCGAACAGCGACTGCCCGTCCCAATCGCCGAAATCCAGTTCTTCCCACTCTTCGTCCGCGTCCACATCCAGCCCGCGCGGGGTGGCCAGGGCCATCGCCGTATGCAGCGAGCGCAGACGCGGCGAGCTGATCACCCGCTGCCAGTCATGCCCGGCATAGGCGTCGACCAGTTCCTGCGGCAGGCGGGCCAGCTGCGGCGGATCGCTGCGTCCATCGAGGAATTCGTCGCGGCCATTGCCGGCGTGACGGACCAGATCAAGGATCATGCGTGCGTCCTGTGCAGGCAACGCGGGAACAGCGGAAAACGGGGGGACATCGGCAACGGCACCACGGGATCGAGGGGATATTCTAAGGGCAGAGCAAAGGCAGTCGAGCAAGCTCGACTCTACCGGCCGGCCGGGATGCCGTAGACTGCGCGCACTTCCAGGTGACCTGCGGCCATGGCCGGCAGGTTGAAACGGGAAGCCGGTGACGCGTGGCAACACGCCAGGCCGGCGCTGCCCCCGCAACGGTAAGCACGTCTGTTCCAGGCAATACCGCCACTGTGCCATCGGCATGGGAAGGCGCCTGGACGGTGGCCTCGCGCCACCTGGCTGCAAGCCCGGAGACCGGCCCGGAAGCCTCAGGTCGCGATGCGGTGGGCATGGCGCTGGATGACCGCGGTGCTGCCGCGGCTTCGGCGCCTGCCTGCGTTCGCGGCTCCTCCCCTTCGCCACGCGGGCGTGCGTGGCACCCGGAGCCCTCCCGATGAAACTGCAGTCCCGAATGCTGTCCCTGGCCGTGCTGGCCGCCCTGCCCGCCCTGGCCCATGCGCAGGCCAGCGATGACACCGCCGCGCTGGACCAGGTGCTGGTCACCGCCACCCGCACCCCCATCGCCCTGCAGGACAGCATCGCCCCGGCGCAGGTGATCGACCGCGCACAGATCGAATCCAGCCAGGCCACCTCGCTGCAGGAACTGCTGGCCGGCCGCGCGGGCATCAACCTCACCAACGCCGGTGGCCTCGGCAAGCAGAGTTCTTTGTTCCTGCGCGGCACCAACTCCTCGCACACCGTGGTGCTGGTCGATGGCGTGCGCATCAACAGCGCCGACCTCGGCCTGGCGATGTACCAGGACCTGCCGCTGGCGCAGATCGAACGCGTGGAGATCGTGCGTGGGCCGCAGTCGAGCCTGTACGGCGCCGATGCCATCGGTGGCGTCATCCAGATCTTCACCCGCCGCAATGCAGGTGGTTTCAGCCCGCACTTCCAGCTTGGCGGCGGCAGCAACGGCCTGCGCGAAGCCAGCGGCGGCATCGGTGGCAGCGGCGAACGTGGCTGGTTCGGTGCCGACATCGCCTACCAGCACACCGACGGCATCAACGCCTGCCGTGGTTCGGCCACGCTGTTCACCGGCTGCTATGCCGATGAGCCTGATCGCGATGGCTACCGCAACCTGTCCAAGAGCCTGCGCGGCGGCTACACCTTCAACGAGCAGTGGAGCGTGGAAGGCAGCGCCCTGCGCGCCGAAGGCGAGAACCACTACGACGGCTACTACAACTATTCGGAAACGCTGCAGCAGGTGATGTCCGGCAAGGTGCGCTACACCCCGTCCGAGCGCCTGGCCTTCACCGCCAGCGTCGGCCGCAGCGACAACGAATCGGACAACTACGGTGATTTCGGTGCATTCGGCAGCGCGCAGACGCACCGCGACAGTGCATCGCTGCAGGCGGACATCGGCCTGGCCGAGGGCCAGCTGCTGAGCACCGGCGTCGACTGGAGCGAGGACAACCTGGATGGCAGCAGCGCGGGTTATCTGGTCGACAGCCGCCGCAACACCGGCGTGTTCGTGCAGTACCAGGGCCGTTTCGGCCGCCACCAGCTGCAGGTGAGCGCACGCAATGATGACAACGCGCAGTTCGGCAACCACGCCACCGGCAGCCTCGGCTGGGCGATGGACCTGGGCCACGGCCTGCGCGTGAATGCCAGCTACGGCACCGCGTTCAAGGCACCGACCTTCAGCGACCTGTATGACCCGTGGAGCGGCGTGCCGACGCTGGACCCGGAGAAGTCGAAGAGCGCCAACATCGGCCTGTCGCAGCATGGCCAGGGCTGGCACTGGGGCGTGGACGTGTACGAAACCCGCATCGATGACCTGATCACCTACGATGCGGCGACCTTCATGATGCAGCAGGTCGAGAAGGCGCGGATCCGCGGTGCCGAACTGACCGCAGGCGTGGTGCTGGTCGGCTTCGACATCAATGGCCAGCTGAGCTACACCGATCCGCGCAACCGCACCGCTGGCAGTGCCCAGTTCGACAACTGGCTGCCGCGCCGCGCGCAGCAGACCGCGCGCCTGGACGTGGACCGCCGCTTCGGTGATGTCCGCGCCGGGCTGACCGTGCAGGGCGCGGGCAAGCGCTACGACGATGCCAGCAACACGGTGAAGCTGGGTGGGTACGGCACCCTGGATCTGCGCGTGGAATACGCGCTGACGCCAACGTGGTCGCTGCTGGCGCGCGCGGCCAATGTGTTCGACCGCCGCTACGAGACCGTGGCGTGGTTCAACCAGCCGGGCCGCGAATACCAGCTGAGCGTGCGTTACCAGCCGAAGTAACGGGCTTCGGCATCGACGCATGGCGTCGTTCTGCTGTAGAGCCGAGCCCATGCTCGGCTGGGCATCCAGTTCGTGGCGTCGAGCGTGCTCGGCTGCGCGGTTCGCGCCGAAAGCAGCCGGGCGTAGGCTCGGCTCTACAGGGCCGCATCAGCAGCAACGGGGTGCCGGCCAGCGGCCGGCACTACCCAGTGCGTCAGCGCTGCAGCCCGGGCAGTTCACGCAGGTCGTCGATCACGGCCACGGCGTGTGCCTTTTCCAGGTCCAGGCCACGCGGGTAGCCGTAGCGCACCAGTGCGATCGGCATGCCCGCGTCCTCGGCGGCACGGTAGTCGGTAAGCGAATCACCGACCATCAGGCAGGCGTCGACTGCCAGCCCGAAGTGCGCGGCGATATGCCGCAGCGGTTCGCCACTGGGCTTGCGCTGCGGCAGCGAATCGCCGCCCAGCACCAGCGAAAATGCATCGCCAATGCCCAGGTGCTGCAGCAGCGGCGGCACCAGCGCGGCCGGCTTGTTGGTGCAGATGGCCAGCGGCACGCCACGCGTGCGCAGCAGGGCCAGCGCTTCGGGCACGCCGTCGAACAGGCGCGGGCTGCGCAGCAGGCACTCACGGTAATGCACCATGAACGTCGGCATCACCTCGGCCAGATCGATGTCACGACCGGCGGCGTGCACCGCCTGCTCCACCAGCCGACGCACGCCATCGCCGATCCAGCCCAGCACGGTGGCTTCAGGCACGCGGGCCAGGCCGATGTCTTCCAGCGTGCGGTTCAGTGCTTCGGCGATATCAGCCGCACTGTCCACCAGCGTGCCGTCCAGATCAAACACCACCAACGAATAGGGATACGACAACGGACGACACCTGTACGACGCGGGCCGTCCATTGTACGCCCTCCCTGCAACCCCGCCGCCTCAACCGATCCGGCGTGCACGCGTGGCCAGGAACGTGGGCAGGTAGCGGTCGATCAGGAAGCGCGGGCGTGGTTGCCAGTCTTCCATGAAGCGTTCGACCACGAAGCCGGCATCGAGCTGGCCACCGATCAGTTCGCCCAGGCTGTGGCCGAAGGTCAGCGCTTCGCCGCGCGCCAGCTTGGCTTCGCGCTCGTCGGCGGGCAGGTCTTCCAGGTCCGAATACGGAATGGCAAAACGCGGGCGTATCAGCCCCTGTTCCTGCAGCTGCGGATCACGCGCACCGACAAACACCACCGGGTTGTAGAAGCTGGCCAGCAGCAGCCCATCGCTGGCCAGCACCCGCTGGCACTCGGCCCAGACCGGGCGCACATCGGGCACGTACAGATTGGAAATGGGATGGAACACCACATCGAAGCTGCCATCGGCGAAGGCATGCAGGTCGCGCATGTCGCCCTGCACGGTGCGCAGTGACAGACCCTCGCGCTGGGCCACGCTGCGGTCCTGCGCCAGCTGGCCGTCGGACAGATCGAACACGGTGACCACCGCGCCCGCAGCGGCCAGTACGGGGGCCTGCTGGCCGCCGGCCGAGGCTAGGCAGAGGATGCGGCGGCCGCGCACATCGCCCAGCCAGTCCAGCGGCAGCGCGCAGGGCGTCAGGTGTACCTGCCAGCGGCCCTGGCGGGCGGCGGCGATGGTCCCGGCATCAACGGGGCGTGACCAGTCGCATGCCTCGCGTGCCTGCCGGTCCCACGCCGCGCGGTTGTGGTCGAGCAGTGCCTGTCCATGGTTCATGTGTCCTCCTTGATCGCTGGGCGCCAATCCAGATCCTGGAAGTCCGGGCTGGCAAAACACTCGGCCAGGAAATCCAGGAACCGCCGCATGATAGCGGGCTGCTGTCGACGCGATGCGTACACGGCATGAATGCCCAGCTCGTCCAGTTCATAGGCCGGCAGCAGCTGCACCAGTTCGCCCGAACGCAGCAGCGGTGCCACCTGGTAGGTCGGCAGCATGGCGATGCCGGCGCCGGCGCGCACTGCTTCCAGCAGCAGCGAGGCTTCGTTGGCACTGATGTTGCCGCCCACCGCCACCGACAGCGCGCGGCCGTCGCGGTGCAGCTGCCACAGGCTCTTTCCCACGTAATGATGGGTGAGGCAGTTGTGCGCGGGCAGCTGTTCCGGCGCGCTGGGCGTGCCATGCGCCTGCAGGTAGGCCGGCGTGGCGCACAGCACCGAGCGGCAGGTGGCCAGGCGCCTCGCAATCAGGCTCGGGTCGATCTGGCGCGCGATGCGCACCGCCAGGTCCACGCGCTCCTCCACCAGGTTGACCATGCGGTCGACCAGCAACAGCTCGATGCGCGCCGCCGGGTGGCGCTGCACGAAGGCGGCCACCGCACGGGCCAGATGGCTCTGCCCGAACGACACGCTGGCGGTGATGCGCAGGGTGCCGTGCGGCTCGGGATCGTCGCTGGCCAGTTCGCCCTGCAGTTCCTCGCCGATGGCCAGCATCTGCCGGAAGCGCGCCAGCGCGGCTTCACCGGCGCCGGTCAGGCTGATCCGCCGCGTGGTCCGGTGCAGCAGGCGCGCGCCCAGCCAGCCCTCCACTTCGGCCAGGTAGCGGCTGACCATGGCGCGGGACATGTCCAGCACCTCGGCGGCGGCGGTCAGGCTGCCGCGCTCGGCCACTTCGACGAACACGGTCATGGCGGTCAATCGGTCCATCTGCTCGATCCATGCAACAAACAAGCGCGTTATACGCTGTTTTTCGATCAACTGCAGCGGCCTACAGTGGCCTCGTTCCCACCCCATTCCGCCCCAAGGAGTCCTGCCATGAAGATTGCCCTCATCGGTGCCACCGGCAACATCGGCCGCCAGATCGCCCGCCACGCGCTTGCCAACGGCCACCAGGTCACGGCCGTGGTCCGCAGTGAAAAGGACCTGCCGGCCGAACTGGCCGGTGCCCAGCTGGCCATCGCCGCGCTGGACGACACCGACGCACTGGCTGCGGTCATTGCCGGCCACGATGTACTGGCCAGCGCCTACGGCCCGCGCCCCGGCGATGACATCGCCCAGATCGCCACCGTGGCCGACCAGCTGGTCGCCGCCGCACGCCAGGCCAGGGTGCCGCGCGTGGTGGTGGTCGGTGGTGCCGGCAGCCTGGAAATCGCGCCGGGCGTGCAGCTGGTCGACACCCCGGATTTCCCGGCCGCCTACAAGCCCTACGCACTGGCCGCGCGTGAAGCACTGAAGCGCCTGCAGGCCGTGGATGACCTGGACTGGACCTTCTTCTCGCCGGCCGCGGAAATCGGCCCGGGCGACGAGCGTGGCCAGTACCGCGTGCAGGCGAAGACCTTCCTCGCCGATGCCAGCGGCCACAGTCGCATCAGCTACGCCGATTACGGTGCCGCCTTCGTGGCCGAGCTGGAAGCGGCGAAGTACCCGAAGCAGATCATCACTGCGGCGTATTGATGACGTCTGCGACGTCGTAGAGTCGAGCTTGCTCGACTGCCCAGGTATCCCGTCGAGCAAGCTCGACGCTACGAGGATTCGTTGATGCGTACTGCTGCCCTGCTGCTTCCCCTCGCGCTGGCTGCGGGTTTCGCCAGTGCACCGCTGCTGGCTGCGCCGGCCGCGCCCGCTGCCGCCACCTCGGCGAAACACTCACAGCTGCACCTGCAGACCTTCCATCCCGGCCCGCAGGCGATGTTCTCCGTGTCATCGGTGCTGATCGAAGGCCGCCATGAGGCGATCCTGGTCGATGCGCAGTTCGCCGCCAGCGATGCGCGTGCAGTGGTCGAAAAGATCCGCGCCAGCGGCAAGCAGCTGACCACGATCTACATCAGCCACGGCGATCCGGATTACTACTTCGGCCTGGCCACGCTGCAGGATGCCTTCCCGCAGGCACGCATCGTCGCCACCGCGCAGACCGTCGCCCATATCGAGCAGACCCAGGCCGTCAAGCTGGCGTACTGGGGCCCGAAGATGGGGGCTGATGTGCCCGCGCGCATCGTCGTGCCGCAGGTGCTGGACGGCGATGCGCTGCAGCTGGAAGGCCAACGCCTGCCGCTGATCGGCCTGGAGGGTCCGACCCCGGGCCGCACGGTGCTGTGGGTGCCGTCGCTGCGTGCGATCGTCGGCGGCATTCCGGTGGTGGCCGGTGAGCACGTGTGGATGGCCGATACGCAGACGCCGCAGTCGCATGCCGATTGGCTGCAGACGCTGCAGCGGCTGCAGGCACTGAAGCCGGAGGTGGTGGTGCCGGGTCATTACGCACCGGGTGCGGCGCTGGATGCGAGCGCGCTGCGGTTTACGGCGGACTACATCCGTGCCTTCGATGTGGAAGCGGCGAAGGCGAAGGACGGTGCGGCACTGGTGCAGGCGATGCGGGCGCGCTACCCCACCCTGGCAGGCGTGGAATCGCTGGAGCTGAGTGCGAAGGTGGCCAAGGGCGAGATGCAGTGGCCATAAGGTAGGTGGTTTCTTTTTGCAGGGCTGCGCCCTGCACCCGCCGAAGCAAGGTCAAGATCAACAGCTGAGCATCTTTGGGTTGGCGGGGTGGGTCCGGTTGCGGGGGACGCCGTGAATCCGTCCATGGAGGCTCGGTCGCGCCATCCATGGCGCTCACGCCCCCGCAACCGGACCCACCCCGCCTTCGACAGTTTCCCGCGATCTGTCGGAACAGCACGGGGTCGGATCCCGTTGCTGCGCAACGGGCTCTGACCCCATCGCTACAAGGCAGTAGATCCACGCCATGCGTGGATGCTTCTGTAGCGTCGAGCCGTGCTCGACTGCCTCAATCGAACAACTCGCCCTGCACCACCGGTTCCTTATCGCGGAATCCGCCCAGACCGACACCGACCAGGCGGTAGCGGGTGTCGGCGGGAAGGTCGACGCGTGCGCGCAGGGACAGGGCGATGTCGCGCAGTTCCTGCAGCGATTCCGGGGGGCGGTCGGGGGTGTAGCTGCGGGTAAGGATGCGGAACTGGGCGGTTTTCAGTTTCAGCACCACGGTGTGGCCGATGCGTTCGGTCTTCCGTGTGGCATGCCAGGTCTTCTCGGCCAACTGCACGATGGCCTCGCCCAGGTCTTCCAGCAGCAGGTCTTCGGCGAAGGTGTCCTCGGAGGAAATCGACTGCACCTGCTGGTCCGGTTCCACCGGCCGCTCGTCGATGCCGCGCGCGCGGTTGTAGAGGCTGCGACCAAAGCTGCCGAAATTCTCTTCCAGGTCCGGCAGCGTCCAGTTGCGCAGGTCACCACAGGTGAGGATGCCGCGCTCGGCCAGCTTGCCTTCCATCACCTTGCCCACGCCCGGCACGCTCTTCACCGGCAGGGTCAGCAGGAACGCATCCACGCGTTGCGGCGGAATGACGAACTGGCCATCGGGCTTGCGCCAGTCCGAGGCGATCTTGGCCAGGAACTTGTTCGGCGCGATGCCGGCTGAAGCAGTCAGGTTCGTCTCTTCGCGGATCTGCGCGCGGATGGTGCGGGCGATTTCCGTGGCCAGTTCGATGCCGCTCTTGGGCGCGGTCACGTCCAGGTAGGCCTCGTCCAGCGACAGCGGCTCGACCAGGTCGGTATGGCGCAGGAAGATCTCGCGCACCTGGCGTGACACCGCTTTGTAACGCGCGAAATCCGGCGGCACGAAGATCGCGTCCGGGCACAGGCGCTCGGCGCGCAGTGCCGGCATGGCCGAGCGCACGCCGAACACGCGCGCCTCGTAGGAGGCCGCGCACACCACCGAACGGGCACCGCGCCAGGCCACCACCACCGGCTTGCCGCGCAGCGATGGATCGTCGCGCTGCTCCACCGACGCGTAGAAGGCGTCCATGTCGACGTGGATGATCTTGCGCAGTGCGTTCATGGTTGGCCGACATGATAACCGCACCGTACCTGTCCAGACGGCAAAGTATGGTCGTTGTGCATCAACGGGATGCGTGATTCCCGGGGAAAACACTACGCACGCGTACGGTGCGGCGGTTTGATTCCCGTTGCAACCGTCGTGCATCCTCGGGGACTTGTTGCCTCGTTTTCGCCTCCAGGATTGCGCTTTCCATGACTCGTCTCCACGCGTTCAACCGCGACCAGCTGCTGGCCAGCGCCCGCGGTGAACTGTTCGGCGCCGCCGCCGGCCGTCTGCCCAACGACCCGATGCTGATGTTCGACCGCATCACCGACATCCGCGAGGACGGCGGACCGCATGGCAAGGGCATGGTGCGTGCCGAACTGGATATCCGCCCGGACCTGTGGTTCTTCGGCTGCCACTTCATCGGCGACCCGGTGATGCCCGGCTGCCTGGGCCTGGATGCCATGTGGCAGCTGACCGGCTTCTACCTGACCTGGCTGGGTGCGCCCGGCAAGGGCCGCGCCCTGGGCTGTGGCGAAGTGAAGTTCACCGGCCAGGTGCTGCCGGAAGCCAAGCTCGTGCGTTATGAGATCGACATCAGCCGCGTCATCAACCGCAAGCTGGTGATGGCCCAGGCCGATGCCCGCATGTACGTGGACGACCGCGAGATCTACAACGCCCGCGACCTGCGCGTGGGCCTGTTCACTGAAACCGGGAGCTTCTGATGCGTCGCGTCGTCATCACCGGCATGGGCATCACCTCGTGCCTGGGCAATGATCTGGATACCGTTTCCTCGGCGCTGCGCGAAGGCCGCGCCGGTATCACCGCCCTGCCCGACCACGCCGAAGCCGGCCTGCGCAGCCAGATCGGCGGCCGCGTGGACCTGGACCTGGATGCGCAGATCGACCGCAAGCAGAAGCGCTTCATGAGCGATGCGGCTGCGTTTGCCTACATCGCCATGCGCGATGCGATCGCCGATGCCGGCCTGTCGCCGGAACAGGTGAGTGCGCTGCGCACCGGCCTGATCGCCGGTTCCGGCGGTGGCTCCAGCGAATGGCAGGTGGGTGCGGTTGACCTGCTGCGTGCCCGTGGCGTGCGCAAGGTCGGCCCGTACATGGTGCCGCGCACGATGTGCTCCACCGTGTCGGCCTGCCTGGCCACCGCGTTCCAGATCAAGGGCGTCAGCTACTCGCTGTCGGCCGCCTGCGCGACCTCGGCGCACTGCATCGGCGCGGCTGCCGACATGATCCGCCACGGCGCACAGGACATCATGTTCGCCGGTGGCGGCGAAGACCTGCACTGGTCGATGAGCGTGATGTTCGATGCGATGGGCGCGCTGTCGACCAGCTTCAACGACACCCCGGCCAGCGCCTCGCGTCCGTACGACAAGGACCGCGACGGCTTCGTCATTGCCGGTGGCGGCGGCATGCTGGTGCTGGAAGACTACGACCACGCCGTGGCCCGCGGCGCGCGCATTCATGCCGAGCTGATCGGCTACGGCGTGACCTCCGACGGTGCCGACATGGTGGCTCCGTCCGGTGAGGGCGCGGTGCGCTGCATGAAGATGGCGCTGCAGAACGTCGACCGTCCGCTGGATTACCTCAACACCCACGGCACCTCGACGCCGCTGGGCGACGTGACCGAGCTGGGCGCGATCCGCGAAGTGTTCGGCGATGCGGTGCCGCCGCTGTCGTCGACCAAGGCGCTGTCGGGCCACTCGCTCGGCGCGGCCAGCGTGCACGAGGCGATCTACTGCCTGCTGATGATGCGCGATGGTTTCGTGGCCGGTTCGGCCAACATCACCGAGCTGGACCCGGCGGTGGAAGGCTTCCCGATCCTGCGCGAGAGCCGCGAGCAGAAGCTGGATACAGTGATGTCCAACAGCTTCGGTTTCGGTGGTACGAACGCAGCCCTGGTGTTCGGCCGCGTTTGATTGAAAGGCGTGCCGACCAACGGTCGGCACCCACCCGTCAAGGCGTAGAGTCGAGCTTGCTCGACTGTGCCAACCAAGGTTGGCACCTACCAGAGCGGTGGAGCGTGCCAACCAAGGTTGGCACCCACCGGTTATTCCGGTAGCAGCGGCACCAGCAGCGCGTGTGCATCCACCAGCGAGCCGACGATGCGGTGGCCCAGTGCGCGCAGGGCTTCATCCGGAGGCACCAGGTCCGGCACCTGGATCACGGTCATGCCCGCGGCCACCGCGGCGCGCGTGCCGGCCGGTGAATCCTCCAGCGCCAGGCAGCGTTCGGGTGCTTTCCCCAACCGCTGCGCGGCCAGCAGATAGATATCCGGCGCCGGCTTGGGATGGGCGACATCACCACTGGTGATGACCGCATCGAAGTACGGCAGCAGGCCGGCCGCGGCCAACTTGCGGTTGGCCCGCGGCTGCCGCGTGGTGGTGGCCACGGCACGCGGAATGCCGTGCACCTTCAGCAGTGCCAGCAGCTGCAGGATGCCCGGCCGCAACGGCAGGCCGGTCTGCGTGCGCGCCTCGTAGAGGTCGTGGCAGCGCGCGGCCATCGCCTCGATCATCGCATCCGATACGCCCTGCCCGCGCAGCAGCGCCTGGCTGTCACGGTCGCCGAGGCCGACCATGCGCACGAAGAACGTCGCGTCCAGCGGCAGTCCCAACTCAGCGGCCGCCTCGCTCCAGCAGGCGATGGACACCCGCTCGCTGTCGATCATCAGGCCGTCCATGTCGAAGATGACGGCCTCCGGCAGGAACGGCAGCGCAGTGATGGCGGTCATGGAGCGAACAGCGTGTCCAGGTCGGTGGCGGCCAACATCCGCCATTGGCCTTCGTCCAGCCCCTGCAGGTCCAGGCCGCCCACGCGGCTGCGGTGCAGGGCCTGCACGTGGTTGCCGGTGGCGGCGAACATGCGGCGTACCTGGTGGTAGCGGCCTTCGTGCAGCACCAGGCGCGCCTTGCGCGGGCCCAGCACCTCCAGTTCAGCCGGCAGCAGCGGCGTCTTCTCCGCTTCCAGCATCAGCGTGCCGCTGGCGAACTGCGCCACTTCATCGCCGCGCAGGTCTTCGGCCAGTTCCACCTCATAGACCTTGGGCAGCTTCGACTTGGGCGAGATGATCCGGTGCAGCAGGCCACCATCGTCGGTCAGCAGCAGCAGGCCGCTGGTCTCGCGGTCCAGGCGGCCGACGGTGGACAGCACCGGGTCACGGTCGCGGAAACGCGGCGGCAGCAGATCGTAGATCAGTCGGCCGGTGTCCTTGGTCGAACAGGTGTAGCCAGCCGGCTTGTACAGCGCCAGCGACAGGCCCGGCGGCGGGTCCAGCGGTTCTCCATCAACCCGGATCGCCTCGTGCGGCACCTGGTCATCGGCATACAGGACTTCACCGTCGGCATCGGTGATGCGACCTTCGCGGAACATCCACTGCACCTGCTTGCGGCTGCCATAGCCGAGGTTGGCGATGTGCTTGACCAGCTTCACTTGCCCTTCCCCTTCACCGCTTCGACCAGCTTGAAGCCATCGCGCTCGGCGACCACGCGTACCGCGCCGAAGCTGTCGTTGAGGGTGTGTTCGTAGGGCAGGTGGCGGTTGGCCACCACGTACAGGCGACCGCCCGGGCACAGCGCCTGCGCGGCCACGGCGATGAAGCGCTGGCCGATGTCGGGACGGTCGGCGCGCGAGGGCGTGTGGAACGGCGGGTTGCTGATGATGACGTCGTAACCCGGCTCGATGCCGGCGGTGACGTCGCGCCACAGGAAACGCAGCGGCAGCGCGCGCGGCGGCGGCGCCAGGTTCAGCTCAGCCAGGGCCAGCGCACGCTGTTCGGCCTCGTACAGGTCCAGCGCAGTGATCTTCGGGCAGCGTTCCAGCAGTTCGCGCGACAGATAGCCATAGCCGGCGCCGAGATCGGCGGCGCGACCGGCCAGGTCGCCCGGCAGGTGCTCGGCCAGCAGCGCCGAGGCCGGGTCGATGCGGTCCCAGGCAAACACGCCCGGGCGGCTGAGGAAGCGGCCGCCGACGATCGGTCGCACCACATCCAGCGCGCTCCAGCGCTTGGCCAGGTCGGCATCGTGCTGGCCCTGCAGCGGCGCGGTCCAGTACACGCGGCAGTGGTTCTTGGTCAGGCAGCCGCCGAGGCCGGTCAGCTGCTTGAGGTCGCCTTCGCCGGAACGGGCGCCCTCGTTGTTGGACTGGCAGGCGACGATGCGGCCGCCCTCGGCCACCAGCGCCAGGGCGCGGGCAAACAGGGCGCGGGCTTCCTCACGCTGGCGCGGCGGCAGCACCAGCACCAGCGGATAGCGGCCCTTGCCGGCGGCGTCGTCGATCTGGCCGCTGACGGTCCAGCCATTGGCCTGCTGCAGCGGCCCGGCAAACGGGGCGAAGCTCTGCTCGCAGTGCACCTCGCGGTTGCCGGCGATCTCGCGCAACGGCCAGCCGTCGCGGGCACGCAGGAAGGCCACCGGGCCCTCGGGCCAGCGCAGGGCACCGGAACTGAACGGCAGGAACAGGGTCTGCAGGGGGGCGTCGTCGCTGGAGGCCATCGGCGCAGGTACTTCAAGCTTGGGGCCGACCATTGTACCGGCTTGGCCGGGTCGGCCCCGGCGGGCCGATTTGCGAAACTTCAACGGGCTGTTGATGTGCCGACAACATCAAAGCGTTCAGGGTAAGGGCTCCCCCAGCAAACCCCAGGAGAACCCGCATGCGCGCCTTGTTCGTCGGTGGAGTGGTCGACAACAGTGAAATGGACCTGGAAGGCAGCCATCCGCCCGTGCACTATCCGGAAGACACTGGTGGTGGCCACTCGCGTTACCGCCTGCACCAGGTCGGCCATGGCGCCGATGGCAGCGTGGCCTATGCGGTCTACGGTGCGCCGGATCTGGCCGATGCGGAGGTCGCCCGGGTAGCCGACGAACGCGCCTATGCGCGGCGGTTCGAGGCAACACCGACCGTGTTCGAGCATTGACGTCCTTGTAGCGCCCGAGCCCATGCTCGGGCGGCGGCGCAGCCGGCAGCCGAGCATGGGCTCGGCGCTACATCCGATCAAGGCACCTTCGGCGGCAGCCGGCTGACGCTGGCGATCTCATCCAGCCAGACATGATGCTGCTGTACCGGGTTGTCGTAGTCGTCCAGGCGCAGCTGGCCATTGCTGCCTTCATCGCCCGCTTCGTTGCGGTACTGCTGCAGGGTCGGGCGCACGGCCACGGTGCCGAGCAGGCGGCGGCCATCGTGCAGGGTCACCTGCACCTGCCATTCCCCCCCCAGCTGCGGCAACAGGGCTTCCAGGCGCGCGATCTGCGCCGGGTCGGTATGGATACGCGGAGCAATACGGGACATCGGTGAACCTCCTTGCCGGGCAGGTTCGCCGATCGGTCGTGAATGCTCAGTGCAATGGCGGGGTGCTGGCACGCATGGGGCGTACGCTGCGCACCGCCGACACCAGCTGGGCCACCGAGTACGGCTTGGCCACATGTTCCTGGAAGCCCGAGGCCAGCGCGCGGCGGCGATCATCGGCACGGGCCAGCGCGGTCACCGCTACCGCCGGCAGGTCGGTCGCCTCCACGCCCATGTCCTCGCGCAGCGTGCGCACCAGGCCATAGCCATCCATGCCCGGCATGCCGATGTCGGTGAGCATCACGTGGTACTGCAGGTGGCCGCTGTCAGCCAGCAGGGCCAGCGCTTCACCGGCCGAACCGACCGCCGAGACGCTGGCGCCCTGCTCTTCCAGCATGCGCCGCAGGTACTCCAGCACTTCCGGCTGGTCTTCCACGGCCAGCAGGTGCAGGCCGCGCAGCGGGTACGGCTCGACCACCGTCGGTTCCAGGATCGGCCCGCTGAACACCTCGCGCAGCGGACGGCGGTCGGCATCGGGAATGTACTGCGGCAGGCGCACGGTGAACGTCGAGCCATGGCCATGGCCCTCGCTGGCCGCACTGACCGTGCCGCCGTGCAGTTCCACCAGCTGCTGCACGATGGCCAGGCCCAGGCCCAGCCCGCCATGGCGGCGCGTGGTGGTGCCATCGGCCTGGCGGAAACGGCTGAACAGGTGGTGCAGGAATTCGGGCGCGATGCCATCGCCGGTATCGCGCAGGGTCATCGTCCAGTAAGCACCGTCGGCGCGCAGCTGCGCTTCGATGCGGCCTTCGGCCGGGGTGAACTTGATGGCGTTGGAGAGCAGGTTCCAGAACACCTGCTGCAGTCGCGTGGCATCGCCCAGCACCAGGCAGGGCTGCTCGGGCAGCTGCAGGGTGACGTCCAGCGCCTTGCCCTCTGCCACTGGTTCCTGTGCGCCGATCGCCTCGGTCAACTGCGCGCCCAGGTCCAGCACTTCCACTTCCAGCTGCACCTTGCCCAGCAGCATGCTGCTCAGGTCCAGCATGTCCGAGATCAGGCGCTTCTGTGCTGCCGCACTGCTGGCGATCACGTTCAGACCCTTGTACAGCGGGCTGGTGTTGTCCACCCGCTGCAGCAGCAGTTCACTCCAGCCCAGGATGGTGGTCAGCGGCGTGCGCAGTTCGTGCGACAGCGTGGCGAGGAATTCGTCCTTCAGCCGTGCCATGTTTTCGGCGGCACTGCGCGCGGCCCGTTCGGACTGCAGCAGCTCCTCGCGGGCCAGTTCGATCTCGCGCCGCTCGGTCACGTCCGGGCTGCTGTCGGCCAGGCCGATGAAGCGGCCCATGCGCGAGAAGCGCGGCCGCGCGTTCATTTCCAGCCAGCGCCACTGTCCATCGGCGCGCTGCGCGCGCACCAGCGCATGCATGGACCGCTGCGCCTTCAGCGCTTCCTGCAGCTCGTATTCAAATACCGAGGCATCATCGGGATGCACCAGGCCGCGCCAGACGTCTTCCGGCACGCGGGTCTCGTCGCCACCGAAGAATTCGCTGAAGGCACTGTTGACGAAACGGGCATGGCCACGCTCATCCAGCACCCAGACCGGCATCGGCAATCCGTCGGCCAGGGCGCTGAAGCGCGCCTCGCTTTCACCCAGTTCCACTTCAATCTGCTTGCGCGCGGTGACGTCGAAGAACAGGATGCCCACCTTGTCCTCGCCCGGCTCCCCCACGCGCACGGCATCCACCGCGAACGAACGGCCCAGCGCGCGCGCATCCATCTCGAACTGCGCCGGCTGGCCGGTCCGCGCCACTTCACCGTAGATGCGGAACCAGTCACGTTCATGCTGCGGTTCCAGCACCGTCATGCGCTTGCCCTTGGCGCCCTTGAGGCCGGTATGGCGCTCGAAGGCCTCATTGACCTCCAGGAAGCGGTAGTCCACCGCCTGCTCACCTTCGAACATGACGTGGATCACGCAGAAGCCAGCATTGATGTGCTCAAGCACGCCGTGATGCAGGTCGGGTTCGGGCGCCGACGCCATCATGGGCGCGCGCTCGACGAGGGGCGGCTGTGTGGACAAGGGCGTGGGAGACGAACCGGGTGGAGGTACAGCATCTTCCAGAGCGCGTATTCACAGCGTCAAGCGCCGTCAGTCAGGGTTGACGACCATGAATTGGCGACAACTGCTGTCGTATATGACGCAATGGACCATTGCTGAGGCCTCCCTCCAGGCTCACACTCGCGCTGTACCCCTAGAACGTCCCGATCATCGGGCGCAGGAGACCGCCATGAACCGCTCGCTTTCCGCCGCCCTGCTGCTGGCTGGCGCCCTGGCCATGGGCAGCGCTGCCGCTGCGCCACGCACCGTCACCGATCCACAGGCCCCGCGGGCGCTGGAGGCCAAGGGCCCGGTCAGCGTGAAGTGGAATGACCCGGCCCAGTTCACCGAGATCCGCCAGAGCAGCAACCGCTTCGAAGCCGAGCGCGGCGACTGGGTGCAGCAGCTGGCGCGCTACGTGCAGACCAGCGCGGCCAAGCCCCTGCAGCCCGGGCAGACGCTGGATGTGACCCTGGTCGACGTCAAGCGTGCGGGTGATTACGAGCCCTGGCACGGCCCGCGCGGCAGCGACATCCGGATCATGCGTGACATCTACCCGCCACGCATCACGCTGCAGTACACGCTGAAGGACGCCAGCGGCGGCATCATCGACGAAGGCGAAGCCAAGCTGAGCGACAGCGGCTACCTGCACAACATCGGAGTGCGCAGCGACAGTGATCCGCTGCGCTTCGAAAAGCGCCTGATCGATGACTGGGTGAAGCGCCAGTTGACCACCCAGGCAACCGCGGCACGTTGATCATTGGCCGGCATCGTCTCGATGCCGATGGGCCAGGTCCAGGCACGGCCTGCCGTGGTAGCTGCCAACCTTGGTTGGCGCCTTGCCAGCATCGCGCGAAAAACCTGCCGACCAAGGTCGGCATCTACCAGAGCGCGGCCTGACCTGCCGGCACCGCGCGAAAGACCTGCCGACCAAGGTCGGCATCTACCCGAGCGCGGCCTGACCTGCCGGCATCGCGCGAAAAACCTGCCGACCAAGGTCGGCATCTACCAGAGCACGGCCTGACCTGCCGGCATCGCGCGAAAAACCTGCCCACCAAGGTCGGCATCTACCAGAGCGCTGTACGGTAGTGCCGGCCGCTGGCCGGCATCACTTCAGTCCTGGTAAACCCGGGCCACGCGCTTGACCGCGCACGGCAGCTGATAGGCGCTGACGCCGCAGCGCGGGGCCAGCTCGGCCAGGGTCGGCGCCGTGCCCCACAGCTCCACCACGCTGCCGATACCGGCCTTCGCATGCGCGGTCAGGTCCACGGTGAGCATGTCCATCGACACGCGGCCGATCAGCCCGCCGGGCTGGCCGTCGATCAGCACCGGGGTGCCGTTCGGCGCGAACTGCGGATAGCCGTCGGCATAGCCCAGCGCAACCACGCCCACTCGGGTGCGGGCCTTGGCCACGAAGCGGGCGCCATAGCCCACCGGCTCACCGGCATCGATCCAGCGCTCGGCGATCACCTGCGACTGCATGGTCATCACCGGGCGCAGGCGCGCGGTCAGCGTGGTGTCGTCCGGCAGCGGGTTGGCCCCGTACAGCATCAGGCCCGGCCGCACCCAGTCGCTGCGCACGTCCGGCCAGCCCAGCAGGGCCGGCGAATTGCACACGCTGGTTTCGCCCGGCAGGCCGTCGATGGCCGCCTTGAAGGTGGCGGCCTGTTCATGGGTGCGCTCGCTGTCCAGTTCATCGGCGCGCGCCAGGTGGGTCATCATCACGATGCGCTCGACCTGCGGCAGCGCCGACAGGCGCGCGTGCGCAGCGCGGAAGCCGGCCACGTCCAGGCCCAGCCGGTGCATGCCGCTGTCCAGCTTCAGCCACACCGTCAGCGGGCGCGGGCTGTCGAAGGCGGCCAGCGCCTCCACCTGCCACGGCGAGCCCACCGAGAACCACAGGTCATGCTCGGCCACCAGCGGCAGTTCGCTGGCTTCGAAGATGCCTTCCAGCAGCAGGATCGGCGCACGGATGCCGGCCTGGCGCAGTTCCAGCGCTTCTTCAATGGTGGCCACCGCAAAGCCATCGGCCTCGCCTTCCAGCGCCTGTGCGCAGCGCACCGCGCCGTGGCCATAGGCATCGGCCTTGACCACCGCCAGCGCCTTGCCGCCGCCCAGTTCGCGGGCCAGCCGGTAGTTGCTGCGCAGCGCGCCCAGGTCGATCAGCGCGCGGGCAGGACGCATGCGCGGCTCTCCTGCTGCGGGGCGTGGCCGTACTGGCCATAACGGAAGATATCCAGGCCCTCGGTGCTGATCTGCGGCTGGCGCGCGCTCATCAGATCGGCCAGGTAGCGGCCGGAGCCGCAGGCCATGGTCCAGCCCAACGTGCCGTGGCCGGTGTTGAGGTACAGGTTGCGCAGTGGGGTTGCACCGATGACCGGCGTGCCGTCCGGCGTGGCCGGGCGCAGGCCGGTCCAGAACTCGGCCTTGGCCAGGTCACCGCCCTTCGGGTAGAGATCGCGCACCACCAGCTCCAGCGTCTCGCGACGGCGCTGCGACAGCGACAGGTCGAAACCAGCCACTTCGGCCATGCCGCCCACGCGGATGCGATTGTCGAAACGGGTGACGGCCACCTTGTAGCTCTCGTCCAGGATGGTCGAGGTCGGGGCCATCGCCGGGTCGGTGATCGGCAGGGTCAGCGAATAGCCCTTCAGCGGGTACACCGGCAGGCGCATGCCCAGCGGCGCCACCATCTGCGGCGAATAGCTGCCCAGCGCCACCACCACCCGGTCGGCGGTTTCCACGCGGTTGCCGATGCGCACGCCGGTCACCCGGTCACCCTCGACCTGCAGGCCGGTGATGTCCTGGTCATAGCGGAACTCGACGCCGGCATCGGCGGCCATCTGCGCCAGGCGGCGGGTGAACAGCTGGCAGTCGCCGGTCTGGTCACGCGGCAGGCGCAGGGCGCCCACCAGGCCATCCACATGCGCCAGGGCCGGTTCGGCCTGGATGATGCCGGCGCGGTCCAGCACTTCATAGGGCACGCCGTACTGGGCCAGGATCTCGATGTCCTGCGCCGAGGCGTCCAGCTGCTGCTGGGTGCGGAACAGCTGGGTGGTGCCCAGGTCGCGGCCCTCGAATTCGATGCCGATCTGCGCGCGCAGCTCGTTCAGGCAGTCGCGGCTGTATTCGGACATGCGCACCATGCGCGCCTTGTTGATGGCGTAGCGCTCGTGGGTGCAGTTGCGCAGCATCTGCCACAGCCAGCGGTACTGGGCCAGGTCCATGCCCGGCTTGATCGCCAGTGGCGCATGCTTTTCGAACAGCCAGCCGATGGCCTTCTTCGGCACGCCGGGGGCGGCCCACGGCGAGGTGTAGCCGAACGACAGCTGGCCGGCGTTGGCAAAGCTGGTTTCCAGCGCAGGGCCGGGCTGGCGGTCGATGACCGTGACTTCAAAGCCGGCCTGCCGCAGGTACCAGGCACTGGTGGTGCCGATCACGCCGCTGCCGAGAACGAGGACTCGCATGGGAACTCTCCAACCCGATGATTCCCTGCGTTTGAGCACGCCGGGAGCATAATCAGGGAAGTATATGCCTGCGATACCGGTTGATTTGCCTGATTTGCATGCTTGCGGCAGGATGTTTTCCTGCAATTCACCCATCGAGGTTGACGGCCATGGCCACACGCCCCCGCGAGCTGGACAAGATCGACCGCAGAATCCTGCGCATCCTGCAGGCCGAGGGCCGCATTTCCTTCACCGAGCTGGGTGAACGGGTCGGCCTGTCGACCACCCCCTGCACCGAGCGTGTGCGCCGGCTGGAACGCGAAGGGATCATCACCGGCTACCACGCGCACCTGGACCCTGCGGCGCTTAAAGCCAGCCTGCTGGTGTTCGTGGAGATCAGCCTGGCCTACAAGTCCGGCGACATCTTCGAAGAGTTCCGGCGCGCGGCGCTGAAGCTGCCCAACGTGCTGGAATGCCACCTGGTCTCGGGCGATTTCGATTACCTGCTCAAAGCCCGCATCAGCGAAATGGCCAGCTACCGCAAGCTGCTGGGCAGCACCCTGCTGACCCTGCCGCATGTGCGCGAATCGAAGAGCTACATCGTGATGGAAGAAGTGAAGGAGACCTGGGCGCTGCCGATCGCCGATTGAGCGCCTGGGCCGGGATGGGGCCAGATCCCGCACGGCGGGCTCTGACCCCAGCTTCTGTCAACGAGCTTCTGTCAACGCTGCTGCGGGTGCTTCTGCGACCCCTGCTGGCGCTGCTCCTGCTGCTTGCCGCCCTTCTGCGGCTGCTGCGCGTCCATCTGCTGCTGTTGCTGCTGCGGGCTGCGGTTCTGGCCCTGCTGCTCCTTGCCGGGATGACGGTTCTGCTGGTTTTTCATGATCGCGATCCAATGGACAAAGGACATACAACGGCGGTTGCCGCTGCAGGGCCACGGTGGTCCCGAAGGGGTTAATCGCAGGCGAAAAACCAGTGATCGTGCGGGTGTCGTTTTCGTGGGTTCAGCCCCGCATGACGCACATCACGGTTTGATCTGCTGCCCATCCGCAGCCGGTACGCTGTCGTAGTAGCGGCCGGTGCGTGAATCAAATACGCGGTTGGGGCCGGCCGGCTTCACCCCGGGCACGATGCGGCCGTTGCGGTCATACACCTTGTCCGGTGCGCGCGACGCCGGCGCCGGGGTCACCTGGGCCGGGCCGGTCGACCGGATCGGCTGCGCCTGCTGGCGCGGCACCTGCACCGGCAGATCGGGGTTGGCCGGGCGCGGGGCGGGCTGTGGCGCGACCGGCGGCGGGTTCACGCTGTTGCTGCTGCGCGTGGCGGTCGGGCTGGACGACGTGGGCATTTGGGCCTGGGCAGCCAGCGGCAGCAGGGCGCACAACAGCAGGGCAAGATGCGGTTTCATGGCACGCTCCATCGTGTGAGAACCCCACCATGCGCCCAGCGCCGTGTGCCGGCCATGAATGGCCATCACACTTGCAACGGCGGGCCCGCACCCCCACGTCTGCGGGCATCCCCAGGCCACATTCCCACGGAGAGCCGGCATGAGTGCTTTCGACCTGACGCCCCCCAACGCCGCCCAGACCGACGCCCTGGTGGCCGGCCTGAGCGCCGAAGAACGCCGCGTGCTGCTGCAGCACGGGACCGAGGCCCCGTTCTGTGGCGTGTTCCTGGACAACAAGCGCGAGGGCGTCTACTGCTGCCGGATGTGCGGGCTGCCGTTGTTCCGCTCCAGCACCAAATTCGATTCGGGAACGGGCTGGCCGAGCTTCTTCGCCCCCTACGACCCGGCGCACGTCACTGAAATCCGCGATACCAGCCACGGCATGGTCCGCACCGAGATCACCTGCGCCCGCTGCGGCAGCCACCTGGGGCACGTGTTCCCGGACGGCCCGCCGCCCACGTTCGAGCGCCACTGCCTGAACTCGGTCTCACTTTCGTTCGCCGGCAACGGTGAGCCGTGGCCCAATCCGCTGCAGCGCGGCGGCGCCGAGACCGGCACGGCGGGCTGACCACCCCGTCGACCGACTTCACAGAATTCCCTCTTCAGAAACAGCGGGTGCGGGCCGACAAGGAGATATCCCCCCTCCTTGCGTCGCGCCATGCTCATCATCGTTGGATTCCTGGTCGTCATCATCAGCGTGCTCGGCGGCTACCTCGGTGCCCACGGCCGCCTGGGTGCCCTCTGGCAGCCCTACGAACTGGTCATCATCGGTGGTGCCGCGCTCGGCGCCTTCCTGGTCGGCACCCCGGCCAAGACGGTCAAGCAGACCCTGCAGGCCATGGTCGGCGTGTTCAAGGGCCCGCGTTACAAGCAGCAGGACTACATCGACGTTCTCAGCCTGCTCTATGAGCTGCTGAACAAGGCCCGCCGCGAGGGCTTCATGTCGCTGGAAGACCATGTCGAGCGCCCGGCCGAGAGCGCCCTGTTCGCCAACTACCCCAAGGTCCAGGCCGACCACCACCTGATCGACTTCATCACCGACTGCCTGCGCCTGATGATCGGCAGCAACATCGAGCCGCATGAGCTGGAACCGCTGCTGGAACTGGAGCTGGAAAAGCACCACGCCGAAGCAATGGCCCCCTCGCAGGTGCTGACCAAGGTGGCCGACGGCCTGCCCGGTTTCGGCATCGTGGCGGCGGTGCTGGGCATCGTCATCACCATGGGTTCCATCGGCGGCGACATCGTCGAGGTCGGCGGCCACGTGGCCGGCGCGCTGGTGGGCACCTTCCTCGGCATCCTGCTGGGCTACGGCTTCGTCGGCCCGATGGCTGCAGCAATGGAAGCCCGCGCCGAGCAGGACAGCCGCATCTATGAATCGGTGAAGACGGCGCTGCTGGCCTGCCTGCGCGGCTACAACCCGAAGATCGCGCTGGAATTTGCCCGCAAGACCCTGCCGTCGAACGTGCGCCCGCCGTTCTCCGAATTCGAGCAGCACCTGAAGACGGTCAAGTAAGCCATGGCCGAGACCAAGCCCACCGTCATCGTCCGCCGGGTGAAGAAAGGCGGCCATGCCGCCCACCACGGTGGCTCGTGGAAAGTGGCCTACGCCGACTTCGTGACCGCGATGATGGCCTTCTTCCTGGTGCTGTGGCTGATGGCCAGCACCAGCAAGCCCGAGCGCGCGGCGATCTCCGAATACTTCCGCAACCCCAGCCCGCTGTCCGGGCAGAGCCCGACGCCGGCACCGGGCATGGCCGGGCCGGGCGGGGCCAGCACGTCGATGATCAAGCTGGGCGGCGCCACCGATGTCTCGCGCGGCAACAGCAACGACCCCTTCCAGAACCAGAAGGAGGCCGTGCCGCAGCCGGTGGACCAGCAGCAGCGCGACAAGCAGCAGCTGGAGCAGCTGATGAAGGAGCTGCAGGAAGCCATCAGCAAAAGCCAAGCACTGGAACCGTTCAAGGACCAGCTGCTGCTGGACCTGACCCCGGAAGGCCTGCGCATCCAGATCGTGGACAAGCAGAACCGGCCGATGTTCGACCTCGGCAGCGCCACGCTGAAGCCCTATACCCAGCAGATCCTGCACGAGCTGGCCGAGTACCTGAACCACGTACCGAACCGCATCAGCCTGACCGGCCATACCGACATCACCGCCTATTCGGCCGCCCGCGGCTATGGCAACTGGGAACTGAGCGCCGACCGTGCCAATGCCGCGCGCCGTGCCCTGGTCGATGGCGGCATGGAGGACAGCAAGATCACCCGCGTGGTCGGGCTGTCTTCCTCGGTGCTGTTCGACAAGGCCGACCCGCAGAACCCGATCAACCGCCGTATCAGCATCGTGGTGATGACCAAGGCCGCCGAAGAGGCCGCCCTGGCCGGTGCCGGCCCGCAGGTGGGGCTGTCGGCCCCCGTGGCCGACCCGGACGTGCAGGCCGCGCAGGGTGAGGCCCCTTGATCCGGGGTCGGATCCCTTGATTGGAACGCGTGCGGACCAAGGTCCGCACCTACCAAGGGCAGTACAATGGCGGTCTTTCCGTTTCCAGGTGACCCCACCCCATGTCCCAGAACTCCAAGGCCAAGCGCGACAAGCGCAAGAAGCAGCAGGCCAAGCGCCCGTTCCTGCGCCTCAATGCCCAGCAGCAGGTGCAGAACCACGCCGTGCTGACCAACGAAGACGGCCAGGCCGTGGCCGCCATCGGCCTGCAGGGCCGCGAGTGGCTGCTGGCCATCGGTGGCCAGACCATGGGTAACGCCGACAACCCGGTGCCGATGCTGGCCATGCTCAAGCACCTGTCCAACGTGCAGGAAAAGGAAGGCCGCACGGTCAACCTGGAATATTCCGAGCTGATGCAGAAGCTGCTGGACACCCTGGCCGCCGAAGCCGGCCAGACCGCTGACGAGTACCTGGACAAGCTGGTGGCCGAGTTCGAGACCCAGGATGCCGAAGAAGGCGAAGACGCTGCTGAAGGCGACGTGGTTGAAGCCGCTGCCGACGCCGAGGCCGCGCCGGCCGACGCCGCCGACACCGACGGCAAGCCGCAGGCCTGAACCGGCCGCGGCGGTGGCGGTCTACGTCGATGACGCAGTGCATGCCTGGCGCGGACAGCGCTGGGCGCACCTGATGGCCGACACCCTGGCCGAGCTGCACGCGATGGCGGCGCAGCTCGGCATTCCGCCGCGGGCCTTCCAGAACAAGGCCAGCGGCGCTCACTACGATGTCAACGCGGACCTGCGCGCGCAGGCGATCGCACTCGGTGCACGCGCCATTTCCCGGCATACCGACCGCGAGCTGGTGAAGGCAGTGATCGCCAACGCAAGGGCGCAGTACCGGTAGAGTCGACCGTTGGTCGACTGCTTTCCTTTCCGCCGCCAAAACCCCGCCGGGGCGGGCCATCACTCAGAACGGGTCGCTGCCCAGCCGCACTTCCACGTTCAGCAGCGAGCACAGCGCCAGCAGCGCGTCGTCGTCGCGGGTCAGCGCCATCCAGCCGGTGAAGCCGTCGCCGCCCGCATCCACGCTCCACAGCGTGTAGTTGTGCTCACGCAGGCGGTCGAAGGCGGTGGACATCAGCTGCACGCCGTCCAGGTCCGCAGCGAAATCCTCGTCATCCAGGTCACCGCCCCAGTCCAGCTGCAGGTTGAAGCGCGCCGACAGCTCGTTCACCGCCGACTGCAGCGATTCCAGGTCATCACGCTCGACCTCGAAGCCGGACTGCCAGGCGATGGCCGTGAACAGCGCCGGTACCCAGTCGCTGTCCGCTTCCAGCGGCTGCCCGTCCTCGGACAGATGCTCGCGCCAGCGGTTGAACTGCTGCAGCGCCAGCTCCTCGTCGCCCGGGTTGATGAGCACCAGCAGGTTCCAGACCCGCGCCTCGAAGTCGTCTTCGTCGAAATCGTGGGCGTCTTCTTCGAAGTCGAAATAATCGCTGTTGTCGGGCATGGTCGGCATTCCTTGGGGCAGGCCGGCATTCTACGGTTTATCCTGTGCCGCTGAAGCCGGCCTTGGTGGCCGTCACTGTGAATGAAACGATGAGCGATACCCCTCCCGACCACCTGGCGATCAACCCGGCCAGCCCTTTCCATGATGCGCAGGCCCTGGAGCGCGGCGTCGGCGTGCGTTTCAACGATGTCGAGCGCGACAACGTCGAGGAATACTCGGTCAGCGAAGGGTGGATCCGCGTGCAGGCCGGCAAGGCCCGCGACCGCCGCGGCAACCCGATGACCATCAAGGTCAAGGGCAAGGTCGAGGCGTACTTCCTGGACCAGAAGCCGGAATAACCCGCGCCGTCGGGTCGGTAGAGTCGAGCTTGCTCGACTGCTTTGGGAAAGAGCAGTCGAGCAAGCTCGACTCTACGTTTCAGGGCAGGGTCAATCGCGTTTGCGCGATTCCAGCAGGTCCAGATTGCGGATCAGGCGCCGCGAGATCTCATCGGAGATCACCCCGCGCCGGGTCAGGCGGAACAGCTCCTCGCGCTCGGCGTTCAGGCCGGCACTGCGCAGCTGGCGGTAGCCCTGCTCCATCCGGTTGACCTTCTCCGGGTCCACGTCGGGGCCGTCGCTGTCCTTTTCCAGATGGCGCTGGTACAGCAGGCTGACCCGCGAGGCCGCGTCGTTGTACAGCTGCACGTTCTCGGTGTTCTGGTTCATCACCAGCTGCTGGCGCATGCGCTCCACCCCGGCCAGGGCGGCCTTGGAGGACAGCTTGCGGGCCAGATCCTCTTCCTTGCGCTCGCCCGAATCGGCCGGCAGCTGCAGGCCCTTCAGCAGCTGCGGCAGCGCCACGCTGGCACCGACCAGCGAGAACAGGATGACCGCCGCAGCCAGGAAGATCACCAGGTCACGCGCGGGGAAGGCGCTGCCATCGGGCAGGAACAGCGGCAGGGTCAGCACACCGGCCAGGGTGATGGCACCGCGCACACCGGCCACCGAGGTCGCCACCACGATGCGCCAGTTCGGTGCTTCGCCCCGCTCCAGCCCGCGACGGCGCGCGCGCAGCAGGTTCCAGCGCAGCGACAGCCACACCCACAGCAGGCGCAGCGCGATCAGCGTGGCGTTGATGACCAGCACATACACCAGCAGCCACCAGGCGCTCTGGTGGCCGGTCTCGTTCATGGTGGTGGTGGCGCGCTCGACAATGCCCGGCAGCTGCTCGCCCAGCAGCACGAACATGATGCCGTTGAAGCTGAACTGCAGCATGTTCCAGACGCCCGCACGCTGCACGCGCATGCTGCCGGAAACGCGGCCGGTCAGCTCGACGTAGCTCATCGCGATGCCGGCGGCGACGGCGGCGAGGATGCCCGAGGCATGGATTTCTTCGGCCAGCAGGTAGGCCGCGAACGGAATGAGCAGGTTGACCAGCATCGCCGCGCCGGGCTCTTCGCCGAAACGGCGCCACAGCCAGCGCTGGAACGTGGACACGCCCAGGGTGACCGCCACGCCTACCGCCAGGCCGGCCACGGCCACCCACAGGAAGGTCAGCGAGGCGGTGGCCAGCGAGAAGCTGCCGGTCATCACCGCCGCCACGGCGAAGCGGAAGCAGACCAGGCCGGAGGCATCGTTGAGCAGCGATTCGCCTTCCAGGATGTGCATCAGGCGCTTGGGAATCGGCGCCTTGGCGGCGATCGCACCGACGGCCACCGGGTCGGTGGGCGAGACGATGGCGGCCAGCGCGAAGCACACCGCCAGCGGCATCACCGGAATCATCCAGTGGATCAGGAACCCGGCACCGATGACGGTGAACACCACCAGGCCGAAGGCCAGTTCGAGGATCGCGCCCTTATCGCGGAACAGGCCCTGTTTGGGAATGCGCCAGCCATCGAGGAACAGCAGCGGCGGCAGGAACAGCAGGAAGAACACTTCCGGTTCCAGCGCGTGGCCGCGATTGAACACGCCGGCGATGACCGCGCCCAGCGCGATCTGCACCAGCGGCAGGGGCAACGAGAATGGCAGGACGCGAACCAGGTAACCGCTGGCGACAACGGCTACCAGCATCGCCAGGACGACTTCGATGGTATGCATGCTTCTTCCAGGAAGCGGCGCGTGGGGCCCGGGAAAAACCGGTGTGCGCCGGAGACTGAAAAAAACTTAACACAGCAGGCCGTCGCTGCGGCCTGCTGTGTGAATGCGCGTCAGGGCCGCGACAGCAAACGCCCTTCGATCCAGCCGCGGATGTCCTGCTGCATGTCCGCCGACAGCGTGTGGCCAACCGGGTAGCCACGCAGCTGGTGGGCCACGCCAAGCGCCTGCAGGCGCTGCGCAGCAGATTCGGCCAGCGTGTACGGCAGCTTGTCGTCGGCATGGCCGTGCACCAGCAGGCCGTCCAGCCCGGCATCGGCGATGTCGGCCGGCACCTGCGGGGCGATCTCCGGCAGGATGCGCCCGCACAGCACGCCGAAGGACTTCACCCGCTGCGGCTGGGTGAGGGCAACACTGGCACTCATGATGCCGCCCTGGCTGAAGCCGGCCAGCACGGTCTGCCGCGCGTCCACGCCCAGCCGCTGCTGCTGCGTCGCCAGCCACTCACCCAGCAGCAGGCGCGACTGTTCGGCCTGGGCCGGGTCGATCACCGGCCCCTGCGCGCCGAAGCGCACGGTGAACCAGCCGAACGCCTGCGGCCCGAACACCAGCGGTGCGCGCGGCAGCAGCACGTGCAGGCGCGGGTCCAGCGCCTGCGCCAGGCTGGCCAGCGACTGCTCGTTGCTGCCCACGCCATGCAGCAGCACGACCAGCCCCTGCGCCGCCCCCTGCGCCGGCCGTTCCAGCATCGGCAGCACCGCGCTCATGCGGCCACCGCCGCAGCGCTGCCATCGAAGCGGTAGATATCCATCGCCAGCATGCCGGCGTCGATGCCCGCATCGATGCGTTGTGCGCCGAAGCCGCCCTCGCCGGCTGCGCCCATCGCGAAATACAGCGGCAGCAGGTGCTCATCGGTGGGATGCGCGCGCTCGGCAAACGGCGCCTGCCGACGGTAGTCGAACAACGCCTCGCGGTCATCGGCAGACAGTCGCTGTTCCACCCATTCGATGAAGGGGCGCACGTACGGCGCTTCCTTGCCGTCCTGGTAGTCGCGCCAGTCGTGCAGGTTGTGGGTGATGCTGCCCGAACCGATCAGCAGCACGCCCTGCTGGCGCAGCGGTGCCAGCGCGCGGCCCAGCGCGTACTGGTGCTGCGGGCCCAGCATCGGCTGGATCGACACCGGCACCACCGGGATGTCGGCCTGCGGACGCAGCAGGCACAGCGGCACCCACGCGCCATGGTCGAGGCCGCGCTGCGGGTCGATGGCCACCGGCAGGCCGGCGGCGGCGATGCGGCCGGCCACTTCGTCGGCCAGCGCCGGGTCGCCCGGGGCCGGGTACTGCAGTTCGAACAGTTCGCGCGGGAAGCCGCCGAAATCGTGGATGGTGGGCGGCTGCGGATGGCCGCCGACCAGCGGCTGGCGGGCGAGCCAGTGCGCCGAGGCGATGACGATCGCGCGCGGCGTCGGCAGGTCGCGGGCCAGCTCGGCCAGGCGCACGCCGACCTGCCCCGGATGCAGGGCCGTCATCGGCGAACCATGGGAGATGTACAGCGAAGGCAGGCGGGACATGGAAATCTCCAGGACGTCTTTCAGGGGGCGATCAGCGCGAACGCAGGGTCCAGCGGCCATCGCCCAGCAGGAACAGCACCACCAGGGCCAAGGCCCAGAACGCCGGGTATTCCCAGCCGCCGCCGGCATTGGCGAAGCTGAAGCCATTGGCGCCGTGTACGGTGACGATGGTGCCCAGCAGCAGCGGCACGCCGAGCAGGCCGATCCAGCGCGCGTACACGCCCAGCAGCAGGGCGGTGGCGATGCCCAGTTCGGCAACAATCGTGAAATAGCCCAGCACACCGGGCAGGCCCAGCGACTGGAAGTAGGCGGCGGTACCGGCCGGGGTGAACACCAGCAGCTTGGTCAGGCCATGGGCCAGGAACAGGCCGCCCAGCGCCAGCCGCAGCAGGGTGCCGGCGTAGGGAGCGAGCGGTGACAGCGGACGGGACGGGGTAGACATGGCAGGTACCTCGGAAGGAGTGGACACAGCTTATTGCGCTCACCAGAGCCGATAAATACGATGATCTGACCGTATTTGTTGCATAAGGTGGAACAATGGACACTCTGGACGCCATGCGTGTGTTTGTCGCGGTGGTCGAGCGCAATGGTTTCAGCGCCGCCGCGCAGGCGCTGGACATGTCCACGGCCGGGGTGACCCGGCAGGTGGCCGCGCTGGAAAAGCGCCTGTCCACCCGCCTGCTCCACCGCACCACCCGGCGGGTCAGCCCGACCAGTGCCGGCGCGGCCTACTACGCGCAGTGCGTGCGCCTGCTGGCCGAGTTCGATGCACTGGAGGCGAGCATCGGCGCGCAGGCGCTGGAGCCCTCGGGCACGCTGCGCATCAACGCGCCGGTCAGCTGGGGCATTGCCCGCCTCGGCCCGCTGCTGGCCGGCCACCGCCAGCGCTACCCGCAGGTGGAACTGGACCTGGCCCTGTCCGACCGGCTGGTGGACATGGTGGAAGAAGGCTATGACGTGGCCATCCGCATCACCCGCGAACCCAGCCCGGCGCTGATCGCACGGCGGCTGGGACAGGCCCGCATCAGCCTGTGTGCCGCGCCCTCCTACCTGGCGGCACGTGGCACGCCGCGCACCCCGCAGGCGCTGGAACAGCACGATTGCCTGGGCTACAGCTACTGGGCTTCGGGCAACCAGTGGCCGCTGCAGGGGCCGGGCGGCGAAACGCGGGTGACGGTGAACAGCATCCTGCAGGCCAACAATGGCGATGTGCTGCGGCAAGCGGCCATTGCCGGCATGGGCGTGATCCTGCAGCCGGATTTCCTGCTGGAAGACGCGCTGGCCGATGGGCGCCTGGTACGCGTGCTGCCGGAATGGGATGTGCCGGCCATCGGCATCTTCGCCGTGTACACCAGCCGCAGCCACCTGGCGCCGAAGGTGCGCAGTTTCATTGATTACCTGGTGGATGCGGGGGTGTGACGCCCGCGCTTCGCGCTCGCCGGGCGTGGCCCGGCGGAACTGCGCGCTCAGGCCACCACTTCATCCAGCGAATCGATGATCTGCTGCAGCGGCGCCGGCCGCCCCAGCAGATAGCCCTGCACCTGGTCGCAGCCGTGCGCGGCCAGCCAGTTCAGCTGGCCCGGTGTTTCCACGCCTTCGGCGATGATGGTCAGCCCCATGCTGTGGCCCAGCGACAGCAGCGCGCGGCAGATCGAGGCATTGCGCGGGTTGGTTTCCACATCGGCCACGAAACTGCGGTCGATCTTCAGGATGTCCAGCGGCAGGTGCTGCAGGTAGGACATGCTGGAATAGCCGGTGCCGAAATCGTCCAGCGATACGCTGATGCCCTGCTCGTGCAGGCGCTGCATGGTCTGCAATGCCTGCGCCGGCTTGCGCATCAGGCTGCTCTCGGTCAGTTCCATGTGCAGCGCACCGCGGGCCAGGCCGAAATCCTTCTGCGCGCGGGTGAACTCGGCCACCAGGTCGCTGTTGAAGAACTGCACCGCCGACACGTTCACCGCGATCGACAGCTCGCCCCAACCCGCATCCACCAGCCGCCGCTGCGCCTGTGCCGCCGCACGGATCACCCAGCGGCCGAGCGCCAGGATCAGCCCGGTGTCCTCGCACAGCTGGATGAACTCGTTGGGCGGAATGAAGCTGCCATCGGCCTGCGGCCAGCGCAGCAGTGCTTCCAGCGCGGCCGGGCTGCCATCGCTGGCATGGCGGATCGGCTGGAAATACAGCTGGAATTCGTTGTCGATGGCGGCATGGATGCGCGCGGCCAGGCGCAGGCGGTCAGCCAGGCGCGTGGTCACTGCGGTATCGAACCACGCCACCACGTTGCCTTCGGCGCGTGCGGCATGCGCGGCCTGCGCGGCCATGCCGATCACCTGCTCGGCGCTGTGCCCATCGCCCACCGCGTGCACGGCCATACCGATGCGTGGCTCGAACTGGTGCAGCGAATCCTTGCCGCGCATCGGCGCCGAGACGATCTGCAGCAGTTCATCCAGCGCCCGCTGCGCGGTGTGCTCGCCGCCGATGGCCAGCACGAAATCCTCGGCCGGCTGGAAGGCCAGGGTGCCGAAGCGCGCACCCAGGCCGCCCAGGCGCTGTGCCATCGACTGCAGCACTGCATCGCCGATCTCACGGCCCAGCGTATCGGCCACCAGCTGCAGGCCCCGCAGCTGCACGTAGGCGATGGTATAGGCCCCTTCCTGCGCATCCAGCTGCTCGGTCAGCGCGCGCACGGTCAGCAGGCCGGTGTCCGGGTTGTGCCGCGCGCGGTAGGCCAGATCACGTTCGTAGGCCAGACGCTCGCTGACATCCTCGGCCAGTACCAGGCACGCCGGGCGACCGTCGAAATCCAGCATGGACAGATGCGCGCGCACCTCGAATTCGCTGCCATCGCGGCGCCGGTGCATGCGTACCGTCGATTCGGGCAGCCCATCCACCCGCGCCCGGGCGATGGCCCCCATCACCTCATCCCAGCCCCCACGCGGCCGGATGTCCAGAATGCTCATCGCCAGGAACTCCTCCCGGCTGTAGCCATACTGTTCGACGGCCGCCTGGTTGACCTCCAGGAAACGCAGGCTGCCCGGATCGAATACCCAGAACGGCGCCGGATTGCGGTCGAACAGCAACCGGAAGCGGCGCTCGGCATGGCTCATCTGCTCACGCGCCCGGTAGCGCTCGGTCTGGTCGGTCAACGCGCCGATCATGCGGCGCTGGCGATCGGCCACTTCCACCCGCTGGCCACGCGCGGCCACCCAACGCACCTGGCCACCGGGCAGCACCAGGCGGAATTCCTCGTCCAGTACTTCATCGCCGGCAAACGCCTGGTTGAAGGCATGCTGCAGGCGCTCGCTGTCCTCGTGGTGCACGCGGTTGAAGAACTCGGCCACGGGCATGGCGTCGGTGTTCACCGCGAAGATCTCGCGGGCCAGCGGCGACCAGTGCAGCAGCGCCGCGTCCTCGTCCACGTGCCAGGTGCAGACCCGGCCCGCCTGGTGGGCCAGGGCCAGTTCGGCATGGCCGGTACGCAGTTCCTCGGCCATCGACTGCTGGCTGCGGGTGCTGCGGCGCACCGCATACAGCAGCACCAGCAGCACACCGGTGTAGGCCAGCATGATGGCCACGGCCGCCTGCAGGTAGGGCCACCACGGCGCCAGCACATCCTCGTCGGCCAGGCCCACCTGCACCGCCAGCGGGCTGCGCTGCAGCGTGCTGATGGTGGAAATGCGCGGGATGCCGTCCACCGCTCCGGGGAGGCTGCCCAGTTCGACCACGGTCGCGCGGCCCAGCAGTTCACGGCCCGGCAGCCGGTAGCGGCGGCCGACCGTGCCCTGCGGGTCGGGGACGCGGGCCAGCATGGCGCCATCACGGTCACTGATCGACACCAGCCCATGGCTGCCCACGTCCAGGCCGCTGACGATGCGCTGCAGTTCGTCGCAGTGCAGGCGCGCCAGCAGCCAGCGGTCGCCCGCCATGGGCAGTGCCAGCGGCACCACCCAGCGGCCATCGATGGCCTGCTGCGGCGGGCCCAGGTACAGCGCACTGCCCTGCCCGCGGCGCTGCGGGTCACTCCACAGCGGCAGCTGCAGGTCGCCCTTGCCGGCAGTCAGCGCACGGCCGTAGGCATCCAGCACGACGATGCTTTCCAGTTCCGCATGGCGGGCGAGCACACCGCTGATGGCCGCATCCAGCAGCGCCGGCGCCTGTGCCGGCACAGTGCGGAACAGCTCGGCGGCATCGGCGGCGATACCGCCCATGGCCCGTTCCAGGTTGCGCAGCTCCATCGCCAGCAGCCGCTCGGTGCCCACCGCCAAGGCATGGCTCTGCCGCTGCGCGGCTTCCAGGCGGCGCTGGTAATCATTGGCCAGCATCACCGCCAGCACGACCGCCAGCAGCACGCCCACGGCAATGCCGCCCCAGGTGATGGCGCGCAGCGGCCGGGCCAGTGCGTGCCTCAGCCCTGGCATCGGTCGGTGTTCCCTGTGCAGACGACTGGCTTCATGCGCGAACGATTCCTCCACATCCCCGACCAGAGCGGCCGCAGATCTGCATTCTTGACGCCTGGGTCTGCCCGCTGCGCCACCTTCCCCATGGCCGCACCGGATTCCAGCCTGCAGCATGCACCACCCCGATGACGGCGTGAAGATCGCACGTGCGTGTTCAGCCAGATCGCGCACAGCCCTGCCCCCGTGGCAGTGCGGCCAGTACCCGCGCAGGGGATTAGACTTGGGGTTTTCCCGCCGCAAGAGAAGTCCATGTCCAAGCTGCGCCGTCCCACCCTGGCGCTGGCCATCCTCGCCAGCCTGTCCCTGGCCGCCTGCGACCGCCCGGCCGAACCGGCCGCCGGCACCGCCGCGCCGGCCGATGCCACCCCTGCCCCGGCCAAGCCGATGCTGGGCAGCTTCGGCTTCGATGCCAGCGGCATGGACCGCAGCGTTGCCGCCGGCGACGACTTCTTCGGCTTCGCCAACGGCACCTGGGTGAAGAACACCGAGATTCCGGCCGACCGCTCGCGCTTTGGCAGCTTCAACGTCATCGCCGAAAAGACCCAGGCCGATACCCGCGCGATCCTCGAAGGTGCTGCCGGCAACGCCCAGGCCAGCGGCGATGACAAGCTGATCGGTGATTACTACGCCGCGTTCATGGACGAGGCCGGCATCGAGAAGCGCGGCCTGGCCCCGGTGCAGCCGCAGCTGGCCGCCATCGGCGGCATCGCCGACAAGGCGGCCCTGGCGCGTGCGCTGGGCGACGACATGCGTGCCGACGTCGACCTGCTCAACGCCACCAATTTCTACACCGACCATCTGTTCGGCCTGTGGGTGTCGGTGGACATGCTGCAGCCGGACCGCACCGCGCCGTACCTGGTGCAGGGCGGCCTGGGCATGCCCGACCGCGATTTCTACCTGGGTGATGGCCGCATGGCCGAGCTGCGCAAGCAGTACCAGGCCTACATCGCACAGGTACTGCAGCTGGCCGGCGTGGCCGACCCGGCCGGCAAGGCGCAGCGCATCCTGGCGCTGGAAACGAAGATCGCCCAGGCCCACGCCAGCCAGGAAGAGACCAACAACGTAACCCTGGGTGCCAACCCGTGGACGCAGGCCGACTTCAACGCCAAGGCGCCGGGCATGGACTGGGCGGCGTTCCTGGAGGCGGCCAAGCTGGGCCAGCAGCAGGACTTCATCGTCTGGCAGCCCAAGGCCGTGGCCGGCCTGTCCAGGCTGGTGGCCACCGAGCCGCTGGACGTGTGGAAGGACTACATGACCTTCCACGCGCTGGACCGCGCCGCCGCCTACCTGCCCAAGACCTTTGCCGACGCCCGCTTCGCCTTCCACGGCACCGCGCTGAGCGGCACGCCGCAGCAGAGCGACCGCTGGAAGCGTGCGGTGGACGATGCCAACCACGCCGTGGGTGAGGCCATCGGCAAGCGCTATGTGGAAAAGCACTTCGACGCGAAGACCAAGGAGCGTGCTGACGAGATGGCGAAGAACATCATCGCCGCCTTCGCCAAGCGCATCGACGCCCTGGCCTGGATGTCGCCGCAGACCAAGGCACACGCCAAGGCCAAGGTGGCCGGCCTGACCGTGGGCATGGGCTACCCGGACAAGTGGCGCGACTACACCGGCCTGGAGATCCGCCGTGACGATCCGCTGGGCAACGCGCAGCGCGCCGAACGCTTCGAGTACGAGCGCAACATCGCCAAGCTGGGCAAGCCGGTCGACCACAGCGAGTGGGCGATGCTGCCGCAGACCATCAACGCGATGAACGTGCCGCTGGAAAACCGCCTGGTGTTCCCGGCCGCGATCCTGCAGCCGCCGTTCTTCGACGGCGCCGCCGACGATGCGGTGAACTACGGTGCCATCGGCGCGGTGATCGGCCACGAGATCAGCCACGGTTTCGACAACGCCGGTGCACTGTTCGATGAAACCGGCAAGCTGCACAACTGGTGGACGGCTGAAGACCTCAAGCAGTTCAACGCTGCGGGTGATGCACTGGCCGCGCAGTTCAGCAGCTATGAGCCGTTCCCCGGCGTGCACGTCAACGGCAAGCTGACCCTGGGCGAGAACATCGCCGACGTGGCCGGCCTGGGCACCGCCTACGACGCCTACCAGCTGTCGCTGCAGGGCAAGCCGGGGCAGCCCCTGGAAGGCTTCACCCCGGACCAGCGCTTCTTCCTCGGCTTCGCCCAGGCGTGGCGCAGCAAGAGCCGCGAGCAGGCCCTGCGCAATGGGCTGCTGACCGATGTGCATGCACCGGGCCAGTACCGTGCGCTGACCGTGCGCAACATCGACGCCTGGTACCCGGCGTTTGAAGTGAAGGAAGGCCAGAAGCTGTACCTGGCCCCGGACAAGCGGGTCAAGGTGTGGTGATGTGATGCGAACGGGTGCCGCGAGGCGCCCGTTTTTTTTGGAAGAGCGGGTACGGGATGCTCTGGTAGGTGCCAACCTTGGTTGGCACGATCCGTCCGGTACCCCATCCACGCATGGCGTGGATCTACTCTGTGCCAACCTTGGTTGGCGCTTTTACGCCACCGTGAAATGCGTGCCAACCAAGGTTGGCACCTACCGGAGCATTTCGGGCCACTCGCGCAACACCTGCACCGGCACACCCACGCGTGCGCAGGCGCGCGTGGCCAGGCCATCGGGCAACGCGCGGCGGAACAGCGGTGCCATGCCCTGCATCAGCTTGGCCGACGCGGCTGCCTGCGTGCGCTGGCCGGCGCTGCGTTCCAGCATCGCTTCGGCCCAGTCGGGCATCAGCGCGGCACCGGCGCCGAGGAACACCGCGCGCGACAGGCCCGGAATCGGCACCGGCAGGTTGACCGACGACAGCACCTCCAGCACCTCGCGCGAACGCGCATCGGCCAGCAGTTCCGGCTGCCGCGCACAGAAATAGGCCGCCACTTCCGCCTCGCTGCGCGGCACGTCCACCGCACCCAGCGCCTCGGCCACGCAGCGGTACTCGTCGTAGTAGCGGTCGGCAATCTCCACCGGCACCTCGCGCCCGTAGCGGCGATAGCCCTGCAGGAAGCCGAACGCCTCGGTCACGTGCACCCACGTCAACAGCTGCGGGTCATCAGCCGCGTAGGCCTCGCCCTGCGCGGTGCGGCCGCGGATCTGCGCATGGATGCGGCGCACCTTGGCAACAAGTTTTTCCACTTCCCCGGCCGGGGCATAGCTGGTGCCGGCCACGAACGCGGTGGTCCGGCGCAGGCGGCCGACCAGGTCCTGGCGGAAGTTGGAGTGGTCGTACACGCCGGCCAGCGCACGCGGGTGCAGGGTCTGCAGCATCAGCGCACACAGGCCGCCGGCCAGCATCGAGGGCAGCTCGGCGTGCATGCGCCAGGTCACGCTGTCCGGCCCGAACCAGCCGGGGTCGCCCAGCGGATGGTCATAATCGATGCCGCTCTGGCCGCGCGGGAAGGCATCGAGCACCCAGCGCCGGATGGGCGCGGTGACGGGGCGGGAAAGGCGGTGCAGCAACGGCGGCATCTTCGGTCCAGGCGGTGACGGAATCGGCCGCGGTCTGCGCGGTCCACCCCGATTCTGGGCGATCACGCACGGTGCGGCGAGCCCGGCGGCTCAGCCAGGGTTCCATGTGCGGCCGCAGCACATTTCACCCTGCGACATCCTGTCGCAGGCATCCTGCGCGATGGTGCGCTGCACCAACCTTCACCTGTTCATACAGAACCCTTGCCGCCGTAGGCATTGCGCCCATTGCACGGCCCGCTGGAAGTGCTAGAACTGAACCCGCCACACCGTCCAATGCTGATCGACGCACGTTCCACAAGGGAGCCAGCCATGATTGCTTTGTTCAAGGGTTTGGGACTACTGCTTCGCGACAACGAGCTCTACCACAGCCCGTTCGATAAACAGGTCGCGCACTGGCGCAACCTCAGCGAGCAGCAGATCCGCGAGGAAGTGGCGGTGCTGGCCCAGGCCAAGTGCCAATGGCTGATCGCCTCGATCATCGGCTGGCAGGCGGCGTCGCTGCTCATCCTCGGCCTGATCGCCAACTATCTCTGGCGCGACGATTATCACATCACCTTCACCCGCGTGGTCGTGGTGTTCGGCTCGTGGGTATCGATCCTGTTCGTCATCTGGTTCATGGCCAACATGTTCGACCAGCAGGCCGGTTTCGAGCGCTGGATGAAGGCGTTCAACAGCCGTGCCCGCATCACCTCCAAGGCCGACAGCGTCGAATGCGTGGCCGAGGCGCTGGATCTGGCCGAGCATTACCCGGAAGTGCTGGACTACAAGCAGGCAGTCACCAGCAGGCGCGAGCTGCGCCACGAGGACATCCGCATCATGACCGAGATCGGGCGCATGCGGCAGCACTCGGAACTGGTGGGCCGGCTCAACCATGTCGGCGAAACCGAACACCACCACGATCTGACCCTGCAGCCGGCGTACTGAGCCCGGCGCACGGTTCCAGGGAAGCGGGGGGAGCCACAATGCCACCGTGCACGGTCACGGTGGCATTGTTCTTTCTACATGCCGCGGAACAGGCTCATGAACGGCTGGCTGACCACCAGCGTTTCCGGACGCTGGCGCAGGCGCAGTACGCCGCGGCCGGTGTCGTCACGGCTGACGGCCGCCACCGCCTTCATGTTGACGATGGTCGACCGATGCACCTGGCGGAAGTGCTGCGGGTCGAGCACTTCCAGCAGTTCGCGCAGCGGCGTGCGCAGCAGGCTCTCGCCAGCGCTGGTGACCACCGTGGTGTACTTGTTGTCGGCGCGGAAATAGACCACGTCCTCCAGCATGATCAGCTGCGTATCGCGGCCATTGCTGGCGGTGATCCAGGCCAGCGGCGGGCGATCACCCGCGCCCTGTGAAGGGCCCAGGCGCTGCAGCAGGCGTTCCAGCACCGCATCGTCCTGGCGAGTGGCCGGCAGCCGCGAAAGGATGCGCACGCGGGTGGCCAGCAGACGCTCGTCGCTGACCGGTTTCAGCAGGTAATCCATCGCGCCCTGCTCGAACGCATCGATGGCGTACTGGTCGTAGGCGGTGACGAACACCACCTGCGTGCGCGGACTCAATTCGGACAGTGCGCGCGCCACTTCGATGCCGCTGATGCCGGGCATGCGGATATCCAGGAAGGCGATGTCCGGCTGCTTTTCGGCCAGCTGTTCCAGCGCGCTGGCGCCATCCTCGCACTCGGCCACCAGCTTCAGCTCCGGCCACAACCGGCCCAGCTGTTCCACCAGCGACTGCCGCAGCAGTTCCTCGTCTTCGGCGATCAGCGCTTCAAGCGGCATGGCTGCGTTCCTTTGCCGGCTGCGGCAGGGTCATGGTGGCGGCAACGCCGCTGGGGAAATTGGCGACGATGGCCACGCCGGCCTGCTCGCCGCAGGTCAGGCGCAGGCGCTCGCGCAGGTTCTTCAGGCCGATGCCGGTGCCGCTGGTGCCCTGGCCGAAGCCCAGGCCGTCGTCGGCCACGGTCACCGTCACGTGGTCATCGAAGCCGCGCGCCAGGATCCAGATCGTGCCACCACCGGGCTTGGGTTCCAGGCCATGCTTGATCGCGTTTTCCACCAGCGTCTGCAGGGCCATCGCCGGCAGGTGCACGCCGTGCAGCTCGTTGGGCACCTGAACGTCCACCGCCAGCCGCGCGCCCATGCGGATGCGCAGGATTTCCAGATAGGCGCGGGTGCGCTCCAGCTCCACGCCCAGCGTGGACACCGACTCATCCACCTGCGGCAACGAACTGCGCAGGTACTGGATGAGGTGGCCGAGCATCTGTTCGGCACGGCCGGGATCGGTGCGGGTGAGCACCTGCGCATTGGCCAGGGTGTTGTAGAGGAAGTGCGGTTCCACCTGCGCGTGCAGCAGGTTCAGGCGGGCCACCGACAGTTCCTTTTCCACCTGGGTCTGCTCGGCGGCGGCCTGCTCGTCGCGGCGCTGGTCGGCCACGCGGCGGGTGATCGCGCGGGTGACCGCCTCGGCGTTCTCGAAATTGCTGCCTTCATCCAGCGCCAGCAGGTCGGCCCACCAGCCCGCATCGGGCTCGAACAGCAGGGTGACGGTGCTGGTGCCCTGCCCCGGGGTGACCGTGGCCTGCACGCTGTTGCGCTTGATGGCCAGGCGCGCCGGCAGGTTCCAGCGCGACGGCTGGCGGCCATTCCAGGGATCGACGCGGCGCACGTAGGCGCGCACCTGCAGGCTGCCGGCAGCGCTTTCCACGTCTTCCACCCGCGGCAGTTCGGCCACCGCCGCCTCGATCAGGGCGAAGGCCGGGCCGGCATCCAGCGGCACCTCGATCTGGCGCCGCTGATGCCCGGACAGGGTGCTGCCGTCGAGGCGGCCCGCGATCAGCCACACCCGGCGCACGTGGGTGATGGCACTGCCCAGCGCGGTGATCATCAGGAACATCGCCAGCAGGCCGAAGATCCAGCCCGGGCCGTCGTTCATGCCGCTGAAGATGCCGCTCCAGACCATGCCGGCCACCAGCAGTGCCACGGCCCAGGCCAACAGGTGACGGAGGATGAGGGTGAGGCTGGCGATCACGGCGGCGCCTTGGAGGAAGGGGGTGAGCCGAGCATAGGCCGGCCCGGCGGGCGAACAAGCGACCTGCGACGAAGCCCCGGAAACCGGGGATGGAAGCTGTTACGGCAACGCCGGGCATGGCCCGGCGCTACCGAAGGGTGGCGGGGCAGCGCCCCGCACTCCCTTATTTGCGCTGGTCGGCGCTGCTGTCACGCACGGCGCGGAACGACTCGTCGGTGCTCCAGTTCGGCCAGCTGCGCGAATTGGCCAGCTGGTTGCCCAGCGTGTAGAGCACTTCCAGGTCGCGGGCGGCACCGGCAAACACCCAGTCCGGCTGCCATTCGTCGCCCTGCTGGTGGTAGCGCTTGGCGGTGTAATCGGCCGAGGCCTTCTTGCCAGCGGCAACCCCGCCGTCCACCCAGTCCTCACCGGCCGACCAGGACAGCGCCGGCACGCCGCGCTTGGCGAACGAGAAGTGATCGGAACGGAAGAACAGGCCTGCTTCCGGCTTCGGGTCCGGGGTGTAGCGGATGTCCCAGCCCTTGGCGACGTCCTTCAACTGGTCCAGCAGTTCGAAGCGCGCCGTACCGTAGATGCCGAAATCACGCGACGGACCGAACGGCGCCATGCCGTCCATGTTGATCGCCGCCACCGTGGTTTCCAGCGGGTACAGCGGATGGGTGGCGTAGTACTCCGAACCCAGCAGGCCCTTTTCCTCGGCGGTGACCGCCAGGAACAGCAGCGAACGCTGCGGGCGCGGGCCCTTGGCAAAACCGCGCGCCAGTTCGATCAGCGAGGCGGTGCCACTGGCGTTGTCCAGCGCGCCGTTGAAGATGCGGTCGCCGCGTGCATCCGGCTCGCCCACGCCGATGTGGTCCCAGTGCGCGCTGTAGATGATGGTCTCGTCGGGGTGGCTGCTGCCTTCCAGGCGTGCGGCCACGTTGTGCGAGGTGATCACTTCGGTCTTCACCGCGTACTTCGCATCCAGGCTGGCGCCGGTCAGCGGCACCGGGGTGAAGTCACGCTGCTGCGCCTTTTTCTTCAGCGCCTCGAAATCCTGCCCGGCGGCGCGGAACAGCTCGACGGCGAGGTCGCGCTGGATCCAGCCTTCCAGCAGCGGGTGGGTCTCGCCCGGGTTGTCGCGCACCACGTCGAACATGGTGTTGGTGTTGGAGCCGGCCACGGTGGCCCAGCCGTACGAGGCCGGTGCGGTCTCGTGCACGATCAGCACGCCCAGCGCGCCCTGGCGTGCGCCTTCTTCGTATTTGTACGGCCAGCGCCCGTACCAGGTCATGCCCTTGCCGTCGAAATCGCCCTTGCCGGTTTCGAAATCGGGGTCGTTGATCAGCACGACGGCGATCTTGCCCTTCAGGTCCACGCCCTTGAAGTCGTCCCAGTTGCGCTCGGGCGCCTTCACGCCATAGCCGAGGAAGACCAGCGGGGCCTTGCTGATGTCGACGGTGGTGGCGCCGTTCATGGCGGCACGCACGGCGATCTGCTTGCCCTGGTCGAGGGTAAGGGTCTTGCCGCCCTGGTGCAGAGCCAGCTGCGGGGTACCGACGATGTCGCCCTTGCGCAGCGGCACGGCCTGGGTCCACAGGCGCTTGCCGTCCTGCAGGTCGCCACCCGGCTGCAGGCCGGCGGCGGCAAACTGCTTGCTGAGGTAGGCAATGGTCTTTTCTTCGCCTGCGGTGGCCGGCGAGCGGCCTTCGTAGGCGTCGGAAGCCAGTTCCTTGACGTCGGCGGAGATCCGCGCGCCATCGAATTTCGGCGTGGCCGCCATCAGTGCGCTCGACACCGACAGGGCCAGCATGCCCAGTACTGCTCGTTTCATTGCTCTCTCCAGCAGGAAAATCCTTCCGGAGTGTAATGGGAATCGGCAGGGCTGCGCCCGGTCGCTGGAACGGCGTTTCGCTCTGGCAGGTGTCGACCTTGGTCGACACTCCACGCCATGCGTGGATGCCGCTTATCGCTGGGCACGCGCCAGCAGCAATGCCCGCTCGCGCGCATTGCCGGTCAACGCCGCCGCCGCGGCAAACGCCTCCCGCGCATCCGGTTCCCGCCCCAGCTGCAGCAGCAGCTCCGCACGCACCACCTGCAACGGCGCATAGCCCTGCAGCCGCGCATCCACCAGCAACGGCTGCAACAACGCCCATGCCGCGAACGCGCCGTCACTGCGTGATACCGCCACCACCCGGTTGAGGGCCACCACCGGCGAAGGCATCACCTGCAGCAACCGCGCATACAACGCGGCAATGGCCGCCCAATCGGTCGCCTCGGCACGCCGAGCGCTGGCATGGCAGGCGGCAATGCGTGCCTGCAGCACGTAGGCATCGTCACTGCCACCGGCCTGCAGGGCGCGGGCCAGCACCTGCTGCCCCCGTTCGATCTGCAGCCAGTCCCAGCGCGCGCGGTTCTGCACGTCCAGCAGAACCGGCTGCCCGTGCGCATCGACACGCGCGGCGGCACGCGAGGCCTGCAGTTCCATCAACGCCAGCAGCCCCAGCACCGGCGGCGCGGGCATCCGATGGGCCAGGATGCGCGCCAGGCGCAACGCCTCCTCGCACAGTGCCGGCCGCATCCAGTCTTCGCCGGCACTGGCCGCATAGCCTTCGTTGAAGACCAGGTAGATCACTTCCAGCACCGAGGCCAGCCGCTCGGGCAGCGCCTCGGCGCGCGGTACTTCATAGGGCACCTGCTTCTGCACCAGGGTGCGCTTGGCGCGCACGATGCGCTGGGCGATGGTCGGCTCCGGCTGCAGGAAGGCGCGGGCGATCTCGGTGGTGGTCAGCCCGCCCAGCAGGCGCAGGGTCAGCGCCACCCGCGCATCGGCCGGCAGCACCGGGTGGCAGGCCACGAACATCAGCCGCAGCAGGTCATCGCCGAGGTCGTCTTCCAGTGCCTGGCTGTCATCGGGTGCGGGCAGCGCCGCCGGGTGCAGTTCCTCGCCCCATTGCGCATGCTGCTGTGCCACGCGCTGGTGCTGGCGCAGCACATCGATGGCACGGTTGCGCGCGGTGGTCATCAGCCAGGCTCCGGGGTTGTCCGGGATGCCCTGTGCTGGCCAGCGCTCCAGCGCGGCCAGCCAGGTGTCCTGGGCCAGCTCCTCGGCGCGGCCGACATCACCGCCGAGCAGCCGCGCCAGGCGCGCGATCAACACCGGCGATTCCATCCGCCAGAGGGTTTCCAGGCGCTGGCTGAGTGCGGGCTCGGTCATGCGCCGATCACAGCACGCACGCCGTGCCCGCACAAGCGCCACCGCGCAGCACCAACCATCAGCCCGGCTCGCCGTCCATGTGCGCGATTTCCCACAGGTGGCCGTCCAGGTCCTGGAAGCCGCGCTGGTACATGAAGCCATAGTCACGCGCCGGCTGCGGTTCGCTGCCACCGGCAGCCAGCGCCTTGTCCACCAGCGCGTCCACCGCCTTGCGGCTGGCTGCGGAAAGGCAGGTGATCACCTCGGTCTGCGCATGCGCATCGGCGATGCCCTTGTTGGTGAACTGCTGGAAGAACGGCTTGACCAGCAGCATCACGAAGATGCTCTCGCTGATGACCATGCAGGCTGCATCGTCGTTGGTGTAGGCCGGGTTGAAGCTGTAGCCCAGCGCGCTGAAGAAATCCTTGGACTGCTGCAGGTCCTGCACGGGCAGGTTGACGAAGATCATCTGCGGTTGTGGTGCGCTCATCGTTGCGGTGTCCTCTGCGGGTGATGGAAAGGAATCAGGGCTGCTTCATGCAGTTGACCATCCACGGCTTGCCGTAGCGATCGATCAGCATGCCCCAGCGATGGGCCCAGAACGTTTCGGCAATCGGCATCTGCACCTGGCCGCCTTCGGCCAGCGCGGCGAACACGCGCTCGGCTTCCTCGATGCTGTCGACGTCGACATTGATGGTGGTCGAACCGCCCTCGCCGCCGCCGGGGCCGTCGGCGGCCATCAGGATGGCGCCACCCATCTCCAGCTGGCTGTGCGCCACGTGGTCGAGGGTCTCCGCTGGCATCTCATTGCAGCCTGGCGAGCCATCGGACGGCGGCATGTCGCGGTACTTCATTTCCGAGGTGACCTGGCCACCGAGTGCCTTGGCATAGAACGCCATCGCATCGTGGGCCTGGCCGCTGAAGCCGAGGAAGGGAATCAGTTTCATGGCAATGCTCCGTAGGTTGGTAGCGCCGGGTCACACCCGGCGAGGGGTCACCGCAATCCAATCACTCTTCCAGCTTTTCCCGCAGACGCTGTTCCTGCTGCTGTAATTCGGGGGTGAAGGCTTCGCCGAAATCCTCGGCGGTGATCAGCGGGCGCAGTTCAAGGGTGCCGCCAGCGCCGAACGGGGCGCGGCTGGCCCACTCGGTGGCCTCGTCCAGCGAGCGCACGTTCCACAGCCAGAAGCCGGCGATCTGCTCGCTGGGCGGCCCGAAGGGTCCGGCCTGGACCTGCGGGGCGGCGGCGCCAAAATGAATGCGGCGGCCACGGGCGGTGGCGTGCAGGCCTTCACCGGCGAGCATGATGCCGGCGGCGACGAGCTGTTCGTTGTAGGCGCCCATGTCGGCCAGTTCCTGCTCGCTGGGCATGCGGCCGGCTTCGGAATCGGCGTTGGCTTTGACGATCACCATCACTTTCATGTCGGTCTCCCGTGGGCGGCGTTCTGCGTGCCCTTCATCGGGTACGACGAACCGGGGGGACGGGAATCGACAGGTCAGTTGAAAATTTTTTTCCTGCGCGGAGAGCGCGCCTGCGGCGGGCGATCGGCGAACGGCGGAGCCCCTCCGTGGTGGGTGTTGGGTTGCTCGATTACCGGGGTTGGCCGGGTGGGTAGACGGGTCGGGGGACGCCGTGAACCCATCCCTGGGGGCTTGGCCGCGGCATCCATGCCGCGGACACCCCCGCCCCGCCTACCCACCCGGCCTCTGACAGTTTCCCGCGTCCCCCCACCACGGAAGATCAAGAGAAAAGGCAAGAGCAGAAGCAACGGCCAAAGCAGCGCGCTGGCGGCCCCGGCTTTGCGAGCGAAGCGACCCGCTTGTTGCCTTTGCTGTTGATTTCCCGTGGTGGGCGCGCGGGAACGTGTCCGTGGCCGGGAGGGTGGGTTGGCTGGGGGCGTGAGCCGCATGGATGCGGCGACCGAGCCTCCATGGACGGATTCACGGCGTCCCCCAGCCAACCCACCCTCCCGGCCAAACCACATTGCCAAGGCTTTCGCCCCCCCACCACGGAGGGGCCCCGCCGTTCGCCGATCCCCCGCCGCAGGCGGCCTTTCGCGCTGCAACATGCCACCACGCAGACCTGCGCCATCATGGAACCCCCGCCTCCGCCCCACCAGGACCGTGCCATGCAGCAGTACCTGCTCATCATCTACATCGAACCTGCCCTGCTGCAGGCCCTGCCCAGCGAGGAATTCAACAGGCTGATGCGCGACTGCCTCGCCCATGCCGATCAACTGCAGGCCGAAGGCACCCTGCTCATCGCGCAGAAACTGCAGCCGGTCGACACCGCCCAGACCCTGCGCGTGCGCGATGGCCAGAGCCGCGTGCTCGATGGCCCCTTCGCCGAAACCCGCGAACTGCTGGCCGGCTTCAACCTCATCCGCGCGCGCGACCGCGACGACGCCATGCGCATCGCCCGCCAATTCCCCTGGGCCCGCTTCGGCAGCATCGAAGTGCGGCCGCTGGAAGACATGGACGCCGAGCGCGAACGCTGCGGCGCACCGGCGGCGGCTATGGCAGCAGCCGCACCCTGACATCGCGCTTGCCGATGCCTTCGTTGCCGCTGTAATCGCGCGCACTGCCACGAATGATGTACTCGCCCGGCGGCAGCGCCGCCGGCTGCCAGCGACCGGTTTCCATCAGGCCATCGCGCACGGTGTTGGTGGCCAGGTAGCGGAAGCGGGTCACCGCGCTGCCGTGCACGGTAATGCCGCTGTCCGGCGCATAGGCCACCTTCACCGCCTGTTTCTGTGGCGGCATGCGGTTGAACACGATGTTCCAGCGCGGCTGCTCGTAACCCTGCAGCGGTTGCCCGGCCGCGTCGAGGATCTGGTAGCCCACCTGGTACGGCCCCAACCGGCGGCGCGGCAGGTTGTTGTCCACCTGGTCCCAGGCCTCCACCACGATCTGCACGCCACGTCCCTGCCGGGCCAGCATCACCACGCCGTCGCTGCCGGCGGCCAGCGGCTGGTCGTTGTCATCCAGCAGGCCCACGTCGGTGATGCGCGGTGCGAAGTGGTCGGCATAGCCGGTGAAGCCCAGCGCCACCGCATTCGTCTCGAAGCCGCTGGTGCCCACCTGCAGGTGCACGTGCGCCTGGCTGTTGATGCTGCCCAGCCGGTCGCCAACATGGATGCGCGTGCCACGCCGCACACGGATGCGCTCCAGCGTGCCGTCCTCGCCGTACAGCGGCTGCCAGCGCGCGTCGAACGGCTCACCGGCAGGAGTACGGCCCACCCGCATGTGGATATAGTTCAACCGCCCCACCGCCAGCCCTTCGGCCTGGCCGCCCAGGCTCCACGCCGCAATCGGGCTGCTGATCTTGCCCTCGGCAATGGCCAGCACGCTCTGGCCCACGTCGCCACGCACGTCGAAGCCGCCGTGCAGGTGGTGGCGGCTCTCGCCGGTGAAGGTGCCACGCACTTCGCCCAGCGTGCCCACCACCTCGTGCCAACCCTGCTGCGGGGCCAATGGCCAGCGTCCGCCGGTATCAGGCAAGGCGGCATCCGCGGCGGGCCCCACCAGCGCCGGTGCCGGCAGCGCGCCCACCGCCAGCGGGCGCACGCGGTGCACGCGGTAGCCGGCGGCGTCGGCCACCAGCAGGCTGCCGTCGTCCTCCACGGCCAAGCCGCTGGGCCGGGCAAGGCGTGGCAGACGATCGTTGCCGAGCAGTGCGATCTGGTGGCCCTGCGGGGTCACCTGCACGATGCGCCCGCCGAAGTCGCCCACGTACAGCACGCCGTCGTGGGTCGTGGCCAGCGACAGTGGACCGTTGATGACGCCACCATTGCCGACCACGGTGCTCACCGTGCCATCGGCACCGACGCGACGCACCGCGTTGTTGAAGAAGTCGGCCACCAGCAGCGCACCGTGCGCGTCGAAGGCCAGCGCCACCGGTGTATCGAAGCGGGCCTCGCCGCCCACCGCATCGGCGAAGCCGGGACGGTCACCGCCGGCCAGCGTACGGACGTTGCCATCGGTGCCGATCACCCGGATGCGGTCGTTCCAGGTATCGGCCACCCATACCTGGCCCTGCGCATCCACCGCGATACCCATCGGCCCATCGAAGCGCGCCTGCGCCGCCGGGCCATCGGCAAAGCCCTGCGTGCCACCGGCCACGGTGGTCACCTGGCCATTGGTGCCGATGCGGCGGATCGCGTGGTTGCCGGTGTCGGCCACGTACAGGTTGCCCTGCGCGTCGGCGGCAATGCCCGAGGGCGTATTGAAGCGTGCCTGCAGGCCAGCCCCATCGGCCAGGCCCTCGCCCTGCCCCGCTACGGTTTCCACCCGGCCATCGGGCAGGCGGCGGCGGATGCGGTTGTTGTCACCGGCGTCGGTGAAATACACGCTGCCATCGGGCGCGCGCAACAACGCGTAGGGCTCGGCGAAGCGTGCCTGGGCCGAGGCACCGTCACGGTCGCCGGGGTGGCCATCACCGGCCAGCGGCTCGATCTGTGCCGTCCAGGCCAGCGGCGTAGGGAGCGGGCCAGCGGGCGCGGCCGGTGCCTGCGCGGGGTGTTGCCACCATGTCGCAGCGAGCGCGGCTGCCGTTGCCGCCACCACTGCACCCACTGCCACCCATTGCCGCCGTGCCATCGCTCGCATTCGCCCCAACCCGAAAGTGGCCACGACGATAGACGCTGGCCGCAGCGGCGTCGAGGGCGACACTTGTAACGGCCTCGCGATCAGGCTTCAATCAGCGCATTCCCAGCGCATTCCAAGGATGGTTGCCCGCATGGCTCTGCGTACCTCCGCTTCCCTGCTGCTGGCCGCAGCACTGTCTGCTCCCGCATGTGCCTTGCCGGCCGTCCACCGCACATCACCGCAGGACGGCGTCCCGGCCATCAACGCCGAACAACGCGATGCCGGGCTCGAAGAGAAAGTCGACCGCGCCGTCCAGCTGGCGCAGCAAGGCAACCTGCCGGAGGCTGCGCTGGCCTTCGATGCGGCCCTGGACGATCCACGCATGGCCTCGGCGCCGGCCGAGCTGCGGGCCCGCGTCCTGAGCACCGCCGCCTGGGCCGATGCCTCCCTGCGCCGGTTTCCGCGTGCCACCGAACGCGCCCAGCAGGCCATCGCGCTGGCACCTGACCAGGTACTGCCGCTGTTCACCCTGAGCGCGATCGAGGCAGCGCAGGGGCACGTCAAACCCGCTGCTGCGTTGATGGTGCGGGCCATCGGCAATGCCGTGGGGCCGATGCCGATCAATATCGAGCGGGTCAGCAAGATGCAGCGCAACCTCATCAAAGCGCCCACCGAGCGCCGTGAGTTCCTGCAGGCGTTGTTCGACAACCACTGGTTGGACGAAGGCGACGAACCGGTGGAGCTGTGGCTGACCCTGGCCGGTCTGCAGCACGACGCGGGTGACGGCGATGCAGTGCGCGCCACCATTGCGCGCATCAATGGGCCGATGGAACTGATCCAGCTGCGCAGCGACAAGCGCTTTGATGCCTACGTCGACCGCAGCAGCCCGCGCTTCGACCCGCGCCTCGCAGCGCAACGCCAGATGGATGACCTGCGCGTGCGTGCCTCGCTCAGCGACGGGAACGATTCAAGCCTCACCCTGCTCAGCGCCACCGCCCTCACGCTGGGCGACACCGCACAGGTGATGGCCATGACCGATGGCATTGCAGACGCCGCAGCAAAGGGCGGTCAACTCGAAGAGCCGGAGGGGAAGTGGGCAGGCTGGCTGCTGGCCAGCCGCGCCGTCGCCCAGCGGCGCATGGGCCAGTCCGACGCCGCCTTGCAGACCGCGCGCATGGCCGCACGGCTGGCCAAAGGCAGGCCGTACGCGGCGGTTCATCAGCTGAACGTGGGGCTGATGCTGTGCGCTCGCGGCCAGTACGAAGAGGCACGCGCCAGCATCGCATCCATGCCGGATCTGGTCGGCTACGGCGCCGCCCAGCAGCAGTACATCCGTTTCGTGGCTGCGCACCATGGCGGCGATGCGCCAGCGGCAGCGGACGCCCGGCAGCGGGTGGCCGCGCTGGGTGAAGACGCACACGAGATGCAGTACGAACTGCCGCTGGTCACAGGGCAGATGGACGACGCGGCCAGGGCGCTGATCGCGCAGCTGCGTTCGCCCGAACTTCGCGGCAGTACGCTGCTGGCCCTGCAGGAGATGCGCACGGTGCCGTCACTGCCCGCCACCGCCGCCGTGGATGCGCGCTGGCGCCAGTTGAAGGCGCGGCCGGATGTGCAGGCGGCCGTGGCCGAGCTGGGCCGCATCGAACGCTACGACCTGTTTGGCAGTGACAGCTCACGCTGACACATTCCTGGAGCCTCTTTACATGCCTGTCGCTTTCGCTCGTACGCTTGTCGTCGCCCTGTCGCTGTCGGTGATATCCGTGGCAGCTGCAGCCACCCTGCCTGCACAGAAGCTTTCCAGCGCCATGTCCGAGGCCACGCCCTCCCAGCAGCTGCGCATGGGCTGGACCGCTGCCGAACAGGGCGACTACCCGCGTGCGCGCGCACTGCTGGAGCGCCTGCGGGCCGACCCGCGCCTGGCCCGCAGCGGCAATGAGATGCAGGCCGGCACCTACGAACTCGAGGCCTGGCTGACGCTCGAAGAGAAGCGCACCGAAGATGCGTTGGGCCTGCTGTTGAAGGCACAGGCGCTCACCCCGGAACGGACCTACCCGCGCGACATGCGCGCGTTGTTCTACACACGCGCCGGTCGGCCGGCCGACGCAGCACGCGCCCTGTGCGAAGCGCTTGCGTGGGATGCCGGCAATGCCAGCGAACGCTTCCGGCCGGCACTGGTCAACCATCTGACGCAGGTACTGCGCGATGATGATGCAAGCCTCCAGCCCCTGCTGCAGGCCCTGTTCGATGCGCAGTGGACCGACGAAGGCCAGGACCCGCAGTACCGCTGGGCAAAGCTGGCCCAGCTGCAGGCAGACGCCGGCCAGAGCGATGCCCTGCAGCGTACCGTTGACCACATCGATCAGCCCATGCCGCTGCTGTTCCTGAGCTTCGACCGGCGCTTCAACGCCGCCATGGCTCGCCGCGCCACACCGATCACGGTGGATGATGCGCTCGCCCCGTACGTGGTGCTCCTGCGCGGCGACGTGCAGGCCCATCCCAACCAGCTGGCACGTATCAATGCGCTGCTGGGCGGCCTGCTGCAGGCCGGTGACAACACAGGGTTGCTGGACGCCAGCGCTGCATTTGCCGATGCCACCCCCGCCTTCTACGCGCACGACGATGAGGCGCTGATGCAGATGGCCTGGCTGCTCAACCTGCGCGCGGAGGCACAGCGCCGGCTCGGCCAGACCGATGCGGCGGTGGCCACCCTGCGCCACGCCATGACCTTCGGTACCGACGGGCACCCCGCCGTCAGCCAGCAGCTGAACCTGGCCCTGTGGCTGGCCGATGACCGGCAGCCCGCACAGGCCCTGGCCCTGATGGATGAACTGCATGACATCAGCGACTACGGCAGAAGCGTAGCCGACCTGGTACGGGTGGTGGCCTACCAGCAGCTGGGCGATACGGCAGGCGTCTCGCGCGCCACCGCCGCCATTGCCGGGCGAGGCAACAGTGATCGCGAGCCCTACATCCACGCGCTGCTGGCACAGGAGCGTCTGGATGAGGCCGCCACCGAGATCATCGCGCGCCTGCACGATCCGCAGACGCGCCAGCTCACCCTGCAGTTCGTGCAGGATTACGGCGATATCCCCAAGTGGCCGCTGGACGCCCAGCGCATGGCACGCAAGCAGCAGGTACTGCAGCGCGACGACGTGCGCGAGGCGATTGCCGCCGTCGGTACCCGCGGACGTTATGCACTCTATCCCTTTGAATGATCGCTATTTCGCCGGCACTTCGATGCCGGTGCCCATCGCCTCGCGATAGCGCGCGTACAGCGCCATCACCTTGTCCACGTAAGCCAGGGTTTCGGCATACGGCGGCACACCGCGGTAGCGGCTGACCGCACCGATACCGGCGTTGTAGGCGGCCGCCGCCAGCGGGCGGTCACCGTTGTAGCGGCGCAGCAGCGCGCGCATGTAGCGCGCGCCACCGTCGATGGACTGCTGTGGCGAGAACGGATCACGCACGCCGTACTCCAGCGCGGTGTCGGGCATCAGCTGCATCACCCCCTGCGCGCCCTTGCTTGATACCGCCAGCGCATCGAAATTGCTCTCGGCATGGGCGATCGCGCGCAGCCAGGCGTCATCCACGCCGGTGGCCTTGGCCGCCGCCTTGAACTGCCTGGCATGCTGGGCCAGCTGCGGCGTGCCGACCTTGCCCAGCCCTTCATGGGCGGGCTCCCCGGGCGGGGTGGCGACGGTGAACTTCAGGAACACCCGCGAGCCGGGCAGATTGCGGGTGGAATAGACCAGCACGCCGTCCTGCTCGCGTTCGTACAGCACACCGCTGAACACGCCCATGTTGCCCCACAGGTTGGGCGTCTGGATGGCGTTGTCGTCGATCTCCTTCGGCGTACAGCGGGAGCCCGGCTCCGGCGCGGTGGCCAGGCTGACCGTATTGCCCTGCACACAGCGGTAGACCGTACGGGCGCTGGCCAGGCCCGGCAGCAGCAACAGCGCAGCGATGACGGGGCGGAGGATCATGGCGGCCGGATGATCCGGCCGCGCCCGCTAAAACCGGGTGAATGGGCTGGTAGGCGACCCGGTAGAGTCGACCGTTGGTCGACTCTACCGGCGCCGGCTGCGCACCCAGTACCCCATGCCCAGCAGCACGAACCAGACCGGGCTGGCCACCAGCGCCTGGCGGGTGTCGGCCTGCAGGCTCAGCAGCACCAGCACCCCAGCGAAGAACACCAGGCAGGCCCAGCACATGGCCACGCCACCGGGCATCTTGAAGATCGACGCAGCGTGGCGCTCGGGGTAGCGGCGGCGGTAGACCATGTAGGCCACCAGGATCAGCGACCAGACGAAGATGAACAGCACCGTCGCCAGCGTCGTCACCAGGGTGAAGGCGGTCACCAGGTTGGGGATCAGGTAGATCAGCAGGGTGCCGCCCAGCAGGCACAGGCAGGAGAACAGCAGGCCGCGCGCCGGCACCGCCGCCCGCGACAGGCGCGACAGCCCGCGCGGCGCGTGGCCCTCTTCGGCCAGGCCGTACAGCATGCGGCTGGTGGAGAAGATGCCGCTGTTGGCCGAGGATGTGGCCGAGGTCAGCACCACGAAGTTGATCAGGCTGGCCGCGGCCGGGATGCCCGCCAGCACGAACAGCTGCACGAACGGGCTCTTGTCCGGCACCACCTGGCGCCACGGCGTCACCGCCATGATCGCCACCAGGGCCAGCACGTAGAAGATGATGATGCGCACCGGGATCGAATTGATCGCCTTGGGCAGGTTGCGCTCCGGGTCGGCGGTTTCAGCGGCGGTGGTGCCCACCAGCTCGATGCCGACGAAAGCGAACACCGCAATCTGGAAACCGGCGAAGAAGCCCACCAGGCCCATCGGGAACAGGCCGCCGTCATTCCACAGGTTGGACAGCGAAGCGGTATGGCCGCTGGGCGAGGTGAAGCCCCAGGCCACCAGGCCGGCACCGGTGATGATCAGCGCGCAGATGGCCACGATCTTGATCAGCGCGAACCAGAATTCCATTTCACCAAACAGCTTCACCGTCACCAGGTTCAGGCCCAGCAGCAGCATCACGCACAGCAGCGCCGGTATCCACGCCTGCAGCTCGGGGAACCAGAACTGCGCGTAGGCGGCGATGGCGATGACATCGGCGATGGCGGTGACGATCCAGCAGAACCAGTAGGTCCATCCGCAGAAGAACCCGGCCCAGGGCCCGAGCAGGTCGGTGGAAAAATCGATGAAGGATTTGTACTGCAGGTTGGACAGCAGCAGCTCGCCCATCGCGCGCATCACGAAGAACAGCATCGCGCCGATGATGAGGTAGACGAACAGGATGGACGGACCGGCCAGGCTGATGGTCTTGCCCGAGCCCATGAACAGGCCGGTACCGATGGCACCGCCGATGGCGATCAGTTGCAGGTGCCGGTTGGACAGGCTGCGGCGCAGGTGTTCGGGGGGCGTGGCGGGGTCGGTCATGGGCGCGGGAAGGGGCGGGTGAAGCCTCCGACGGTAGTCCTCTGCGACGCCAAGCGCCAGCGGCACAGCGGGTGGAGACGTCATTCCGTACCGCTTTCACCCCGATACGGCACCTCATGTGGCCCCACCCATTTCCCCCGGGGCCCGCAACATGCTCAGATAGCGCATCCGACCAAGGACCGGCCCGTCATGCGCAGCGCCCCGCCCCGCCCCCAGGAAGCCCGTCGATGAGCCGGCTGGGCGTCGTCATCGCCGCAACCCTGCTGGCCATCCTCGCCGCCGTCGTGCCGATCGCGGTGATGGTCTACGCCACCTGGGACCGCGCCGTCAGCCTGGAACAGAGCCGCCTGCGCGAAATCGCCGAACGCACCCTGCGCCGCGCCGACGTGTCCTACGACCAGTCACTGGCGGTGCTCAAGACCGCCGAGGCATCACGTCTGGCGCCCTGCAGCGCAGCGCACATCCGGCGCATGCAGAGCCTGGTGATGACCACGCCCTCGGTCGACCAGATGGGGTATTTCGAAGGCGGCAAGCTGCGCTGTACCTCCTGGGGAATGTTCGAGGGCGATGCCGACCAGCCTGCCCCGGACCATGTCACCAGCGATGGCGCCGGCATCAGCATCAATGTGCGCCCCAAGACGACCGATGGCAGCAAGGTCATCGCCGTCACCTATGGCGCGTACGACACGCTGGTGGACCCACGCCGCTTCGTCGATGTCATCGCCGACCCGAAGACCCGCCTGGCCCTGGCCAGCCCTGACGGCCGCCTGCTGTCCCAGCAGAGCGGTATCGAACCGGCCCTGCTGGCGCGGCTGCTGCGCCAGCCGGGCGAGGGCCTGGACAACAACACCCTGTACGCCACCGCCCGCAACAACGAATGGCTGGCGATCGCCACCGGGCCGCGCACCGCCCTGGCCGCGACCTTCCGCCAGCAGGCCTGGCTGTTCGTGCCCATCGGCCTGCTGCTGGCCGCCGCAGGTGCAGGCCTGGTGATCTGGCTGTCGCGGCGCCGGCTGTCGCTGCGTGGCGAGCTGGCCATCGCCATCCGCCGCCGCGAGCTGTACCTGCACTACCAGCCCATCATCGAACTGGAGACCGGCATCTGCGTCGGCGCCGAAGCCCTGGTGCGCTGGCAGCGCCCCGATGGCACCCAGGTGCGGCCGGACATCTTCGTGCCGCTGGCGGAAGAACATGGCCTGATCGCCGACCTGACCGATCTGGTCATCGAGAACGTCGTGGCCGACATGCGTGATCTGCTGGTGCAGGACCGCAGCGCGCATATCGCCATCAACCTCGATGCCGGGGACATCATCAGTGGCCGTGCGTTGAAGTCGATCACCCAGCGCATGGCCGGCAGCGGCATCCTGCCGCAGCAGATCTGGCTGGAAGCCACCGAACGTGGCTTCCTCGACGCCGACCGCGCACGCACCATGCTGGCCGCAGCGCGGCGCGCCGGCCACAGCATTGCCATCGATGATTTCGGCGTGGGGTATTCCAGCCTGCAGTACCTGGAGCAGCTGCCGCTGGATGCGCTGAAGATCGACAAGTCGTTCGTCGATGCCATCGGTACCGAAAGCGCGACCAGCCCGGTGACGCCACACATCATCGACATGGCCAAGGAACTGGGCCTGTGGGTGGTGGCCGAAGGCGTGGAGACCGAACCGCAGCTGGCCTACCTGCACAGCCAGCAGGTGCAGTTCGGCCAGGGCTGGCTGTTCTCACGCCCGCTGCCGCGCGATGAGTTCATCGCCTTCCACCGGCAGCGCCAGCAGCGCTACGGCGCCGCGCGGGAGGACATGCAGAACCCGCGCAGCGTGCCGGTCGAGCAGGCCCCGGCAGAAGAATGACCGCCAACGGCTGCGCCCCTCGGGGTGGGCCGTCCGCAATCCGCGGGTTGGCCGGCGGGTAGATCCACGCCATGCGTGGATGGCACGGCCAAGGTAGTGCCGGCCGCTGGCCGGCATCCACGCCCAACGCCGGCTACGCCCAGGCCTTCGGCCTGGCCCACAACCACGCCGCGCACACCGCCAGCAGCAGCAACGGCAACCACGCCAGCTGCCCCGCGCCTGCCGACTGCAGCACCAGGCCACCGGCCACGCCACCGGCGGCAATGGCCAGGTTCCAGCCCGTCACCAGCATCGACTGCGCCAGATCGGCCGCAGCACCTGCGCGCCGGGCCACCGCCGTCTGGAACAACGTCGGCACTGCGCCAAACGCCACGCCCCACAGCACGCTGGCCAGCAGCAGCACCTGCGGCACGCCCGGCCACAGCAGCAGGGCCACCACCGCCAGCACGAAGCCCACCACCGCAGCCCACACCAGCGTGCGCAGGTGACGATCCACGCCCCAGCCAGCAATGCCGATGCCCGCAATGGCGGCCACGCCAAACACCAGCAGCACACGGTCCAGCCAATGCTGTGCGCTTGCCACCATCGCCAGCGGCTCGATGTAGGTGTAGAGCACGTTGTGCGCCAGCACGTACAGCGCCATCACCAGCAGCGCGCTGCGCACCCCGGGCAGGCGCCAGACGCTTCGCAGCGGCGTGCGCTGGCCACCACCTGCTGCCGGCAGCGCAGGCACTGCCAGGCGTATCCATGCCAGCAGCAGCACCGCCAGCAGCGCCATCAGGCCGAACGCCCAGCGCCAGCCGATCTGCTGGCCCAGCAACGTGCCGGCGGGCACACCCAGCGACAACGCCAACGGCGAGCCCACCATCGCCAGCGCAATCGCCCGCCCCTGCAGTTCCGGTACCACCAGGCGCGCGGCATAACCGGCCACCAGCGACCACAGCAGGCCCGCACCTACGCCCGCCAGGAAGCGCACCACCAGCAGCAGCGTGTAGTTGCTGGTCAGCGCGGTCAGCGCATTGACCACCACGAATCCGGCAATCGCCGCCAGCAGCAGCGGTCTTCGCGGCAGCCGCTGGGTCAACGCGGTCATCGGCAACGCAGCCAGCACCGAACCCAGCGCGTACACGCTCACCAGCTGGCCCACCGCCGCATCGCCAACGCCCAGGCTCTGCCCCATCGGGCGCAGCACGCCGGCCGGCAGGGTTTCGGTCAGCAGGGTGATGAAGCTGCCGCCGGCCAGCGCCAGCAGGGCATTCCACGGCAGCCGCGTGGCCTCGCCCGCAGGCGAGGACGCATCGATGGCATGGCCGCTCACCGCGCCGCACCCAGATCGCGGTACACCGCATCGCGCAGGTCATCAACGAAGGCACCGTGCATGCCTTCGTACAGGGTGTTGGTCAAGGCGACCACGCTCAGTCCGCGCGCCGGGTCGACAAACCAGCTGTGCCCATAGGCACCGCCCCAGCGCCAGGTGCCCACCGCCTGCGGCGTACCCGACGCCGCCGCATCACGCAGCACCGCAAAGCCCAGGCCAAAACCCCAGCCCGGCGGATCGGGCGGCCCCTGCTCGCCCGCCTGCAGCAGTCCCATCTCTGCGGCCAGTGCAGGCGGCAGCAGCGCGGACGCCTGCACGTCGCGCAGCGCTTCGAGCACGGTCATCACCTCATCCGCCGTGCCGACCAGGCCAGCACCGGCCGACGCATAGCGGCGCGCATCGGTTGCGCGCGCCAGGCTGTATTCGATGCCCACGGTGCCATCGAAGGGCGCGACGATTCCACCTTCCTGCAGGCGGTGCGGCTGCGGCACATCGCTCACATAGGGCGTGGCCAGGCGCGCGCCCTGTGTTGTACTGAAGCCGGTATCACGCAGGCCCAGCGGCTGCGCCAGCAGCGCATCGAACAACTGCTGCAGCGTCTGACCGCTGGCCGCTTCGGCCACCGCGCCGGCCACATCCACGCCCAGCGAGTACAGCCACTGGCTGCCCGGCGCAAACAGCAGCGGTACCTGGCCGATGCGCTGCACGTTGTCCTGCAGGCTCACCGGGTTTGCATCCATGCCATCGCTCACACCGGCACGCGCATACGGCCCCTGCGCATCCGCTTCCAGGAAACGGTAGCCCAGGCCGCTGGTATGGCTCAGCAGCTGCCGCAGGCTGATCGGCGGCACGCTGCCATCGGCCAGTGCCGGGCGGAACGTCGGCAGCCAGCGCTGCACCGGCGTATCCAGATCCAGCACGCCGTCGGCCACCAGGCGCAGGATGACCGTGGTCAGCAGCGGCTTGCTCACCGAGGCCAGGCGGAACAGCTGGTCGCGCTGCATCGGCGTGCCTGCCTCGCGGTCGGCCAGGCCAGTGGCGCTGGCATGGCGCAGCACACCGTGTTCGCGCACCAGCACCACCGCGCCTACCAGGCGCTGCGGGTGCGCCTGCTGCAGCACATGGGCCACACCGGGCAGGGTGGGTGTGGATGCATCGAGGGAAAGAGCATTCATTGGGCAATCCTCGGGGGGAGGGCCGCCACCTTAGGCAGCCGGCGCCGGGGTAAAAAGCGGGGCCGCGCTCCGTGCTTCGTGGACACAGCGGTCCGCAATGGCCGCTCGCCACGGACTGCAGGGGCCGGCTGGCCGCAGCACCGGGGTGCACCGCAGTGTTGCAGCGGCCGTCTAGCCGGCCACGGCATCTGGCCCTACCCTGCGTTTTTCCCGTCGCCCTGCCCCATGTCCGTCCTCGACAACCTCGCCAACCTGCAGACCTTCGTGCATGCAGCCGATACCCGCAGCTTCGTCGAGACCGGCCGACTGCAGGGCATCTCCGCCTCGGCCGCCGGCAAGTGCGTGGCGCGGCTGGAACACGCGCTGGGCGTACGCCTGTTCCACCGCAGCACGCGCAGCATCACCCTTACCGCCGAGGGCCAGCTGTTGCTGGCGCGCTGCCGCCGCATCCTCGCCGAGCGCGATGCCGCCCACACCGAACTGGCCCAGCCGCATGCCGCCCCCAGCGGTACCCTGCGCATCAGCCTGCCGCTGGTGGGTGACCTGACCCTGCCACTGCTGGCCGATTTCATGGCCGCCTACCCGGACATCCGCCTCGATCTGGATTTCAGCGACCGCCTGGTCGATGTCATCGAAGAAGGTTTCGATGCCGTGCTGCGCGTGGGTGAACCCAGCGATTCGCGCATGAATGCCCGGCGCCTGGGCGTGTTCCCGCGGCGCATCGTCGCCTCACCGGCCTACCTGCAGCGGCGCGGCGTGCCCAAGGCACCGGCCGATCTGCTGCAGCACACCCTGCTGCACTACCGGTTCCCCAGCAGCGGCAAGCTGGAACCGTGGCCGATCCAGTGGCCGGACGAACAGGCCGCGCAGGAACTGCCGGTGCACATGGTCGCCAACACCATCGAAGCGCGGGTGGCACTGGCCCTGCGCGATATCGGCCTGGCCTTCGTGCCGGTGCATTCGGTACGCGATGCCATCGCCGATGGCCGCCTGGTCACCGTATTGGATGAGCACGTGCATTCCTGCGGCACCTTCCACCTGCTGTGGCCGTCCGGCCGCCACGTGCTGCCGAAGCTGCGGGTGTTCATCGACTTCATCGGCGCACGGCTGGATACCGTCCCGTAACCCAGTAGATCCACGCCATGCGTGGATGATGGGGCATCACCACCGCGTCCATTCATACACCAACGCTATAATCCCCCCCTCATTCCCCAAGAGGCCCGCGTCCAATGCGCCAGTGATGCCGCCGTCTTTCCACCAGACGGCCCGACTCTTCCCGCCCCTGTGCGCAGGGGAGAACCAGGCATCCCATGGAGGTCGCATGACCACGCATTCCCTCGCGCTCGATCGCGTGTCCTATCGGTTGGCCGATGGCCGATCGCTGTTTTCCGAACTGTCGTTTTCCTTTGAACCCGTGGCCACCGGCCTGGTCGGTGCCAACGGCGCCGGCAAGAGCGTGCTTGCGCGCCTGCTGGCCGGGCAGCTGACACCCGACAGCGGCCAGGTGCGCGGCAGCGGCCGGGTCTTCCTGCTGCCCACACCCGGCTACCCGCCACGCGGTACGGCAGGTGAGCTGGCCAGCGTCGGCGCTGAACTGGCCGCGCTCGCGCGCATCGAAGCCGGCAGCATCGACGAAGCGGATTTCGCCTGCCTTGGCGACCGCTGGGACCTGCGCGAGCGCCTGCAGCAGCAATGGCGTGCCCTGGGCCTGCTCGATGATCTGCAGCCCACGCAGCCGGCCGCGCACCTCAGCGGTGGCCAGGCCATGCGCGTTGCATTGTCCGGCGCATGGGCCAGCGGCGCCGATTGGCTCATCCTCGACGAACCCAGCAACCATCTGGATGCACGCAACCGCCAGCAGCTCTATCAGCAGCTGCAGCAATGGCCGGGTGGACTGCTGGTCATCAGCCACGACCGCGACTTGCTGGCCAACATGCAGCAGATCGTGGAACTGGATGCGCGCGGGCTGCATCGCTACGGCGGCCCGTGGCAGCACTACGCCGACGCACGCGCCGCCGAACGCGAGGCCGCAGCCCACCAGCTCGACCACGCCCGCGCGCAGCACCGGCAGCAGCAGCGCAGCGCGCGCGAACAGCACGAACGCCAGCAGCAGCGGCAGGCGCGCGGCAACCGCGATGCCAAGCAGGCCAACCAGGCGCCAATCCTGCTGGGCGGGCAGAAGCAGCGCGCGCAGGCCACCCAGGGCCGTGCGCAGCAGATCCAGGCCGAGCGCCTGCAGGCCAGCGCGCAGCAGCTGCGCAGTGCCGCTGCCGCCGTGCAGGCGGCACCCGAGCTTGCGCTGTTCGCCAGCGAAGGCGAGCGTGGCAGCGCGCGCCTGCTGCAGGCGCACGATCTGGTGCTGCCACACGGTTGCGACGCACCGCTGCAGCTGGATATCCGTCGCGGCCAGCGCATCGCGGTGGTGGGTGACAATGGCAGCGGCAAGTCCACCCTGCTGCGCGTACTGGCGTGCCAGCTGCAGGCGCGGGCGGGCGAGGTGCAACGACATGTGCCGCTGGCCCTGCTGGACCAGCAGCTGCTGGCGCTGGCCGGCGAGCGCAGCATCCTCGACACGGTGCAGGCGGCCAACCCCACAGCCGACCCGGCCGAGCTGCGCACGCGGCTGGCGCTGCTGGGCTTGGACGCACAGCGCATCCAGCGGCCCGCCAGCAGCCTGAGCGACGGCGAACGGGTGAAGGGCGCGCTGGCCAGCGTGCTCTATGCAAAGCCTGCACCGCAGCTGTTGCTGCTGGACGAGCCCGGCAACGCGCTGGACCTGAGTGCGCTGCAGGCACTGGAATCATTGCTGGGCGCGTGGGATGGCGGGCTGGTGATGGTGAGCCATGACACCCACGTGCTGCGCGCATTGCGGCCAACGCAGGTGCTGCAGGTGGGTGCCGACGGTTGGCAGTGGCGCGATTCACCCCCGGGGTGACCCCCCCATCCGCGCATGGCGTGGATCTACTGGTTGGGCCGCGTCATCGACGGGCGTGCAGTAGAGCCACGCCACGCGTGGATGCTTCTGCCCTCAGCGCTTCCACACCGGGAACGCCTGCGGCAACTGTTGCCACAACAACGGCCCCGCGCGCAGTTCACTGTCATTGAGCAGGCACGCATCCAACGTCGCACGTACCGCACGCTCATCCATGTGCACACCGATCACCACCAGCTCCTGCCGGCGGTCGCCCCACAGCGGGTGCCAGATCCGCGCCATCGCCGCATGCGCGTCCCCATCGGGAAATGCCTCCACCCCCGGCAGCGGCGCACTCCAGCACTCGGCCTGCTGCCGCGCCCAGCCCAGGTCGCTGTAGGGCAGCGGCGTCGGCGGCAGCAGCGGCGTCGTGTCCTCGTCGCCGGCACGCACGCGCTCGCGCGCCGCATACCAGAAGCCAGCCGCCTGGGTCCGCGTCGCGGCACCCACGCTGCTCAGTTCGCCCACCCAGTCCATGCGGTTGGCCAGCCAGAACCAGCCTTTGCTGCGTATCACCCCCGGCATGCCCTCCTGCAGCGCACGGGCGAAGCGCCCCGGGTGGAACGGCCGGCGCGAGCGGTAGACGAAACTGCCGATGCCGTATTCCTCGGTCTCCGGCGTGTGCTCGCCGCGCAGTTCCTTCACCCAGCCCGGTGCCTGCTGCGCACGGTCGAAATCGAAGCGGCCGGTATCCAGCAGCTCGCGCAGAGGTACATCGCCAAACGACGACAGCAGCAGCTTCGCATCGCGGTTCAGCCCACGCAGCACCGCCAGCGTGTCCTGCAGCACGTCCTCATCAGCCTGGTCGACCTTGCTCACCACAATCACGTCGGCAAATTCCACCTGCTCGCACAGCAGGTCGACCACACCACGGTCATCGTCCGGGCCGGCCTGCTGGCCACGATCGGCCAGGCGCAGGGTCGATCCGAAATCGGCCAGGAAGGCGCTGCCGTCAACCACGGTCACCATCGTGTCCAACCGCGCGATGTCACTCAGGCTGAAGCCCTGCTCATCGCGCACCGCGAAGGTCGCTGCCACCGGCATGGGTTCACCGATACCGGTCGATTCGATCAGCAGGTAGTCATAGCGCCCGGCGTCGGCCAGCCGGCGCACCTCCTGCAGCAGGTCCTCGCGCAGGGTGCAGCAGATGCAGCCGTTGCTGAACTCGACCAGCGTTTCCTCGGTGCGGCGCAACTCGGCACCACCGTCGCGCAGCAGCTGCGCATCGATGTTGACCTCGCTCATGTCATTGACGATGACCGCCACGCGCAGGCCGTCGCGGTTGCGCAGGATCTGGTTGAGCAGGGTGGTCTTACCGGCCCCGAGGAAGCCGGACAGCACAGTGACCGGCAGGCGGCGGTCGGCACGGGAAACAGGGTTCATGCGGGGCGAGAGGCTGCGGATGGAAATGTTACTATATAACATTGTTTGGACGCGCCGCAGCGTCGGAGTTGCCGACTGCAGAGCCGAGCCCATGCTCGGCTGCCCGCGCTATTTGCCGTAACGGCGCAGCAGCTCCACCAGCACTTCGGCCTCGGCGGCCCGCTGCTGCGGGTCCTCGGCCGCCACCACGTGTTCCTGCAGGTGCTCGTGCAGCAGCTCCATCAGCAGGCTGTGGGCGGCGCCGCGCACGGCCGCCACCTGCACCAGCACGTCCGCGCAATCGCCCGCCGCGCCCTCGGGGCGGTCCAGTGCCTGTTCCAATGCCGCCACCTGGCCGCCGATGCGGCGTACCCGGGTCAGCAGCTGTTTCCGGTTCTTGTGCACGTGTGCCATGGCCATATCGTATACCCTATGGGGGTATCATTCCACTCATGAATGCCCCCATGCACCTGGACGCCCTCGCCGCCTCCCGCCGCCACGACCACCGTTTCGACGATGGCAATCCGCTGGCCGAACGCAATACCCGCCGCGCCATGTGGCTCACCGTCAGCATGATGTTCATCGAGATCTTCGGTGGCTGGTGGTTCAACTCCATGGCGGTGCTGGCCGATGGCTGGCACATGAGCTCGCACGCCCTGGCGCTCGGCCTTTCGGTATTCGCCTATCGCTGCGCCCGGCGCTATGCGCACGATCCTCGCTTTGCCTTCGGCACCTGGAAAATCGAGATCCTGGCCGGCTACACCAGTGCCATCGCCCTGCTTGGCGTGGCCGCGCTGATGGCCGTGCAGTCGCTGCAGCGGCTGTGGGTGCCTGCGCCCATCCACTACGACGAAGCCATCCTCATCGCCGTGGTCGGCCTGGGCGTGAACCTGCTGTGCGCCTGGTGGCTGCACGACAGCCCGGGCCACGCCCACCACTCTCATGGTCATGCACACGCGCATGGCCATGACCATGACCACCACGACCACGATCATTCCCATGGCCACGACCTCAACCTGCGCTCGGCCTACATGCACGTGCTGGCCGACGCTGCCACCTCGGTGCTGGCCATCGTCGCCCTGCTGGGCGGCAAGCTGTGGGGCGCCGCCTGGCTGGACCCGGTGATGGGCCTGGTCGGTGCCGTGCTGGTGACGGTATGGGCGGTTGGCCTGCTGCGCGACAGCGGCCGCGTGCTGCTGGATGCGCAGATGGATGCGCCGGTAGTGGCCGAGGTTCGCGAAGTGATCGAACAGGGCCCATGGCCGGCGCGCCTGGCCGATCTGCACGTATGGCAGGTCGGCCGCGGCAAGTACGCGGTAGCCGCCAGCGTGGTCACCAGCGATGCTGCGCTGGATGCCGACCAGCTGCGCCAGGCCCTGGCCGTGCACGAGGAACTGGTGCACGTCACGCTGGAGATCCATCGCACGGCGTGAGGCGGCTGCTCCGGCTTTTGTAGCGTCGAGCCATGCTCGACTGCTCCTGATTTTCCGTAGAGCCAAAGCAGTCGAGCATGGCTCGACTCTACAGAAGCAGAGGCAGCCGGGCATGGGCTCGGCTCTACAGAAGCGGGCGCCTACAGCTTCAGCAGCATCCGCAGCAGGTACAGCTTCAGCGGCAGCGCACTCAGCACCGCGCCACAGATGCCCAGCCACGCGTAGCGCTCATCGCGCGCCCGCGCCGCCACCGCCAGGCCCAGCCCCACCACCGCCGAGGCCAGCACGCCCACGCTCATCCCGGCCGCCGGAGCGCCGCCACCGAACGCCAGCGCCGCCAACCAGCCCGTGCCCCACCCGGCCAGCAGCCCCAGCCAGCTTGCCAGCCCGCACCACGGTGCTTTGCCCTGCGCCATCCCGACTCCCCGGTCTTTGCCGAATTTCTGCACGGGCCACGCCCGCCTGCGCCCTACACTAGCCGCACCTGCCCCATCGGGACATCCCATGCACGCGCTGCGCCTGCTGTTGCCCGGTGTCCTCCTGCTGCTGGGCGGCTGTTCCGGCGGCCCCCAGCTGCCGTTCTCCTCCGATCCCCTGCAGGGCTGCTTCGCCACCGGCGCGCGCAAGCCCGCCGAGTTCCGCATCGACAAGGAAGGCGGCCAGTACTTCGTCGCTTTCGAACGCGACGGCCGTTGGCAGCGCGAGCCCACTGCACTTACCCAGGCCAGCCGCAGCGACATCACCCGCTACTTCCGCGACGATGCCGAGCAGATCGACAGCGCCCTCATCCGCAGCGCCGGTGGCTTCGGCCTGTTTCACACCAAGGCGGGCGCTTCGCTGAAGGCCAAGGCCGGCGACAGCGACTACATGGCCCTGCTGCTGATCGGCGCGGGGCCGGTGTATGCGGTGAAGTGCGAGTGATCTGCAACTTTTCTCATGGCATTTCGCGCTCAAGCGGTTGACGTTGTTCGTTTTGAGGACAACGCCATGCTGCTTTCCCTGCTGCTCACCGTAGCCTCTGGCGCCACCACCGGTGCCAGCGATGAGATCCGCCAGACCGAAGAGGGTCGCACGCTGGTGCTGCGCACCATCGACTGGGAAACCGGGGATGGCCAACGCACCCGGGTAACCGTGCACTGGCAGCTGCGGGACGACGGCAGCCTGCTCTATGACTACGCGGAACAGCCACCGGCCACGCAGGCTGTGCATCGCCGGGCCTGCGCCGTGGACGGCATGGTGCCCTCCCCGGGCATCGGCATTCTCAGCGGCGAAGGCGCCACCCATGGCTTCCACTGCAGCAGCTCGCCCTGAAACAGCCCCCTGCAGCCCTCACCACCGGTCGGGTACCATGCCCTCCCCCGCCCAGCCCCGGTACCCGCCGTGCCCCATTACACCGGCCCCCTGCTCACCCGCGACAGCGCCGACGCCCTGCGCCGCGCGCACGACAAGGGCGCTGCCGACTGGCAGGGCTCGCTCGACCTGGGCCGCAGCGAGGAAGCGGTCACTCTGGACGCCGAGGGCTTCCGCTTCCGCAGCCAGCACTACCCCTGGCCGGGCAAGCTGAAGGACCGCACGCTGTACTACTGGGACGGCGAGGACTTCGCTCCGATCTCCCGCTTCAGCGGCTCGCTCATCAAGCTGGTGCCCACCGAATGGGGCGCGCCCACCTTCGAGATCGATGGCATCAAGATGCTGCCAACCTCCAAGCTGTCGCCCTTCGAGGACGCGCGCCGCAAGGTCGAACTGGTCGCACCGGCCGGCAGGTCCATCCTCGATACCTGCGGCGGCCTCGGCTACTTCGCCGCCTGCGCGCTGGAAGCCGGTGTCGGCCAGATCCGTTCGTTCGAAAAGAATCCCGATGTGATGTGGCTGCGCACGCTCAACCCGTGGTCGCCCGATCCGGACTCGGCCGCCGCCGGTGGCCGCCTGCACTTCGGCCAGGGCGATGTCTCGCAGCAGATCGAACAGGTGGCCAGCAACAGCGTCGATGCCATCCTGCACGACCCGCCGCGCTTCGGTATTGCCGGCGAACTGTATTCGCAGGCGTTCTACGATCATCTGGCCCGCGTCATCCGCAAGGGCGGCCGCCTGTTCCACTACACCGGTGCACCGAACAAGCTGACCAGCGGCCGCCACGTGCCGCGCGAAGTGGCCAAGCGCCTGGAAAAGGCCGGCTTCAAGGCCGAGCTGGCGCTGGATGGCGTGCTGGCCATCAAGCGCTGACGCCCACGCGCTGGCCTCTATTCGCTGGCCCCTATTCGTAATCCACCTTGGCCAGCGTCTTCACCCACTGCGGCACCACCGGCTCGTTGCCGTAGTAGTCCTTCGGCTTCTTCTCGGCCATCGCCCAGCGGTGCAGCCAGCTGGGGCCGTAGCGTCCGTCATAGCCCTCGGTACCGCGCGCATACGCCGGGTCACGCACCGCTTCTTCCAGCGAAACGAAGCGATAGCCACGTCGCCTGGTGGCGGCTACCAGCTCGGCGAAGGTCGCTGCGTTCAGCTCGTTGGCATGCATCAGCCACACCTGCGGCAATGCGTAGCCCAGCAGCGCCTGCGATTGCTGCTCGTAGTAATCCAGCTTGTTCAGCATGTACGGCACATAGCCTTTCCGCAGCCGCGCCAGCGTCGCCTCACGCTCGGGTGAATCGGCCTGCTCGTTCATCACGTTGGCATAGGCGAACGCCCACACCCACTCGCCGTTGTCGACGGTCACCGGCGCGATGCGATACCCGTGCTCGGCGAAGAACGCGTCCATCACCGCGCGGTCCTGCGGCGTGCGGCCGGCGCGCAGGTACGGGTGGCGCATCCACTGCGGCACCTGGCCGCGCTCGGCCAGCAGCGGCTTCAGCACCTCCTCGCCGCGCAGGAAATCCTGCTGGAAGGCGGCCACGCCCTTGGCATTCAGATCCATATGCGACCAGGTGTGATTGCCCAGCTCATAGCCGGCATCGCGCCAGTCGCGCAGCATCTGCACGCGCGCCGGCTGCACCACGCCCGCCACTTCCAGCTTGTTGCCGTTGACGAAACCCACCACCGGCACGCCGGCCTGCTGCAGCTGCGCCATCAGCGCCTCATGGCGCGCCTGCAGGTCAGCAGGCACGATCTCATCCAGCCGTGCCCAGGGCAGGTCATCGATGGTCACCGCAATACGGCGGTCCACTTCACCGGCCTGCGCCACCAGCGAAAGCAGCAACAGCGGCACGGCACGCAGCAACGAACGCATCGGCAGATCCTTGTTCCGGCAGGAGCGAGCACTCTACCTGCGCCGCCAGGGCGCATCTACTCTGGCGCGTGCAACGGCAGCGAGCGCCACAGCCACACGCCGACCACCGTAGCGGCCAACAGCACACCACACAGCACGATGGCCAGCGCGTCAGCCGCCTGCGGTATCGGCAGGCCCGCGTCCACCAGAATCTGCGGCAGGCTGCGCTGCGCCGGCAGTGCCGCCGCTACGTCGCCCGGCATCGGTTCGGCCATGCATACCATCGGCAAGCCGTCCACCAGGCCAGCCCAGACCTGCTCATACAGGCGCAGCAGCTTTACCGCCAACGCCGTGGCCAGCAGCTGCAGACCCAGCAGCCCCCCTACGCTGCGCGATTGCCGGCCACGCCCCTGGTACAGCCAGTGCACGCTGACGGCCAGCGTCCCCAGCAACGATGACATCAACGCCATCACCACCACCCAGCACACCGGTTGCCAGTCATCCAGCGCACCGGCCCGGGCCAGCAGGTGCTCGGCCACCTGCATGCGTGCCACCGGATCGCCCCCGCCACACGCAAGCAACAAGGGCAGCTCGATCGGTTCAAGCAGCAGATGGACGCGATGGTGAAAGTAGCCCACCGCCAGCGCCACCGATGCCAGGGCCAGGCCGTGCAGCAACAGCAGCATCAAACCAGCGCCAAAAAAGCGCCTGAGGCGGGCGGTCCTGAGCGTCATGCATTCCTTCCCGGCAGAGGCCTTGCATGCTAGCCGCGCGGCCGCAGGCTGTCGGCAGGCAGATGCGACATCGGCACCGAAGTCGGCCATCATGTGCGTCCTGCACAGGAGGGATGCCGATGCTGGGGCTGTATCTGTTCGTTCGGTTGGCACTGCCGTTGCTGCTGGCTGCGCTGGTAGCGTGGCTCGCCGCGCGCTGGATCAATGCGCGCCTGGCTGCGCAGCCCGCGCTGAAGATTCCACTGCCCGCACACAGCCTGCTGGACAGGGCCGCCGCGCAGCACCGCTACCGCCGGCTGCGCCGGCGCAGGCCGAACCTGACCCACCTGCAGGTATCACCGCACGCGCCACGCAGCTGGCTGTGGGCAACAACGGCCGCCATCGTGGCCACCCTGGTGGCAAGCGTCGTGCTGATGCCCGAAGGCGCCCGGTTCCAGCAGATGGTGGAAAGCGTGATCGGCTACCCGGCAACCGTCATCGAGGTCACCCTGCCCGCAGGCCGTCACGATGCGCTGCTGCAGCAGTGGAGCCCGGTGCTGGTACAGACCGCGCGGCCCATCAGCCTGCGCTATCGGGTGGGCCGCACCGCGACGCCGCGGGAAACACACGCGGTCATGCCAGTCCATGTGCGCCGGTACGGCAACCACCTGCAGATCGCCACCGCGCAGCCGGTCGATGGCGCACGCCTGCGTGCGGCCCTGCAGGGCCTCGATGCCCGCGCAACCGAAGCCACTGTCATTACCCAGACCCGCATCGCGCCCTGGCGCGAAGCGGGCTGGCGGGCATGGGCACCGCACGCGGCCGAGTAGCGCCTCAGCCGCGCGGCAGCTTCGCCGCCCACATGTTGTCCACCAGGTTCGGGTAACGGCGCCCGTTTTCTTCGGCGCGCTGCCGTGCAGCCGCCTTCTGCGCATCCGACAGCGGCTGCGTCTTCTGCCCCTTCGGGTTGGGCTTCTTCCACGGGGGCGTGCGTACGGTAGCCATGGCGGCAGTATGCCTGTGCGGGGGGTTACTGCTTCAGGAAATTCAGCAGCGCCAGATTGAAGTCATCAGCGTGGCTGGTGTTGCAGCCGTGCGGCGCACCTTTCAGCATCACCACCTCGCTGCCGGCCACCGCGCGATGGGTGCGCTCGCCCGAGCCCTCGAACGGCACGATGGCATCACCATCGCCGTGCAGCACCAGGGTCGGCACGCTGATCTTCTTCAGGTCATTGCGGAAATCGGTGGTGGCAAAGGCCTTCATGCAGCCCAGCGCGGCGGTCTGGTCAGACTGGTGGCAAAGCGCAATGGCCGCCTGCCGCTGGTCCTCGGTCACCATCAGCTTGCCGTTGGCACTGAAGAAATCGCGGGTGAAGCCATCGAAGAACGCCTCGCGGTCCCTCTCCAGGCCAGCGCGCATCTCATCGGCCTTGTCCTGGGTGAGCGGGCCTTCGGGGTTATCCAGGCTTTGCAGCAGGTAGGGTGGCACGGCGGCGGCGAACACCACGCTGTGCAGGCGCCCCTCACCATGGTTGGCCACGTAGCGCGCCACCTCGCCGCCACCCATCGAGAAACCGACCAGGGTGACGTCTTTCAGATCGCGCGCTTCGATCACTGCGGCCAGATCGGCGGCCAGCGTGTCGTAGTCATAGCCGGAAGCAGGCTTTTCCGAACGCCCGAACCCGCGTCGGTCGTAGCTGATGACGCGGTAGCCGGCATCGCGCAGGATCGGTACCTGCGCTTTCCACGCCTCGGCCGATAGCGGCCAGCCGTGGATGAGGATGACCGGACGACCGGTACCGCCGGTGTCTTCAACGTGCAGACGGATGGAAGGGGCAGTCATGGCAGCTCCCGTTGGGAAGGAACCACCTATCCTGCGCAGGCCCACCGATAGCCGCCGTGAGGGAATCAGCGGCGGCCGTGACACCGCGTACACGCGACCGGCCGCAGCCCGCCTGATCAACGGCAATGCCCACGCTATGTTCTGCCCGGCGCTATAGGGCTATCCGATGCCCATCCCCTGCACCCGTCCGTCCTGCGCCTGCTGTTCCACCTGGCGGGCGGCAGTCTGCTGCTGTGCCTCCTGGTTCATCTGCTGGTAGCGCTGCATCGACACCTCCACCGGCGTCGCCACGGCGCGGTCAGTCGTCATGGTGGCCAAGGCGAACGGTGGACTGCTCAAATCGCCCTTCACCAGAAACACCGTATGCCCGGCCGGCTGATGGCCGGTGGCGGCGCTCAACACCACCTGGTCCACCCGGGACGGGTCGTTCTCCTTCGCCAGCACCAGCAGGCTGGCGGTCATTCTGTCGCTCACCGCATCCGGCGCCCGCCCATGCTGCGCGTCCAGCGCAGCAACGCCCGCGCGTATCTGTTGATGGAGTGCGTAGTCGGCACCCCCAGGCTGCAGAGGATCAGCCCGTAGAGCACCGGGCTGCTGCGCCGTCCCCGCAGCGAGCGCACGCACCTCCTGCCACGCCGCCCCCAGCTCCTCGGTGGTAGCGCCATCGAAGTTACGGAAACGTTCCGCATTGAGTTGCGCCACGCCGTGGTTGATCTGCGAGAGAAGTGGGTCGTTGCTGTGGCTGGCCCGATATTCACCGTTGCGCTCGTACATGCCTTCTGCGTCACTCAGAATGCGTTGCTGAAGACTTTGCTCGGGCATCGGGTTGGTTTTCTTGCGATTGAGCTCGCTGCCCGGGAATGGCGGTTCGATGCTGTCCACGCCATGGATGTTGCGCAGCGGTCGGTAGCCATCTTTGCCCTGGCCCTTTCCCCCCAAGGGAATGCGGGCATCGGGAAGCAGTTGACCAATGCCCCCTCCCAGCATGTTCAGGTCGATGCTCTTTTTCCGCTCGATGCCCGCGTGGTTCAGGGCTTCCCAGGTGAAGTCCACGCAGTTGTTGCGGACGTCCTTGTATTGCAGATCAAAGCCGAATTTTTCCGGGTGTGAGCCGAACGCCTCAAGCTTCCTGTACTGCTCCTCACTGATCTCGAGCGTGCGGCTATAGCGAGGGTCCTTGTATTCGCTCGCATCGGTCTTCATGACCTCCCCCGGTCCATTCATGCTGCCATGCTCGGAAGGCGCGAATCCAAAACTCCGCGTAGTGTTGCCTGGCCCATGGAGCACGTAGAACATGTGCCCGGGCGCGGAGGTCTGCGGGACCCATTTGCAACTTTCTGCACACCTTTTTCGTCCACCAACGGCGTACCAGGTGCAGCAATGACAATTGCTACGGTGTAGCGCGGCTTATCCATAAGAACTCTCCTTCAATTCCTTCCAGCTGTGGGAAAACTACTTCCCAGAGAGAGGATCAGCGTGTATCCGCAGCTGCGTGGGGTAATGCTGCAGCACCGGCTCCGGTTGTACCGTACCCACATCCAGACGGTAGCGAGCGTCCGTTTCCAACGGAAGCGTGACTATGCCGAATCTGTATCGCGTGGCATTCATCGATATCTGCGACGCGTAGCGCCAGTCGGCCGATGAATGCCATTCGGGAAGCGTCGCCCCATTGCTCCGTGCCATGGCCTGGTATCGGTCAGAAGTCGCCACGTCCTGCCAAGCACCTGCCACCCAGCGCTGGAGGGACACTTCGAAGGGAATATGAACACCGTCCATGTCCGGCTCACTTGCAGATTGCGATCCATGTCGCTGCACCTCAAGCTCCAGCGCATAGGTTCGCCCCGGATGGAAGTTGCGGACACTCGTCTCGAATTCGAACCGTACCGTTTGGGCGGATGCGGCAATGTCGATGGGTTTGACCATATCCAGCGGCTCCGGCGCATCCGGAAGACGCTCGCTGCAGGCCCCCAGGCCACCGAGCAGCATGATGAACAGGCCGGTGCGCAGCCAGCGGTGATTACCCCACATTGTGATGACCCTTGGGCTCCCAACGGGCTTCAAACGTAGCGGTCGGTTGGGGTCACTGCAACCGGGCAAAGAAAAAGGCAGGGCCTGTGCCCTGCCTTTTCGCGCGGAACGCCGCCGAGCATGGCTCGGCGCTACCAAGCCAAAAGCGTCATCGCTTTACAGCTGGATGCGGGCCACGCTCTCTTCGGCGCCCTTGGCATCCTTTTCGCCGTTCTTGATGCTCACGAACAACACGTTGTTCTTCGCATCCAGTGCCAGGCTGTTCGGGTGCGTCGGCACCGCATAGCTGGCCACCTTCTTGTAGCTGGCGCTGTCATAGGCGGTCACGGTGCCGGCTTCGCGGTTGGTCACATACAGGCGCTTGCGCGGTGCATCCAGCAGGATGCCCAGCGGGCCGGCATCGGTGGGGATGCTCGCCAGTTCCTTGCCGGTGCTGCGGTCGAGCACCAGCACGCGCTGGCCCGGGTGCTTGCTGGTGAAGCCCTCGCTGCTCTTGGTCATGTAGTTGCGGATCATCTCCGAACCCTGGTCGGTCACGAACAGGCGCTTGCCGTCCGGGTCCAGCGCGATGTTCATCGGCTGCTCGGCGGCGATCTTGTGCTGGGCCACCACCTTCTTCGCATCGGTGCCCACCACCACCAGGTCGGCCAGCAGGTTGCTGGTGTAGACGCGCTTGTTGGCCGCATCCAGCGCCAGGCCCGGCGCCTTGGCCTTGCCCAGGCCCGGAATGGTGTCGATCAGCTTCAGCGTGGTGGTGTCCACCACGAACAGCACGCTGCCTTCGCCGGAATGACCGGTGACGTACAGGCGGTTGGCGGCGCTGTCGACCACCAGCTCGCGCAGGTCATGGGTGTAGGCAGCCTTGCCGTCCTTGCCCACTTTCTTTTCCATCAGCTGCACGGTGCCGATGGCCTTGTTCTGCGCGGTGTCGACCACGGTCACCGAGGTGTCCACGGTGTTGCCCACGTACAGGCGGTTGTGGGCATCGTCCAGCACCACGCCGAAGCCCTTGCGCTCCAGCGGGATGCGGGTTTCCACCGCCAGGGTGGTCGGGTTCAGGCGCAGCACCTGGGACGGGCCGGCGTTGTCACCGAAGCCACCGGACGAGGCCACGAACACGGCGTTCTGGGTGGGGCTGTAGGCCAGCTCGTACAGGCCCTGCGCGATGGCCTGGCACTGCACGGCCGTGCTGGCGGCGGTTGCCGCGGTCGCGTTATCGGCAAACGCCGCCGGGGCACCGACGCTGAGCGAGATGGCAACGGCCAGGGCGGCCGAACGGAAAAGGGAAAGACGGGTCATGCGAGCATCCTTGAAAGGGCACGGGAGGGTGTCCTGGCTCGCTGGGCCGTACTGCGACGGCCCGCCCTGCATCTGTCTGCGCGGGGTGGGCTGGCTGGGTAGCGGGGGCATGGTAGCAGGTGGGGGCCGTGCCGTCCGCCCACAGGTGCGTGGCGGCTGCCCGTACCGCCGCTGACATCCCCATCACCGGCGTTCACACCGTTGGAATCGCGCTCTGCGCAGGATCGAAAGCCCCCACCCAGACGCCAGCGGCGGCCGCCATGGCCGCGCCATCTGATCCTGATGCAGCAACTCGCCCACGATTTCTGGAACCTGCGCGGCACCTTCAAGGTGGCCGGCCTGCTCAACCTGGGTACGCAGCTGTCAGTCGTACGCCGCAGCAATGGCCGCTTTCTCGTGCTGGACAGCTACACCCCCAGCGAGACCCAGCGCCAGGCCCTGTTGGGCCTTACCGCCGGGGGCACGCTGGTGGATGCCATCATCAACGTGCACCCGTTCCATACCCTGCACTGCGAGCCCCTGCACCAGCTGCTGCCCGCTGCACGCCTCATCGGCACCCGCCGTCACCAGCAGCGCGCGCCGCACCTGCCGTGGGACCCGCACGTCATCGAAGACGAAGCCACCCAGGCCGACTTTGCCGATGACCTGGATTTCTCGCTTCCCGCCGGCCTCGATCTGGTGCCACACAATGAAAGCGTGCACGCCAGCTCGGTGCTGGTCCGCCACCGCCGCAGCGGCATCGTCCATGTCGATGACACCCTCAACGTGTTGGCCGCACCCGGGGCACTGGGCAAATGGCTGCCGCAATCGCGCTTGAAGTTCCACCCCACGCTGCCGCGTGCGCTGCAGCCGCGCGCCGGTGCCGCCGATGCGTTTGACCGCTGGGCACGCGCATTGGCCGAGCGCTGGGCGGGCACCCCGTTTGTCTGCGCCGCTCACTCGGCCGTGCGCGAGCTGCCCACCAACGGCTGGCGCGACGAAATGCTCAAGGCCCTCAACAGCCTGCAGGGCGCGCTGCACCGCCATCGCCGCCGCTACGGCTGACGCGCCGCTTCCCACACTCTCCCCTCCCCAGAACAAGGTGTACCTGACCATGACCCAGCAATCGCTCACGACCATCAACCCGCTTACCGAACAGGTGCTGGACTCCTATGCCTACATGTCCGACGCCCAGGCAGCAGCTACCGTGAAGGCCAGCCATGAAGCCTTCCTGCAGTGGCGCCTGCGCAGCCTGGAAGAACGCGCCGCGGTGGTGGCCGCCATTGCGCGAAAGCTGGAAGAAAAGAAGGAAGCCTTTGCGCAGCTGATGACCAACGAAGTGGGCAAGCTGATCGCTGACAGCCGCAGCGAAGTGGATCTGTGCGTGGCCATCTGCAAGTACACCGCCGAGCAGGGCCCGAAGGTACTGGCCGACGAAGAGCGCCCCTCCGCCAGTGGCACCGGCATCGTCACCCACCAGCCCATCGGCGTGGTGTACGGCATCCAGCCGTGGAACTTCCCGGCCTACCAGGCCGTGCGTTATTCCATTGCCAGCCTCATGGCCGGCAACGGCGTGCTGCTCAAGCATGCCGAAAGCTGCACCGGCAGTGGCCTGTTCCTGCGCGACCTGTACGAGGACGCCGGGCTGCCCAAGGGCCTGTTTGGCGTGCTGCTCATCAGCCATGACCAGTCCGATGCCATCATCGATCACGACCTGGTGCGCGCGGTCACCCTCACCGGCAGCGAAAAGGCCGGGCGCACCGTCGCCGAGAAAGCCGGCAAGGCGCTGAAGAAGACCATGCTCGAACTCGGCTCCAACGATGCCTATCTGGTGCTGGACGATGCCGACCTGGACCTTGCGGTCAAGACCTGCGTGAAGGGCCGCCTGTTCAACAATGGCCAGACCTGCGTCAACGCCAAGCGCTTCATCGTGACCGAAAAGAACTACGACGCCTTCGTGGACGCCTACGCCAAGCAGTTCGCGCAGATCCGCATGGGCGACCCCAACGATTCAAGCACCCAGCTGGGCCCGATGGTATCCAAGGCACAGCGTGACACCCTGCACGACCAGGTCAGCAAGAGCGTTGCCCAGGGCGCGCGGTTGGTGGTGGGTGGCGAAGTGCCGGACAAGACCGGCTGGTTCTACCCGGCCACGGTGCTGGCCGATGTTGCGCCGGGCCAGGTCGCCTACGAAGACGAGCTGTTCGGCCCCGCCGCAGCCATCATCAAAGCCAAGGACGATGATGACGCCATGCGCATCGCCAACGACAGCCGCTACGGCCTGGGTGGCGGCATCTTCAGCCGCGATGTGAAGCGCGCCCGTGAACTGGCCACCACCTACTTCGACACCGGCATGGTGTGCATCAACGGCTTCAACGTGGCCGGCCCCACCCTGCCCTTCGGCGGCGTGAAGGCTTCCGGCTACGGGCGTGAGCACGGCCCCGAGGGCCTGAAGGAATTCGTCAACATCAAGTCGATCACGCTGCCGGCGGCCCCATGAGTACGCCCCTGCACTGCGATGTAGCCGTCATCGGTGCCGGCACGGCGGGCCTGGCGGCAGAGCGAGCTGCACGCCGCAACGGCGCCTCCACTCTGCTCATCGACCCGCACTTCAACGGCACCACGTGTGCCAATGTCGGCTGCATGCCATCCAAGCTGTTGATCGCCGCTGCGAAGCAGGCCGAGCGCATACGCCGCTCAGATCTGTTCGGCATCCGGGTGGATGGCCTGCAGGTGGATGGCGCAGCGGTGATGCAGCGCGTGCGCGATGAACGCGACCGGTTTGCCGCCCTCACCCGCCAGCAGATCAAAGCACTCGACCCGGCCACGCGCGTGACAGGCCGCGCGCGGTTTGCCGGGCCGACCACGCTGGAACTGGATGACGGCCCACGCATCGAAGCACGCGCCATCGTCATTGCCACCGGTTCATCGCCTGCCCTGCCGCCACCGTTCAAAGCACTGGGCGACCGGGTGCTGACCAACGAAAGCCTGTTTGAACTCAAGCAGCTTCCCACGCGCGTGGCCGTGGTGGGCACCGGTTCGCTGGGGCTGGAATTTGCCCAGGCCCTGGCCCGGCTGGGCGTGCAGGTCACCCTGCTGGGCAAGGAAACAACGCTGGCCAAGATCCGGTGCCCGCGTGTGCACCGCGCCCTGTTGGCCATGCTGAAGCGCGACATGAAGGTTCATCTGGGCGTGGACGTACACCCCGAACGGAATGCCGACGGCGTGCGCGTGCGCTGGAGCAGTAAGCAGGGCGCCGATGGCAGCGCACAGGTGGATTACGTGGTGGCCGCGCTGGGGCGGCCACCCAATCTGGAAGGGCTGGGGCTGGGGCTGGGCAAGGCAAAGCTGAAGCTGGACAAGCACGGCGTACCCTGCCACGACCGCCAGACCATGCGCTGCGGCGACAGCGCCATATTTCTGGCCGGCGACGCCGCCGCCGATCTGCCCCTGCTGCACGAAGCTTCCAGCGATGGCGCCATTGCCGGGCGCAATGCGACCGCCCTGCCTGCGGAAATCACGGTGAAGCGCCACGTACCACTCAGCATCACCTTCACCGACCCACCGGTTGCCAGCATCGGCCAGTCTGAAGATGAGGCGGCGGTGACGGGCACCGCCGATTTTGACGACCAGGGCCGCGCACGCGTGGAAGGTGTCAATGAAGGCACCCTGACCTTGTACGCAGCAGCCCCCGAGGGAACGCTGATTGGCGCCGACCTGGTGGTGCCCGCAGGCGAGCACCTGGCGCACCTGCTGGCCTGGGCGGTGGAAACCGGCTGCACCGCGAGCCGGCTGTTGGAGCTGCCGTTCTACCACCCCACCATGGAAGAAGGCTTGAAGCAGGCCCTACGCAGCATCTGCGCGGCAACGCCGATTGCGCTGCCGGCGGACCATGATGCGGGGGCGCCTTCCGGGGGGTGAAGCGCTTCGCCACATCATCGCCAGTGGCCACGCTGCGTTCTGCCCGGCGCCATGGGGCTATTCCCTGCCCATCCCCTGCACCCGTCCGTCCTGCGCCTGCTGTTCCACCTGCCGCGCAGCACTCTGCTGCTGCGCCTCCTGGTTCATCTGCTGGTAGCGCTGCATCGACACCTCCACCGGCGTCGCCACGGCGCGGTCGGTGGTCATGGTGGCCAGGGTGAACGGAGGACTACTCAGATCGCCCTTTATCAGAAACACCGTGTGTCCGGCCGGCTGATGGCCGGTAGCGGCGCTCAGCACCACCTGGTCCACGCGGGACAGGTCGTTCTCCTTCGCCAGCACCAGCAGGCTGGCGGTCATTCTGTCGCTCACCGCATCCGCCGCCCGCCCATGCTGCGCGTCCAGCGCAGCAACACCCGCGCGTATCTGTTGATGGAGTGCGTAGTCGGCACCCCCAGGCTGCAGAGGATCAGCCCGCTGAGCACCGGGCTGCAGGGCCGTCCCCGCAGCGAGCGCACGCACCTCCTGCCACGCCGCCCGCAGTTCCTCGGTGGTTGTCGTCGCCACCGGGCGGGCAACACCATCGGCATCCACCTGGTAGTGGGTAATAGCGCGCGACTCGCCCGCGTTGCCTTCGGTCGGCGGTGCAAGCTGCTGCATCGTCGGACCAGTGATGCCGTGCTGCGCGCGCGTACGCGCCGTGGCCAGCTCGATGGCCTCCATCCATTGCGGCGAAGGCGTGATGCCCGCAGCCGCGTAGGTGTGGCGCACCTCGTTCTGGTTCATTTCTGCATGGGTAGGCGCCGGGCGCGCCTCCAGCGCAGCAATGGCCTGGTCGAGCACATCAATCGATGGCTGCTGGATCGTACGCGTCGCCTCCAGCTCCAAGGCCATGTTGCCCTGTGCCGCCCGGCCCTCGTGCGACCAGTTTCCGGCACCGTCGCGCTGGTAGCGCACGTTGTCCGAACCAAGAATGGCATCCGGCCGGGCACGCGCCGCTTCCACCGCATCGGGCACCACCGGCACGAAATCGCTCGCGCGGGTCGCGGCGCGGTTTTCCAGGTAGCTCGCTGCAATCGCCGCCTTGCCATGGGCGATGTTGTCCGCAATGCGCTGCACGGCCTGCTGGTTCAGTTCCACAGCGCGCTCTGGCGTGGCGATCTGCGTTTCATAGAGACCGCGGTCGTTCGCTCCGGTCACCCCCGTCTTGACCTGCCGGGTCCACTGTTCGGTCTGCGGGTCACGCTGCCAGTTCGGGTTGCCAAACCCACTGCTTTCATGCGCAGCCGCAGGCAGGCTGAACGGATTCTGCGGTGCGGGCGCATCCTTCAGTGCAAGCTCCACCGCTTTGACGCTCGCCTTGGCGCCCAGCTCGCGTGCCGTTTCATAGTTGGCGCCGACACTGTGTTCGGTAGTCTCCCCCACGCCAGCAGACGAATCCTGCATCTTTGCCTGGCGCTGCCAGTTGAGCCCATTGAATTTCCACTGCGCGCCGGCAGCTTCCTGGTGATACACCGCGCGGTTGTCGAGCAGGTCGGCCCCCTTGTCGAAGGCCTTGCTCATGAACAACGCATCGGCGGCGACCACTGCCGCTGGCACGAAGCTGGACGTACCGATGACCGACGCGGTGGCCATGCCGCCAAGCCAGCCACCGCCACTGCGTGCCAGTGCGTGGTTGAATTCGGATTGTGCGGCCGTGCCGTTGCCCTGCTGCAGGTGCTCGGAGATGCGGCGCGTGGTGAGGATGGCATCTGCGCCGGAGGCGAGCAGGCCACCGGAACGGACCAGTTGGCTGGCGGAGGCTTCGCCTATGAGGAGGTCCATGGTTGCGAAGCCTTGGGCTCGCGGGACACGCAGTGGCTTTGCTGCTTCGACCCCCAGAGAATTTTCCACAATCGCGATACCGCGCGGCGTCATGGTCAGACGTCCGCTCTGATAGGCGTTCGAGATCGCCTGAGAGAGGCCCTGCCTCTGCAGCTCACCGTCTCCTCCACGCGTTAGCGGGTTGGAAATAGTCTGAGCGTGCTGAACGGTGGTGACGACACGCTGCTCTTGGTGCGTGACAGCAGCCCAACCATTGTCGAGCGGTGTAAAGCCCTTCAGCTGCTGAAGTTGCGGTGCATGAATCTGGCCGTATGCCGCCTCATTGAAGAAGAAGCTCTGAACCTGTGGCCGAATGTCATTGGACTTGAGACCGTGAGGGGCATTTGTGTACAGGTCACCATTGATCAGACCAACTCGAACGTTGTCCCGCAGCGCCTCAACCCGGCCGGTGATCCGCTGCAACGCCAACGGATCCCCGTTGAGGGCGTTTGCCCCGTCAGGGGTCTGCTCCAAACGCCTCAAGCGTTGCTGCAGGCCAATCTGATAGTCCGCAATCGGGCCGCCGCTGTGCGGCGTGACACCTAGTGTCTGGGCGAAGGCGGGATCGGCCGGCAGCAAGATTCGGTTTTCGGGTGCATGAATATCAAAGTGCCCTGAATCGGCCAGCGCCTTGAGCAGAGGACTACGCTCCAAAGTGCGCTGTTCAATGGCATGGTGATCCTGAAAAATCGGTCCATTGCGAGGCATCTGTCAGGGTTCCTTCCTGCTGTTCGGCTTCTCGCCAGCTAGATATCCGAGGCATCAATGAACCACAGGCCATCAGCATCGCTGTCAACGGCCATGCCAGCCGCAGCAACTGCTTCCCGGAAGGCCAGATCGCAGAACACAGTTCCGGTGTAGGGAGTCCTGAACACATGGGCTGCCCCCAGCTTGCCACGAGCAAACGTGACGCTGGCACCCCCACTCAGGTCGTAGAACTTTCCATTGATGAATTCTTCAGACGTATCTATCAGCAGAGTAGATGCGTCTTCATCAAGCGCGTCCACTACCGAAACAACAGTGCAGAGATAGCGCGCCTCGCCCTTGATCCCGTCTTCTATCAGGTAATCAACCTCTGTAAAGGCGAAGGCACTGGAATCGATAGACGTCATGACGTCATGGAGCCGCTTCGAAACCAGCCAGTATCCGCTGAATCCCGGCTCCAGATCCTTCGGAGGCGGGCCGTCGCTCGGGTCAAACGTCAAGCGAGGGACCTCTCGCAATGGCGGAATCCCTCCCTCTTCAGGCAGCAAAATCAGTCGGGGCGGTGAAAGGAGACGGTCAAGGTTAGTGAAGGCGACGCCACAGCGTGGACCGCTGACTGTACCTGCTTCGAGGATGAAGAATTCCCCGCGGCGGGGTACCTTTTCTGAAGTCGATTCCATGCTCTTTTCCGATCAATCCAGCCAAGGGTTTTGGAAGAAGAGCTTACCCCTCCTTCCACCTCGATCAAGCTACCAGCTCGCTATATGGGTTCTTGATCACAACTCTGATCTACGCTTACTGCGACGGACCTGCCCTCAAGCGCCTGCCGTGGAAAAACTCGACGCGCATCCTGGCTAAATCATGCCAACGCAAACTACCTGACGCTGTACATGGATGCTCTTTGCCATCTCTCATCTGCGGCGACATCATAGAACCAAAGGCCGTTTGACCGCTTGACCGCTCTGCGAAAAGATCGTGGCATCGATGATCAGCTGCAGGTCAAACAGCCCATCGTTGTCTTCATTGGCCGTCATGGCGCTCCCTCGCTGTGGGTGTGATGCTTCCGTTGCCGTAAGTTCTACGCTGGTCCGCGGTGGCGGGCAATCAGAATCCTGTGAATTTCCTCACGGGTTTGGAGTTCCGTCCCAGCCCTGCTGAGCCTGTTTGCCACCAACTACCTGCTGGGCTGCTATGCCGATCTGAAACGCGCGACGCGGCGTACGCGGAGCAGTTGGGAGGGCCATCGGTAGATTCTGTGCCATCCAGACACCTTCTGCAATCAATGGAGTTGGCCCATTCAACATTCCCGGAATAGAATTCATCCCGGCTCGCTTAGGCAAACATCTTCCAAGGCTGCCCGGGGTGGAAGTTAGGATCTACCCTCCTAAGAGGTGACATCATGAAAGACGCACTTTGTTATGCCCTGTCCTGCGCGGCTGTTTCAATTTTCATGTCCGTGGCTATTCCAGGATTTATCTGGGACATCTATCAATTCGATTCTGCGGGCGGATTCTCATGGCTGTACTCCGCAGGGCTTATCTGCTTCGGGTTGCTGTTGAAGCCTCATCATGGAAAGACTGTGTTGAGCTGTGCGAGCAAGGGCTTGATTGTGGGCACATTGGCAGGAATCCTGGCGCAAGTAGTTGTCGCGCTCGCTGAGCATGAAAGATTCTCTGCCCTCAACGCTTCCCTGGTAGGGCAGTTGCTGCTATCGATATTTCTGATGAGCATCCTTTTCGTAACACCTTTATGGGGCGGGGTCGCGAGTGGACTGACGTTCTATGTCGTGAGCCGAAGGTCGAATGCAGAGCCATCTTGAGAGCCCCTCACGCCACAGCCCATAGTGCCGAAGGCGCGCGCGTGCGTTGGAGCGGCAACGACACAGCCGATGGCAGCACACAGGTGGATTACGTGGGGGCCGCGCTGGGGCGGCCACCCAATCTGTTTCGGTCCTACCCACCCGCACAACGTGCAACGCCCGGTTAGTGAATCTTCGCGCCAATCGAAGTGGCTAGATCAGATTTCTTGCCACCGCCCCGCCCTTTACCAGGCACCAATCCAGGTACAGCTCACTCAACTGATCGCCATCAATCAGGACAATGGTGTTTTCATAGTTCGCCTGTTTACTCGCTTCTTTTTGTGTGGCGGTGGATATGGTTCCAGCAGTCACTACGGCCCCCAGTTTGGCAGAGTGCTTATCCATGCCCCTAAGCAGTTCATCCACCACATCGGGCTGCAGTTCGCGTTCTGTCGAGGTGTAGTGCTTCACTTGAACAACAAGCTTCATCTCGAACATGCCTGCCAGCGGATGAAGCGTTGCCACGATGTCATCACCTTCATCCAATGATCGCGCGGTAATGGATGCACTGGCGCCCATGCTGGCAATGACGATCTGTACGAACTTCTCGAACTTGTAGGGGTCGATCCTTCCGCTGCGAAGCTGCTTGAGTATTCCGGCCAGGATCTCCTTTCGGACATCCAGCTCGAAGGCAGGCACCTGCCCTGGCTCAAGGCTTCCTGCCAGGCTGAGCGCATCGTGGATCTCTTCTACAAGATCGCTGGCATCGGCCGTTGTGCCATACACCTTCATCCGCGACTGCAGCGCTGCCTTCGCGAGCTGACGTTCGATGGGCCGGCCGGCATTGAGCCACTCAACGTCGCGTCTGTAACCAACATCGCCCTGCCCTACTTCCAGAGCCTGGCCTGCTACCCGTGCAACGTAGAACTGCTTGTTGGGGGCGGGTACGACGAGCAGATCATCGATCGCCATCTGGTGAATGAACCTGAAAAGGTGGCCCGCAGCAGCACCCGCTTTCCGACGATTCGGTTCGGACGGAAAGTAGCTCTCATGAACGATGTCCCGAAATGCTTCCCAGTCATTTGTTCTGGCCAGCCCGGTTGCATCAGGCCACCCAATCAGTGCGAATCCATTCCCTACACATTCCGGCAGATCACGGTCGCTGGCCGCCGCGATTCTGAGTACATAAGCTTTGGTCACGTGCTGCATTCCCTGGCTGATGAGAAAGTCGATTGAAGCATATGTGCCGAGGTTGGCGGCGCTCTGTCGAGGCTTCCATTGCCCTTGGCAGGAAGCCCAGGGGAGGCCCCGCTGGGCCTGCGGTGGCTGCCGCACCGTCAAGCACATGACGCTTTCGGCCTGTTTTCTTCGGATGCGCGCTCAAAGTGCTGTCGCTTTTGGATCTGCAATTCCTCGTAAAGCGCGCATTTGCAGGCGTGTTCGGGCCGTTGCTTAACACCGCCCGAAACCATTGCACCGCAAAGCATTCGCGCTGCGCCGCGCGTGCAACAATGCCGTAAGCGTCAACACTTGCAGCCTTGCAGGGCTGCGGTTTCTTGGCATCTCGCTTTCGTGCGAGTACACCTTTGCAGGCCACCTGACACGAGGTGGCGCGGGCGTCGAAAACCCGAGCGAAAGTCAATGTGTTTGCGCTTGTCAGCCGGCGTCACCTCTGTGTGGCGCCGGCTGGCAATCCGTTCGCGTTCCATGGCGGGCGGTGCGTGGGGACCTTCGGGTCCGCCGGATTGACTATCGCCCGGTTTTCGAGCCACGCACCGTCCGCCACCTCTATGGGTGGCTCTGCTGTTTTCCTGCACGGAGCACTGCCATGAGCGCAACGAAAATCCCCGGTTTGAACATCCCGCACGATCCGGCCAATGGCGATCACGAGGACGAGCACGCGCCCGATCCCAACGGGTTTGTCGCCACCCTGCAGCGGATCGGCGCGGGTGCCGCGTCCGATGGGCAGCCCTGGCCCGAGCGCAACCTCGGCCCCGGCCGCCGCCTGCAGATGGCCGACGCCGATTGCGCACTCATCGGCTTGCGATCGGTTGCGGAAATCGCCCTGGCCTGCGAGTGCACGCGGCAGAACGGCGGGCCGCAGGAACACCTGGGCGAGCGGCAGATGGAGGGGCTGCTGCAGGCGGTGTTGTCGCTGACGTTGATGGCGACCGAACGGGTGCAGGGGCAGCGGTAGGTTGGTGCACGCGATGAGGAGCGTAATGGCGTACCGGTGGGTCTGCGCAGCGTTGGTGGCCGTGGGGACGGCCACCGCCTGCGTGCGCGCGCCATCAGACCGCGAGGATGACTACGTCGCTGACCTGTTCAAGGACGTGCACCGCCTGCGCACGGTGGAAGGCCGCACCTATACGACGCAGCCGGTGGAGGCGAGCGTGGGGCCCCATCGTTTCCAGTTTCCGGCCAATCTGTACTTCAACCAGATCGGGCCGTTTGCGGGTGGCGGGGTGGTGCTGACGGTGATGTGGCCGGCGCTGCGGGCTGCGCCGCCGGGGAATTACCCGTTGCGGTCGGAGGAGGATGGGTACCGGGAGGTGTCGATTGAGCTGCGGTATTTGGGGAGTGGGCGCGCTGCTGATTATCTGGCGCCGGATCTGACCGGGCGTGTTGCGCTGCCGACGCGTTGGGGGCTGACGCCGTATGCGGTGGATCGGGAGCGTGTGGGGCGGGATGTGCTGGAGACGGCGCCGGATTGGTATGTGGTGCGGGATGGGGATGGGCGGGTGACGACGTTCATCAGCTGTGACCCGTGGGAGTACACGGTTGATGGGGTGATGTTGGAGGGTGGGAGGCTGGTGCGAGGGAGTGGGGATCGGGTGGCGATGTGTTGGCATTCCGCGTTGGATGCGGAGCACTGGACAGGTATGGAGATGCGCTACGCGCGGGTCTTGCTGATGGATTGGCAGCGTATGGAGGCGACCAGTCGCGAGCTGTTACGTGGGCATCGGACTGTTCGTTAACCGGATGCAAAGGTCGCCACTCATGGCGAACGGGTTCACATTGCAGAGCAGACCGCCGCACTGCTGCGCTTGCCATGGGGGTCTTGAAAATTTTCTGGTCGCAGGATCTGCGATGGGAGTCTGAAACGATCCCGTCACTCGCGTCGCAAAGAGCCCGAAGGGTCGCACCGGCCCAGTCCTACGCCGCCCCGAGGTGAATTCCGATTGCCCCACTTCTCCCACGGGAAGAAATTGGACATACTGTCCCCCGAATTCCCGGAGCACCCATGAACGCGTACGAACTGATCGACCTCTCCCTCCAGCGCTTCAGCCCCAAGGAGGTCGCCCAGGCACTGGGAGTTGATCCGAAGACGGTCCGTCGCTGGCAGCTGCGTGAGACCGAGCCCAAGCCTTACATTGCAGACGCCATTCGCCAGCGCCTGCTGCCCTTTGGCGAGCCGCCTTCGGGCGAGGGCAAGTTCCGGTTTATAGACCTGTTCGCTGGCATCGGCGGCATCCGTACGGCCTTCGAGAAGCAGGGAGGCCGGTGCGTATTCACGAGCGAGTGGGACCCTTACGCGGTCAAGACCTACAAGGCCAACTTCCACGACGGTCCCGATCACGTCTTCGCGTCGGACATCACCAAGGTCCATGAGAGCGACGTGCCGGATCACGACGTGCTGCTGGCAGGCTTTCCGTGCCAGCCGTTCTCGATCGCGGGTGTGTCCAAGAAGAACTCCCTCGGCCGTCCGCACGGCTTCTCGGACAAAACCCAAGGCACGCTGTTCTTTGACGTGGCACGCATCATCGATGCCAAACGTCCTCGCGCTTTCCTGCTGGAGAACGTGAAGAACCTGATGAGCCACGACAAGGGTCGAACCTTCTCGACCATCATGGACGTTCTGAAGAACGAGCTGGGCTACCACGTGCATGCCAAGGTCATCAACGGCAAGCACTTCGGGCCCCAGCACCGCGAGCGCATCATCATCGTGGGCTTCCGCGAAGAGACCGCCTTTACCTGGGACGATCTGCAGCTTCCTGACTTCGGCATCTCGCCCCGTATGCGCTCGGTCCTGCACAAGCAGGATGGCAGCGAGGGCGAGGACCAGCCCTATATTGGTGGCACAAAGGGCAAGGTACTGGACAAGTACACGCTCTCGGACAAGCTGTGGGAGTACCTGCAGAACTATGCCGCCAAGCACCGCGACAAGGGTAATGGCTTCGGCTTCGGCCTGGTGACCCCCGAAAGTACCTGCCGTACGCTGTCTGCGCGCTATTACAAGGACGGCTCGGAAATTCTCATCTCTCAGGGTGCGAAGAAGAATCCCCGCAGACTGACGCCCCGCGAATGTGCGCGCCTGATGGGGTTCGATGACAATTTCCGGATCCCGGTTTCGGACACCCGCGCCTACAAGCAGTTCGGCAACTCCGTGGTCGTCCCGGTGATCGGAGAGGTGGCACGCATCATGGTGCCCCATCTGGTCCAGGAAGCCGCTTCTGAGCCGACCAAGCCGGCGAAGAAGAAGGCCAAGGCCTGACCTTGGCAGACAGCCTCACGCCGGAACAGCGATCCGCGCAGATGTCGCGGATCCGCGGTTCGAATACCAAGCTGGAGGTCCTTGTTCGCAAGGGCCTTCATGCCCGGGGGCTGAGGTATCGGCTGGGTGGTGCAAAGCTGCCCGGCAGGCCGGATATCGTGCTACCGAAGTATCGGACTGTAGTGTTCGTGCATGGGTGCTTCTGGCATGGCCATAATTGCCCGCTGTACCGACTGCCGAAGACGCGCCCGGAGTTCTGGGCAGATAAGATTGGCAAGAACAGAGCCCGGGATCTGCGCGTTACCGCCGAGCTTGAAGCCATGGGCTGGCGGGTACTGACCGTATGGGAATGCTCACTACGCGGCAAGACAGCCATTGAGCAGGCTTCATTTCTGGATCACTTGGCCGAGACCCTACGTCAAACAGCGCATTGAGGAAGAACTAACGTGGAGATGGATTTTCTGGAGCAGAGTTCAGACCAGTGGTCGCTGATGGAGTCTTTTGTCAGTCGCAGCGGCAAGCTCTTTCTGAAAAAGCTCTCGCGCAATGATGCATCGTGGGCAAATGAGGGTGGCGGCCATCAGTATGGCTTCTATGTGCCCCGCGCCGTACGCGAGTCAGACTTCTTTCCCAAGCTTCATGCCCGGGAAGACATCCCGCATATCTTGGAAGCTGACTGCCCATCATTCTGGCCCCAGACCGGGGAGGTCAGGAGCGACTCAGGAATCAAGTACTACAGCAATAAGGGCTCTGAATGCCATTTCACTAGGATTCCCGCAGAGCTTTTTTCTGGCCTCAACCCCGCATCATGGCTGCTTGGCGGGACGCTTGAAGAGCCCGAAGGGGATGCGCATCACTGGTTCATGGTGATCGACTCAGCTTCTGCGGAAGCGGAAATGCTTGAAAGTCGCCTCGACATCCAAGCGAACTTCCACTTCGAGCTTCTCGATCCATCGAAGTTCAAGCGCGCCTCAGCCATCGAGTCCGATGAGGCTGCGGAGCTGATCAGCGAGATCGATGCCGCGATCAGAGCTGGCACGATCGAGACGCTCGTTGCAAAGTACTCGAAACTCCCTGATCCGCTTGCGCTTGCCGATGAGGCACGGTTGGACTTCCTTAGACCCCTAAGGTGCAAGACGTTCAATCCATGGGATATCAAGAAGCCTGGTGACGCGCTCATGCGCGTGAGTAGGGACATCGAGTTCTCAATCTACCGCCGACATGAGCTTCGTATGAGGGCAGTAGAAGTCGCCAGAGTTCTAGCCCAGCATGACCGGTCTGCGACTGCGGCTGTACGTGGGTTCGCGGCCTTGAATTCAATATTTCTATCTGCGAGCCAACAGCGGAAGAGCCGCGCTGGAAAGTCGTTTGAGGCCCACTTGGCCGCCATGTTGAAGGCCGGCGGAGTCAGGTTCGAGGCGCAGGCAATTCTCGGCCAGCGACGCCCGGACTTCGTCCTTCCTGACCAAGCAACGGTGGCCTTGGACACGCAACGGCGATACGAAGACGCAGCCATTCTTTCGGCCAAGACGACTCTACGCGAGCGATGGAAGCAGATCACCCACGAACGCTTCAACTGCGCAATCTTCCTGGCTACAGTGGATGACCGGGTTTCGAAGGAAGCACTTGCAGATCTACAGAAGGCAGAGATCACGCTGGTGGTTCCGGAGTCGTTGAAGATGAAGACCAATGAGTCCCTCTATTACCACGACAAGAACGTGATTTCCTTCCGCGATTTCTTTGACGAAGAACTGGCTCACAAGCGGCCGACACTGCTTCTTTCCGTTTGAAACCTGGCACCATCTAACCTTCAAAAGCTCTTCCAGCGGCAAGACTTCCAGCCACCAACCTAGGGAGAGATGGGGACATCCCCAACCCTGTCCCAGCGAAGCACAAGTTTGTTGTTCCCCAGCTGCTTGCTACAGCGCGGATGGCCGTGGCGAGAACCGCCCCTCCCGCTTCCTGCGGTATAGAGCCGGTGCTTACTTAGAGTTTAAGCAGCCTCCACGACCAAGGCGGCAACAGGCTTGGGGTAGACCAAACCACAAGTAAATGGCTCCGATTCCATCCAACGTGATCTTCAATTCCTACTAGGGCCTCGGGCTGTCGTTAGGGGTCTGAGAGCGTATCTCAGCGGATCAGGCCATCGCAGCGCTCCGTAGAGCGGGAACACCTGCCTTCCGCGTCAATATCTTGGCGCCACGCATCTATAGACTGCGATGTTGATAGGCATTACTTTGGATCTGGCGGCATCCAGACTTACCCAACAGATCAGCCTACTCATCAATACATGGCAAGGTAGCCAGATGGAACAATTCAATACGTTGAAAGAAGTGGTAAATCGCCTCGCTGGACTGGGCGCGACTAGATTCTTCTTTAAACTCTTGCAAGAGAACGACAATAGCAAACAGCAGATTTATATTGCTGACAGGCCTGCATCGCTGAGCTTCCTCGAGGCGGAATGGGCGATTGATGCGGAGTCTTCCACCCCCAAAGCGAACATTGACTTCAGATGGGTTAGTCCAACCGAGGATGAGTCCGCACCGCACGCCAAACTCATCTTCTATCCCAGCTATCCCGAGGTTCGACTTTCGGGACTTCTCCTTGACTCCCCTCTTGCACCGAGAGCTTACATGCAACCGGTGCCAAAATCAGAAAGGCAGGGGCAAGGACAGGACGGGCGAGTTCTGATCATTGGAACTTCCCCAAATGGAACGATCTTCGCTCACTTGGCGACTCAGGATTCCAACCCATCCACTGAGGCAATTGCTTTAAGAAGCGACGCGACAATAACTGAACTTCTATGGATTGACGGCACGCTTGCCGGCTTGGTTCCGCAGGATAGCAGTTCGCAAGGATACGACTCCGAATTCGGTGTCGAAGTCGAGGTTCCCGAGGACGAGACCGAGGATAGCTACAGCGATGATGACCTATTTAGCATCTCGTCTTGGGGCGCCGACCTCAGCTTTCGGGAGTTGATCGCACGATATGACGAGGACGAGCTTGTCAAGCCTGAGCTACAACGTCATTACGTCTGGGATAAGGCTGAAGCATCTAGGTTTGTCGATTCGATCCTTCTTGGCCTGCCTGTTCCCAGCATATTTCTTGCAAAGACAAAAGATGAGAAATTACTGATCATCGACGGCTATCAACGCCTAATGACAGTCCGCGACTTTACAAAAGGTATTTTTTCGAAGGACAGCTCAGTTTTTAAACTTTCTCGAACTGATCGAATTCATGAGAGATGGCGTGGGAAAGCATTCGTTGAACTGAGTACAGACGAACAGCGAAAGGTTAGAAACACCACAATCCACGCGATTATCTTCATGCAGCAACAGGCAAGGGAGGGGGACACCAGTCTGTTTCAAGTTTTCGAAAGAATCAACTCAAGCGGACGGACGCTACTTCCTCAAGAGATAAGAAACTGTGTTTACCAAGGAAAGTTCAACTCCTTGCTAATTGAGCTAAACGGGATTTCTGAATGGCGAGAGCTTTGGGGCTCCATTAATCGCGATGACCGGATGAGAGACATCGAGTTCATACTTCGATTCTTTGCGCTGTCGTCTGATGAAATACTTTCGTCAGACAAGGCCCCACCCCGGATATCTTTAAAGAAACACCTCAACCAGTTCATGGATAGGGAGTTTGGTGAGATGCAGTGCTCTCAGCTTCGACGCGAATTTACGGAGACCGTAAAATTCATTCACAAGAACTTGGGAAAAACCGCGTTTCACAATATCTCTCTGTCCGGCGCGTCGAAAACTGTTGCGACATTCAGTCCAACAGTGTTCGATTCGATCATGATATCGACACGCCTCGCAATTAGACAGGGTCGGCATACAAAGGCCAAGGACCTTCAGAGCAAGAGGATCGCGAAACTACAAGATCCTGCTTATCAGAAATTGCTGTACCAAGAGACGATGCGGATTCCCAATATCAGACAGCGAATCAACGAAATGCTTGATGCTCTCTACTGAGGGAATTCAGCGTGAATAATGTCAACGCCAAGGATACGCTGGACAAATGTCTGGTGGAGCTCGAGAACATCGACCGCCTATTGGATAGCCTAGGGGACGAGGCAAAACCCGCGCCGTATTTGAAGAAATATTCCGTTATAAGGGCCTCCGGCAGCATCGAAAGTTCCTTTAAAACGATTATTGCAGACAAAGTAGACGATGGCAGTCACGTACAGCTCAAGAACTTCATTAAACGCAAAGTTAGAAATTCATCAAGCAACCCAAGGTATGACGTAATTGTCGGAATGCTTTCAGAGTTTGATGATAGATGGAAGGCTCGCTTTATAGAGCAGCTCGCCCTAGCCGATAAGCCTCGACTTGTAGAAGCGCTAAAGCGCTTGGTAGAGGCGAGAAATAGCTTCGCTCACGGTGGAGACCCGGATCTTGGAATTGCAGAAACACTAGCTTGTTTCAGGGACGGGATGCAGGTTATGCAGATCTTGGACGAAGCGGTACACGGCACCTACGATGATGAAGGCGGAGAGCAGGTTGGCGATGAGTAGATTAATTAAGAATTTACCAGCAATGCCTAATACTTCTTCAAGGCGAATTTACTGCTTCTGTCGATTCTCTGCCCGTTAGTTGCGCATCTACCAAGAAGGGGCGGCCAATTGGCCGCCCCTTCTTTTAGCAAAACTTCTTTTCAATCAAACCCCAACAGGGTTAGCCTTCTCCGGATCAATCTTGTACTGCTTGATCGCCCGGGCCACATCCTTCCCGGTCATCTTCCCATCCTTGGCCAGCGCCGCAATCGCGGCATGCGCGATGTAGTACCGGTCAACCTCGAAGAAGCGACGCAGGTTCGCACGGGTATCCGAACGGCCAAACCCATCCGTACCCAGCACCGTGTAAGACATCGGCACGAACGCGCGGATCTGGTCCGCATACGCACGCACGTAGTCGGTGGCGGCAATCGCCGGGCCCTGGCGGCCTTCCAGCAGCTCGGTCACGTAGGCCTTGCGCTGTTCGCCTTCCGGGTGGAAGCGGTTGGCACGTTCGGCGTCAAAGCCATCGCGGCGCAGCTCGTTGAAGCTCGGGCAGGACCAGATGTCGGCGGTCACGCCGAAGTCCTTGTCCAGCAGCTCGGCGGCGGCAATCACTTCACGCAGGATGGTGCCCGAACCCAGCAGCTGCACGCGCAGGTCGCCCTTCTTCGGCTTGCCGGCGTCGGTCAGCAGGTACATGCCCTTCACGATGCCTTCGGCTGCACCTTCCGGCATTTCCGGGTGGGTGTAGTTCTCGTTCATCAGGGTCAGGTAGTAGTACTCGTCTACCTGGTCTTCCATCATGGCCTTGGTGCCGTGCTGCAGGATCACCGTCACTTCGAAGCCGAAGGTCGGGTCGTAGCTGCGCACGTTCGGAATGCCGCCAGCCACCAGGTGGCTGAAGCCATCTTCGTGCTGCAGGCCTTCACCATTCAGCGTGGTGCGGCCGGCGGTGCCACCCAGCAGGAAGCCGCGGGTACGCATGTCGGCGGCCTGCCAGGCAATGTCGCCCACGCGCTGGAAGCCGAACATGCTGTAGTAGATGTAGAACGGCAGCATCGGCACGTTGCTCACCGAATAGCTGGTACCAGCGGCCATCCACGAGCTGATGGCGCCCGGCTCGCTGATGCCCTGCTGCAGCACCTGGCCGCTCTGGTCTTCGCGGTAGAACATCAGCTGGTCGGCGTCCACCGGCTTGTACTTCTGGCCGAACGGCGCGTAGATGCCGATCTGGCGGAACAGGCCTTCCATGCCGAAGGTACGGGCTTCGTCGGCCACGATCGGCACGATGTGCGGGCCCAGTTCCTTGTCGCGCAGGGTGATGTTCAGGCTCTGCACGAAGGCCATGGTGGTGGAATAGCTGCGCTCGCCGCTGCTCTTCAGCAGGCGCTCGTAGGTTTCCAGCTTCGGTGCATTGAAGCTCTTGTCGGCCTTGCGGCGGCGCTGCGGCAGGTAGCCACCCAGGGCGCTGCGGCGCTCCTGCAGGTACTGAACTTCCGGCGAATCCGGGCCCGGGTGGTAGAACGGCACCTGGCCATCGGCCAGCTGCGCGTCGGTCACCGGAATGTTGAAACGGTCGCGGAAGTGGCGCACCGCTTCGTCGTCCAGCTTCTTGGTCTGGTGGGTCGGGTTCAGTGCCTCACCGGCGCTGCCCATGCCGTAACCCTTCACGGTCTTGGCCAGGATGACGGTCGGCATGCCCTTGGTGTTCACAGCCTGGTGGTAGGCGGCGTACACCTTGTGCGGGTCGTGGCCACCACGGTTCAGGCGCCAGATGTCGTCGTCGGAAAGACCGGCCACCATGGCGGCGGTTTCCGGGTACTTGCCGAAGAAATGCTCGCGGGTATACGCGCCGCCGAAGGCCTTGCAGTTCTGGTATTCGCCGTCGACGGTTTCCATCATCAGCTTCTTCAGGACGCCATTGGTGTCCTTGGCCAGCAGGGCATCCCAGTAACCGCCCCACAGCAGCTTGATGACATTCCAGCCGCCGCCACGGAACACGCCTTCCAGTTCCTGGATGATCTTGCCGTTGCCGCGCACCGGGCCGTCCAGGCGCTGCAGGTTGCAGTTCACCACGAAGATCAGGTTGTCCAGGCCTTCACGGCCGGCCAGCGCGATGGCACCCAGGGTTTCCGGCTCGTCGCTCTCGCCGTCGCCGATGAAGCACCACACCTTGCGGTCGCTCTTTTCGATCAGGCCACGGTTTTCCAGGTAGCGCATGAACTGCGCCTGGTAGATGGCGGCCAGCGGGCCCAGGCCCATCGACACGGTGGGGGTCTGCCAGAAGTCCGGCATCAGCCACGGGTGCGGGTAGGACGACAGGCCACCGCCGTCCACTTCCATGCGGAACTTGTCCAGCTGTTCTTCATTGATGCGGCCTTCCAGGAAGGCGCGCGAGTAGATGCCCGGGGCGCTGTGGCCCTGGATGAACAGCAGGTCGCCCGGGTGGCTGTCGCTGGGGGCGCGCCAGAAGTGGTTGAAGCCCACGTCGTACAGGGTGGCGCCGGAGGCGAAGGAGGCGATGTGGCCGCCCAGGTCGCCCGGCTTGCGGTTGGCACGCACGACGGTGGCCATCGCGTTCCAACGGATGATCGAGCGGATGCGCCATTCCAGTTCCGCGTTGCCCGGGCTCTTGGCCTCGAACTGCGGCTCGATGGTGTTGACGTATTCGGTAGTGGGAGAGAACGGCAGGTACGCACCCGAACGACGGGTCAGTTCCACCATGCCTTCCAGCAGCTGATGCGCGCGCTCAGGGCCCTCGACATCAATGACGGCCTTCAACGACTCGATCCACTCCTGGGTTTCCACAGGATTGGTGTCGTTGTTCAGCACTTCGTTCAACCAGTTCATTAGCGCTCCCAATTACCGCACGCACGCGCGCGACTGTTGTATAGATATCTAGACCGCAAAGTGTAGCGCACCAAGGGCTTGCGTCGTTTGGCTACGCTGCCGTATGGATGCACACAGCCCATGTCCGCACAGGCTGTCCCGAGCCAGCGGGCGCGGGGACAAGTGGGCTTAACCCTCTGTTTTTTCCGCCGTATGGCCCCGCTGGGGTTGTCGCTTCCGGGCTGCTGCGTCCACATGCAGGACGCAGTGTTACCACCGCGCATGACCGCCGTGCGGCAGCCCGCAGGCCTGCAGGCCTTGCCTGACGGTGGCCGGATGAACGTCTGACAACCCGTCGCATATGGCTCTGGACCGTGCCGCGCCCGCCCCGCACCGTGGCCGCGAGCAGGCCCCTTCCCGCGCATCGGCGCGCCGTCTGCCCGCCCCGGCCAACGGGGCACCCCTGCGGTTGCTGTTGCGTGGCCTGGCACGGATGCCGGGCCACGCAATGGTGGCCTGCAGCGCGCGCACGACCTGCCTTGAACCCTTGCCCTGCTTGGCCTTGTGGCCCGTTTCGCACATCGGTATGGCCGAAACCGTACTTGTCCGGTGCGGCTTATCGATATATCGTTTACCCACTCGTTACCGATATATCGATATGAGCCGAACCTCTACTGCCAGGGCGAGCAAGGAAGACGCGCCCACCATCCCCCGCCGCAATGGCCAGCCGCGCGTGCTGAGCCGGGGCGACCTGCGCCTGCTGGTGCTGGCGCTGATCGGCGAACAGCCACGCCACGGCTATGAGCTGATCCAGCACATCAGTGGCTTGTTCATGCAGGCCTACACGCCCAGCGCCGGCACGATGTACCCGCTGCTGGCCAGCTTCGAGCAGGCCGGCTGGGTGGCTTCGGAAGAAGAAGACGGCCGCCGGGTGTTCCGCATCACCGCGGCCGGCGAGTTCGAGCTGAAGGTACAGCGCACCCAGGTGCGGCTGGCCCAGCGCCGCGCCTTCGACCGCGCCCGCGAGATCACCAAGGCCTCGCTGCCGCCGCCGCTGGCCACCGCCCTGCGCGAGTTCAAGCAGGCGCTGGTGCGCCACCACGGCCGCTGGAGCGAGGGCGAGGCCGAAGCGGTGGCCGAGCAGCTGTCGCGCGCCTCGGCCCTGCTGAACGGTGCGCTGGCCGATGCGCCCTACCGCGTTACCCCCACCGAGCCGGACCCGGAGTGAGATCGGTCCGGTCGTTTCCCCCTTCCACGCGCGCGATGCCGCGCGCTTGCCTGCACAGGTACTGCAATGACCCAACATGAAAATTCGCGCCTGCGCCTGGATGTGCGCTTCCGCCACCTGACCGTGCTGCGCACCGAGACCATCACCCCGCACATGCGCCGGGTGGTGCTGGGCGGCGCCGATCTGGCCGGTTTCGATTCGCCCGGCCCGGATGACCACATCAAGCTGTTCTTCCCCAACAGCAGCGGCGAAATGGTGCTGCCGGTGATGACCGCCGAAGGCCCGCGCTACCCCGAGGGCAAGGAGCATTCGGTGGCGCGCGATTACACCCCGCGCTGGTGGGACCACGCGGCCGGCGAGCTGGCCATCGATTTCGTACTGCACGACCAGGGCATTGCCGGGCCGTGGGCCGAACGCGCGCAGCCGGGCGACACCCTGTCCATCGGCGGCCCGCGCGGCTCGTTCGTGGTGGCCGACGATTACGACGCCTACGTGCTGATTGGCGATGAAACCGCGCTGCCGGCCATCGCCCGCTGGCTGGACGTGCTGCCCGATGGCGCCGAAGTGCAGGCGTACATCGAAGTAAGCGACGAGGCCGAGCGCCAGGACCTGCCGCAGTACGAGAACGTGCGCATCCACTGGCTGGAGCGTAACGGCTTCCCGGCTGCCAGCAGCACGCTGCTGGAAGACATGTTCACCGACTTCGAAGCGCCCGAGGGTGACACGTTCTACTGGATCGCCACCGAATCGCGCCGCGCGCGCATGATGCGCAAGTTCATCGAAGGCCACCTGGGCGTGCCGCGCGACTGGATCCGCTCGACGGGCTACTGGAAGGCGCACCCGGACGAAGCCGACGGCGATTGATGGCCGCCGTTCTGTAGAGTCGAGCCATGCTCGACTGCTGTTCCACGGAGTCGAGCACGGCTCGACTCTACAGAAACGCATTGCCACGTTCTCTGCCACAATCGCGCTCCTTCCCCGCACCTGTGAGGCCCTCCATGGGCAAACTGACCCTGGCCGGCATCGACAAACTGCGCACCCGTTTCGCCGATGACGCAGCCTGCGATACCGCCCTGGCCGCCTTCGCCGACCCGGCCGCCGCACGCGCACCGCTGCGCGAGCTGCTGGAGGCCGAACACCGCTTCCTGCAGGCCGAATTTGAAGTAGCGCAGGTGGCCGATGTACTGCGCCGCGACCAGAAGTACGCGCCGGTGGGGCGCCCTTCCGTGCATATCGTGCAGCTGCGCAAGCAGCAGGCCGCGACCAAGCAGGCCGCGCTGATCGCCCGCAACGTAGTGGCGCAGGCCGCACAGACCTTCGTGCGCGTGAGCGGCCTGGCGGTGAAAGCCAAGCAGAGCCCGAGCGAAGCATGCGCCGCGTGGTTGATCGCGCAGCGTTGAGCGCGCGTGCCCCGGTAGTGGCCAACCTTGGTTGGCCTGTGGGGTGATTCTGTGCCAACCAAGGTTGGCACCTACCAGAGCACCGCCCGGCCTACCCGGTAGTGGCCAACCTTGGTTGGCCTGCGGGGTGATTCTGTGCCAACCAAGGTTGGCACCTACCAAGAGCGTTCCACGCACCCAAAAAAGAAGGCCCGCTTTTCAGCGGGCCTTCTGCCTTCTCACGACGAGTGAGCGGGTTACATCAAGCGGCCGGCTTTTCGCCGGTGGCTTCGGTGGTGATGCGGATGTTCACTTCATCGCTGACGTTCGGGGCGTAGGCGCCGACGCCGAAATCGCTGCGCTTCAGGGTGGTGGTTGCATCGAAGCCGGCAGCCGGAACCTTGGCCATCGGGTGCTCGCCACCGCCGTTGACGGTGACGTCCAGGGTCACCGGCTTGGTGATGCCCTTGATGGTCAGGTCGCCGGTGACGGTCAGCTTGTTGGTGCCGGCCGCTTCAACCTTGGTGCTCTTGAAGGTGGCATCGGCAAACTTGGCGGCGTCGAAGAAATCGGCGCTCTTCAGGTGTTCGTCGAACTTGGCGGTGAAGCTGTTCAGGCCGCTCAGCGGCAGCTTCACTTCCACGGTGGACTTGGTCACGTCGGCGGCGTCGTACACCAGGGTGCCTTCCACGTTGCCGAAGTGCGCGCTCGGGTGCGAGAAGCCGAAGTGGCTCCACTGGGCCAGCACGTCGGTGTGGCTCGGGTCGAGCTTGTAGGTGCCCGAGGCGATCTGGATGGCTTCAGCAGCCGGGGCGGCAGCGGCGGCATCAGCGGCCGGGGTGGCAGCCTGCTCGGTGGTGGCCGGGGCAGCGGCATCGGCAGCCGGGGCAGCGGTGTCGGCCGGCTTGGAGCAGGCGGCAATGGCCAGGGTCAGGGCCAGCGGCAGCAGCAGTTTACGGGTGGCGCTCATCTGAGGAACTCTCCGGAATCGTAGGGTGGGTGCAACAGGGGCCGCCAAGGTGACGGCCCGAAACCGATACAGCGACTTACGCGATGCGCGCCGCTTCGTCGAACGACAGGCGCGGCAGACGGGGGAACAGGCCCGAGGGGTCACCGTACCCCAGGTTGACCAGGAAATTCGACTTGATGGTGGTGCCGGCGAAGAAGGCTTCGTCGACCTTGGCATTGTCGAAGCCGGACATCGGGCCGGCATCCAGGCCCAGCGCGCGCGCGGCCAGGATGAGGTAGGCGCCCTGCAGGCTGCCATTGCGGAACGCGCCTTCGTGGCGGCCTTCACGCGGGCCGTCGAACCAGGCCTTGGCATCGGTGTGCGGGAACAGGTACGGCAGCTTTTCGTGGAAATCCTGGTCGAAGGCGACGATGACGGTGACCGGTGCGGCCAGGGTCTTGTCGTGGTTGCCTTCGGACAGCGCCGGGGCCAGCTTGGCCTTGGCTTCGGCCGACTTTACGAACACGAAACGCGCCGGGCTGCCGTTGGCGGCGGTCGGGCCCCACTTCACCAGTTCGTACAGCGCATGCAGCTGGGCGTCTTCCACCGGCTTGTCGAGGAAGGCGTTCTGGGTACGGGCCGTGCGGAACAACTGGTCCAGGGCAGCAGCGTCGAGCGCGTGGGACATCGGTGGATCTCCAGGGCAACGAAGGGAAGTGAGTGCCCGCGACAGGCGCAGGGCGAAACGACGATCAGGAGTGTAGAGTGTCGCGACTGTTGCAACACCCAGCAGGGCTGAAACGAATTAATGCCAATGGTGAAACGATCGAGCGCGCCGTGGACGGTGACTGACGGCCGTGCCGGCAATGTCCGCCAGGCGGTCGCGCTGGCCTCGGCGCTACGCCAGGGCACCCACCGCCCGCTGGTCCTGCAGCCCCGTGCGCCCTGGCGCTGGCTCGCGCCGCGGCGCCTGCCCGGTGATGTGAACGGCTACGGCCCCGACTTCGCCGCGCTGGCCGCACAGGCCCCTGCGCTGGCGATCGGCTGTGGCCGCCAGGCCGCCGGTGCGCTGCGCGTGCTGCGTGCACGGGGCAGCCGCACGGTGCAGATCCTCGACCCGAGGTTGCCATCCCGCCATTGGGATCTGCTGGTGGTGCCCGAACACGATGCCCTGCGTGGCAGCAACGTCCTCACGCTGATCGGCAGCCTGAACCCGGTGGATGATGACTGGCTGGCGCTGGGCCGCGCGGCGTTTGCCGACTTCGGTGCCCTGCCCGGCCCGCGCACCGCGCTGCTGGTGGGCGGGCCGACGCCGCTGGCACCGTGGGACGAGGCGGCGATGGTGGCGGTGTTCACGGCGCTGGCCGCGCAGATCCGCAGCGAAGGCGGCAGCCTGCTGGCCACCACCTCGCGACGCACGCCGCCGGCCCTGGCCGAGAGGCTGCGCGCGACCTTCGCCGATCTACCGCATGTGATCTGGGGCGATGGCGGCGATGGTGTGAACCCCTATGCCGGCCTGCTGGGCTGGGCCCACCGGGTGGTGGTCTCGCCCGATTCGGTGAACCTGCTCTCAGAGGCCAGCGCCACGCGCCTGCCGGTGATGGTGGCCCTGGCCGACACCGCGCAGGGGCGGCTGGCCCGCTTCCAGCGCCAGCTGCACGAACGCGGCCGGCTGCAGACGCGCTGGCTGGATTGGCAGCACGACGGCATTGCGCCGCTGCGCGAAACCGCGCGGGTGGCGGCGGAAGTGCACGCGCGCCTGACCCTGGGGTAGCGCCGGCCCGCTCCCGCCGCATTTCCAGCCACCAGGCTGAACCGACGTTTTTGGAGTTGCGCGTGCCCGGGCGGATAATGGGGGATTCCCTCTTTGCCCTTGGCTGGCCATGTCCGTGCGCCCTGACCCTGTGTTTGCCCCGCTGACCCCGCGCGCGCTCGTGCTGGCAGTGCTGGCCATGGGCGCGGTGGTGCTGCTGTCCAACGTGCTGGTGCAGTACCCCATCAACGACTGGCTGACCTGGGGTGCCTTCAGCTACCCGGTGGCGTTCCTGGTGAGCAACCTGATCAACCGTCGATTCGGCCCGGGCCCGGCCCGCCGCGTGGCGTGGATCGGTTTCCTGGTGGCGGTGGTGCTGTCGGTATGGGTGGCGACCCCGCGCATCGCCATTGCCTCGTGCTCGGCCTTCATCGTGGCCCAGCTGCTGGACATCACCGTGTTCGACCGCCTGCGCCGTGGCAGCTGGTGGCGTGCACCGATGGTGGCCACCACCTGCAGCGCGACGGTGGACACGACCATCTTCTGGTCGATCGCCTTTGCCGGCTCCAGCCTGCCGTGGATGAGTTGGGCGGCAGGCGACCTGGCAGTGAAGCTGGCCATCGGCGTATGCCTGCTGGCCCCGTTCCGCGTGTTGTTGTGGAAGATGGCGCCGCTGGCCCGGTAGGTGCCATGCCAACCAAGGTTGGCACCTACCAAAGCAGGTCTCCGCCCGGCCATTGCCCTGGCGGGATTGTGCCAACCAAGGTTGGCACCTACCAAAGCGGGTCACCGCCCGGATAGTGCTCTGGTAGGTGTCAACCTTGGTTGACACGCTCCTGCTCTGCCAATCAACGCCGGTCAGGCAAACGGCAACTCGGCTGCCACGCACGCGGCACTGATCGCCGCACACGCGTCTTCAATCGCCGGGGTGGTCGGTGCCAGCCGCGGGCGGCGGTCCAGCGTGCAGGCCAGGCCGATATCCAGCAGCGTGGCATGTGCGCCATGCAGCGCCTGCGCGGTGGCCACCGGCAGGAAACCGGCAGCCGCCAACGCGTCGATCAAGGACGGCGTATCACGCGGTTCCAGCAGCGCCGGCACCTGCGCACTGCGTGCCAGCACGCCGGTCTGCAGCAGGAACTCCAGATCGACCACGCCGCCCGCGCCCTGCTTCAGGTCCAGCCGCGCGGCGTCGCTGCGGTCCAGTTCGGTGCGCATGCGCCCACGCATCTTCAGCACATCGGCATACAGCGTGCCGGGGTCGCGTGCGCGTCCCAGGGTCTGCGCACGCACCTGTTCGAAATCGGCCAGCAGGCTGGCATCACCGGCCACGCCGCGCGCGCGCACCAGGGCCTGGTGTTCCCAGGTCCAGGCGCGTTCGCGCTGGTATTCGGTGTAGCTGGCCAGCGAGGACACCAGCGAGCCCTTGCCGCCATCCGGGCGCAGGCGCACATCGATGTCGTACAGGCGGCCAGCGGCGGTGACTGCACCGAGCAGTGCCATCACTTTCTGCGCCAGGCGCGCGTACCAGCGGCCCGGTTCCAGCGGGCGGGCGCCATCGCTGGCGTCCACGCCGGCCGGATGGTCGTGCAGGAACACCAGGTCCAGATCCGAGCCGAAGCCCAGTTCCAGCCCGCCCAGGCTGCCGTAGCCGATGATGGCGAAGCGCCCGCCCGGCACGCTGCCGTGCGCGGCCTGCATGTCCGCCTCGGCCAGCGTCAGTACGGTGATGACCACGGCCTGGGCCAGCTCGGCCAGCTGGCGGGTGCTGTCCACCGCGCCCTGGCGGCCATCGAGCGTGGCCATCGCCATGCGGAAGCTGAGGGCAAGGCGCGTTTCATTGAGCCAGCGCAGCTGCGATTCGGGATCTTCCACCGGCAGCACCTGCTGGCATTCGGCCAGCATGCCGGCGAAGTCGGGCATCGGCCCGGACACGCGTACATCCAGCAGTTCGTCCAGCAGCAGCGGGTAGGCGGCCAGGCGTTCGGCCAGCAGTGCGCTGCGCGCCAGCACATCCACCAGGCGCGCCAGTGCACTGGGCTGTTCGTCCAGCAGCGCCAGGTAACTGGTTCGGCGCAGCACCGCCTGCAGCAAACCGAGCACACGCTTGAGCGCGGCATCGGGCTGCGGCGAGCGCGTGGCCGCGTGCAGCAGCGCCGGCAGCACGCGGTCCAGGCGCGCGCGCGCGGCATCGGACAGCGACTTCACGCCGGTGCCCTGGGCGAAATCACGCAGCGACTGGTCGGCGCCGCTGGCATCGAGGAAACCGGCTTCGGCCAGCAGTTCGGCATTGCTGCCTTCGGGCAGGCTGCGCCAGTAGCTGGCCAGCGCATCGGGCGCGGCCTGGCCCTTGCGCGGGGCGAGCAGCGCGGCGAATTCAGTACTGACGCGCTGCTGCTGCACGGCCAGTGCCGCGCGCAGTTCATCCCAGTCGGCGTAGCCCAGGCCGAGGGCGATGCGCTGGCGATCCAGCGGGTCGCTGGGCAGCACGTGGGTCTGTGCGTCGCGCAGCATCTGCAGGCGGTTTTCCAGGCGGCGCAGGAACAGGTAGGCCTCGCGCAGCGCAGCCCCATCGTCCGGCGCGATCTGGCCGGCGTTGACCAGCGCCTGCAGGGCGACCAGCAGGCGGCGTTCGCGCAGTACCGGCTCACGCCCGGCGCGGATCAGCTGCAGCGCCTGGCACAGGAACTCGATTTCGCGGATGCCACCGGCGCCGCGCTTGATGTCTTCGTGCAGCTCGCGGCGTGCGACTTCGGCGGTGATCGCCGCCTTCATCTCGCGCAGGCCGTCGAGCGCGGTGAAATCCAGGTAGCGGCGGTAGACGAACGGGCGCAGCGTCTGCAGCCACGCTTCACCGGCGGCGATGTCGCCAGCCACCGCGCGTGCCTTCAGCCAGGCATAGCGTTCCCAGTCGCGGCCCTCGCGCTGGAAGTACTGATCCATCGCCGCGAACGACAGCGCCACGCGGCCGGCGCTGCCGAACGGGCGCAGGCGCAGGTCGACGCGGTGGCTGAAGCCATCGACGGTGGTGTCGTCCAGCAGCTTGGCCAGGCGCTGGCCGAGGCGGGCGAAGTACTCCTCGGCGGCCAGCGGGCGCGGGCCATCGGATTCGCCGCCCTGCGCGTAGGCGTAGACCAGGTCGATGTCGGAACTGAAATTCAGCTCGCCGCCGCCCAGCTTGCCCAGCCCGAACACCACCAGCTGCATGACCCGGCCGTCGTCATCGCGGATGACGCCGTGGCGCTGGGCGAATTCCTGCTGCAGGGCGTCCAGCGCCAGGCGCAGGCAGTCCTCGGCGAGGGTGGTGGCGCCGGCCAGGGTCTGCGGCACGTCGTCCAGGCCGGCCAGGTCGCGCCAGACCAGGCGGGTGGACATGGCCGTGCGCCAGCGCCGCAGCTGCGCGGGCCAGTCGCTGGGCTGCTGCGGGTCGAGCACCGGCGCCGGCAGCGGCGGGCAGCCCGGCTGGGCCAGGTGGGCCAGCAGCGCGGGCTGGCGCACCAGGGTGTCCAGGGCGAAGTCGCTGGCCACCGCCAGGTGGGCCAGCGGCGCCTGCAGCGCGGCGGGGATGGGCTCGGGCAGGACGTGGGCCAGGCGCGCCAGCGCGCGGTCGACCAGGGGCTGCAGGGTGGCGGGCAGTGCGGCGGGGGCGAGGGTCATCCCCCGATTGTATCGACCCGGCCGGGGCGCGACGGACCCGGCAGGGAGGGGCACGTAGCGTCGCGCCTGCTCGACTGGCCGTTGCAGAGCAGTCGAGCAGGCTCGACGCTACCGGCAACGCCACCTCGCCTATTCAGCTTGGGCATCAGGCAATAAAAAAGCCCGCTTGCAGCGAACTGCCAGCGGGCTCTGCTCCCTCCCCCACGTCGGGATGCAGGGCCATCGTGCGGGCTGCGGAACGACATTGCACGCTGCACTGCAAAACAGAACTGGTGGGTATGGTAGCCCGCGGCCCGGAAAAGCCATTCCACGAAGGTAGAACGCCCCGTACGCCGGGGGATGGCCGATAATCGGGCTTCCCCCCTGAAACACGTGTCGTCATGTCTGTTGATCGCATCGCCAACGCGCGTCTCCGTGACCGCGTGGTCTCCGCCGAGGCCGCAGCCGCGCTGATCCAGCCCGGTGAAACCGTCGCCATGAGCGGCTTCACCGGTTCCGGTTACCCCAAGGCCGTTCCCGTCGAACTCGCCCGCCGCATCGAGGCGATGCACGCCGAGGGCCAGCCCTTCCAGATCAAGCTGATGACCGGCGCCTCGACCGCGCCGGAACTCGATGGCGCGCTGGCCAAGGCCGATGGCATCGCCATGCGCATGCCGTTCCAGAGCGACCCGGATGCGCGTAACCGCATCAACGAGGGCAAGCTGGATTACATCGACATCCACCTCAGCCACGTCGCCCAGCACGTCTGGTTCGGCTTCTACGGCGAGATCGACACCGCGGTGATCGAAGTGTCGGCCATCCGCGAGGACGGCTCGCTGGTGCCTTCCACCTCGGTGGGCAACAACAAGACCTGGCTGGACCTGGCCAAGAAGGTCATCGTCGAGGTCAACGAGTGGCAGCCGGCCGGCGTCGACGGCATGCATGACATCTACTACGGCACCGCGCTGCCGCCGCACCGCAAGCCGATTCCGCTGGTGAACGCCAACGACCGCATCGGCGATACCGCGCTGCGCTGCGACCCGGACAAGATCGTGGCCGTGGTGCGCACCAACGGCCCGGACCGCAACAGCCCGTTCAGCCCGATCGATGCCACCAGCGAACAGATCGCCGCGCACCTGATCGAGTTCCTCAAGCACGAGGTGAAGAAGGGCCGCCTGCCGCCGAACCTGCTGCCGCTGCAGTCGGGCGTGGGCAACATCCCCAATGCGGTACTGGCGGGCCTGGCCAAGAGCGGTTTCCGCGACCTGGCCGCGTTCACCGAGGTCATCCAGGACGGCATGCTCGACCTGCTGCGCGACGGCGTGCTGAGCTATGCCTCGTGCACTGGCTTCGCGCTGAGCCCGCAGGCCAACGAGACGTTCAAGGAACACATCGATTTCTACCGCGAGCGCATCATCATGCGCACGCAGGAAATCTCCAACCACCCGGAACTGGTGCGCCGCCTGGGCTGCATCGGCATGAACGGCATGATCGAGGTGGACATCTACGGCAACGTCAATTCGACGCACGTGATGGGCACGCGGATCATGAACGGCATCGGCGGTTCGGGTGACTTCGCCCGCAATGGCTTCCTGTCGGCGTTCCTCAGCCCGTCCACGGCGAAGAACGGCACGATCTCGGCGATCACCCCGATGGTGAGCCATGTCGACCACACCGAACACGACGTGTCGGTGATCGTGACCGAGCAGGGCCTGGCCGATCTGCGTGGCCTGACCCCGCGCAAGCGCGCGCAGGTGCTGATCGACAACTGCGCGCACCCGGATTTCCGTCCGCAGCTGCAGGATTACTTCGACCGCGCCAGCCGCGAAAGCTACGGCAAGCACACCCCGCACCTGCTGCCGGAAGCGCTGTCGTGGCACCAGCGTTGGCTGGATACCGGCACGATGAAGGGCTGAAACCCGGTTCCGGGGAGCCGAGCATGGGCTCGGCTCTACACGGCACGGATCACGCGATACGCAGCGCCGCCAGCGATTCGGCCTGCAGCCGCTCGTAGATCTCGAACTCATCGTTCACCGCCACGCCCATCGCCTGCTCGAACGCTTCGCGGTTGGCATGCGCGGCATACGCGCGCTGTTCTTCGCCACCCAGATTCGACTGGAAGATGCCAGCGGCGCTGACCGGCAGGAAATCCTCGTAGACGATCGGGTCGGCCGTGGCCAGGCCGGCGGCCACCAGCACTTCGGCCGGCAGATCGGCCACGCGCTCCGGCGCGGCACGGCCGGCATCGGTCAGCTGGTAACGGTAATAGCCCAGCCCTTCCTGGCGCAGGGTGTCGTGGTCATCGGGGAAGCTGGCGAACACCGCCTGCAGGCGCTGGCCGTAGTCGCCACCGGTACTGCCGGCGCCACCGGCATCGCGCGCCTGCGCCAGCAGCTGGTCGTACAGCGCCCGGCCCTTCGGGGTCAGGGCCAGCCCACGCTGTTCGATCTCGCCAAAGCGCGCGGTGTGCGTGCCAGCGGCACCGCCTTCGCCACCGGGGAAATGCACGGCCTCTTCCAGCGCCTTGAAGCTGGTCTGCCGCAGCAGGATCGGACAGGCGCGGCGTGGCGGGCCCTCGATCACCGCCTTGGCGGCCATGCCGTGCTCGATCATCGCCGCCTGCGCGGCATCGATATCCAGCGTGCGCGGGGTGAGGTGGTTGATGTGCGGGCCACGGAAGCTGACCACGTCGGCCACCAGCCGGTGCGCGTTGTGCAGGGCGTGGTAGGTGGGCAGGTCGACGGTGGCATCGCCGTGCCAGCGGAAGGTTTCCAGGGCCTCGGCAACGAAGCGCTCGGCATCGGCCTGCGACAGGCCACCGTCACGCTCGGCCTGGTCGATCAGCGCCAGCGCGCCGTCGGTGAAGATGCGGCGGCGTTCAAGGATGCGGGCGGATTCGGCGCGCAGGGCTTCGTCTTCGATCAGCTCCAGGCGCAGCAGCGAGGTGAACACGCGGAACGGATTTTGCGCCAGGGCGGCACCGGTGAGCGGGCGGAACGCGGTGGAATGCACCGGCACGCCGGCCACCGACAGATCGTAGTAGGCCACCGGGAACATGCCCATCACCGCGAACAGGCGGCGCAGCGTGGCCAGTTCCTGCGCGGTGCCGACACGGATCGCGCCGTGGCGCTCCTCGTCCAGGCGCGCGCGCTCGTCGTTGCGCTGCAGCTGCGCGGCCAGCGCCGGGTCCTGCGCAAGCACCTCCGCGTTGATCCGCTCTACCAGTTCCACCAGCGTGCCGTACAGCGGCACTTCGGTGCGGTACATGCGGGACATGGCCTGGGCGAACAGGCGGCGGATCACATCAGGCGAAACGAAAGAGGCGCTCATCAGTCACTCGAATGCGGGAACGGGGAACGGCGAGAACCGTATTGTCGCCGGAGTGCGCGATGGGGGCGATACGCACAGCAACATGAAGAATATCGGTAGCGCCGGGCCATGCCCGGCGGATAGCGCTGATTTGGTGGGTGCGAACCAAGGTTCGCACCTACCGGGTCCTCACCGGGCATGGCAGCAGCGGTGGACTGATTTGGTGGGTGCGAACCTTGGTTCGCACCTACCGGGCCCTCGCCGGGCATGGCAGCAGCGGTGGACTGCCTTGGTGGGTGCGAACCAAGGTTCGCACCTACCGGGCCCTCGCCGGGCATGGCAGCAGCAGTGGACTGCCTTGGTGGGTGCGAACCAAGGTTCGCACCGATCTGGCAGGGGCCGAGGCAAAGACGTGCGAACCAAGGTTCGCACCTACCAGGTCCTCTCCGGGCATGGCAGCAGCGGTGGACTGCCTTGGTGGGTGCGAACCTTGGTTCGCACCTACCGGGCCGCCGGGCATGGCCCGGCGCTACCGGTTGAGCTGGCGCTTCAGGGTGGCATCCAGGGTGATCGGCCGGTCCCAGTGCGCGAAGCTGGCCACGACGGCGTGGCGCACGGCGCGGACATGCCCGTTTTCCGGCTTCACCGCCATGCGCGTGACCACCGCCTCCCAGCCCCCTTCCGGGTTCTGGCTGAAGGCGCGCACGCTGTCGCGGCAGGTCTGGCCACTGGCCTTGGCCCAGAAGCAGGCGAAGTAGATATCCCCGGCCTGCCAGCCGTGGGTGGTGAACAGTGCGCTGATGTACCCGCGCGGCACGTCGGCGTAGCGCGCTACCTCGTCGAGGAAGGCATCGGGGTAGCGCTCGGCGTAGTGGTTGATGTCCTGCAGCTGGGCATCCAGCCAGCGGTCACCGGTTTCCACCGTATAGGCCGCCGAACGTTCGGCGGTCTGCTGGGCCAGCACGGTGGCCGGCGCCAGCAGCAGGAGCGACAGCAGCAGGAACGGGAAACGGTTCATGCCCCGATTCTGCCGCAGCCGCCGGGTCCTGTCAGGCTGCGGCAGCGGCCTTGGCCTCGATCGCGGCCAGGGCGGCCGGCCAATCCCAGGCGGTATCGGCGGTGACCAGGCGCGGTTCGTCATCGGCCACGCCATGCTGGGTTTCATGCGCCCAGGTGACGGCGTACGGGGTGTGGATGCCCCAGCCGCCCAGGGTGACCACCGGCTCGATGTCCGAGCGCAGCGAGTTGCCGACCATCACGAACTGCTGCATCGGCAGGTCGAACTCGGCCAGCACGCGGGCGTAGGTTTCCGGGTCCTTCTCCGAGACGATCTCGATGCGCGGGAACAGCTCGTGCAGCTTGGCCACCTTGATCTTGGCTTCCTGGTGGAACAGATCGCCCTTGGTGATCAGCACCACCGGGTAGTGCTCGGCGATGGCCGCCACCGATTCGCGCACGCCATCGATCAGCTCGACCGGGTGGCGCAGGGTGTCATGGCCGATGTCCAGCATGCGCTGGATGTCCTTGGCGTCGATGCGCTGGCCGGTGATGTCGATGGCCGCTTCGATCATCGACAGCACCATGCCCTTCACGCCGTAGCCGAACACGGCCAGGTTGCGCTGCTGCACTTCCAGCAGGTGGCGGGCGGTCTGGGTGTCGTGCACGTCGACGTAGCGCGAGAGCAGGTCCAGGTAATCCTGCTCGGCCTTGCGGTAGTAGTCCTCGCTCTTCCACAGCGTGTCGTCACCGTCAAAACCGACCAGGCCGATGGCGCGCAGGCGCGCAGGCATGGAGGTGTTCATGCGACAAGGATACAGGGGTGGCGCAGGCAACAAAAACCCGGGCGGCCTACGCCGCCCGGGTCCCATGCACCGGTTTTTCCCGAATCAGGCGGCGATCAGTTGCCGCCTGCGTTGCCTGCGCCTGCCCCGGCCTGCTGGGCAGCCACGAAGGCCTTGTACTCATCTGCGGTGAGCTGGCCGTCCTTGTTGGTATCGGCCTGGTCGAACACCTGGGCCAGGCCCGCGTTCACCTGCGCCTCGGACTTGCTGATGGTGCCGTTGCCATCGGTATCGATGCTGGCCCAGGTCTGGCCGCCGCCACTGGCCTGTGCCGACGCAGATGCAGCCGCACTGGAGGCCTGGTCAGCCGCCTGGCCTGCCTGGGCCGCCGACTGCTGCGCCTGCGCCGCCTGGGTCTGCGCCTGGGCGGCCTGCTGCTGGGCGCTCTGCGCCATGGCCGGGAGAGCCAGCACGCTACCGGCGGCAACGATCAGGGCGAGCACGGGCTTGCGGTTGCGAATAGTCATCAGGTGGATCTCCTTTGGGTGGTGGAGCGCGGGGTGTTGTCTCCGCACGGCACCTACCCTGCCACCGCGTTTCTGAATCGATTTTGCGCCGCGACCGGCCTGCACACACGCCATTAACCACTGGCCACCGCGCATGGTTTACCGCACTGGTTAGGGCAAAGTGAGGGGGCCATAAGGCAGGCATTCAGCGCGGCAGCATTTAACCGGAACGCAACGAAAAACCTGCGTCAATCGACGTTCTGCACCGATGACCGCGAACTGAACAACACCCACCCCAGTGCAACACCGGCGAGCGCACCGGCGATTTCCAGCACCACGCGGCTGCCCAGTTCGTTGGGGTCGTGGATGGTGGAGAGGAAGATGCGTGCATACAACGGCGATTCCAGCCGCACGATGCCCATGTAGAACAGCTTCCACATGTCGATGCCGGCGGAGATGGCGACGGAGAACACACACGCCCAGCCGATGGCATGGCCCATGGACCAGCGCAGCGCGCGGCACAGGTGATGCCAGAGGAAGTACACCAGCAGCCCGACCAGCAGGGCGATGGCACCGGCTTCGAGGGAGCCGAGCAGGCCGAAGTGCAGGGGAAGGTTCATGCAGGTGGGTCGTTGGGAGGCGGTAGTGAGTGTAAGGGTATCGGCAGGGCTTGCAGCCCTGCACCTGCTCAATGCAACGGCAACGGCAAAAGCCAGAGCGGGCATTCCGTGGGTTGGCGGGTTCACGCGGCTGTTGGCAACGGCGACTACTGGAACGCGCGGCTGTTGGTAGGTGTCGACCTTGGTCAACACACCTGTCAGATATCGAATGAATTCGTCCGTGTCGACCAAGGTCGACACCTACCAGAGCAGAACGCCGTTCCGACAGATCGCGGGAAACTGTCGAAGGCGGGGTGGGTCCGGTTGAGGGGGCGTGAGCCGCATGGATGCGGCGACCGAGCTTACAGGGACGTACTTGCAGCGTCCCCCTCAACCGGACCCACCCCGCCATCCCACGGAATGCACGCATTTGACGTCGAAGTTGACGTTGATTCAGCAGGTGCAGGGCTGCAAACCCTGCAAAAAATCACCTCACGGGGAAATCGTACGCGGTGCCCGCATCCGGCTCGGGCTGCAATGTGTAATGCCACCACTCCTGCGGGTAGTTGGCAAACCCGCGCCGCGCCATCGCCCGCAGCAACTGCTGCCGGTTTTCACGCTGCGCCGCCGTCAGCCCAGTGGCATCGGTATGCGCGCGCACGCCGAAGAAATCAAAATCCGTGCCCATGTCCATCACCACGCACGGGCCACGGCGGCAGTCCAGCAGCCCCAGGTCCACCGTCGCGCCACGGCTGTGGCCCGAGCGTTCGGCGATGTAGCCGTCGGCCAGCAGCCGCGGCTTGTCCAGGTCCGGATACTGCAGCGCCTTGCGCGACTGCTCGTGCGGGTCGTTCACCCAGGCCATGAATGCCTGCACCGATCGCACCGGCCGGTAGCAGTCGTAGATGCGCAGCGCATAGCCCTCGGCCCGCAGATCGCCCTCCACGGCGGCCAGCGCCTTGGCCACCGGCGCCAGCAGATAGCACGACGGCGCGTCGTAGCCCGGCACCCGGGCGCCGGTGAAGTTGTTGCGGCCGGCGTAGCGGATGTCCATCTCGATGCGCGGGGCCAGCGTGCGGATCTCCAGCAGACCGGCGCTGGCCGCATCGGTGGCCGGCGAGATGCGCGGTGGCTCAGCGGCGTGCGCGCTGCCCGCCAGGGCAATCGCCAGTACGAGTGAACTGCAGGTCCTGGAAGTCATAGCTGAAGTCGATGTCCGGATCGAGGGCGCGCAGCTGCAGCGTGGGTGGTGCACCGTCGCCGGCCTGCAGCCATGCCTGCGCGGATGCCTCCAGCGTATCCCAGTGCAGCAGCCAGCGACCCTGCAGCTGCATCACCTGCGCCTGCAGCTTGGGCGACTTGTCCACGCTGAAACGCAGGCCGTCCTTGCCCGGGCACAGCGAGGCAGGCCCCAGCCACGGATCGCGATAGCGTCCCTGCCACTGCGGCAGGCCATCACGTCCCACCGGCAGCGCACCCGCGGTTGACGGCCGCCCTTCCCCGCTGGCAGCCCGCTCGGCCTGGCCGGCCTTCAGTTCAGCCAGATATTCCATCGCCGGGGGTGCCGCGCCCGTGGCGGTGAAACGCTTCAGCGTCGACTGCATGAGTACCGTGCGTGCATCCTCGCCCTCGCCATTCATCAGCATCACCACGCCCACCTTGCGGTCGGGCAGCAGGGCCAGCGAGGAATACATGCCCGACAGCGTGCCGGTGTGTGCCACCTTCCACTGCCCGTCCATGTCCGAAACGCGCCAGCCGTAGCCGTAGCCCATGAAATGCGCGTTGTCCCAGCGACGCTGGCGCTCGCCCAGCGGCATCGGCATGTGCAGGGTCCACAGCGTGCGCCGCTGCTCACTGCCCAGCCAGCCGGGCACCAGCGCCGGGTCCAGCAGCACCTGCATCCAGCGTGTCATGTCGCGCAGCGAACAGCGGATGCCGCCCGCAGCCATCGAGGTCAGGTCGGGGCTGGTCGCACCATCGGCGTTGACCACCACGTTGCGGCCCCCGCGCCAGGCGTGCGGCTGGGCCACGTTGCCCACGCGCTGCACCGACCAGGCGCCCACCTGGCAGCGGTCCATGCCCAGCGGCACGAACACCTGCTCACGCATCAGCGCATCGTAGGGCTTGCCACCGGCAGCCGCTGCCACTTCACCGGCCACCACGTACATCAGGTTGTCGTAGGCATAACCGCTGCGGAAGCTGGTGACCGGCTTGAGGTGGGCCAGCACGGCGATGATGTCGGCGCGGGTGTAGGCGTTGGGCTCGGGCCACAGCATCAGATCGCCGGCGCCCAGGCCCAGCCCACTGTTGTGGATCAGCAGGTCGCGCACCTGCATGTGCTCGCCCACCCACGGGTCATGCATGGTGAAGCCGGGCAGGTGCTTCCGCACCGGATCATCCCAGCGCAGCTTTCCCTGCTCCACCAGCCGTGCCAGCAGCGCAGCGGTCATTGCCTTGCTGTTGGAGGCGATCTTGAACAGCGTGTCCTGGTCGATGCGGCCGCCATCACCGCGTGCGCCTTCAGTGTGCTGGTAGACCACCCTTCCCTGTTCGACCACGGCCATGGCCAGCCCGGGCAGGTGCGCGTGCTGGACCACGGCCGCGACATCGGCATCGATGGCGGTGGAGGCGTCTGATGCTGCTGCCACGGAGGGAAAGGCCATGAACGCGGCCATGCATACGTAACGTCGGCCACGCCCGTAGAGTCGAGCTTGCTCGACTGAGCGGGGTCCAAAAAACCGCGAAAGGCAGTCGAGCAAGCTCGACTCTACCGGGCTCCCGATCAGAAGTTCCACGTCACCACCAGCTGCGTGTAACGCGGCGCCTGCCAGCGCGTACCGGTGGCGAAGGTCGCTTCGCGGTACTGGCCCGGCTGTGCTTCGTAGCGCTGGTGCACGTTGATGGTCTTCTGGTTGTTGGTCAGGTTGTACACCGACAGCCGCGCGCTCAGGTCGATGCCCTCCACCGGCAGGCGCCAGGTCACGTTGGCACCCATCGTCCAGGTCCACGGCAGGCGACCGAACGCGCCGCGCGGGCTGTACTCGAACTGGCGCTGGTCATACGGCCCGGAGCAGTTGGCCACGCACAGCCAGCCGGTACCGCCGCCACTACCTTCGCTGGAGGTGCTGCCGCCGGCGATGGTGTCGTTCGGCCACATCACACCATAGGCGGTGATCGGCCCGCCCGACTGCACCTGCAGGGTGGTACCGAACGACCACTGCTTGTTCAGCGCGTAAGCGGCACGCAGCTTGATCTGGTGGCGGAAATCGTTGAACAGCACGCCGTAGCGTTCGTTGGTGGCCGGGTGATCCCAGTACTGCACCATGCCGGTGTCACCGTAGTTGGTATCGGAGTTCACCGGGCCTTCGAAGTTGCCATCACTGCGCGACCACAGGTAGGACGCGTTGAGCATCCACTTCTCGTCCCAGGCACGGTCGATCTGCAGTTCCAGGCCCTTGTAGGTGCGCTTGGGCTTGGAATAGCCGATGACCTCGCCACTGCCGCCCTTGCGGTAGCCGCTGTTGGCGGTATCGATGGTGATCCAGCCCTCCTGCGCGCAGCCGATGCTGGAATCGCCCCAGATCGTCAGCGACTCACCGGGGTTGCCGATCGGCCACAGCGTGCTCGGCGTCGGGCCGCACGGGGTGTAGTTGATGCGGATGTCATCCAGTGCGCGGGTCATGCGCCGGTAGGTGGCATTGACGCCCCACGACCAGGCCGCGTTGATCATGCTCTGGAAACCGAGGATGTACTCGTCCTGGTAAACCGCCTTCAGGTCACGGTCCACGCTCTGCCGCAGGTCGGCGCCACCGGTGTTCATGCGGGTATCGGTCGGCCCGATCTGCGCGCCGATGATCGGTGCCATGTAGGCCGCACCGGTCGGCGAGGTCTTCTGCTCCCAGCCTTCCAGCACGTAGTAGCTGTATTCGTCGGTGAGGCCACCGGCGAAGTTGACGTTGATGTTGTTGGTGACCGGCAGGTAGTAGCGGCCCGCGTTGCCGAACAGCTTGGTGCTGCCATCGCCGCGCATGTCCCACGAGAAGCCGACGCGCGGAGCGAACAGGTCGTCCATCTTGATGAAGGCGTCGCCCTGCGCGGTACGGTTCTCGAAGCGGTCCCAGCGGATGCCGAGGTTGAGCATCAGGTTCGGGGTGATGTTCCAGATGTCTTCCAGGTAGAAGGCATTGGCTTCGGTTTCGAACGTGCCGCCGGACTGGCGGTTGCGCGCGCGCAGCATCTCGGTGACGCCGGCCGGCACGTAGGCATTGGCGCCGTCCCACACTTCATCGCCGGGCCGCGCCACGTAGGCGGTGTAGCTCAGCGCGGTCGGCCCCGGGTAGCGGGTCGACTGGTCGGTGGTCATCAGCTCGCGGTCCAGGCCGAAGCGCAGCAGGTGGTCGCCCAGCTGCCATTCGAAATCCAGGCGCGCCACATCGCGGGTGTCATCGCGCTCGGCCACGGCGGTGCCGGTGGGGTGGCAGCCGGCCCGCAGGCCCTGCAGCTTGTACAGGCGGGTGCCATACGTGCTGTCGGTGAACACCGGGCTGCAGGCCTGGTCCAGCGAGGAATTGGTGAACGCACGCTGGTTGTTCTGGCCGACCATGGCGCGCGCGGTGAAGTTCTGCCCGAAGTGGCCGGTATAGGTGGCCGACCAGTTTTTACCGCCGGTCTCGGTCACCGAATCGCCGCCCCAGGCACCGATCTGGTCATCGTCCCAGTCATAGCCGTAGGACGCATTGGTGACATCGCCCTCATCGGAGAATGCCAGCAGGGCCAGGCTGTGGTTGTCGCTGATGTTCCAGTCCAGCTTGGTGCCCCAGAAGCCGTTGCCGGAATCATTCTTGAACCAGGTGCTGCCGTCGGACGAGGTGTTGTGGCCCTTATCACTGCGATCCTCGTACATCGCAAACAGGAACAGCTTGTCCTTGATGATCGGGCCCGAGCCCCAGACATTGGTCTTGAAGAACGAGTTGTTGTCACGGCTGCCGTAGGAATGCGCGGTGCCGTCGCGATGGAAGTGGTCGCGCCCGCTGGCACGCCACGCGCTGGGCTCGGCAGTCACTTCCACGCCACCCTCGAATTCGTTGCTGCCCGAGCGGGTGACCGCGTTGATGACACCGCCGGTGGAGCGGCCGAACTCCACCGAGTAGCCCCCGGTCTTGACCTGGAACTCGTTGAAGAAGGCGAACGGTGCGGTACTGAATCCGCGCCGGGTATACATGTCAGTGACATTGAGGCCGTTGATGAATACCGCATTCTCGGCCACCGACGAACCGGCAAAGGACAGGCCGCCGAAGGACGAGTTGCCACCGACCACGCCCGGCGCCATCAGCGCCACGGCGGACAGATCCTGCGCCACCGGCAGCCTCGAGATCTCCTGCCGGTTGATGTTGAACGAGGTTTCGGTGGAATAGACGTCCACGCGGTTGATCACCCGCGTGCCGGTCACCTGCAGCGCATCGAGGTTGGTCACCCCGCCGGCGCTGGCCAGGTTGACCGTGGTGGTGCCGCCCACCGCCACGCTGACGGCGACCTGCTCACCCAGCTTCTGCCCCTCGCGGCTGAGCTGCAGCTGGTAGTCGCCCACCGGCAGCTGGCCGAGGCGGTAGCTGCCGTCGGCGCCGACGGTGACGGTGCGGGTCAGGCCGGTGCTGCTGCTGACCACGGTGACCTGGTCACCCGCTGTTGCCCGGCCTGCCACTGCGCCACTCACGTTCTGGGCCATCGCCATGCCGGGCAGCATCGCGCCCAGACATGCCCCTAGAGCGACGCACAACGCCGCCCGCTTGATGCTGTAAGCCTTCATCCCCTGCTCTCTCCTGCAAGAATTGAATGGTGGTGGTGGAGGTAGCGCGCTAGCGTTGCCCGGCCGGCAGTACCTGCCACTGGAAGTCGTAGTTCCATTGGTCGAAGTACAGGTTGCCGCCCGCCCACTCGGCCTCGCCGCGCTGCGAGTCGACCGTTTCCGAGCGGTAATGCTGTTTGGCTGGCACGAAGGGCTGGCCGAAGTCATCGTTGAAGGCGATGCGGTAGCCATCCTGGCCACCGAGATAGAAGTCGCGCAGGGCAGGCGTGTCGCTGGCCAGTGCCCCGGTGGTCACGTCCATCGGCAGCCAGCCGTACGGCGCCAGGTAGACCTGGCCCCAGTCATGCAGGTTGTTGTAGCCGCTGCCGTCATCGGAAAACACCATGCCCGACTGCCAGCGCGCGGGAATGCCATTCATGCGCAGCAGGGCGATCAGCAGAAGCGTCTGCTGCCCGCAATCGGCATGGCCGGCGCGCAGCGCATGATCGCTGATGTTGCTGAGGGTGGAGTACTCGCGGGCACCCGCCCACGGAATGTGATCGACCGCGGCGTACAGCCGGCGCACTACTTCGTACGGGCGCGTCTCGCCCTGCAGTACCTGGTCGGAAAACAGCTTCAGCGCAGGCGTGAAGCGCACATGCGGCAGCTGCTCGGCAAGGAACGGCTGCAGCGCGGGGTCGGCCGGGGTGGGCCGCACGCGTGCCGGGTCAAGCGCTGTGTGCCGGGCGAAGATCGTGGCCGCGTAGCGGATCTCGAAGCGCGTGGGCTGCCCGGCCACGGCCTTCGCTTCCAGATAGGCGGTGCGCTGCAGGGTGCTGGCCGGGGCAATGCGTGCCGTGGCCGGCGTGCTGCCCAGCCACTGCACCTGCTCCTGCTGGCCGGCAATCTCGCGCGGGTACGGAATCCACGCACGAATGGTTTCGCCGGCCGGTACCGCATCGGCCTTCACGGTCAGCGACTGGGTGAAGGCAATGCGCTGCGGCAGCACCGACGTCCTGCCGCTCTGGCCAACGGAGTCAACCACGCGCGCGTGGTGCGCGTTGAGCACTTCGTTCGGACCCGGCGCCGGCATCGGCGCATCGGCGCGGCGGCGTGCGCGTGCTTCATTGCTGAGCCGGAACAGGTTGGACGGCGCACGCTTGAAGTACCAGCGCGTGCCGTCGATATCGAGGTGCTCGATCAGGCCGAGCTGATCCCAGCGCGCGAATTCGGCATCGGTCAGGTCCGGAATCCAACGGCGCACGGCGGCTTTCGCTGCAGCCTCGTCCAGGCTGAACTCCTGGCGGATGCGACGCATGCGTTCACGCTGCCAGGCCGCCGTGACCGGCAGGTCGCCGCGCGCCAGCAGGTCTTCGGCTTGCGCGAAGTGGCCGCTGTCGACCAGATCGATCAGTCGCGTCCCGGCTGCACCCGGCTCCCGCAGGTCCTGCGCCGCCACCGACCACGCCCATAGCAGCAGCGCGGCACACAGGCCGGCAGCGGCAGGCAGAGGCGGTTTGCGAACGGCGGGATCCACGGCGACACTTCCCCAGCGCGGGTGGTAACGGCTGTGTAACACGGGCTGGGTAGCGGGTCAATTATTTATTCTTGCTTTCGCAACCGAAAGGAATAAATATTCCACAAGGCATTGAGGAGGGTGTGCAGCGCATGATCCTGGCTTCCCGCGAACCGCGCCGGCACTGGCCGCGCCGGTTGACCCTGGCCCTGTGCCTGCTGGCGGCGCCGGCATTCGCACAGGCCGCACCATCGCCGGATCCCGGCGCTCCGCTGCCTTATGTCATTGGCCTGCACGAGGCCTACCTGACCCCGCAGTACTGGGCGGCGCGGCTGGACAATGCCGATGCGCCGATCCTGGACCGCACACAGATCGAGTCCCAGAACGCGCGCATGCGCACGCAGGACGCGCACATCCAGGACATCGCCGCCCTGCCCGCGCAGCTGGCCGCCGCGCAGGTGCGCGCCAGCATCACCGCGCTGTCGACCTGGCCGGCGCGGCCCCTGTATGACGAGCAGGGCCAGCCCATCGCGCCGGCGCTTCGTGCGTCCATCGAGTCCAACCTCGGCCTGCAGGCGATCGCTGCACAGGCGGCACCGCAGTACGGCCTGGTGGTGAAGCGCGCCGCACTGCGCACCTTCCCGACCCGCCAGCGCGTCTTCAGCAGCAGCGGCGATACCGATATCGACCGCTTCCAGGAATCGGCGCTGTTCCCCGGTGACAAGGTCGCGGTGGTCCATCGCAGCGCCGATGGCCGCTGGCTGTTCGTGCACAGCGAGCGCTACAGCGCGTGGATCGAAGCCGAGTCCGTGGCCACCGGCGAGAAGGCCAGCGTGATCGGCTACGGCGCGCAGGGGCCATACCGCATCGTCACCGGCGCGGTGGCGCACACCGCATTCACCCCGGAAGAACCGCGCGTGTCGCGCCTGCAGCTGGACATGGGCGTACGCCTGCCGGTGCTGGCCGACTGGCCCGCTGCCACGCCGGTGAACGGCCAGCAGGCACATGGGGCCTGGGTGGTGCAGCTGCCGGTGCGCGAAGCCGATGGCCAGCTGAAGCTGGTGCCGGCGCTGCTGCCACGTTCGCAGGACACTGCTGGCGACTATCTGCCGCTGACCCCACGCCTGCTGCTGCAGCAGGCCTTCAAGTTCCTCGGCGAGCGCTACGGCTGGGGCCACGACTACGACACCCGCGACTGCAGCGGTTTCGTTTCCGAGATCTACCGCAGCTTCGGCGTGCTGCTGCCGCGCAATACCAGTGCGCAGGCGGTCAGCCCGGCGCTGGACCGCCTGCCGTTCACCGAAAAGACCGGCAAGGCCGCGCGCGACCGCACCGTGACCCAGCTGCAGGTAGGCGACCTGGTCTACATCCCCGGCCACGTGATGATGGCCATCGGCCACGTCGACGGCCGCACCTGGGTCATCCACGATACGGCAGGCGGCAGCTGGTACGGTGCCGATGGAAAGCGCGTGCAGGCCCACCTCAATGGTGTCTCGGTCACCCCGCTGGAGCCGATGATGGCCAGCGATACCCTCCGCTACATCGACCGCATCACCAACATCCAGCGCCTGCGGGCCAGGACCGCCGAATGAAGATCACCGCTATCGAACTGGGCATGCTGCGCGTGCCGCTGAAGACCCCCTTCAAGACCGCCCTGCGCACGGTGGAAACCGTGGAAGACGTGGTGGTGCTGATCCGCACCGACAGCGGCCACACCGGCTACGGCGAAGCGCCGGCCACCGCGGTCATCACCGGCGATACCCACGGCTCGATCATCGAAGCGATCCGCCACTTCATCGCCCCGCGCCTGGTCGGCCAGGACGTGGCCAACCTCAACCACCTGTGCACGCTGGTGCAGACCGCCATGGAGCGCAACACCAGCGCCAAGGCGGCGGTGGAAATCGCCCTGTACGACCTGTGGGCACAGCTGCACGGCGCGCCGCTGTACCAGATGCTGGGCGGTGGCGATCCGGTCATCACCACCGACATCACCATCAGCGTGGACTACATCGACAAGATGGTGGCCGATTCGCTGTCGGCCATCGAGCGCGGTTTCGAGTCGCTGAAGATCAAGGTGGGCAAGGACATCGGCCTGGACATCGAGCGGGTCAAGGCGATCCATGCCGCCGTACAGGGCCGCGCCCTGCTGCGCCTGGATGCCAACCAGGGCTGGACCGCCAAGCAGGCCGTGCATGCCATGCGCACGCTGGAAGACGCCGGCGTGGTGCTGGAACTGCTGGAGCAGCCGGTGAAGGCCGCCGACATCACCGGCCTGAAGTACGTGACCGACCGCGTCAACACGCCGGTGATGGCCGACGAAAGCGTGTTCAGCCCGAGCCAGGTGATGGACCTGATCCAGCAGCGCGCGGCCGACATCATCAACATCAAGCTGATGAAGACCGGCGGCCTGTCCAATGCGATCCGCATCGCCGACATCGCCGGCATCTACGGCGTGCCATGCATGATCGGCTGCATGATCGAATCGAGCATCAGCGTGGCCGCCGCCGTGCACCTGGCTGTGGCCAAGAGCGATGTGATCACCAAGGTCGACCTGGACGGCCCCTCGCTGGGCCAGTTCGACCCGGTCAGCGGCGGCGTGCATTTCAACGAATCGGAGATCAGCATCAGCGACGTACCGGGGCTGGGCATCACCGAAGTACGCGGCCTGGAGATGCTGGGTTGATTTGCGCCTTGCGGCTGGCTTGGTCCTCAACTGATCCTGGGTCGCGCGTTACTTTTCTTTGCGCGCAAAGAAAAGTAACCAAAAGAAACGCTCCGCCATCCGCGAGCCGACGTGCTGCGCACGCCGGTGCCCTGCGGTGCTCGGCTCGCTACAAGGCGGACTCAACGTCCAATGCAACAGCTGCACCCAGTAGATCCACGCCATGCGTGGATGCACCTGCTCTTGCTTCTGCCCCACCCCGTAACCCCTTCGCGGCTGGCACGCGCGCGATCTGTCCGGGGGCGGGCGGGTGGGGCTTGCGGGGGTGTCCGCGCCATGGATGGCGCGGCCAAGCCTCCATGGACGGATTCACGGCGTCCCCTGCAAGCCCCACCCGCCCGACCCACCCCATGACACGCTCTCAGCGGCCAACCGCAACGCCTTTGCAGACCCCCGGACACCCCGCATGCCGCCCCTGCTGAAAATACGTACCGAGCGCGGGCAGATGTCGGCCATCGAACGCCGCATCGCCGATTTCATCCTCGACAACGCCCACCTGCTGCGCGACTACTCCTCGCAGCAGCTGGCCAGCGCGCTGGGCATCAGCCAGTCCAGCGTGGTCAAGTTCAGCCAGAAGCTGGGCTTCAAGGGCTACCCGGACCTGAAGTACTCCATCGGCCAGGACGTGGCCCGCGCCGGTGCCGACCCGCAGCAGGCACCGACCGAGCCGGACAGCGGTGATCACTACCTGCGCCTGGGCGAGGCCCTGCGCCGCAGCAAGGCCCAGGCCGAGGAGGAGACCCGCCAGGCCAACCCGCGCGAGGAGATCGAGCGCATCGTGCGGCTGATGGACGGCGCGCCCAAGCTGTTCGTCTACGGGCTGGGCGATGACGGGCTGTTCGCGCGCGAGTTCGCCATGCGGCTGTCGCTGCTCGGCCTGCTGGTGGTGCCGCACACCGATCCGGTGCTGCTGCTGGCCAACCTCTCGGCCGCCCGGCCGCGCGATGCCCTGCTGGTGTTTTCCGAATACGGCAACCTGCCGCAGCTCTCGCAGCTGTCGCGGCAGTTCCAGAACATGGGCGGCAAGGTGGTCTCGATCACCCGCCACACCGCCAACCCCCTGCGCGCGCACGCCGATGCATCGCTGGCCGTGTGCGCGCATGACCGCACGCCGCAGGTGGCACAGCTGCTGTACCGTAGCGCCATGCATGCCCTGCTCGACTTCCTGTTCGTGCTGCTCTGCCACGCCAATCCAGATCGCCAGCGGCAGCTGGCGGTGAACCTGGAACGCATTGACCACCTGCTCGATTCCTGACCGGAGCGCCTGCTGATGAAGCCGTTGTCCCGCCTTGTCACCGCCGCCCTGCTGCTGGCCGCGTCGCTGTCCCTGCACGCGGCGCCGCTGGACGGTGCGCGGCAGTTGATCGTGGTCACCAGCGAGGGCTGGGACAGTACCCAGGGCCAGCTGCAGGCCTTCGTGCGTGACGGCAAGGGCTGGCGCGCGCACGGCGCGGCCTTCCCGGTCGCGCTGGGCCGCAGTGGCAGCGCGTGGGGCCTGGGCCTGCACCCGGCACAGGGCGATGGCCCGCAGAAACAGGAAGGCGATGGCCGCAGCCCGGCAGGCGTGTTCGCCCTGGGCAGTGCGTTCGGTTATGCCGGCACGCGACCGGGTACCGCAATGGCCTACCAGCCGATGCTCGACAGCAGCTACTGCATGGATGTGCCGGCCTCGCCGTTCTACAACCGCATCGTCGATGCGGCCAAAGTGGGCAGCGCGGCCGTGCAGGGATCCACCGAACCGATGCGGCTGGACCTGCACGACAAGGGCGACGTGCGCTACCAGGAAGGCTTCGTGATCGCGCACAACCCGCAGAACCAGCCCGGCAAGGGCAGCTGCATCTTCGCCCACCTGTGGCGCCAGCCGGGTGAGGCCACGGCCGGCTGCACGGCCATGCCGCAGGCACGCATGCAGGCCCTGCTCAGCTGGCTGCGGCCGCAGGACACGCCGCGCTTCGTGCTGCTGCCGCGCGCCGAGTACGCGCGCCTGCAGGCGCAGTGGCAGCTGCCCGCGCTGGCCGGAGTACGCCGTTGAGCGCGCAGGACGAACCGCAGCTGCAGCGCGCGGTCAGCCGCTGGCAGATCGTCGGCCTCTCGATCAACGATGTGATCGGCAGCGGCATCTATCTGCTGCCGGCCGCCACGGTCGCCCTGCTCGGTCCCTTCAGCCTGTGGGGCGTGGTCGCCGCCGGCATCGTCGTGGCCCTGCTGGTGCTGTGCTACGCGCAGGCCGCCAGCTACTTCGATGAACCCGGTGGCAGCTATCTGTATGCCCGCGAAGCCTTCGGCCACTTCGCCGGCTTCGAGATCGGCTGGATGATCTGGCTGACCCGCATCAGTTCGGCCGCCGCGCTCAGCAACGCGCTGGCCGATGCGGTCGCGCGGTTCTGGCCGTGGGCCGGCGCCGGCATGGGCCGCATCGCAGTCATCGTGGTATCGCTGGGCTTCCTCACCGGGGTCAACATCATCGGCGTGCGCTCGGCTGCACGTACCGGCATCGTGCTGGTCATCGGCAAGATGCTGCCGCTGCTGCTGTTCGTAGCCATCGGCGCGTTCTACATCGATCCGCAGCTGGCGTTCTCCGGCCAGCGCCCGGACCCGCACGACCTGCAGCGCATGGGCGAGGCTGCATTGCTGCTGCTGTACGCCTACGCCGGGTTCGAGAACATCCCGGCCGCCGCAGGCGAATACCGCAACCCGCGCCGCGACATCCCGTTCGCGCTGATCACCATGATCGTCACCGTCACCGTCATCTACGGCGCGGTGCAGCTGGTGGCGCAGGGCACGCTGGCCGGCCTGGCCAGTTCGGCCACACCGCTGGCCGATGCCGCCGCCGGTTTCGGCGGCGAAGCCCTGGCCCTGATCCTCACGGTGGGTGCCACCATCTCCATCCTCGGCACCAACAGCAACACGATGATGATGGGCCCGCGCTTCCTGTTCGCCCTGGCCCGCGATGGCTACGGCCCGAAGGTGCTGGCGCAGGTGCATCCGCGCTTCCGCACACCGGCCGCGGCGATCTTCTGCCAGGGTCTGATCGCGCTGGGGCTGGCGCTGTCCGGCTCGTTCGTGCAGCTGGCCCTGCTGTCGATGACCACACGCCTGTTCGCCTACATCGGCACGGCGGCGGCGGTGCTGGTGCTGGCCAAGCGCTATGCCGACCGGCCGGGTGCGCTGAAGCTGCCCGGTGGCCCGCTGATTCCGGTGCTGGCACTGCTGCTGTGCGTGGCCCTGTTTGCCAGTGCCAGCTGGCAGAACATCGCCGCCGCGCTGGTCGCCTTCGCCATCGGCGCGGTGATCTACAGACTGCCGCGCAAACCCGAACCGTAGCGTCGAGCCCTGCTCGACTCTACAAACCTGCCCTTCACGCAACCGGCCCGGGCGGTTAACCGCTGCACCGCCACCATCAGGCTTCATCCCCACACGGAGCCTGACCGATGAGTCCCGACTACCAGATCCCCGGCCGCGTGCCGGACGACAGCACCCCGCGCGCGACCGTTTCCGACTATTGGCGCGACCGCTACAGCGCCGAACCGTACTACGACGCGAGCCTGCTGTTCGATGATTATGAACCTGCCTACCAGGTCGGCCACGCGGCACGGCTCCATGAGACCCGTGCAGACCAGGTCATCCGCGCCTATGAGCAGGTAGAGGCCGAGCTGGAATCGCGCTGGGCCAACGAGCGTGGCAAGAGCCGCCTGGAGTGGGCGCAGGCACGCGCCGCCGTACGCCGTGGCTGGGATGAAGCGCACACCGTGGACCCGCGCCTGGGCCGCATTGGCTGACACGCGTGCCCCTTGTGTTGTAGAGCCGAGCCCATGCTCGGCTGCTTCTACCCTGGCGGCCTGAGCCGAGCATGGGCTCGGCTCTACAACGCTGCCGTCACTCGTGTTCGGGCAGCGGCGGCAGGGTCACCGTGCGGGTCGGTTCACCGGCATTGGCCGCAATCAGATCGCGGGTGTTCTTCTGCACCGCCACCGCGCCGAACAGCGAAAGCGCGAACGCCATCCCGTGGAAGCCCTTCTCGCTCAGCACCAGCGTCGCGTTCCACAGGCCGACCAGCAGCAACAGCAGCGAGGACAGCAGGGCGAACCAGCACAGCGCGTAATACAGGCCGCTGACCGGGATGTTCTCCACGCGGTCACGCACGCTTTTCTGCAGCGACACCGCCGCAAACAGGCCAAACAGCAGCAGAGTGAGGTAGTAGCCTTTCTCGTTGAGGGCCATGTCGGCGTTGAACAGGCCGATCAGGTAGGCCACCGCGCCCAGCAGCAGGGCCACCCAGGAGGCGGCGATGAAGGCAGGCGACGGCTTGGAGACGACGGTCGGTTGCATTGCAGTTCCTTGGCAGACAACGGGCACGCTTTGCCCGGACGCCTCCACCGTAGACCATCGGCCGCGCGCCGCACAGGGGGCAGCAGGACCTTTGGACCACGCGCCCGTTCACTGCTGTGGTGTACAAGGGGGATTGGCCATCCGCATCCCCACCTGGAGATACCCATGACCCGTCCTTCGAAACGCGCGCCCCTGCTGCTCGCCATGGGCCTGCTGCCCATCCTCGCCACCACCGCCTGCAGCGCGGCCGGTCCGGATACGACATCGACCGCACAGGCGGCGCCGGCAGCGACCAGCGCCGACCAGCGCCCGTTCACCGCCACCGAGGTCAGCCGCTTCGACCAGCCATGGGCGATGACCTTCCTGCCCGACGGCAGCCTGCTGGTCACCGAGAAGCGCGGCAAGCTGCAGCACCTGGATCTGGCCAGCGGCCAGAAGCATGAGATCACCGGCGTGCCGAAGGTGGCCTACGGCGGCCAGGGCGGCTTCGGCGATGTCATCCTGCATCCTGATTTCGCCCGCAACAACGTGGTCTACGTCAGCTACGCCGAAGAAGGCACGCTGGACACCCGCGGCGCCGCCGTGGCCCGTGCCACCCTGGCGCTGAACGCCGATGGCAGCGGCGCGCTGAAGGATCTGAAGGTGATCTGGCGGCAGACCCCCAAGGTCAGCGGCCAAGGCCACTACGGGCACCGCCTCGCCTTCGGCCCGGACGGCAAGCTGTGGATCAGCTCCAGCGAGCGGCAGAAGTTCGACCCTGCCCAGGACATGAGCGGCAACCTCGGCAAGATCATCCGCCTCAACGAGGATGGCAGCCTGCCGGCGGACAATCCGTTCGCCTCGCAGGGCGGCGTCGCGGCCCAGGTCTGGTCGCTGGGCCACCGCAACGTGCTGGGTATCGCCTTCGATGCCAACGGCAAGCTGTGGGCGCAGGAAATGGGCCCGGCCGGTGGCGACGAACTGAACCTGATCCAGCGCGGTGCCAACTACGGCTACCCGATCGTCTCCAACGGCGATCATTACGACGGCCGCCCGATTCCCAACCACGATACCCGTCCGGAATTCGCCGCACCGAAGGTGACCTGGAACCCGGTGATTTCCCCGGCCGGCCTGATGTTCTACAGCGGCAGCCTGTTCCCGCAGTGGAAGGGCAGCGCCTTCATCGGCGGCCTGTCCTCCACCTCGCTGGTGCGGGTGGCCTTCGATGGCGAGAACGCCCGCGAAGCCGAGCGCTTCAACATGGGCGAGCGCATCCGCGAAGTGGAACAGGGCCCCGATGGCGCCCTGTGGCTGCTGGAAGACGGCAGCAAGGCCCGCCTGCTGAAGCTGACCCCGAAAGCCTGACCCCGGTAGTGCCGGCCGCTGGCCGGCATCGCCCCAACCCAACGGCCCCGCATCACGCGGGGCCGTCTTCGTTTACTGGATGGTGCCGACCTTCACCTCAGTACGGGCGCAGGCCTTGTCCAGGCACTCGCCGGTCAGCCAGACCTGGCCATCGCCGATCATCACGCCCTGCTGGTTGACGAAGACCTTGCCGAACTCCTGCCCGGACATCGCCTTGACCACCGCCGGGGTGATGATTTTTTCGTAGTTGCGCTGGAACTCACCCGGACCGGTGATCTTCTTGCCGTCGGCGATGTTCAGCGGGAAGCGCACTTCCTCCACCACGGCGGCGCGGTCACCGCCGACCACCGCGGTCTTGAAGGCGTTGAACACCTTCTCGTACTGCTCGGCGTCGCCCAGCACTCTGTCGATGCGCGCGCGCGCATCGCCTTCATCGGCGGCAGGGGCCGGCGCAGGGGTTTCGCTGGCGTGCTCGGCCGCAGCCTGCGGCGCAGCGGCCGGGTCAGGCGTGGTGCTGGCGGCGGCTTCAGCCGGCGTGGAACCGGTCATCGGCGGCGGCGCATCGGCAGCAGGCTCAGCCGGCGGTGCCGGCTGCGAGCAGGCCGCCAGCAGCAGGGCCGGAATCAGGAAAGCAATCTTGCGCATGGCGCGGACTCCATCGGATCAATGGTCCGATGGTAGCGCCGGGCCATGCCCGGCGTGTTTGCCAGGGGTGAGGACGCCGGGCATGGCCCGGTGCTACCACTCCGCGATCAGCCCTTCAGCAGCTCGAACTGCACGGCTTCACCGGCAGCCGACGAGGCACACACCCACACGTCGAACTGGCCCGGCTCGGCACGCAGCACACCGTCGCGGCCGGTGAACGCCAGCTGCTCGCGGGTGAGGGTGAACACCACCTCGGTCGATTCACCCGGCTGCAGGGCGACCTTGCGGAAGTCCTTCAGTTCGCGCACCGGCCGCACGCGGCTGGCCACGCGGTCGTGGATGTACAGCTGCACCACTTCCTCACCGGCCACGGCGCTGGTGTTGGTCAGCGTGGTGGTCACGGTCAGGGTGTCGTCCCAGCCAAGCTGGGCCGCGCTCAGCTGCGGCACGCCGTAGGCGAAGGTGGCGTAGCCGATGCCGTGGCCGAACGGGTACAGCGGCTCGTTCGGAATCTCGCGCCAGCGGGCCTTGAACTCCGACATGGTCGGCAGTTCCGGGCGGCCGGTGCGCGGGTGGTTGTAGAAGTACGGCTGCTGGCCGGACACCTGCGGGAAGCTGACCGGCAGGCGGCCGGACGGGCTGTAATCGCCGAACAGCACATCGGCCACGGCATGGCCGGTCTGTGTGCCCAGGTACCAGGTGACCGCCACGGCATGCGCATTGCGCACCGCACCCTGCAGGGCCAGCGCGCGGCCATTGCGCAGCAGCACCACCAGCGGCTTGCCGGTCATCGCCACGGCCTCGGCCAGCGCCTGCTGTGCCGGCGGCAGGGTGATTTCCACGCGCGACTGCGCTTCGCCGCTGTAACGCTGCGGTTCGCCCAGGGCCAGCACCACCACGTCGGCGCGCAGCGCAGCGGCCACGGCCGCTTCGGTGCCACCCGGAATCGCGGCTTCCAGTTCGCAGCCGGGTACGACTTCCAGCAGCGCTTCATCGCCGATGGCCGCGCGCACGCCGGTCTCCAGGTCCACATAGCGCTGCTTGTCGCCGAACAGGGTCCAGCAGCCTTCGATGTTCTCGCGGTCCTGCACGAACGGGCCGATCAGGGCGATCTTCTGCCCGCGCTTCTGCAGCGGCAGCACGTTGTCGCGGTTGTTCAGCAGCACGATCGAACGGCGCGCGGCATCGCGCGACAGTTCGTCATGGGCGGCGATGTGCGAGGTATCCGCTTCGCGCGCCGGGTCCAGCGAACGGTACGGGTCGTCGAACAGGCCGATGGTTTCCTTCAGCCACAGGATGCGGCGCACGCCTTCATCCAGCACGGCCATCGGCACTTCGCCGCTCTCGACCAGGCCCGGCAGGTGCTCGGCATAGAAGCCGCTCTGCATGCTCAGGTCCAGGCCGGCGGTGAAAGCCTTGGCGGTGGCGTCGCGGTCGTCGGCGGCATAGCCGTGGGCGACCAGTTCCATGTCGGCGGTGTAATCGGAAATCACCACGCCCGGGAACTTCCACTCACCGCGCAGGATGTCGGTCAGCAGCTCGGCATTGGCGCTGGCCGGCACGCCATTGATGTCGTTGAACGAAGACATCACGGTGATCGCGCCGGCGTCGAAGGCGGCCTTGAACGGCGGCAGGTGCACGTCGCGCAGGGTCTGCGGCGAGATGTCCACCATGTTGTATTCCATGCCGGCCATCACCGCGCCATAGGCGGCGAAGTGCTTGGGCGTGGCCAGCAGCGAATCGGCCGCGCGCAGGTCGCCGCCCTGGAAGCCACGCACGCGGGCAGCAGCAAACGCGCAGCCCAGCACCACGTCCTCACCGGCACCTTCGGCGCCACGGCCCCAGCGCTGGTCGCGGGCGATGTCCACCGCCGGTGCATAGGTCCAGTGCAGGCCCGCGGCGGTGGCCTCGACGGCGGTGGCACGGGCGGTGCGCTCGGCCAGGTCCGGCTCGAAGCTGGCCGCTTCGCCCAGCGGGATCGGGAACACGGTGCGCATGCCGTGGATGACGTCGGCGGCCAGGATCACCGGGATGCCCAGGCGGCTCTCCTCGGTGGCGACCTGCTGGATGCGGCGGCCGAGTTCGGCGCCCACGCCATTGAACAGCGAGCCGACCTTGCCTTCGCGCACCTGCTGCAGCACCTGGTCGGCGTTGCGCACGTTGGCTTCCGGGTTCACGTCCGGCGCGAACGGGCGGACCATGTCGGCGAAGACACCCAGCTGGCCGACCTTTTCCTCGACGGTCATCTGGGCAATGAGGGATTCGATGCGATCGGAGGCCACCAGCGGTCCTTATGAAAACGTTTACAAGCCCGGCATTCTAGCGTTCCCGGGCCATTTGGCGAGAGGTTTCGTCATTCAGTTTCGTGCGCCCGCCCACACTCTGGGCGTCCCATACGGGGGCGGACGCGAGGGTGGAGCTTACTCCGAGCCGGCCAGTGCGCGCTGCCCCGCCAGCAACATGGCGTCGCTGGAGGCCTGGAAAACCCGCAGGCCAAAGGCCGGGAGGATTGCCAGCAGGTGGTCGAAGATGTCCGACTGCACTCCTTCGTAGACGCCCCAGGCGGTGCTGCGGGTGAAGCAGTAGATCTCCAGCGGCAGGCCCTCGGTGGTGGGCTGCATCTGCCGTACCAGCAGGGTCATATCGGTATGGACGCCGGGGTGACTGCGCAGATAGCGCTCCACATAGGCGCGGAACGTGCCCAGGTTGGTGACCCGGCGGCTGTTCACCTCGGCCATGCCCTGCTCGCGCAGGCGCCCGTTCCACTGCTCCAGTTCCTGCGCCTTGTCGCGCAGGTAATCCCCCAGCAGGGCGAACTGGCCCAGGCGCTGCAGCCCGTCGGCATCCAGGAAGCCCACGCTGTGCTGGTCCAGGTACAGCGCGCGCTTGATCCGGCGGCCGCCGGCCTCCTGCATGCCGCGCCAGTTCTTGAACGACTCGGTGACCAGCTTCTTGGTCGGGATGGTGGTGATGGTCTTGTCGAAGTTCTGCACGGTGATGGTGTGCAGGGCGATATCGATGACATCGCCGTCGGCGTTCTGGCTGGGCATCTCGATCCAGTCGCCGAGGCGCACGCGGCCATCGCCACTGATCTGCACGCTGGCCACCAGCGAGAGGATGGTGTCCTGGAAGATCAGCATCAGCACCGCGGTGGCCGCGCCCAGGCCGGTCACCAGCGGGCCGATCTTCACCCCCAGCAGAGTGGCGACGATGGACAGGCCAGCGGCCACGAACACCACGATCTTGACCACCTGCAGGTAGCCCTTGATCGGCTTGTTGCGCGCATCGGGCTTGCGCTCGTACAGGCTGTTGGCCGCATCCAGCGCATGCGAGAACGCCAGCGACACGGTCAGCACCGCCCACACGATGCACAGCTTGACGATGATGTTGACCAGGCCGGGCGGCAGGTCGGGAATGAAGGTGATGCCCGAGGCGATCACTTGGCTGGGCACCACGTTGGACAGCCGCGCGATGACCCGCATCAGGTGGCTGCCACGCCCGGACTCTGCACCGGGCAGGCGCTGCAGCAGCCGCCGCAGCCCACGCACCAGGATGCGCTTGGTGACCCAGTTGGCCAGGCCGGCGGCGATCAGCAGCGCCGCGATCATCAACGCCAGGTAGGCGCCGGGATAGGGTTCCAGTGTCATCTGCAGCTGTTCCAGCCACTGTACCGCCACCACCGCATCCACCATCCTTCATCTCCTTCTTTGTTTTTATTGAGGTTGCCGGCCAGCGGCCGGCACGACCGGTCAGTCGCGCGCGCGCTCGATGATCACGCCCACCGCGCGCGCGCCGCGCACCGCACCGGGCTTGCTCAGCTTCAGGCGCAGCCACTTCACGTCGAACTCGTCCAGCACGATCTGCGCGCAGCGCTCGGCAAGGGTTTCGACCAGGCCGAATTCCGATTCGCGCACGAACTGCTCCAGGCGCTTGCTCACCGCCTTGTAGTTCAGGGTATGGGCGATGTCATCGGAGGCGGCCGGGCGGCGGTTGTCGAAGCCCATTTCAAGGTCGAACACCAGGTCCTGCCGGATCCGCCGTTCCCAGTCGTAGATGCCGATCAGGGCGTCGATCGTCAGCCCTTCGATGAAAACCTTGTCCATTGCGGTTACCAGCCGGATACAGGCGGCCATGGTAACGGCACGGCGGTGAGCCTGCCCGGAACGGGCGGCGGCGTGGGTGGGATGTGGCAGGGGCGGGAAAGACAAAGGGCCCTGCTAGCGGGGCCCTTTGGTACCTCTCAACGTCCTCGGGGGGAGCTGGTAACCAGCCGCGAGTCCCGAAGCACACGCTGGCGAAGGTATCCCATCGGTCCTGTCCGACGCGAGAGGCGATTGCGGCAACTGCTGATGACGGAAAAAACAAAGGGCCCCGCTAGCAGGGCCCTCTGGTACTACCGTTTGTCCCCGGGGGGAGCTGTTGAACAGCCGCGAGTCCCGGTGGCGCAGGCACGTAGAGTAGGCAAGGTCCAGATCGCCGGTCAAGGCCAATTCCGACAGATTAGGTCAGGTGTTCGTCCGAGGCGAAACACAGGGAATCGGCCGCCCGGCCAACGGCATTCCCTGATGGTTGTTGCCCGCGTGACTGGCCAACATCGATCCATCTTCACCACCGCACATCACGATGGCTTCATACGATGCATTGCGGCGCGCGTTGTCAGCGGAGCGTCTGTCTACTTACGAGAGAATCGCATTGACCTGCGCCCCCCACGTTACAGCCGAATCCCTCTACCTATGGAACATGCGGCTGTGCGGTGCGCTGATGATGCCGGTCCATCTGTGCGAAGTGGTCACCCGCAACGCTGCGGCAACGGTTCTCGCTCGGCAGCACGGTCCACGTTGGCCCTGGAATGATGCCTTCCGACGCAGACTGCCAACTTCGTCCAGCACTTCCCCACGCACGGCACTGGAACAACTTGCCAGCCGTGAAAGCGATACACCTGAGATCGTCGCCAACCTGCCAATGGTGTTCTGGCAGCAGCTATTCACATGTCGCTTCGACTCCACGCTGTGGATACCGGCACTCAGCGGGGTCCTGCGCCATGCGCCTTCCGCCCACCCCAGTGTCATCCGGAGAGCCATCCACGCGGATATTGGCCGCATCCGCCACCTGCGCAACCGCATCGCCCACCACGAACCCATCCTCGAGCGCGACATCGGTGCCGATCTGGCCGCGATCGGGCGGCTGATCCATGCGCGCTGCCCGCACACCCTGGGGTGGCTGCAGCGCCATGAGCGGGCGACGACGGTGCTGGCGGCATCGCCGTTGGCCGGCCGTCCGTGATGCGTCCGCCGGCCGCGGTCCGGCGATACGGTTCAGACCGCCGGCAGGGTCGCCATGTCCCAGCGCGGGGTGACTTCCACCTTCGGCGGGTTGTGCTGGCCGGCCTGCAGGCGCAGCGCGCCGGCGAAGGCGATCATCGCGCCATTGTCGGTGCACAGCGCCGGGCGCGGGAAGCAGGCGCGGCCGCCCAGGCGCTCGGCCATCTGCTGCAGGCGGGCGCGCAGTCGCTTGTTCGCGCCCACGCCGCCGGCCACCACGATCACGTTGGTGCCGGCCGCTTCCAGCGCGCGCTCGCACTTGATCGACAGGGTTTCCACCACCGCATCTTCAAAGCCGCGGGCGATGTCGGCGCGGGTCTGTTCGCTCTGGTCGCTGTCGCGCCAGGCCATCAGGACCTGGGTCTTCAGGCCGGAGAAGCTGAAATCCAGCCCCGGGCGGTCGGTCATCGGCCGCGCGAAGCGGTAGACGCCCGGCGTGCCCTGCTCGGCCAGCCTGGCCAGCTGCGGGCCACCCGGGTACGGCAGGCCCATCATCTTGGCGGTCTTGTCGAAGGCCTCACCGGCCGCATCGTCCAGGGTCTCGCCCAGCAGGCGGTACTGGCCGATGGCGTCCACCGCCACCAGCTGGGTATGGCCGCCGGACACCAGCAGGGCCACGAACGGGGCTTGCGGCGGGTCGTCTTCCATCAACGGGGCCAGCAGGTGGCCTTCCATATGGTGTACGCCCACCGCCGGCACCTCCAGCGCCCAGGCCAGCGAACGGGCCACGCCCGCGCCGACCAGCAGGGCGCCGACCAGGCCAGGGCCGGCCGTATAGGCCACGCCGTCGATGTCGCCCACGCCCAGGCCGGCCTCGGCCAGGGTCTGTCGCACCAGTGGCAGCAGCTTGCGGACGTGGTCGCGGCTGGCCAGCTCGGGCACTACACCGCCGTACTCGGCGTGCAGGGCGATCTGGCTGTAGACCGCATGGGCGCGCAGGGCCGCGCTGCCGGCCAGGTCGGTGTCATACACCGCCACGCCGGTCTCATCACAGGAAGATTCGATGCCAAGGACTCGCATGCCTGCTATTATGACGCCCCTGCCGCCCCCTCGGGGGACGTGCAGATCTCTCTGCTTTCGAACCCCGGCCCGTATTCAGGGTTGGCCGCTTGCAGTTTGTCTTTTCGCCGCTATAATGTGCGGCTCGCCGGGCGTGACCCGGTTCTACTGTGTCCCGGAGATTCCATGCCCAGCGTCAAAGTCCGCGAGAACGAGCCCTTCGAGTTTGCTCTTCGCCGCTTCAAGCGCACTTGCGAAAAGGCCGGTGTGCTGGCCGAAACCCGCAAGCGCGAGTTCTACGAAAAGCCGACCCAGGAGCGCAAGCGCAAGGCCGCCGCTGCTGTGAAGCGTCAGCTGCGCCGCTCGTCGCGCGACGTCACCAAGCGTCAGCGCCTGTACTGATCGGACGCATCTTCATTGCGATGGGCTTGCCTGTCGCAGTGGAGCCGAAGCCGGCACGCGCAAGCGTCGCCGGCTTTTTGCGTTTCCGGGCCCGGGCATCCGCCCCTGCCCCACCACCACCACGAGGTTCCTCATGAGCATGAAGCAGCAGCTCACCGACGACATGAAGGCCGCCATGAAGGCGGGCGAAAAGCACAAGCTGGGCGTGATCCGCCTGATCAACGCCGCCATCAAGCAGAAGGAAGTGGACGAGCGTGTCGAGCTGGATGACACCGCCGTCATCGCCGTGCTGGACAAGATGGTCAAGCAGCGCAAGGACTCGGTCAGCCAGTACGAAGCGGCCAACCGTGAAGACCTGGCCGAGATCGAGCGCGCCGAGATCGTGGTGATCGAAGCCTACCTGCCGGCCAAGATGGGCGAAGCCGAAATCGTCGCCGCCATCCAGGCCGCCATTGCCGAGACCGGTGCCAGCGGCCCGGCCGACATGGGCAAGCTGATGGGCGCACTGAAGCCCAAGCTGGCCGGCCAGGCCGACATGGGCCTGGTGTCCAAGCTGGTCAAGCAGCAGCTGTCGTAAGCCAGCAGCCGGGGTCGGATCCCTTTCGCCACGCGAAAGGGCTCTGACCCCAACGCCGCGATGCTTCACCGCGCCTTCGACCCCGGGCTGCTACAACACGGACATGGTTGAACCTGTGTCCCCCGTCCCCGTGAATCTGCGCAAGTACGTCCAGCGCCTGCAGGACAGCTTTCCCATGGCCGTCGGCAAGCGCTTCGTCGAGATCGACGTGCTCACCCAGGCCGCCTCGGTCTCCTTCTACGCCCTGCTGTCGATGGCACCACTGCTGGTGCTGCTGCTGTGGCTGACCGCTTCGCTGTACCCGCCTGCGCAGCAGGCCCTGGTCGGACAGATCAGCGACGCCGCTGGCAGCAGCGCGGCCACCGTGGCCGAGACCGTGCTGAAGAACGCCGACAACCAGCCCGACGTCGGCTCGCTGGCCGGGCTGTGGAGCACCCTGCTGCTGTTCATCGGTGCCACCGCTGTGTTCGCCCAGCTGCAGAACGCGCTGAACCTGATCTTCCGCACCAGCGGCGAGCGCCTGGAGGGCATCAAGGCCTGGCTGCGCAAGCGCGTGTTCTCCTTCGGCGTGGTGCTGGCGCTGGGCTTCCTGCTGATCCTGTCGATGACCGCCACCACCATGCTGCAGGTGGCCTTCGCCCAGTTGCCGTCCATCCTGCCGGCCATCGGCTATCTCACCAGCCTGCTGCTGTACGCGGTCGGCTTCGCCTTCATGTACCACTATCTGCCGGACCGCCGCGTGGCCTGGCGCCAGGCCTTCATCGGCGGCGTCATCACCTCGGCGCTGTTCGCGCTGGGCCGCTATGGCATCGGCGTCTACATCGCCACCGTGGCCCCGGGCAGTGCCTACGGTTCGATGGGCGCGCTGGTCATCTCGCTGGTCTGGATCTACTACGCCACCGTGGTGTTCTTCGTCGGCGCGCTGATGACCGCGGTGATCGACGAGCGCCTGCGCGCCCGCACCCATCTGGCCGCAGCCGGCATCGATCCGGCCAGCGCCGGCCCCCTGCCCGACAGGGAGTAAACTAGGCGGATTGATCGTTCCGCCTCGCGTGGCCACCGGCCGCGCCCCTGCCCTGCTGCCCATGGCCCGTATCCCCGACGCATTCATCGACGACCTGCTGGCCCGCTCCGACATCGTCGAGGTGGTGGGCAGCCGCGTGCCGTTGAAGCGCCAGGGCAAGGAATACGCGGCGCGCTGCCCGTTCCATGACGAGCGCTCGGCCTCGTTCACGGTCTCGCCCACCAAGCAGTTCTATCACTGCTTCGGCTGCGGCGCGCACGGCACCGCCATCAGCTTCCTGATGAACTACGACCGCCTCGAATTCCTCGATGCGGTGGACGAACTGGCCAAGCGCGCCGGCATGGAAGTGCCGCGCAGCGAGAACCCGCGCAACGCCCAGCAGCAGGACGACAGCCGCGAGCTGTACTCGGCGCTGGATGCGGCGACGAAGTTCTTCCAGAAGAACCTGGAAGGCAGCGAGAAGGCGCGTACCTACCTGGACGGCCGCGGCGTGGACGAGGAAAACCGCGCGCGCTTCCAGATCGGTTACGCGCCGGACGGTTACAGCGGCCTGCGCGATGCGCTGGGCAAGGACGAGCGACGGATGAAGCTGCTCGATCGCGCCGGCCTGTTCTCCAAGAACGACCGCGGCCACGTCTACGACAAGTTCCGCGACCGGGTGATGTTCCCGATCTTTGATCGCCGTGGCCGTGTCATCGCCTTCGGTGGTCGCGTGTTCGAGAAGGACGACGGCCCCAAGTACCTCAACTCGCCGGAAACCGCGCTGTTCCACAAGGGCCGCGAACTGTACGGCCTGTGGCAGGTGCGCCAGGCCAACCAGAAGATCGAGCGGCTGATCGTGGTCGAGGGCTACATGGACGTGGTCTCGCTGTTCCAGTTCGGGGTCACCCAGGCGGTGGCCACGCTGGGCACGGCCACCACGCCGGACCACGCCGAGCTGCTGTTCCGCAACGCGCCGGATGTGTTCTTCTGCTTCGACGGCGACGCCGCCGGCCGCCGCGCCGGCTGGAAGGCGCTGGAATCGGTGCTGCCGCGCATGAAGGATGGACGCCAGGCGTTCTTCCTGTTCCTGCCCGATGGCGAGGACCCGGACACCATCGTGCGCAAGGAAGGCGCCGAGGTCTTCAACGACCGCCTGAAGCAGGCCACGCCGCTGTCGCAGTTCTTCTTCGATGAACTGACCCGCGAGATCAACCTCGGCACGCTGGACGGCAAGGCGCGCCTGGCCGAGCGGGCCAAGCCGATGCTGGCGCAGATTCCCGATGGCGCCTTCGGCGACCTGATGAAGCAGCAGCTGGCGCAGCTGACCGGCCTGGGCGGTGGCACTGGCGCGGCCACACGCGCGCCGATGCCGCAGCGCGCGCCGGCCCGGCAGATCCAGCCCATCGCCAAGCGCAGCCTGGTGCGCGGTGCCATCGCCGTGCTGCTGCAGCAGCCCTCGCTGGCGATGACCCTGGGCGGCAAGCACCATTTCCAGGGCCTGCGCCTGCCCGGCGTGGAGCTGCTGCTGGAACTGCTGGGGCTGGTCGAACAGCGCCCGGACATCAGCACCGGCGCGCTGCTGGAACATTTCGACGGCCGCGAAGAGCAGGCCTCGCTGCATACGCTGGCCGCGCAGACCCTGCCCGGCGACGACGCGATGTGGACCCAGGAACTGCACGACGCGGTGGCCCAGCTGGAGAAACAACTGCTGGTGCAACGTCTGGACGAACTGTTGGCAAAGCAGCGCCAGCAGGGCCTGGACGATACTGACAAGTACGAACTGCGCGAGCTGCTGAAGGCCCGCGCCACCCTGCGCCTGTAGCGGCAGCCCGACCACGGAGAGAGCATGCTGCTGCGCCTGACCTGCCTGCTGTTGCTGTCACTCTGCACGACCCTGCCCGCCTGGGCCGGGGACACGCCGCTCAACGAAGTCCGCCCCGGCCTGTATGCCGGTGGCCAGCCCAGTGCCGCACAGCTGCAGGCGCTGGCCGCGCAGGGCGTGCGCACCGTCATCGACCTGCGCCAGCCCGATGAAGACCGCGGCTTTGACGAAACCGCACAGGCCGAAGCGCTGGGCCTGCGCTACGTGCGCATTCCCGTGGCCGGCGCCGCCGGCCTGGATGCCGCCAACGTGCGCGCCGTGCACCAGGCCCTGCAGCAGAGCCAGGGCCCGGTGCTGCTGCACTGCGCCTCGGGCAACCGCGCCGGCGCCGTGCTCGGCCTGGTCAATGCGCGTTACGAACAGGCCAGCGCCGAGCAGGCCCTGAAGCTGGGCCAGCGCGCCGGCCTGACATCCCTGGAAGCCGCCACCCGGCAACGCCTGGCGGAACCGGCTACTTCGCCCTGAACCTCACGTACCAAGGAGCCTGCCCACCATGACCCGCTGGTGGTCGCGCCTGCGACCGGACAACTTCACCCTCGCCCTGCTGTGCACCGTCGGCCTGGCCTCGCTGCTGCCGATGAAGGGCGCCGCCGCCATCGTGCTGGACGATGTCACCACCGTGGCCATCGCCGCGCTGTTCTTCCTGCACGGCGCGCGCCTGCCGCGCGAGTCGATCATCGGCGGCATGCTGCACTGGCGGCTGCACCTGACCATCCTCGCCTGCACTTTCATCCTGTTCCCGCTGCTGGGCCTGCTGTTCAAGCCGCTGTCGGGCTGGCTGCTGACGCCGGAGCTGTACCTGGGCGTGCTGTTCCTGTGCACCCTGCCCTCCACCGTGCAGTCGTCCATCGCCTTCACCTCGATGGCGCGCGGCAACGTGCCGGCGGCGGTGTGCAGCGCCTCGCTGTCGAGCATCCTCGGCGTGTTCCTCACGCCGCTGCTGCTGACCGCACTGGCCGGCACCTCCGGCGGCGTGCACGACCCGCTGCATGCCATCGGCGGCATCATGCTGCAGCTGCTGGTGCCGTTCGTGGCCGGCCACCTGCTGCGGCCGTGGATTGCCGGCTGGGTGGAAAAGCAGCGTGCACTGCTGCGCTACACCGACCAGGCCACCATCCTGCTGGTGGTGTATTCGGCGTTCGGCGAAGCGGTGACCGAAGGGCTGTGGAGCAAGACGCCGCTGCTGTCCCTGTTCGCCGTGGCCGTGGTCGCTGCCGTGCTGCTGGGCATCGCGATGCCGCTGATCACCTTCCTGGCCCGCCGCCTGCACTTCAACCGCGAAGACGAGATCGCGATCGTGTTCTGCGGCTCGAAGAAAAGCCTGGCCACCGGCGTGCCGATCGCCAAAGTGTTGTTCGCCGGTGGCAGCCTCGGTGCCATCGTGCTGCCGGTGATGATCTACCACCAGATCCAGCTGATCGTCTGCGGCGTGATCGCGCAGCGGTATGCGAAGCGCGCGCCCTGATTGGGCGCGCGGGTTTTCTTGCGGGGAACCCATCCACGCGTGGCGTGGATCTACCAAACCGCGGATGGCGTTACCCCGCAGTAGATCCACGCCATGCGTGGATGACGCTCGCGCCGCCGCTAATCCACGATGGCCGCCGCGATGTCGTGCAACATCCGGGCGTTGCGCTCCACATCGCTCCCCGGCTCACCCGTGACAACCAGGCTGTAAGTCTTGCTGCCGCCGGTCCAGGCAAGTTCCACGCGGGTACGGCCGTCACCATCCACGGTCCTCCCCAGGTAAGCGGGCTTGCCGTTCACCAAGGTGTTCTGTGCCTCCGCGATGACCTCGATCTGCATGCCCGCGGCGAGGAAGCTGTTCTCCCTGAACTCCACGATGCCGACACCCTCAAGCCGGTAGAAGCGGCTCAGCCCCGAGGACGTTCCTCCATCCAACCTGCCACTGGGCTCCATGCCGATCAGCTCGGCGGGGCCCAGAAGACTGCCTTCCAGCCTGCTGGGTGGCTGCGGCAGGCGCTGGCGTAGTTCCGACGCCGAACGCTGCGTGCGGGGCAAGGCAGCCAGCACTTCGGCCTGCGTTGGGATGCCCCCTTCCGCAACCCGCACGACACCCTTGGATCGCTCGATATCAGCGCGAAGCTGCTGCTTCACCTCTTCAGGGGCGTCCAGCTCAGCCAATCCCACGACGCGGTAACTGCCCGCTGGCGGCGTGCCGCCCTGCGTAGTCGCCTGCATGCCGCGTTGTCGCAGCCACTGTCCGACCGGATCGGGGTCTTCAAAACGTGTAGATGCAGGTGCATTCACCGCAATCACCACAATGGCACCACACAGCAGAAGGAAACGCATCGCGATCACCTTGCTCCACAGGACTGCGAGTCATCTCGCCAGTCCTGTGTATCCACGTTGGAGCGCGCCGTTGGGCGGATGAGTGCGGATCTGTGACCCATCGCTCGCGGCACGTTGGCAGCACGGCAATTCCCTACAGCGTGACAGCTTGGTTACCTGGCACAGTGTCGAACCCAGCGAGAAGAAGCCGACATCAAATGCACCGGATTCGGCGGGAACCTCATCCACGCATGGCGTGGATCTACTGCCCCACCAGCGTGCCGATGCTCAGCGCCGGCATCCACAGCCACAGGTCGTACTGGCGCCCGGCATCGGTATCGACCTCAGGCGCGCGCGCCGTCTGTTCGCGTATCGGCAACGCCTTGCAGCGATCCAGGCAGGCCCAGAAATGGCCGCGCTGCGCTTCCAGCCGCACGCTGTAGATATCCAGGTCGCGAAGCAGCGATGCCATCGGCTGAGTCTGCATCTCCGGCGGCGCATCGGCCGGCCGCTGCAGCATGGCGTGCACATTGCCGGTCAGCACCAGCATCCGTGCGCCCTCCGGCAGGCGCCGGTAAAGCCGGCGCAGCTCGGCCGCCATGCGGTCGTCGCGTGCCTGATTGCCGCCATCGCTGTTGTCGACGTCATAGCCGACCACGTCGATGACACGCCCCTGCGCCTTCAGCGCGCGCAGGTCTTCGATCATCGCCAGCATGTCGCGGCTGCGACGGCCATCGTGCTGATCGTCATGCACGGTCCAGAACGCGCGGCCGTGCAGGCGCTGGCGTGCCGCGGCCCCGCCATTGGAAACCAGGTACTCGCGCAGCGTGGGGTTCTCGGCACGCGGTAGTTCCAGCGCCAGCAGTACCGGCGTGCCATCGCGGCTGTAGTCGTCCATCAGCTGGCGCACCAGCAGCGGCGTCTCGCGGGTTCCATGGAATTCGCCCAGCACCAGCATGCGATGGTCGGCGGCGTGCTGGCGGATCTGCGCGGCGGTGTCGTCGGCATGCGCGCTCACGGCGATGCCCAGCGCCAGCAGCAGCGCGATGATCCAGCGGAAGATCGAATGCATCCCTGCTCCTTCCTTTCCTTGAGGTCAGGAACAGCTATGGCGACGCCGCAACCGCGGTTCAAGTAGATCCACGCCATGCGTGGATGTCCGCGCGATCAGGCAGCCCTTACATCCAGGGCAGGATCCAGTGGTCCACCAGCAGGAACGCGAACAGCGCCATCAGGTACACGATGGAATAGTGGAACATCTTCATCGAGAACAGCTCGTCCGGCGGGTTCAGCATGCGCCAGGCGTACCAGAGGAAGACGGCATTGAGCACGATCGCCCCGCCCAGGTAGAACGGCCCGCTCATGCCCACCAGGTAGGGCACCACGCAGACCAGCGCCAGCACCACCGAATACACCAGGATCTGCCTGCGCGTGTGCACCACGCCGTGGGTGACCGGCAGCATCGGGATCTTCGCCTTGGCGTAGTCCTCGCGGCGGAAGATCGCCAGCGCCCAGAAGTGCGGCGGGGTCCAGATGAAGATGATCAGCACCAGCAGCGACGAGTACGCCCAGTCCGACGGACCCTGCATGCCGGTGATCGCCGCCCAGCCCAGCATCGGCGGCATCGCGCCGGCCAGGCCGCCGATGACGATGTTCTGCGAGGTCGCGCGCTTCAGGTACACGGTGTAGATCACCGCATAGCCGATCAGCGAGGCGAAGGTCAGCACCGCGGTGATCCAGTTCACCCACAGCAGCAGGATCGCCATCGACAGCACGATCAGCACGCCGGCAAACACCAGCACCTGCCACGGCTTGACCTTGCCCACCACCAGCGGGCGCCACGAGGTACGCGCCATCTGCGCATCGATGTGCGCATCCAGCAGCTGGTTGATGGCCGCGGCGGCCGATGCGGCCAGCCAGATGCCGAGGAAGCCGAGCGCACCGGCGCGCACCTGTTCCCAGCTGGGCACGCCCGGAATGGCCAGGACCATGCCGACCAGGGCGGTGAAAACGATCAGGGCCACGACCTTGGGTTTGGTCAGGTCCCAGTACTGGCGATATCTGGAAAACATGGAATCAGTCCGGGGCACGCAGGCGGGCCAGCAGGCTGACCAGTACGAACAACAGGGCAACGGCCACGCCGTTGTGGGCCACGGCCACTTCCAGCGGCAGGGCCAGCTTCACATTGAGGATGCCCAGGGTGACCTGCAGCACCAGCAGCGCCACCAGCGCGCTGGCCCAGCCACGCATGCTGGGCACGCGGAACAGGCGCAGGCCCAGCCACAGCAGGTAGGCAGCAACGACGATCGCGAACAGGCGGTGCGCCATCTGGATGGCGATGCGCGAGGCGCCATCCAGCACGCCCCCTTCGTAATCCACGCCGATGCCACGCCACAGGGTGAAGCCCTCGGCGAAGTTGTGCTGCGGCCACCATTGGTTGGCGCAGCGCGGGAAGTTGTCCAGCGAGGCGCTGCCGCCGCCGCAGGCCAGCGCGGCATAGTTGGCGCTGACCCAGCCGCCGAGGGCGATCTGGGTGACCAGCACGGCCACGCCGATGCGCAGCAGCCACTTCAGCTTCGGCGCTTCGGCCAGGGTGATCGGCAGGTGCGTTGCCCGCCAGGCCATCCACACCAGCAGGCCGAACATCAGCATGCCGCCCAGCAGGTGGCCCATCACGACGATGGGTTTCAGCAGCAGGGTCACCGTCCACATGCCCAGCAGGGCCTGGAAGATCACCACGGCCAGGGTCAGCAGGGCCGCGCGCGCCAGGTCGATGTTGCTCCAGCGCAGCGCGGCGATCAGCAGGATCGCCTCACCCACCAGCGCCAGGGTGCTGGCCGTGCCATGCCATCCCATCATGTACAGCGGTATGCCAGCGGCCACCAGCACGCAGGCGGTCACCACCGCCGTGCTTCCGAAGCGACGCTTGCGGGTGGCCAGCAGGGCCAGGGTGAGGATCTCGATGCCCAGCGCGCCGGCCAGGAAGCGGTGCACCTGCTCACGCCAGGCCTTGTGGGTTTCCAGCGGACGGATCTCGGCAGCCGGGTGGCCGATGGTTTCTTCCACGTGCTGCGGCCAGGTGGCCTGGCCATAGCAGGTCGGCCAGTCCGGGCAGCTCAGGCCGGCATCGGACAGGCGGACGAAGGCGCCGAACATGATCGTACTGGCGGTCATGATCATGGCGAACCACGCCAGGCGGTGGAAGTTGCGATGCAGCGCCGGACGCGCGGAAAGGCTCATCAAACAGGACTCACTTCAGTTTCAGCAACGTGGCCATGTCCTTGCGCAGGCCGCCCAGGTCACTGCCGGGGGCATGGCGCATGATCACGAAGCCGTTCGGATCGATCACGTAGACCGGCAGTCCCGCCGGATCATCGACGCCCGGCAGGGCCGCGCGCAGGGCTGGCGACGGGGCCAGCGGCCGCAGCGCGGGCAGCGAGGCGATCGACGCCGGTGGCGTACCCAGCCACAGGATGTCCACATTATCGGCGTTATGGCCGAACAGCTGCCACACCTTGCCCAGTCCCTGCGACAAAGTGACGCACTGTGCGTCACAGGCGCCGGCCGGGGCCACCAGCAACCGCCAGGTCCGCGCTTCGGGGTTCCACGGGTAAGCCTGGCCGTTGGCCAGCGTGGGGGCCTGCTGGCGCAGGTCCACGGTCGGCTGCAGCAACTGGCCCGCATTGCGGTGACCGGTGGGCTGCCAGCCGGTGAAACGCAGCACAGCGGCCAGCGCCATCGCCCCGAAGAACACGGCGAACAGCAGCACCAGGGTCCGGCGGCCGGAACCGCGCGCCTGCGGGGACGTAGCAGTGTTCATGCGGGGCATTTTCTCATGGTTGGGTGGAAGGAAGCGGTCGATGCTCTGGTAGCCCCCGACCTTGGTCCGGGGAGAGGGTGCCGACCAAGGTCGGCACCCACCGAAGCCGGTCAACGCCGCCGTCGGCGCCGTTCCAGCACCAGCGCCACCACCAGCACGGTCAGGGCCAGGCCAAACCACTGCACGGCGTAGCCCAGGTGGCGCTGCGGTGGCAGCGTGTTCGGCAGCAGGTCCAGGTCGCGTGCGTCGCCGAACGGCAGGGCCGGGTCCAGGCGCAGCACGCGGTCGGGCAGCGCGGCCAGGCCCAGCGCGCGGGCCAGGCCTTCGGCAGGCAGGCGGCTGGCCAGCCAGCGCCCGGGCTTGCCGGTGCTGGAAAACGCCGGGCCCAGCGCCAGGCCTGCGGCCGGTGGCGGCGCCAGCAACCCGCGCACCGCCACCGGCGAAGGCGGCGCGGGCAGATCCGGCAGCGTGCGGTCCGGCGGCAGCGCGCGCCAGCCCAGGTCGACCAGCAGCACGCTGCCGCCGTCGCTCTGGAACGGGCGATATATCTTCACCCCGGCGCGGCCTTGCCGGGTCTGGTTGTCCAGCAGCACCACCCCGGGCAGGAAGCGGCCGTGATCGGCCACCCCATGCAGGGCGCCCGATGCCGCCAGCGCCTGCGCCAGCGGCAGTGCCTGCGCCACCGCCGGCCCCTGCGCATCGAGCAGCGCCTGCTTGGCCTGCATGCGCTGCAGCTGCCAGAACCCCAATGCGGTGAAGGCGGCCATCGTCAGCACCGCCAGCAGCCAGCCGATCACGCGCGTGTGCTGGCGCATCATGACAAGTCCGCACAAACGCGGTCAGATAGGCGCATCCACCCTGCCCTCGAGCCGCGCATGAGTGATTCGCTGAAGACCCTGCTGGTAATCGCGTTTCTGATCGTCATCGTCTGGAATCTGGGCGCTGGCCTGTATTACCTGCTGGTCGACCGCGGCCAGACCAAGCGCACGGTCAATGCACTGACGCGCCGCATCGGCGTGTCGGTCGCATTGATCGTACTGGTGATCGTGTGCATCTACATGGGCTGGATCAAACCGCATGGCATCGGCGGCTGAGACCGCCGGCGCCGCGCGCGGTCAAAGCACGTAGACGAACATGAAGAGCATCAGCCACACCACGTCGACGAAGTGCCAGTACCACGCAGCGGCTTCGAACGCGAAGTGGTTGTCGCGGGTGAAGTGTCCCTTGGCCGAACGCAGCCACATCACGATCAGCATGATCGTGCCCAGCAGCACGTGCGCGCCATGGAAGCCGGTCAGCATGAAGAACGTCGAACCGTAGATGCCCGAACCCAGCGTCAGGTTCAGCTCCTTGTAGGCGTGGATGTATTCCTCCGCCTGCAGGGTCAGGAAGCCGAGGCCGAGCAGCACGGTGGCGCCCAGCCACACCAGCAGCTGGCGGCGGTTGCCGGCCTTCAGGGCATGGTGGGCGATGGTCAGGGTCACGCCGGAGGTCAGCAGGATCAGCGTGTTGATCAGCGGCAGGCCCCAGGCCGGAATGGTCTGGAACGCACCGCCGATCGCGGCCGGTCCGTTGGTCGGCCAGCCCGCTGAATAGCCCTGCCACAGCAGTTCGTTGGTCATCACCCCGCGGCCTTCGCCGCTGAGCCAGGACAGGCCCAGGTTGCGGGTGTAGAACAGCGCGCCGAAGAACGCTCCGAAGAACATCACTTCGGAGAAGATGAACCAGACCATGCCCATCCGGAACGAGCCGTCGACCTGGCGGTTGTAGTGGCCGGCCTGCGATTCGCGCACCACGTCGCTGAACCACCAGAACAGGGTCAGCACCAGCATCGCGATGCCGATGTAGAAGGTCCAGCGCCCCCAGCTGGCATCGTTGAGCCAGCTGGCCACGCCGACCATGGTCACCATCATCGCGATGGACCCCACGAACGGCCACCGGCTCTGGGCCGGGACGAAGTACACGTTGGCGTCGGTTGGTGTCTGGGCCATGTCGGTATCCGGGTCAGGGAGCGGCGTGCGCGCCTTCCGAGGTGGCGGCAGGTGCCAGCCGATCGGACAGCGCGTCGTTGCGGTAGAAGGTGTAGGACAGGGTGATCGTCTTGATTTCCGGCGGCAGGTCCGGATCGACGATGAAACGCACCGGCATGTCGCGCTTCTCGCCGGCCTGCAGCGTCTGCGCGGTGAAACAGAAGCATTCGGTCTTGCTGAAGAAGCCCGACGCGCGCGCCGGCGCCACCGAGGGCACGGCGCTGCCGACCACGGCATTGGCGCTGTCGTTGCGGGCGAAGTATAAGGCCTCGTTCAGCTCACCGGGCACCACGTCCATGGTGAGCTGCTCGGGATGGAACGACCACGGCAACCGCGAATTGACGCCGCCATCGAACTCCACGCGCACGGTACGCTTGCCGGTGGCGGCGCCAGTGCTGGCCTCGCTGCCGGGGCCGCGCTCCAGGCGCACGCCGAACACCTTTTCGCAGGCGATGCGGTACAGCGGCACCAGCGAGAACGTCAGCAGAAACACCGCCACCGCCACACCGATCAGGCGCGGCAGCCCGGCGCTGGGTGACGGCGTGGTGGCGGGCGTCTCGCTCATCGGCCGATCACCCCGCTGAGGATGAAGCCAACGTAGACCAGCACGGCGATGGCACCGACCCACAGGGCGGTGCGCCTGGCGCGCTGGCGCTGCAGCTCGACGCCGTTGCTCTCGCTGTTGTAGAGCCGAGCCATGCTCGGCTGCTTTTTGTCAGTCGAGCATGGCTCGACTCTACCGGTCGGAAGCGGGCTCTCGTTATGCATGCCCCACCTCAATGCGTGATGTCGTCATGGGCCAGATCCCCCGGACGGATCGTCGGCGGCGTGGTGAAGGTATGTGCCGGTGCCGGCGACGGCAGCGTCCACTCCAGGCCACGCGCGCCTTCCCACGAACGGGCCTCGGCCTTCTCGCCATTGCGCAGCGAGGACAGCAGGATCGCGGCCATCATGAACGGCGTGGCGAACATGCCGAACGCACCGATCGAACTGATCAGGTTCCAGTCGGCAAACGCCACGCTGTAATCAGGAATGCGCCGCGGCATGCCGGCCAGGCCGAGGAAGTGCTGCGGGAAGAACAACAGGTTGACGAACACGATCGACCACCAGAAGTGCACCTTGGCCCACTTCTCGCTGTACATGCGCCCGGTCCACTTCGGCCACCAGTAGTACACCGCCGCGATCAGCGCGAACACCGCACCGGTCACCAGCACGTAGTGGAAGTGGGCGACCACGAAGTAGGTGTCGTGGTACTGGAAATCGGCCGCCACGATGGCCAGCATCAGGCCGGAGAAGCCACCGATGGTGAACAGGATGACGAAGGCGACCGACCACAGCATCGGCGCTTCGAAGGTCAGCGAACCGCGCCACATGGTGCTGACCCAGTTGAACACCTTCACACCGGTCGGGATCGAGATCAGCATGGTGGCGAACATGAAGTAGATCTCGCCGCCCAGCGGCATGCCCACGGTGAACATGTGGTGGGCCCAGACGATGAACGACAGGAAGGCGATGGCGGCGGTGGCGTACACCATCGCCTGGTAACCGAACAGCGGCTTGCGGCTGAAGGTGGGGATGATCTCGCTGACCACGCCGAAGGCGGGCAGGATCATGATGTAGACCTCCGGGTGGCCGAAGAACCAGAAGATGTGCTGGTACATCACCGGGTCACCGCCACCGGCGGCATTGAAGAAGCTGGTGCCGAAGAACTTGTCGGTCAGCAGCATGGTCACCGCACCGGCCAGCACCGGCATCACCGCGATCAGCAGGAAGGCGGTGATCAGCCAGGCCCAGCAGAAGATCGGCATCTTCAGCAGGTCGATGCCCGGCGCGCGCATGTTGAGCACGGTGGCGATGATGTTGATCGCGCCCATGATCGAGCTGATGCCGGCCACGTGGATGGCGAACACGCTGAAGGCCACGTTGTAGCCGCCCTGCAGCGACAGCGGCGGGTACAGCGTCCAGCCACCGGCCGGCGCGCCACCCGGCAGGAACAGGGTCAGCAGCAGCAGGCTGAAGGCCACCGGCAGCAGCCAGAACGACCAGTTGTTCATGCGCGGCAGCGCCATGTCCGGCGCGCCGATCTGCAGCGGGATCATCCAGTTGGCCAGGCCGACGAAGGCCGGCATCACGCCGCCGAAGATCATCACCAGTGCATGCACGGTGGTCATCTGGTTGAAGAATTCGGGCTTGACGAACTGCAGGCCCGGCTGCGCCAGCTCGGCCCGGATCACTACGCTCATCGCCGCACCGATGATGAACATGATGAAGCTGAAGCCCAGGTACAGCGTGCCGATGTCCTTGTGGTTGGTGGAGAAGAACCAACGCTCGAAGAACCTCTGGTGGTGGTGGTGATCGTCGTGCCCAACTGCCGAGTGCGCCATCGCAAAACACCTCTCAGAATCGGTTGTCGCCACGGCCGCGAACGGCCGCGGGCTTTACATCACGCGCCGCTGGCCGCGGTGGCAGGTGCGGTGCCGGCTTCGGCTGCTGCCGGGGCTGCCGGCGCAGCCGGAGCTTCGCTGCCAGGCGCGGCCGGTTCGGCCGGTGCCGCAGCAGGCGTGGCCGGTGCGGGCGGTGCCGGCTTGCGCTGGGCCAGCCACTGCTTGAAGTCTTCCTTGGACACCGCCTCGACCACGATCGGCATGAAGCCATGGTCCTTGCCGCACAGCTCGGCGCACTGCCCGCGGTACACACCGGCCTGCTCGATGCTGGTCCACGCTTCATTGATGAAGCCGGGAATGGCGTCCTGCTTCCAGCCCAGCGCCGGCACCCACCAGGCATGGATCACGTCGTCGGAGGTGATGACGAAGCGGACCTTGGTATCCACCGGCAGTACCAGGCGGTTGTCCACGTCCAGCAGGTAGTGCGGGTTACTCTCGCGGGTGGGTACCACGCCGCTCTGCCGCACGCGGTCCGATTCACGGTCCAGGCGGCTGGTGAAGGTGACGTTCTCGCCGAGGTATTCGTACTTCCACATCCACTGGTAGCCGGTGATCTTCACCGTCATCTCGGCATCGCGGGTGTCGTACATCTTGATCAGGTTGGCCGTGGCCGGCCACGCCATCACGATCAGGATGATCACCGGGATCACCGTCCAGATCACTTCGGCCTTGGTGTTGTGGCTGAAGGTGGCCGCCACCGCGCCCTTGGACTTGCGGAATTTGAACATCGCATAGCCCATCGCGCCGAACACGATGACCCCGATCACCGTACAGATGATCAACGACAGATTGTTCGACTCCCAGGCCAGGCGCGAGGTCTGGGTGACCCCCTTGCCCATGTTCAGCTGCCACGGCTTGGGATCGGCGGCCTGCGCCCATGCCCCTGCCGGAACCAGTCCCCCGGCCACCAGGCTGGCGACCGCTGCAACGCACTTCGTGCCCCACCTGCTGCTTTGCTTCATTGCCTAGACCCTTAGCGTCGTCGGTTGCCGCCATCGCTGGCGGCGAGCAAGCCTTCAAGCATTTCAGCGAGCGTCTGGCGTTCGGCCGGCGCGAGGAAACTCCCCACCTCCACCTGCCGTCCGCTGGATGCCAGCCGGACCCTCTCGTCGTCGGTGAGCAGGCGCACCCAATGGGGGTGGGCCCGGAACACCGGCGATCCACCGGGTACGGGGATGACCTCCACGTACGCCGGCACGACCCGGATCTCCTCCTGCCGTTCACCGCTGCGCCACAAGGCACGCAGGGCGGCTGCCAGCAACAGGCTGTACAGCAGCGCGAACAGGGGGGCGAATGCGTTGCCAGCCACCCACCCGAGGGCAGAGACCAGCCACATCGCTCCCGACAACACGGCAAACAACAGGACGAACTGCCGGGCATCGAGCGCCCGTGGGGGACGCAGCCGCAGCTGCGTACCTGACCCATCCGGAGCTGGAAGCACCTCGATCATGTCGCAACCGCGTTCCTGCCGCGGGAAACGCCTCGATGGTAGCCCCGCCCTCTCACCGGTAGCAAGGGTCCATTCACACTTTTTCCCATGTTGCAATACAGCATGACCCCGGCGGCGCGAATGACGAATTCAGCACAAACACGGTCGAGCTTGCTGAACACGCTGAATCCACCACTGCTAGGGGCTATCAGCCCTCTACAAAGGTGTCTTCGGGGGACTTCCGGAGGGCTCAAAAATGATTAAAATCGCCAAGTTTTCCACTGGCCGGATCGGCATGAACGCACCCTCCTCCTCCCCTGCCGCCCACGACGCCCCGCGTCCGGGCGCGCTGCTGTCGCCGGAATTGCCGGCGTCCCCCAACCCGTTCCGCCAGGCCATCACCGACGCCTGGTTGCAGGACGAGGCCAGCCACGTGCGCGAACTGCTGGCGCAGGCCCGCCTGCCCGCCGAGGAGCAGGCCAAGGTGCAGGCGCTTGCCGCCGACCTGGTCGGCCGGGTGCGCGTGCGCGCCAAGGACCAGGGTGCGATCGAAGCCTTCATGCGCCAGTACGACCTGGGCAGCGAGGAAGGCGTGCTGCTGATGTGCGTGGCCGAGGCGCTGCTGCGCATTCCGGACCAGGACACCGCTGACAAGCTGATCCGCGACAAGCTGGCCGATGCCGACTGGGAAAAGCACCTGGGCGGCAGCGACTCGGTGCTGGTCAACGCCTCCACCTGGGGCCTGATGCTGACCGGCAAGCTGGTGCAGATGAACGACGCCACCCGCGCCGATGCCCCCAGCGCGTTCAAGCGCCTGGTCGGCCGCGTCGGTGAGCCGGTGGTGCGCCTGGCCGTGCGCCAGGCCATGAAGATCATGGGCCACCAGTTCGTCATGGGCCGCACCATCAGCGAAGCGCTGTCGCGTTCGCACAAGGGCGACAACGCCAGCTACCGCTATTCCTTCGACATGCTGGGCGAAGGCGCGCTGACCATGAAGGACGCGCTGCGCTACCTCGAGGACTACCGCCGTGCGATCCACGCCATCGGCGGCGACCACAAGGCGCGCGGCGGCCGCCCGGACGGCGACGTCAACAACGCCCCGGGCATCTCCATCAAGCTGTCGGCGCTGTACCCGCGCTACGAGCACGCCAAGCGCGAGCGCGTGCTGACCGACCTGGTGCCGGGCGTGCTGGAACTGGCGCAGCTGGCCAAGAGCTACGGCATCGGCTGCACCGTCGACGCCGAAGAGTCCGACCGCCTGGAACTGTCGCTGGACATCATCGAACAGGTGTTCGGCGATGCCTCGCTGGCCGGCTGGGATGGCTTCGGCGTGGTCGTGCAGGCCTACCAGAAGCGCACCCCGTACACGATCGACCATCTGGCCGACATGGCGCGCCGCGCCGGTCGCCGCCTGCAGGTGCGCCTGGTCAAGGGCGCCTACTGGGATGCCGAGATCAAGCGCGCGCAGATCGAAGGCTATCCGGGCTACCCGGTGTTCACCCGCAAGCAGAACACCGACGTGTCCTACCTGGCCTGTGCCAAGCGTCTATTCACCCATGCCGACGCGATCTACCCGATGTTCGCCACGCACAACGCGCACACCATCGCCGCAGTGCGCAGCATCGCCAACGGCGGCGTATACGAACACCAGAAGCTGCACGGCATGGGCGACGACCTGTACGCCGAAGTGGTGCCGGCCGACCGCCTGGGCCTGCCGTGCCGCGTGTATGCGCCGGTCGGTTCGCATGAAGACCTGCTGCCGTACCTGGTGCGCCGCCTGCTGGAAAACGGCGCCAACTCCAGCTTCGTCAACCGCATCACCGACGAACGCGTGCCGATCGCCGACCTGATCCGCGATCCGGTCGAGATGGTCGCCTCGTTCGCCTCGATCCCCCACCCGAAGATCCCGCTGCCGGTTGACCTGCTGCGCAGCCAGAACCACGACAGGAAGAACTCCATGGGCGCCAACCTCGCCAACGACAACGAACTGCGCGCCCTGGCCGAGCAGATCAACGCGGCTGTGCCCGCGTCTGGCAAGAGCGCCTGGCAGGCCGCTCCGCTGGTGCCGGGTGCGAACCCGGCCGGCGCCGCGCTGCCGGTGACCAACCCGGCCGACACCCGCGACGTGGTCGGCCAGTGGCTCGCCGCCGATGCCGCCACCGTGCAGAAGGCCCTGGCCAATGCCGTGGCCGCGCAGCCGGCCTGGAACCGCACCCCGGCCGCCAGCCGCGCCGCCATCCTCGAGCACGCCGCCGACCAGCTGGAAGCGCGCATGCCGGAATTCATGGCGCTGTGCGTGAAGGAGGCCGGCAAGAGCCTGCCCGACAGCATCGCCGAAGTGCGCGAAGCCGTGGATTTCCTGCGCTACTACGCCAAGCAGGCGCGCGAGCAGTTCAGCCACGCCGAGAAGCTGCCCAGCCCGACCGGTGAATCCAACGAACTGCAGCTGCACGGCCGCGGCGTGTTCGTCTGCATCAGCCCGTGGAACTTCCCGCTGGCGATCTTCCTGGGCCAGGTGGCTGCCGCACTGGCCGCCGGCAACAGCGTCATCGCCAAGCCGGCCGAGCAGACCAACCTGATCGGCTACTACGCGGTGAAGCTGCTGCACGACGCCGGCGTGCCGGCCGAGGTGGTGCAGTTCCTGCCGGGCGACGGTGCCACCGTCGGTGCCGCGCTGACCGCCGACCCGCGCGTGGCCGGCGTGGCCTTCACCGGCTCCACCGACACCGCCCGTGCGATCAACCGCGCGATGGCCGCACGTGATGCCGCCATCGGTGTGCTGATCGCCGAGACCGGCGGCCAGAACGCCTTCATCGCCGATTCCTCGGCGCTGCCGGAACAGCTGGTCAAGGACGCGATCGGTTCGGCCTTCACCTCCGCCGGCCAGCGCTGCTCGGCCGCCCGCGTGCTGTTCGTGCAGGACGACATCGCCGACAAGGTGATGACCATGCTGGCCGGTGCGATGAAGGAACTGAAGGTCGGCAACCCCGGCCTGCTGTCCACCGACGTCGGCCCGGTGATCGACGCCGACGCGCTGAAGATCCTGCAGGACCATGCCGAGCGCATGGACCGCGAAGCGCGCCTGATCGCCGCTGCCGAACTGTCCAGCGAAGCCGCCAACGGCACCTTCTTCGCACCGCGTGCGTATGAACTGAAGGACCTGGCCCAGCTGCAGAAGGAAGTGTTCGGTCCGGTGCTGCACGTCATCCGCTGGAAAGGCGACCAGCTCGACGCAGTGATCGACCAGATCAACGCCACCGGCTACGGCCTGACCCTGGGCGTGCATTCGCGCATCGACGAAACCGTCGACCGCATCAGCAACGGCGTCCACGTCGGCAACGTCTACGTCAACCGCAACCAGATCGGTGCGGTGGTGGGCGTGCAGCCGTTCGGCGGCCAGGGCCTGTCCGGCACCGGCCCGAAGGCTGGCGGCCCGCACTACCTGCTGCGTTTCGCCACGGAAAAGACGGTGACGGTGAACACCACCGCTGCCGGTGGCAACGCCTCGCTGCTGACCCTGGGCGACTGAAACATCCCTCCCCTTCCACGGGTGTGATTGATGCACGAGAACCCCGCGAAAGCGGGGTTTTTCGTGCCATCACGCCACCGCGCTGAACCGGTTGTCCGCACGTTTGGCCAGCGCGTGTTGCACCCGCGCGATGCGCGTTTCCAGATCGCCTTCCAGCAGCACGAACGGCAGCCCCCGCGCCTGCAGCTCCTGCAGGTACCAGGCATGCTGCTGCGCGCGGAAGGCCTCGCCCACCCGCGTGCCATCCTGGTCGAAGGCGATGTCCGGCGCACACAGGAACAGCAGGTCATACGGCCGCTGCGCGGCCTGCAGCAGCGCGTCTGGCGCGGTACCGAACATCCAGCCGCTGTAGCCCAGGGTCACCAGCGGTGTGGTATCGCAGAACAGCCAGCGCTGCGCGACCAGTGCCGCCGCATCCTCACGCCGAGGCTGCTCCCTCGCGATGCGCAGCAGGTCCGGTTCGTGCAGTTCACCGCCCTGCGCTTCCCACAGCGCACGCCCGTACTCGGGCACCCACTGCGTGCCCATGCGCTCGGCCAGCACCCGCGCCAGCGTGGTCTTTCCGGTGGACTCGCCACCGATGAACGCCACGCGCTGCACGTAGTCCGCGTACACCTGCGGTGACAGGCCGAGGCGATACGCATGCGGGTCGGCACGCAGCTGGGTGCCACTGGCCTGGCCGGCATCGAGGCTGCGCTCCAGCCGCAGGTGCTGCACCGGTGCATTGAAGTGCGCGGCCAGTGCGGCAGCGAAACCATCGCCGTAGTCCTCGCCGGTGAACACCGCCTGCACCGGACCACCGAACAGGTGCAGGCACAGCCAGGCGGTGAAATCACGCTGCACCTGCTCGCTGTCGCTGTCGCGCGGCAGCGCACGCGGGGGCAGCCCATGCTGCTCGCACAGCGCCGCCAAGCGGGCATCATCCAGCACCACCACCGTCGCCTGCGGAAAGCGCGCACGCAGCCAGCGTTCGCGGCGGGCGGCGCTGTAACCGGCAAATCCCGGCTGCGACCAGCTGATCACCCGCAGCTGCCGGCAGCGCGCGGCGGCGAAGTCGATCAGGCGCTCGTGGCCGCGGTGCAGCGGGCAGAACTTGCCCACCACCAGGCCACGCTCGACCCGCTCAGGCAGCGGCATCAGCGGTCTTTGCCTCGGCACGCATCAGCGTGCGCCAGTGGCGCAGCGCCACCAGCGCATTGATCCAGAAGCCGATGTAGAGGAAGGAGGTCAGGTGCAGGCCGCGGCTGTAATACAGCGGCACGGCGATGGTGTTCACCAGCAGCCACACCCACCACGATTCCAGCTTGCGCCGCATCATCAGGATCTGCGCGATCACGCTCAACACCAGCACCGCCGAATCGATGTAGGGCGCATACGCCTGGGTCAGGCGGGTCAGCATCCAGCCATAGGCAAAGGTCGCCACCACCGCCAGCGGCAGCAGCCAGGCCCAGGCGCGCGGGCGCACCGGGGTGATCGGCAGGGGCGCGCCGTGGTCACCGCGCAGCCACTGCCACCAGCCCAGCACGCTGATGACGATGAAGAAGCCCTGCAGCACCATGTCGGCGTACAGGTGCGAACGCTCGAACACCGCCGCGAACAGCGCGCAGCCGACGATGCCCAGCCACCAGGTATGCACGTTGTTGCGCCCGGCCAGCAGGATCGAGCCGGCGACGGCGATGTTGGCGGCCAGCTCCAGCTGGAAATTCGGATCGGACAGGTTCATGCCGCCATTGTCGTCGATCCGCGCGCCGCGCGCGGGTGGAGGGTCCTTACCGGCCCCATGTACACGGTGGATGACACAACCTCCGGTAGATCCACGCCATGCGTGGATGGCCCTACTCGGCCTATGTCCCGGGCAACTGGCACCGCCCGGATGTCGTCGTCCTCGCTACCAGCGTCTGCCCTTGCGGGTGAGCATCATGCCTGTCCCTCTGGCGGGCTCGCCACAGTTTCCGGCGCGCGGACACGCACCATCCACACCTGGCCTTCGCCCTCACCCTTGCACCCGGCCTGCACGCCCACCGGCAGCAGCGGCGCAAGCCAGTCCGGCATATCGGCATCCCAGCGCGTGCCCTCGAATGGGTGCGGCCAAGGGGTTCCCTGCGGATTGCACGAATGCAGGAACAGCGCGCTATCGCCCGTGTCTGCTGCCAGCGACACCCAGCACTGGACCTCCTTCCTGCCCGTGGATGCAGCCCGCTGCAGCAGCCGCAGCAACGCGCCAGCGACGTCTGCCCGATCGGTCGGGTGGCGATTGCCCCGGCCTTTCCAGTCGAGGTGGGTATGCCAGTAGTCGAACCACTCCGATTCCAATACCCGGTCGAGGATCGCATCGGCCTTGGCTTCCTCCCGGGCCCAGTAGCGGAGCATCTTCTTCCGGTAGCGACGATCAACCATCGTCCACTGTCCTCATCCACGTGAGGCGGCAAGGTATCAAGGCCGCCCCGCGGACGCAGCAGCCAGATGCGACTCCCCACGAAAAGAAAGCCCCGCTTGCGCGGGGCCTCCCTCGTACTGCTTCAGGCCGTGGCCTGGATCAGAACTTGTACTGCATCGAAGCTGCCAGCACGTCGCCGGACACCTTGTACTTGCCGGTCACGGTGTTGCCGGTGGCCGAGGTCGAGGTGATGTTCGGGTCCTTGGTGAACAGGTGGGTGTAGCCCACGCTGTATTCCATCTTCTCCGAGGCGGCGTAGGTCAGGCCCAGCGACAGCCACTTGCGGGTGGTGTCCGGCACGCGCACGTCGCGGTGGGCGTCGGTGGTCGGGGTCTGGTCGTACGCCAGGCCGCCGCGCAGGGTCAGCTGGTCGTTCATGCGGAACTCGGTACCGATCGACGCGAAGGTGGTATCGCGGTAGTTGAACGGCAGCACGCTGTCCGGCTGGTTGGAGTCATAGTCGACGGTGACCTGGTCGAACTTGCTCCACGCGGTGCGCGAGACGTCGGCCATGATCTTCCACTGGTCGTTCACGCGGTGGCTGACGCTGACCGTGGCGCTGGCCGGCAGGGTAATGGTGGCGCGCCCGTTGCTGTCGATGAAGGTGCCCGGGGCAGCCGAAGCCAGGAACGCGGCGGCAGCCGGGGTCATGGTGAAGTTGGCCTTGCCGTCGGTGATCTTGTGTTCGACTTCCGAGCGGTAGCTGAAGGCGATGTTGGTGCCTTCCACCGGGCTGACGGTCATGCCCAGGGTGTAACCCATGGACACTTCGTCACCCTTGATGCGCAGGGAGCCATCGGCCGAACCCGGCGAGAAGCCGAGCTGTGCGGCCTGCACGGCGGCCTGGCGGGCAGCGGCTGCAGCCTGCGCCGGGGTGCCACCGGCAGCCAGCACGGCGGCCGAAGCGCGCTGCTGTGCGCTGGCGTTGATGGCGGTACCGGCATCGACGGCGCTGGTCAGGTCGACGTTCAGACGCTCGGCGAACACGCCGACGCCGAAGGACAGGTACGGGTTGACGTCATAGGAGAACGCCACGCCCAGGTCGATCGCCTTCAGATCGGTCTTGACGCCGTTGTAGCGGCCGACCCAGTCGGTGTCGTACTCGGTCTTGAAGCCGAACGGCACGGTCAGCGAGGCACCGAAGTGCATGTTGTCATCTGCGCCGAACGGGACATGGAAGTACGCCGCCGGAACCGGGGCGATCATGCCGGCGTCGCCGCCGTTGCCGCCGGAAATCGGCGCGCCGTTGGCGTACTGGCCTTCGCCACGGAACTTGGCGCCGAAGCTGATGGCGCTGACGTCACCCTGGAACTGGGTGCCATCGAGCAGGCGCATCGAGGCCGGGTTGGTGGCGACCACCGAGGCATCGCCTTCGGCGGAGGTGGAGCCGGCGAACGCACGGCCCAGGCCCTTGGCGCTGTTTTCCTTCAGCTGGAAGGCAGCGGCATTGGCATCGGCAGCGGCCAGCGCACCGGCAACGCCGACGGCCAGCAGGGTCAGTCGGGCAATGGTGGAAGCAGTTTGCATCGTGTTGTCTCTCCGGTAAGCGGTGATGGTGCTCTAAGTGCGCCTGCGCCTACCGGACCCGCAAAGGTCCGCCAGAACGCGCCGGATTCCCCTCCCGACATACGACGCCGTATGCGAGTATTACCCAGAGCCGTTAATGAAACAATAACAGCAGCGCCCGTATTTCCCGCGCGAAAACTGAACAGGCGCCTCGCCCGCGCCGAGCCCCGGCACGCTAGGCTAGCGGCCATGTTCGTGTCTCTCCCCTCCCGCAAGAAGGCCACGCTGCGCTGGGCCACACCCGTGCTGTTTGCGGCATTGTGGCTGGCATTCCTGTGGTCGATCTCGCGTCCGGGCGACGCCCGCAACAGCCTCTGGCTGGACTGGGGTGCCCTGTCCACCGGCCTGACCCAGCCCCAGGATTGGTGGGCAACCCTGCAGGACGGCAGCGTGCTGCGGTTGTTCACCGCCCTGTTCCTGCACGCCGACTGGTCGCACCTGCTGGGCAACCTGGTGTTCCTGCTGATCTTCGGGCTGCCCGCCGAGCGGGTACTGGGACCGTGGCGGCTGATGCTGCTGTTTCTGGTCGGCGGCGCCGTGTCCAACCTGGTGGCGATCTACACCATGGGCAGCCCGGACCAGATCATCATCGGTGCCAGCGGCGCGGTGTCGGCGATGATCGGGGCCTACCTGGCGCTGTTCCCGGCCGCGCGCCTGGGCGTGGTCATCCCGCTGGGCCTGTTCCTGGAATTCGTGCGTGCCCCGGCCTACCTGCTCATCGGCGTCTGGGCCGCACTGCAGGTGGTGTTCGCCTACATCGGCCCGAGCTTCGGCATGGTCGCCTGGTGGGCGCACATCGGCGGCTTCGTGTTCGGCCTGCTGTATGGCGTGTACGTGCGCGCGGCCATCGCCCGCAAGCTGCGCAAGCGGCACGGGTTCTGAGCACCTGAAACGCAGTCGAGCAAGCTCGACTCTACCTGCGGCGTAGCGTCGAGCTTGCTCGGCTGCAGCCGTCGCCGGGCATGGCCCGGCGCTGCCTCAGGGCCTGGCCGGGGTTTCGGCCGGCTTGGCCGCCGGCTTCGCCTCAGGCTTTGGCTGTGCCTTCGCATCGGGCTTCGCATCAGGCTTCGGCGCCGGTGTGGCGGCAGCGGCCTTCGTCGCCTTCTCCGCCTCGGCTTTGGCCGCCTCCGCCTTCAGCCGCGCAGCCACCGAACCCGGGTTCTTCAGTTCGGCCAGGGCATCGTTGATCGGAGCGTCGCCCGGCAGCACCGCACCGGCGCGGTAGCCTTCGGTGCCTTCATCGTCACCACGCAGGTGGCCCGGCAGGGTCGCTTCGCTGTAATCGCTCAGGCTGGGCGGCAGGGCATCTTCCTCCGGCGTCGGCGCCGGCTTCAGTTCCACGTCGGGCACGATGCCGGTGGCCTGGATCGACTTGCCGCTGGGGGTGTAATAACGCGCGGTGGTCAGTTTCACCGAATCGCCATTGTCCAGCGGCAGCACGGTCTGCACCGAGCCCTTGCCGAAGGTGCGGCTGCCGACCACGCGGGCGCGGTTGTTGTCACGCAGCGCACCAGCCAGCACTTCCGACGCACTGGCCGAACCGGCATCGGCCAGCACCACCACCGGTGCGCCCTTCAGCAGGTCGCCCGGGGTCGCGTCGAAGCGCGCATCGCTGATCCGGATGCGGCCACGGGTGCTGACGATGTTGCCCTTGTCGAGCAGGTCATCGGCGACCTGCACCGCGGCGGTCAACAGGCCACCCGGGTTGCTGCGCAGATCCAGCACCAGGCCCTTGAGCTGGCCACCGGCCTGCTTCTGCAGCTGCTGCACGTGCTTCTGGAAATCAGAACCGGTATCGGCCTGGAACGTGCTCAGGCGGATGTAGCCATAACCCGGTTCCAGCATGCGGCTCTTCACACTGGTCACGCGGATGGTCTGCCGGGTCAGGCTGACGTCGAACGGCTTGGGCCTGCCATCGCGCACGATGGTGAGCACCACCTTGCTGCCGGCCGGGCCACGCAGCGGTTCGCTGGCGTCGATGGCACTGATCGGCTTGCCGTCGATGGCGATGATCAGATCACCGGCAAGAATGCCGGCCTTGGCCGCCGGCGTGTCGTCGATCGGCGCGATGACCTTCATGCTGGCGTTGTCGGGCTGCTGCTGCAGCTCCACGCCGATGCCCTCGTAGGCGCCGGTAGCCTGCTCGTCGAACGCTTCGGCGTCTTCCTTGTTGAAGTAGGTGCTGTGCGGATCAAGATCCAGCAGCAGGCCACGCACGGCCGACTGCATCAGCTTGTTGTCGTCGACCGGATCGACATAGGCGGCGCGGACCGCGTTGTAGACAGCGACGAACCGGCGGATGTCCTCCAGCGGTACCTTCGACGTCACCGCCTCCTCGCTGCTGGCTGCCTGGCCGGAGGTTTCGGCGGTGGCCGGCGCGGTCTGCTGCGCCCAGGACAGCGCTGGCATCAGGGCCAGCAAGAGGGTGGCGGTACGGGCTGCGCGCATGAAACACTCCTGTGGACGGTGGCATCGTGCCCAAGGCACATGTCCCGATTATGCGCGAAGCGTAGCTAAATTCCCGTTGAATCCGGCCCTGTCCGCAACGGCCACGATTCAGCGCCGCTGCAGCCAGCTGTCCGGGTTCACCGGCTGCCCGCCCCGGCGAAGTTCGAAGTACAGCGCCGTCACGCCCTGGCCGCCGGAATTGCCGACCTTGGCCACCGCGTCGCCACGACTCACACGGGCACCGGCGTCCTTCAGCAGGGTGTCGTTGTGTGCGTACAGGCTCATGTAGCCGTTGCCGTGGTCGACGATCAGGATCATGCCGTAGCCGGTCATCCAGTCGGAAAACACCACGGTGCCATCGGCCACGGCGGTGACGGTGCTGCCGGCCGGTGCGCCGATCAGCACACCGCTGCTGGTGCGGCCGTCAGGCAGCTTGCCGCCATAGCGGGCCAGCAGGTTGCCGGACAGCGGCCAGCCCAGCCCGCCCACCTTGGGCGCCGGTGCGGAGGCCACCGCAGGCGGCACCTTGGTCGGCGGCGGCGGACGGCCCTCGGCCCTGGCCTGGCGCGCGGCCTTCTCGGCGGCGGCTTTCTCGGCGGCGGCCTTGCGCGCGGCAGCACGACGTTCGGCTTCGGCGCGGGCGGCGGCAGCGCGCAGGTTGGCCAACAGCGTTTCCAGCGCCTTCGCATCCTGGCCCAGCGCCTGTTCCTTCTCGCGGCGGTCCTTGAAGCGCTCGTCCAGCGAGGCCACGGTCTGCGCGCGGTCGCGGCGATCGGCCGCCAGCGTGGCCGCCTGCTGCTTCTGGTCGCGCTGTGCGCCCTGCAGCGTCTGCCTGCGCTCGGCGATCTGCGCCTGCAGCACGTCCAGTTCCTTCAGGTCGCCGGTCAGGGTGGCGATGCGCTGGGCGCGCTCGCGCTGCAGGTAGCGGTGGTACGCCAGGGCGCGGTTGGCATCGGCCACCGTGTCCTGCGACAGCAGCAGCTTCAGCGGAGCATGGTTGCCCAGCTGGTAGGCCGCACGCAGCAGGCCGGCCAGCTCGCGGTTCTGCCGGGCCAGGTTGGCCTGCAGGGTCGCGCGCCGCTGCTCGGCTTCGGCCAGGGCCTGGTTCTGCTCGCGCAGGGCGGTTTCGGTCTGGGCCAAAGCGCGGCCACTGCGGGCCACCTTTTCGTCGGCTTCGCGCAGCTGGCGCGAGGCCTGGCCACGCTGCCCCTCGATCTGCCGGCGCTCCTGGGCGACCCCCTTCAGCTCGCTGCGCAGCTTCTGCAGCTTGCGCTCGGCCTCGCGGGTGGAGGCGGTCTGCGCGCCGCCCGGCACCGGCAGGGCCAGCGCCAGCGCCACCCCCAGCAACAGGCAACGCCCGCCACGCAGTGCGGCAATGTGATGTCGGCGTGATGGGAAGACGTTGTCGCGCAAGGGCTTTCCAGTGACTTCAGGCAGTTGCAGGGGGTGCCGGGGAATGGTGACATCAACGCACGCGGCCTGCCAGCCGCACAACAACGAGGTCCCCATGAAAACTCTTTCCCTTCCGCTGCTGCTGGGCGCACTGCTGGTGGCCGGTCCGCTTGGCGCACAGGACAACATCAGCAAGGTCAACGGCAGCATCAGCGCCGATCCTGGCCAGCGCTACGGCAAGCTGGATACCGTCAACGGCGGCATCCGCGTGGGCGAGGGTGTGGAAACCAGCAGCATCGACACCGTCAATGGCGGCGTCACCGTCGCCGACCGCGCCCGCACGGGCAGTATCGAGACGGTCAACGGCGGCGTACGCCTGGGCCGTGAAGTGATTGCCGGCGGCGATGTCAGCACGGTCAATGGCAGCATCTTCAGCGACCACGGCAGCCTGATCGAGGGCGGCGTGGAAACGGTCAACGGCGGTATCGGCCTGGTCAACAGCCGTGTGCGCAAGGACGTGGAGACCGTCAACGGTGACATCACCGTAGGCATCGGTTCACAGGTCGGTGGCGGCCTTCGCGTGCGCAAGCCGAACTTCAGCGTTTCGCTGACCGCCAGCCGCAAGCCGCGCGTGATCATCGGTCCCAACGCCGTGGTCGAAGGCCCACTGCTGTTTGAACGCGAGGTGGTGCTGTACGTGCACCGCAGCGCACGCGTCGGACCGGTCACCGGCGCCGAACCGATTCCGTTCGACACCGACACCGCGCCGGCGGACTGACGTCCCCGGCGCCGCCGTACGGGGAATGCTCCCCTTCACCGGCCGCGCCCGGCGTGGCCATCCCTTGTGTATCCAGGAAACGACGATGCCCCGCAAACTCCTCCTGTGCCTGGCCGCCGCGGCCGCGCTCAGCGCCTGCAAAGGCGAAGACACTTCCCCTCCGGCACCTGCCGCCAGCCCTGACGCGGCAGCCACGCCGGCAGCCCACACCTTCGCACCCGGCATCAACGCCGCCGACTTCAGCGAACTGGTCAAGACACTGGCCTCGGACGAGTTCGAAGGTCGCGCGCCGGGCAGCAAGGGCGAAGAGCTGACGGTCAACTACATCCGCGACCAGATGCAGCGTATCGGCCTGCAGCCCGGCAACGGCGACAGCTGGTTCCAGGACGTGCCGATGACCGAGACCACGGCCGACGCGTCGACCGTGCTGAAGATCACCCAGGGCGGCAGGACCACCGAACTGAAGTTCGGCACCGACATGGTGGTGGGCACCCGTACCGGCCAGCCGGAAGTGAAGATCGACGCCAGTGACCTGGTGTTCGTCGGCTACGGCGTCGATGCGCCGGAACAGAAGTGGAACGACTACGCCGGCCAGGACTGGAAGGGCAAGACGGTCGTGATGTTCGTCAACGACCCGGGCTTCCATGTCGGCGACGAGCAGCTGTTCGACGGCAAGCGCATGACCTACTACGGCCGCTGGACCTACAAGTTCGAGGAAGCCGCACGCAAGGGCGCGGCCGCTGCGCTGATCGTGCACGACACCGCCGGTGCTTCCTATGGCTGGGACGTGGTGAAGAACTCCTGGGCCGGCCCGCAGTACGACCTGCCGGCCAAGGATGATCCGGAAGCGCGCATTCCGGTGCAGGGCTGGTTGAGCGCCGACGCGGCCAAGGCACTGTTCGCAGGCGCCGGTCTGGACCTGGCGCAGGCGTACAAGGACGCCAGCAAGCGCGGCTTCAAGCCGGTACCGCTGAAGGCCACCGCTGCGGTGGACCTGAAGAGCCAGATCGCGCAGAAGCAGTCGCGCAACGTGGTGGGCGTACTGCCGGGCAGCAAGCGTGCCGACGAAGCCGTGCTGTACATGGCCCACTGGGACCACCTGGGCAAGCACGAGGGCGAGGAAGGCGACAACATCTACAACGGTGCTGTCGACAACGCGACCGGCGTGGCCGGCATCCTCGAAGTGGCTGAAGCCATGGCCCATCAGGACCCGAAGCCGGAGCGTTCGGTGGTGTTCCTGGCCGTGACCCTGGAAGAATCCGGCCTGCTGGGTTCGAAGTACTACGTGGCCCACCCGACCTTCCCGCTGGACAAGATTGCCGGCGTGATCAACATCGACGCGATGTCGGTGGCCGGCCGTGCCAAGGACGTGACGGTGACCGGGTTCGGCAGTTCCGAGCTGGAGGACATCCTCAAGCCGCTGGCTGCGGCCCAGGATCGCACCCTGCACGGCGAGACCTCGGTGCAGAGCGGCTTCTACTTCCGTTCAGACCACTTCAACTTCGCCAAGGCCGGCGTGCCGGCGCTGTATGCCGATGGCGGCGAAGACCTGCGCGAGGGCGGCGTGGAAGCGGGACGCAAGGCCGCGACCGATTACGGCAACAACCGGTACCACGGTCCCAAGGACGAGTTTGATGCGTCCACCTGGAAGCTGGACGGCACCATGGAAGACCTGGAGCTGATGTACGGCGTGGGCAAGGAACTGGCGGGCGGTAACCGCTGGCCGAACTGGTATGAAGGCAATCCCTTCAAGGCGGCCCGCGACGAGATGATGAAGAGCAAGGCCCCGGCCCCGTAGAGTCGAGCTTGCTCGACTGAACCGTGGTGAGATCCAGGCGGCGCCCCACGGGGCGCCGCTTTTTTGTGCCGCCGCCAGGGGTAGGTGCCAACCTTGGTTGGCACGCCGGGCATGGCCCGGCGCTACCCATCCACGCATGGCGTGGATCTACCGGGTTCGCCGTTGGTAGCTGCCAACCTTGGTTGGCACCGCGCAACGCCCGTAGCGTGTTTATCTGCGCGCAAAGAAAAACCCCGCTGCGTGAGCAGCGGGGTTTTGGGTGTAAACCCTGGCGATGACCTACTCTCGCATGGCTTGAGCCACACTACCATCGGCGCAGCTGCGTTTCACTTCCGAGTTCGGGATGGGATCGGGTGGTTCCACAGCGCTAATTTCACCAGGGAGACGGTTGCAGCAGCGCTTGCAGCGCCAGCTCGCGATCTTGCCCTTGGGGCGGAAGGAACCCGCAAAAAGCAGTGCCTTCACTTAATAAGAAAAAACCCCGCTGCATGAGCAGCGGGGTTTTTGGGTATAAACCCTGGCGATGACCTACTCTCGCATGGCTTGAGCCACACTACCATCGGCGCAGCTGCGTTTCACTTCCGAGTTCGGGATGGGATCGGGTGGTTCCA
>NZ_DASQCB010000013.1:0-241888 GCF_035634915.1 Stenotrophomonas sp.
CCAACAGCCGCGTGAACCTGTCGAAGGCGGGGCACTGTGGGTTTGCGGGGTGTGAGCCGCATGGATGCGGCGACCAAGCCCCCATGGACGGGTTTACGGCGTCCCCGCAAACCCACAGTGCCCCGCCATCCCACGGAATGCAGGCCTTTGACGTTGCCGTTGCTTGAGGGCCTCTGCAGGTGCAGGGCGCAGCCCTGCCGAACCCCACCAACCTTCCCCACTTGCGGTAGGCACGCGCGCCCACTAGCCTTCGGCCGTCGTTCACCACCCAAGGACCGCCCGTGACTCACCGCCATCTCCTGCTGGCCTCGGCTATCGCCGCCGCCACGCTGGCCCTGGTCGCCTGCAAGAAGGAACCTTCGCCCGGCACCGAGGCCGCCACCGCCAGCGCGCCCGCCGGCGAGACCGCCGACCAGTTCGTCGCCCGCATCAACGCCGAATTCAAGGCCGCCTACCCGGAGATGACCTCGGCCCAGTGGCTGTCCTCCACCTACATCAACAGCGATTCCGAACGCATCGCCGCCAAGGCCAACGAGCGCTCGCTGACCCAGCTCAACAGCTGGATCGAACAGGCCGGCAAGTTCGAAGGCCAGCCGATGAGCGAGGACAGCAAGCGCGCCATCCACCTGCTGAAGCTGATGTCCTCGATGCCGGCGCCGCGCGATCCGGCCAAGCTGGCCCAGCTGACCCAGATCGCCACCCGCATGGAAGGCAGCTACGGCGCAGGCAAGTACTGCACCGATGCCAACGATCCCAACTCCTGCCGCCAGCTCGGCGAGCTGGAACAGGTGCTGGCGCGCAGCCGCGACTACGACGCGCAGCTCGATGCCTGGCAGGGCTGGCACAGCACGACCAAGAGCATGCGCGGCGACTACCAGCAGTTCGTCAGCCTGGTCAATGAAGGCGCCAAGGGCATGGGCTTCACCGATGCCGGGCAGATGTGGCGCAGCGGCTACGACATGCCACCTGAGCAGATCGGGCCGGAAACCGACCGCCTGTGGGAACAGGTCAAGCCGATGTACGAGCAGCTGCACTGCTACGCGCGCGGCAAGCTGGACACGACCTACGGCAAGGACAAGGCCGAAGTGGGCAACGGCCTGATCGCCGCGCACCTGCTGGGCAACATGTGGCAGCAGGACTGGTCCAACCTGTGGGACCAGCTGGAACCGTACCCGGGTGCCGGCAGCCTGGACATCACCGCAGCGCTGGAAAAGCAGTACCAGGCCAACCTGAGCGCGGCGCTGGCCAAGGCCGGCAAGGATGCCAACGTGGCGGCGCAGTACAAGGCCCAGCGCGAGGCCGAACTGCGCACCGCCAGGCAGATGACCGAGCGCGCGCAGGATTTCTACGTATCGCTGGGCATGCCATCGCTGCCGCAGTCGTACTGGGAACGCACCCAGTTCATCAAGCCCGATGACCGCGACGTGGTCTGCCACGCCAGTGCCTGGGACATGAACATGGAAGGCGACGTGCGCACCAAGATGTGCATCAAGCCGAACGAAGAAAACTTCACCACCATCTACCACGAGCTGGGCCACCTGTATTACGACCTGGCCTACAACCCGCTGCCGCCGCTGTTCCAGGGCGGTGCCAACGATGGCTTCCACGAAGCGATCGGCGACACCATCGTGCTGGCGATGACCCCCAAGTACCTCAGCTCGATCGGCCTGGTGGACGCGCCGACCGAGAGCCGCGAGGCGGTCATCAACAACCAGATGCGCATGGCCCTGTCGGGCGTGTCGTTTCTGCCGTTCGGGCTGATGATCGACCGCTGGCGCTGGGGCGTGTTCGATGGGTCGATCACCCCGGACAACTACAACAAGGCCTGGTGGGACCTGAAGGCCAGGTACCAGGGCGTGGCCCCGGCCAGTACCCGTGGCGAGGAGTTCTTCGATCCGGGCGCGAAGTACCACGTGCCGGGCAACACCCCCTACACCCGCTATTTCCTGGCGCGCATCCTGCAGTTCCAGTTCTACAAGGGCCTGTGCGATGCGGCCGGCTACAAGGGCCCGCTGCATGAGTGCACCTTCTACGGCAACAAGGAAGCCGGGCAGAAGTACTGGGCGATGCTGAGCAAGGGCGCCAGCCAGCCGTGGCAGGCCACGCTGAAGGAACTGACCGGCAGTGACAAGCTCGATGCCGGCCCGATGATCGAATACTTCAGCCCGGTCAACGAGTGGCTGAAGCAGCAGAACCAGGGCCAGATGTGCGGCTGGCAGGCCAACGCGGCACCGGCAGCAAAATGAGAAAAGGGGCGGATCCGCAAGGATCCGCCCCTTTCCCACGTTGTAGAGCCGAGCCATGCCCGGCTGGATTGGAATGCAGTCGAGCCTGGCTCGACTCTACAAAAGGCGGGGGCGTCAGCTGTTCTTCTTTGCCGCCATCGCAGCAGCCAGTTCCGCCTTGTATTCCTCGAAGGTCTGGCCCTTCTCCTTGGCCTCGGCCTGCGCGGCATCGCGCAGCGCGTCCGAATACACCAGGCGCACCGGCGTGCCCTTGCGCTCGTGCAGTTCACCGGCCTGCATGATCAGCGCCAGCACCTGCGCGGCACTCTCGCTGTGGCCGGCAATGCGGCCATCCATGCCCAGCACCCATTCGCCATCACGGCGCACCACGCCCGCCAGCAGCGTGCGCTGCGCATCGCGCAGTTCGGCATGCGGTTCGACCGGCGATGCCTGGGCGGCGGCCTTGTTGGCGGCCTTCTCTTCCTGGCGGCGGCGCTGGTCGCGACGGGTCTTGGAGGTGGTGGACATGGGGGGCGATACCGCTACGAGGGGGCGCAAGGATAGCGCACCCCGGCAGTGGCGCCGTTTCACGGGGGAAACCCCGCACGCTCAGTCCAGCACCCGGCCCTGCCGCCAGTAGCCCATGAAGGTGAGCGCGCGGCGGTCCAGCCCGCAATCGCGGACCAGGTGGCGACGAACCGCCATCACCGCGCCTGCCTCGCCAGCCACCCAGGCGTAGAACGGCCCGGCGCCGTTGCTGTCGGCCAGCTCCCACAGGATCTGCGCGTCCACATCGATCTCGTCCAGCGCCTCGCCGGCGGCGACCGGTGAAGCCGCCAGCCGCGCATGCACGGCCTCCACCAGTGCCTGCCCATGACCGGCAGCGCCGCGCGGCAACCACACCAGTTCGGCGCTGGGCGGCGCCTCCAGGGCGATGGCACTGTCCGCGTCGGCCACCTCCAGCAGCGCCAGCACGCGCGGCGGGGCGACCTGGCCGGCCAGTTCCTCGAGGATGCCCGCGAGCGCTGGCAGCGCGGTCTCATCGGCCACCAGCAGCACCTGCCCCACCCCGGCCGGAGGCTTCCATTCCCAGCCCTGGCTGCTCTCGGCACAGTCGGCGTCCGGTGCCAGCAGCACCACGCGGTCGCCCGGCTGTGCGTGCACGGCCCAGCGCGAAGCCGGGCCGGTCTCGCCATGCAGGACGAAATCCACGTCGACCTCGCCCTGTGCGGCGCGCAGCTGGCGGATGGTGTAAGTGCGCATCGGCGGACGCTGGTCATCCGCCAGGGCGCGGTAGCGGGCGTACCAGTCCTCGCCGCTGGGAACCTGCGGGGCATCCTGGCCGGGCAAGGGGAAAAACACCTTGATCCGCTGGTCCGGGCCCTCGGTCTTCATCCGCGCCACGTCGGCGCCGGTGAACACCAGGCGGTGCAGGGAGGGGGAAAGGACGCGGCGCTCCTTCAGCGCCACCTCGAACAGGCGGTAGGTCTGCTGCGCAGCCATGGGGGTACCTCGCGACGGCTTTGGATCGGCTGGCCGTCATGCACCCGTGCAGCAGCTGGCTGGAATCCCCAGCCTAGCCCGCGTGGTCACTGACGCAAGAGGTTGGGCGCCGCTGCAGCGCCCTGCCCCTGCGCGCTGCTCAATGGCCCGTGGCCACTGCCTGCACTGCGCGTTCGCAGCGGTGTTCCCAGTACCAGAACACGAAGCCACCGGCGAAGAAGGCGGCCTGGCCCAGGGCCAGGTGCAGCGGGCTGGCACTGAGCAGCGGCGACACCACGCCAGCCACCACGGTGCTGACCATCAGCTGGATGAAGGCCTGCAGCGAGGACGCCAGGCCGCGCTGGTGCGGGTACATGTCCAGCACCGCCAGCGCCAGAATCGGGAAGATCAGCGCCATGCCCATGCCGCCGAGGAAGATCGGCAGCACCGCCCACGGCAGAGCGAACTGCGGCGCCAGGCTCACGTAGCCCAGATTGAGCAGCACCGACAGCGCGCACAGGGTGAAACCGATGCCGATCTGGCGGGTGGGCGTGGTGCGCCCGGCCATGCGCCCGGACAGGAACGAACCGGTGGTCATGCCGCCGATGGTGGGGATGAACAACCAGGCGAAGCCACCTTCGCCCAGGTGCAGGTGCTGCATGACGAACACCGGCGCCGAGGCGATGTACAGGAAGATGCCGCCGAAGTTGATGCTGCCGGCCAGGGCCAGGCGCAGGAAACGCGGATTGAAGCCGATGCGCAGGTAGTCACGCAGCAGGCCGCGCGGCGACAGCGGCACGCGCGCGGCCACCGGGTGGGTTTCAGGCATGAAGCGCACGGTACAGACCAGCAGCAGCAGCGAGAACGCCACCAGGAACCAGAAGATCAGCGGCCAGCCGGCACCACTGAGCAGGATCCAGCCACCGATGATGGGCGCGATGGCCGGGGCGATGCCGAACAGCATCGACACCTGGCTCATCAGTCGCTGCGCATCGTGGCCGTGGTACAGATCGCGGATGACCGCGCGGCCGACGATCATGCCGACGCCGGCCGACAGGCCCTGCAGCGCGCGGAACACCAGCAGCGTGGTCAGGTCGGTGGACAGCGCGCAGCCCACCGAGGCACCGATGAACACCACCAGGCCGCCCAGGATCACCCGCTTGCGGCCCCAGGCATCGGACAGCGGCCCGTGCGCCAGGCTCATCAGCGCATAGAACAGCAGGTAGACGCTGATGGTCTGCTGCACGGCCACTTCGTCCACTGCCAGGCGCTGGGCCAGCTGCGGGAAGGCCGGGAAGATGGTGTCGATCGAGAACGGGCCGAACATGGCCAGGCCTGCGAGCAGCAGGGCCATGCGTCGGGTGGAAGGGGCAACAGCGGCGGTCATCGGCAAAGCGTCCGGCAGGGCCATGCGCGGCACGCACGGCGGGCGCCGATCCCCTGCAGCAGGGACGGCGCCAGATGAATACGAGAATCCGGCCATGATAGGCCCGGATTGCGGCCGATGCCATGGAGGGCTGCACAGAACGCATGGCCGGGCCATCGGCCGTTCAGGCCCGCAGGCGCCCTGCCCCCGCCTTCCGGGCCGCGTTCAGCCGCGGCAACCGGCTATAATCGCCGTGCAACATGGTGGGAGAAGCGGAACACCGCTGCCGAAGGCGCAACGCCCGTAATCGCTCAGGCCCGATACCACCCGTAACAGAACTCTGGAGAGACCGGTTCGATCCGGCGCCGAAGGGGCACGAAGCTGCGGCCAGCCGCGCTTTTAAACTCTCAGGCAAAAGGACAGAGGGGCGCCCCGCAGACCGCCAACCGGCGGCTTGTGCCCGTGCGTGTGCCCTTTCCTGACGGATCCTTCGCCATGTCCCAGAACACCCCCTCCCTGCGTGAGCTTGAGCATCATTCCGCGTTCGTCGAGCGCCACATCGGCCCCAACGATGCCGAGATCGCGCAGATGCTCGACGTCGTTGGCCACGCCACGCTGGATGCGATGACCGATGCCATCGTGCCGGCCAGGATCAAGTCGCCCGCACCGCTGGCGCTGCCGGAATCGATGACCGAAGTGCAGGCGCTGGCGAAGATCCGCGCGATCGCCGACAAGAACACGGTGCTGCGCAGCTTCATCGGCCAGGGCTACTACGGTACCCACACGCCGAACGTGATCCTGCGCAACATCCTGGAAAACCCGGCCTGGTACACCGCCTACACCCCGTACCAGGCGGAAATCTCGCAGGGCCGCATGGAAGCGCTGATCAACTTCCAGACCCTGTGCGCCGACCTGACCGGCATGGAGATCGCCAACGCCTCGCTGCTGGACGAAGCCACCGCCGCGGCCGAAGCGATGACCCTGGCCAAGCGTTCGGCCAAGTCGAAGTCGGACACCTTCTTCGTGCACGACGCCGTGCACCCGCAGACGCTGGAACTGCTGCGCACCCGCGCCGAGCCCATGGGCATCGTGCTGCGCGTGGGCACCCCGGCCGAAGCACTGGAAGCGGAGGCCTTCGGCCTGCTGCTGCAGTACCCGGACACCTTCGGCCAGGTCGGCGACTACAAGGCGCTGGTCGATGCCGTGCACGCACGCGGCGGCCTGGTGGCCGTGGCCACCGACCTGCTGGCCCTGACCCTGCTGGCCGCCCCGGGCGAATGGGGCGCGGACATCGTGGTCGGCAACAGCCAGCGCTTCGGCGTACCGTTCGGTTTCGGCGGCCCGCACGCGGCGTTCATGGCCTGCCGTGATGCCTACAAGCGCTCGATGCCGGGCCGCCTGATCGGCGTCTCCATCGATGCCGAAGGCAAGCCGGCCTACCGCCTGACCCTGCAGACCCGCGAGCAGCACATCCGCCGCGAGAAGGCCACCTCCAACATCTGCACCGCGCAGGTGCTGCTGGCGGTGATGGCCTCGATGTACGCCGTCTACCACGGTCCGGAAGGCCTGGCCCGCATCGCCCGCCGTACCCACCGACTGGCTTCGATCCTGGCCGCATCGCTGCGCAGCGCCGGCGTGCAGGTCGGTGGCGACTTCTTCGACACCCTGCACATCACCGGCGTGCACGCCGATGAGATCCACGCCAAGGCCCGCGCCGCCGGCTACAACCTGCGCGCGATCGACAGCGACTCGGTCGGCATCAGCCTGGACGAGACCGCCACCCGCGCCGACATCGTCGCCTTGGCCGCCGTGTTCGGTGCGCAGGCCGATGTGGATGCGCTCGATGCCAGCACCACCGACGAACTGCCGGCTGCCCTGCTGCGCCAGTCCGCGTTCCTGACCCACCCGGTGTTCAACACCCACCACAGCGAGCACGAGCTGCTGCGCTACCTGCGTTCGCTGGCCGACAAGGACCTGGCGATGGACCGCACGATGATCCCGCTGGGCTCGTGCACCATGAAGCTCAACGCCACCGCCGAGATGATCCCGGTGACCTGGCCGGAGTTCTCGCAGATCCATCCGCTGGTGCCGGCCGACCAGGCGCTGGGCTACAAGGAACTGATCGAGACGCTGGAAGCGATGCTGGTCGAATGCACCGGCTACGATGCGGTCAGCCTGCAGCCGAACTCCGGTGCGCAGGGTGAGTACGCCGGCCTGCTGGCGATCCGCGCCTACCACCGCTCGCGCGGCGAAGGCCACCGTGACATCTGCCTGATTCCGGATTCGGCGCACGGCACCAACCCGGCTTCGGCACAGATGTGCGGCATGAAGGTCGTGGTGACCAAGACCGATGCGAACGGCAACGTCGATGTCGAAGACATCCGCGTCAACGCCGAGAAGTACAGCGACCGCCTGGCCGCGATCATGATCACCTACCCGTCCACGCACGGCGTGTTCGAGGAGGAAGTGGTCGAGATCTGCGAGATCATCCACCAGCACGGTGGCCAGGTGTATACCGACGGCGCCAACATGAACGCCCTGGTCGGCGTGGCCAAGCCGGGCAAGTGGGGTTCGGACGTTTCCCACCTGAACCTGCACAAGACCTTCTGCATCCCGCACGGCGGCGGCGGCCCGGGCGTCGGCCCGTGTGCGGTCAAGGAACACCTGGCCCCGTTCCTGCCGGGCAAGCTGGGTGACAACGGCCCGGTCGGCATGGTCAGCGCGGCCAGCTTCGGCAGCGCCTCGATCCTGCCGATCAGCTGGATGTACATCGCCATGATGGGCAGCGAAGGCCTGCGCAAGGCCACCCAGGTGGCCCAGCTCAACGCCAACTACATCGCCAAGCGCCTGGCGCCGCACTTCAAGACCCTGTACACCGGCCGCAACGGCCTGGTGGCACACGAGTGCATCCTCGACGTGCGCCCGCTGGAGAAGACCAGCGGCATCGGCGCCGAGGACGTGGCCAAGCGCCTGATCGACTTCGGCTTCCATGCCCCCACCCTGAGCTTCCCGGTGGCCGGCACGCTGATGGTCGAACCGACCGAGAGTGAATCGCTGCACGAACTGGACCGCTTCATCGACGCGATGATCCAGATCCGCGAGGAAATCCGCGCGATCGAAGACGGCCGCCTGGACCGCGAGGACAACCCGCTGAAGAACGCCCCGCACACCGCGACGGCGGTGACCGCCAGCGAGTGGACCCACGCCTACCCGCGTGAGCTGGCGGCCTTCCCGCTGCCCAGCCTGAAGCTGCAGAAGTACTGGCCGCCGGTGGCCCGCGTCGACAACGTGTACGGCGACAAGAACGTGATGTGCGCCTGCATCCCGGTCGATGCCTACAAGGATGATGAAGTCGAGGCGTAAGTAGAGTCGAGCTTGCTCGACTGCTTCACGACAAACGGCCCGCGCAAGCGGGCCGTTCGTTGAAGGGCGTGTGGACCAAGGTCCACACCCACAACAAGCCGATCACGGGTCGGGCATCTGTCCCAGGCTCAACTGCCACGACACGCCGAACCGGTCCTGCACCCAGCCGTAGCGGTTGCTGAAATCGTAATCACCCACCGGCATCAGCCAGTGCCCGCCCTCGCCCAGCACACGTGCCGCGCGATCGAACTGCTCGCCGCCGGCGCATTCGACGAACAGCGAGATCGACGGGCTGAAGGTGAAGTCGTGCACGTCCAGGCTGTCAAAGCACAGATAGTGCGTGCCACCCAGCAGGAAGATGGCCTGGCGCACCTGACCGGGCACGCCAGCGCCGGCGCCCTCGGGGTGGCGTTGCAGGCCCAGTAGACGGAAGTCGGCAAAGGCCTCGGCGTACAGGGCCATGGCGGCCTCGGCCTGGCCGGTGAACATCAGGAACGGGCGACTGCGCAGCATGCGGTACTCCTGTTCGACGGGCGGGCAACGGCCCACGCGATCAGGATGGCACGGCGGATGTATGCCTTCTGTAGAGCCGAGCCCATGCTCGGCTGACGTCTGCGCGAACCGCAGCCGACCGTAGGGTCGGCTCTACAGGATCAGGCTTCGCGCATGCGCCGGGCGATGGCACTGCCGGCGGCGATGGCCGCGGTCAGCGCCACCATCGACAGGAACTGCAGGCGCGTATGCGCCTCGCTCAGCAGCAGGCCGAAGATCAGCGCCAGGATGCCCAGCGCACACACGGTCAGCCACGGGAAGCCGGCCATGCGGAACGGCAGGCGGGTGCCCAGGCGGTCGGCCCGGCGGCGCAGCACCAGCTGCGAGACCAGCGACAGCGTCCACACCAGCAGGCAGGTGGAACCGACGATGTTCAGCAGCACCGGCAGCACCTTGTCCGGGAACAGCAGTTCCATGATGGTGGCCGCAAACCCGAACAGCACACTGGCCAGCACGGCGATCACCGGCACCTGGCGCGGATCGGTCCAGCCCAGCACGGCCGGTGCCTCACGGCGCTGCGCCAGCGAATACATCATGCGCGAGGCACCGTAGAGGTTGGCATTGAGCGCCGACAGCAGCGCGATCACCGCGATCAACGTGATGGCGGTGGCCGCCCCCGGGATGTTGGCCACGTCGAGCACGGCGGCAAACGGCGATTTCAGCGATTCGCTGGTCCACGGCACCACCGCGATGATCACGCTGAGCGAGCCGATGTAGAACACCAGGATGCGCCAGGCCACGGTGCGGATGGCACGGGCGATGCTGCGCTCGGGGTCTTCGGTCTCGGCCGCCGCCACCGCCACGATCTCGGTACCACCAAAGGCGAACACCACCACCAGCAGCGCCGCGCCGATGCCGGCCAGGCCCTTGGGCGCGAAGCCGCCGTGCTGGGTGAAGTTGCTCAATCCCGGCGAGGCCACCTGCGGCAGCCAGCCCATCAGCAGGGCAATGCCGATGGCGATGAAGGCCAGGATCGCCGCCACCTTGAGGATGGCGAACCAGAATTCGAACTCGCCGAAGTTCTTCACCCCGAGCAGGTTGATCGCGGTGAAGAACAGCATGAAGGCCAGCGCCGCCATCGGCACCGGTATCACCGGCCAGACCGTGGCCAGCAGACCGGCCGCGCCCACCGCTTCGGCGGCGATGACGATGACCAGCTGCACCCACCACAGCCAGCCCACGGTGGCCCCGGCCGTGGCGCCCATGGCATCGGCGGCGTACACCGAGAACGCGCCGCTGGTGGGCTTGGCTGCCGCCATTTCGCCCAGGGCGTTCATCACGATGATCACCAGCGCGCCGGCCACCAGATAGGACACCAGCACGGCCGGGCCGGCCGCCTGCACACCCACGCCGGAGCCGAGGAACAGGCCGGCGCCGATCGCGCTGCCCAGGCCCATCATGATCAGCTGGCGCGGCTTGAGCGAGTGGCCAAGGCGGGAAGGCGAAGCGGACGGAACGGGGCTGGCGGGCATCGGCAGGACTGGCGGCGGCTACAGGGGCGTCACCTTACATTGTCCCCCACCCAGGGGGATAGGCACAGTGCAGCAGACCGCTCAGGGCAGCATGGCCTCGGCCAGAACGGCGCCGACGTTCTCCCCGATACGGGCCCGGTAGGCGCGTGGCGAGAAACCGGTTTCAGCCTTGAACTTGCGGGTAAACGCACTCTGGTCGCTGAAGCCGCAGGCCTGGCCGATGCAGGCGATGCTGTCATCCCCGTGCAGCAGGTGCATGGCCATCTGGATGCGCAGGCGGGTCAGCACCTGCTGCGGGGTCATCTGGAACACCTTGCGGAAGCTGCGCTCGAGCTTGGACAGCGAGAAACCAGTGATGTCCAGCAGGGTCTGCATGCGCACGTTTTCGGCGTAGTGCGCGTTGAGGTGGGCCAGGGCCAGGCGCAGCTGCTCGTACTGGCTGCCCAGGCTGTCCTTCTGGCCCAGGTCGCGGGAAATACCGATCAGCCCCTGGATGCTGCCATCCACCAGCAGCGGGCGCTTGCAGGTCAGGCACCAGCCCGGCTCGCGGTTGGCGAACAGGTGCAGTTCCATCAGGTTCTCGATCACTTCACCGGACAGCACGCGCGCGTCCTGGTCCACGTAGTCCGCGCTCAGGCCGGTGGGGTAGATCTCGGCGGCGGTGCGGCCGATGACATCCTTGCGCGCACGCAGGCCCAGCCGCCGCAGCATGGTCTGGTTGACGTGGGTGTAGCGGCCCTGGCGGTCCTTCATGAAGAACAGCACGTCCGGAATGGCGTCGAACAGGGCTTCGATGTCGGTGGGCTCGACTCGCATGCAGCAAGCATACCCGAGCACGCTTTTGCCCGTACGTTCACCCGCGGCGGACCGTGGGTTAACGGCCGGGGGGCGACTGTCATGGCCTGCCCCCACGTACCCCGGAGAAACCCCCGATGGCCGCCAGCAAGCCGACCGGCAAGCGCGCACCCGCCCCCTCCCGAAAGCCCGGAAAACCCCATGACCACCAGAACCAGAAGCGCGGCGAGGGTGACGAACTGCACCTGCTGGCCGGCGGTACCCACCCGCCGATGACCACCGCGCAGGGCATCCCGGTGGCCGACAACCAGAACTCCCTGCGCCAGGGCCCGCGCGGGCCTACCCTGCTGGAGGATTTCATCCTCCGCGAGAAAATCACCCACTTCGACCACGAGCGCATTCCCGAGCGCATCGTGCATGCACGCGGCAGCGCCGCCCATGGCTACTTTGAACTGACCCGCTCGCTGGCGAAGTACACCCGCGCACGCGTACTCACCGAGGTCGGCACGAAGACGCCGGTGTTCACCCGCTTTTCGACCGTGGCCGGCGGTGCCGGTTCAGTGGACACTCCACGCGATGTGCGTGGCTTCGCGGTCAAGTTCTACACCCCAGAGGGCAACTGGGATCTGGTCGGCAACAACATCCCCGTGTTTTTCATCCAGGACGCGATGAAGTTTCCCGACCTCGTGCATGCGGTAAAGATGGAGCCGGACCGCGGGTTCCCGCAGGCCGCCAGCGCGCACGACACATTCTGGGATTTCATTTCGCTGATGCCCGAGTCGATGCACATGATCATGTGGGCGATGAGCGACCGCGGCATTCCGCGTTCGCTGCGCATGATCGAAGGCTTCGGCGTGCACAGCTTCCGCCTGTTGAACGAGGCCGGCGAATCCACCTTCGTCAAGTTCCACTGGCGGCCGACGCTGGGCATCCAGTCCACGGTGTGGGATGAAGCGCTGAAGCTGCAGGCGGCCGACAATGATTTCCATCGCCGCGACCTGTTCGAGGCGATCCAGCGCGGCGATTTTCCCCAATGGGAACTGGCGGTGCAGCTGTTCACCGAAGAAGAGGCCGAGGCGTTCCCGTTCGATCACCTCGACCCGACCAAGATCATTCCCGAATCGCTGGTGCCACTGAAGGTGATCGGCCGCATGGTGCTGGACCGCTGGCCGGACAATTTCTTCGCCGAAACCGAGCAGGTGGCGTTCTGCCCTGCCAACGTGCCGCCGGGCATCGACTTCAGCAACGATCCGCTGCTGCAGGGCCGGCTGTTCTCGTACCTGGACACGCAGTTGATCCGGCTGGGTGGGCCCAACTTCCACCAGATTCCGGTCAACGCACCCAAGTGCCCGTTCGCCAACCACCAGCGCGATGGGCGCATGCAGATGCAGGTGCCGAAGGGCCGCGTGGCCTACGACCCCAGTTCGCTGGAAGACGACAGCCCGCGCGAAACTGCTGCGGGTTTCCGCAGCCATGCCACGGCCGACGATGGTCGCAAAGGACGCACACGCGCGGGCAGCTTCGCCGACCACTACAGCCAGGCTCGTGCGTTCTTCCGCAGCCTGGAGACGCCGGAACAGGCCCATCTCGCCTCGGCGCTGGTGTTCGAGCTGTCCAAGGTGGAAACGCTGGACGTGCGGGTGCGTACCGTCAGCCACCTGCGCAACATCGACGAATCGCTGGCGCAGCGCGTGGCCGATGGGCTGGCATTGGCCGACCTGCCCGATGCGGCGCCGACCGCAACGCCGGCACAGGACATGCCCGCCGTTCCCGAGGTGCGCATCATCGGCCGCACGAAAGACACGCTGCAGGGGCGTTGCATCGGCATCCTGTTCGATGAAGGCTCCGATGCGGGCCTGATCACCAGCCTGCGCAAGGCCGCGCAGAAGTCCGGCGCCGAGGTGAAACTGGTAGCGCCGAAAGTAGGCGGTGCCACGCTGAGCGACGGCAAGCGCCAGGCCGCCGATGGCCAGCTGGCCGGCACGCCCTCGGCCGTGTTCGACGCCGTGGCCGTGGTGCTAAGTGCAGAGGGCGCCAAGGCGCTGGCCAGGGAAGCCGCCGCCGTCGAGTTCGTCAGCCACGCGTGGGCACACCTGAAGGCCATCGCCAGCGATGCCGGCGGCCAGGCGCTGCTGAAAGCGGCGCGCGTGGGCAACGATGCCGGCATCGTGCAAGCAGAGGACGCCAAGGGCTTCCTCGCGGCCGCAGCTACCCGCCAATGGTCGCGCGAGCCGAAGCTGCGCCTGCTGGCCTGAGTGGTCCGTACCGGAGAATCGACATGAGCCGTGGAGACAAATCCGCCTACACCGACAAGCAGAAGCGCCAGGCCGAGCACATCGAGGAAAGCGAACGCGAACGTGGTGCCAGCAAGCGCACGGCTGAACGCATCGCCTGGGCCACCGTGAACAAGCAGGACGGCGGTGGCAAGCGCAGCGGCAGCGGCCGCAAGGAGAAGTAGACGACCGTGCAGCAGGCGGCGCATGGTGCAATGCCATGCCGCCGCCACGGCATCAGGGCGCTTTCAGATGCTGGTACTGGTCATCGCGTATCCAGCCGATGAACGACTTCGCGTCGGCGTTGATGTATTCCACCTGCGCCCAGCCGTCCTGGTAAGCCAGCACTGCCACCACGTTGCGGGCGACGATGTAGGGCCCCTTGGCTGCGGTACCGCCCCGGGCTTTCTGCAGGTAGGCCTTTTCAGCGGAAACGGTCAACAGCCCGATCCACTTCCTGTCTGCGGTGCGGGCCAGATCAAGGCCCTTGTCGATGTCCGGGTACATCACGCTGCCGCAGCCCAGATGTTCGGTGCCGCGCTCCACCACCAGGTTCACGCCGTCGGCGGTCGGGGTCACGCTGCCGGGGAATACCGGCCCGCTCCAGGTGGTGACCTTCGTTGCAGCCGCCGTACCGATGCGGCCCTGCAGGAAGAAGGCGCATTTTCGGGTGACTCCCTCTCCCAGTTCCTCGAAGTAGTAGCCCTCGACGGTATGCTCCGGCGTCACCGCCAGCATCAGGGTTTCGTACTGTCCGGAAACAGGCGCGCTGCCGGCAGCGCATGCGGGGGCGGCAACGCCCAGCGACAGCAGACCGGTCAACAGAGGCCCCGTCACCAGAAGACGGGCAGACGACATCCTTTTCAACGTGCATTCCTTCAGATCCGTGAAGCCCGCGATTCTGCCACAGCGCAGTCTTCAGCTGCGGGATGCCGGCGGCAGGCCGTTCACCCAGCGCGCCACGACTTCGGCCGCCTGCTCAGGCCGCGCCTGCAGAAGCAGATGCGGGCCCTGCAGCGCCATGTGCCGCGCCGTCGGCAGCAGGGCCTGCAACTCGGCCACGCTGGGCGGCCATAGCAGCCGGTCCTGCTGCGCCTGCAGGCATAGCGTGGGCACGGCAATGCGCGGCAACAGCGCGCGTACGTCCACGCGCAGGGTGCTGGCCGCGCGTTGCCGCAGCACGCGGTTGGGCACATCGGCCAGGGCCTGGCGCAGCGACTGTACGTTCTGTGGTGACCGCCACTGCCCCAGCAGGACGCGGGCCATCACCGGCAGCGGCGGCAATGGCCACGCCGCCGCCAGCGCCACCGCGCTGGCGGCAGGTACCGGCACTGGCCGTCGTGCGAACGTGGTGCTCAGTACCAGCCCGCACAGCCCACGCGGCGCCTGCGCGGCAATCTGCACCGCCAACGGGCCAGCGAAGGACTCGCCCAGCAGCACCCACGGCAGCTGTGGCAACTGCGGCTGCAGCCAGGCGCACAGAGTCGAGTAGTCCTGCCCGCCCACAACGGGGAGGGACAGCGCCTCCGCATCCAGCCCATGCGTGCGCAGCGCCTGCAGGAATGCGCCGGACATGCCCACGCCACCGTCCAGGCCGGGCAACATCACCACACGGGGGCGCAGCGGCGGGGCCAACTATCGGTCCCGGTTGGGACCACCTGCCGGCGCAGGCGCAGGCGCCGCCACGGTGGTCGCCTGCAGCGTGCGCACCGCAGCGATGGGAATGGCTTCAGCACGCCGCTGCTGCGGCCACCAGACGAACAGGAATGCGCTGCTGGTGCCGAGCAGGCGCGCGGTACCCGGCAATGGCGCCGGGTCGCCATTCAACTGCAGCCGCACCACTTCACCACTGCCCACGTTGCGGATCTGCTGCCCGCGCACCTGCACGTAATTGGCCGCACCGATGGCCATGAAGGCTGCCACGGCGAGCGTCATCGCAGTCAGCGGACGCAACCCCACGCCGTCCCAGCTGGTCAACACCGAACGCTTCAGCACCGCCCGCCACAGCCAGTTGCGCGCGCGCAGCTGCTCCAGCTTGGCGGTGTTGCGCGCGCGCAGCGTATCGGGCCAGCTCACCAGCAGGACCAGCAGAACCCCTGCTGCCAGCAGCAACGCATAGACCGGGTCGCGGATACCGGCCACCAGGAAATCGCTGGGCTGCATGTAATCAAGAATCGACAGCTCGAATCCACGGTAGAACCAGAAACTGCACCACAGGCCCAGCAGCGAAACCAGCAGGTAGGCCACGGTGAACAGCAGCGCCGGCTCACGGCGCATTCGGCGCAGCGCCTGCATCACCGCCGAGTCATCGTCCCCCCGGGTCAGCGGCAGCATCGACCAGTCAGTCGGCGCTTCCGGTGGCGGCACGGTGGGTGCCGCCATGCCCTGCATCCGTGGCACGTCGCCGTAGGCGCTTTCGGTTTCGTTGCTGTCCATGCTGCCTCCCCCGTGTTTCCTGCGAGCATCGCCGAAAAAGGCCCCGCGCGGTAGAGTCGAGCAAGCTCGACTGCCAGCCCGATCGACTGCCTCTGCCAAAAGCAGTCGAGCAAGCTCGACTCTACCCGCGCAGTGGTCAGGCCGCCTGTGTCACCAGTCTGCGCGCCACACCGCCCTGCTCGATCTGGAACACCGACACCGAGGTGGTCAGCGCGTTGGCCTGCTCTTCCAGCGCGCGGCTGGCCGCGGTCGCCTCTTCCACCAGAGCCGCGTTCTGCTGGGTCACCTGGTCCATCTGCACCACCACCTGGTTGACCTGCTCGATGCCCGCCGCCTGTTCCTTGCTGGCCGCAGCGATATCGCTCATCAGCTGGTTGGTGCGCGAACTGGCGTGGGCCAGACGAGCGATCGCCGCCTCGGACTGCACGGTCACTGCCAGCCCGCTGCGCACCTTGGCGGCGGCATCCTCGATCAGTTCCTTGATCTCCTTGGCGGCCACACCCGCACGCTGCGCCAGGGTGCGCACTTCGCTGGCGACCACCGCGAAACCACGGCCCTGCTCACCGGCACGCGCTGCTTCGACGGCCGCGTTCAGCGCCAGGATGTTGGTCTGGAACGCGATGCCGTCGATCACCGTGGAGATCTCCGAGATGCGCGCAGACGACTGGTCGATCTCGCCCATCACCGTTGCCATCTGCGCCATCGCCTGCTCGGTTTCACGCACGGCCGCACCGGCCGCATGCGCCTCGCTGTCGGCCTGGCGGGCCAACTCGGCGTTCTGGCGCACGGTGGAGGTCAGCTCTTCCATCGACGCGGCCGCTTCTTCCAGGTTGGCCGCCTGCTGTTCGGTACGGCGCGAGAGATCGCTGTTACCGGCGGCCAGTTCCTGCGCGGCATTGTTGATGCTGTCGGCCGCCACCTGGATGCCACGGACGATGCCGGTCAGCTGTGTGGTGGTGGTGTTGGCATCGTCGCGCATACGGGCGAAGACGCCCTCGTAGTCACCGTCCATGCGCGCGGTCAGGTTGCCGTGCGAGATCGCGCGCAGCACGTCTGAGACATCGGCGATGCTGGCCTGCGAACTGGCCATCATCGCGTTGAGGTGTTCGACCATCGCGCGGTACTGGAACTGGAACGCCTCGGCATCGCCGCGCACGCTGAAATCACCCGCGCCGGCGGCCCGCGCCAGCGTGTCGATCTGCGCGCTGATCGCCATCAGGCTCTGCTTCACTGCGGCCAGGGTACGGGTGAACGCGCCCTTCTCGCCGGGATACTGCGGCAGGTCACGGCTGAGATCGCCGATGGCGTAGCGCTGCATCACTTCGGCCATCAGCAGTTCCACCTGCACGTGCGATTCCACCAGGCTGTTGGTGGCCTGCACCATGCGGCCGAAATCGCCGGGGAAGGCGCTGGCATCCATGCGGTAGCCGATGGCACCGGCCTCGTGCTGCTCGGCCATCTGCAGCTGCGCGCCGATGGCGGCCTGCACACTCTGCCGCACGCTGCCCATGGCCTCGCCCAGCTGGGTCAGTTCATCGCGGCCACCCAGGTGGAAGGACTGGTCCAACTCGCCCTTGGAGAGCCGCTGTGCCAGCTGCACCGCGCGCGCCAGCGGGCCGGTCAGGCTGCGGCCGATCATCACCGAGGCCGCGATGCCGACCAGCAGCGCCACGCCGCCCAGCACCAGCAGCTGCAACAGGCTGCGCTCGCCGAGACGGATCGCTTCGGCGGCGGCCAGGCGGCTTTCCTTTTCCTCGAATGCCACGCCATCGGCCAGCGCCTTGTTCCAGCCATTGGCCGCGTCCTGCACCGGGCCCAGGGTCAGCGCGATGGCACCGGGGAAATCGCCCTGCGCCATCAATTCACTGGTCTGCTTGTTGAGCGGGCGGGCAATGGCCCGCCTGGCGGCGATGGCCTCGCCCATGGCCTTGCCGGCGGCATCGCCAGGCAACGCCTGGTAGGCCGTCCAGCTGGTCTCATAGCGTTTGACCAGGTCGGCGATGCGCTGCTCGTCGGCGTCGCGCGCGTCGCCCTGGCGGATCAGCATCTCGCGGCGCACGACCATCATCTGGTTGTTGGCATCGAGCATGTCCGACAGCAGCCGCACCTTGGCCACGCTGACATCGACCACCTGCTGCATCGCGTGCTTCTGCACGGCGGTGGCGGTGGCACCGGTAGCGACCACGGCGGCCACCAGCAGCAGCAACAGGCCAAAGCCAAGGCCAAGACGCCAGGCGACCCTGACATTCCTCAAGTAGTTCATGGGGGAATCCAAACGTGGAGGGGATGCGCCCTTATCGGCGCACCGCCCGCTGGCCTTGACCGTTCAAGCGTGAACGCTTCGGTGGCGGTTCACATTCTCCGTTCAGCCAGCAACCCCGTGTGGCTGCAGCGGGCAGGCGCTGGCCAGTCGCGTGGCCAGATCCTGGCGCAGGGCGGTGAGCGCGGCGATGCGGGCATCGATGTCGGCCAGCTTTTCCTGCAGTGCGGCCGCCAGCAGCGGGCCGGCGTCGGCCTGTTCCCATAGCCGGGGCAGGCGCTGGCCGATCTCGGCCAGGGTGAAACCGAGCTGCTGGGCGGTGCGGATGTAGTGCACCAGCATCGCCGTTTCGTCCGGGTAATCGCGGTAGCCGTTGGCCAGGCGCCGTGCACCGATCAGGCCCTGCTTCTCGTAGAAGCGCAGTGCCTCGCGCGAGAGGCCGCAGGCCTGGACCAGTTCTCCAATCTGCATGGGGTATCCAGAAAACACTTGACCTTGAAGTTTACTTCAGCCCTGAGAGTACGCCCTCTTTCCCCCTGTTGAAGGCGTCCATGCTCACCTCCCGCTACCTCCGCATCGTCCGCGCCAGTGCGTTCTATGACCTGGTGGTCACCCTGCCATTCGCCCTGCCCTGGACATTCGCGCCGCTGCACGCGGCAATGGCCGCGCTGGCCCAGGCCTGGCAGCTTCCCGGCCAGGTGCCGGCGCTGGACCCGCTGCACATGCTGCTGGCCAACCTGCTCGGCTCGGTGGTGGTGATGTGGTCGCTGGCCCGCGTGCTTGCGCCCAGCGTGCTGCTGGGCCGGCTGGATGCAGCGGCGCGCTGGCTGTTCGCGCTGTGGCAGGTGTATGCGGTGCTGCACGGTGCCAGTGCGATCCTGCTGCTGTTCACCGTGGCCGAAATCAGCTTTGGCGTGCTGCAGAGCTGGCGCATCAGGGATGGCCAGCTGCGTTGAGCGCTCAGCTTGCACTCAGCCAGCCGCCCGCGTTTTCACGCAGGCTGCTCGTGGGGTGCAGGCATGGTGGCTGCATGTTCTGCAGGAGATATCCATGCTTTCACCCCGCGTTGCTGTGCTTGCGCTGTCGTTGCTGACAACCCCTGTATTCGCGCAGACCCCACCGGCCGGCCTGCCCGCGCCCATCGCCGAACGCGCCGGACCGGATATCGCAGCGCGCTCGCCGCTGCACGCGCAGGTGCTGCTGGACCGCGCCAATTTCTCGCCCGGCCAGATCGATGGCGAAGTGGGCAGCAACCAGCGCCGCGCGGTGTCCGGCTTCCAGGCCGCACACGGGCTGACGGTGACCGGCGAGCTGGACGATGCCACCTGGAAAGCGCTGCAGGCCGATGAAACTATACCGCTGGCCAGCTACACGCTGACCGCCGAAGACGTGGCCGGTCCGTTCCAGCCGGTGCCGAAGGGCCCCGCCGCACAGGCCAAGCTGAAGGCGCTGGGCTACGGCAGCGTGGAAGAGTCGCTGGGCGAGCGCTTCCATGCCTCGCCCGAACTGCTGAAGGCGCTCAACCCCGGCGTCGACCTGGGCAAGGCCGGCAGCCGCATCCAGGTGCCAAACATTGCGCCGACGCCGCTGCCGAAGGCGGCCAAGGTGGTGGTCGACAAATCCGATTCCACCCTGCAGCTGCTCGATGCAGCGGGCAAAGTGATCGCACAGGTGCCGGTGTCATCCGGCAGCCAGCACGACCCGCTGCCGATCGGTGAATGGAAGATCCTCGGCGTATACCGCGACCCGCCGTTCCACTACAACCCGAAGCTGTTCTGGGATGCGCGCAAGGGCGAGAAGAAGGCCACGCTGCCGCCGGGCCCGAACAATCCCGTGGGCCGGGTCTGGATCGACCTGTCCAAGCCGCACTACGGCCTGCACGGCACGCCCGAACCGGGCCATGTGGGCAAGACCGAATCGCATGGCTGCGTACGCATGACCAACTGGGATGCGCTGCGCGTGGCCGATGCCGTGGATACCTCGGTACCCGTCGTGATGCAGGAGTGAGGCGATGCGTCTTTCGCAGCTGATCGTACTGGGCGTGCTGCTGGGGCTGGGTGCCGGCTGGTGGCTGCGCCGCGATGCGGATGAGCCGGTGGCGGTTGCCCGGCCTGCAGCGCAACCCGCGGTGGCCGCGACGCTGCCAGCTGCGGCTGCAACGCCGCGCGTGGACGCTCCGGTTCCCACGACCATGCCGCCGTCCAGCCCCACCGATGCGCCGACCGGGCTGCTGCTGCCGGTGCAGGGCATCCAGGCCTCGCAGCTGCGCGACACCTTCACCGATGCACGCAGCGAGGGCCGCGTGCACGATGCCATCGACATCATGGCCGATGCCGGCACGCCGGTGCTGGCGGTGGCCGATGGCACGGTGGAAAAACTGTTCGACAGCGAACGCGGTGGCCTGACGATCTACCAGTTCGAGCCCAGCGGCCGCTGGTGCTACTACTACGCCCACCTGCAGCGCTATGCCGATGGGCTGGCGGAAAAGCAGGTGATCAAGCGCGGTGAAGTGATCGGCTACGTCGGCAGCACCGGCAATGCCAGTGCTGATGCCCCGCACCTGCATTTCGAGGTGCATGTGCTGGGGCCGGAAAAACAGTGGTGGAAGGGCGAATCGATCAACCCGTACCCGTTGTTCGTGGCGGGGCACTGATGCGTCGCCACGCGCTCCGATCAGAGGCCTGAGGCAACACGCACCGCGTCACAGGCCGTGATCAGGTCTTCGACCAGGCGCCCGCTGACATCGAGTTCGCCCTCGTACTCGGCGATGTTGCGCTGCTGGTGGCACTTGTCGAGCACGCGCCACACCTCCGGACCAATGCCCAGCGTGTGCTTGAGCGACTGGAACACGATGTAGCGGTTGCTGGGCCGGAACCCCTGCGCGCGAAGTGCGGCCAGGCTCAAGGCGTGCGCGGCGTTGTAGGCAAGATCGAAACGACTTTCCAGCGACAACGTGGCATTGCGTGCGTCACGCAGCCGCGCAAGGCCCGAGCGCTGCAGCCCTTCGATCTCGCGCGGATCGGGCGGTTCAGCGGTGAGCGGTTTACCCGCCCCGACCAGATTCTGCAATGGCGAGGTCATCCTTTCCTCCAATCACCCACACCTTGGGTTGTTCGAGTACGCGCTGCAGGAAGGCGTTGCCCTTGCGCAGGCGATCATGCAGTTCGTCATGCGTGTACAGCGTCGGGTTCACCGGCCGTCCGAGGCGATCTTCCAGCGGATCGAGCACGGCCATCAACTCAGCATAGCCCAGCGTATCGGAGACCAGCATCAGATCGATGTCGCTGTGCGCGCTGTCCGTGCGCTTGGCCACCGAACCGAAGACGAAGGCCAGTGCAATCTGATCCTGCAGCGGTTGCAACGCCTCGCGCAGCGGCTGCGCCAGACCGATGGTCTTGTGCACCAGCGCCACCAGTTCGGCATGGATGGGCGAGCCGGCAAACGCGCGATAGCGCTTCTGGTTGCCAACCCTGCGTTGCTCGACCAGGCCGCTTGCGACCAGCTTGGCCACTTCGCGCTGCACGGCGCCAGAGCCGGCACCGCTGCCGCTGATCAGCTCGGAAATGCTGAAATCACGACGATCCTGCCCGAACAGCAGGGCCAGCACCCGTTGCTGGGTCTGGGTGAACAGCGCGTCGGCCAGCCCGATGGGGCCGGTGGAAGACGCAATGGCAGCCTGGATACCCATATTGGGCATTATCGTACCCATATTGGGCATTTTGCAAGTGACCTGCCCCGCCCCGCCGGGCGTGACCCGGCGCTACCCGGGGGCGGAGCGGCGTTGCCAGCGCCGCAGCGCGATGCTGGCGGTCGCCAATCCGCCACCGGCAATCAGCAACAGCAACGCGACCGGCTGCCAGAAGAAGAACGGCCACAACCACAGATAGTCCAGGTCGGTCACCTTCAATGCGTGCATGGGAGGAAGCAGTTCCACCGTAGCAGCGCGACCGGCCAGCGCCGGGTCGACGTCCAGCACGGTCAAGCGCAGCGTGGAACGCCCGCGCGGCAGTGCATCGCCCCGGCCATAGCCGAAGTAGGCGGCTGCGAATCTGTCCGGGTCCACCGATGCCAATGCGCGCGAGATATCCGGATCTGCCGCACCTGTGCGTGCCTGTGCGCGGACATCGATGCGATCGGTCGGAGTTTCCGCGCGCAGGCGCAGTTCGGGGTTGCTGCTGGAGTCGGTGCCGTCATCTGCATAGCGCAGACGCAGGCGCAGCGCGTCGTCGATGAAGCGGTAGACCGTGATCTGGGCCGTCGCACCGGGCTGCAGCACCAACGGCAGGGTCTGCGTGCGCGAGGCCAGATGGTTGGCGGCTGCGCCCAGCAGCAACACCAGGCAGGCCAGCGTCCACAGGCTCCACAGCAGCCACAGGGTCAGCCGTGCGACCGTCTCGCCTTTCATGCCGAAGTCTCCGTCATCGCTGCGCTTCCTGCTGGCGGTGCCGCCACAGTACCGAAAACGAAAAAGCCACGCATGCACGGGGCTTCTCCGTGCAGCGACGCCGCGCGGGTAGTGCCGGCCGCTGGCCGGCAGCGCGAACGACTATCTCCGCAGGCCGTGCATGAAAGGCACAGCGCTTTCGCGAGGGTCAGGCCGGCCTGACTTCCCTGCAGACCAGCTCGGCCAGTTCGCGGCAAGCGAAGAACAGCCCTTCCACTACCCCCTCGTCCAGATGTCGGCGCGGCGTGGCCATGGTCGTGCAGCGGTTGGCCGCATGCAGCATCTCCACTGCGGTGAGGATGCCCACGGCTGCACGATCAATCCGAGCCAAGGACTGGCGTCGTCCGTCGGACAGGTTCTCCTCCGGCCACAACATGCCATCGGAACCTTCCCCATCACGGATGCGGGTGAGGCAGCCCTGGAAGGTGCTGAGATCGTCTGCGGGATTGGAGTCGTCGTTGATGGGCTCAACAACGTGGAACGGCGGATTCTTGCGGGTGGTCATGGCGTCGGCTTCCGTGGCTGTGCGTGACAGCGCCACGGCGCGGAAGCGGGTGGCGGACGGTGCGGGTTGCAAACCGGGACAGATAGTTACCAATGACCGGCGGGTCCGAAGACCCCCACGCACCGCCCGCCATAAAGGCCGACGGATTGCCAGCCGGCACCGCTTCAGGACGGTGCCGGCTGGCAAGCGTAAGTAACATCTGTCTCGGGTTTGCACACCCGGCCACCCTTTTTCGGTGGCGCGTCATGTTGTCTACGCCTGCACGTTCGATTCAATGAGAAAAACACGAATGTTTCGGATGCATCGAGAGCGCGGGGCGAATTGTTGCATGCGCAGGGAACGGGCAGAAGCGACAGGAAAAGAGGCGAATGTCCCGATGCATGGGTGTGCGCGACGCGTGGCGTCGTAAACAACCTGTATTTCAGAATAGCGCGTGACGTTTATCGCTTACCAGGAGTTGTATGCGGAGGTCACGCGGGGATTGTGAGTGGCGCTTGGCTTGAGGGAATTGGACGTGGCTGGCCGATGTGTCGTGCTGGAAACGACATGCTGGTGGCTTCGGTTCTGCCAGCCATGGGCTGGCACTACTGGGGCAGTTCACGGGCGGCGATTCGGCCAAAAAAACGCCGCGACCCCACAGGGAGTCGCGGCGCTCTTTTTCACTTGAACAGCGCTTCCGCTACGCCGGGCATGGCCCGACGCTACCGGTCAATCGCTCAGGCGAACGGGTCCTGCAGGACCATGGTGTGGTCACGGTCCGGGCCGGTGGAAACGATGCTGATCGGGCAACCGGCCAGCTCTTCCAGCGAACGCAGGTAGGCACGTGCGGCCGGCGGCAGCTCGTCCCAGTTGGTGATGCCGTGGGTGTTCTCGCTCCAGCCCGGGAATTCCAGGTACACCGGGGTGCACTCTTCCCAACCCTGCGCGTCCAGCGGCGCGTACTCGGTGCGCTTGCCGTTGTATTCGTAGGCGATGCAGACCTTCAGCTTTTCCATGCCATCCAGCACGTCCAGCTTGGTGATGCACAGGCCGCTGATGCCGTTGATGGCCACGGCGCGCTTGAGCGCGACGATGTCCATCCAGCCGCAACGACGCGGGCGACCGGTCGAAGCACCGTACTCGGCGCCGCGGTCACGGATGCCCTGGCCGATTTCATCGTCCAGTTCGGTCGGGAACGGGCCGCCGCCGACGCGGGTCGCGTAGGCCTTGGCGATGCCCAGCACGTAGTCGATCGAATCGGCGCCGACGCCGGAACCGGCCAGTGCGCCACCGACGGTGGTGTTGGAGCTGGTGACGTACGGGTAGGTGCCGTGGTCGATGTCCAGCAGTGCACCCTGCGCGCCTTCGAACAGCACGCGCTTACCCTGCTTGCGCAGGTCGTGCAGGATGCCGGCCACGTCGGACTTCATCGGCTGCACGTATTCGCCGAAGGCCAGGGCCTCGTCGAAGGTCTTCTGGAAATCGACCGCATCGGTGTTCAGATACTTGGTCAGCACGAAGTTGTGGTAATCCAGCGCGGTGCGCAGCAGCTCTTCCAGCTGCTTGGGGTAATGCAGGTCGGCGATGCGGATGCCGCGACGCGCAACCTTGTCTTCGTAGGCCGGGCCGATGCCGCGACCGGTGGTGCCGATCGCCTTGCCGCCGGCAGCGCGTTCGCGCGCTTGGTCCAGGGCGATGTGGTACGGCATGATCAGCGGCGCGGCCGGGGAAATCTTCAGGCGCGAACGCACTTCGACGCCGGAGGCTTCCAGTTCGGCGATTTCCTTCTGCAGCGCGGCCGGCGAGATCACCACGCCGTTGCCGATCAGGCACAGCGCATCGTCACGCAGGATGCCCGACGGGATCAGGTGCAGGACGGTCTTCTTGCCATTGATGACCAGGGTGTGGCCGGCATTGTGGCCGCCCTGGAAGCGCACCACGGCGCCGATTTCCTCGGTGAGCAGATCGACGATCTTGCCCTTGCCTTCATCGCCCCACTGGGCACCCAACACTACGACAGACTGACCCATGACGGGCTCCTCGATTTGTTGCGGCCATCGGGGCCGCGGACGGGTAACCGTGGCGGGGCTGGCCAGCACCTGGAAGGCGGCTCCAAACGGGGAGCAGCCGGCGATGGAAGGCCCAGACACGGAAAAAGCCGAACGGGGAGGCCCGTCCGGCTTTTGTGCATTATCCGGGTTTCCGGGGTCCGGTGCCACCTTTCCGACGGACGGCTTTACCGGACGGTCAGGCGCCCCGTCCGGTCATGCCGGCCGCTGGCCGGCAATGCCAACCAAGGTTGGCATCTACCAGGGCCAGGCCACGCATGCGGACGCAGGCGCCCCGTTCGGTCGTGACGGCCGCTGGCCGGCAATGCCAACCAAGGTTGGCATCTACCAGGGCCAGGCCACGCATGCGGACGCAGGCGACCCGTTCGGTCGCGCCGGCCGCTGGCCGGCAATGCCAACCAAGGTTGGCATCTACCAGAGCCAGGCCACGCATGCGGACGCAGGCGACCCGTTCGGTCGTGACGGCCGCTGGCCGGCAATGCCAACCAAGGCTGGCATCTACCAGAGCCAGGCCACGCATGCGGACGCAGGCGCCCCGTTCGGGGTTGCCGGCCCGCGGCCGGCACTACCGTTCAGTGGCGTGCCCACCACAGCAGGCTCAGGCCGGCCAGCAGCACCAGGCCGCCGAAGCTGCGCAGGGCCGGGCTGGGCAGATCCAGCAGGCGCTCGGCCATGCGCTTCCAGGCCAGCGGGGCGACGAACAGCAGCAGGCCTTCCAGCACGGCCACCAGGCAGACGGCCGCGAACAGATCTTTCATGTGGGGCACTCCGGAAAAAACACGGGGCCCGGCATCTGGCCGGGCCCCGTGGGATCTTGCCGAACGACCTCAGCGGTCGTTCTTGAGGTACTGCAGGAACGGGTCGTTCTTGTCCAGCACGATCACGCCGTTGCCGTCGGTCATGGAGCCGCGGTAAGCCTCCAGGCTGCGGTAGAACGCATAGAACGACGGGTCGGCCGAACCGGCCTTGCCATAGATGCGGGCCGCATCGGCATCGCCTTCACCGCGCAGGCGCTGGGCATCGCGCTCGGCTTCGGCGATCAGCACGGTGCTGTCACGGTCGGCCTGGGCACGGATGGTCAGCGACTGCTCCTCGCCCTCGGCGCGCAGCTTGGCCGCTTCCTGCTTGCGCTGTGCGCGCATGCGCTCGTACACATCGTTGATCACCTGGCTGTCGGTGGGCAGGTCGACCTGCTTGATGCGCAGGTCGATCATCTGCATGCCCAGCCCGGATACCGCTTCGTTGATGTCCTTCAGCTGCGCGGCGATCAGCTCGCTGCGGTCGCCAGACACCAGCTGCTGCAGGGTGCGCGAGTTGATCTGGTTGCGCAGCGAATCGGTGATGATCGGCTGCAGGCGGGCGTTGGCCACGCGCGGGTCACCACCGGTGGCACGGAAGTAGTCGCCCACGTTGGAGATGTAGCCCACGGCGAAGAAGTCGACGCTGACGTCCTTCTGCTCGGCGGTGAAGTAACGCGCCGGTGCGGTGTCCAGCACCTGGAAGCGGCGGTCGAACACGCGCACGGTTTCCACCACCGGCACCTTGAAGTGCAGGCCCGGCTTGATGTCCGAACGCACCACCTTGCCCAGGTTCAGGACCATGGCGGTCTGGTCCTCGCGGACCACGTAGACCGAACCCAGCAGGGCCAGCAGGGCCGCCACGACGACGGCAATCCAGAGTGAACTTCTCATCGGCTGCCCTCCTCACGGCCGCTCGGACGCCCGGTCGGGCGGGCCACCGGCCGGCCCGGGTCCCGGGAAACTTCGGTTGCGGTACCCGGCAGCGATGGGATCACCACCTCCGGGTTCGGCACTGCGGCCGGGGCCGAGGCGCCCGGACGGGTGTCGCCGGTCATCGGCACGTAGATCAGCTGGCGACCATCGCCACCGATCACCTTGCGGTTCTCGCTCAGCACCTGCTGGACGGTTTCCAGCCACAGGCGCTTGCGGGTCACTTCCGGGGCGTCCTTGTACTGGGCCTGCAGCAGGCTGAAGCGCTGTGCGTCACCCTCGGCCTTGGACACCACGGCCTGCTTGTAGCCTTCGGCGGTGGTACGGGCACGCGAGGCCTGGCCTCGGGCTTCCGGCACGACCTTGGCGGCGTAGGCCTGGGCTTCGTTGATCAGGCGTTCCTTGACCTGCTGGGCACCGTTGACCTCGTCGAAGGCCGGCTTGACCTCCTCCGGCGGACGGGCGTCCTGCAGGGTCAGGCCGGTCACGGTCAGGCCGGTCTTGAAGGCCTTCAGCAGCGCCTGCAGGCGCTCCTCGGCGGCCACGGCCAGCGGGCCACGGTTGTTCAGCACCGAATTGAGGTCGGCACGGCCGACTTCCTCGCGCACTGCGCTCTGCGCGGACTGTTCCAGCACCTGGTCGGCGTCGACGGTACCGAACAGGTACTGCTGCGGATCATCGATGCGGTACTGCACGTTGAGCGAGACGTTGACGATGTTCTCGTCGCGGGTCAGCACCGGCACCTGGATCGAGAAGGTCTTGATCTCGGTGGCATTGACCTTGGTGACCGACTCGATCGGCCACGGCAGCTTGAAGTTCGGGCCCGGGGTCAGGATCCGCGAGAACTGGCCGAAGCGCAGCACCACGCCACGCTGCTGTTCGCCGATCAGCTGGAAGCTGGAGAACAGCACCAGCAACACCACCGCGGCCGCCACCCAACGCAGGATGCCGCCATCGAACAGGTCCTTCAGCGGCCCGGGCAAACCGCCCCAGCCACCACCATTGCCACCGCCGCGCGACCCGAACGGCCCGCGTCGATTGTCCTCGGGGCCTTGTCCGCCCTTGTTGCCGCCGGGTGTATTCCAGGCCATGCACGCTCCATCAATATTTGGGCTGCGGCGCGGGCCCTTCCCGCGGCGCCAGCCGTGAATCTTCACCGATCATACAAGATGGGGCGGACTGGCAGGTTTGAAAGGGCCACGACCGGGTAAGGTGGCGTTTTCCTCGAAGTCAGGCAGCGCCGATGGCCCCCACCTCCCCGTTCACCGCCTTCCGGATCGAAAACGACGATGCCGGCTACCGCAGCGGCCTGGTCCAGCTGGGCGTGGACGACCTCAGCCCCGGCCAGGTGCTGGTCCGCGCGCACTGGTCCTCGGTCAACTACAAGGACGCCCTGGCCGGCACCGGCAAGGGAAAGATCCTGCGCCGCTTCCCGCTGGTCGGCGGCATCGACGTGGCCGGTACCGTGGTCGCCTCCAGCGACCCGGCCTGGCGCGAGGGCGATGCGGTGCTGGCCACCGGCTGCGGCCTCAGCGAGACCCGTGACGGCGGCTACAGCCAATACGTGCGGCTGGAATCACGCGCGGTCATCGCCCAGCCCGCCGGCCTGAGCCCGCGCGAAGCGATGGTGCTGGGCACGGCCGGCTTCACCGCCGCCCTGGCCCTGCTGCGCCTGCAGGACAACCGGCAGACCCCGGGGCACGGCCCGCTGGCGGTGACCGGTGCCACCGGCGGGGTTGGTGCGCTGGCGGTGGACATCTTCAGCCGCGCCGGGTACGACGTGCACGCCATCAGCGGCAAGCCGGAACAGGCCGCCTTCCTGCGCGACATCGGCGCCGCCGAGGTGCTGCCGCGCGAGGCGCTGGCCGATACCGCGCCGCTGCAATCGGCACGTTTCGGCGGTGGCCTGGACAACGCCGGTGGATCGATGCTGGCCAGCCTGCTGGCGCAGACCGTGCCCTATGGCAGCGTGGTCAGTGCCGGCCTGGCCGCGAGCCCGAAGCTGGAGATGACGGTCATGCCATGCATCCTGCGCGGCGTGTCACTGCTGGGCGTGTCTTCGGCCAGCGCACCGCGCGACCTGCGCGAACAGGTCTGGGCGCGCCTGGGTGGGGAATGGAAGCCACGGCACCTGGACCGCATCTGCACCGCCGAAGTCGGCCTGGCGGAACTGCCGGGCGTGTTCGAACGGATGCTCGCCGGCGGTTCGCTGGGCCGCACGGTGGTGCGGATCGACTGAACGTCGCAGGCAGGCGACGGACGGCAGCTCTGCCACTCCCGCCCGCAATGTGCCCGCACTACACTGCGGGCATGACACGGGGAACAACATGGCACGCATTCTGATCGTCGACGATTCACCGTCGCAGCTGTTGGGGATACAGCGCATCGTCGAGAAGCTCGGGCACCAGATCCTGACTGCCACCGACGGCGCGGCCGGGGTGGAAACGGCCAAGGCCGAACTGCCCGACCTGGTGTTGATGGACGTGGTGATGCCCAACCTCAACGGCTTCCAGGCCACCCGCACGCTCGCACGCGACGAGGCGACCCGGCATATTCCGGTGATCCTGGTAACCACCAAGGACCAGGACACCGACCGCATGTGGGGCATGCGCCAGGGTGCCAAGGCCTACATCACCAAACCGTTCTCGGAAGACGAACTGTCCGAAGTGCTGGAACGCGTGTTCGCCGGCCAGGGCTGAAGCATTCCGGTAGGTGCCAACCTTGGTTGGCACGCTGTGCGGACCAAGGTCCGCATCTACCGGAATCGATCTCAGATCGCTTCGCCGAATGCCTTTGCCAGATTCCGGTACGCCTTCTTCTGCGCCTCGTCGGTCGCCGCTGGCGCCACGATCTCCAGTTCAACGATCTGGTCGCCATCCGGGTTGCCCGGCAGGCCACGGCCGCGCAGGCGAAGCTTGCGGCCTGCATCGGAATCGGCCGGGATCTTCAGCTCCACCGCGCCTCCCAGGGTCGGCACACTGATGCTGGTGCCCAGTGCGGCCTGCCATGGCGTTACCGACAACGTGTGGAGGATGTTGCGGCCATCGACCTCGAACTGCGGGTGGGCGGCGTATTCCACTTCCAGCAGCAGGTTGCCGCCGTGGTTGCCCTGCCCTGCCAGTCGGATCACCTGGCCCGGGCGGATGCCCTTGGGCACACGCACATCCAGCTGCTTGCCGTTGACCGTGATGCGCAGGCTGTCACCGCTGTAGGCCGCTTCCAGCGGCACCGACAGCTTGGCCCGGGTATCGCGGTTGGGGGCCTGGCCGTGGCTGCTGAAGCCCGGGCCCGGACCAGCACCCTGGCCACCGCGCTGGCGCGCGAACAGGCTTTCGAAGAAATCACTGAAACCGCCGCCAGCACCACCGCCGCCGAACACTTCCTCGAAATTGAAGCCACCGCCCCCGCCGTAGTTCGGCGGCACGTTGAACTCTTCGCCGGGGCGATAGCCCTGCGCACGCAGCTGGTCATAGGCCGCGCGCTTTTCCGGATCGCGCAGCGCCTCGTAGGCCTCGTTGACCGCCTTGAACTTGTCCTCGGCGCCGGCCTCCTTGCTCACATCCGGGTGGTACTTGCGTGCCAGCCGGCGGTAGGCGGTCTTGATCTCGGCCTCGCCCGCACTCGGTTCCACCCCCAGGGTGGCGTAGTAATCCTTGAATTCCATCCAGCTACCTCGATCTGCTTCGGCCGCGCCGGTGGCGCCGCCCCGGGTTCATTCTACGCGCCGGCATGCTACGCCGCTGCCCGTGCCACGCCGGTGACGCCGACTGATCCAACGCAATGCAGCGGTCACCGCGCTGCCCCAGGCTGAAGCGTGGAGGCATGGCCTGCCGCGCCCTTCACAGTGGGGTGTGCACGCCGGGTTTCCAATGTCTTGACGCCCCCCTCCCACCGGCCCCACTAGCCTGCCCCAGCAAGGAGTTCCCATGACCATCCACGTCGGCGACCGCATTCCGGAAGTGACCCTCAAGCGCATCCGCGAGGGTATTGAAACGCTGGACACCCACGCCCTGTTCGACGGCCGCAAGGTGGTCCTGTTCGCCGTGCCCGGCGCCTTCACCCCCACCTGCTCCGCCCGCCATCTGCCCGGCTTCGTCGAGAAGTTCGCGGCGTTCCGCCAGCGCGGCATCGACGTCTACTGCATGGCGGTCAACGACCCGTTCGTGATGAAGGCCTGGGCCGCCGACCAGCAGGTCCCCGAGGGGCTGCTGATGCTGTCCGATGGCAATGCCGAACTGACCCGCGCACTGGGCCTGGAACTGGATGCCAGCGCCTCGGGCATGGGCATCCGTTCGCGCCGCTTTGCCCTGTACGTCGATGACGGCGTGGTACGCGCCGTGTGGATCGAGGAGCCCGGCCAGTTCGAGGTGTCCTCGGCCGAGTACGTGCTGGAGCACCTTCCCACCTGATACCCCAACCGCACGAGGAACCGGCCAGCCATGAGCAGCAAGCCAGCCAAAGCCAGCAAATCCACCGCCAAGCACAGCACCAAGCCCGGCACCGACGTGCCCGGCATCAGCGACCGCAAGACCCTGCGCGAGCGTGCGCGGCGCAACGTCGAGGACGGTGCGATCACCGACACCTACAGCGCCGACCGGAAAGCAGTGATCAAGCTGCTCAACGATGCCCTGGCCACCGAGTATGTGTGCGTGCTGCGCTACTACCGCCACTACTTCATGGCCAAGGGCATGCTGGCCGACGCGGTGAAGGCCGAGTTCCTCGAGCATGCGCAGCAGGAACAGGCCCATGCCGGCAAGCTGGCCGAGCGCATCGTGCAGCTGGGCGGCGAGCCGGATTTCAATCCGGACACGCTGACCGCACGCTCGCATGCCGAGTACAAGGAAGGCAGCGACCTGCGCGACATGGTGCGCGAGAACCTGGTGGCCGAGCGGATCGCCATCGACAGCTACCGCGAGATGATCAACTTCATCGGCGACCGCGATACCACCACCAAGCGCATCCTGGAGGAGATCCTGGCGCAGGAGGAGGAACACGCCGATGAGTTTGCCGACCTGCTGGACGGGTGGATCGGGAAATAGCGGCCCGGCGCACGCTCTGGTAGATGCCCACCTTGGTGGGCATTGCTCTGGTAGATGCCCACCTTGGTGGGCGGTTTTACAGGTGCCAACCAAGGTTGGCACCTACCAAAGCAGGTCGCGGCGCTACCGCAGCACGGTGAACCGCACCTGCGTCCACGCGCCATCGGTGGCCAGCGCGGTCAGCGTATGTGCACCCGGGTCGGCGAATTCACGCTGCATCAGCTGCGCCCCCTGTGTGCGGGCGATCCAACGCCCGTCCAGCAGCCAGTCCACCGCCTGTTCGCTGCCCAGCGCGCGCAGCTGCAGGCGCACGCCATGCGCGGCGTTGGGTGCGCGCGCCAACGCCGCGCCATCGTTCAACCCATCGATGTGCAGGGCCACGCTCGCTTCGCGGCCATCGTCGCGGCAATCCGCTGCCAGTGGCGGCAGCTGCGAGGCGTCACGCGTGGCCTTGGGCAGCCACGGTGACAGCAGCGCCGGCCAGCGCGCGATCTCGCGCTCCACTTCCGCGTGGGGCGCACTGCAGTCGGCGGAAAGCCGCTGGCCCGTACGCACATCGGCCCTGTAGCGCTGCCGGCCCGGCTGCCAGCGGCGGGCCTCACGTTCGGGGAAGGTGGGCGGCACGCCGCCATCCAGCAGCCACGCAGGCATGCGCCGCTGGCACAAGGCGGCCGGCAACGACTCGGCCAGTCCGCCGGTGGGCCAACACACATCGGCACGGCTGACGCTGGCCGGCATCGGTGCAGCGGCGGCATCGCCGGGCTGGCGCGGCAGGCTGTCCACCACTTCGAACATCAGCGGCAACGCGGTGACCGCGCCATATTGGCCCGGCAGCGGCGTGCCATCGGGCCGCCCCACCCACACGCCTACCGTGTAGTGGCGCGTGCTGCCGATCGCCCACGCATCGCGGTAGCCATAACTGGTTCCGGTCTTCCAGGCCACGCGCGGGCGGCCAGCGACATCGAAGGTGCCTACGCCGTAACCCGGGCGCGGGTTGGACTCGAGCATCTCGCGCACGATCCAGCTGGCCCCGGGCGAGGCCAGGCGCCGCTCGATCATCGGGTCATCGTCGGCATAGCGCACCCGGCCGGCGATGCCGTTGCGGTTGAGCGCGGCGAAGGCGCCGACCAGATCTTCCAGCCGCGCGCCGGTGCCGCCAAGAATCAACGACAGATTGGGCGAACTGCCCGGCGGGAAGCGCAGCTGGATGCCCGCGTGCGAAAGTCGCGCGGCGAAGCGTGCCGAGCCCACCCGCTGCAGCAGGTCCACTGCCGGCACGTTGAGCGACAGCCGCAGTGCACTGGACGCCCCGACAGGGCCGTTGAAGGCCTCGTCGAAGTTGCCCGGCCGGTAGCTGCCGAAGCTCTGTGGCGCATCCACCAGCAGGCTTTCCGAATGGATCAGGCCATCGTCCAGGGCCATCGCATACAGGAACGGCTTGAGCGTGGAACCCGGCGAGCGCCAGGCCTGCACCATGTCCACATGGCCCAGGCGTTGGCGGTCACCGAAGGACAGCGTGCCCACGTAGGCGCGGGCCTGCAGGGTCTGGTTGTCGACCACCAGCAGCGCGGCCGAGGTGCGCTCGGGCAGCGTGGAAAAATAGCTGGCCACGCGCTCTTCCAGCGTGCGCTGCAGGTCCAGGTCGATGCTGCTCTGGATGCGCGCCTGGCCCGGATGTGCCGAATGCAGGCGCTGCGCCAGCAGTGCCGCATGCATCGGCGGACGCAGCGACCGCGCGACCACGTTCTCGATGCGCGCGTCCTGCACTTCTTCCGGGCTCCACACGCCCAGTTCGGACATGCGCGCCAGCACCTTGTCACGCGCCTTCTGCGCCGCTTCGGGATGGCGGTCCGGGCGCAGCCGGCTGGGTGCCTGTGGCAGCACTGCCAGCAACGCCGCTTCGGCATGCGACAGCTGGGTGGCCGGCTTGCCCAGGTAGGCCCAGCTGGCGGCCTCCACGCCCTCGATGGTGCCACCGTAAGGCGCGCGCTCCAGGTACAGCGCCAGGATCTGCGCCTTGGACAGATGCACTTCCAGCTGCACCGCGCGCAGCATCTGCTTCAGCTTGCCCCACGGCGTGCGCGAATGCGGGTCAAGAATGCGCGCGACCTGCATGGTCAGCGTCGAACCGCCGGAGACGATGCGGCCACCGCGCAGCAGCTGGCCACTGGCACGCAGGATGGCCAGCGGATTGATGCCGGGGTGCTGCCAGAACCAACGATCTTCGTAGGTCAGCAGTGCCTGCAGGTACAGCGGCGAGACGCTGTCGGCCGAGGCCGGGTAACGCCACACGCCTTCGGCATCGGCGAAGGCGCGCAGCGGGCTGCCGTCGGCGGCCACCACCAGGGTGCTGGTATCACGCTGCCTGGGCAGCGGCGGCGGGAAGGCCAGATCCAGTACCAGCAGCAGAACCAGCAGCGCGGCGGTGCCCCAGCGCAGCCAGGGCCACAGCGGCTGCAGCCGGCGGCGCAGGGCCGCCCGCCGGGTCGTCCCGTCGTTCTTCATTGCAGCGTGCCGGCAGGACGGGCCGCGCCGTCGCGGCCCGTCCCCGCGGTCACGGCTGGACCACCGTGATCGTGGTCGGGTTGCTGCGGCCCACGCCACGCAGCTGCGGGCGATACATGTCTTCCACCAGCGGCGGCGGCACCGAGTAGGTCCCCGGGGTGACCGCACGCACCAGGTAGAACACGTTGGCCTTGCCACCGCGCGAGAGCTTCAGCGCGGCCACATAGCGGTCATCGCGGAACTCCTCGTGCTTGGTGTCCGATGCCGAACTGCGGTCGCTGACGGTGATGCCATCGACCACCACATCGGCCCACTGCTTGGCGTCGCCCAGATTGAAGTTCTCGATCTCCAGGCCGGCCGGCAGCAGGTCGGTCAGCAGTGCATCGGGCATCTGCGTATCGGCACGGATGGTGACGCGCACGATCAGCGCCTCGCCTTCCTTCAGCGGACGCGGCGTCCACGGCTTGCCGTCGGTGCCGAAGTAGGTCCGCTCGACGCCCAGCACGCTGTTGTCCGGCGCAGGCGCGCTGCGCGGGATGCCGGCCACGTCGATGCTGGCGAACATCGGCGGCTGGCCCTGCGGGGTGAAGCGCACGCCGCTGGCCAGTTCGCTGCCGGTGAAGTTGCGGCCGAACAGCTTGCGCTCGCCGATGGCTTCGCTGTTGCCACCGATCACCAGTTCACCGGCCACCAGCGCCTTCTGGTTGGCGGCCAGTGCCTTGCCGAGGCGGGCAATGGCCACCTGCTCCTGCGTGCTCAGCCACATCCAGCCGGCATTGCGGCGGGCATCCAGGCCGCGGCCGAGATCGACCGCGCGCGCATCCCAGGCCGGCTTGGCCAGCTTGTTTTCATGGGTCAGCGCGATCATCAGCGCGTCATCGCGGATGGCGCTGCCGTAATCGCCGAAGTACGACGGACGCTCGCTGCTGGACTTGGCGAAGCCGGCAGCAATCGCCGCCTGGCCCCGCTTGGCATCGCCCTGCAGCGACAACGCCACGCCCAGGTGGACCAGCGACAGGCCACCGACCGCCTTGCCGCGCTCGTTGTCGTACAGCGTGCGCAGCGTACCCAGCGGCGCGCGGTTGACGCGGGCCAGCACGTAGCCGGAATACGCCTGGTTGGCGAACTTCAGCTTCTCGCGGTCATCCTGGCCGTAGAACTGGTTGCCGCCGGACAGCAGGTCCTCGCTGAGGCGGTTGAGCGCCTTCTGCAGCACGTTGTCGGGCACGGCGAAGCCACCGTCCTTGGCATCGAGCAGGAACTCGGTGATGTACGGGGTCAGCCACGGGTTCACGTAGCCGTCGTCACCCCACATGGAGAAATTGCCGTTGGCCACCTGCATCGAGGCCAGGCGACCGAACGCGCCTTCCATGCGCTCGCGGCGGGTCTTGGCATCCAGGCCGTCGGTGCCGAGCATCGACGAAGTCGCCTGGTCCAGGATCAGCGCGGCGTAGCCCTTGCTGGTGGTCTGTTCGGCACAGCCGTAGGGGTAGTTCAGCGCGCCCTGCAGGGCACTGGCGAACGGGATCGGCGGCAGCGGGCTGACCAGCAGGCGCGCATTGACCGACTCGGCCATCAGGCCATCGGCCAGGCCGCCGTCCAGACTGACCGTGGCCAGCGGATCCAGCGTGCGCACCTGCGAACGGACCACCTGCGGCCACGCTGCACGCACCGGCAGCTCGTAACGGCGGTCGGCCTTGAAGCCATTGCCATCCACGCGCACCCGCACCTTGGCCACGCTGTTGCCCTCGCGCGCCGACAGCGGGAAGCTCAGCGTGGTTTTGGCGTCCGCATTCAACTGCACGCTGCGGCTGCCCTCGCCCAGGTTCAGCGGGCCCTCGGTGTCAACCTTCACGTTGAACTGGCCAGGCTTGCCGGTGAAGTTCTGCACGTCCAGGGTGACAGTGCTGCGGTCACCCGGCGCCAGCACGCGCGGCATGCTGGCTTCGGCCAGGATCGGTGCGCGCACGATGGTTTCCACATCGCGCTTGCCGTACTGGTCATCGCTGTAGACCAGCGCGGACACGCGCAGGGTGCCATTGAAGTCGGGCACCTTCAGGCGGATGCGGGCATTGCCCTTGGCATCGAGCTGCACCGGGCCGGAGAACAGGTCCACGGTCTGCACGCGCGCGGTCGGCCGCTTGGCCTGCGGCAACGCCTGCAGGGCCATGTCGCCGCCGAACTTCAGCTTGCCGTTGCTGCCGTCGAAGCTCTCGATCACCCGGCTGTAGATGTCGTAGGCATCGATGCCGAGGCGACGCTGGGCGAAGAAGTGCGCGCCGGCATCGGGCACCGGGAAGCGGGTGATGTTGAGGATGCCCACGTCCACCGCCGAGACAGTGACGTGCGCGGTCTTGCCGGCCAGCTGCGGGGCGCTGACCGTCACCGGCAGGTCCTGTTCCGGACGCATCTGCTTGGGCGCGACCAGGCCCACGGCCACGGTGCGGCCCTTGCGGTCCATCGGCACGTGCACCACGCCCACGGCGCGGGCCGGGGTGATCTTGCTGGGCGCGCTGCCGCCACGGAACACCAGGGCGGTGATGTAGACGTCGTGGCGCTCCCAGTCGGCGGTGACCGGAATCTTGTAGGTGGCACCCGGCTTGGCGTCGATCTCCTGCACGTACAGCATGTGGTCGCTCTCGACCATCAGGATGCCCTTACCGGCATGCGGCGGGGTCACCGTCACCTGCAGGGTGTCGCCGGCTTTGTAGCCGGTCTTGTCCAGGCCCAGCTTGACCTTGTCCGGGCGTGCATCCAGGCCGCGGTTGTCATCGCCCCAGCTCCAGCCGGCGCGGAACGGGTAACGGCTGGTCAGGCCGGTGGTCGGGTCGAACACGTCCACCCGGTACTCGCCCCACTCCACCGGGAAATCGAAGGCGACCGCGCTGCTGCCGGCGTCGACGGTGCGGGTTTCCTTGTTCTCGAAGCGGCGGGTGAAATCGTAGTCCCAGCGGTTGTCGTTGAAGGTCCAGTGGTAGTCGCGCAGTTCGCGCACCAGGGTCACCTTCAGGCCCTTGGCCGGCTGCGGCTTGCCGGCGGCATCGACGCGCATCAGCTCGAAGCGCGCGTTGCCGTTGGAATCGGCACCGTCCTCGGGGTTGAACAGCGGGCGCACACCGACCAGCGCAGTGGCCGGCCACATGACGCGCTTGAGGGTGCGGGTGACCGTGCGGCCACCGGTTTCATACAGGCTGCCCGAGAGCACCACGGCGATCGGCGCCTTGGCCTTGGCCGCCTCTTCCGGCAGCGCCACGTCTTCGCGCAGCTGGCCATTGGCCGGCAGCGTGGTGTCGACCACGTCCTTGGCTTCGCGCGGCAGCTGCAGGGTCGGGTCACCGAAGAAGTAGCCCGGCAGGCCTTCCACCGGCTGTTGTTCGGCGGCCACGGCCAGGCGCGCGGTGAAGCGGTTGCCATCGGCCGGCGCGCCATACAGGTAAGCGCCGTTGGCCTGCAGGCGCAGGTCTTCGCCCGGCTTCAGCGTCTTCTGCGCGCTGTCCAGGTCCAGCTTCATGCGCTCGGGCAGGAACTCCTCGATGCGCAGGGTCATGCCCTGGATCGCTTCCTTGCTGGCCGGGTCGGTGCGGAATTCCACCTGCCAGCGCCCGGTCGGCGCCTCGGCGGGGATGGTCTGCTCGAAATTGATGTAGCCCTGGTCGCCGGGCTGCAGGCGGGTCTCGCGGAAGGTCTTGCCGTCAGGCTGCTTCAGGCGCAGGAATAGCGGCTGGACGCTTTTACCAGGCCCGCCGACCGGCTTGCCGTCGTTGTCGCGCAGCAGGGCCGACAGGCGCACGGTCTCGCCGGGGCGATACAGGTCGCGACCGGACCAGGCATAGACGTCGAACCAGGCGTTGTCGCGGCCGGCCACAGCGAATTCGCTCAGGTCCAGCGCCGGCTGGTTGAACGGCAGGAAGCTGGTGTCCTTGCCACTGCTGGCCACCAGCACGTGGGTGGCCTCCAGGGTGTAGTTCAGCAGCGCGTTGCCGTTGCTGTCGGTGCTGCCCTTGAGCACTACCTCGCCCTTGGCATCAAGCACGCGCAGGTCGACGTTCTTCAGCGCCGCACCGTCCTTCAGCGCGGCGGTGTGGACGAACAGCTTGTCCTTGTAGGCACGGGTGTGCAGGCCGATGTCGCTGACCGAGAAGAACGCGGTATCGAACTCGCCTTCGTAGTCACCGGTGCGCTTGAGCAGGGCGAAGTACAGGCCCGGCTCCTGCAGCTCCTTGATGTCCTGGGTCGGCAGGTAGGTCAGCACCCGCTCGTTCTGCTTGCCGCCCAGGATGAAGCGGTTGACGTAGACCGGTTCGGCCAGCTTGTTGATCGGGCTGCGCTCGTAGTCGCTGCTCAGTTCCCAGCTGCCACGGCGGCCGCCGCGCTGGTACTGGCTGAAGAAGGTCGGCAGGTCCTTTTCGCGCACGCGCAGGAACTCGACGTCCACCTCGGGCACGTTCACCGAGACCACCGGCAGGCCGCGGCTGTCCTTGGCCGGCAGCACGCTGCCCTGCGAAGCGAAACCGGCCACCGGCTTCAGTTCGCCGCTGAACACCTTCTGCTTCAGTTCCTTGCCCAGGCGGCTGCCGTCGGCGGCCAGCAGGTCTTCGGAGACGACCAGGCTGTATTCCTTGCCGGCTTCGACGAAGGGATAGCGCAGGGTCAGGCCGTCGTCGGACAGCGTCCAGCTGCTGTCGTCGGTGCCGACCTTCTGCTCGAAGCGCACCAGCTTGTCGAAATCCTGGGTGCCGACCAGCGGGCGCGAAAATTCCAGCGCCAGCGACAGGCCTTCACTCTTCTGGTCCGGGTAGGCGCGCAGCAGGGTGAACTCCTTCACCTGCTCGGCCTTGGTGGCGATGGCTTCGCCGCTGGCCTTGGGCAGCTGCCCGCTGTCATTGCGACAACCGGCCAGGCCCAGCAACAGGCCTCCTGCCAGTACCGCCGCCGCCCAACCCCACCGCTTCCGCCGTGCCGGACCGCTCATGTCGTCACTCCTTGATCGAGGCGGCCATTATAGGCGCGCCGCGCCAGGGAATTGACGCCCAGGCGGTCGGAAACCGGGTCCCGCCCGGAACCCGGTAGCCGCCAACCTTGGTTGGCGCTGGACCCCGGGCGGGCGCTGGCGCGCGCCTGCCCACCAAGGTGGGCAGCTACCGGGGCTTCATGCATCTACCAGGGCATTACTCGGCGGGTACCCGCACCTTGCCTTCCATCAGCACCCGGGCGCTGCGGCTCATGATCGCCTTGGTCACCGTCCACTGGCCGTCCACCTGCCCGGCCTGGGCGCCGACCCGCAGCGTCCCGGAAGGGTGGCCGAACGTCACTGCTTCGCGCTCGCCGCCACCGGCCGCGCGGTTGACCAGGGTGCCCGGAATCGCTGCCGCAGTGCCAATGGCGACGGCCGCAGTCCCCATCATCGCGTGGTGCAGCTTGCCCATCGACAGCGCACGCGCGTGCAGGTCGATGGCCGAAGCCGGAATGGCCTTGCCACTGGACGATACGTAATCCTGTGCCGGCGCCACGAACGCCACCTTCGGCGTGTGCTGGCGGGTGGCGGCGTCCTCCAGCTTCGAGATCAGGCCCATGCGCAATGCGCCATGGGCCCGGATGGTCTCGAACTTATGCAGCGCCGCCTTGTCTTCGTTGATGGCCGGCTGCAGCTCGGTGCCGGTGTAGCCCAGATCGGCAGCATTGAGGAAGATGGTGGGGATGCCCGCGGTGATCATGGTCACTTCGAAGCTGCCCACGCCCGGCACGTCCAGGGTGTCGACCAGGTTGCCAGTGGGGAACATCGCACCGGCATCGCCGTCGTCGGACGGATCGATGAATTCCAGCTGGATCTCGGCCGCCGGGAAGGTGACGCCATCCAGCTCGAAATCACCGGTTTCCTGCACTTCGCCGTTGCACATGGGCACGTGGGCGATGATGGTCTTGCCGATATTCGCTTGCCAGATCCGCACGGTGCACAGGCCATCGCGCGGCACGCGCGCTGGATCGACCAGGCCGTTGGCAATCGCGAACGGGCCGACGGCGGTGCTGAGGTTGCCGCAGTTGCCGCTCCAGTCGACGAAGGCGGTGTCGATCGACACCTGGCCGTACAGATAATCCACGTCGTGGTCGGGCACCGAGGCGGTGGAGATGATCACGCACTTGCTGGTGCTGGACGTCGCGCCGCCCATGCCGTCGGTGTGCTTGCCATACGGATCGGGCGAACCAATCACGCGCATCAGCAGCGCATCGCGCGCGGGACCGGGCACCTGGGCCGCGACGGGAAGATCCTGCAGTAGGAAGAACACGCCCTTGCTGGTGCCACCACGCATGTAGGTGGCGGGAATACGGAGTTGCGGGAGGAAGGTCATGGATCGGGTTCCTGTTTGCAATGAAACAACTCGTGGGGGGGCCTTGCGCCCCCGTTGGGGTCGGCCAGCCGTACTGGTTCGCTTTCGATTCAATGCGCGCTCAAGCAGTTTCTGGAAGTACCCCGGATGCGGAGGAGCCGGAGCCGCCCAAATCCACGCCCTCCGCGGTCAACTGGCGTAGCAGATCCTCAGTCTTGATACGTCTTCGCTGACGGACAAGGTCGCGGACATATTCGGAAGCGCTGGCGTAGCCGCCTTCCCGAATATCCTCATCCACGAATTGCTTGAGTTCATCAGTCAGCACCACGTTGACATTGACCATACACACCTCCACTGCGGAACCGTCACGCGACGGTCTGCGAGGCACCAAAGGCAACGACAAGGGCAGAAAGCGCCAGCCTTTCCTTAAAGAGGTCTTCGCCATCACGCAGGCGCCCCAGCATTACTTCGCCGCGCCCGCGCGGACGTCCCTTGCTGCCATCGGAACAGATACAGGATGACCAGTTTGGTACTGCTACTCACCACTGCCAGCAGCAACGGCCATCCCATCCGTAGACCCATGGCGAAGGCAAATACGATCGTGGACAGGTCCATCAGCAGGATCAACTGACTCATCCGCAGCGACACTGCACCGGTGTGGCCATTGCGCAGGATCAGCAGGATCTGATGCGTGTAGCCCTGCGCCAGCAAGGCAGTGATGACCACGATCATCGCGCTGGCCACCACCCTGCCCTCGTCCACGTAACGATCACCCCAGGCCAGACCGGCCAGCGCGCACATCAGCAGCAGCGCGGCTGCCAACAGACTGGTCGTGGCGGACCGACTCCGGCGGTCACGCCAGATCTCCATCAGGATGGCCATGACCAGCACCGACGCGAGCAAGCGCGGCCAGACAATGAAGTGATTGAACGGCGTGACGCTGTAGCCATAGACGAAGAAGGACAGGTAGGCCAGGAAGCTGACCGTGAACTGATTCAGCGACAGCACTGCCGTGGCGCTGTCAGTCGTGTCCGCACGTTCCCGACGGTTGCGCACCAGGCGCAACTGCGCGCCCACACCCAACAGGCTCAGCAGGATGAAAGCCGTGTTGACCGTGCCTGCGATGTTGTAGAACGCCGTTCCCATGCAGATGGGGCAACGCCCCTCTCCTCCGTGACCACCGCCATGCAGGCCGAAGCCAGCATGGCGGCAACTCGATACAAGGCCGCTGCCTGCTGCCTTACGCCACCTTGCTGCCTTCCAGGAAATCCTGGGCGAAGCGCTGCAGCACGCCGCCCGCCTCGTAGATCGCCACTTCCTCGTCGCTGTCCAGGCGGCAGGTGACCGGCACGACCACGTCCTGGCCGTCGCGGCGGTGGATGACCAGGGTCAGCTCGGCGCGCGGGGTGCGCTCGCCCACCACGTCGAAGGTCTCGGTGCCGTCGATGCCCAGGGTCAGGCGCGTGGTGCCCGGCTTGAACTCCAGCGGCAGCACGCCCATGCCGATCAGGTTGGTGCGATGAATCCGCTCGAAGCCTTCGGCCGCGATGGCTTCCACACCGGCCAGGCGCACGCCCTTGGCGGCCCAGTCACGCGAGCTGCCCTGGCCGTAGTCGGCGCCGGCGATGATGATCAGCGGCTGCTTGCGGTCCATGTAGGTCTCGATCGCTTCCCACATGCGCATGACCTTGCCTTCCGGCTCCACGCGCGCCAGCGAGCCCTGCTTCACGCTGCCGTCGTCGTTGCGCACCATCTCGTTGAACAGCTTCGGGTTGGCGAACGTGGCGCGCTGCGCGGTCAGGTGGTCACCGCGGTGGGTGGCGTAGGAATTGAAGTCCTCTTCCGGCAGGCCCATCTTCGCCAGGTATTCGCCTGCAGCGCTGGAGGCCATGATCGCGTTGGACGGCGACAGGTGGTCGGTGGTGATGTTGTCCGGCAGCACTGCCAGCGCGCGCATGCCGGACAGCGTGCGCTCACCGGCCAGTGCGCCCTCCCAATACGGCGGACGACGGATGTACGTACTCTGCGGGCGCCAGTCGTACAGCGGGCTGACCGCCGCACCATGCTCCACGCGCACGTTGAACATCGGGTTGTAGACCTTGCGGAACTGCTCCGGCTTCACCGAAGCCTTCACCACGGCGTCGATCTCGGCATCGCTCGGCCAGATGTCCTTCAGGCGCACTTCGTTGCCTTCGGCATCCACGCCCAGCACGTCCTTTTCGATATCGAAGCGCACGGTGCCGGCGATGGCGTAGGCGATCACCAGCGGCGGCGAGGCCAGGAAGGCCTGCTTGGCATACGGGTGGATGCGGCCATCGAAGTTGCGGTTGCCCGACAACACAGCGGTCGCGTACAGGTCGCGATCGATGATTTCCTGCTGGATCTTCGGGTCCAGCGCGCCACTCATGCCGTTGCAGGTGGTGCAGGCGAAGGCCACGATGCCGAAGCCCAGCTGTTCCAGATCGGGCAGCAGGCCGGATTCTTCCAGGTACAGCTGCACCGCCTTCGACCCCGGTGCCAGCGACGACTTCACCCACGGCTTGCGCTGCAGGCCGCGTGCATTGGCGTTGCGCGCCAGCAGCGCCGCGGCGATCACGTTGCGCGGGTTGGAGGTATTGGTGCAGCTGGTGATGGCCGCGATGATCACCGCGCCATCGGGCATCAGGCCCTGCGCCTGTTCGCCACGGCCCGCCGCCAGCTTGGCTTCATCGGCGATGCCGCGCTCGGCCAGCTCGGCGGTGGCCACACGCTTGTGCGGGTTGCTCGGCCCAGCCATGTTGCGCACCACGCTGGACAGGTCGAAACGCAGCACGCGCTCGTACTGCGCGGTCGCCAGGTCATCGGCCCACAGGCCGGTGGTGCGTGCGTAGTTCTCCACCAGCGCCACCTGCGATTGCTCGCGGCCGGTCAGGCGCAGGTAATCGATGGTCTGCGCATCGATGTAGAACATCGCGGCGGTGGCACCGTATTCGGGGCACATGTTGGAGATGGTGGCGCGGTCACCGATGGTCAGTGCCGCCGCACCCTCGCCGAAGAATTCAAGCCAGGCGCCGACCACGCGTTCCTTGCGCAGGAACTCGGTCAGGGCCAGCACCACGTCGGTGGCGGTGATGCCGGGCTGCGGGCGACCGCTCAGTTCAACGCCGACGGTGTCGGGCAGGCGCATCCACGAAGCGCGGCCCAGCATCACGTTCTCCGCTTCCAGGCCGCCAACACCAATGGCGATCACGCCCAGCGCATCCACGTGCGGGGTGTGGCTGTCGGTGCCCACGCAGGTATCGGGGAAGGCTACGCCGTCCTGCACGTAGACCACTGGTGACATCTTCTCCAGATTGATCTGGTGCATGATGCCGTTGCCCGGCGGGATCACGTCCACGTTCTGGAACGCCAGCTTGGTCCAGTCGATGAAGTGGAAACGGTCTTCGTTGCGGCGGTCCTCGATGGCGCGGTTCTTCTCGAACGCCTGCGGATCGAAACCGCCACATTCCACTGCCAGCGAGTGATCGACGATCAGCTGCACCGGCACCACCGGATTGACCTTGGCCGGGTCACCGCCCTTGTCGGCAATCGCATCGCGCAGGCCGGCAAGATCCACCAGCGCGGTCTGGCCGAGGATGTCATGGCAGACCACGCGTGCCGGGAACCACGGGAAATCCAGGTCGCGGCGGCGCTCGATCAGCTGTGCGAGCGAATCGGTGAGCGTGGCCGGGTCGCAGCGGCGCACCAGGTTCTCGGCCAGCACGCGCGAGGTATACGGCAGCGTGGCGTAGGCACCGGGCTGGATCGCATCGACGGCGGCGCGCGCGTCGAAGTAGTCCAGCGTGCTGCCGGGGAGGTTCTTGCGGTAATCGGTATTCATGGGCTGGCGGAGTACTTTGGGCGGGCCGGGTGCCGCGGCAGCGGCAACGAAGGCATCCGGCCGGCGCGTGGCCGGCCGGATGGGTACAGCAGGTGGATCAGACGCGCTTGTCGATGGCGACGAACGCGCGGTCTTCCGGGCCGGTGTAGTTGGCGCTCGGGCGGATGATCTTGCCGTCGATGCGCTGCTCGACGATGTGCGCGCTCCAGCCGGCGGTGCGGGCGATCACGAACAGGGGGGTGAACATCGCGGTCGGCACGCCCATCATGTGGTAGCTGACGGCGCTGAACCAGTCCAGGTTCGGGAACATCTTCTTGATGTCCCACATCACCGTTTCCAGGCGCTCGGCGATGTCGTACATCTTCATGCTCGACTGTTCTTCGGACAGCTCGCGGGCCACGTCCTTGATCACCTTGTTGCGCGGGTCGGACACGGTGTAGACCGGGTGGCCGAAGCCGATCACCACTTCCTTGCGCTCGACGCGGGCCTTGATGTCTTCCTCGGCCTCATCGGGGTTGTCGTAGCGCTTCTGCACTTCGAACGCCACTTCGTTGGCGCCGCCGTGCTTGGGGCCGCGCAGCGCGCCGATGCCACCGCAGATCGCACTGTACATGTCGCTGCCGGTGCCGGCGATGACGCGGCAGGCGAAGGTCGAGGCGTTGAACTCGTGCTCGGCGTACAGGATCAGCGAGGTGTGCATCGCCTTCACCCACGAATCCTGCGGCTTGTCACCGTGCAGCAGGTGCAGGAAGTGGCCACCGATGGAGTCGTCGTCGGTTTCCACGTCGATGGCGCGGCCGTTGTGGCTCCAGTGGTACCAGTACAGCAGCATCGAGCCGAGGCAGGCCATCAGCTTGTCGGCGATGTCACGCGCGCCCGGATGGTTGTGGTCATCCTTTTCCGGCGCCACGCAGCCGAGCACGGACACGCCGGTGCGCATCACGTCCATCGGGTGCGCCGACGGCGGCAGTTCTTCCAGCGCCGCCTTCACCGCGGCCGGAATGCCGCGAAGCGACTTCAGCTTGGCCTTGTACGAAACCAGTTCGGCGCGGGTCGGCAGCTTGCCGTGCACCAGCAGGTAGGCGATTTCCTCGAACTCGCTGGTGTTGGCCAGGTCCAGGATGTCGTAGCCGCGGTAATGCAGGTCGTTGCCGCTGCGGCCCACGCTGCACAGCGCGGTGTTGCCGGCGGCGGTGCCGGACAGGGCGACGGACTTCTTCGGCTTGAAGGTCGGGGTTGCGGTCGTATCGTTCATGTTTTCCCTCCGAAAACTGATAGTGCAGGGTACTGCTTATTTCTTGGCGGCGAACAGGGCGTCGAGCTGCTGTTCGAAGGCGTGGTAGCCGATGCGGTCGTACAGCTCTTCGCGCGTCTGCATGGCATCGACGACGTTGCGCTGGTGGCCGTCGCGGCGCACCGACTGGTAGACGTTCTCGGCCGCCTTGTTGGCGGCGCGGAAGGCCGACAGCGGGAACAGCTGGATGGCCACGCCGGCCGAGGCCAGTTCGTCGCGACTGAACAGCGGGGTGGCACCGAATTCAGTGATGTTGGCCAGCACCGGCACCTTCACCGCATCGACGAAGCGGCGGTAGGTGTCCAGGTCATAGGCGGCCTCGGCGAAGATGCCGTCCGCACCAGCCTCGACGCAGGCGATGGCGCGCTCGATGGCCTTGTCCACGCCGTCCACCTGGATGGCGTCGGTGCGGGCGATCAGGAAGAAGTCCGGATCGGTCTTGGCATCGGCGGCGGCCTTCACGCGGTCGACCATTTCACCCTGCGAGACGATTTCCTTGCCGGGGCGGTGACCACAGCGCTTGGCGCCGACCTGGTCCTCGATGTGGCAGGCGGCGGCGCCGGCCTTGATCAGCGACTTCACGGTGCGGGCGATGTTGAACGCACTCGGGCCGAAGCCGGTGTCGATGTCGACCATCAGCGGCAGGTCGCAGACATCGGTGATGCGGCGCACGTCGATCAGCACGTCTTCCAGGGTGTTGATGCCCAGGTCCGGCAGGCCCAGCGAACCGGCCGCGACGCCGCCGCCGGACAGGTAGATGGCGCGGAAGCCGGCGCGCTTGGCCAGCAGGGCGTGGTTGGCGTTGATCGCGCCGATCACCTGCAGCGGCGATTCGGCAGCCAGTGCCTCACGGAAGCGGGCACCGGCGGAAGAAGGGGGGGAAGCGGTCATGCGGCAATCCAGGTTGGGAACGGGATGGAGGGCGCAAGCACCATGCCAAGCTGCAACCGGTTGATTTCAAAGGCATGACTGTGCCGCAATGGTGAAACAAATGAAACATTGAAACAGATGTATCATGAAACATCATTTCCGGTTGCCGCCGCCATGTACCTGCCCCGCTCGCCCCTGCGCCACGCCGATGCCGACCCCGGTCGCCCGGTCATCTGGACGGTCAGCGTCTCGCGCCTGACCGGCCTGCTTGGCGATGTGATCCCCGAGTTCGACCGTCGCGCACGCATCGAGCAGATCAACCTCGGCTTTGAGGAAGCGGTGGATGTGATCGGCCAGCGCCTGCGCCGCGAGCACTGCGACGTGGTCATTGCCGGCGGCTCCAACGCGGCCTGGCTGCGCGGGCGGCTGGAACTGCCGCTGGTGCCGATCCAGGCCAACGGCTTCGACCTGATGGAGGCACTGGCCCGCGCCCGCCGCATCGCCCCGCGCATCGGCCTGGTCACCCACGCCAGCGACGTACCGGTGTTCAGCAACTTCCAGCACAGCTTCGGCCTGGACATCGAGCATCGCCGCTTCGTCACCCGCGAGGATGCGCGCGACTGCATCGCCGACCTGCGCGCCAACGGCATCGAGGTGATCGTCGGCACCGGCATGGCCATCGACCACGCAGAACAGATGGGCCTGCCGGGCGTGCTGCTGTACTCGGCCGATTCGGTACGGCACGCGTTCGAACACGCGCTGGAACTGACCCAGGCACTGGCCCGCTCCGGTGGCAGCCGCCCGGCCCCGCGCCGGCGCGCCGCCCCGCGCAGTGATGCGCATGCCCTGCTCGGCGACAGCGAGGCGATGGCCCAGGTGCGCGCGCAGATCGCGCTGTACGCACCGCATGAGAGCACCGTACTGGTCACCGGCGAAACCGGCACCGGCAAGGAACTGGTCGCGCGCCAGCTGCACGCGGCCAGCGGCCGGCGAGGCCGCTTCGTCGCGCTGAACTGCGGCGCGATCAGCGAGTCGCTGCTGGAAGCGGAGCTGTTCGGCTACAGCGACGGCGCCTTCACCGGCGCGCGGCGCGGTGGACGCGTCGGCCTGGTCGAGGCAGCCGACGGCGGCACCCTGTTCCTGGATGAGATCGGCGAACTGCCGCTGCCGCTGCAGACCCGCCTGCTGCGGGTGCTGGAAGAACGCGAGGTGCTGCGCGTGGGCGCTACCGAACCGACGCCGGTGGACCTGCGCGTGGTTGCCGCCACCCTGCAGTCGCTGGAACAGCGCGCGGCGGCCGGCAGCTTCCGACGCGACCTGTATTACCGGCTGGCCGCGTTGCGTATCGCCCTGCCCTCGCTGCGCGCGCGGCGTGGTGACATTCCCGTGCTGGCACAACACTTTTTCCGCCAGCTGCGCGGGATCGACGCGCCATTGGCCGAGGACGCGATGGGCATGCTGACCGCCGCCGGGTGGCCCGGCAACGTGCGCGAACTGCGCAACCTGATGGATCGCCTGCGCATCCACTGGCAGCCGGGCGAAGGGCTGATCGATGCCGCGCGCCTGCTGCAGCTGGCGCCGGAGCTGGTGAACGAAGGCGCGACGGCGCTGCCACTGGAAAGCAACGGCAAGCGCCCGCAGCGCCCACAGCTGCAGGCGCTGCTGCAGGAACACCGCAACGACCGTGAAGGCATGGCCCAGGCGCTGGGTGTGTCACGCACCACGCTGTGGCGCTGGCTGCGCGCGGAGGGTCTGTAGAGCCGAGCCCACGATCGGCTGATTGTGTCGCGTCGAGAAGACAGTCGAGCAAGCTCGATGCTAACGAAGCGCCCGCGCCATCAGCGCGACCATCGCCCCTCGATGGCAAACCGCCCACTGCCCACGGCCGCAATCCACAGCAGGAGCACGCCCAGCGGCACTTCGCTCAGGTAGAAAAACCAGCTCAACCAGTCCGGCACGCTCAGTCCGGCAGGAATGCGCGCGATGCCATCGGTCAGCGCCGCCACCGCGCAGATTGCCGCCAGCAGCAATGCCGAAGGACGGCTCAGCAGCCCCAGCACCAGCAGACCGCCAGCAATCCATTCAATAGCGCCCAGCACCGGCGCGCTGAACACCGGGAACGGAATGCCCGCATCAACCAGCGTATGCACCATGCGCTCGCGCCCAGCGTCGGTGAACACCTTGTTCCAACCGGATACGCAGAACATCACCCCCGCCACGATACGGGCGAGCAGCAACAGCAGACCTTCAACACCGCCGCGCGGGGACGGGACGGCAAACAGGCAACGCCAAGGCAGCATCACACCTTCCAGGCAGAGAATCCGGCGCGGAGTGTGCCTGATGGCGGCCTGCCCGCAGATGAAGCTGGCCGGTCCATTCGCGACATCGCGTTCCTGACAGCACTACCGCAGTACAAGGACGCTTGATGAGTCGTGTCACCGCTGCCCCCAGACAGTTCCGTATCCGCGTCCATATCACCGCCCTGACCATGACCTGCATGGCCCTGGTGGCTGCACTGCTGATCGGCTGGGGGGTGATCGCCACCTACCAGCGCCTGGGCGAAGATGCACGGCAACGCAGCGTGCGCGATGCGGCCCTGCTGGCCGAACAGCTGCGCCTGCAGTTTGCGCCTGCCCAGATCGCGCTGGGCCAGATCGGTGCGGGGCAGCTGCCGACACTGGCGGACGAACGCAGCCGGCTGGACAACGCCGCGCCCCTGCTGGCCGCCCTGCGTGCGGCGCCGGTGGCAGCGTCTGTATATGTGGCCTACCCCAATGGAGACCTTCTTCTGGCCCGGACACTGGCGGTGCCGGCCGTACGCCAGCGCGTGGCCGCGCCCGCCGCAGCCGACGCGCTGCTGCAGACGCTCAGCGAACAGGCGGACGGCACGCACCAGGCCCGCTTCCATTTCATGGACGCGCAGGGCCGGGCGCTGCAGACACGGCCGTGGCCCAGCCACGATTTCGATCCGCGCCAACGCGGCTGGTACCAGCGGGCCCTGCAGAGCCCGGGCAAGGTGCACGTTTCCGCGCCCTACCGCTTCGCAACGACCGGCCGCATGGGTGTCACCCTCAGCGAAAGCGCCGGCACCGCAGATGCGGTGGTTGGCATTGACATTGCGCTGGACGACCTGACGCAGGTGCTGTCCACACTGCGCACCACGCCTGCTACCCAACTGGCCCTGCTGCATGGCAGCGGCGACATCGTTGCCAGCACGCTGCCGGTCGGCACGACTTCACTGCAGGAACTGCGCGACTCTGCTCTGACGCAGGCGCAGTCGCGTGCCGCCCGCAGTGGCACCCCGGTGCAGTTCGACATTGCAGGACGGACATGGATCGGATTGCGCTCACAGCTGCAGGCCGGGCACGGCCAGACGTTCGACCTGCTTGAGGCCCTGCCACTGGACGAGCTGGCGGCCGACGCGCGTCGGCGCGCCGCGCAGACATTGGCGCTGGCGCTGCTGTTGACGCTGTTGCTGCTGCCGCTGGGCTGGTTGGCCGGGCGTGCCCTGGGCCGCAGCCTGGTGGGCCTGCGCGAACGCAGCCTGCGCATTGCACGCTTCGACTTTTCCGGCGCTCCACTGCCGGCCAGCCGCGTGCGCGAGGTGAGCGAGCTGTCGCACGCCATCCAGCACATGGGCGGCACCATTGCCGCGTTCCTGGACCTGACCGAATGCCTGGCCACCGAGCCGCAGATGGAACGCATGCTGCAGCGGGTACTGGAAGAGATGGTCAAGGCAACGCAGTCACGTGCAGCGGCCGTCTTTCTGCCCGACGCCACATCGGGGAAACTGCAGTGCGCAGGCCAGGTCGGAACGCTGCGCACGCCCCTGCCTGCACACATGGCCTGGCCGAGCACCGAGGTGCAGGATCAGCCACCGCCCGATCAGCTGCGGCTGCCGCTTCACGGCCGCCAAGGCAACCTGCAGGGCCTGCTGGTGCTGGAACATCCCACCGATGCCGCCCACACCGACGCCGCCTTCCTGCAGTTCGCCCAACGGCTTTCGGGCATGCTGGCGGTGGCCATCGAGACCCGCCAGCTGTCTGCGGCGCAGCGGCAGCTGTTCGAATCACTCATCCGCCTTCTGGCCGATGCGATCGATGCCAAGAGCCCGTACACCGGCGGCCACTGCGAGCGCGTGCCGCAGATGGCCATTGAACTGGCCGAACACCTGCACCAGACCGAGGAAGGCGGCTATGCCGGCTTCCGCCTGAGCGAGGGTGAGCGCGAGGCGTTCCGGATCGGTGCCTGGCTGCATGACTGCGGCAAGGTCATCAGCCCCGAGCACATCGTGGACAAGGCGACCAAGCTGGAAGTCATCCGCAACCGCATCCACGAGGTACGCCTGCGCTTCGAGATCCTGTGGCGCGATGCGCAGCTGGCCGCCGCGCGTGGCGAGACAAGTGCAGCGCAGCTCGCCAGCCGACAGCAGCAACTGCAGGATGATTTTGCATTCGTGGCCGGCTGCAACGTGGGCGGCGAGTTCATGGCTGATGAGGCCATCGCACGGCTGCAGGCCATCGGCCAGCAACCGTGGCAGCGCCACTTCGACGACCGCCTGGGGCTGTCCGCCGCCGAGCTTCGCCACCTGGAAACACAGCGCCCGAACGCGCCGCCGCTGCCGGCAGCGAGCACCCTGCTGCAGGACCTGCCCGAACACCGCGTACCGTGGGGCAGTGACCGACCCGCCGTGGAAGCGGACGACCCGCGCAACACGCTCGGGTTCAACATGGTGCTGCCGCCCTGCCAGCAGAACATCGGCGAGCTGTACAACCTCGCCATCCGCCGCGGCACCCTGACCGAAGAAGATCGCTTCCGCATCAACAACCACATCGTGCAGACCTACATCATGCTCAAGGCCCTGCCGTGGCCACCGGGCCTGGAGCAGGTGCCCGAGCTTGCCGCCACCCACCATGAGCGGCTGGACGGAAAGGGCTACCCACGGCGCCTGCCCGGCGATCAGCTGGGCATCCTGGACCGTGTCATGGCGCTGTGTGATGTATTTGAGGCACTCACGGCCGCGGATCGCCCTTACAAGCCGGCCAAGCCCCTCAGCGAAACCCTGCGCATCATGGCCCTGATGTGCAACGAGCAGCATCTGGATGCAGAACTGTTCCGCTTCTTCCTGCACAGCCGGCTGTGGGATGTCTTCGGCCAACGCTTCATGACTGCTGCACAGCGCGACCCTGTGGACGTGGAGGTGCTGGAAGGACTGCTGACAGCCCCCCGGTAGGTGTCGACCTTGGCCGACACGGCGAGGGTATTGGTAGGTGTCGACCTTGGTCGACACGCTCGCTTCGCCAAATGCCAACCAAGCAGAATCAGTCGAGCATGGCTCGACGCTACAAAAATCAGTTACCGGGGCGACGCTGCGTCCAGCGCCATGCGGAAGTAGACCACCCGCTCGGTCTCTTCGAAACCGCAGGCACGGTGCGCGGCATGCGCGCGCTCATCCTCGACGCGACTGTCCGAGGCCAGTTCGCGGCAGCCGGCCGCACGCGTCCAGTCCCGCACGGCCACCAGCAGGGCCCGGCCGAGGGCATGGCCCTGCCACGCTGGCTGCACGTACCAGCCTTCCAGAAAGCCCACCGGCGATGTGTCCGTACCGTTTACGTAATCGTGGCGCAGCCGCACTTCGGCAAAGCCCACGGCCTCGCCATCGGCCAGGCAGGCCAGGAACACCGCGCCATCGTGGTCGGCCAGCGACTGTTCCAGTTCCCGCAGCGGGTCATCGGCATCGGGCCACAGGCCCAGCCGCAGCTGCGCCCACACCGCCACATCGGCCGGCGTGGCCTGGCGGATGGCCGGCGCAGCGTCGATCACGGGTACAGCAGGCGCTTGCTCCAGCGCCCCTCGGCACCGGCTTCATAGCACCAGCGCTCGTGCAGGCGGAACTGTGCGCCGTACCAGAATTCGATGCGGTCGGGCACCACGCGCAGGCCGCTCCAGCCATCCGGGCGCGGGACGTCTTGACCTTCGAAGCGTGCTTCCACCTCGGCCACGCGCGCATCGAATTCCTCGCGCGTGGCCAGCGTCCTGGACTGCTGCGACGCCCATGCGCCGATCTGGCTCATGCGCGGGCGGCTGGCGAAGTACGCATCGGCTTCGACGTCGGCTACCTGCTCCACGCGTCCTTCGATGCGCACCTGGATGCCGGCCTCGCGCAGGCTGCGCCAGAGGAACAGCAGGGCCGCCTGCGGGTTGGCCTGCAGCTCCTGGCCCTTGTGGCTGTCCAGGTGGGTGTAGAACACGAAGCCGCGCTCATCGAAGGCCTTCAGCAGCACGGTGCGCGCCGAGGGGCGGCCCTGCGCATCGGCGGTGGCCACCGTCATCGCGTTGGGTTCGACCTCGCGGCTCTGCTTCGCCTCGTCGAACAGGGCGGCAAAGGTGGACAGGGCTTCGGCGTAAAGGTCGCTCATGGTTCGCTTGTTCTCACACGGATTGGGCTATTGTGGCGGCATGGTTGCTGCTGCGTACATGCCCCTGGTGAAAGGATTCCCTGAAACACTTGCAGAACAGGCGCTGGATGACGCGCTGGCCAGTGGTGCCACGGTGCCAGTATTGGCCATCAGCGGTGTGCAGGGGAGCGGCAAATCGACGCTGGCGGCACAGGTGGTCGCCCGCGCCCGCCTGCGCGGCCTGAACGCGGCGGCCCTGTCCATCGACGATGTCTACCTGACCCGCGCGCAACGCCAGCGCCTGGCCCGCCAGGTACATCCGCTGCTGATCACCCGTGGGCCGCCCGGCACCCACGACCTGCCGCTGGCCCACGCCGTACTGGACGCGGTGGCCGCGCGCCAGCCGCTGGCGCTGCCGCGCTTCGACAAGCTGGCCGATGAGCGCCTGCCAGAAGCGCAGTGGTCCACGCTGGAGGCCCCGCTGGACCTGCTGGTGTTCGAAGGCTGGTTCCTCGGCACGCCCGCGCAGGACGATGCCGAGCTGGACAGCCCCTTGAACGCGCTGGAGCGCGAGGCCGACCCGGATGGCCGCTGGCGGCGCTGGTGCAACCAGGCCCTGGCCCACGACTATCCGGCCTTGTGGCAGCGCTGCGACCGCCTCTGGTTCCTGCAGCCGCCGGATTTCTCGGTGGTACCGCGCTGGCGCTGGCAGCAGGAACAGAACCTGCAGGCCGCCCAGCCTGGCCGGCACGGCATGAGCCGCCCGCAGCTGGAGCGCTTCGTGCAGTACTACGAACGGGTCAGCCGGCAGGCGCTGCGCGCCCTGCCCGATCGCGCCGACCATGTGGTGGTGCTGGACGGCCAGCGCCAGGTGCAGGCGGTTCGCTAGCCGCGCACCACCGATGCTTCCAACCGCAACCATCCTGCCAGGCCGGAGGTGTGGAAGTGGTAGGATCAACGGGCATGAATCCTGCTCCGAACCTGATCCTGATCGGCCCGATGGGCGCCGGCAAAACCTGCATCGGCCGCCGCCTGGCCGAGCGCTTCACGCTGGACTTCGTCGATGTCGACCAGGCCATCGTCGATGCGGCCGGGGCCAGCATTCCGACCATCTTCGAGCACTCCGGCGAAGCCGGCTTCCGCGCCCATGAACGGCAGGCGCTGGCCCAGGTGCTGTCTGGCCAGGGCCAGCTGGTTTCCACCGGCGGCGGCGCCGTGCTGGACCCGGACAACCGCGCCCTGATCGCCCAGCGTGGCTTCGTGGTGCACCTGCATGTGAGCGTGGCCGCACAGCTGGAACGGCTGGCCCGCGACAAGGGGCGCCCGCTGCTGCAGCGCCCGGACCGCGAGCAGGTCCTGCACGATCTGGCTGCGGCACGTGATCCGCTGTACCACGCGCTGGCCGACATCACTCTCGACACCGACCCGTACACCGCTGCCGACGCCACGGCACAGCTTGTCGTCAAGCTGGCCACGCAATGGCAGCGCCAGGACCTGACCGCATGACCTCCCCCGCCCCGCTGCAGGTCGCCGTTGGCGGCGACCGCCCCTATTCCATCACCATCGGCGCCGGTACCCAGGCCGACGGCGCTGCGCTGGCCGCGCACGTGCGCGGCCGCCACGTGCTGCTGCTGAGCGACAGCGAAGTCGCCCCGCGCTACCTGGCCGCCGTGAAACAGACCCTGCTGGCCGCGCGCCCGGACCTGATCGTCGGCGAGCACGTGCTGCAGGCCGGCGAGGCCTCCAAGACCCTGGCCGAGTTCGGCCGCGCCATCGAAGCACTGGCCGCACTGGGCGCCACCCGGGATGCCTGCGTGTTCGCCCTCGGCGGCGGCGTGGTCGGCGATCTGGCCGGTTTCGCTGCGGCCTGCTGGATGCGCGGCGTGGATTGCGTGCAGCTGCCGACCACCCTGCTGGCGATGGTCGATTCCTCGGTGGGCGGCAAGACGGCCGTGGACATCCCCGCCGGCAAGAACCTGGTGGGCGCCTTCCATCCGCCACGCGCGGTCATCGCCGATACCCGCGTGCTGGCCACCCTGCCGCCGCGCGAGCTGCGTGCCGGCCTGGCCGAAGTGGTGAAGTACGGCGCACTGGGCGATGCGGTGTTCTTTGAATGGCTGCAGCAGCACGCTGATGCGCTGCTGGCAAGCGAGGACGCGGTGCTGGCCGAGGCCATCGCGCGCAGCTGCCGGCACAAGGCCGCCATCGTCGAACGCGACCCCTTCGAGAAGGGCGAGCGCGCCCTGCTCAACCTGGGCCACACCTTCGGCCACGCCATCGAGACCGAACAGGGCTATTCGGCGCCGGGCCGCGACGCACTGAACCATGGCGAGGCCGTGGCCGTGGGCATGGTGCTGGCGGCGAAGCTGTCCACCGACCTGGGCCTGGCCGAGGATGCCGACCGCGTACGCCTGCAGGCGCTGCTGGAAAAGCTGCAGCTGCCGGTGACGATCCCCGCCGGGCTCGACCCGCAGGCCCTGCTGGGCCGCATGCGGCTGGACAAGAAGAACGTGGCCGGCCGCCTGCGCCTGGTGCTGTGGCGCGGCATGGGCCGGGCCGAAGTGGTGCCGGACGTGGATGAAGCGGCCGTGCTGAAGGTGCTGGGCACGCCGTTGTAGAGCCGTGCCCCCGGGGCGATACAATCGGCCCATGCACGTCTACCTGCAACATCCCGATGCCGGCGCGCAGGCACCGCGCTTCCTGCGCCTGAGCCTGCAGCCGGACCTGTTCGGCGGCTGGGAACTGCTGCGCGAGAGCGGCCGCGTCGGTGCGCGCTCGCAGCTGCGGCGCGAGCTGTTCCTGCAGGCAGACGAAGCCCGCCATGCCTTCGAGAAGGCCCGCGATGCCGAACTGCATCGCGGCTTCCAGATGCTTTCGCACGGCGACTGACGCCGCTGCCAACTTTCGCCCAAGGAATGCCCATCGTGACCAGCCCCCTCCGCAACGATCGCCTGCTGCGCGCCCTGCGCCGCGAACCGGTGGACTGCACCCCCGTCTGGCTGATGCGCCAGGCCGGTCGCTACCTGCCGGAGTACCGCGCGACCCGGGCCAAGGCCGGCAGTTTCCTGGCCATGGCCAAGAATCCGGAGATCGCCTGCGAAATCACCCTGCAGCCGCTGCGCCGCTTCCCGCTGGACGCGGCCATCCTGTTCTCGGACATCCTCACCATTCCCGATGCGATGGGCCTGGAGCTGTATTTCGTCGAAGGCGAAGGCCCGAAGTTCCGCCACCCGGTGCGCGATGAAGCCGCCATCGCCAGGGTGGCCGTGCCGGACATGGAACAGGACCTGGGCTATGTGATGGACGCAGTGCGCCTGATCCGCCGCGAACTGGACGGCCAGGTGCCGCTGATCGGCTTCTCCGGCAGCCCGTGGACGCTGGCCTGCTACATGGTGGAAGGCGGCGGCAGCAAGGATTTCGCGCGCATCAAGGCGATGGCGCTGAACCACCCGCAGGCCCTGCACCGCCTGCTGGAGGTGACCACCGATGCGGTGATCGCCTACCTGGGCGCGCAGCGCGCGGCCGGCGCGCAGGCCCTGCAGGTGTTCGACACCTGGGGCGGCGTGCTGTCGCCGGCGATGTACCGCGAGTTCTCGCTGCGCTACCTGCAGCGCATCGCCGAAGGCCTGGAACGCGGCGAAGGCAGCGAGCGCACGCCACTGATCCTGTTCGGCAAGGGCACCGGCCTGCACCTGGAAGCACTGTCGCAGACCGGCGCCGATGCGCTGGGCCTGGACTGGACGCTGGATCTGGACGAGGCCCTGCGCCGCACCGGCGGCCGCGTTGCCCTGCAGGGCAACCTCGACCCGACCACGCTGTACGCCTCGCCCGACGCCATCGCTGCCGCCGCCGCGCGCGTGCTCGACACCTATGCGGCCGGCAACGGCGGTTCGCGCGAGGGCCATGTGTTCAACCTCGGCCATGGCATGTCGCCGGACATGGACCCGGCGCACGTGCAGGTGCTGGTCGACGCGGTGCACTCACACAGCCAGCGCTGAAGCAAGCGGGGAACACGTCACGGCGCGGCATTGATCGCGCCGTGACCTGCATTGCGCGATCATGGCAGCCCCACGCTGCACCGGCCCCCACGCCATGTCCGAACCTTCGCCCGCAGGCGCACCCGCACCCGACACCCCCGCATCGCCTGCCGAGTACGCCCGCTTCCGCCCCCTGCTGTGGCTGGTTTCACTGGCCATCTTCATGCAGATGCTCGATTCCACCATCGTCAACACGGCACTGCCGGCGATGGCCAAGAGCCTGGGCGAAAGCCCGCTGCAGATGCAGTCGGTGGTGTTCAGCTATGCCTTGGCCGTGGCCACCTTCATCCCGGCCTCGGGGTGGATCGCCGACCGCTACGGCACCCGCCGCACCTTCCTGGTGGCGATCATCCTGTTCACCCTCGGGTCGCTGGCCTGCGCGCTGGCCCAGCACCTGCACCAGCTGGTGGGCGCGCGCGTGCTGCAGGGCATCGGTGGCGCGATGCTGCTGCCGGTCGGCCGCCTGGCAGTGATGCGCTCGGTGCCACGCGAGGATTTCCTGCGCGCGATGAGCTTCATCGCCATCCCCGCCCTGGTCGGCCCGCTGATCGGCCCCACCCTCGGCGGCTGGCTGGTGGAAATCGCCTCGTGGCACTGGGTGTTCCTGATCAACCTGCCGATCGGCGTGATCGGTTTCATCGCTGCGATGAAGATCATGCCCGACCACTACGCCAGCCACCGCACCCGCTTCGACCTGCGCGGCTACATCATGCTGGCCTTCGCGATGGTGGTGCTGTCGCTGGCGCTGGACGGCATCTCCGGCCTGGGCACGCCGCACGCACTGATCATGCTGATGACCGTGGCCGGCCTGGCCGCGCTGGTTGGCTACTGGCTGCACGCGGCCAATTCCACCGCGCCGCTGTTCTCGCTGGCCCTGTTCCGCGTGCCGAGCTACCGCATCGGCATCCTCGGCAACCTGTTCTCGCGCATCGGCAGCAGCGCCATGCCGATGCTGATCCCGCTGCTGCTGCAGGTCGGCCTCGGCCTGGGCCCGATGCACGCGGGCCTGATGATGGTGCCGGTGGCCGCAGCAGGCATGGTGTCCAAGCAGCTGGCCGTGAAACTGGTCGAACGCTACGGCTACCGCCGCGTGCTGATGATCAACACCGTGCTGGTGGGCTTTGCAATGGCCAGTTTCATCCTGATGGACCCAGGCCAGCACCTGGTCTGGCGCCTGCTGCAGCTGGCGTTCTTCGGTGCGGTCAATTCGCTGCAGTTCACCGTGATGAACACCGTGACCCTGCGTGACCTGGACCGCGAGTACGCCAGTTCCGGCAACAGCCTGCTGTCGATGGTGATGATGCTGGCGGCCGGCTTCGGCGCGGCGGCGGCCGGCAGCCTGCTGGCGGCGTTCGGCACGCACCTGGAAGGCCATGGTGCGACGGCGGCGCTGCATGCGACGTTCATCTGCGTGGGTGCGATCACGCTGACTTCGACGATGATTTTCTGGCAGCTGCCGGATACGAGGCCGGAACCGCGGCAGGTCGAGTCGGTCGCGGAGTAGGTTTTTTCCGGCAGGGCTGCGCCCTGCACCTGCAGAAGCTTCAATCAACGTCAAAAGCGAAGCGGCATTCCGTGGGATGGCGGGGCACTGTCGGCTTGCAGGACACGCCGCCCCACCTCTGACAGGTTCCCGCGTCTGTTGGTAACGGCGATGCGCGGCTTTTGGTAGGTGTCGACCTTGGTCGACACGATTTTTCTGTCAGATATCGAATCAATTCATCCACGCATGGCGTGGATCTACGGTGTCGACCAAGGTCGACACCTACCCCAGCAGATCGCCATTCCGACAGACCCCGTGCCGACCAACGGTCGGCACCCACCAAAGCAGAACGCCGTTCCAACGGATCGCAGAAATCTGTCGAAGGCGGGGTGGGTCCGGTTGAGGGGGTGTGAGCGCCATGGATGGCGCGACCAAGCCCCCATGGATGGGTTTACGGCGTCCCCCTCAACCGGACCCACCCCGCCATCCCACGGAATGCAGGCGTTTGACGTTGACGTTGACGTTGCCCTGGCTTGAAGCAGGTGCAGGGCTGCAAGCCCTGCAAAGAAACCTACCGCCCAAGTACCCGCGCGATCGCTTCAACCAGCAGCTCACCGGTCACCGGCTTGCGCAGGAACCCGTTGATGCCCGCCGCCTCCACCTGCTGCTGCAGGTCCGCATCGGTCCGCGCGGTCACCGCCAGCAGCGGCAGCATGTAGCCCTGGTTGCGCAGGTGCTGGGCCAGCTCGAAACCGCTCAGGCCCGGCAGATCCAGGTCCAGCAGGCCAACGTCGAAATCACCCGCGCTGATCTCGCGCAGCGCCGCCAGCGCGTGGCCGGCATGCACCACCGTGTGGCCGCGTGCGCCCAACAGGCCGACCACCACATCGGCCACGGTCACATCGTCTTCCACCAGCAACACGTGCAACGACGGCATGTTTGCCACCGCATCATCACCCCGCGTCGATTCATCGGCCTGGCCCGCGCCGTCCTGCTGCAGGGGCAGCGGCAGGCTGACTTCGAAGCGGGTGCCGCTGCCCAGTTGGCTCTCCACCCGGATCCTGCCCTGCATGGCCTGCGCCAGCTCGCGGCAGATCGCCAGTCCCAGGCCGCTGCCACCGTACTGCGCGGCCGTGCGTGCGCCATCGGCCTGCTCGAAGCGGCGGAACAGTCGCTGCTGCTGTTCCTGGCTGATGCCCGGGCCGGTGTCGCGCACTTCGAAGTGCAGCCCGCGTGGACCTTCCTCGCAACGTGCGTGCAGGGTGATGGTGCCGCGGCTGGTGAACTTCACTGCATTGGACAGCAGGTTCAGCAGGATCTGCCGCACCCGCATCGCATCGCCCGTGGCCTGCAGGCCCGGCGGCAGCTGGTTGTCCAGCACGAAGCGCAGGCCTTTCTGTGCCGCCAGCGGCCCCATCAGCGCGGCCAGGTCGTGCAGCAGGCCGTTCAATGCGAACGGCTGCGATTGCAGCTCCAGCCGCCCCGATTCGATCCGGGCCAGGTCCAGCGCATCGTTCACCAGGTGCAGCAGGTGCTCGCCGGCATGGCGGATCGACTGCGTGTATCCGCGCTGCTGCGGGTCCAGCGGCGACGCCAGCAGCAGTTCGCTCATGCCCAGCACGCCGGTCATCGGCGTACGTATCTCGTGGCCCAGATTGGCCAGGAACCGCGTCTTCGCAGCGGAGGCCTGTTCGGCCAGTTCCTGCTTGTGCAGGGCCAGCTGATAGGCATGCTTGCGCTGCAGGCGGCGCCGGTACAGCCACGCAAACCAGCTGGTCAGCAGCAGCGCGATCGAGGCCAGCACCAGCACACCGGACAGGCTGCGCCACCACGGCGGCTGTACATGGAATTCCAGGGTCTCCACGCGCGACCACACGTGGTCGGCCGACCGCGCCTGCACTTCCAGCCGGTATGCACCCGGTGGCAGGCGCGAGAACAGGCGTTCACCGGCCGGTCCTACTTCCACCCAGTCCGGGTCGTAGCCGGCCAACCGGTAGCGGTAGCTGTTGGATGCCGAATCGGCGAAGGACAGCAGGCGTGCGACGATCCGCAGGTCGCGATCACCATCGGCGATCTGCAGCGGTGTGTCATGGGTCAGGTCCAGAACCTGCTCGTTGCGGCGCACTTCCACCCGCTCGATCACCAGCGGGGCACGTCGCGTCGAGGGACGCACCAGGCTTGGATCGAAAGCGACCACGCCGGCCGGCGTGCCGGCCACCAGCCGTCCGGTCGGGGTGGCGATCAGGGTGTGGTCGCGGAACTCCTGGCTCGGCAGGCCGTCATGCACGCCGTACAGGCGCACGCTCTGGCCATCAGCGCTTACCCGTACCAGTCCGCGGGCACCGGACGCCCAGGCGACCCCCTGTGCATCGATCACCAGACCGGTCGCGGCGATGGCCGGGTATCCCTGCTCACTGCCGATCACCGCCTGCCGTTCAAGGCGCCCGTTGCGCCAGTGGTAGCGCGACAGGCGCCCGTCCTCGGACAGCCACACCTGTCCATCGGCGCGGACGTCGACGGCATAGACCGGCGTGGCCGGTGCACCGGGCACCGGCTGGAACCGCTGCGCGTCGGGCTGCCACTGCAGCAGGCCACGGCTGCTGGCCAGCCAGATCCGGTCCTGCGGCCCGCATTCGATGTCCATGTTGAGCTGGCCGGCCTGCAGACCGTCGCGGCCATTTTCCAGCTGCCGGCGCAGATGGCCGTCAAGGTCGCGCTGCTGCAGTCCCGACGCCAGCATCACCCACAGGCGCTCGCCGTCACAGGTCACCATCGCATCGATGTTGCCTTCCATCGTGGCATCGGCGCCGCTGTCGCGGTCCCAGCGCCGCAGCGCGCCACTGCGTGGGTCATAGCGCAGCAGCGCGTCGGTCGAACCGACCCAGACCTGTCCGCGCGGATCCTCATGCACCGAGGTCAACCAGTGCATGCCATTGAGGAAGGTGCGGTGCTGTTCGATGTCACCGTTGGCCGGGTCGAACCGGTCCAGCGCACCGTGGCCGCCCACCGTCCATACCCCGCCATTGGCCGAGGGGCTGGTGCCCAGCACGTAGGCATTGCGCAGCGACGACGGATCGTCCTCCAGCCGCGAGAACACCGAGAACTGCCACCAGCGTGGCAGCAGGTGCCACAGCCCGGCATTGGTGCTGGCCAGCCAGATGCCGCCCTCACGGTCCTCATAGGCACCGGTCCAGTTCGGCCGCACCTGGCCACGGGCCACGGCGCTGTACAGCGGCACGGTCTGGAACTGCCCGTTGACCGCGCGCCCGAGGCCGCTGCGGGTGTCAAGCCAGTGGCCGCCCTGTTCATCGCGCAGCATCATGCCCAGCACCTGGTCGCCCGCCGGCAGCGACCAGGGCGGCGTCTCGAAATGGCCGTCGGGGCGCCGCACCGTGGCACCGGACACCGTGCTGATCCACAGGCTGCCATCCGCTTCGGCGGTCAGGCCGTTGACCAGCGGACCACCGGTCTTGGCTGCATCGATCCGCTCGAAATCCGTCCCGGTCCAACGCGCGACACCATGCTTGGTCCCCACCCAGAGACTGCCGTCGGCCAGGGTGGCCAGGTAAGGCACCGAGGCGGCCGGCACGCTGCGCGGGTTGTCCTTTTCGGGCAGGAAACGCTGCAGGCGCTCCTGCGCGTCAAGCCGGTACAGGCCGCCGCCATAGGTGCCAAACCAGATGGCACCGTCCGGTGTGGAGGCCAGGCTCCACACCGTGTTGCTGGCCATCAGCGGCTGGCTGCTGCGGTCGTAGAAACGCAGCTGCCGGCGATCGGCCGACATCCGCACCACGCCGGCGTTCTCGGTGCCGATCCACAACTCGTTATGGGCATCGACCAGGACCGTCCAGATGCGGTTGTCGCGCAGCCCGTCCTCGGAGCGCCAGACACGGTAGTTACGCCCGTCATAGCGGGCCAGGCCGTCATTGGTGGCGATCCACAGGTAGCCGTAACGGTCTTCGGCCATGCGGTTGACGGTATTGGATGGCAGGCCGTCGAAGACGGTCACCTGCCGCGGCGTCGGCGGCACCGGCTGTGCGGCGGCGGGCGCCAGGACGCACAGCAGGATCAGCAGCAGCGTCACCGCCCGCAGATACGCCACCGATTGCCTCCTAACGCTGCCTGTTGATGGACCCCGCGTTGCGCGGCGTCGGCATGGTAAACCGAATGCGGGGCATTCACGCCACTTAGTGACACGATCAGACATCCACCTCGCGTTTTGCCCGGGCCTGCTGGATCGCCGACACCAGCAGGTCACCGGTCACCGGCTTGCGCAGGAAACCGTCGAAACCAGCGGCCAGCACCTGGGTTTCGGCATACGCATCCGAGCGCGCGGTCACCGCTACCAGGGGCAGCTCATAGCCCAGCGCGCGCAGCTGGCGGGCGATGGCGGTGCCATCCAGCGCCGGCAGGTCCAGGTCGAGCAGACCGACGTCGAAGCCCTCGGTGGCGATCTCCGACAGCGCCGCCAGCCCATGCAGCACGTGCACCACCTGGTGCCCCCGTGCGCGCAGCAGGCCGGCGATGACCTCGGCCACGGTGACATCGTCCTCCACCAGCAGGATGCGAAGCGATGGCAGCAGGGCCGGCACCGGGCGCAGCGCGGTCTCGTTCTGCGGCGGTGGCGCCGCCTGCCGGGCCCAGGGCAGGGGAACCCGCACGCGGAAGCGCGCGCCCTTGCCTGGCTGGCTGTCCACGTCGATGCGCCCGCCCATCGCGACCGCCAGTTCCTGGCAGATCGCCAGGCCCAGCCCACTGCCGCCATAGCGCGAGGCGGTGCGCGGCCCATCGGCCTGTTCGAAACGGTGGAACAACCGGCGCTGCTGCTCGGTGTCGATGCCCGGGCCGCTGTCGCTGACCTCGAAGGTCACCGCAGCGCCACCGTCCTCCAGCTGCGCGCCCAGACCCACATGACCGCGATCGGTGAACTTGACCGCGTTGCCGAGCAGGTTCAGCAGGATCTGCCGCACCCGCATTTCATCGCCGCTGACACTGATCGGCCCCGGCAGCGCATCCTCGCGCCGGAACACCAGCTGCCGCTGCTGCGCCATCGGCTGCATCAGCGCCTGCACCTGGTCGAGCAGGCCGTTCAGATCGAACGGGCGGATATCCAGCTCCAGCCGGCCCGCTTCGATGCGGGCCAGATCCAGAGCGTCATTCACCAGCCGCAGCAGGTGGCTGCCAGCCTGCTGGATCGAGCCGGCGTAGCCGCGCTGCACCGGGTCCAGTTCGGTGGCCAGCAGCAGCTCGCTCATGCCCAGCACCCCGGTCATCGGCGTGCGCACCTCATGGCCCAGCGTGGCCAGGAAGCGGCTCTTGGCCTGCGAGGCCTGTTCTGCCAGCTGCTGCTTGTGCACGGTCAACTGCCACTGCTGGCGCCGCCGCAGGCGCCGGCGGATCGACCACACCAGCACCAGCAGCAACAGCGAGCCCAGCATCAGGTAGCCGAAGATGGCCATGCCGCTGCGCCACCAGGGTGGCAGCACCTTGACCTGCAGCCGCTGCGAGGCCGTCCACGCGCCACTGGCGGTGGCCGCCTGCACCTCGATCGCGTACAGCCCGGGCGGCAGCCGTGACAGCGTGCGCTGGCCATCGCCGCCCTGCTCCACCCAGTTCTGGTCATATCCTTCGACGCGGAACCGGTAGCGGTTGCCCTGCGGATTGGCATAGGACAGCAGGCGCGCATCGATCTGCAGATCCCGATCATCCGGGCCCAGCAGCAACGTGCCGTTGGACGGCAGCGGCTGCCAGCCGCGCGCGTCGTCGCGGCGCACACGCACCTGCGCGATCACCAGCTGCGAAGGTGGCAGTTCCACGTCCGCTGCGTTGGGATCGAAGCCGACCAGCCCGGTCTGGGTCACCGCCAGTACCCGGCCATCGGCGCCGATGGCCGGCGGCCGGCCGGTGAACTCCGCGTCGGGCAGCCCATCGCGTTCGTTGAACTGCTGCACGCGCCGCGTCTGCGGGTCCCAGCGCAGCAGCCCGCGCGGCGTGGTCGCCCACAACCGGCCATCGGCAGCCAACGCCAGGCCGCCCATGCTGACCGGCGGCATGCCGTGGGTGGCGTCGACGCGCTGGATCAGGCGCAGGCCCAGGCCATCCCACTGGTAGCGTTCGAATGCGCCCTGCCGTGCCAGCCACAGCTGCTGCGGATCGATCCAGACCAGATCGAAGATCTGCCCCTGCGACACCCCCGGCACGGCAACGAAGCGGTCGGCCTGCTCCCGCCAGATGCCCATCGCCCCGACCAGCCAGGCCTGGCCGCGCGCATCGAAGCGGATCTGCTCCACCGGTGCATCGCCTTCGCCACGCAATGCCCCCAGCTCGATGCTGCGCAGCACGCGACCATCGGCGCTGCGCTGCTGCAGGCCGAAATTCATCACTGACACCCACACCGTGCCATCCGGGGCCTGCCGCATCAGGTCGATACGCTGGCGCAGGTCGGATCCTCCAGCGATGGGCCAGTCACGCAGCGTACGCCGGGCCGGGTCGTAGACGCTGAGGCGTCCGGCGCGCCCCAGCCACAACGTGCCATCCGGCCGCGGCAGCACCGACCACACCGCACCACTGCCAAGCTGCTGGTCGCTGGCCAGCAGGCTCAACGTGCCCTGCGCGTTGATCTGGTAGACACCATGGGCCGAGCCGATGAAATAGCTGTGGCCATCGCTGGCCGCACTGAGCAGGTACTGGCTGTCCAGCGGCCGGCCGTCCAGCTGGTACCAGGTGGAAAAGCGCCGCCAGTCCGGTGGCAGGTAGGCCAGGCCCTGGGTCAGCAGGGCCACCCACATGCCACCTTCGTGGTCCTGCAGCAGATCCAGCACGCCGCTATGGCGGGTCAGGAAACCACTGCCACGGTCACCTTCCAGCCGCCGCAGCTGGCGGGCGTCGCCGCGCAGCAGGCCATCGGACGTGCCGGCCCAGTAGCCCCCCTGGCGGTCGGCCAGCACCATGGCCGAGCGCAGCTGGGCACTGTCGGCCCACCCCGGCCGGCTGACCCGGTCCTGCGCATCGATCCGGTACAGGCCATCGTTCTGGGTACCGATCCAGATCGCGCCCTCGGCGTCGCGGCTCAGCCGCAGCACGCTGACGGCACCCAGTGCACGCGCGGCCACCGTTTCGAATGCGGTGCCATTCCAGCGTGCCACGCCCGCCTCGGTCCCCAACCACAGACGTCCCTGCGCATCGACCAGGCTGCTGTAGATGGTGTCGCTGGGCAGCCCGCCCGGCGCCTGCCGGAAGAAGCGCAGGCTGCCGTCCTCGCCGAGGCGACAGACGCCATGGGTACTGCTGCCGACCCACAGCGCATCCTCGGCATAGGCCAGGGTCCAGGCCTGGCCCTGGCATTGGTTGTTCAGCGTATCGAAGGAGGTGAAGCGCTCGCGATCCACATCCAGCCGGGCCACGCCCTTGCCGTTGATGCCGACCCAGATGCGGTCGAACGGATCGACCAGCAACGTCTCGATTTCGTTGCCCGGCAGCGAACCGGGCTGGTCCGGATCGTGCTGCCAGACCCGCAGGGTGCCGCCGTCGTAGCGCGCCAGCCCGCCGTCGGTGGCCGCCCAGATGTGCCCACTGCGGTCTTCGGCCAAGGCCAGGACCATGCGCGAGGGCAAACCTTCGGCCGCGCCGAACCGGCGCAGGCGCGGTGTTTCACCTGCCATGTCCAATGCCGCCGCCGAGCTGGCCAATGCCATCAGCAACAGACCTGCCCCTGCGATGCACCGCCAGTACCGGCGCCAGCCGCTCTTCATCCTGAACCCCCTGTCCTGCACCGATTGTCACACAGGGCCGCGTTCATCGCTGCAACAGGCCGTTTCCAGCGGCATTGCCACCACGAACTGTTGCAGCCATGCACACAGCGCAGTGCGGGGGCTGTGCGTATGATCGAGCCACCTTTCCGCCGAGCCCGTCGCCGATGCGTTTCTGCCTGGTCCTGCTGCCCCTGCTGCTTGCCGCTGCCCCGGCGTGGGCCGGCAACGATGCCTGGCGCATCGACCCGGTGCACACCCGCGTGCTGTTTTCCATCGACCATGCCGGCTACTCCCAGGCGATGGGCACGATCTCCGGCAGTGCGGGGCAATTGCGGTTCGATCCCGACAATTGGCGGGAAGCGACGCTCGATGTCGAGATTCCCGTGTCGCGATTGGACCTCGGTGACGACAAGTGGAACCAGGCCACTCTGGCCCGCAGCCTGCTGGATGGCGAGCGGTTCCCGACCGCACGCTTTGTCTCCAGCGATGTCGAGCCGGTCGATGACAAGCACGCCAGAGTGACCGGCACCCTCACCCTGCGCGGCGTCAGCCAACCGGTGGTACTGGATGTCACCCTCAACGCGGTCAAGCGCTATCCGCTACCGCCGTTCCGCCGCACCGTCGGCTTCTCGGCCACCACCACGCTCAGCCGCCGCGCCTTCGGCATCACCGCATGGCCGGGCGTGATCGGTGATGCCGTAGAGGTGAGGATCGAGGCCGAAGCGGCGTTCGACCGCAGCGATGCCCCGGGAACTCCCGCCCCTGATTCCCACTCCGACAGCACGACGGCCCCCAAGGATTCCCGATGACCGCCAAGAACACTCCCGCCGCCTGGGGCAGTGTCAGCCAGACTCTGCACTGGTTGATCGCCCTGCTCATCCTTGCCCTGGGCATCGTCGGCCTGACCATGGGTGAACTGCCGAAGACCCCGAAGTACTTCTGGGTCTACACCGCGCACAAGTCGATCGGCATCACCGTGCTGGCCCTGGTGCTGTTCCGCCTGGGCTGGCGCCTGTATGCCGGCGCGCCGAAGCCGGTACCGGGCGTGCCCAGCTGGCAGGAACGCATCGCCAGCGCCACCCACGTGCTGCTCTACGTGCTGATGTTTGCCATCCCGCTGTCCGGCTGGCTGTACGACTCGGCCAGCGGCCTGCGTCCGTTCCGCTGGTTCGGCCTGGTCAACGTGCCCAAGCTGAGCGGCCCCGACCCGCAGACCGTCGCGGTGTCCCATGCCATCCACGAATACGGTTTCTGGCTGTTGATCGCGGTGGTGCTGGCCCATGCCGGCGCTGCCTTCTACCACCACCTGTTCCAGCGTGATGCCACCCTGTCGCGGATGTTGCCGCGCGGCTGGCTCGCCTCCCCCCAGAAGGACTGACCGATGACCCTGAAACTGACCACCCCGGCCGCCGTGGCCGCCGCCCTCGCCGGTATGCTTGCCACCGCCCCGGTGCTGGCCGCCGATTACGCGCAGGCCCCCGGCGCCGGCTCGATCCTGGTGTTCGCCACCAAGTACGACGGCGAAGTGTTCACCGGCAGCTTCCCGGGCTTTGCCACCAAGCTCAGCTTCGACCCGGCCAATCCGGCCGCCGGTTCGCTGGACGTGGTGATTCCGCTGGCCGGCGCCAGGAGCGGCAACAGCGACCGTGACTCGACCCTGCAGGGCGCGGACTTCTTCAACGTCGGCAAGTTCGCCACCGCGCACTACACCGCCAAGGGCTTCCGCGCCGTGGGCAACGACCAGTACGCCGCCGACGGCACCTTGGAACTGCGCGGCGTCAGCAAGCCGGTCACCCTCACCTTCACCTGGAAGCCGGGCACCCAACCGGTGCTGACCGGCAAGGCGACGGTCAAGCGCTTGGACTTCGGCGTGGGCGGCGGCGACTGGGTCGACACCAAGACCATCCCGGACGAGACCTCGATCAGCACGATCGTGAAGTTCGACGCGAAATGAGCCATGGGCCGGGGCACCGCCCCGGCCGCCTCCTGTAGAGCCGAGCCATGCTCGGCTGCCGCGTCCGCCGCGTGTGCCGCGACCGCATCGGCCGCCGGGCCATGCCCGACGGGTTCACCCGGCTGCCAGCCAGGCCTGCACACCTGCCGCATCGAATGGCCAGTCCAGCTCGCGGTCGCCGGCTTCGTCACGCAGTACCGGCACCCGCGCGCCATAGCGCGCTTCCAGCCCGGGCTGGTCGTCCAGAAACACGGATTCGAACTCCGGCGCCCGCGCCTTGGCCAGCTCGGCCAGGGCCATGTCGCACAGGTGGCAATCGTCACGCTGGAACAGGGTCAACACCGGTCTGGCCCCCTTGCTGGAAATGCTGCGCCGCAGCCATCGGTTGCGGCATGAACCGCTAGAATAGCGGTCTCTTCCGGTACCCGCAGTACGGCAACCATGGCTGTCAGCACGTTCGACGTTTTCAAGATCGGCATTGGTCCGAGTTCCTCGCACACCGTCGGGCCGATGAAGGCCGCCGAGCGCTTCATCCACCGCTGGCTGCTCGACCCGGGCCGGTTGCACGAAGTGGCGCGCATCCGCGCCGACGTCTACGGCTCGCTGGCGCTGACCGGCCGCGGCCACGGTACCGACAAGGCGATCCTGCTTGGCCTGGAAGGCCAGCGTCCGAACCTGATCGACCCGGACATCATCCCGGCCACCCTGGAGCGCATCCGCAGCAGCAAGCGCATCCAGCTGATGGGCCAGCACGAGATCGCCTTCGACGAGAAGCGCGACCTCGGCATGAACAAGCGTCAGAAGCTGCCGTACCACACCAATGGCATGCGCTTCACCGCGTACAACGCCGAGGACGAAGTGATCGCCACCCGCGATTACTACTCCGTGGGTGGCGGCTTCGTGGTCAACCAGGACGACGCGGCCGATGACCGCATCGTTCCCGATGAAACCCCGCTGCCCTACCCGTTCAAGAGCGGTGACGAACTGCTGGCACAAACTGCACGTAGCGGCCTGAGCATTGCCCAGCTGATGTTCGAGAACGAAAAATGCTGGCGCAGCGAGGACGAGATCCGTGCCCAGCTGCGCGAGATCTGGAGCGCGATGCAGTCGTGCGTGGCACGCGGCATCCGCGAGGAAGGCGTGCTGCCAGGCGGCCTGAAGGTGGGCCGCCGCGCACCGGCGCTGTACCGCGAGCTGTCGTCCAAGCCGGAAGCGGCGATGCGCGACCCGCTGACCACGCTGGACTGGGTCAACCTGTACGCACTGGCGGTGAACGAAGAGAACGCTGCCGGTGGCCGCGTGGTCACCGCACCAACCAACGGGGCGGCCGGCGTGCTGCCGGCGGTGCTGCATTACTTCGACCGTTTCTGCCCGGGCGCGAACGAGCAGCGCGTGTTCGACTTCCTGCTGACCTCGGCGGCGATCGGCATCCTGTACAAGGAAAACGCCTCGATCTCCGGCGCCGAAGTCGGCTGCCAGGGCGAAGTGGGCGTGGCCTGCTCGATGGCCGCCGGCGGCCTGGTGGCCGCGCTGGGCGGCAACCCCAGCCAGATCGAGAACGCCGCGGAAATCGGCATGGAACACAACCTCGGCCTGACCTGCGACCCGATCGGCGGCCTGGTGCAGATTCCGTGCATCGAGCGCAACGCGATGGGCGCTGTGAAGGCGATCAACGCCTCGCGCATGGCCATGCGCGGCGACGGCAAGCACAAGGTCTCGCTGGACAAGGTCATCAAGACCATGCGCGATACCGGCCGCGACATGCAGGACAAGTACAAGGAAACCAGCCGCGGTGGCCTGGCGGTGAACGTCATCGAGTGCTGAGGGCTGGCGGTGCCGGCACGGCGGGGTTGCGCGGACGAACGGTCGACTCTACCCCCCGGCTGGCGACACCATCACCGTCTTGCGGTTAGGCTCGGGGTTCCCCTGCCCCGGACTGCCCCATGCGCGTGATCGCCGCCGCCCTGCTTGCCTGCCTGCCGTTGTCCGCCCTGGCCGCGCCGCCACCGACCTACGGCGCGCGCCTGGAAGGCTTTGATTACGGCTATCCGGTGAAGACCTTCGCCCTGCAGTCGCAGGGCCAGCCGCTGGAAATGACCTACCTGGACGTCACGCCGAAGAAGAAGGCGATCGGCGTCGTCGTGCTGCTGCACGGCAAGAACTTCTGCGCGGCCACCTGGCAGCAGACCATCGCACCGTTGGTGGCCGCCGGCTACCGGGTGATCGCACCGGACCAGGTGGGCTTCTGCAAGGCCAGCAAGCCCCAGCGCTATCAATACTCGTTCGGCCAACTGGCCGCCAACACCCACGCGCTGCTGCAGCAGCTGCAGCTGGGCGACCAGCCGGTGCACCTGGTCGGCCACTCGATGGGCGGCATGCTCGCCATCCGCTACGCGCTGATGTACCCGCAGGAGCTGCGCAGCCTGTCGCTGGTCAATCCGATCGGCCTGGAAGACTGGAAGGCTTTGGGCGTGCCGTGGCGCAGCGTCGACGAGTGGTATGCCGGCGAACTGAAGAGCAGCTATGACAGCATCCGCCGCTACCAGCTGGACGTGTACTACGACGGCCAGTGGAAGCCTGCTTACGAGCACTGGGCGCGCATGCAGTCGGGCATGTACGAAGGCGCGGGCAAGCAGGCGGTGGCCTGGAGCCAGGCGCTGACCTCGGACATGGTGTTCAACCAGCCGGTGGTCTACGAACTGAAGCACCTGCAGGTGCCAACGGCCTTGTTCATCGGCCAGAAGGACCGCACTGCGATCGGCCGCGACCGCGCCTCGCCGGAACTGAAGGCCACGCTGGGCAACTACCCCACGCTGGGCAAGGCCGCCGCCGCCGCGATTCCCGGCGCAACCCTGGTCGAGTTCGCCGGGCTGGGGCACTCACCGCAGGTGCAGGATCCAAAGCAGTTCAACGCCGCGCTGTTGAAGGTGTTGAAGACCCGTTGAAATACCGATCCGCCGGGCCAGGTCCGGCGGACATGGGGGTAGCGCCGGGCCATGCCCGGCGAGCGCAGCAGCAGGCCGTCAACCGGCAATCCGCAGCACATCATCCAACAGTGCTGCGGCGGTCACTTCCGCACCCGCACCCGGGCCCTGGATCAGAAGCGGCTGCTGCCGGTAGCGGTCGCTGTGGATGGCCACGCGGTTGTCGGTGCCCGCGCCCTGTGCCAGCGGATGGTCAGCCGCCAGCTCACGCAGGCCGACCTGTGCGCCATTGGCATCAACGCGCCCGACGAAGCGCAGCACCCGGCCCTGCGCGTGCGCCTGCTGCCAGCGCGCCTGCAGCGGCGCATCCAGTTGTTCCAGCGCGGACAACGCCTCAGCCAACGGCACGTCTGCCAGCGCCGCCGGCACCAGCGACTCCACCTGCACCTGCGCCGCATCCAGCGCCAGCCCGCTGCTGCGGGCCAGGATCAACAGCTTGCGCCGCACGTCCTCGCCGGACAGGTCCACGCGCGGATCGGGCTCGGTGTAGCCGGCGTCCAGCGCTTCGCGCACCGCCAGCGAAAACGGTGAGCGGCCGTCGTAGCGATGGAACAACCAGGCCAGCGAACCGGACAGCACGCCTTCGATGGCATGGATGTGGTCGCCGCCGGCCACCAGCGCGCGCAGGCTGCTCAGCAGCGGCAGGCCAGCGCCGACGGTGGCACTGTCACCATAGCGGGCACCGGTATCGGCGCAGCGCTCGGCGATGGCCTGCGCACGCGCCAGCTGCGCACCGCGGCCCAGTTTGTTGGCCGTCACCACGTGCACGCCACGGGCCAGCCAGTGCACATGGCGCGCGGCCACATCTTCGCTGGCGGTGGCATCGACCACCACGTCGCCACGTTCCAGCCCTTCGGTGCCGGCCCACGGCGGCGAACTCTGCCCGTCACGCGGGGCACGCCGGGCCAGTTCCAACGGCAGTGCAAGATCACGATCAATGGCCAGCGCCGTGCGCGAGTTGGCCAGCCACTGCACGCTGGGCAGGTCCAGGCCACGCGCCTGCAGCGCCTGGTAACGCTGCACGAATGCCGTGCCCACCGTGCCGGTGCCGAGCAGGGCCAGGCGGCCACCGCCCAGCGCGGGAATGTCAGCGGCCAGCGCGCTCATGCATCCACCACCTGTTTGCGGCGCACGCCAGCGCCGATCACCGCCTCGGCACGCTGCAGCGCGGCGTCGAGGTCGGCCAGCAGGTCACGCTCGGCTTCGATGCCCACCGACAGGCGCAGCAGGCCTTCGCTGATGCCGGCCGCAGCGCGTGCCTCCGCCGTCATCGCCGCATGGGTCATGGTGGCCGGATGTGCGACCAGGCTTTCCACGCCGCCCAGCGATTCGGCCAGGGTGAAGCAGCGCAGCCCATCGACGAAGGCACGCACCGCGGCGTGCGGATCCTCGCCTTCGCAGGCGGCCAGTTCAAAGGACAGCATGGCGCCGAAACCGCTCTGCTGGCGTGCGGCGATGGCATGGCCGGGATGGTCGGCCAGGCCGGGGTAATAGACACGTGCCACCGCCGGATGTGCGTCCAGCAGGGCCACGATCGAGGCGGTGTTTTCCTGGTGAACACGCAGGCGTGCATCCAGCGTGCGCAGGCCGCGCAGGGTCAGGAAGGCATCGAACGGCGAGCCGGTCAGGCCCAGCGCATTGCCCCACCACACCAGCTGCTCGTGCACCGCCGGATCGGCTGCGATCACTGCGCCGCCCACCACGTCACTGTGGCCGTTGATGTACTTGGTGGTTGAATGCAGCACCACGTCGGCACCGAACGACAGCGGCTGCTGCAGGGCCGGCGACAGGAAGGTGTTGTCCACCACAACCTTCGCGCCGGCCTTGTGCGCGGCATCGATGACGAAACGCAGATCGGTGATGCGCAGCAGCGGATTGGAGGGCGTCTCGATCAGCACCAGCTTCGGCTGGCTGGCCAGCGCCTGGGCCAGCGCGCGCGGGTCGGTGAGGTCGGCGGTGACCAGGGTGAAGTGGCCCTTCTTGGCCAGCGCATTGAACAGGCGCCAGCTGCCGCCGTACGCGTCGTGCGGCACCACCAGCGTATCGCCCGGTTCCAGCAGTGCGTTCAGCACCAGGTTGATCGCGCCCATGCCGGTGGCGGTGATCACGCCGCCAGCGCCGCCTTCAAGCTCGGCCAGCGCTTCGCCCAGCAGGTCGCGGGTCGGGTTGCCGCTGCGCGTGTAGTCGTACTGCCGCTTGTTGCCGAAGCCTTCGAAGCTGAAGTTGGACGACAGCACGATCGGCGGGGTGACCGCACCGTGGGCGGTGTCGCGGTCGATGCCGGCGCGGACAGCGGCAGTGGTGCGGCTACAGGACGGCTCGTTGGCGTGCAGGCTCATGCGGACTCTCCAGAAGTGCGGAAGGCGGTAACGAGGATCGCGTCGATGCGATCGGTTTCTTTGAGGAAGGCGTCGTGGCCATAGGGCGAGCGCAGCACGCGCAGGCTGCCGCGTGGGCCCAGCCCTTCAACCAGGCCGACCAGGTCGGCCAGCGGCACCAGACGGTCACCTTCCACGGCCACCACCACGGTGGGCGGCAGGATGGCGGCAGGGTCGACGCGGTGCAGGTCGATCGATTCGGACAGGCGCAGATAGGCGGTCACCGGTGTGCGCGCCACGTACTGCGCGCCGGCGGCATCGAGATAGTCTTCGGCGGCCACGCGCACGCGGCCGTTGACCACCTCCGGCGCCGCGTCGAAGCGCTCGCCGAACTCTTCCGGGGTGCGGTAGCTGAGCATGGCGAACTGGCGGGCCAGGGCCAGGCCGTGGTCTTCGCCGCACTGCAGCTGGCCCAGCGCAACGGCACGGCGCTGCAGCGCGCGCCAGGCGGCGGCATACGGATGCGGGCGGTGGGCGCCACTGGCCAGCACCAGCTGGCGCACGCGGCTGCGGTGGCGGATCGCGAACTGCTGGCCGACCAGCGCGCCATAGGAATAGCCGACGAAGGCCTTCAGCGTGCGGATGCCGAGATGGTCCAGCAGCAACGCCAGCGCATCGGCCTGGTCGGCGGTATCGATCGGCACGTCCAGCGCGCCATCGGCACCGATGAAATCGAAGGCCAGCACGCGCAGCTGCTGCGGATCCAGCGCGCGGCCACTGCCGACCAGGCCTTCGGCCCAGCCCTTTTCGCTGAACTGTGCATTGGAGGCGACATGGCGATGGGCGGAAATACCACCGGCCAGTACCACCACCGGCGCGTCGGCCGGCCCCACCCACTCGTAGCGCAGGCGCACCGGGCTGGGCCCGGCGTGGCGCATCGACAGCACGGCGGCGAACTCGCCGCGCTCGGCGTGCACGCGGTCATCGACCGGCACGCTGACGGGGACAAAGGATTCGGGGCGGGCGGCAATGCTGGGGGCGAAGCTCATGGCGGGATCCGTGTGGGGAATCGGCCATCGAGCCTTCGCGGGGCTCGCGTTCGAGATGCACGTGCGGTGCATGGTTCGAACCATCTTTCGGTGGACGCCACGGTCCCCGCAGGATTTGGCACCTACGCGGACGCTTTCGCGTCTGCGGGCTGCCCCGGCTTCAAAGGGCCTGTCCCTCTGCCGGTCTCGATGGTGGAACCACGATGCCAGCCCTTTCCGCCCCTGTCAATCCCTTCATGCGGATAAAGCGATGGAATAAATGAACCACCATTCCGGGAACTGCGCCCGGTCCCCGCGTTCAGGATCCGCTACAGTCCCCAGCGCCCTTTCCGCTGGATCCGTCGATGCCCCGCCTGCCCCTGTCCTGCCTGCTGCTGCCGCTACTGGCCAGCGCCACCGTCCACGCCAGTGACTGGCGCCAGGGCTGGGGACTGGTACCGAAGCCCGGTGCTGCCGCGGCCGGCGACGACGCCCCGCAGGCCGCGCCGACCACCCAGCTGCGCCTGCAGGCGATGGGCGGGCAATGGCAGGCGCGCATCGACAATCCCCTGGCCGGGCCGGTGCAGATCGAACTGCGGCCGGCGCCCGGTGGCGCCATCGAGGGCCTGCCGGTGCGGTCACTGGTCCAGGGCGGTGGCAGCCTGGTGATCGGCCACCTGCCGGCCCCCGCCGAGGGACGCAGCCTGGACGTGCGCCTGCAGTCGGTGCCGGGCAATCCTGCCGCGCAGGCCGAGGACGTGGCCTACCGGCTGCCGTTCGAAGCATCGCAGCTGCGCGTGGACCAGGCCCCGAACGGACGTTTCAGCCACCAGGATGAAGAGAACCGCGATGCGGTGGATTTCGCCCTGCCCGAGGCCACCCTGGTGATGGCCGCACGCGAGGGCACGGTGATGCAGGTGCAGGACGGCTTCAAGGCCAACGGCCAGGATCGCGAACGCGATGCCGGCCGGGCCAACTTCATCCGCATCCTGCACAGCGATGGCAGCATGGCGCTGTATGGCCACCTGCAGGCCGGCGGCATGCGTGTGCGGGCCGGCCAGGCAGTGCAGGCCGGGCAGCCGATCGGCCTGTCCGGCAACAGCGGCTACAGCACCGCCCCGCACCTGCACTTCGTGGTCCAGGTCAACCGCGGCATGGGCCTGCGCTCGGTACCGGTGCGCATTTTCACCGCGCAGGGCCAGCTGCAGTTCGCCCGCCAGGGCGACGCCGACGGTGGCACCGGGCGCTGACCGGCCCCGGCCGGTATAATCGGGCGCTTATCTCTTTGAAAAGCGCCCCGGGCGGGCGCCACTGCCATGTCCGAAGTCGCCAACGAAGCGTCGCGTCGCCGCACCTTCGCCATCATTTCCCACCCTGACGCCGGCAAGACCACGCTGACCGAAAAGCTGCTGCTGTTCGGCGGTGCGATCCAGATGGCCGGTTCGGTGAAGGGCCGCAAGGCCGCCCGCCACGCCACCTCCGACTGGATGGCGCTGGAAAAGGAGCGCGGCATCTCCGTCACCTCCTCGGTGATGCAGTTCCCGTACGAAGGCAAGATCGTCAACCTGCTCGACACCCCCGGCCATGCCGATTTCGGCGAAGACACCTACCGCGTGCTGACCGCGGTGGACTCGGCGCTGATGGTGATCGACGTGGCCAAGGGCGTGGAAGAGCGCACCATCAAGCTGATGGAAGTGTGCCGCCTGCGCGACACCCCGATCATGACCTTCATCAACAAGCTCGACCGCGAGGGCAAGGACCCGATCGAGCTGCTGGATGAAGTGGAGACCGTGCTGGGCATCCAGTGCGCCCCGGTCACCTGGCCGATCGGCATGGGCCAGCGCCTGAAGGGCGTGGTGCACCTGCTGACCGGCGAAGTGCACCTGTACGAACCGGGCCGCAACTTCACCCGCCAGGATTCGACCATCTTCCCGTCCATCGATGCGCCCGGCCTGGCCGAGAAGATCGGTGCACAGATGCTGGCCGAGCTGCGCGATGAACTGGAACTGGTGCAGGGCGCCAGCCATCCGTTCGACCTGGACGCCTACCGTGCCGGCAAGCAGACCCCGGTGTTCTTCGGCTCGGGCGTGAACAACTTCGGCGTGCAGCCGCTGCTGGACTTCTTCGTCGAGCACGCCCCGCCGCCGCAGGCGCGCACCACCACCGGCCGGGTGATCGCGCCGGAAGAGAACAAGCTGAGCGGCTTCGTGTTCAAGATCCAGGCCAACATGGACCCCCAGCACCGCGACCGCGTGGCCTTCATGCGCATCTGCTCGGGCCGCTTCACGGCCGGCATGAAGACTTTCCATGTGCGTACCGGCAAGGACATGAAGCTGGCCAACGCGCTGACCTTCATGGCCAGCGACCGCGAGATCGCCGCCGAAGCGTGGCCGGGCGATGTCATCGGCATCCACAACCACGGCACCATCTCCATCGGCGATACCTTCACCGAAGGCGAAGCAGTCACCTTCACCGGTATTCCCAACTTCGCCCCGGAACTGTTCCGCCGTGCCCGCCTGCGCGATCCGCTCAAGCTGAAGCAGCTGCAGAAGGGCCTGGCCCAGCTGTCCGAAGAGGGTGCGACCCAGTTCTTCCGCCCGCTCACCAGCAACGACCTGATCCTGGGTGCGGTGGGTGTACTGCAGTTCGACGTGGCCGCCTACCGCCTGAAGGACGAGTACGGCGTGGAAGCGACCTTCGAGCCGGTCAGCGTCACCACCGCCCGTTGGGTCCAGTGTGGCAACGAGAAGAAGCTGGAAGAGTTCCGCGAGAAGAACGCGCTGAACCTGGCCCTGGATGCGGCCGGCCATCTGGTCTACCTGGCCCCGACCCGGGTGAACCTGCAGCTGGCCCAGGAACGCGCGCCGGACGTGCGCTTCTCGGCCACCCGCGAAGCGGCGCACACCGTCCCGGCCGGTTGATAGCGAGGGGTCGGATCCGCGCCCGGTAGAGCCACGCCATGCGTGGAGGGGCGCGGATTCATCCCCCATACGGTGACGGGGGTGCAAGCGCCCGCCATCGCGGCGATGATAGGGGGGCTGCGGGTCCCCCTCCCCGCGAACCACGTCATCGCCATGTCCTCCACGACTGTTGCTTCCATCCGTGAAGAAATCGCCAGCGCCCTGACCCACGGACTGGGCGCCGTGTTCGCACTGGCCGCCGGTGCGGTGCTGATCACCCTGGCCGCCATCTACGGCGACGGTTGGCAGCTCGCCAGTGCCATCGTGTTCGGTATCGCCCTGCTGCTGCTGTACACCGCGTCCACGCTGTACCACGCCATCCAGCACCCCACCGCCAAGGGCCGGCTGAAGGTCTTCGACCACTGCGCCATCTACGTGCTGATTGCCGGCACCTACACCCCGTTCACCCTGATCGGCCTGCGCGGCCCCTGGGGCTGGGGGCTGTTCACCGCCATCTGGGCACTGGCCCTGGGCGGGGTGGTGTTCAAGCTGTTCTATACGGGCCGCTTCAAGGCGCTGTCCACCGGCATCTACATCGCCATGGGCTGGCTGGTGATCGTAGCGATCAAGCCGATGTGGGCCTCCATCGACGGTGGCACGCTGGCCTGGCTGTTCGCCGGTGGCCTGTCCTATACGCTGGGTACCTACTTCTACCACCGCGAATCCATCCCCTATTCGCACGCCATCTGGCACCTGTTCGTGATCGGCGGCAGCGTCTGCCACTTCGTTGCGGTGACCATGCAGGTGCTGTAAACCGGCCAGCCGGCGCCGATGTGCACGCCGTGCACATCGGCGCTTCGCGCGCCGTCCACCCGGGTGGGGCAACCATGGCAGCGTGAATACTGCCCCTTCCCCTGCTGCGCCGCGCGCCTCGCGCTGGCGCCTGCGCCGCCCCGGCCGCCGCGGCCAGCGCTGGCTGGCCGTACTGGTCTTCCTGCTGGCCGCACTGCTCATCCTCATCGCCCTGTGGGACTGGAACTGGTTCAAGGGCCCCGTGGAGCGCGCGGTGCAGGCCCGTACCGGCCGCGCCCTGCACATCGGCCACCTGGATGTCGACCTCGGCCGTACCAGCACGATCCGCGCCGATGCGATCACCTTCGCCAACGCGCCATGGTCCAAGCAGGCGACCATGGCCAGTGCCGACCGCGTGGAGATCGATGTGCGGGTCTGGCCGCTGCTGCGCGGCAGCATCCAGCTGCCCGAGGTGCGCCTGACCCGCCCCGACGTGCTGCTGGAAGCCGCCCCGCGCAAAGGCGAGGCCGGCAACTGGGATTTCCTGCCGGCCAGCGATGGCAACAGCTCGCTGCAGCTGAAGGGCCTGCGCATCGATGATGGGCGCCTGCAGTTCCTGGATGCGCTGGGCCGCACCGACATCCGCGTCGGCGTGCGCAGTGGAAACCCCAGACAGGCCGATGCTGCCCCACCCCTGCTGGTGAAAGGCCAGGGACGCTGGCAGGGCAATCCGTTCACCCTCAGCGGTGGCACCGAATCGCCGCTGCAGCTCACCGACAGCGCGCATCCGTTCCGCATCCACCTCGATGGCCGCGCCGGGGCGACCCACGCCGTCGCCACCGGCACCCTGACCAACCCGTTCGCACTTCAGGTCTTTGACCTGCAGTTCGCGCTCAGCGGCCAGGATCTGGCCGATCTCTATCCGCTGCTGGGCATCGCCATCCCACCGTCGCCACCGTATGCGCTCAACGGGCGGCTCAAGCGTGACCACACTGTGTGGCGCTACGAAGGGTTCACCGGCAAGGTCGGTGACAGCGACCTCGGCGGCAACCTGCAGTTCGAAGTGGGCCGCGACCGCCCGCGCCTGACCGCCACGCTGGAATCGCGCCGGCTGGACTTCGATGATCTGGCCGGTTTCGTCGGCGCCCCGCCGAAGACCGGCGGCGGCGAGACCGCCAATGCCGAACAGAAGGCCCAGGCCGCCCAGGTCGCCGCCAGCCCGCGCGTGCTGCCGGACACGCCGTACAACCTGGGCAAGCTGCGCGCGATGGATGCCGACGTACGCTGGAAAGCGCACCGCATCAACGCGCCGTCGCTGCCGCTGGACGACATGGACGCGCACCTGTTGCTGGATGATGGCGTGCTGCGTCTGGACCCGCTGAACTTCGGCGTGGCCGGTGGTGACATCCGCAGCACGATCCGCATGGATGCGCGCCAGCCGCAGATCGCCACCGCTCTGAAGGCCAGCGTGCGCGGCGTGCAGCTGGGCCAGCTGTTCCCGGATGCGAAGCTGGCCGAGCAGGCCAAGGGTGGCATCGGTGGCAACGTCGATCTGAGCGGGCGCGGCAATTCGATCGCCGCGATGCTGGGCAGCAGCAGCGGCGGTGTGGGTCTTGCGATGGGCCGCGGCCATGTCGGCAACCTGGTGATGGAACTGGCCGGGCTGGACATCACCGAGTCGCTGAAATTCCTGGTGACCGGTGACAAGCAGATTCCGTTGCGCTGCGCCTTCGCCGATTTCGGCGTGCGCGATGGCCTGATGACCAGCCAGGCGCTGGCGGTGGATACCACCGACACGATCATCATCGGCGAGGGCACGGTGAGCCTGCGCGATGAGCGGCTGGACCTGCTGCTGAAGCCGCGGCCGAAGGACAAGAGCATCCTGGTGCTGCGCTCGCCGCTGCGTATCGGCGGCACGTTCAAGGATCCCTCGTTCCGACCGGACTTCAAGGCCCTGGGGGTTCGTGGTGTGATCGCCCTGGCGCTGGGCAGCATCGCCCCGCCGGCCGCACTGCTGGCCACGATTGAAACCGGGCCGGGCAAGGATGCCAACTGCGGTGGGCAGTACGCGAAGTAGGTTTACGGCGTTGTTCGGCGGCGCCTCTGTTGATCCTGGTTTGAGTGGGACGGGTGGGCCAGTCAGGACACGCCGTAAACCCATCCATGGGGGCTCGTAGGCGCCATCCATGGCGCCTGCGGTCCTGCCTGGCCCACCCGTCCCACTCCTGACAGTTTCCTGCGCGCGGAACGAGAGCGGAAATTCAAAATCAAAAGAAAAAGCAGAATCAAAAGCTGTGCCAACCAAGGTTGGCAGCTACCAAAAGCACGGTGCGGCGAGTGCTTGCACCCGCGCTCGCGTGAACGTGTCCAGAGGCGGAGGGCATGGCCGTGCAGGACCGTTGGCGCCATGGATGGCGCCATCGAGCCCCCATGGATGGGTTTACGGCGTGTCCTGCACGGCCATGCCCTCCGCCTCCCCACGCATCAGGAAGGCGCTGCTCTTGATCTCTGGCTCTTGCTTCGAAAAGCGGGCCGGCGGGCTGCAAGCCCGTCAGCGAAAAAACTCATCCGGCCACGATGTACTGCTGCAGGTGATCCAACTCCCGCCGCTGTGCGTCGATCACCGCTTTGACCAGGTCACCGATGGAGATCACGCCCAGCACCGACCCACCCTCCACCACCGGCAGATGGCGGATGCGGTAGTCGGTCACCAGCTGCAGGCAGTGTTCCACCTGCTCGCCCGGTGACACCGTCACCACCTTCGCGGTCATGATCTCGGACACGGCGGTATCGCGCGAGGAACGGTCATGCAGCACGATCTTGCGCGCATAGTCACGCTCGGAAAGGATGCCGACCAGTCGCGGCCCCTCCATCACCAGCACCGCGCCAATGCCCTTCTCGGCCATCAGCCGGATCGCATCGAGCACCGCCGCGCCCGGCGCGACCGCATGTACTTCAGGGGACTTGCCGTCCAACAGTTGCCGTACCGACGTCATCTGCCTGCCCTCCCAGGGTGGGTTGCAGGGCCGAGTCTGCCACGGAAGGTGCTAGCCACGCGTCAACCAGGTAGAGCGGCCGCTGCTTGGATTCCTCGTACAGGCGCCCCAGGTACTCACCGATCAGGCCCAGGGCGATCAACTGCACCCCGCCCAGGAACAGGATGACCGCCATCATCGTCGGCCAGCCCGCCACGCGGTCGCCATACAGGGCCGCCTTGAGGATCACCCACATTCCGAACACGAACGCCGCCGCCGCTGTTGCCAGGCCCAGGTAGGTCGCTGCCCGCAGCGGCACCGTGGAAAAGCCCGTGATGCCTTCCAGCGCGAAGTTCCACAGCCGCCAGAGGCTGAATTTGCTGCTGCCGGCCACCCGCGCGTGGCGATGGTACGGCACCGCCACGCGACGGAACCCCACCCAGCTGAAGAGTCCCTTCATGAAGCGATGCCGCTCACGCATCTCGCGCAGTGCGCTCAGAGCGCGCGAGGACAGCAGGCGGAAGTCACCGGTATCGGCCGGAATCGGCGTACGCGACAGGCGTCCGATCACCCGGTAGAAGAGGGATGCGGTCGCACGCTTGACCCAGCCCTCGCCATCACGCACCAGGCGCGTGCCATAGACGTTGTCATAGCCTTCGCGCCAGCGCGCGACGAACTGCGGCACCAGCTCCGGCGGATCCTGGCCATCGGCATCGAGGATCATCGCCGCGCCCTCGCGCACCAGGTCCAGACCGGCGGTCAGGGCCGCCTCCTTGCCGAAGTTGCGCGAGAGCCTGAGTGCAGACACCCGCGCATCGGACTGCGCCAGGCCAGCGATCACCTCCCAGGTGCCGTCATGGCTGCCGTCGTCCACATACAGAATGTGGCCTTCGACATCCCCCATATCGTCCAGCACCGCGCACAGCCGAGGATGCAGGCAGGGCAGCGCCTGGGCTTCGTTGTAGGCGGCGATGACCAGAGTGAGGCGTTCGCGTGTCATGGCCGGATTGTACGTGGCTGGCGGGCCTGCAGCTCAGTGCCAGTCACCCGCGCCTGGCAGCTGCCAACCTTGGTTGGCAACAGCGTTTGATTCTGCTTTTTGCTTTTGAATTCCCGCCCTCGTTCCGCGCGCGCAGGAAACTGTCCGAAGGCGGAAGGCGCCGCGAAACGACCGCCCGTTACTCCTCCAGATACCCCGCCCCACCCAGCTGCCGCGCCTGCCGCTGGATCCACGCCGCCCGCCGCTGCACATACGGCCCCGGCTTGGCCGCGCTGTAGCGCCGCGGTGCTGGCAGCACCGCCGCCAGCCGCGCGCTCTCGCCCGGTGCCAGCCGCGATGCATCCTTGCCCCAGAACTGTTTCGCCGCTGCCTGCGCGCCGTACACCCCATCACCGAATTCGGCGATGTTGGCGTACATCTCGAGAATGCGTTGCTTCGGCCAGAACGCTTCGATCAGCACCGTGTACCAGACCTCCAACCCCTTGCGGATCCAGCTGCGGCCCTGCCAGAGGAACAGGTTCTTGGCTACCTGCTGGCTGATCGTGCTGGCCCCGCGCAGGCGCCCGCCACGGGCGTTGTGGTCACGCGCCTTTTCGATGGCCTGCAGGTCGAAACCGTTGTGCTCCGGGAAGCGCTGGTCCTCGGCGGCCACCAGCGAGATCGGCAGGCTCGGCGCCATCTGGTCCAGGTCGCGCCACTGGTAATGCAGGCGGTAGGACCAGTCGCCCTCGCCCAGTGCCTCGCCATAGCGCCACAGCATCACCGTGGACAGCGGCGGGTCGATGAACCGCAGCACCAGCACCTGCAGGCAGCTGAAGCCCACGAACAGCACCGGCAGCCACAGCAGCCGCCTCCAGCGCCAGCGCCGGGGGGCCGGCGTGTCCGCCACGGCCTCCACCTTGTTCTGTTCTCCCCCTGCCCCCATTACTGGTGCATCCTTCTCATGCTTGGTTGTCGGCGCATTATCCGGCAACCGCCCCTGTTTACGCGCGATGTGAGCCGATGACCGCCCAATCCGATTCCCTGATCCGCTTCCTGCTGCCCGACGCCGGCGTCCGTGGCGTCCATGTACAACTGCAGGCCACCTGGCAGGAAATCCTGTCCCATGCCGTCTACCCGGACAACGCCGCCGAGCTGCTCGGCGAGGCCTGCGTGGCCTCGGCCCTGTTCACCGGCCACACCAAGGTGGACGGGCGCCTGTCCATCCAGCTGCGCAGCAGCACCGGCCTGCGCACCCTGTTCGCCGAATGCACCGCGGCCGGCACCCTGCGCGGCATCGCCCAGCTGGCCGACGGCGCTGACGCTCCCCGCGACCTGTCCAGCCTGGGCAGCGACGCGCTGCTGGCGATCACCATCGAGAACCCCGGCCTGGACCCGCGCGAACCGCAGCGCTACCAGAGCCTGGTTGCCTTGACGGCGCCGGCACTGGATGAGGCCTTCGAGGACTACTTCCGCCAGTCCGAACAGCTGCCGACGCGCCTGCTGCTGGCCGCCGACCGCGACGGAGCCGTGGGCCTGCTGCTGCAGAAGCTGCCCGGCGACGAAGGCGATGATGATGGCTGGGCCCGTGCCAGCGCCCTGTTCGACACCCTCGGCAAGGCCGAGCTGCTGGCCACCCCGGCCGAGCAGATGCTGCACCGCCTGTTCCATGAAGAGAAGCCGGAACTGATGGGCAGCAAGCCGCTGGCCTTCGGCTGCTCCTGCTCGCGCGAGCGGGTGGCGTCGATGCTGGTCTCGCTGGGCGAGGAAGAAGCCCGCGCGGCCGCCGAAGACACCGGATCTGTAGAAGTCCGCTGCGAATTCTGCGGACGGGAGTATCACTTTCCGTTGACGGAGTTCGGCATACTGTTTCACGGTGCCGAGGGGTCTGTACCGGCACCTGAACGGCTTCAATAAAAAGCGGGTCTTGTGTTCTGGGGAGGATCAAGGCTTGTTAAGATTTCATAAACACCCTAGGATCGAGTTCCCGCCCCAGCGGGAACTTCCGTTGCCCGTCCCTGTCTGAACTGGTCCGATGCGTACCTTCCTGCGTCTACCGCTGGCTCTGCTGATCGCCCTTGGCGCGGTCACGGGCGCGCATGCGCAGAGCAAGGACACCCGCACCGTGCTGCCGGTCTGGAACAAGGGCAGCGGCAAGGTCGAGGCCCTGCTGTACCTGGAACCGACCGGTGAACAGGCCGCCGGTGCCCGCTGGCACTTCGGCCGCAACTCACTGGATGCCGCGTTCGGTCTGTCCTCGGGCGACTCGCTGGGCCTGCTCTGCAACAACAGCAGCGGCAGCAGCATCAGTGGGTTGGCCAGCCATTGCATGCTGGCCAGCCTGGGCGATGATGATGACGCCATCGGCTCCGCGAACCGTCGCCTGACCGGCACCGCCGCGCTCAACCGTGGCAGCAACCGCCTGGGCATCACCGCCGGCAGCGGCCGTGAAACCCTGCCCGCCTGGCTCGCCTCGCCCAACAAGACCCCGTCCCTGCGCGCCGAGCAGAACGACCTGACCGTGTTCGCCCAGCGCAACATCGGCCGCGAAGGCTTCGTTTCCATTGCCGGCACCTATGCCAAGGCGCGCCTGGTACCGATTGCCGATGCATCGCCGGCGCTGGTCGACCGCTGGGACAGCAAGAGCCTGAGCCTGGGCGCCGGCTACGGCAACTTCACCGGCAGCATCATCGGCCGCGTGGTCGACGTCCCCGGCAAACCCGGCAAGTGGGAAGGCCTGGGCATCGGCCTGACCTGGCGTACCCCGTGGTCAGGGCAGTTGACCGTTGGCGCGGAAAACGTGATCAGCCGCGGCAAGAATCCGTTCTCGCCCCGCAATGAAAGCAATGACGACGGCACCGTGCCGTACGTGCGCTACGAGCAGGACCTGTAACCGGCCCAGTGCCGTAGGTCATTGCCGGATGCATCAGAGGGCGCCCAAGGGGCGCCCTTCCTGTTTCTCCATGTATCCATAGCGGCAAAACGGGGTCAAGTTGATACATGCCGACATGTAACGACATGTATCAACAGAAACTTTTTTGCTGACAAAACGATACGAAGATCTCTGCCAAGTCTCAGTCATGTGCCACAAATCATTGAATCGAAAGGATTCGGTGAAGGCGCAACGGTCTGCTTGGGCGAAAGTTAACGTAGCTTTAATTTTTGAGGAGCCGCCGTTACTATCGATTCAGCCTCGCGTTTTTTGGAACGACTTTTTCGATCCGCTCGCAGGCCAATCACCCAGCCAAGTTTTCCTTGGAGAGAGAGAGAGCCAATGAATTTCAAGTCCAACAAGCTGCGCGATGCGGTTGTCATCGCGCTGGTCGCCGGTGCATCGGTGGCGACCGCCCAGGCACAGGAAGCCGAAACCACCGGCGCGACCAACCTGGATCGCATCCAGGTCACCGGTTCGCGCATCCGTTCGGTTGACGTGGAAACCTCGCAGCCGGTGTTCGTGATGGACCGCCAGGCCATCGAGAAGCAGGGCCTGACCTCGGTCGCCGACGTCCTGCAGCGCATTTCGGCCAACGGCGCCGGCCTCAACACCAACTTCAACAACGGTGGTGACGGCTCCTCGACGATCAGCCTGCGCAACCTCGGCTCCGAGCGCACCCTGGTGCTGGTCAATGGCCGCCGCTGGGTCTCCAACATGTCCGGCTCGGTGGACCTGAACACCATCCCGGCCGCCATCGTGGAACGCATCGAAGTGCTGAAGGACGGCGCGTCCTCGGTGTACGGTTCCGACGCCATCGCCGGCGTGGTCAACCTGATCACCCGCAGCGATTTCGACGGTGCCGAGGCCAATGCCTACATCGGCCAGTACGACAAGGGTGACGGCCAGCGCACCGCGTTCGACGCCACCGTCGGCGCCAGCAGCGACCGCGGCAACCTGGTCATCAGCCTGTCCCGCGTCGAAGAAGACCAGGTCATGGCCGGCGACCGCGCGATCTCGCGTGAGCCGTACTTCGGCCTGGGTTCGGCCTACTACAGCAGCTACTCGGCCAACGGCAAGATCAACCGTGCCGCCTCCGCCGGTGGCAACCTGGCCCTGCGTCCGGGCGCGGTCGGCAGCGGCCTGGCCAGCGACCCGTACTACGCGCTGGACCAGTACGTCCCCTATACCTCCGACTTCAACTACAACTACGCCAAGGACAACTACCTGGCGACCCCGCAGAAGCGGAGTGCGCTGTTCGCGCAGGGTTCGTACAACCTGACCGACAACGTCACCTTCAAGATGGATGCGCTGTACAACGAGCGTCGCTCGGCACAGCAGCTGGCCGGCTTCCCGCTCAGCACCATCAACACCGGCCTGAGCCTGAGCGGCGACAGCTACTACAACCCGTACAACACCCTGTACGGCGGCGACGGTCGTGACGTCAGCTGGACCCACCGCCTGACCGAAGCACCGCGTCTGTACGACCAGAACAGCAAGACCAGCCACGTCTACCTGGGCCTGGACGGCATCTTCGAGTTCGCCGGTCGCCAGTTCAACTGGGATGCGGGCTACGCCTTCAACAAGACGAACGAAGTGGAGACCCAGGTCGGCGACGCCAACCTGCTGACCCTCGAATCGTCGCTGGGCCCGTCGGAAGTCCGCAACGGCCAGGTCGTCTGCGTTGACGCCCCCGGCGGTTCGGTGATCGACGGCTGCGTGCCGTTCAATCCGCTGTCGCCGGCCGGTGGCGTGACCCAGGAGATGCTGGACTACATCCTGTTCACCGCCCACAACACCTACCAGTACCGCAACGAAAGCGTCACCGCCAACCTGTCCGGTGAGCTGTTCGAACTGCCGGGCGGCTGGCTGAGCTTCGCGGCTGGTTTTGAGCACCGCAAGGAAAGCGGCTACTCCTCGCCGGACGCCTTCATTGCCAATGGCCTGACCTCGGGCAACGCGTTTGCGCCGACCTCCGGTGCCTACTCGCTGGACGACGCCTACATCGAACTGCTGGTTCCGGTGCTGAAGGATCTGCCGGGCGCCCAGCTGCTGGAACTGAGCGTGGCCACCCGCTACTCGGATTACAGCAACTTCGGCAACACCACCAACAGCAAGTTCGGCTTCAAGTGGAAGCCGTTCGACCAGCTGCTGGTCCGTGGTAACTGGGCCGAGGGCTTCCGCGCTCCGTCGATCACCAATCTGTACCGCGGCAACACCGACACCTTCGCCCAGTACTCCGATCCCTGCTCGTCCGATGGCCGCTTCGCAGGCGATGCCGGCGTGCTGGCCAACTGCTACAACCGTGGCGTGCCGGTCGGCTTCCAGGCCGAGTACAACAGCGGTTCCGGCGCGACCGGTGGCCAGACCATCTACCCGTTCACCCTGGGTGGCAACACCGCGCTGCAGCCGGAAACCTCGACCAGCAAGACGCTGGGCCTGGTGTACAGCCCGTCGTGGGCTGAAGGTCTGAACATCTCGCTGGACTGGTGGTCGATCGATCTGGAAAACCGTATCAGCAGCTTCGCTGCCAACACGATTCTGGACCGCTGCTACGTCGACAACGTCGCCAGCTACTGCGACCTGGTCACGCGTAATGCCGACGGCCTGGTCACCAATGTCTTCATTGGCCCGATCAACGCCGGCTACCAGGAAATCGAAGGCTACGACCTGACCGTCAAGTACCGCCTGCCGGAAACCAAGGTCGGTACCTTCGCCTTCACCCTGGATTCGTCCTACGTCAGCAAGAACCGCAGCCGCGATTCGAAGTCTGATGCCTGGGAAGCTCTGAACGGCAAGTACTTCGAGTCCGACCCGTACTGGCGCGTCCGTGGCAACCTGACCACCGACTGGACCTACGGCGACTTCAGCGCAAGCTGGATGATCCGTTACCGCTCGGGCCTGACCGAAGACGTCAGCGAGGGCCACATCGAGTCGGTTGCCTACCACGACCTGCAGCTGTCCTACAACCTGCCGTGGAATGGCACCGTCCGCATCGGCGCCAACAACGTGTTCGCCAAGGATCCGCCGGTGACCCTGGACGCGTTCGCCAACTCGTTCGACCCGCAGTACGACATCCCGGGCCGCTACATGTACATGCAGTACACCCAGCGCTTCTGATGACGGCTGCTGTCTGAGCCTGTAAGTTGGGAGATGGCCCGGTTCGCCGGGCCATCTCGTTTTCCACCAAGGAGGAGAGGATGATGAGCAACACCCGCAAACGGATCTTGACCGGCGTGCTCCTGGCCTGCGCGTTCCAGTTCACCGCATCTGCGCAGATCGGCTCGGCGGTCGATGTGAAGAAGCCCTTCGAGCAGCAGCGCCAGACCGTGCTTGCCGACCTCAACGGCGACAAGTACAGCGAGATCAGCCCCGACAACAAGAGCAAGGTGGCTGAGGCGATGAACCGCATCCAGCGTCATCTGGAGGGCGCCAGCAGCATCGACCGCCTGCCGGAGCCGACCCGGGTGGAGATCTTCAACGACCAGAGCCTGATCAACAACATCCTGACCCAGGCTGCGGCCGACAGCCGCCTGATCTGCAAGCGCGAGAAGACCATCGGTTCCAACTTCCCGCAGAACAACTGCCTGACCGTGGCCGAACGCCGCCGGCAGAAGAACACTGCACAGGATGACGTCACCCGCATGCAGCAGGTTCCGAAGAAGGTCAATTGATACCCGGCCGCCCGCAGACCTGCGTCTGCGGCAGCGCATGGCCCGCCTCACCGGCGGGCTTTTTTTTGGGTCTTTTCCCCCCGCACGCTGGGGAAATCACCCATCAAAAAAGCCGCAGCACCCTGCGGCTTCCTGCATGCCCGGCGGCATCGATCAACCGTTCGGAATCAACGTCTCGATCAGGTGCTCGACGTAGGCCTCGAAATCCTCACGCGCCTGCTTGGGCTGCTGCAGCTGCAGCGACAGCTGCAGGAAGCCGACGTAGGCCGCGTAAGCCAAACGTGCACGATGGCGCGCATCGGTCGAACTCAGCCCGGCCTGGCGGAACGAAGCCACCAGGTAGTCCAGGCGCCGCTGCGAGACCCGGTCGATCACCGGCCGCACCATGGGGTGGTCCAGCGCCTTCAGCAGCTCGCTGTAGATGATGTGCGGCTGCACTTCGTGCGCCACCATCTGGAACAGCTGGCGCAGCCGCGCGCGCGGATCGGGTACGTCTTCCAGGCTGCCGAAGACCTGCTCCTGCTCGAACAGTTCCCAGCGCTCCAGGGCCGCCTGCAGCAGCGCGTCGCGGGAGGGGAAATGCCAGTAGAAGCTGCCCTTGGTCACCCCAAGGCGGCGTGCCAGCGGCTCCACCGCGACGGCGCCCACACCTTGTTCAGCGATCAGATCGAGGGCCGCCTGTGCCCAGTCTTCGGCACTGAGGCGGCTGTTGCGGCCGGCACGCGGTTCGCCGGCAGAAGCGTCAGGTTGATTCATGGAGTGATTTAACCATACGGCGGGGTTCGTTGCAGTACGCCGTTGCGGTCGAAACCGTCGCGGGGCGGGCGATGAGGCCTTCTGCAGCGCACCATACTGCATGGTATTGACTTCCTTCACCGGCACTCCATACTAACGAGTATGGTTACGTCCCCTACTCCCGCTGCGTTCCGCGACCTGCATCTGGAGGCAGCCCATGGCGCCCGCTTGGCGGCGACGGCCAGCGATCACGGTCGCCGCGGCCGCGTGCTGTTCGCCCATGGCTTCGGCCAGACCCGGCATGCGTGGAATGCCACCGCGCGGGCGCTGTCCGCCGCCGGCCTGCAGACGCTGGCCTACGATGCGCGCGGCCACGGCGATTCGGACTGGAACGCCGCCGACCTGCCCTACCACGGTGAACAGTTTGCCGACGACCTGATCGTGCTGGCCGGCGAGCAGCCGCGGCCACCGGTGCTGGTGGCAGCCTCGATGGGCGGCCTGTTCGGCCTGCTCGCCGAATCGCGCTGGCCGGGCCTGTTCTCGGCGATGGTGCTGGTGGACATCACCCCGCGCTGGGATACCGCTGGTGTGGAGCGCATCCTCGCCTTCATGACCGCCCATCCCGATGGCTTCGCCTCGCTGGCCCAGGCCGCCGACGTGATCTCCGCCTACCTGCCGCACCGCCCGCGCAAATCCGAACAGTCGCTGCGGGCGCTGCTGCGCGAGGACGGCCACGGCCGTTGGCGCTGGCACTGGGATCCACGCCTGGTGGCCGAGCTGGCCCGCGACAGCGAACAGCACCAGGACGCGCTGGCCGAGGCCGCGCGCCAGGTGAAGTGCCCGCTGCTGCTGGTCAGCGGGGGCCGCAGCGACCTGGTCACGCCGCAGACCGTGGCCGAATTCCTGGCATTGGCGCCGCACGCGCGCCACGTACAGTTACCGCAGGCCACGCACATGGTCGCCGGTGATGACAACGACGCCTTTACCGCTACTGTGTTGGACTATCTGGACGTGTTGCCCGCAGCGGATGCTGCAGCTTCGTCCGCCATAAACGAGCACGTCACCGGAGCACGCTCATGAGCATCGTTCTTCCCTTCCTCGCCCTGCTGCTGGCAGGCGCGTTCGTCGCCTACCACCGCATGCGCCTTCTGACCTGGACGCTGATCAGCCTGGCCCTGCTGGCCGTCTGCTGGTTCGTGCCCTACGTCAACCAGACCGCCACGATCGTCGCTGCCGCCGTGCTGGCGGTGATCGCCGTGCCGCTGCTGCTGCCGTTCATCCGCAAGCCGCTGCTGACCGGCCCGATGATGAAGGTGTTCCGCAAGGTGCTGCCGCCGCTGTCGCAGACCGAGCGCATTGCCCTGGAAACCGGCTCGGTCGGTTTCGAAGGCGAGCTGTTCACCGGCGACCCGGACTGGAACATCCTGCTGAACTACCCCAAACCGCAGCTGACCGCTGAAGAGCAGGCCTTCCTGGATGGCCCGGTCGAAGAACTGTGCAGCATGGTCAACGACTGGGAAATCACCCACGTCCATGCCGACCTGCCGCCGGAACTGTGGGCCTTCATCAAGAAGAACAAGTTCTTCGGCATGATCATTCCGAAGGAGTACGGCGGCCTGGGCTTCTCCGCGCTGGCCCACCACAAGGTCATCCAGAAGCTGGCCTCGGTGTCCTCGGTGGTCAGCTCCACCGTGGGCGTGCCGAACTCGCTGGGCCCGGGTGAACTGCTGGTGCATTACGGCACCCAGGAACAGAAGGACCAGTACCTGCCGCGCCTGGCCGATGGCCGCGAAGTGCCCTGCTTCGGCCTGACCGGTCCGTTCGCCGGTTCGGACGCCACCTCCATCCCTGACTACGGCATCGTCTGCAAGGGCGAGTGGAACGGCGAGCAGGTGCTCGGCGTCAAGCTGACCTTCGACAAGCGCTACATCACCCTGGCCCCGGTCGCCTCGCTGATCGGCCTGGCCTTCCGCATGTACGACCCCGATGGCCTGATCGGTGAGACCCGCGACATCGGCATCACTCTGGGCCTGCTGCCGCGCGACACCGCCGGCGTGGAAATCGGCCGTCGCCACTTCCCGCTGAACTCGACCTTCCAGAACGGTCCGATCAAGGGCAAGGATGTGTTCATCCCGCTGACCCAGCTGATCGGTGGCGCGGCAATGGCCGGCAAGGGCTGGAACATGCTCAACGAGTGCCTGGCCGTGGGCCGCTCGATCACCCTGCCCTCCACCGCCAGTGGCGGTGCCAAGGCCGGCGCAGCCGTCACCGGTGCCTACGCGCGCATCCGCAAGCAGTTCGGCCTGTCGGTCGGCCGCTTCGAGGGCGTGGAAGAAGCGCTGGCCCGCATCGGCGGCAAGGCCTACAAGATCAGCGCGCTGTCGCAGGCCACTGCGGCTGCGGTCGACCGTGGCGACGTGCCGTCGGTGCCCTCGGCCATCGCCAAGTACCACTGCACCAGCATGAGCCGTGAAGTGATCTCGGACATGATGGACGTCATCGGCGGCAAGGGCATCATCCTCGGGCCGCGCAACTTCGCCGGCCGCAGCTGGCAGGCCGCGCCGATCGCGATCACCGTGGAAGGCGCCAACATCATGACCCGCAGCCTGCTGATCTTCGGCCAGGGTGCGATCCTCTGCCACCCGTGGGTGCTGAAGGAAATGAAGGCCGCGCAGGATCCGGACACCCGTGCCGGCCTGCAGGACTTCGACCGCAGCCTGTTCGGCCACATCCGCTACGGCATCTCCAATGCCGTGCGTTCGTTCTGGTTCGGCCTGACCGGCGCGCGCTTCGGTGCCGCCCCGGGCGACGCCTACACCCGCCGTTACTTCCGCAAGCTGGACCGCTACTCGGCCAACCTGGCGCTGATGGCCGACATCTCGATGATGACCCTCGGCGGCAAGCTGAAGTTCAAGGAATCGCTGTCCGGCCGCCTGGGCGACGTGCTGAGCCATGTCTACATGACCAGCGCCATGCTCAAGCGCTACCACGACGAAGGCGCACCGCAGGCCGACCAGCCGCTGCTGGCCTGGGCCTTCCATGACAGCGTGCACAAGATCGAAGAGTCGCTGTCGGCGGCCCTGCGCAACTTCCCGATCCGTCCGATCGGCTGGCTGATGTGGGCACTGATCTTCCCGCTGGGCCGTCGTGCCGAAGCCCCGGGCGACCGCCTGAGCCGCCGCGTGGCCGCCCTGCTGATGGCCCCGAACGAAGCCCGCGACCGCCTGGCCAGTGGCGTCTTCCTGACCCCGTGCGAGAACAACCCGGGTGGCCGCATCAACAGCTACCTGAGCAAGGCGATCATGGCCGAGCCGGTGGAGCGCAAGTTCCTGAAGGCGCTGAAGAGCAAGGGCATCGAGGCGCTGGACTTCAAGGCGCAGCTGGACGAGGCCGTGGCCGAAGGTGTGATCACCCAGGACGAACGCAGCCTGCTGGAAGAACTGCGCACGCTGACCCTGGACACCATCACCGTGGACGACTTCGACACCCACGAACTGCGCGCAGCCAGCTACTACGACCGCCAGCACAAGGACCCGCATTCGCAGGCCGCGTGATCGCCTGGGATACGCGGACATGAAAACGGCGGGCCTCGGCCCGCCGTTTTTGTTTGCAGGTTGCGGAGCCACGCATGGCGTGGCACTACTACCGCAGTAGAGCCACCCCATGGGTGGATGCGCGCAGCGCCATCAGGCAATCAGGCCGGCACGAACCACCAGGCCACCGCCGCCAGCAGCGCTGGCACCGCCTGGATGAAGAAGATCCGCTTGTTCACGCTCCACGCACCGTAGCAGCCGGCCACGATCACGCAGCCCAGCGAGAAGTTCACCAGCATCGGCAGGTGGTCGAACAGGCCCCAGAACAGGCCGGCGGCCAGGAAGCCGTTGTACAGGCCCTGGTTGGCCGCCAGCACGCGGGTGATCTCGGCCTTCTCCGGCGTATTGCGGAACGTCTTCAGGCCCAGCGGGCGGGTCCACAGGAACATCTCCAGCACCAGGAAGTAGACGTGCAGCAGTGCGACCAGCAGGGTCAGGGCGAGTGCGATCCAGTACATGCAGAGTTTCCTTGGTCAGGTTGACGGGTTGATGGGGTCGGCGCCCTCTCCATGGGAGAGGGCCCCGACCCCGCGCGACTCAGCGGTCGCGCGGCAGCTTCTTCTCTTCGCGCAGCACGCCGAACGCCGCCGCCGTCATGCACGCGGCCACCAGCATGCCGCCTGCGAACACTACATGCGAGCCGAACAGGGACAGCGCCTTGTGCACCCAGGTGAAGCTCAGGTCGGCGCCGCGGTAGACCACGGTGTCGATGGCCGCGCCGGCCTTGTAGCGCCACTGGCGGTCCACGCGGGTATAGATGGTCTCGCGGGCCGGCTTGAACAGCGAAAACTCGCTGGCCCGGGTCAGCACCTGCACCACCGCCACCATCATCGGCAGCGGCGACGCGGCCAGTACCGAGAAGCCGAGCAGGATGGCGAAGGCGGGAATCAGCAGCGCCGGCGCGATGCCGTGGCGCGACAGCAGCCAGCGGGTCAGGCTGAGCTGCAGCAGCAGGGTCAGCGCGTTCACCGCCAGATCGATGCGCGAGAAGAACGCGGTGCTGGCGGCCGGATCGCTGAAGGCGGCTCGCACGATGCTGGCCTGCTGGTTGTACAGCAGCGTGCCCACGCCCACGCCGAACACCACCAGGATCGCCAGCCAGCGCAGCAGCGGCTCGCGCACGATCAGCTTCAGGCCGTCGAGCACGCTGCCGCCCATCGGCTTTTCACCGGACACCAGCTGCTGCTCGCGCTCGCGCAGCACCGCCCAGTGCCGCAGCCGCCAGATGCAGAACAGGCACACCACCAGGAAGCCGGCCGAGACCAGCATCAGGTTGGCGATGCCCACGCGCTGCACCAGCGCGCTGGTGATGATCGGCCCCAGGAACGCACCGACGGTGCCGGCCGCGCCGATGTAGCCGTAGTACGCGCGTGCCTGCACGTTGCTGAAGACATCGGCCATGAAGCTCCAGAACACCGCCACCGCGAACAGGTTGAAGACCATCACCCACAGGAAGAAGGCCATGCCCCGCCCCGGCACGCCGCTGTCGAACAGCGCGTAGAAGCCCAGCAGGGTGACGATGAAGAAGCCATACACCACCGGCAGGAACACCCGCCGCGGGAAGCGGCTGACCAGCCAGCCGTAGACCGGCTGCAGCACCAGCATGATCAGGAACACACAGGTGAACAGGAACTGCAGGACGAAGTCCTTCAGGGCGATGCCATGGCTGGCGAACCAGCCGATCAGCAGCGGCGGGAACACCGTCTCCAGATCGGACGAAGCGGCCATCGCCTCGCGCACCGGGCGCAGCACGTAATAGCCGCTGAGCAGGCAGAAGAAGTACAGGAACGACCACCACAGCGCCGGCGATTCGCGCAGCGCAGCAACCAGCCCGCGCAGCGGCCCTTTGCCCGTGGCCGCGCTCACGCGGTGGCCCCGGCCGGGACGCGGCAGTTGGATGGCGGCATGACGGGCTCCGGGGGCGGTGAAGCGCGTACGTTAGACAATGCACTGCAACATCGCCAGCACGCCGTGCGCGATGCCCGCAGGCGGGCTCATGCGGAGGCCATCTGCGGGCGCGTCCAGACCCCGTCGCCGAGCGTCAAAAATCCAACTTTTTCAATCAGATGCGCATTCATCTTCGCTTTGTTTGTGCATAGGCGAAAAGCGGCGCTAGAATCACAGACAGCTGTCGCGCACGGGTCTCACCGATGAAGAAAAACAACCTGCGTCGTCCGGTCCGGACGGCGGCCACCGGTTTGCTGGGCCTGTTGATGCCCGTTGCCTTGTCCACCACCGCGCAGACACCGCCGGCCCTGCCGCCGATGCCGACCAACATCGAAGCTGCCGCAGGCCCGGCGGTCGCCCATACCCAGCCGGCGGCCTACCGCACCGGTCTGGTGCCGCAGGTACAGCTGCCTGCCGCCGGCTTCAACGTCGCCCATATCGAATCGATGGCGCAGCAGCTCACCTACGGCGAGCGCGTGCCAGGCATGGCCGTGGCCATCGTGCAGGGCGGCCGCGTCCTCAGCGCTCGCGGCTACGGCGTCACCGACGTCAACAATCCGCAGCCGGTCGATGCACACACCGTGTTCCGGCTGGCCTCGCTGTCCAAGGCCTTCGCCGGCACGATGGCTGGGCTGCTGGTCAACGACGGTACGCTGCGCTGGGACAGCAAGGTGACCGACTACGTGCCAGGCTTCCGCCTCAACTCGCCCGAGGCCACTGACCGCCTCACCGTGGCCGATGTGCTCAGCCACCGCGTCGGCCTGCCCTACAACGCCTACGACCGCGACATCGAAGGCAATGCCGAGTACTACTCGCTGACCCAGAAGCTGGCCAACACCAGCCTCAAGTGCCTGCCAGGCGACTGCTACGCTTACCAGAACGTGGCCTTCAGCCTGATCGGCGATGTGGTCTACGCCGCCTCGGGCAGCTTCTACGAACAATCGGTCGAGCGCCGCATCTTCAAGCCGCTGGGCATGAACGATGCCAGCCTCGGCCTGGCCGGCATCCAGGCCAGCTCGCGCTGGGCGCGTCCGCACGTGCGCAGCCGCAACGGCTGGGTGTCGCTGACGCCGAAGCCGACCTACTACCGCGTCGCCCCGGCCGCCGGCGTCAACGCCAGCGCCAGCGACATGGCGCAGTGGCTGCTGGCCCACACCGGCCACCGCCCCGACGTGCTGCCGGCACCGCTGCTGGCCACCCTGCATTCGAGCCTGATCAACACCCCGGGCGAGATGCGTTCGGGCTGGCGCCGCGAGCGCCTGCACTCGGCCGGTTATGCGCTGGGCTGGCGCACGTTCGATTACGCCGGCCACGACGTGGTCTTCCATGCCGGTGCGGTGCAGGGCTACCGCGGCCTGGTCGCACTGGTGCCCGAACGTGATCTGGGCATCGCCATCCTCTGGAACGGCGAAAGCGGCCTGCCCAGCGGCCTGCTGCCGACCGTGCTCGATTCCGCGCTGGGCCTGCCGGCGCAGCGCTGGCTGGACGTGGATACCGATTTCGGCAGCGACAGCCTGATGGCCGAAGGCGCAACGCCAGCACAGCAGGACAAGCGCAAGGGCAAGGGTGCCTCGGGCAACCGCGCGGTGGCCTCGCCGCGCTGAGCGCGGTTGCGCCTTGTAGAGTCGAGCCATGCTCCACTACCCGTGAAGCAGTCGAGCATGGCTCGACTCCACAAGAGCGGTGAAGCAGACGCACGGTCAGTGCGCGAAGTAGTGCATGCCGCCGTCCACCGGGATCACCGCGCCGGTGATGTAGCCCGCCAGCGGCGACGCCAGGAACGCCACCAGCGGCGCGACCTCCGCCGGTTCGCCGAAGCGCCCGATCGGAATGTTGCGGTCGATGAAGGCGCGTCGGCTTTCCTCGGTGGGATGCAGGCGGTCGAGGATCTGCGCGCTGTTGATCCGCCCCGGCGCGATCGTGTTGACCGTCACGCCCTGCGCCGCCACCTCCGATGACAGGCCCTTGCTCCACAGGTGCAGCGCGGCCTTCCCCGCCGTGGCGGCATTCACCGCACGCGGCTCCATCGAGCCGCTGAAGTTGATCACCCGACCCCAGCCCTGCGCCTGCATGCCGGGCAACAGCGCCTGGGTCAGCCGACGCGCGGCGGAGAAGTTCAGCGCCATCGCTTCCTCCCATACGTCATCGGCGGCGTCGACAGACGTCGGCCGCGAGCCACCCGCGGCATTGACCAGGATGTCCACGCGCTGCAGCGCGTCCTGCGCCCCGGCGGCGATGCGCGCCAGCTGCGCAGCGTCGGTGAGGTCAGCCGGCAGGATCAGCGGCGCGGCTGCACCGCTGGCTGCGATCTCCGCCGCCAGCGACTGCAGCGGCTGCAATCTTCGCGCGCTGATCGCGATGCGTACGCCGAGCGTCGCCAGCTGCCGCGCAACCGCCGCGCCAATGCCGCTGCCCGCGCCGGTCACCAGTGCGGTACGTCCTTCAAGACTCAGATCCATGGTGTTCTCCGTCATGCGTGGCCGGCACATCCGGCCCTTGCAGCGCATGCTCTTTGATCACCCCTGATTGATAAACTCCGCGCAGGTTTCAGCATTCAAAACCCGGAGTGTCAGATGAACCTGCTCGAGAGCATGCAGGTCTACGTGCTGATCGTGGACAAGGGCAGCCTCAGCGCTGCGGCTGCGGCGATGGACATCTCGGCGACGATGGCCGGCAAGCACCTGCGTGCACTGGAAGCACGCCTGGGCATGCAGCTGCTGAGCCGCACCACGCGCCGCCAGCACATGACGCCGTTCGGCGAGGACTACTACGCCCGCTGCCGGGACATCCTGCGGCTGGTGGAAGAGACCGATGCGCAGGCCGCCCACCAGCAGATGGCGCCGGCCGGCACGCTGCGCATCAGCGCACCGATGATCTTCGGCACGCACGCGCTGGTGCCGGCCCTGGCCGAGTACATGCAGCGCCATCCGCAGGTGCGGGTGGAGGCGAGCCTGAGCGACCGCGTGGTCGACCTGGCCGAGGAAGGCTTCGAAGCCGCGCTGCGCATCGGCAGCCTGGCCGACAGCGATGCGCTGGTGGCACGCCCACTGACACCCTACCGCCTGATGATGTGTGCCGCGCCGGCTTACCTCGCCCGCCACGGCACACCGCGTACGCTCGCCGAACTGGCGTCGCACCAGTGCCTGTCGTTCGAACCCCGCGCGCTGGCGCAGTGGCTGCAGGACGAGGCTGGCGGCCTCGAGCGTATCGCCGCTGCGCGCCTGCAGATCAACAACGGCGAGGCGCTGCGTGCGGCGGCGCTGCATGGGCTGGGCATCGTGCTGCAGTCGACCCTGCTGCTGGCCGCGGACGTGGCCGCCGGGCGGCTGGTGCAGCTTTTCCCGCAGCACGGCCAGGCCGGTCGGCCGATGCACGTGGTGTACGCGCACGATCGCTACCGTTCCACCCGCCTGCGCAGCTTCCTGGATTTCCTGGTGGAGCGGTTCCCGCCGGTGCCGCGCCTGTAGAGTCGAGCTTGCTCGACTGCCGGAAAATCAGTCGAGCAAGCTCGACTCTACAGGGGCGGTGAAGCAGTCGAGCAAGCTCGACTCTACAGTCCGGTCCACCGTCGCCCATAAAAAAACCCCCTCCCCGCTGGGCAGCCAGGGAAGGGGGTTTCAGGGTACGGCTATCGGGAAGTACTTAGATCAGCGGCGCCGGGGTTGCCGGCAGAGCGACCGGAGCGGCCTTCTTCTTGCGGGCGGCCGGCTTGCGCTTGGCAACCTTCTTGGCAGCCTTCTTCGGGGCAGCCTTCTTGGTGGCCTTCTTCGCAGTGGCCTTCCTGGCAGTCTTCTTCACTGCCTTCTTGGCGACCTTCTTTACGGCCTTCTTCGCGGTCTTCTTTGCCGGCTTCTTGGCAACCTTCTTCGCCGCCTTCTTCACTGCCTTCTTCGCAGTGGTCTTCTTGGCGACCTTCTTGGCTACCTTCTTGACGGCCTTCTTCGCGGTCTTCTTCGCCGGCTTCTTGGCTACCTTCTTCGCCGCCTTCTTCACTGCCTTCTTCGCAGTGGTCTTCTTGGCGACCTTCTTCACGGCCTTCTTGGCGGTCGCCTTCTTCGCGACCTTCTTCACTGCCTTCTTGGCAGCGGCCTTCTTAGCGACCTTCTTCACCGCTTTCTTGGCGGCGGGCTTTTTCTTCGCAGCTTTCTTGGTTGCCATGGGATGGCTCCTCGTCAGTGATAGGGAGTTGAAACGCCCAGGTGGATCAAACCCGCGGGTGCTGCGTGCGGGGACCGCCGGCGCGTCAGGCGCGCCGTTACGGATGCGGCAATGCCCGCCTCGATCGGCGGAGCGGGCATCGGAACGGGAGATGCCTTGCATTTCTCCGGGGGAAGCGGGGCCCTGTCCACCGTCATCAGGATCGCGGTGGTCTTGAAGGGGCTGCTTCGCATCGGACGATTGATTCTGCGCACTCGGTTTGGCAGGCAAGGTCTGCTGAGGCGAAACCTAATCACGGTTTTTTTTACTGTCAACAACCCCCGCGAAAAAATTTCACATCCGCCGCCCGCCGAGCGCCTCCGGCAGTGCCGCCGCACGACGTCCACCTGGCCCCGCACCGCACACCCGCAACACCGTGTGCATCAACGCCTGAGCGCATGCACTGAATGAAAAGCGCTTGAAATAAGCACTCTGCGTTGATTGACGACATCTGATGCCGCGTCGCGCACGTCGTCGTTCGACATGCATCAACGTCCGCGTCCGTCGCACCACAACGGGTCTGCAACGGGGGGTAAAAGTTTTCACATCCGAACGCGCCATCGCGGGGTGGAAACGCGGATTTGCGCAAAACTGCGCACGCCTGATCGCGCCGCCCGGTGCCACCTGATGCCACGACGCAGGTGCGCTGCAAACCCGATGGCATGAGTCGGTTACGCGCGCCGGAACGAAAACGGCCACCCGAAGGTGGCCGCTCTGGAACCCGAAAGCGAGGACTCAGTGGTCGTCGTTTTCCAGGGCTTCGGCGTAAGCGTCCGGATCCAGCAGCTCGTTGAGTTCGTCGCTGTTGCTCACTTCGACCACGAACATCCAGCCTTCGCCGTAGGCATCTTCGTTGATGGTTTCCGGCTTGTCCGACAGCGCCGAGTTGACCTCGACGACCTTGCCGCTGATCGGGCTGTAGACGTCCGAGGCGGCCTTGACCGACTCGACAACGGCAATCTGCTCGCCGGCCTTGGCATCGGCACCGACTTCGGGCAGCTCGACGTAGACCAGGTCACCCAGCAGGCCCTGGGCATGGTCGGAAATGCCGACGGTGACACGGCCGTTGCCTTCGACGCGGGCCCACTCGTGGGACTTGAGGAACTTGAGGTCGCCGGGGATCTCGCTCATGGGAACTGCTCCAGGTTTTGCATGGGGTGGAAAAATCGGGGCTAGTGTAACCAACCGGCCGCCACTGCTGTCAGTGACGACCGGCACGTTCGTATCAGGCGTCGGCCAGCACGCCGGGCTGGGCCTGGCCTTCGCGGACGAACGGGAACTTGACCACGCGCACCGGCACCTGCCGGCCGCGGATATCGACGGTGACCTGGCCGAGTTCGCCAGCCGGCACGCGGGCGAAGGCGATGCCCTTGGCCAGGGTCGGCGAGAAGGTGCCCGACAGGATCTCGCCCTGACCACCGGCGGTGGTCACCGCCTGGCCGTGGCGCAGCACGCCCTTCTCGTCCATCACCAGGCCGATCATCTGCCGTGCGTTGCCGGCGGCCTTCTGCGCCTCCAGCACGTCGCGGCCGATGAACTCGCGGCCTTCGTCCAGCGACACGGTCCAGGCCAGCGCTGCTTCGTAGGGGCTGATCGCTTCGTCCATGTCCTGGCCATACAGGTTCATGCCGGCTTCCAGGCGCAGGGTGTCGCGCGCACCGAGGCCCGCCGGCTTCACGCCCGCCGCCAGCAGGCGGTTCCAGAAGGCGACCACGGCCTCCTGCGGCAGCAGGATTTCAAAGCCGTCTTCGCCGGTGTAGCCGGTGCGGGCGACGAACAGTTCGACGCCGTCATCCGCCTTGACCTGCAGGGCGGCGAAACGACCGAGCTTGGCCAGCGCGTCGCGGTCGGCGCCGCCAACCAGGCCGACGACGATGTCGCGTGCCTGCGGACCCTGCACGGCGAGGATGGCCAGGTCCGGGCGCTGCTCGACGCTGACGCCGAACGGTGCCGCCTGTTCGCGCAGCCAGGCCAGGTCCTTCTCGCGGGTGGAGGCGTTGACGACCATGCGGAAGAAGTCATCGGCCAGGTAGTAGACGATCAGGTCGTCGATGACGCCACCGCGCGGATTCAGCATGCACGAGTACAGCGCCTTGCCCGGCACCTTCAGCTTGTCCACGGAGTTGGCCAGCAGGCGGCGCAGGAACGGCTTGACCTGCTCGCCGCGCAGGTCGACCACGGTCATGTGGCTGACGTCGAAGACGCCGGCTTCGCGACGCACCAGATGGTGTTCGTCCAGCTGCGAGCCGTAGTGGATGGGCATGTCCCAACCCCCGAAATCGACCATCTTGGCGCCGAGGGCGCGGTGGGTATCGTTGAGCAGCGTCTTCTGGGTCATGACCGGTCCGGCAGCAGGATAAACAAGAGCGCGCATTATCCCAGATCGGTCGGCGGCAGGCGTGCCGCAGCGCAGCGGGGGGTTTTGGCCGGCCTGCGGCCGGCGCCGCTTTCTACAAGCCAGAGCGCAGAGCCAGAGCACTCAGGCTCTGGGCTATTTCGGGTTGGGCGGGGCGGTGTGGGCTGGCAGGACACGCCGTAAACCCGTCCATGGGGGCTCGATGGCGCCATCCATGGCGCCAACGGTCCTGCCAACCCACACCGCCCCGCCCTTCTGGATTTCCCGGTGACGGATGGCAAGTGCCAGAGCAGAGCAGGAGCAAGAGCAAGAGCAGATGTGGATGTCGATACATATATAGAGAGGGGTCGGAGCCCTTTCCTGCGGAAAGGGATCCGACCCCGCGAGCGCAGCGACCGGCTTCTGCTTCTGCTCTTTTTTCTTTTCCGTGGGCTGGACGCGCACGAAACTGTCGGGGGTCGGGCGGGTTGGGTTCGCGGGGGTGTCCGCCGCATGGATGCGGCGGCCAAGCCTCCAGGGATGGATTCACGGCGTCCCCCGCGAACCCAACCCGCCCGACCCAAACACATGAATCACCCGCGACCACCCCACGAGGGGCTGCGCCGTTGGCTGGAAACCCTACGCGGCAGACTCGACCAGCAGCACGCTGCCCTGCACCGCCACCACCCTCACCCGCGCGCCCGCCGGCAGATCCGGCCCGCTCACCTGCCACGACGCATCATCGATGCTGACCCTGCCCTGCCCGTCGATGATCGCCTGCGGCAACGCCACCACCCGGCCGACCAGCTGCTCGGCGCGGCGGTTCAGCAGCGGCTGGTCGCTGGCCCGCGCATGCGGCCTGCCCCAGCGCCGGTAGCACTGGATCGACAGCACGCTCAGCACCACGAACGCGACCACCTGCCACAGCAGCGGAATATCGGCGAACACCGCAACCAGCACGAACACCGCAGCGGCACCGATGCCGATCCACAGCATGAACGCGCCCGGCGCCAGCGCCTCAGCGGCAAACAGCAGCAAGGCCAGCGCGCCCCACGCGACGACTTCCCAGCGCATGTCAGCCTCCGAACGGCGGCGGCCCCTTGCGGGCCGGCTTGGATTCCTGGTTGGCCAGGGCCTGCTTGGCCAGTTCAGCCACGCCGGCGATGGAGCCGATGACGCCGCTGGCTTCCATCGGCATCAGCACCAGCTTCTGGTTCGGCGAGCTGGCCAGCTCCTTGAACGCCTCGACGTACTTCTGTGCAACGAAGTAGTTGATTGCCTGCACGTCACCCTCGGCAATCGCCGCCGAAACCACCTGGGTCGCCTTCGCCTCGGCCTCGGCCAGGCGTTCGCGGGCCTCGGCGTCGCGGAAGGCGGCTTCGCGGCGGCCTTCGGCTTCCAGCACGGTGGCCTGCTTCTCACCTTCGGCGCGCAGGATCTCCGACTGCCGCGAACCTTCCGCTTCCAGGATCTGCGCGCGCTTCTCGCGCTCGGCCTTCATCTGCCGCGCCATCGCATCGAGCAGGTCGCGCGGCGGCTGGATGTCGCGGATCTCGATGCGGTTGACCTTCACGCCCCACGGGTTGGTGGCATGGTCGACCACGCTCAGCAGCTTGGCGTTGATGACCTCGCGCTGACTGAGCGATTCATCCAGGTCCATCGAGCCGATGACGGTACGGATGTTGGTCTGCACCAGGGCGATCATCGCCACTTCCAGCACCGCCACCTCGTAGGCGGCCTTGGCCGCGTCCAGCACCTGGAAGAACACCACGCCATCGACGCGCACCGCGGCGTTGTCCTTGGTGATCACTTCCTGGCCCGGCACGTCCAGCACCTGTTCCATCATGTTCACCTTGCGCCCCACCCCGTACACGATGGGGATGAGGAAATGCAGGCCCGGCGACATGGTGTGGGTGTAGCGGCCGAAGCGCTCGACGGTCCATTCGTAACCCTGCGGCACCATGCGCACGGCCTTGAACAGGATGATGACGGCCACCACGGCCAGCACCAGGGTGAAAAACACGGTCGGGAACATCACGCTTTCCTTATCTCAGACGTCCAGCCCGCAGCATAGCGCGCGCACCCTGCTGCAGTGCGGCAGCGCAGCCAGCGGCGGTACGGCTCAGATCCGGGTCGTAGCCAGGAAGCGCTCGCGGTCCTGCTGGGTACGGCGGCGGATTTCTTCCAGGGCCTGGCTTTCGGTCGCTTCCAGCATCGCCTCGAACAGGCGCTGGAAGTGATGGCGCATGGCATTGCGCGCGGCCACCGGGTCACGGCTGCGCAGCGCTTCGAAGATCGCCATGTGCTCGCCGGCGCGGCTGGCACCGTCGTCGTGGCAGACCCGCGCGTAGACCTCGGCCACCCGCGGCAGATCGCTGCGCATGCGCCAGATCTGCTGGATGAAGTACTCCACCACCGGGTTGCCGGACAGGCGGGCGATGGTCAGGTGGAAGCGGCGGTCGAAGTCGCCGGCCTCCTCATCGGTCAGGTCGCGGCGGCACAGGGCCTGGGCCAGCACCTGCAATTCGGCGATACCGGCGTCGTCGATGTTGCTGGCCGCCAGCGCTGCGGCCTCGGCCTCGAACACCGCACGGGCGGCGGTCAGATCGAAGGCGCTGACATCGGGCAGGCCACCGGAGGCCTGCGCCGGACGTGGCTTGACGTACACGCCCGAGCCGATGCGGATGGCGATCCAACCCTGGGCTTCCAGGGCGATCTCGGCTTCACGCACGGTTACCCGGCTGACGCCAAAGCGTTCAGCCAGCTCACGCTCACCCGGCAGGCGCGAGCCCGGCGGAAATTCGCCGTCCTCGATCAGCTTGCGGAGCTTGGCGGCGATGGTCTGGTAGAGGCGGTTGGCGGACATGCGGCTGACCCTTGGCGGTTCCCTCCGGGCCCGACCCGGGCCACCGTGCGCGGTGCGGGTCCGGATGGAGCGACGGCGCGACCACTGGCCGCGCCGCCCTGTTCAGAACTTGTATCGTACACCGAAATACGCACGCCGCCCGTAGGTCACCACTTCACGGAAATTGCCGTAAAGCGGCTGGTACGCCACGCGCGGTTCGTTGGTCAGGTTCATCAGCTCCAGCGACAGCGACAGCTGCTTGTTCACCTTGTAGCGCATGCGCAGGTCGACGCTGGTGTTGTCATCGTAGTAGCGGTTCTGCTGCGCGGTGTTGCCGGTGAAGTCCTGGTAATAGTGCGAGCGGAACTTGCCGATGGCCTGGATGTTGAAGCGGCCCACGTCCCAGTAGATCGAACCGGACAGCACGTGCCGCGAGAAACCGCTGAGACCGGCCGGCGGCACGATGGCCGGGATGACGGTGCCATCGGCGGCCAGCTGCTCGCCCAGTCGCGAATCCTGGGTCTGGTAGTCGGCGTCGGCGTAGTTGTAGCTGACCTTGAAGCCCAGCCCATCGAACGGCTTGGGCAGGTAGGACAGGCGATGGGTGACGCTCAGCTCCAGGCCGGTCAGGGTGCTGTCCTCGTCGGTGGTCACCTGCTGGCGCACCGGCACGGTCACGGTCTGCCCGTTGATGGTGTAGGTCTCCGGCACCAGCGCGGTGGCGGTGCCGCCGTTGAACTGCTTCCAGTACACCGCGCCGGCCAGCAGGGTGTCCGGGTTCGGGTACCACTCCAGCGACAGGTCGCCGTTCCAGGACATCAGCGGCTGCGCGGCCGGGTTGCCGCTGGCGCTGATGTCGTCCAGCGCGTCGGCCAGGTTGCCGTAGGTGGCATCGCTGCTGACATTGATGGTGCGGCCGGCGCCGAGTGCCGAAATGTCCGGGCGCGACATCGCGCGGTAGGCGCCGACGCGCAGCAGCACGTCCGGCCGCAGTTCGAAGGCCGCGTTCAGGCTGGGCAGCAGCTTGTCATTGCCGGCCTTGAACACCTGGGTGGTGTAGTTGCCGGTTGGCTGCAGGCGGATCGTGCCATCGCCGTTGTCCTCGATCTGCAGGTCGGTGCGCACGCCCTCCGAACGCACGTCGGTCTTGACCCAGCGCAGGCCGACGTTGCCGGTCACCGGCAAGCCGAACAGGCTGCTGCTGAACTCGCCCAGCAGGTACAGCGCACGGGTCTTCTCGGTGATGTCGACATTGTTCGGATCCTGGAAGTCCGGATCGAGGCCGCTGTCGAGGCTGCCACGGAAGGACTGGTACAGGCAGTTGGGATCGAAATAGGCCCAGGACGAAATCGTATTGCCGCTGGCGGCATCCATGAAATCGTCCTGCGGGAACGGTGCGCGGCAGGCCTGGTTGGCGGCGATGATCTTTGCCTTGTCAGCCGCAACGCGCTGGTCGTAATCGGTCACCAGGGTGTTGTCGCGCAGACGGTAGTCGGCCTGGCTTGCGCGCACGCCGCCCTTGATGCGGGTGAAGAAGCCCGACTCCGGCATGAAGCTGGCGTCGAAGCGGCCGGCCTTGATCTTGTGGTCGTTCTCGGTCGCGCTGGAGGTGACGCGAGCCGCACCGGAGTATGCATCCCAGTTCTGCACGTCGAAGTTCGGTGCCAGGGCCACGCTCGGCACTTCGCCGTGCCAGTCCCAGTCGTAGTCGACATAACCGGTGGTGCCGCTGCTGATGCCCGGCACGATGGCGTTGTTGATGTCGCGCTGGTTGGCCCGCAGGCGGGTCATGCGCTCACTGTCCAGGCGGTTGGTATGCGAATAGGACACATCGGTGGACAGTTCCCAGGCCGGGCTGGGGCGCACGATCAGGTTCAGGCCGCCGCCGGTGTACTCCTCGCCACGCCAGTAGCGGTTGGAGGTGGAATCGATCGAGGTGCTGCCATGCAGGTGGCGGACGATGCCGTCCTCGTCCACCTCGCGCTGGGTGATGCCACGGCGCGCGTTGGACAGGCTCAGGTCGCTGCGGTTTTCATACCAGTTGCGCTGGGTGTGCTCGAAGTCGACGTTCACTTCGACCACATCGTTGGGCCGCCACTGCACCGCGGCGAACTCGCTCTGGCGGTCGTTGCGTTCCTGCTTCAGGCGGTAGATGCGGCTGCTCGGCACCAGGTAGTACGGCGCACCGTTGGCGATGGCCTGCGCGCCCACTTCGGAACAGTTGGCGTTGGTGACGTTCTGGTTGCCATCGCAGGCGTACCAGGTGGAACCGCTGGTGATGCTCTCTTCCGGGTCGGTGCCGTCCAGGCGCTGGAAGCCCAGCGAGACACCCAGCTTCTGGCCGTCGCCGAACTCGAACTGGTCGATGTAGCTGGCGGTGCCGCGGTAGCCGATGCCGTCGTCATCGCGGTACTTCTTGTCATATTCGGCCCAGCTGCCACGCAGGTCGAACTGCACCGAGCGCTTGCCGTATTCCAGCGGCTTCACTGTCTCCAGGCCGATGGTGCCGGCCACGCCGCCTTCGATGATGTCGGCGCGCTGGGTCTTGTAGATGGCCACCGTATTGATCAGCTCGGCCGGGAACATGTTGAAGTTCACCGAGCGGTCGCCGCTGCCGTTGGTGATCTCGCGGCCGTTGAAATTGGTGCTGCTGAGGAAGGCGCCGAGGCCGCGGATGGAAATCTCCGAGGCGCCGGTCTTGTCGCGCGTGGATGCGGCGCCGGTCAGGGTTTCGATCGCATCGGCCAGCGACGGCGCCGGCAGGTCGCCGATGTCGTCGGCCGAGAGCACGTCGGCGATGACTGTGTCGTCGCGCTTCTTGTTGATCGAACTCTGCATCGATTCGCGGATGCCGGTGACCTGCACCTGGTCCAGCGTGGTGGCGTCCTGCCCGGCACTGCCGGTGGTGGACTGCGCCTGCGCCAGCGGAGCGGCGGCCAATGCGGCAAGCAATGCCACGACAAGCGGTGTGGGTGACAGCGTGATGGTGCGTACAGCTCCGGCAGATTGCCGCATGGTTTCCTCCTCCCAAAGGATCGCCTGGACGGCAGGCGTGGGACGCAGCTTCGACACGCCGACACACAAATGTCAACCAACTGGTATGTATTTTTCTTAAGTCCTTTGCTTCATACCACTTGGCCGTCATTAAATGTGCTCATGCAGCATGACTTTGCGCGAAAGCTGGCTTACAACAGACCCCGCAAGTGGTATGCACACCCACCCGAAACGACGGCCCGGCCGTCCCTGGAAGGACTTCATGCGCACCGAATCGCATTCGCACCGCCCGTCCAACCGGCTTTCTGGATCATTCCTCGCAACTGGTCTGGCATTCTGCCTGACCACTTCGCCAGCACAGGCCGCCAGCTGGATGGTCCACGATGCCGCCGAGTTCACCACCGCCGCGTCCGCCCTGCAGCCTGGCGATGAAATCGTGCTGGCCGATGGCACCTGGACCGACACCCGCCTGCTGCTGAAGGGACAGGGCACCGAGGCCGCGCCGATCACCCTGCGCGCGCAGACCCCGGGCAAGGTGATCCTCAGCGGGCGCTCGGACCTGCGCCTGGCCGGCAGCTACCTGCAGGTCTCCAACCTGGTGTTCCGCAACGGCTACACGCCGGGCGACGCGGTGGTGGCCTTCCGCGAATCGAGCAAGGCGGTGGCCAGCCACAGCCGGGTGACCGGCCTGGTCATCGACGACTACACCAACCCCGACGACAGCGACCAGGACTACTGGGTGTCGCTGTACGGCAGCCACAACCGCCTCGACCACAGCCAGCTGCGCGGCAAGACCAATGCCGGCCCCACCGTGGTGGTGGTGCGCGATGCCACCCAGGGCCTGGACAACCAGCACCGCATCGACCACAACTGGTTCGGGCCGCGCCCGCTGCTCGGCGTCAACGGCGGCGAAACGATCCGCGTCGGCACCAGCGACACCTCGTTGAGCGATTCCAACAGCACCGTGGAAAACAACTGGTTCGAAGGCTGCGACGGGGAAACCGAGATCGTCTCCAACAAGTCCGGTGGCAACACCTATCGCGGCAACGTGTTCTATCGCTCGGCCGGCGCGCTGACTCTGCGCCACGGCAACGGCAACCGGGTGCTCGACAATGTCTTCCTCGGCGACGACAAGGCCGGCACCGGCGGCGTGCGCATCATCAACGCCGACCAGACCGTCAGCAACAACTACTTCGAGCGCCTGGCCGGTTCCAGCAACCGCTCGGCGCTGGCAATCATGGACGCGCAGGCCGATCCGCCGCTGTCCGGCTATGCGCCGGTGGTCAACGCCACCATCAGCCGCAACACGTTCGTGGATGTGGCGAAGATCAGCTTTGGCGTGGGCCATGACGCTGCCAAGGGCATCGACGTGGCCGCCAGCAACAGCCGCTTCAGCGCCAACCTGATCGTCAACCGCACCAGCAGGAACCCGCCCACCGCCGCCAGTTCGCTGGCCGGCATCGCTTTCAGCGGCAACGTGCAGTCGCCGCAGGCAAGCACCGTGTTTCCCAGCGGCGTCGAAAGCCGCAGCGTGACCCTGCAGCAGGCCGCCAGCGGCCTGTGGACGCCTACCCCTGCCCTGCCCGCCACTGGTGCCGATCCGGCGCTGGCGATGACCGCGCGCGAGGCCACGGGGGTGGACTGGTATCCCAAGGTGGGCGAGGTTGCCCTGTCCCGCACCAGCACCGGAGTTGATCGATGAGGTTGCAGCCGCTGTTCGTTTCCCTGGCCCTGGCCGTCCCGTTTGCCCTGCTGCCGGCCGCACCGCTGCTGGCGGCCCCGGCCGCCGCCGCGCGCCAGGCCGACACCGCGCCGGTGCTGGTGACCGCTGCGCAGTGGCAGCAGATGGCCAGCGAGGGCAGCCGCTACCCGTGGTTCGCCAAGGAGCAGGCGCGCACCGAGGCATCGCTGAAGAAGATGATGAAGGTCGGCATCGATGTGCCGGTGCCCAAGGACAAGGGCGGCGGCCGCACCCACGAACAGCACAAGCGCAATTACCAGGCGCTGCTGGCGGCCGGCACGCTGTACCGGCTGACCGGTGACAAGGCCTATGTCGACTACTCGCGCGACATGCTGCTGCAGTACGCCAAGCTCTACCCGACGCTGGGCCCGCACCCCGAGGGCCGCGGGCAGATTCCCGGCCGCGTATTCTGGCAGGTGCTCAATGATTCGGTGTGGCTGGTCAACGCCATCCAGGGCTACGACGCGATCCGCGACGCGCTGTCCGCGCAGGACCGGCAGACCATCGAATCGCAGCTGTTCCGGCCGATGGCCGAATTCCTGATCAGCGAGCCGAAGAACTACGACCAGATCCACAACCACGCGACCTGGGCGGTGGCCGCCACCGGCATGACCGGCTACGTGCTGCGCGACCCGGAGCTGGTGGAGAAATCCCTGCGCGGCAGCCAGAAGGACGATCAGTTCGGCTTCCTGCGGCAGATCGACCTGCTGTTCTCGCCCGATGGCTATTACGAGGAAGGCCCGTATTACCAGCGCTATGCGCTGGCGCCGTTCCTGCTTTTCGCCAACGCCATCGAACGCAATGAGCCGCAGCGGAAGATCTTCGCGCGCCGCGACGGTGTGCTGCTGAAGGCCGTGGACGTGCTGGTGCAGACCAGCTACGACGGCCTGTTCTTCCCGATCAACGATGCGATCCTCGACAAGGGCATCGACACCGAGGAACTGGTGGCTGGCATCGGCATCGCCTATGCGCGCACCGGCGATGACCACCTGCTGTCGGTGGCCCAGCAGCAGAAACGCCTGCTGCTTTCGCCCGAGGGTCTGCAGGTGGCGCAGGCGCTGGCGGCCAACAAGGCCAAACCCTTCGATTACAAGCCGATGCTGCTGCGCGATGGCCCCAACGGTGACCGCGGCGGCCTGGCGATCCTGCGCATGAACGGCGAGGACGGCCAGGCACTGGTGCAGAAGGACACCATGCAGGGCATGGGCCACGGCCACTTCGACAAGCTCAACTGGCTGTTCTACGACAACGGCAAGGCCGTGGTGACCGACTACGGCGCGGCGCGCTTCCTCAACGTGGAAGCCAAGCGCGGCGGCATCTACCTGGCCGAGAACCGCAGCTGGGCCAAGCAGACCGTGGCCCACAACACCCTGGTGGTGGACGAACAGAGCCACTTCAAGGGCGACTGGAAGCGCGGCGAGGAACATGCGCCGCAGGTGCGTTTCTTCCAGGCCGGCACCGATACCCAGATCGCCTCGGCGACCATGCGCGACGCTTACCCCGGCGTGGTGTTCACCCGTACCCAAGCACTGCTGCGCCACCCCGAACTGGGCCTGCCGGTGGTGCTGGACCTGCTGCAGGTGCACGGTGACAAGGCCGCACGCTACGACCTGCCGCTGCACTTCAACGGCCACATCGTCACCACCGGTTTCGAGGCCGAACACTTCACCAGCCAGCGCCCGGTACTGGGCAAGGACAACGGCTACCAGCACCTGTGGCTGGACGCGCGCAGCAAACCCGGCAGCGAACCGCGCACGCTGGCCTGGCTGCTGGATGGCCGCTTCTACACCTATCGCTTCGGCAGCAGCGCACCTGCGCAGGCGATGCTGGTGGAAAGCGGTGCCAACGATCCGGAATTCAACCTGCGCCGCGAACCGGCCCTGCTGCAGCGCGTGGAAGGCCAGAAGGACGTGACCTTCTTCAGCGTTCTGGAGCCGCATGGCGAGTACAACGGCACCGCCGAGTACGTGCACGGCGCCGACAGCCGCATCAAGGACATCGTGCGCACCCGCGGCAGCGATGCCGAGGTGATCGAGCTGCGCCTGGCCAGTGGCGCGCGCATCGCCCTGGGCGTGGCCGATGACAGCAACGCCAAGGGCGAGCACAGCGTGACCGTCGATGGCCACGCCTACCGCTGGAGCGGCAGCCACGGGCGCATGGACCGCAGCAAGGGTGACGCGAAGTGAACGGCCCTGCGGTGGTGAGCCAGCTGCGCAAGGTACCGGTACGGTCGGCCGTACGCTGGCTGATCGTCGGCCTGATCGCCGTGGCCACGGTCATCAACTACATCGACCGCAATGCACTGGCGGTGATGTGGCCGGAAATCGCCAGGGAAGTGGGCGCGACCAAGGATGACTACGCGCTGCTGGTGACGGTGTTCATGCTGTTCTACGCCGCCGGCCAGTTCCTGTTCGGCCGCCTGTTCGACATGATCGGCACGCGCCTGGGCTTCGCCCTGTCGATCAGCGTGTGGTCGATCTCCATCGCCCTGCATTCGGTCACCCATTCGATGCTGTCCTTCAGCCTGGTGCGGGCGATGCTCGGCATCAGCGAAGCCGGTGCCTGGCCGGGTGCGGTGAAGGCCAATGCCGAGTGGTTCCCGGCGCGCGAACGCGCATTGGCACAGGGCGTGTTCAACGCCGGTGCGTCGATCGGCGCGATCGTTTCGGCACCGGCCATCGCCGGCCTGTACCTGTGGCTGGGCTGGCGCGGCACCTTCGTGCTGGTCGGTGCCATCGGCTTCCTGTGGCTGCTGCCGTGGCTGTTCGTCTACCGTGCAGGCCCGGACAAGCACCCGTGGGTGAGCGATGCCGAGCGCCGGCTGATCATGGAAGACCAGGCCGGGCAGCAGGATGCCGCCGCGCCCAAGGTGAGCGTGCTTTCGCTGCTGGCCCACCGGCAGAGCTGGGGCATGCTCGCCTGCCGCTTCCTGCTGGACCCGATCTGGTGGCTGTTCGTGTCCTGGCTGCCGATCTACCTGGCCGAAACCTTCGGCTTCGACATCAAGCAGATCGGCCTGTTCGCCTGGGTGCCCTTCGTTGGCGCGATGCTCGGCAGCCTCAGTGGCGGCTGGCTGTCCGGACGCCTGATCCGTGCCGGGCAGAGCGTGGACCGCGCACGCAAGCTGTCCATCACCCTGGGCTGCGTGATCATGGCCCCCGCCCTGCTGGGCGCGGTGCTGGCCAACCAGCCCTTGTTTGCCGTGCTGGCGATTGCCGCCGTGCTGTTCGGCTTCCAGGTCGCCATCGGCAACATCCAGACCCTGCCGGGCGATCTGTTCGATGGCCGCTCGGTCGGCACGCTCGCCGGCCTCGGTGGCCTGGCTGCGGTGGCCGGCACGCTGATCACCACCTGGCTGGTGCCGGTGCTGACCCGCCATTCCTACGCCCCGATCTTCATCCTCGTTGCCGCGCTGGTGCCGCTGTCGCTGGCCGCGCTGTGGTGGTGGACCGGACCGATCCAGAAGCTCGACCGCCGTGGCGGCTGAGCGCGCGTTTTCCCTTCATTCCCCCGCAAACCAAGGAGTTTCCCGCATGTCGTTCCAGGACAAGGTGGCCATCGTCACCGGTGGTGGCCGTGATATCGGCCGAGCCGTCTCGATCAAGCTGGCCGCTGCCGGCGCACGCGTCTGCATCAACTACGCCAACGATGAAGCCAGCGCCAACGAGACGCTGAAGCAGATCCAGGCCGCCGGTGGCCAGGCCATCGTGCACCGCGCCGACGTCACCGATGCCGCTGCCGTGGCCGGCCTGGTGGCCGCGACGCAGGCCGCGTTCGGCGAACGCATCGACCTGCTGGTGAACGTGGCCGGCGGCATGGTGCAGCGTCGCCCGCTGGCCGAGATCGACCCGGCGTTCTTCCACACGGTGATGGACCTCAACCTGACCTCCACCTACCTGACCACCCACGCGGTGGTGCCGCACATGGGCGAAGGCGCGGCCATCGTCAATTTCGCTTCGCAGGCCGGCCGCGATGGCGGTGGCCCGGGCGCATCGATCTACGCCACCGCCAAGGCGGCGGTGATGACCTTCACCCGCGCCATGGCCAAGGAGCTGGGTCCGAAGGGCATCCGCGTGAACGCGCTGTGCTGCGGCATGATCGCCACCCGCTTCCATGACGAATTCACCAAGCCGGAAGTGCGCACCGCCGTGGCCGGCAACACCCCGCTGCGCCGCCAAGGCGTGCCGGACGAAGCCGCCGATGCGGCAGTGTTCCTGGCCTCCGATGCAGCGGCGTTCATCACCGGTGCGAACCTGGACGTGAACGGCGGCACCTACTTCTCCTGACCTGAGCGGACACCTGCCATGCAGCGCTGGATCACCCTGCTTTCGCTGGCCATCGGCGCTGCCGTGGCCGCCCCCGTCGCCCAGGCCGCTCCGGTCTGGGTGACCGCCTGGACCGCTTCACCCGCACCGGACCGCAAGGACAGCAAGGAGGACGTGCCGGTGCAGTTCGCCGCGCAGACCGTGCGCCAGGACATCCGGGTCGGCAGCCGTGGCGACGCGTTGCGCCTGCGCATCAGCAACGAACTGGGCGATGCACCGCTGCACGTGGAAGACATCCGCGTACGCCTGAAGGATGGCAGCGCTGCGGCGCTGCCGGTCACCGTCGATGGTCGCCGTGCCATCGACGTACCGGTGGGTGCCGCACTGCTGAGTGATCCGCTGGTACTGCCGGTGACGGCACTGCAGGAGATCAGCGTGACCGCGTACTTCCCGCAGCCGACACGGCCCGCGGTGCGGCGCACCGTGGTGCGCGTGGTCGACGGCAGGCAGGATGCGGTGGCCGACACGGTGCGCGTCAGCTACCAGCAGAACGTGTTCTCGGCGGTGCTGGTGCAGCGTGAGCAGCGGCCGTCGGTGATCGTGGCCCTGGGTGATTCGATCACCGAAGGCGCCACGGCCACGCGCGGCTCGTTCAACCAGTGGCCGGAGCGGCTGGCGCAGCGCCTGCAGCAGGCCTGCCCGGACCGCTTCGTGGTGCTCAACCAGGGCATCAGCGGCAACAAGCTGCTGGACCATGGCCGCAGCCACAGCGCGCTGTCACGCCTGGACCGCGATGTGATCGCGGTGGCCGACGCCGACCAGGTGATCCTGTTCGAAGGCATCAATGACATCCGCCACGGCGGCGGTGCGCAGCCGCTGCCCGGGCGCAACGCACCGGACATGCTGCTGGGCTACCAGCAGGTGGCCGCGCGCCTGCATGCGCATGGCATCCGCGCGTATCTGGGCACGCTGACCCCGTTCGGCGGCTCCGAGCGCTATGAACCGGTCTCGGCCACCACCCGTGCTTCGATCAACCAGTGGGCGCGCGGCAAGGACAACGGCTTTGACGGCGTGGTCGATTTCGATGCCGCGCTGCGCGACCCGAAACAGCCGGAATCGCTGCCGGCCAACATCACCCGCGACCACCTGCACCCGAACGATGAAGGCTACCGGCGCATGGCCGAAGCGATCGACCTGCAGATGCTGGGGTGCACGGCCCCGCGCTGACGCAGTTTTGGAGAGCCGAGCCATGCTTGGCTGCCCGGGATTCGTGTAGAGGCGAGCCATGCTCGGCTGCCGTTGCTTCCTGTAGAGCCGAGCCATGCTCGGCTTGTTCTGGCCGAAGCAGCCGAGCCTTGCTCGGCTCTACAACGGTCAAACAAGGCAAGGCGCATGATGTAGCCGGTCATCGCCCCGGAGTACGTGCATGTCCCGCTTCGCCAGCTTCCGCGAGTTCTACCCGTTCTATCTGGACGAGCACCGCCATCCGGTCTCGCGGCGCCTGCATTTCATTGGCAGTTGTGGCGTACTGCTGCTGGTGGCCGCAGCGCTGCTGCGCGGCCAGCCGATGCTGCTGCTGGCGGCACTGGCATGCGGCTATGGGTTCGCCTGGGTCGGCCATTTCTTCTTCGAGAAGAACCGCCCGGCCACCTTCCGCCACCCGCTGTACTCGTTCGTGGGCGACTGGGTGATGTTCGCCGACATCCTGCGCGGCCGGATCCGATGGTGACCCGGGTACTGTAGCGTCGAGCCATGCTCGACGGCTGTTGGCAGAAGCAGCCGAGCATGGCTCGGCTCTACAGAAGATCAACAGCCGCCATCACACCGGCTGGCGCGGCCCGAACATGATCACGGCCATGCCGGCCAGGCACAGGGCGGCGCCCAGCAGGTCCCAGCGGCTGGGACGGATGCCATCAACCAGCCACAACCAGAACAGCGCGGTGCCGATGTAGACGCCACCATAGGCGGCATACACGCGGCCGCTGGCGGTGGGGTGCAGGGTCAGCAGCCAGGCGAACAGGGCCAGGCTGGCCGCGGCCGGCAGCAGCAGCCAGACGCTGCCCCCCTTGCGCAGCCACAGCCACGGCAGGTAGCAGCCAACGATCTCGGCCAGTGCGGTCAGCAGGAACAAGCCCAGCGTCTTCACGCCTTCTCCGTCGCCTTGGCGTGCTGCCACAGGGCTTCCTGTGCATCCAGGTCCATCGCCGCCAAGGTGTTGCCCTTGGCTTCGGCCTGCGCTTCCATGGCGCGGAAACGACGCTCGAACTTGTGATTCGCACCGCGCAGGGCCGCACCCAGGTCGATGTCGGCATGGCGGGCCAGGTTGGCGCAGACGAACAGCAGGTCGCCCAGCTCTTCCTGCAGCCGCACCTTGTTGCCGGCGATGTCGCCGCGCTCGAATTCCTCGCGCAGTTCCTGCAGTTCTTCAGCCGCCTTGTCCAGCACCGGCAGCGGACCGGGCCAGTCGAAGCCAACTTTGGCCGCACGCGACTGCAGCTTCACCGCACGCTGCCATTCGGGCAGCCCACGCGAGATGCCGGCCAGCGCCGAGGTGTCCTGGTCACCCTTGGCCGCGCGCTCGGCACGCTTGATCGCGTCCCAGTTGCGCATCACGCCATCGGCATCGTCCACGCTCACATCGGCAAACACATGCGGATGGCGGCGCTGCATCTTGTCGCTGATCGCGCGGGCCACGTCGGCGAAGGCGAACGCACCCTGCTCTTCGGCCATGCGCGCATGGAACACCACCTGCAGCAGCAGGTCACCCAGCTCGTCGCGCAGGTCATCCAGGTCGCCGCGATCGATCGCATCGGCGACCTCGTAGGCCTCTTCGATGGTGTACGGGGCGATGGTGGCGAAGTTCTGCTCCAGGTCCCAGGGGCAACCGCCCTGTGGATCGCGCAGGCGCGCCATGACCGCCAGCAGGCGTTCCAGTTCGGTGCTGGCGGCACGGCCGGCAGTGGGGGTATCGCTCATGCGGGCTCCAGGGTCAGTCGGACAACCAGCTGCGCCACGGCAGGCAGGTGTCGCCAAGGGCAATGAAATCACCGTTCAACAGGGTGTTGCGGCGGTTGTAGCGGAACGGCTTGCCACTGCTGGCCGACAGCACCGCGCCACCGGCGGCGTGCAGCACGCACTGGCCGGCGGCGGTGTCCCATTCCGAGGTCGGGCCCAGCCGCGGGTACACGTCGAGCCCGCCTTCGGCGATGCGGCAGAACTTCAGCGAAGACCCCTGCGCCACCGTTTCGATCTCGCCCATGCGTTCGAGCAGGGCGACGGTTTCCGGTGAGCGGTGCGAGCGGCTGGCCGCCACCCGCAGCGGCGCGGTGGCCGGGGTGCGGGTGCGCAGCACGCTGTCGTGCAGGCCCTGGCGGCGGTAGGCCAGCTCGCCCCGCATGGCGTGCCAGACGATGCCGGTGACCGGTGACTGGACCACGCCGAAGGCCGGCGCGCCCTGGTAGATCAGGGCGATGTTGACGCTGAACTCGCCATTGCGCTTGACGAATTCACGTGTGCCATCCAGCGGATCAACCAGCCAGTAAGCCCCCCAGTGCTGGCGCTGTTCCCACGGCACCAGCGCCGATTCCTCGGACAGGATCGGCAGGTCCGGGGTGAGTTGGCGCAGGCCCTGCTGGATGACCCGGTCGGCGGCCAGATCGGCTGCGGTCACCGGGCTGTCATCGGCCTTCAGGGTGACATCGAAACCGCTGCCGTAGATCTGCATGATCGCCTGCCCGGCTTCCTGGGCGATGGCGATCGCGGTCTCGCGCAGCTCGGTGGTCAGCTTGATCATCGGCGTGCCTGCAGCCACTGGCGCGCGATGAACAGCGCGGCCAGCGAGCGGCCTTCGGAAAAGTCCTCGCGCAGCATCAGCTGGTCCAGCTCGGCCAGCTTCCACGGCACCACTTCCAGCTCTTCCGGCTCGTCGCCGGCCAGCTTTTCCGGGTACAGGTCGCGCGCCACCACCAGCCACGACTGGTGGCTCATGTAGGTCGGCGCCAGGGTCATTGCGCGCAGCACGTCGACCTGGCGTGCGCCGTAGCCGGCCTCTTCCTTCAGTTCGCGGTCGGCGGCCTGTTCAGGCGTTTCACCGGCATCGATGCGGCCCTTCACCAGGCCCAGTTCGTAGCGGTGCACGCCGGCAGCGTATTCACGAACCAGCAGCACGGTCTCCTCGTCCAGCATCGGCACCACCACCACCGCGCCATGGCCACGGCTGACCAGGCGCTCGAAACGCCGGTGTTCACCGTTGGAGAACTCCAGGTCCAGGTGCTGGCGCTGGAAGGGGCCGTTCTCCTCATCGGTGATCCGGTGGATGATCGGCAGGCGACGGCCGCTGCGGTCGTCGTTCATGCGGAATCTCCGCGGCGGCCGGCGCGTGCGCCGGGGCCGATAGAATGTGCAGGCAGCAACATGTTCATGAGCCCGAAATGCTAGCAGACCCAACCCCCTCCCCGCTGGCCCGGCAGTGGCGGCAACGCGACCTGCAGGTGCTGTGGCATCCGTGTACGCAGATGCGCGAGCATCCGGACACCCTGCCGCTGGTGCCGATCGCGCGTGGCCAGGGGGCCTGGCTGATCGACCATGACGGCAACCGCTACCTGGATGCGGTCAGCAGCTGGTGGACAAACCTGTTCGGTCATGCCGAGCCGCGCATCGGTGCGGCCATCGCCGCCCAGGCCGGGCAGCTGGAACAGGTGATGCTGGCCGGGTTCAGCCATGAACCGGCGATCACCCTGGCCGAGCGCCTGCTGGCGCTGGCGCCGCGCCAGGCCGGTCGCGCGCCGCTGTCCAAGGTGTTCTACGCCGACAACGGCTCGGCGGGCGTGGAAGTGGCGCTGAAGATGGCCTTCCAGTACTTCCAGAACCGCGGCGAGACCCGGCGCACGCGCTTCATCGCGCTGGAAAACGGCTACCACGGCGAAACCCTCGGCGCGCTGGCGCTGGGCGACATCCCGCTGTACCGCCGCGTGTACGCACCGCTGCTGGCCGAGAGCCTGTTCGCGCCCTCCCCCGATGTCTATCTGGCCGAGCCGGGGCAGAGCGCGGCCGACCGTGCGCGGCAGGCCGCCGATGGCCTGGCCACTGTGTTCGACCAGCATCCCGGCGAGATCTGCGCGGTGATCCTGGAACCGCGCCTGCAGTGCGCCGGTGGCATGCGCATGCATGACCCGGTGTACCTGCAGCGCGTGCGCGAGCTGTGCGATGCACACGGCGCCTTCATGATTGCCGATGAGATCGCCACCGGCTTCGGCCGCACCGGTACGATGTTCGCCTGCGAACAGGCCGGGGTGATGCCCGACCTGTTGTGCCTGTCCAAGGGCCTGACCGGCGGCTTCCTGCCGCTGGCCGCGGTGCTGGCCACGCAGACGCTGTACGACGCTTTCCTCGATGATTCGCGCGAGCGTGCCTTCCTGCATTCGCACAGCTACACCGGCAACCCGCTGGCGTGTGCGGCCGCCCTGGCCACGCTGGACATCTTCCGCGACGAGGACGTGATCGCGCGCAACCGTGGTACCGCCGCGGTGATGGGCACGCTCGCCGCGCCCTTCGCCGACCACCCGCACGTGGCCGACGTGCGCCAGGCGGGCATGGTGGTGGCCTTCGAGCTGTCGCGCGACGGCAACCGGCGCACCCCGTTCAACCCGGCGCTGCGGCTTGGCCTGCACGCCTACAACGCCGCGCTGAAGCGCGGCGTTGTGCTGCGCCCGCTGGGCGACGTGCTGTACTGGATGCCACCTTACTGCGTGGATGACGAACAACTGGAGCTGCTGGCACATACCACGCTGGCAGCCATCGACGAGGCGATTGCATGCGCGTGACCCGCTGCCCCATCGACCTGGCGCTGCACAGCGGCCAGACCGTGACCCTGCTGGAAGAGACGGCCAACCACCTGGTGCGGGTGATGCGCCTGCGCGAAGGCGATACCTGCGTGCTGTTCAACGGTGATGGCCACGACTACAGCGCCACGCTGACCGTGGCCGGCAAGCGCGAGGTGCAGGTGCGCATCGACGCGATGCATGCGGTGGACAACGAATCGCCGCTGTCCATCACCCTGCTGCAGGGCATTGCCCGTGGCGAGAAGATGGATCTGATCCTGCAGAAGGCCACCGAGCTGGGCGTGAGCGCCATCGTGCCGGTGAATGCCGAGCGGACCGAGGTGAAGCTGGATGCCGCGCGTGCGGAAAAGCGCGTAGCGCACTGGAACAACGTGGTGACCTCGGCCTGCGGCCAGTCCGGGCGCGCGCGCATTCCGCAGGTGGGCGCGCCGTTGTCGTTGGCCCAGGCGGCGGCGGTGCTGCCTGCCGACACGCTGCGGTTGACCCTGGACCCGCTGGGCGCACATCGGCTGTCGACGCTGGACGCTGCGCCAGCCGGTGGCATCGTGATTGCGATTGGCCCTGAAGGCGGCTGGTCGCCGCGTGATCGTGACCAGCTGGCCATGGCGGGCTTCCAGGGCCTGCAGCTGGGGCCGCGCATCCTGCGCACGGAAACCGCCGGCCTGGCCGCGATCGCGGCGCTGCAGGCGCGGCTGGGGGATCTGGGGTAAGGGAAAGGTCCCACAAGCGAAGTGCCGACCAAGGTCGGCACCTACCGAGGGCGCGCGCGTGGACGCCGGGTCAGGCGGCCAGCGAATCCAGCGCCGATTCCAGCGCGTCCAGGTTCGGCAGCAGCGCGCTCTGTTCACCCAGCAGCACGCGCATGTGCACGATGTCCGGCAGGGTTTCTTCCGAAGCGTCGGCCAGCAGGCCGTCGCGCGGTACCGAGATCAGCTGCGGGAAGTTCTGCGTCAGCAGCGCGTAGTACGGGCGCTGTGCATTGCCGCTGAGGGCCTTCAGCACCACGACCTTGTTGTGGCCACCCACCACCTCCTCGCCCAGCCCGGACAGGCGGGCGAAGGACAGCAGCGGTACCTGCCAACCGTGCCAGGCGATCTGCCCGACCAGCCAGCGCGGCGCATCGGCCACCGGTTCCACCGGTACGCGCGACATCATTTCGGCCACCGTCGCATTGGGCAGCAGCACGCGTTCGCCACCGGCCTGGATCAGGACGCCGCGGATTTCATCATTGCTGGCGTAGCTCATGGCGTCTCTCCGTTGTCCTCATCCACCCCCCAGCGCGCGGCGATGGCCTGCGCCAGTTCCTGCGGTTCGCCGGCAACCATGCCGGCAGCGACCACGGCCGTTGCGGCGGCCGGGTCATAGCAGCCCTCGCCCACCTGGCCGGCCACCCAGGCACCGGCATCAGCCAGGTCCAGGGCCGGGCCGACGTGGGCCAGGTCGGCGCCACTGAGCAGCACCAGGGCGCTGTGTTCGGCCGGCAGGGCCGCAATCGAAATGCCCGCCGGATCGGTCTGGAAGTGCAGGCCATCGGCTGCCGCACGCACGCCGATGTCATCGGCCAGCACGTGCACCTCGCCCGGGGTGGCGCGCTGGCCGGCTTCGGCCAACTGCACCGGCAACGGGGAGACGCGGGCCATCTGCTTGACCAGGTTGCCGTAGCGGCCACCGTCCAGGCGCATGTGCACCAGCACCGGCACGGCCAGCCCGGTGGGCAGCGCGGCCAGCAGGCGGCGCAGTGCATCCGGGCCACCGATGCCGGCCAGTACCAGCAAGGCCCCGGCGCGGGCGCCGGCAGGCAGGCTGGCATCCAGGTCGACCAGGCTCAGGCGGCCGGTATCGAAGGACGGCACGACCGCCGGATCACTGCGCGTGGCGGCTTCTGCGGCGGGCGCATCGGCGGCCTCGTCGACCAGCGACCAGGCGGTGTGGTCGAAGGACAGTGGCGGCGGGTCGGCAACCACCGGCTCGGGCACCGACGGCGCGGCAGGGGCCGTATCGGCGGCCTCCACCTGTGCCTGCAGGGCAGCCAGATGCTGTTCCAGCGACACCGGCTCGACGAAGGCCACCGGCGCTGCAGGCGGCGCGTACAGGCCGTCTGCCGGCACGTCGCCCGCCCAGTCCTGGGCCTGCTCCATATGGGCGTGCAGCACCGCGTCCTGCGGCGGCACCGGCGGCGGTGCAGGCCGGCCCGGTTCCAGCTGCAGGCTGGGCTCGTCTTCGGCGCCCGGCGGCAGCACCTGCTGGTGGCCGTGCAGCTTGGCCGACAGATGGCGGCCCCAGCGCTGCGCTTCCCAGCCGTCGCGGCGCGCGGCAAGTTCGGCTTCGTCGAACACCAGCGTGAGGCCCGGCGCAGACAGTGCCGCCTCCAGCCGCTCCAGCGCGTCTTCGATGGCCGCTTCCAGGGCGATCACCACGAACTGCGGGTGCGCGTCGGCCAGCGCCTGCGGCTCCAGCGTGGTCGGGTCGTCTTCCAGCACGAGCTGCACGTCGGCATGGGCCAGCGCTTCACGCAGGCGTTCACGCGCTGCGCCCGGGCGGGCCAGCAGGGCTACGGCCGGAACCGGATTGACGTCACTCACGGACACGGGCGATCCCCAGCAGGTCGTACACGTTACGCATCAGGTCCAGCTCCTGGTACGGCTTGCCCAGGTAGCGCTGCACGCCGATCTCGAAGGCGCGCTGGCGATGCTTGTCGCCGCTGCGCGAGGTGATCATCACGATCGGCACGTCCTTGTAACGCGGGTCGGCACGCATCGTGGTGGCCAGCTCGTAACCGTCCATGCGCGGCATCTCGATGTCCAGCAGCATCAGGTCGGGCACGCGCTCTTCCAGCTGTTCGAGGGCTTCGACACCGTCGCGGGCGACGCTGACCTCGAAGTTGTGGCGTTCCAGGATGCGGCCGGTCACCTTGCGCATGGTCAGCGAATCGTCGACCACCATCACCAGCGGAACCTGGCGCTCCAGGCGCGGCGCATTGTCCTGCACCGGCGCGGTCGGGTTGGCCAGGTAGCGGCGGACCAGCGGGGCCACGTCGAGGATGACCACCACGCGGCCATCGCCGGTGATGGTGGCACCGTAGATGCCCGGCACCGAGGCGATCTGCAGGCCGACCGGCTTCACCACGATTTCGCGGTTGCCCAGCACCTGGTCGATCGCCACGGCGGCACGCAGGTCGCCGGCACGGACCAGCAGCAGCGGCACCTGGTCCTGGCCGTCAGCGCGGGCCGGGGCCTGGCCGACCAGGCTGCCCAGGTCGTACAGCGGGTAATCTTCGCCGCTGTAGCGGTAACTGCTGTCGGCCGCTTCGAAACGCTCGCGCGACAGGCGGCCGATACCACTGACCGAGGCCACCGGCACCGCGAAAGTGGTTTCACCGATCTGCACGAACACGGCCTGGGTGACGGCCAGCGTCTGCGGCAGGCGCAGGGTGAAGCGCACGCCCTGCCCACGCACCGACTGGATGTCGACCGAGCCACCGAGCTGGCGCACTTCGTTGCGCACTACGTCCATGCCCACGCCACGGCCTGCCAGCTGGCTGACCTGGTCGGCGGTGGAGAAGCCGGCAGCGAAGATCAGGTTGTCCAGTTCCTGTTCGTTCGGCGCGGCATCGGCGGCCAGCAGGCCACGGTCGATGGCGCGGCGACGGATCGCCTCGCGGTCCAGGCCGGCACCGTCATCGGCCACTTCCAGCACGATTTCCGAGCCTTCGCGGTGCAGGCGGATGGCAATCTCGCCTTCTTCCGGCTTGCCGGCGGCGCGACGCTGGTCCGGTGCTTCCAGGCCGTGGGCCACGGAATTGCGCAGCATGTGTTCCAGCGGCGCGACCATGCGGTCCAGGACGTTGCGGTCCAGTTCGCCGTGGGTCCCTTCCAGGGTCAGGTGCACCTGCTTGCTGGTGTCCATGCCGGCCTGGCGGACGACACGGCGCAGGCGCGGCACCAGGCCGTCGAACGGCACCATGCGCGCACGCATCAGGCCGTCCTGCAGCTCGGAGCTGACGCGCGACTGCTGCTGCAGCAGCGAATCGTACTGGCGCGACAGATCATCCAGCACACCCTGCAGGCCACCAAGGTCGGCTGCCGATTCGTTCAGCGCGCGGCTGAGCTGCTGCAGGGTCGAGAAGCGATCCAGTTCCAGCGGGTCGAACTTCTGGTCGGCCTGGTCCTGCTCGCGCTGGTAACGGGCGACGATCTGCGCCTCGGTTTCCAGGTCGAGGCGGCGCAGCTGGTCGCGCAGTCGCGCGTTGGTGCGCTCCAGCTCGCCCATGGCGCCACGGAAGGCACCGAGCTGCTGTTCCAGGCGCGAGCGGTAGATCGCCACTTCACCGGCATGGTTGACCAGGCGGTCGAGCAGATCGGCGCGCACGCGCACCTGCTCCTGCTGCGGACGTGCCAGCGGGTCTTCTTCGGCACTGCCTTCCACCGGCAGCGGCGCCGACAGGGGTGCGTCGGCCAGGGCCAGCGGTGCGAGCGCAGCCGGTGCTTCGCCGACGCTGGCGGCCGGAGTTTCAGCGGCACTCGCGGCTTCGGCACCGTCGCCACGGGTACGGGCTTCGAATGCTTCCACCAGGTCCTGCGCCGGTTCGACCACACGGTGGTCGCCGGTGCGGGTCAGCAGCTGGTGCAGGCGATCGAAGCCACGCTCCAGCAGCTGCACGTCACGACGCTCGATCTCGGTGCGGCCAGCAGCCACGGCTTCCAGCAGGGACTCGATGCTGTGCCCCAGATCGCCGATGGCGTTGATGCCGGCCATGCGTGCACCGCCCTTCAGCGTGTGCAGATCGCGCTGCAGGCCAGCCACGACTTCGCGGTCCTGCGGCGCATCACGCAGCTCGCTGATCAGGCCATCGCAATGGTCGAGCAGGTCCTTGCCTTCTTCGACGAAGATATCGACCAGCTCGCGGTCGTAGATGCTGAAGTCGAGCGCATCGGCTTCGGCTTCGGCCGCTTCGATCGCGATGGGCGCGGCGGCGGTTTCCGGGCCCTGGCCGGGCGCATCTTCCATCTCGAACAGACGCGCCGGTGCGGCAGCCTCTACAGCTACCTCGCCCGGCAACGCATCGTCCACCGTCGCCAGCGACGGCAGTTCGGCGCTCTCTCCGTCACCGGCCTCCGTCTCCGCATCGACGTCCGCATCCGCGGCAAAAGCATCGGCCTCGCCCGGCGCAGATTCGCTGGCCTGCAGGCCGAGCACCGGCCACTGGCCGTCTTCGTCCTGCGCCTGTTCGTCCTCGATCACGTGCAGGCCGGCTTCCAGCGCAGCCTCCAGCGTGACCGGTTCGGCAAACGTCGGCACAGCCGTCTCATCGGCCAGTGCATCGATGTCTTCCTCGTCACCCTCAACGACCAGCACCGGCGCTTGCCCATCCACGGCAAGTGCATCATCGATGGCGAGGAGGTGATCCTCGTCCGGGTCACGGTCGTCCACCGGCAGCGCGCTGGCGTCCAGGTACGGCGACAGGTCATCGGCCGCCGTCAGCGCGGTCTCGTCCAGGGCGTCGGCAACGGGTGCGACATCCAGGATTTCACGAGTGGATTCGTCGGATCCGGTGACTTCGCTGGCAACGGTCTCTTCAACCGCCGTCGGCAGCATGGCCGCGGCCTCCGGCATCGACGGCCAGCCGGCGTCGAAGTAGCGCGACAGATCTTCGCCACCGGTCAGTTCGGCTGTTTCCAGGCCGGTATCCGGCGCAGCTTCCGCCAGGGCGTCGACCGGCAGCACTTCGGCGTCAACAGGCGCTTCAACGTCTGCGGCGATCTCCGCTTCGGACTCGACAAGGGTCTGCGCTGCGATGTCGGCAGCTTCGGCTTCGGCTTCGCCCGGCGCCTCGTCGTCCAGCGCCAGATCCACCATCGGCCAGCGTGCTTCCGGCAGCTCGGCGGCCAGCGCCTGCAGGCGCTGGGCCAGTTCGGCCTGCGGTGCAATGCGCGGCTGTTCAGCCTGCAGCGCGGCCATGGTCGAGCTGATGGCCAGCGCGGTGCCGTCCAGTGCATCCCGGGCGTCGGCGCCCGGCACGACATCGGCGGCCAGCGCGCGCTTGATGTACGACTCGGCGGCACCGGTGACGGCAGTGATCTCCGGCACTTCGGTCATCGCGAAAGCGCCGTTCATGGTGTGCACGGCACGCAGCAGCGCGTCGTCAACCGGCTGCCCGCCCTGCTGCGCCGACTGCAGCCAGTTCTGCAGGGTTGCCAGGTGGACGTCCACCTCGGCTTCCAGGATCTCGAGCAGCACGCTGTCGATATTGGCCGGGGTACCGACCGGTTCGGCCGCAGGTTCGACGGAAATCGCCTCGTCCGCGACAGCAGCGTCTGCCGCCTGCGATGCATCGACACCGGCTTCGACCTGCTCGACCGGCTGCGGGGCCGCAGCCACCGGCAACGGCACGTAGAAGGTTTCCTCGCCGGCAGCCACGCGGTCAGCGATGGCCTGCATGGCCTGCAGATCAACGGTGACGCGCTGGCCATCGCGCAGTGCGGCATTCAGCTGCGGCAGCGCGTCGCTGGCGTGGTCGACCATCGCCAGCACCGCCGGGGTGGCCGGACGACTGCCATCGAGCACGCGGTTGAGCATGCCCTCGATTTTCCAGGCGAACTCACCCAGGGTGCGGGCGCCGACCAGGCGGCCACTGCCCTTGAGCGTGTGGAAGATGCGGCGGATCGGGCGCAGCCGGTCCATGTTGTCCGGCTGCATGCGCCAGGCCGGCAGCAGCGTGCCGAGATTGCCCATCTCGTCGTCGAACTCTTCCAGGAACACCTCGCGGATGTCCTGGTCGATGTTCTCGGCATCGTCATCGAAGCCGGCATCGAAACCGGCATCGTCGGCCGTCACCGGTGATGCTTCGGCTACAGGCGTCGGCGCTGCCGGTGCGGCATGCGCATTGAACTCGGCTGCAGCCGCGCTCAGCTCGGCGAAGAACTGCGCATCCGCTTCGCTGAAATCGATCGGTGCGATGGTATCGACGTCGACCAGGGACACCGTCGCAGCAGGCGGAGTGGCCGCCGCCCGATCTTCGTCCATGCCGGTCCCGGCAGCGGCCAGTGCCTCGACCATCTCCACAGGCGCTGACTCTGCAGCGACGGCGGCAACGTCGGCGACGTCGATCTGTGCGACCGGCTCGATCGTGGCGTTCGCCTCGAACGGTGCAGCCGCGGTGTCATCGGCAGGCTCCAGCAGCAGCGGCGCGACGTCCTCTTCTTCGCCCAGCGACAGCGTTTCCATCGCCTGCAGCGACAGCACGTCGTCGGCGTTGTCCAGGGCGCTGGAGTCGAAGTGGAACACCACCTCGTCCGCCAGCACAGTGTGGCCGTCATGTTCGGCGGCCACCGGGTCGAAGGCCGGGGCGGCAGCCAGATCCAGCGAAGTGCCGGCGCCGTCGTCGTCGCCTGCGGCAAATGCAAAGGCTTCGCTGCTGTCTTCCAGTACCAGCGCGTCGCCGTCGTCGGCCTGTGCATCGACGGCTTCAGACAGCGTCCACTGCGGCGCGGTGTGCGCCGGCAGCCCATCGTGCTCGGCACTGACCGGGTCGAAGCCGGCCGGATCGAAGCTGGCGAACGTCGGCGCGCGTTCCTCGGCGACCGGCAGCGTCTCGTACGCGCCGATCTCCCACTGCGGCACGCTCGGTGCCGGTGCGGTGGAGGCCGCGAACAGCAGCGGCGCCGGTTCGCTCCTGGCCGGTGCCGGTGCAGCGTCGTCCTGCCCTTCCAGCGCACCGAACATCAGGGTGTTGTCGGCCACCGGCGCAGCCGGCAGCGGATCGAAGGTGAAGTCCGGCAGCGGCGGCGGAATCTCGCCCGGTGCGGGCGCCGCAGGCTGTACGGCAATTTCCACCGCCTCGCGCTGCAGCGGGGTGGCGGCCAGCGGCACGATCTCGCGTTCGACCGGCTGCAGCGCTCCGGCCGATGTTTCGCCTTCGGCCTCGTCGCTGTGCGGTGCGGGCAGCGGCCAGTAGCGCAGGGTTTCCAGGCTGCTGCGGGTGATGTCGAGGATGTCCTCGCGCCCCGGGCGGCGGTCACGCAGCGCTTCCAGGTAGTACTCGAGGCTGGCCATGGCGTCGGCCAGCGTGTCCAGCTGGCGGCCACTGGGCACGCGCTGGCGGCCGATCAGTTCGGCCTGGATGTACTGCTGGACGCCGCGCAGGTAATCGGCGGCGGTGCCCAGGTCGAGCATGCGCAGCGCACCGGAAACATCGCCCAGCAGGCGCGGCACGTCCTGCAGCTCGGCATGGTTCCAGCTGGTTTCGATGAAGGCGACGAAATGCTCGCGGGCGGCGGCGAAATTGGCGATCGCCTCATGCGCCAGCACTTCCACCGTGCGCCGGTTTTCCACCGCGCTCGGGTCATCCTCGCCACTGCCGCCAGCACCCAGATGGGCGACCTGGTCATCCAGCGATGCGTCGACATAGAGCAGCGCGCCGGCAATATCCAGCAGCATGTCCTCGTCGATCTGCTGGCGGCCCTCGACCACAGCCAGCAGCGCATCGCGCTGCTGCGCGACCACGCCGCGGGCAGCGCCCAGGCCCATCATGCCCAGCGTGTCGCCGACGGCGCCCAGCTTGGTCACCTGTTCCTGCAGCTGCTGCGGCGCACCGCCGGTACGCAGGTGCAGGTCCAGGGCATCCTTGACCTGCAGCAGTTCTTCCTTGACCGCGCTGCCGACGGTGTCGAGCAGCTCGCGGTTGCGCCCGCTCAGGCTGCCACGGGCGTGGTCCAGCTCGGCCTCGGTGGCGCTGACGCTGTCCGGCGCGAAGGCGAACAGCACGCTGTCATTGACGCCTTCCTCGCCGCGCGCGGCACGGATCTCGTTCAGCAGCGGCATCAGCACGATGGGAATATCGCGGTGGCCGTTCTGCAGGCGTTCCAGGTAATCGGGCAGCAGCACGCTGCCACGCATCAGTGTGGCGCAGGCTTCATCGCGCTCGGCCACGCGGCCTTCGCCGACGGCTACGGCCAGCTGTTCCAGTTCCTCGGCGACCATGGCCGGGGCATACAGCTCGACCATGCGCAGGGTGCCCTGCACCTGGTGCAGGTAGCCGGCACAGATGCGCATGCGGCTGCCGTCGGCCGGGTCCTCGACGAAGTACTCGACCTCGTTGCGCACCTGGCGCAGGGTCTCGTCCAGCTCCGGCTTGACCCAGCCCAGCGCTGCATGGCTCATCGCATCGCGCAGGCTGCTCATGGACGCGCTCCGGTCGCCGCCGCGCGCAGGTCGCGCGTGTTCTGGCGTGGGAAATGGAAATGCTTCATCGAATGATTCCTTGCTCGCCGCCCTGCCCGCGTCACGCCGGCAGCTTGAAGTCGGCGACCGAACGACGCAGGTCGGCCGCCAACTGCGCCAGGTGGCCGATCGACTCGGCGGTCTGTCCGGCACCCTGCGAGGTCTGGCCGGTGATCTGGCGGATCACGCCCATCGTGCGGGTGATGTCCGAGGCCGCGGCGGACTGCTGCTGGGCGGCGATGGAGATGTTCTTGATGAGGGTGTTGAGGGCGTTGGACACGCGCTCGATCTCGGTCAGCGCGGTACCGGCATCCTCTGCCAGGCGTGCACCGGACACCACTTCGGCGGTGGTCTGCTCCATCGAGGTGACCGCTTCGTTGGTATCGGCCTGAATGGCCTGGACCAGGTTTTCGATGCGTCGGGTCGCACCCGAGGTACGTTCTGCCAGGCGCTGCACTTCGTCGGCCACCACCGCGAAACCGCGGCCTGCTTCACCGGCCGATGCGGCCTGCACGGCCGCGTTCAACGCCAGGATGTTGGTCTGCTCGGAAATGTCGTTGATCAGTTCCACGATCGAGCCGATTTCCTGCGACGACTCGCCCAGGCGCTTGATGCGCTTGGAGGTTTCCTGGATCTGGTCGCGGATCTGGTCCATGCCCTGGATGGTCTCGCGGACCACGCCGGCACCCTCGGCGGCGATGACCACCGAGCGCTGTGCCACGTCGGCCGACTCGGCCGAGTTGCGCGACACCTGTTCAATGCTCGCTGCGATTTCGCCGATGCGGTCCGATGCCGAGGTGATCTGGTTGGCCTGGTGGCCGGCGGCCTCTGCCAGCTGCATGGCGGTGGCCTGGGTTTCCTGGGTGGACATGGCGACCTTGGCCGAGGTGTCGTTGATGGTGGTCACCAGGTGGCGCAGTTCGTCGACGGCGTAGTTGATGGCGTCGGCAATCGCGCCGGTCATGTCCTCGGTCACCGAGGCCTTGACGGTCAGGTCACCCTCACCGAGCGAGGAAATTTCGTCCAGCAGCCGCATGATGGCCTGCTGGTTGCGGCTGTTGAACTCCACCTGGGTCTGATAGCGCAGTTCCTGCTCGCGCGAACGGCTGCGCACGCTGGTGGAGACGAAGCCGATGATCGCGATCAGCGACAGCGCACCGGAGATGACGCCGATCCAGAAGTTCGGGAACAGGCGGGTATCGGACACCGAACCGAACGAGGAGAACGCTTCGAACAGCTTGCGGCTGTCGTCCAGCATGCGCGCCGAGCCCTGGCCCAGCGCGTTGGCGGCGGACTGTGCGGCGAACAGCTGGCGCGAGCTGGCCAGGATCGCGTCAGCGTCCTGCTTCATCGCTTCCCACTTCTGCTGCGACTGTTCCAGCGCGGCCACCGCACCGGCACCGCGCACGGCGGTGATGCCCAGCTCTTCGTTGCCGTTGCGCAGGCCATCGAGCACCTGCGAAAACACGGTGATGTCACGGGCCAGGGCATCGCCGGAGGCGGCCGCAGCGGTGCCGCCGGCGCGCATTTCGGTCACGCGGCGGGCCATCGAACCGGCCACCACGACCTGCTGCAGGGCGCTGTACACCTGCGAAGCGGGTGCACCGGAGGCGGACATCGCGCGCACCAGCTCGTTCAGCTGGGCCTGCAGGCCCGGCACCGCGCCGGTGAAGTTGTTGGCGTTGCCGGCCAGGGCCAGCACCGCCGGCTCACTGGCCACCAGCTGGCCCGCCTGCTTGCCCAGCGGGGTCCAGGTGTCGGCCAGGGTGGTGATCGCCTTGGACACGCCCGGCTCGTTGCCATAGCGGCCCTGCAGGGTGGAGACGTTCTGTTCGATGGCGTTGCGGGTGGCCTTGAAGGCGGTGAACGCCTGCGCGTTGCCGCCCACCGCATCACGGCCCTGGTTGGCCAGCTGCTGCGAAAGCACCTGCAGGTCGGCGGCCTTGGAGCCGGCATCGGCCAGGCGGCTGCCCTGCCAGGTGGAAACGCCGGTGTTCACACCGAACACGATCATCGACAGGGCCAGCAGGGCCAGCCAGAGGTTGCTGCCGCCCAGCCGCAGCTTGCCGGTCTTGGGAGCGTCCGAAGCAGTACTCATCGTTCAACCTCGATCTTCAATGCAGGGGGCGTTGCCCGGCCTCAGGCCGCGGCTTGCCGGAATTCAGGGGTGCGCGACAGCAACGAGAGCGAGAACACGCCCCAGTCGTGGCCATCGGCATGGAAGGCACGATCGACGAAATGCCCGTAGCGGCCTTCAGCCAGGGTGCCCGCCTGGACCTGCTGGCCCAGTTCGAAGCTGCGCTGGCCGAACAGTTCGTCGATGGTCAGCGCGACGTCACCGCCGGCCTGGCGCATGATCAGCACGCGCTGGCCTTCCTGCTGCACGGTGCGCGTGCCTTCCAGGAAATACTTCAGGTCGACCACCGGGAACAGGTTGCCGCGCAGGTTGCCCACGCCCAGCAGCCAGGGCTGCGCGCAGGGTACCGGGGTCACCGGCGGCATCGGCACGATTTCCACCACTTCGCGGAAATCGGACACCAGTCGGCGCTGTCCCACGCGGAAACCAACACCGCGCCACAGGTCCTGGGCGAACTGCCGCTCGGGCAGCTGCACTGCATGGTTCAGGCTGCGCCGTTCGTAGGCTTCAAGAATGTCGAAGGGCGAACGCATCAGGCCACCAGTTCGTTGATCCGCGCGATCAGCTCTTCCTCGCGCGGCGGCTTGACGATGTAATCGGCCGCGCCCTGGCGCAGGCCCCATGCCTTGTCGGTTTCCATCGCCTTGGTGCTGACGATGATGACCGGGATGTGCTTGATGGCCGCGTCGCGCGACATCGCGCGGGTGGCCTGGAAACCGCTCATGCCCGGCAGGACCACGTCCATCAGCACCAGCTGCGGAACGTGGTCACGGATCAGCTGCAGGCCATCTTCGGCATTGTCCGCTTCCAGCACCTCGTGGCCGGCACGGCGCAGCCACTGGGTGAACACCGCGCGGTCGGTCGGTGAATCCTCGATCAGAACGATACGAGCCATTGTGCCTTTCCCCCCTGGTCAGGCGTTGACGTATGTGCGGATGGCACCCAGCAGTTCTTCACGCGTGAAAGGCTTGGTCAGGTACTGTTCCGAGCCGACGATGCGTCCGCGGGCTTTGTCGAACAGACCGTCCTTGGAGGACAGCATGATCACCGGGGTCGCCTTGAACAGCTGGTTGCCCTTGATCAGTGCGCAGGTCTGATACCCGTCCAGACGGGGCATCATGATGTCCACGAAGATGATCTGTGGCTGCTGGTCAGCGATCTTGGCCAGGGCCTCGAAGCCATCGGTCGCGGTCACCACCTCGCAGCCTTCGCGCTTGAGCAGTGTTTCCGCAGTCCTGCGGATGGTCTTCGAGTCATCGATGACCATCACCCGGAGTCCTGCGAGTTCCCCGCCCGCAGTCGTGTTTTCAGTCATTGCCTTTCCCCAAGCGCGCGACCCTTCTGTGCTGGGGGTCGCTGCGAAAGCGTATCTATATCGCACTTCCCGCGCCCGCTTCAAGCGACGTCCACGGGGCTTGGGGTGGCGGCCGGCTGAACGTGACCGGTTTGGCAAAGACTGCGCAGGCGGCCGGGCGGACGCAGCGTTGCAGCGCCGCAGGCAGGCACGCGGGGGGCGTTGCCGCTACCATCAACGCCTTGCCTGACAGGTGCACCCATGCCGTTGAACGTCATCGTGGTGATGGACCCCATCGCCCACATCAAGATCGCCAAGGACACCACCTTCGCCATGCTGCTGGAAGCCCAGCGCCGCGGCCACGCCCTGCACTATGTGCAGCCCGGCGGCCTGGCCCTGGAAGGCGGCGTGGCGGTGGCCCGGACCGCGCCGCTGCAGGTCCGCGACGACCCGTCCGGCTGGTACGAGCTTGGCGCATTCAGCCGCACGGTGTTCGGCCCCGGCCAGATCGTGCTGATGCGCAAGGACCCGCCGGTAGATGCCGAATACGTCTATGACACCCAGGTGCTGGACGTGGCCGCCGCTGCCGGCGCCTGCGTGGTCAACAACCCGCAGGGCCTGCGCGACTACAACGAGAAGCTGGCCGCCCTGCTGTTCCCGCAGTGCTGCCCGCCGACCCTGGTCAGCCGCGACGCCAAGGCCCTGAAGGCCTTCGCCCTGGAACACGGCCAGGCCGTGCTGAAGCCGCTGGACGGCATGGGCGGCCGCTCGATCTTCCGCAGCGGCCAGGGCGATCCGAACCTGAACGTGATCCTGGAAACCCTCACCGACGGCGGCCGCAGGCTGGCGCTGGCCCAGAAATTCATCCCCGACATCACTGCCGGCGACAAGCGCATCCTGCTGGTCGACGGCGAACCGGTGGACTACTGCCTGGCCCGCATCCCGCAGGGTGACGAGTTCCGCGGCAACCTGGCCGCCGGTGGCCGCGGCGAAGGCCGCCCGCTGAGCGAGCGTGACCGCTGGATCGCCGCCCAGGTCGGGCCGGAAATGAAGCGCCGCGGCATGCGCTTCGTCGGTCTGGACGTGATCGGCGATTACCTGACCGAAGTGAACGTGACCAGCCCGACCTGCGTACGCGAACTGGACGCGCAGTACGGACTGAACATCGCCGGCACCCTGTTCGACGCGATCGAGGCCGGCCTGCGCTGATGGACGCCGCGTCCGCCGTGCTGGCGCCGCCGCCGCGTGAAGCGCAGCGGCTGGGGGCCACTCTCGCCCTGTCGGTCATCATCCACGCCCTGCTGATCCTGGGCGTGGGCTTTGCCGTGAAGGGCGAGGCACCGCTGGTGCCGACGCTGGAAGTGATCTTCAGCCAGACCCGCATGGCACTGACGCCGAAGCAGGCCGATTTCCTGGCCGCGGCCAGCCAGGAAGGCGGCGGCGAGCATGACCGCGCGCAACGCCCGCGCGACAACCAGACCGGCATTGTGCCGCAGGCGCAGAGCGGACTGAGCCCGGTACCGCAGCAACAGCAGTCGGCCGCGCCGGTGCCGCCGCCGCAGGCGCGGGTGGTCAGCAGCCGCAACAGCCCGGACAGCGTGGCGCAGGCGCAGGCCCAGCCCACCCCGCTGGAGCCGACCCCGGACGCGCCGATGACCGCACGCGAGCAGCGTGATGCGGAAATGGCACGGCTGGCCGCAGAAGTGCACCTGCGCTCGGCGCAGTACGCCAAGCGCCCGAACCGCAAGTTCGTCTCGGCCAGCACCCGCGAGTACGCCTATGCCAATTACCTGCGCGCGTGGGTGGACCGCGCCGAGCAGGTGGGCAACCTGAACTACCCGGACGAGGCGCGGCAGCGCCGGCTGGGCGGCCAGGTGGTGATCAGCGTGGGGGTGCGCCGCGATGGCAGCGTGGAAAGCAGCCGGATCCTGAAGTCCAGCGGCACGCCGTTGCTGGATGAGGCGGCACTGCGGGTGATCAAGCTGGCGCAGCCGTTCCCGGCGTTGCCGAAGACGGATGATGGGGTGGATATCCTGCAGGTGACCCGCACCTGGGTGTTCCTGCCGGGTGGCGAACTGCGCGACGACCGGTAGGGGTTTGTTGCCCGGGCCTGCGGCCCGGGACCCGCTGGACGTCAACTTCCACGTCAAAAGCGGCGGTTGGACTGTGGGTCTGGCGGGGCGGTGTGGGCTTGCAGGACACGCCGTAAACCCGTCCATGGGGGCTCGTAGGCGCCATCCATGGCGCCTGCGGTCCTGCAAGCCCACACCGCCCCACCTCTGACAGATCGCGGCGCATCTCTGCCTCTGGTAGGTGTCGACCTTGGTCGACACACATCCACGCAACGCGTGGATGCGAGCGAAGCGATCGGCTTCTGACTTTGACTTTGACTTTTCTTTTTTTGATTTTCCGTTGCGGACGCGCACGGAAACTGTCCGTGGCCGGGCAGGTGGGTTGCGCAGGGGCGTGAGCCGCATGGATGCGGCGACCGAGCTTACATGGACGTACTTGCAGCGTCCCCTGCGCAGCCCACCTGCCCGGCCAACCCCACGAATCCACAAACCGCCTCCGCCACGAGGGGCTCAGCCGTTGGCTTTCGCCTTCGCCTCGCGGGCGGCCTGCTGCTCGACCAGGGTCAACGCCACGTTGTCCCGCAGGTAGGCCGGCTCGACCCGCTCCGCCGCCATGCCTTCGCCCCGGGCAAACGCCGGCACTGCCAGTGCCAGCACGTCCGATGCACGCGGCAGCGCCGTGGCGTCGGAACCACGCAGGCCAGCACCCAGCTGCGCCGCCAGCGCACCCTCGGCCGCGCCGAAACCCGTACCGACGCCGTAGACCGGCAGCCCCTCCGGCAACGCCACCGCCGCCGGCACGCACACGCGTTCGGCATCGCGGGCGACCGGCAGCCCATCCACCCGTTCGAAACGGGCCACATACAACTCACCCATCCGCGCATCGATCGCCGACAGGATCTGGTCCTCTTCGGCCGGCGCGCGCAGCGCCAGCACCTGCAGCGTCGACACCGGCAGCAGCGGCCGGTCCAGCGCCAGCGCAATACCCTGCGCGATGGCAATCGACAGGCGAACGCCAGTGAACGCCCCCGGCCCGCGGCTCAGGGCAATGCCATCGAGCTGGCGGCGGCTGATGCCGGCCTCGGCCAGCAGCGCCTCCGCCCACGGCAGGCTCAGTTCGGCATGGCGGCGCGGGGCGATTTCGAAGCGCTCCAGCACCTGCCCATCGACATGCAGGGCAACGGAACAGGCTTCGGTGGCGGTTTCAAAGGCGAGCAGTTTCATCGGATGGAATCAGAACAGGGGGAACGTGGCACCGGGGGCCGGCGGGGGACCCGGCGCGGGGTCCGGGACGGTCGGGGCAGCAGCGTCGTCGGCTACGGGGGTCCATTGTGGCGCAAAGAAGGCCTGCACATCGGCCAGCGCGCGGGTCCGCCGGAACGGCGGCAGCGAATCGAGGAAGACCCGGCCATAGCCACGGTTGAGCAGGCGCGGGTCGCACAGCACCAGCACGCCACGGTCGGTCTCGCTGCGGATCAGCCGGCCCACGCCCTGCTTGAGGGCGATCACTGCCTGCGGCAGCTGTTCGTCGCGGAACGGATTGCCGCCCTGGCTGCGGATCGCCTCCAGCCGCGCCTCGTACACCGGGTCGTCCGGCGCGGCGAAGGGCAGTTTGTCGATCACCACCACACTCAGCGCCTCACCCACCACATCCACGCCCTCGCGGAAGCTGGCCGAGCCCAGCAGCACGCCGTTGCCGGAATCGCGGAAACGCTGCAGCAGGGTGGCGCGCGGCGCCTCGCCCTGCACGAACAGCGGCCACGGCCCGTCGCGCAGTGCCTCGGCAGCTTCACGCAGCGCACGGTGCGAGGCGAACAGGAGGAACGCCCTGCCCTGCGACGCCTGCAGCACCGGCCGCAGGGCCTGGATGAGGGCGGTACCGAAGCCACGCGCAGCGGGATCGGGCAGGCCCTCGGGCAGATAGCACAGCGCCTGGTCGGGCCAGTTGAACGGGCTGGGCTGCACCAGCGTATGCGGGTCGTCCAGGCCCAGGCGTGTGGCGATGTGCTCGAAGCCACCGCCCACGGTCAGCGTGGCCGAGGTGAAGATCCAGGCCGCTCGGCTGCGCTCACGATGCTCGCGCAATGGCCCGGATACATCCATCGGCGTGCGCTGGCAACGAAAACCGCGCGGGGTGAGTTCATACCAGAGGACGTCGGCGGTACTGGCCGCATCGGCGGGGTCGGCATCGAAATCCAGGGTCGGCTCGTCGTCGCCCAGCCAGCGGGCCAACCGCGAAACCGCTTCGCGTGCACGGGCATGGCAAGCATCGAGGCCGGCGGCGGCTTCGCGCAGCGGCTGCAGCGCCTGTTCCAGCGCCACCAGGCAACTCATCGCCGTATCGAAGCCCTCGCGTACCTGTGGCATCGCCAACGCGCGCCACTGCGTACCCCGCAGCGGCAGCCCTTCCATCGCCAGGCGCAACGCCAACAGCGCCTGCTGCAGTTGATCCACCGGCTCCTGCAACGCCGACTGCGCACCGCCGACGCCACGCGCCTCGGCCAGGCAGTCCCGGCCCAGTTCCTGCCACGGGCGCATGCCGAAGCCCTCGCCGAAGAACTGCGCGGCCAGCTCGGGCAGCTGGTGCGCCTCGTCGATGACGAAGGCCTGCGCACCGGGCAGCAGCTCACCGAAGCCATCCTGCTTGAGCGCCAGGTCGGCCAGCAGCAGATGGTGGTTGACCACCACCACGTCGGCCGCCTGCGCGCGTTGCCGCGCATGGACGACGAAGCAGTCGTCCCAGAACGGGCAGTCGGTACCCAGGCAGTTGTCGACGGTGGAGGTGACCATCGGCAGCAGCGGCGAATCGTCGGCGAGGCCGTCCAGTTCGGCGATGTCGCCGAACTGCGAGCGGCCGGACCAGGCGAGGATGCGCTGGAACTGCCCGGCCTGTTCGGGGCTGGAAAAACGCGGCTCGCCCCGCGCCTGCTGCAGGCGGTAGCGGCACAGGTAATTGGCCCGGCCTTTCAGCAGCGCACTGCGCAGGCCCACACCCAGCGCCTGGCGCACACGGGGCAGATCGCGGTGGTAGAGCTGGTCCTGCAGCGCACGGGTGCCGGTGGAAATGATGGTGCGCAGGCCGGACAGCAGCACCGGCACCAGGTAGGCGAACGTTTTGCCGGTACCGGTGCCGGCCTCGGCCAGCAGCAGGTCGCGCTGCTGCAGCGCATCGGCGATGGCCTCGGTCAGGCGCAGCTGTGCGGGACGCGGGTTGAAGGCATCCAGATGCGAGGCGAGCGCGCCGCCTTCGCTGAGGGCTTCGCGGCTGGCATGAACGAGGTCGGACATCAGACAGGAAGGATACCCGGCCGGGCGCTGCCCGGCACCCGTTTCAAGCCAGGGCGCAGGCAAAGGCAACGGCAACGGCGTGGTTCATGGCTCTGGGTTGCTGCGTGTTTGGCGGGGCGGGAGGGGCAGGCAGGACACGCCGTTAACCCGTCCATGGGGGCTCGATGGCGCCATCCATGGCGCCAACGGTCCCGCCTGCCCCTCCCGCCCCGCCTTCGGCAGTTTCCCGGTGACGGATGGACATGCTTCGTGGCGTCGCGCTTGCTCGACTGGATTCAGAAGCGGTAGTCGAACGGAAACAAGAAGGGGTCGGAGCCGTTTTCCTGCGGAAAACGGCTCCGACCCCACGGCGAGTGCGCGCAGCGCGCGATCCGCTTTTGATCTGCTTTTTTCTTTTCCGTGGCTGGACGCACACGGAAACTGTCAGAGGCCGGGCGGGTGGGCTGCGCAGGGGCGCAGGCGCCATGGATGGCGCCTACGAGCTTACAGGGACGTACTTGCAGCGTCCCCTGCGCAACCCACCCGCCCGGCCCAATCACATGACCCGCATTCCGCGACCAGCCACGAGGGGCTGCGCCGTTGGCTGGAACACCTCAGTACCGCTTGATCCCCGGCACCGTGCACCCTTCAATCTGCGCATGCGCCGACACCGCATTCTCCTTCTCGCCGCGCGCCAACCGCGCCTGCTCGATCGTCGCCCAGTGCCGGCGGCACAGCGGCCCGGTCTTCGAGCCCAGATCCACCGCCTTGCGCGCGAAGGTTTCCGCCTCCGCCCACTGGCCCTGCAACAGCGCGATCTCCGCGCGTTCCTGCAGCACCGCCGGGTCGCCGGCCACGATCTGCAGTGCCTGGTCCAGGCTGCCTGCGGCCGCAGGCAGATCATTGCCCTGGCGCTGCGACAGCGCGGTCTGGCGCAGGTCTTCCACCTGCGGGTCCCGCAGCGGCTGCACCGACAGTTCCTTGTCGTCCGGGCCGGCAGCGGCTTCCACGGCCGCCAAGCGCTGCGCCGGCGTGGTGGTGTCCACCGGCTTGGCCGCCGGCGGCGGGCTGCTCACGCAGGCGGCCAGGGCAAGGCTCAGGCCGGTCACGGCCAGCAGCGGATACAGGGATCGAAAGGTCATCGGCATCACCGGCTGGGAGGGGGAGTAGCGGCAGCGGGCGCTGCGGCAGGTTCGGCGGCAGGCGGTTCCTGCTTGCGGTCCAGGCCGAACCAGCTGCGCCAGCCACCGCCTTCGCTTTCACCCCCCTGCTCGTCCGGCAACGCAGCCGGGGCGCAGGGGGCGTAAGCCGGCGCGTAGCCGACCACGAACGGGAAGCGGCGCGCGTCCGGGCAGCTTTCATCGGTGCTGTTGGTACCGGTGGCGGCCACCGACTGCCAGTCCAGCCCCTTGTTGCTGACCTTCAGCGGTGCACTCGGCAGGCGCTGGAAGATGCCCGACCACACCCGCATCGCACCGGTGGCGCCGTACAGGCCCGCCTGTTCGTTCTGGTCGTTGCCCATCCAGATCACCGCCAGATGATCGCCGGTGTAGCCGGCATACCAACTGTCGCGGCCGTCGTTGGTGGTGCCGGTCTTGCCGGCCGGCTGCAGGCGGCCCAGGCCGTCGGCGTTCAGGCGCTGCCCGGTGCCGCTGGCGACCACCTGCTGCAGGCCGATGCTGATCAGGTTGGCGGCAATCGAATCGCCTTCCTGGGCCGGCGCCGGGGTCTTGTCGTAGCGCTTGAGCAGCTTGCCCTGCGGATCGAGCACGCCACGCACCGCATGCAGCGGCTGGATCTCACCACCGGAGGCCAGGAACTGATACAGCTGGGCCATCGCGTACGGGCTCTGGTCGGTCGAGCCGAGGATCACCGCCGGGTTGGCATCGGCCTTGATGCCGGCCAGCACGTGGATCAGCTGGGTCACCCGTTCCGGGCCGACCTGCATGCCCACGCGCACGGTGGCCTGGTTGTAGGAATGGGCCAGCGCATCGATCAGGCGCACGGTGCCATGGCTGCGGTTGTCCGCATTGCCCGGGCTCCAGTTGCGGCCGCGGCCGAGCTGCACCGTCACCGGTGAATCATCCACCCAGCTGGCCAGCGAATAGCGGTCCGGCTGGGCCAGGGCCAGCAGATACACGAACGGCTTCAGCAGCGAACCGACCGGGCGCTGCGCCTCGATCGCACGGTTGAAGCCGACCTCGGACACTTCGCGGCTGCCGATCACCGCCACCACGTCGCCGTTGTGCACATCGGTCATCACCATGCCGGCCTGAAGCTCGGGACGACGCTTGCTTTCCAGCGATTTGATGGTGCGGGTCACCGCGCCTTCGGCGTAGGCCTGCGCGGACGGCGACATGCCGCTCATCACGCTCAGGCCGGCGCCCTGCAGGGCCGATTCGGGGTAGTCATGGCCGAGCTGGCGGCGCACCAGGTCCACATAGGCCGGGAAGCGGTTGGCCGCCACCAGGCCCGGGCTCTTGGGCACGCCCAGCGGGGCCTTCAGTGCGCGCTGGTATTCGGCGTCGTCGATCAGGGATGCTTCGTGCAGCTTGCCCAGCACGAAGTTGCGGCGGTCGGTCGCCCGCTCCGGGTTGCGCCGCGGGTCGTAGTAGGACGGGCCCTTGACCAGGCCGATCAACAGCGCGATGTGCTCGGTATCGAGCGAGGACAGATCACGGCCGAACCAGAACTCGGCACCGGAGGACATGCCGTGGATCGCCTGGCTGCCGCGCTGGCCCAGGTACACCTGGTTCAGATACGCCTCGAAGATGGTGCGCTTGTCGTAGCGCGCTTCCATGATCAGCGCGTACAGCACTTCATTGAATTTGCGGGTGAGGGTCTGTTCCTTGCCGATGCCGAGCAGGCCGCTGCGGGCCAGCTGCTGGGTCAGCGTGGACGCGCCCTGGCGGCTCTGGCCACCGGAACGGATGGTCACCCATACCGCACGTGCGATGCCGGACAGGTCGATGCCGTGGTGGCGGTTGAAGTCCTTGTCCTCCACCGCCTGCAGGCCGGTCACCAGCAGGTCCGGCGCTTCGTTCATGCGGATCAGGCGGCGCTCTTCCTGCTTCTGGCCGTACAGCGTGGCGATGCGTGCCGGATCCAGGCGTGCGGCCTTCAGCGCCTTGCGCGAGTCGGCATCACGCAGCGAGGCGATGCTGCCGCCGGACAGCGACAGTTCCACCCGCTTGGCGGCGACGTGGCCATCGACATCGTTGTAACCGCGGCTGGAAATGGTGAAGCGCCCGCCCTGCACCGCATAGGTGGCCGGATCCTTGCCCTGGCCATCATCGCGGTAGGCCGAGGCAGCCAGTTCGGTCTTCAGCGTGGCCGCATCCATCGCCTTGCCGGGCACCAGTACCAGCGGGCGCGCATAGACACGGGTCGGAATCTGCCAGCGCAGTTCACCAAAACGCTGGGTGACCTGCTGGTTCAGATACAGCGTATAGGGAATCAGGAAGCCCAGACCCAGTGCGACTGCCGCCATGGTCCAGGTGATCAGCCGGCGCCGCCACAGGGGGCCTGCGTCCTGCTGGTCGTCGTCGTCGAAATCGTCGATGTCGTCGGAATCGTAGCGTCGGGGCACGGGAATGCGGGAATGTAGGGTCAGGCGAGTCTACCCCAGCCCTTCGCCGGGGAAAGATCTGGAATTGGGCCTGTTCAGCGATTACCCGGTGGCAGGCCGCCGGTAACGCCGCGCATGCCGTCCCACAATCCTTTCAACATGAACCGCAGCCGAACCCATCGCGGCGCCAGGAACAGGCCATTGCCCACCAGCTTCAGCAGCAGACGGGGAATGTCCTGCGCGATCCACACGCGTGGGGTGTAGGCACGCGCGTACAGCAGCACCCGGTTGCGCATGATGAAGTACAGGCGGAACGGCTTGTGCACGATCACCCCGTCCGGCTTCGCGCGCGAGGGCAGCAGTTCCTCGCCGATGCTGTGGCTCATCTGCGCATCGCAGATGCCGTACAGCGCATACCCGGCGCGCTTGGCGCGGAAACACCAGTCCATGTCCAGGTTGTCGATGAACAGCCCTTCGTCCATCGGGCCGATATCGTGCAGCGCCTTCATCGGCACCAGCGAGCCGGACGTGATGAGGAAGTCGCACGACACGCGCTGCCCCGGCCCGCCGCGCAGCTTGTGGTTGAGCGGAAAGCCGAAGCGGACGAAAGGCGCCAGTACGCCGCTGCGTGAATCGCGGAACTGGGGACCGACGGCAGCAACCGGCCCGGCCTGCGTGAGTTCGGCCAGCGCCGTCCACAGCACATCGACCATGCCCGGCGCCAGAACGCTGTCCTGGTCCATCAACAGGACGTGGTCGTACCCCAGCGCGGCCGCCGTTTCGTACGCACGGTTGAGCGCGCAGCCAAGCCCCACGTTGTGCGGCGAGGCGACCAGGCTGACGCCCGCCCTGTCGCCCAGCAGCGCGGCGACATCGACCCCGCCACTGCCATTGTCAAACACCACCAGATGGCCCACCTGCTGCAGGACACTATCAACCACGCGCGGCAACAGGGCCGGGTCAGGGCCATAGGTAACGATCACCGCGCAGACGCGGGATGCATCGCCATCGGCCGCGTGCGCGGGTGCCTGCCCGATCATCGGGCCCACCGCAACGCGGCCAGTACGCTCCGGTCGACAGGGAGTTCAGGTGCTGCGCAGGACATGGCCGGAGGGGGGGAAGTTGGAGCCGCTGGACTATACCCGACTCCCTGGCATGACGCTGGATCAGCGCCGCCAGGACTCCGCCCCCGCCTGCCGCAGGCGCTGTTCAAACGCGGCCAGCTCCGGCAGGTCCGGTTGCAGCTGGCGAACCTGCTCGATGGCAGCTTCGGCAAAGCCCACATCGCCGCGGCCCAGCCGCTCGCTGCCGAGGGCCAGCCAGCGCTGCGCCAGCCGGACCCGTGCCGAGGCCAGGCCCGGTGCGGTCGGCGCCAGGGTCTGCCAGGCCTGCAGGCACGCGCCCGCCGCCTGGACCCGGTTCTGCCGCAGGTTGTCATCGAAGCACTGCCGGCTGGCGGGCAACAGGCGCGCCGCCGCCGCCCTCACCCGTGCATCGCGCGGGGCCAATGCCTGCGCCTCGCGCAGTGCATCGAAGGCGCTGTGCCCGGGCGGGCTGATCCAGCGCCCGTCCCGCTCGGCGCGATCAATCTGCCGCAGGTGGTCGCGCAGCTGCCGCTCACGCTGGGCCGCGCTCATGGTTGGATGTTGCTGCGCATTGCGTGCCTGCTGGGCGCGCTGGATACGCTGCGCGGCCTGCTGCACCGCTGCCGGCGATGCGCCCAGCGCGGCGGCCCGTGCGCGATCGGCCTCGGCCGCTTCAAACTGGAAATCGGCGGCCTGCCGCTGGCTGCGCGCCAGCAGCGCCTGCGCGGTCTGATCACGCCCACGCAACGCATTGGCATCATCCGGCGCCACCGCCAGCACCGCTTCAAACGCTTGGGCGGCAGCCTCCAGCTTCTGCTGCTTCAATGCACGCTGGCCCTCGCGCAGGCGCTGGTCCAGCGCGCGCGACAGCGCCTCCTGGCTGGCCGGCAGATCGGTGTGGCCGGCATCGAACTGGCGCGCACGCTGCAGCACGGTGGCAGCCGGCGCCAGCTCGCCGCGCGCGGCCAGCGCCCGTGCCTGCTGCAGCAGGTCGCTCAATGCGTCCTCACGCCCTTCCAGCGCTGGCAGATAGTCCGGCTGCAGGGCCAGGATGCGCTGGAACAGCGGCAGCGCGCTGCTGTCGCCCTCATCGAGGCGGCCAGCGGCAAAGGCATTGCGCGCCTGCGCCAGCAGGGCGCCGATGCCGGCACCGGCGCTGCGCCGCGCCTGCAGCTGCCGCGCCACCGCATCGGCCTGGCCCTGCGGCACCTGCAGTTCGCGGGCCAACGCCAACGCCTCCGCGCTGCCCTCAAGATCACCGGCCTGCAGGCGGTCACGTGCCTGCTGCAGCGCGGCCGCAGCGGTGCTGGCCAGTCCCTGCCGCGCCGGCAGGCGATCACCATCCAGCGCCAGCGCGGCCTGGTAGCGTTCGCGCGCGCCACTGCCATCGGCCGCCGTCAGCCGCCCGGCGGCCAGCGCGCGGTCGCCCTCGGCCAGCAGTTGTTCGATCTGCGGTTCGTCCCAGAACCAGTCGGCCAGTGGCCTGCGCAGCAGCACCAGCGCCACGAACACCACCACCGCCGCCAGCAATGCCCAGCACCAGACCCGGCGCGCGTGGCGCGCCTGCAGCCACCACCAGCGGCCCTCGCGACGAACGCGGTCCAGCGCGGGGTGGTCGGCGCCGTGGCGGCGATGCGGGGGCTCGCGTTCCATGCGTGCAGGGTAGCCGGGGCAGCGTGAAGCTCAGCCCAGACGACGCGCCTCGCTCACGCCCGGCAGTGCGTCCAGCTTGCCCAGCAGGTTGGACAGCTGGCCGTAATCGCTCACCTTCAGGCGCAGGCGCAGGTGCGCGCGGCCGCTGTTGCGCACGTTGTCGCTGTGGATGTCGAGCACGTAGGCGTCTTCCTGTGCGATCAGATTGGTGATGTCCTTCAGCAGCCAGCGGCGGTCGACCGCGCTGACCACCACGTCCACTTCGTAGCCACCGCCTGCCTGGCCCCATTCCACCGGCAGGATGCGCTGCGGGCTGGCCGCGGAAAGGCGCGCCAGCGCCGCGCAGTCTGCGCGATGCACGGTGACACCACGGCTACGGGTCAGGTAGCCGACAATGGGTTCGCCGGCCACCGGCTGGCAGCAGCGCGCCAGCTGCACCAGCAGGTTGCCCACGCCCTGCACGGTGAACTTGGACTTGCCCAGGTTCTCGCGGCGCGCGGTCGGCCGCGGCAGGGTCGGCGCCGGCGCCGGCTGGCTGGCCGCACGCTCGGCTTCCAGCAGCGCACGGCTGACCTGGTTGGGCCCGGTATCGCCCAGCGCCACCTGGATGTACAGGTCGTCGACGCTGTCGGCATGGAATTTCTTCGCGGCAGCGGCCAGGTCCGAATGCTGCAGGCCCAGCCGCTTCAGTTCGCGTTCCAGCAGCTCGCGGCCGGCCTGCACGTTGCGCGCGCGGTCCAGCTTGTGGAACCAGCTGCGCACCTTTTCGCGCGAGCGGTTGCTGGCCAGGAAGCCCAGTGCCGGCATCAGCCAGTCGCGGCGCGGGTCGGCCTCCTTGCCGGTCAGGATCTCCACGCGGTCGCCACTGCGCAGCCGGTAGGTGAGCGGCACGATGCGGCCGTTGACCTTGGCACCACGGCAGCGGTGGCCGACCATGGTGTGCACCTGGTAGGCGAAATCGAGCGGCGTGGCGCCCTGCGGCAGGTCCAGCACCTCGTCCTTCGGGCTCAGCGCATAGACCCGGTCTTCGGTCAGCTCCGCATCCAGCGCGCCGGCCAGTTCGCTGCCCTGCCCGTCCTGCGCCTGCTCCAGCAGCTGGCGCATCCAGGTGATCTTGCGATCAAACGCCTTTTCCGCGCCCTTGCCGCCTTCCTTGTACTTCCAGTGCGCGGCCACGCCCAGCTCGGCCTGCGCATGCATGTCGTGGGTACGGATCTGCACTTCGATGGTGCGCCCTTCCGGGCCGACCACGGCGGTATGCAGCGACCGGTAGTCGTTGGCCTTGGGGCGCGCGATGTAATCGTCGAACTCGCTCGGCACCGGCGCCCACAGCGCGTGCACCACGCCCAGCGCGGCGTAGCAGGCGGCCACGTCGTCGACCATCACCCGCACCGCGCGGATGTCGTACAGCTGGTCAAAGGCCAGCCGCTTCTTCTGCATCTTCCGCCAGATGCTGTAGATGTGCTTCGGCCGTCCGCTCACTTCGGCGTGGATGCCCTGCGCGGCCAGTTCGCGCGACAGCGTCTTCTTGACGTGCTCGACATAGCGCTCGCGGGCGATGCGGGTTTCATCGACCTCGCGCGCGATGCGGCGATAGGTATCCGGTTCCAGGTGGCGGAACGCCAGGTCTTCCAGCTCCCACTTCAGCTGCCAGATGCCCAGCCGGTTGGCCAGCGGGGCGTGGATGTCACGGGTCAGCTGGGCCAGCGCACGGCGCTGCACTTCATCCAGCTTGTCGGCCGCACGCATGCGCGCCAGCTGGCGGGCCAGCAGGATCGGCACCACCCGCAGGTCGTGGATGATGGCCAGCAGCAGGCGACGCAGGCCCTCGCTGTTGCGCCCGGCCTCACGACCGGCATGCAGCGCCCACACCGGGTCGGCCGCGTCCTGGCCGTCGAGCAGGCCGATCACTGCCGCCTTGTGGCTGCCCAGCGGCAGGGTGTCCAGGTGCGCGCGCAGACCCGGCAGGTCGAACAGCAACGCGGCCAGCACTGCGCCGTCATCGGCCGACAGCAGGGCCAGCGCGTCCAGCGTATCGGCCAGGACCGGCCAGCTGCTGGCACGCATCTCGTGTGGGGTATCGGTGGCATCCCACAGCTGCAGCAGGGCTTCGCGCAGCGGTGCGGGCAGCACCGCCGCCGAGGGACGGTTCAACAAGGCTTCCAGGCCGGGGACAGACGCGCGGTTCACAGCATCGGACATCAAAGACAGAGGCCCCTACGGTAACGCTCCACCCGTTCAGGAACAATCGTCACCGCTACCCTTCGCACTCATGTCTTCATGCCTGCATGCCGTGGTGATCACCGGGCATGCGTGGGCATTCCTGACTGGACGGTTCAGACAACCACGCCGGGTTTACAACGCGACCGGCATGGTCGAGGCCGCTGCGGCAGTGGTCCGCAGCATGCCTGCGGGGAGTGCCGATGTCGTGGATGGAAAGCGTTTCACCCGTCTCACTGCTGTTCAATTTCGCCTTCTTCTATCCGGTCATCATGGCCTTCTTCTGGATGGTTGGCGGCATCTACTACTACCTGCGCCGCGAACGCGGGTCTGCGCTCCCTGACGCACCGCCGCCGCTGCACATCCAACCGCCGGTCAGCGTGCTGGTGCCCTGCTTCAACGAAGCGACCCACATCGCCGACACGATCCATGCCATCGCGGCCCAGGTCTATCCACGCCTGGAGATCATCGCGATCAACGATGGCAGCAGTGACGCCAGCGCCACCGTGCTGGAGGGGCTGCTGCCGCAGTACCCGAACCTGCGCGTGGTGCATCTGGAAGAAAACCAGGGCAAGGCCAACGCACTGCGCATCGGCGCCCTGGCTGCGCGCTCGGAATACCTGGTCTGTGTCGACGCCGACGTGCTGCTGGACCCGCACGCCACCCGCTGGATGGTCGGCCACCTGATCGACGGCCCTCGGGTCGGCGCGGTCACCGGCAACCCGCGCGTGCGCAACCGCACCACCCTGCTGGCACGCATGCAGGTGGGCGAGTTCTCGGCCATCATCGGCCTGATCAAGCGTGCCCAGCGCGTCTACGGCCGGCTGTTCACCCTGTCCGGCGCGATCTGCGCGTTCCGCCGCACCGCGTTGCACCGGGTCGGCTTCTGGAACGATCGCATGGTCACCGAAGACATCGACATCTCCTGGCGCCTGCAGCTGGATGGCTGGGATATCCGCTACGAGCCCAACGCACTGTGCTGGGTGCTGATGCCCGAGACCCTGCGTGGACTGTGGCGCCAGCGCCTGCGCTGGGCCCGCGGCGGCGTGGAGGTACTGCTGCAGCACGGCCGCAAGGTGCTGTCCTGGCGGCGACGGCGGATGTGGGGCGTATTGCTGGAATACGCGCTGAGCCTGGCCTGGGCCTACACGATGCTGGTCATCGTCATCCTGTGGCTGCTGGGCAAGGCGATGCCGCTGCCCCGCGCCCTCTACGTCGATACCCTGCTGCCGCGCTGGCACGGGGTGGTGCTGGCCCTGGTGTGCCTGCTGCAGTTCGGCACCAGCCTGCTGATCGAACGCCGCTACGAGCGCGGCCTGGCACGCCAGTTCTACTGGGTCATCTGGTATCCACTGGCGTTCTGGACCATCGGCATGGCCGCGGCGGTGGTGGCCCTTCCCCGCACACTGCTGCCATGGCGGCAGCAACGCCGCGCACGCTGGATCAGTCCGGATCGGGGGCTGTCATGACCCCGGCGCCCGTCATCGTCCGCCCCGAACGGCTGGCCCGGCAGAAGCGCCTGCTGCAGCGGGCCGCCACCCTGCTGGCCTGGTCGGCCTACGCCTGGCTGTGGGTGCCGCTGGTGACCCTCATCGCCTGGGTGCTGGGCCTGCAGGCCGGCTGGCAGCGCCTGTACCTGCAGCGCAACGCGGTCGATCCCTTCATCCTGGCCGCGTTGCCGATCATCGCCCTGCTGTGCGGGCTGCTGCTGATCGGCTGGGCGGAATACAACCGGGCCCGCTTTGCCGACGCCGACCGCCGCCTGCGCCGCTCGGACGTGGCCGACGCAGCCGTGCAGGCCCGCCTGCAGGCGCCGGCCCAGGTGATGCAGACACTGCGCCGGCACCGGGTGGTGACCGTGCGCATGGACGATCAGGCACGACCGGTGCGCGCCTGGAGGACGCAACGCAGGCCGTAGGGGGGTGCTGGCCCGCATGCGCTGCTCTACACTCGGGCCACATCCAGGAGGAATGCCATGTCCCTGCGCCTGTTGCGCCCGCTGTGTGTCGCCCTCGTTCTGTGCACTGCCGCGTTGCCGGCCCTGGCCCAACGCGTTGTCGATGGCGATCTGCAGCAGCAGATGAGCCCAGAGGAGTTCAAGGCCGCCGGTCTGGACAGACTGAGCGCCGCCGAGCTGGCCGCGCTCAACCGCTGGCTGCAGGGCAAGGTCGAAGCGGCCACCACCCAGGCGGTGGCCGCCGTGCGCGAAGAGGCGCGGGAGGAAGGCCGCCAGGAAGTGATCGTCAAGAACCGTGGCTTCTTCGACTTCGGCAGCAGCGAACCGGTCACCGGCGTGCTGCAGGGCGAATTCCGCGGCTTCGGCAAAGGCCGCACCTACACGCTGGACAACGGCCAGGTCTGGGAACAGGTCGACGCCACCAGCGTATCCGGCGTGCGGGCGCAATCGCCGAAGGTCAGCATCAAGCCCGGCTTGATGGGCGTGTGGTACATGAAGGTCGACGGCGTGAACACCCAGCCCAAGGTGCGCCGCACCAAGTAACGCCGTGACCTTGCTGTAGAGCCGAGCGTGGGCTCGGCTCTACAGGACCGGATTCACGCCTGGCGCAGTGCGGTCACCCGCTGCGCCAGCTTCTTGGCCGAAATGCCGGTGCGCGCGCCCAGTTCCTGCGCGAACAACGACACCCGCAACTCTTCCAGATCCCAACGCAGCGCCTGCCACTGCGGTCGCTCGCGCAGGCCCTGCGCGTCCCCTTCGCGCAGCGCATCCAGGAATGGCGTCAGTTCCAGCATGCGCGCCTGGTCGCGTGGCGGATCGCGCTTGGCGCGTTCGGTACGCAGGATCATCGCTTTCAGGTAGCGCGGATACTGAGCCAGCGCATCGGCCGGCGTATCGCGCAGGAACCCGGGGTGGATCAGGCCGACCAGCTGCGCTTCCATGTCGTCCAGGTTGCCGCGCGCCCAGCCCATCAGCGGCGCTTCCAGCAGCGGCTTCAGTTCGGCCACCAGCGCCAGGATGGTCTCGGCCAGCTTCAGCCGCGACATCGCTTCGCCGAACAGCGCCTTGGCCGCATGGTCGCGACGCTGTTCGAAGGCCGCCGCATCGCGGATGTCCTCCAGGCCCTCGGCCAGCACTGCGTTCATCGCCGCATCGACCAGATCGCCACGCAGGCGCTCCTGCGATTCGATGGCCGCGTACAGCAGGCCGGTCTTGGGCGCGACCGGCAGCTGCTTGCGTGCCTGCTTCACCTTCTCGGCCAGGGCGATTTCCAGCAGGCGGCGCACACCCAGCGGATGGGCCTCCTGCGCCTGCTGGCGGTCGGCGAAGATGCGCAGCGCCACGCTGTCACCTTCGTCCAGCAGCGCCGGGTACGCGGGCACGCCGGCTTCGCCGGGCACCTGCAGCGGAATCGGCGTGGCCGGGAACGTCCGCAGGCCGTCGGCCGCCATTTCGCGGCCGGCACGCGCGGCGAAGGCATCACCGGCACGGCCACCAAACTTCGCACGCAGCGCATCGAGGTCACGCGAGGTCGCCAGCACCTTGCCGTGCTCGTCGCGCAGGCGCAGGTTCATGTGCAGGTGCGGTTCGATCGAACCGGGCTCGAAGTCCAGCGCGGTCACCGTCGCGCCGGTCGCGCGCGACAGGAAGCGCGCCAGCTCGCCGGTGATGGCATCGGCGCTGGGCTGCGGGAACGCCTCGAAGAAGGCGCGACCGAAATCCGGTGCCGGCACGTAGTTGCGGCGCATCGCCTTGGGCAGGCTGCGGATCAGCGCCGAGGCCTTGTCGGCCACGAAGCCCGGCGCCAGCCAGCCCAGCTGCACCGGGTCCAGCGCATTGAGCAGGTGCAGCGGCACATCCAGGGTCACGCCGTCATCGTCGGCACCTGGTTCGAAGCGGTAATGCAGTGGCAGCCGTGCCTGGCCCAGCGGCAGGTACTTCGGGTAGCGCTCCTGTTCGCTGCCTTCGCCGGGCAGCAGGTCCACCAGCGACCAGTGCAGGCTTTTGCGCTGCTCCGGCGGGAGTGCCTTCCACCAGGTATCCAGGCCGGCCGCCGAATGGATCTGCGGCGGCACGCGATCCAGGTACCAGCGCGCCTGCCAGTCCTCGTCGGCGACGATGCCGGCACGGCGCAGCTTGGCCTCTTCCTCGCGGGCCAGTTCCAGCACCTTCTGGTTGTCGGCCACGAAGCTGGCGCGGGTGTTGATCTCGCCGGTCACCAAGGCCTGCCGCACGAAGATGTCATGCGCTTCGCCGGGTTCGATGCGGCCGTAGTGCACCGGCTTCTTCGGCGCCAGCACCAGGCCGAACAGGCTGATCTGCTCGGAGGCCAGCACCTGGCCCTGCGCGCGCGACCAGTGCGGGTCGAAGTGCTTGCGCAGCAGCAGGTGCGGCAGCTCGGCAATCACCCAGTCCGGCTCGATCGCGGCCAGAGTCATGCCCCAGACCTTCTGCGTGTCCAGCAGGTTGGCCACCAGCAGCCACGGCGGCGGGCGCTTGGACAGCGCCGAGCCCGGGAACGGCAGGAAGCGGCGCTGGCGCGGCGCCTGGAAATCACCCTTCTCGGTGCGGTGGCCGATCTGCGTCGGCAGACCCGCCACCAGTGCACGGTGCAGCGTCTGGTAGGCGGCAGCGCGCACACGCTCGCTGAAGCCACCACCGGCCGGCGCCTGTTCCTTCTGCGCGCGCACGGCCACCGGGGCCGGTGCGGCTTCGGCCTTGCCTTCGCGGGCCAGGCGCGCGGCGCGGTGCAGCTGGCCACGGGTGGCCTTCACTGCCGCTGCATCATCACGCGCCGGGGCAGGCGCACTGCTGCCAGCCAGCAGCGGTGCCATCGAGGCATCAGTGGCTTCTTCCTTCCAGCCCAGTTCCTCGCACAGCAGGCGCAGCTGGCGATGCAGCTCGCGCCATTCCCGCATGCGCAGAAAGCCGAGGAAGTGGCGGCCGCACCAGTCGCGCAGCTTGGACTGGGTCAGATCTTCATGGGCCTGCCGGTAGGCGTCCCACAGGCGCAGCACACCGACGAATTCCGAGCGCCCATCGGCAAACTGCGCATGCGCGCTGTCGGCCGCGCCGCGCGCTTCGGGCGGCCGTTCGCGCGGGTCCTGGATGCCCAGGAACGAGGCGATCACCAGCATCGGCCGCAGGCAGCCGGCGGCCTGCGCGGCCACCAGCATGCGCGCCAGCTTCACGTCCACCGGCAGACGCGCCATCTGCTTGCCGATGGTGGTCATGCGCCGCTCGGCATCGATCGCACCCAGCTCGGTCAGCTGCTGCCAGCCATCGGCCACGGCGCGTTCGTCCGGTGCTTCCAGGAACGGGAAGTCCTCGATGCGGCCCAGGCCCAGCTGCAGCATGCGCAGGATCACCCCGGCCAGGCTGGAGCGGCGGATTTCCGGATCGGTGAATTCCGGCCGTGCCTGGAAATCGGCTTCGGCATACAGGCGGTAGCAGATGCCCTCGGCGATACGGCCGCAACGGCCCTTGCGCTGGTTGGCGCTGGCCTGCGAGATCGGCTCGATGTGCAGGCGGTCCAGCTTGTTGCGCGGGCTGTAGCGCTTGACACGGGCGAAGCCCGGATCGACCACGTAGCGGATGCGCGGCACGGTTAGCGAGGTTTCCGCCACATTCGTGGCCAGCACGATGCGCCGGTTCGGGCCCGGATTGAACACCCGGTCCTGGTCCTGGTTGGACAGCCGCGCGTACAGCGGCAGCACTTCGGTATTACGGTACTTGCGCCGCTCCAGCGACTGGTGCGCGTCGCGGATCTCGCGTTCGCCGGGCAGGAAGATCAGCACGTCGCCGCGCGAATCCAGGCGGGTGATCTCGTCGATGGCCGACACGATGGCATCGTTGACGGTGCGCTCGCCCTGGTCTTCGCCCTCGCCTTCCAGCGCGCGGTAGCGCACTTCCACCGGGAAGGTGCGGCCTTCCACGCTGATCACCGGCGCATTGTCGAAATGCTGGGCGAAGCGTTCGGTGTCGATGGTGGCCGAGGTGACGATCAGCTTCAGGTCCGGGCGCTTGCGCAGCAGCTGTTTCAGGTAGCCCAGCAGGAAGTCGATGTTGAGGCTGCGTTCGTGCGCCTCGTCGACGATGATCGTGTCGTAGTTCGACAGCCAGCGGTCACTGGCGATCTCCGCCAGCAGGATGCCGTCGGTCATGAACTTGATGCGGCTGTCGTCGCTGACCTTGTCATTGAAGCGCACCTGGTAACCCACCAGCTGGCCCAGTTCGCTCTGCAGTTCCTGCGCCACGCGGCTGGCCACCGCACGTGCGGCGATGCGGCGGGGCTGGGTGCAGCCGATCATGCCGGCCTGGCCACGGCCCGCGGCCAGGCACAGTTTCGGCAGCTGGGTGGTCTTGCCCGAGCCGGTTTCGCCGGCGATCACCACCACCTGGTGGTCGCGGATCAGGCCGATGATCGCCTCGGCTTCACGCGCAATCGGCAGCTGCGGGTCCAGAGTAATGGATGGCTGCTGTTGCGCCCGCACCTGCCGGCGCTGCACCGACGCCTGCAAGGCCTGCTCGAAGGTAGCGGCCAGCGCCGCATCCTGCGGTTTGGCCTGGCAACGCGAGAGCATTCCCAGCAAGCGGCCCCGGTCGCGGCTCATGGCACCGTCGATGGCGGCACGCTGTTGGCGCAGGCGGGGCGGCGGATTTTTATCGATAGCGTTCATCAATCGGTTCGTTCAAAACTTTGAAAGCGACCAGTCATCAAGACTGATCTACTGTGAAGGCCAACGATTCCACAAGGAGGAACCCCATGGCGAAGACCAAGAGCACGACCAAGCCCAAGACCGGCAAGCAGAAGCTTGCAGCGGCGGCACCGTCGGCACCCAACATCGATATCGGGATCACCCAGGGCAACCGCAAGAAGATCGCCGACGGTCTGTCGCGGTTCCAGGCTGATGCGTTCACGCTCTACCTGAAGACCCACAACTTCCACTGGAACGTGACCGGGTCGATGTTCAACTCGCTGCACACGATGTTCGAGACGCAGTACACCGAGCAGTGGGCGGCGCTGGATGATGTGGCCGAACGTATCCGTGCGCTGGGTTTCAATGCCCCGGGCTCCTACCGGGAATTCGCTGCGCTGACCTCGATCGCCGAGGAACCGGGGCTGACCGACAGTGCGGACTGGCGGGAAATGGTACGCCAGTTGGTGGTCGCCAACGAAGCGGTCTGCCGTACGGCGCGTGAAGTGCTGGATGTGGCCGACGACGCCGACGACGCCCCGACCGAGGATCTGATGACCCAGCGCCTGCAGACCCACGAGAAGTACGCCTGGATGCTGCGTTCCCTGCTCCAGTAAGGGTTTTGGGGTTTTTCGGCAGGGCTTGCAGCCCTGCACCTGCCGAATCAACGGCAAGGTCAAGGTCAACGTCAGAAGCTGGCTTTCCGTGGGTTGGCGGGGTGGGTCCGGTTGAGGGGGACGCCGTACCCCCCCTCCGGGGTCCGGCCCAGCCGCTGGCGGCTGGGCGTTCGGGCGCTTGCGAAGCAGTGCTTCGCAAGCAAAGCGCCCTCACCCATGGGGGCTTGGTCGCCGCATCCATGCGGCTCACACCCCCTCAACCGGCCCCACCCCGCCTTCGACAGTTTTCCGCGATCTGCCGGAACGGCCCTCTGCTCTGGTGGGTGTCGACCTTGGTCGACACAGCAGAGTCACGCCACGCGTGGATGGTTCATTCGATATCTGACAGATGTGTCGACCAAGGTCGACACCTACCTACAGCCGCGTGAACCTGTCAGAGGTGGGGCGGTGTCGGATTGCGGGGTGTCAGCCGCATGGATGCGGCTGCCAAGCCTACAAGGACGTACTTGCGGCGTCCCCGCAATCCGACACCGCCCCGCCAACCCACGGATAGCCGGCTTTTGACGTTGACGTTGCCGTTGCTCCAAGCAGGTGCAGGGCGCAGCCCTGCCGAACCCCTACCCCCCCGCCGGGGTAAACTAGCCGGATGGCTTCCCGTCCCGCGCACGATCTGCTCCAACGCGTCTTTGGTTACGACGATTTCCGTGGTCCCCAGCAGGACATCGTGGAGCACGTGGCTGCCGGACATGACGCACTCGTCCTCATGCCCACCGGCGGTGGCAAGTCGCTGTGCTACCAGGTCCCCGCCCTGCTGCGTGACGGTTGCGGCATCGTCATCTCCCCGCTCATCGCGCTCATGCAGGACCAGGTCGAAGCCCTGCGCCAGCTCGGCGTGCGCGCCGAATACCTGAACTCGACCCTGGATGGCGAAACCGCCGCCCGCGTCGAGCGCGAGCTGCTGGCCGGCGAGCTGGACATGCTCTATGTCGCTCCCGAACGCCTGCTCACCGGCCGCTTCCTGTCGCTGCTCTCGCGCAGCCACATCGCCCTGTTCGCCATCGACGAGGCGCACTGCGTGTCGCAGTGGGGCCACGATTTCCGCCCCGAGTACCGCCAGCTCACCGTCCTGCACGAGCGCTGGCCGGACATTCCGCGCATCGCGCTGACCGCCACCGCCGACCCGCCCACCCAGCGCGAGATCGCCGAGCGCCTGGACCTGGCCGAGGCCCGCCACTTCGTCAGCTCGTTCGACCGGCCCAACATCCGCTACACCGTGGTGCAGAAGGACAACGCCCGCAAGCAGCTGACCGATTTCCTGCGTGGCCACCGCAGCGAGGCCGGCATCGTCTACTGCATGTCACGCCGCAAGGTCGAGGAAACCGCCGAATTCCTCTGCGGCCAGGGCTTCAACGCCCTGCCCTACCACGCCGGCCTGCCGCCGGAAGTGCGCGCCAGCAACCAGCGCCGCTTCCTGCGCGAGGACGGCATCGTCATGTGCGCCACCATCGCCTTCGGCATGGGCATCGACAAGCCGGATGTGCGCTTCGTGGCGCATACCGACCTGCCCAAGTCGATGGAAGGCTATTACCAGGAAACCGGCCGCGCCGGCCGCGATGGCGAGGCCGCCGAGGCCTGGCTGTGCTACGGCCTGGGCGATGTGGTGCTGCTCAAGCAGATGATCGAGCAGTCCGAAGCCAGCGAGGAGCGCAAGCAGCTGGAACGGTCCAAGCTGGACCACCTGCTGGGCTACTGCGAATCCATGCAGTGCCGCCGCCAGGTGCTGCTGGCCGGTTTCGGCGAAACCTATCCGCAGCCCTGCGGCAACTGTGACAACTGCCTGACCCCGCCCGCCGCCTGGGATGCCACCATCCCCGCGCAGAAAGCGCTGAGCTGCGTCTACCGCAGCGGCCAGCGCTTCGGCGTGGGCCACCTGATCGATATCCTGCGTGGCAGCGAGAACGAGAAGATCAAGCAGCAGGGCCACGACAAGCTCAGCACCTATGCCATCGGCCGCGACCTGGATGCGCGCACTTGGCGCAGCGTGTTCCGGCAACTGGTGGCGGCCAGCCTGCTGGAAGTGGACAGCGAGGGCCATGGCGGCCTGCGCCTGACCGACGCCAGCCGCGCGGTGCTGACCGGGCGCCGCCAGATCAGCATGCGCCGCGACGCTGCCAGCAGCAGCGGCGGCCGCGAGCGCAGCGCCCAGCGCACCGGCCTGTCGGTGCTGCCGCAGGACCTTGCGCTGTTCAACGCCCTGCGTGGCCTGCGCGCCGAGCTGGCGCGCGAACAGAACGTGCCGGCGTTCGTGATCTTCCACGACAGCACCCTGCGCAACATCGCCGAACAGCGGCCAACCAGCCTGGACGAACTGGCCCGGGTCGGCGGCATCGGTGGCACCAAGCTGAGCCGCTACGGCCCGCGCCTGGTGGAGGTCGTGCGCGAGGAAGGCTGACCGTCCTGGCGTGCCGCGCCGCGCGCTGCGTCGCCTGCCGTGGTGCATGCCTTTGTAGAGTCGAGCTTGCTCGACTGCTGTTGATTCTGCGCCAAGCGCAGTCGAGCAAGCTCGACTCTACCCTCGTGCGGGTCCAACCTTGAACCATCCATTCAGGCGGATGTGCATTGCGCCCCGCTTGCCGCTAGATTGACGCCCATGTCCCTCGCCTCGACCCTGCTCCGCGTCGTGCTCATGCTCAGCCTGTTGCTCAACGGGCTGAACGCGGCCATGGCCGGCGGGCACGAGCAGATGGGCCGGATGGCGCATGCCATGGCCGCCGCAGACGCAGCCGAGGGCGATTGCCACCACCACGCCGGCATGAAGGCCGCGCCCGCCGCGCAGGCTGAAGCCCCAGCCCACGACGCCCACTGCCAGATCAAGGACTGTGTACGCAGCTGCGCCCAGCACCCGCTGCTGGCCGTGCAGCCGCAGCCATTCCTGACCGGCCCGGCGCTCTCACTGGCCCCGCAGCCGATGCCCGGCGCGGGCCGCCCGGCACCGCCGCTGCCGCCCATCTCACGCCCTCCCATCGGCTGATTCCACGCGTACCGCTGCCGGCCAGCTGCCGGCGCCTTCCCGTGTCTGGAGTCACTCATGAATACCCGCATTCCCCCCGGCCCGGGCGGCCTGCCCATGGCGTCGCGCCGCCTGTTCGTCCAGGGTCTGGCCGCTGGCGGCGTGGTCGCCGGAGCCACCGCCATCGGCGTGCCGCAGCGCGCGCTCGCCGCGGCCAGCGCCACCCCGCGCCTGGCCGGCGCCCCCGCCGTACTCACCGATACCCGCGTCGAGCTGGCCATCGGCGAGTCGCTGGCCAACTTCACCGGCCGCACCCGCCCGGCGATCACCGTCAACGGTTCGCTGCCCGCGCCCATCCTGCGCTGGCGCGAAGGCCAGACCGTGGACCTGTTCGTGCGCAACACGCTCGAACGCCACCCCACCTCCATCCACTGGCACGGCATCCTGCTGCCGGCCAACATGGACGGCGTGCCCGGCCTCAGCTTCAACGGCATCGGCCCGGGCGAGACCTACCACTACCACTTCCAGCTGAAGCAATCGGGCACCTACTGGTACCACAGCCATTCGATGTTCCAGGAACAGGCGGGGCTGTACGGTGCGCTCATCATCGACCCGGCCGAACCGGCCCCGTACCACCACGACCGCGAGCACGTGGTCCTGCTCTCGGACTGGACCGACATGGACCCGGGCGCGCTGTTCCGGCGCATGAAGAAGCTCGCCGAGCACGACAACTACTACAAGCGCACCCTGCCCGACTTCGTGCGCGACGTGCGCCGCGATGGCTGGTCGGCCGCCGTGGCCGACCGCGGCATGTGGGGCCGGATGCGGATGACGCCCACCGACATCTCCGACGTCAACGCCCACACCTATACCTACCTGATGAACGGCACGGCCCCGGCCGGCAACTGGACCGGGCTGTTCCGCAGTGGCGAGAAGGTACTGCTGCGTTTCATCAACGGCGCCTCGATGACCTACTTCGACGTGCGCATCCCCGGCCTGAAGATGACCGTCGTCGCCGCTGACGGCCAGTACATCCATCCGGTCAGCATCGATGAATTCCGCATCGCCCCGGCAGAGACGTTCGATGTGCTGGTGGAACCGACCGGCCAGGATGCCTTCACCCTCTTCTGCCAGGACATGGGCCGCACTGGTTTCGCCGCCGGCACCCTGGCCGTGCGCCATGGCCTGCAGGCACCAGTACCGCAGCGCGACCCGCGCCCGCTGCTGACGATGAGTGACATGGGCCATGACATGGGCGGTCATGACATGGGGGCTCACGGCGGCCACGACATGGCCGCGATGAAGAGCATGGAAGGTGGCTGTGGCGCCAGCATGGGCCATGCTGCCCACGGTGATGCCAGCGCCAGCAAGGCACCGAAGCACCCCGCCAGCGAACGCAACAACCCGCTGGTGGACATGCGCAGCAGCGCTACCGACCCCAAGCTGGATGACCCCGGCATCGGCCTGCGCGACAACGGGCGCCAGGTACTGACCTACGCCGCCATGCACAGCCTGTTTGAAGACCCCGATGGCCGCGAGCCCAGCCGCGAGATCGAGCTGCACCTGACCGGGCACATGGAGAAGTTCGCCTGGTCGTTCGACGGCATCCCCTTCGCCAGCGCCGAACCGCTGCGACTGAACTACGGCGAGCGCATGCGCATCGTGCTGGTCAACGACACCATGATGCAGCACCCGATCCACCTGCACGGCGTGTGGAGCGACGTGGAAAACGCACAGGGTGAATTCCAGGTGCGCAAGCACACCGTGGACATGCCGCCGGGCACCCGCCGCAGCTACCGCGTGCGCGCTGATGCGCTCGGCCGCTGGGCCTACCACTGCCATCTGCTGTACCACATGGAAGCGGGGATGATGCGCGAAGTGAGGATCGAAGAATGAGCCGTCACCTCTCCCGCAGCCTGCTGGCCATTGGCCTGGCCACTGCCCTGCCCGCGTTCGCGCAGTCGCATGACGCGCACGCAGGCCATGACATGGCAGCGCTCGCACAGGCGCCGGTCGACCACTCGAAGATGGATCATTCCAAGATGGATCATTCGAAAATGGACCACGGCGAGATGGATCACTCGCAGATGGACCATACGACGATGGACCACTCGGCGATGGGCCACGACATGTCCATGCCCGCGCCGAGTGAACCGCGCGAACCGATCCCGGTACCCACCGACGCCGACCGCGCCGCCGCCTTCCCGCCCATCGACCACGGCGCCATGCAGCACGCGCCGGAGATCAACAGCCTGCTGCTGATCGACCGCCTGGAACACTGGGACGGCAGGAACGGGAACGGCCAGGCCTGGGAAGCCACCGGCTGGATCGGCGGCAACATCAACCGCCTGTGGCTGCGCAGCGATGGCGAGCGCAGTGGCAGCCGCACCGAGTCTTCGTCGCTGGAAGCGCTGTACGGCCGCAGCGTCTCGCCGTGGTGGGACGTGCTGGTCGGCGTGCGCCAGGATTTCCGCCCGGCAGACTCGCGCACCTGGGCGGCCCTCGGTATCCAGGGCTTGGCACCGTACAAGTTCGAAAGCTCGGCCACGCTCTACCTGGGCTCCGGCGGGCAGGTGCTGGCCAAGGCCGAAGTGGAATACGAGGTGCTGCTGACCAACCGGTTGATCCTGCAGCCGGTGGTGGAAGCCACGCTGGCGGCCAAGGACGAACCGGAGTACGGCATCGGCCGCGGCCTGAACAAAGTCGAGACCGGCCTGCGCCTGCGCTACGAGTTCAGCCGCCGCTTCGCGCCGTACATCGGCATCAGCCACGAGCGCAGTTTCGGCGATGCCGCCGACGCTGCCGGCGACCACGCGCGCGACACGCGCTGGGTGGCCGGTGTGCGCATGTGGTTCTGAAGCACGGCAGGGCCCCGGCAATGGCCGGGGCCCGCTACACTGCGCCGCGTTCCATCCCCTAGACCGTCATGTCCCTGCAGATCCGCCGCGCCACCCTGGCCGATGCCGAAGCGCTTTCGGCCATCGCCATCGCCACCTACACCGAAACCTGGGGCGACTCGTATCCGCCGCAGGAGCTGGACGTGTTCCTGCAGGCGCACTACGGCATCGTGCCGCAGCGCGAGGAACTGTCCGACGAGCGCTGCGCGGTCTGGCTGCTGCTGGATGGCGCGGAAGTGGTGGGTTACCTGGCCGCCGGTGCCAACACCCTGCCGCATGCCGAGGCACGCGAGGGCGACATCGAACTGAAGCGGCTGTACATCCTGGCCGCGCACCAGAACGGCGGGCACGGCGCGCGCCTGATGGATGCATTCATCGCCTGGCTGGACCGGCCACAGCGCCGCACCCTGTGGGTGGGCGTATGGGAAGAAAACCTCGCCGCGCAGCGCTTCTACGCGCGGTATGGCTGCGAAAAGGCGGGCGAGTACGATTTCATCGTGGGCAGCACGCGCGACCGCGAATACATCCTGCGCCGGCCGTAGCGTCGAGCTTGCTCGACTGCACCTCACCTGTAGAGTCGAGCTTGCTCGACTGCCGGCAACCGGCAGAAAAGCAGTCGAGCAAGCTCGACTCTACCTGCTGGCCTTAAAAATCGAACAACTCCGACAGGAAGCTTTCCTTCTTCTTTTTCGGGCGCTGGCCAAGATGACGCGTATCGCGATGCATCACCGGCGGCGGCGCCACCTGCGGTGCAGCCTGCACGGGTGCCGGCGGCGGCACCGCAGCCCCGGCGCGCTCGATGATCTTGTCCAGTTCACCGCGGTCCAGCCACACGCCGCGGCAGCCCGGGCAGTAGTCGATCTCGATGCCGTGGCGCTCGGCGATCTGCAGGGTCTGGGTGGTGCACACGGGGCACTGCATGGGCGTCGCTCCTGTTGGTCAGCCTTCGACTGTACCTGTACATCGATGACTGTCCGGCAACATGACCGATGGCACAGGGACCAACGGCGCGTGCCCGCGCATGGCGGGCCGCGCACACTGCGGATTCATCCCGCACGGAATGCGCACGTGCCCCAGCCCTACCGTCTGCCCACCCCCATGCGTCTGCTGCTGGTCCTGCTCGGCGTCGGCCTTGGCCTGAACCTGCGTGACCTCAGCGCGGCAGCAGGCCTGCCCATCCCCGCCCTGCCCATGCCGTATGGCGGCAGCCTGCTCGATAACACGTTGGCGGTGCTGGTCGCGCTGCTGCTGGCGGCCCTGCTGCGTCCGCACGGTGTGGGCCTGGCGGCCAGCCTGGGCCTGCGCTGGAACGGCGCGCGCGGACCGCTGTGTGTCCTGCTGGCCAGCCTGGCGTGCTGGCTGGGCCTAGCCGCGTTGGGCACACCCAACACCGCGCTGACCGCATTGGACGCCACGATGCTGGCCGTGCTGTTTCCGCTGGCCGAAGAAGTACTGTTCCGTGGCCTCGGCTTCGTGCTGCTGGTGAAGATCGTGCGCGGCCCCTGGGCGCTGCTCGCGCTGCCGCAGGCGCTGCTGTTCGGCATGGTGCACTGGCAGGGCTTCGGTGGCGTCGAGGGCGGCGGCCTGGCCCTGTTCGTGGGTGCGGTCATCGCACTGGGCGGCTTCATCTTCGCCTGGCTCGACCATCTGGACGGCGACACCCTGTGGTGCGGCCTGGCCCTGCACGTGTCGATGAACCTGGCCTGGAACGTGTTCAGCCTTGATGATGCGGTGGCGCTGGGCTGGCAGGCCACCAGCCTGCGCATCGGCACCGCGCTGCTGGCGGTTGTCGCATTGAGCCTGTATGGGCGCAACAAACGCGCTGTAACGCTGCGTTAGCCGGCCCTGCACGCGGGTATCACTGCACGGTCGAGCATACTTGCGCGCCATTTCACCCCTGCTGTCCGGAGTTGTCGCGTCATGTTGCTGTCCAAGCGCCACGTTGAGCCCCGCGTCCTGCTGATCGAGGATGCCGAGGAAACCCGCGAGCTGAGCCGCATGGCGCTGGAAAGCCAGGCCTGCCACGTGGTGGGTGTCAGCTCGGCCGAAGCCGCGCTGGGCCTGCTGGCCGCCGGTGAGTGCTTCGACCTGCTGTTCACCGACGTCAACCTGGGCCTTGTCAGTGGCATTGAAGCCGCCAACCAGGTGCGCGGTCTGTACCCGTACCTGCCGATCCTGGTCACGTCGGGCATGGACCAGCACGCCGTGCTGCCGCAGCTGCGTGATGGCATCCACTTCCTGCCCAAGCCGTACAACATGAGCGAGCTGCTCGATGCCATCCGGCTGTGCTTCCGCCACGCCGATGCCGGCGTATTGACCGGCCCGGACGCGCAGGCAGCCTGAAGTACTCATCCACGCATGGCATGGATCTACTGACACCGGGTAGATCCGCGCCGTGAGTGCGCCTGTCCCGGTAGATCCACGCCACGCGTGGATGGCGTTCGCCTTGGGCCGCTGCTGTACGGCTTCCTCACAGCTGTTCCGACGCGAGCGCCGGGAACAGCGTGCGCAGTGCCTGCAGCGCAGCGGGGTGGTAGATCGTGGCGTGGGTCTCCTCCGGTAGCGGCTGGTACTTCACCAGCGGCGAGGGCGAGGCCTGCTGCAGCAGCGCGGCCAGCTGCGCCGCGCTCTGCGCCAGTTCCGGCTGGCCGCTGCTGGCCAGGAACACGCGCGGCTGGACCTTGGCCACGGCAGGCAGCCGCTTCGGCGCCGCAGCCAACAGCGCGCCTTTGTTCCACCACAGGCTGGGGTCCAGCGCGATATAGCTGCTGAACAGCGTGGGCTCCTGCAGAAGCGTCTCCACCACGAACAGGCCGGCCAGCGATTCGCCGATCAGTGCGCGCTCATCGGTGGTCGGGTAGCGCTGGCGCACCTGCGGCATCAGCTCATCGCGCAGGAACGCACGGTAGGCGGCAGAACCACCAATACGAGGTGCGATCTTCTGGTCCTGCGGGTCGCTGCTGGGGCCGGTCATGTCGCGGCGGCGCTCGGTGTTCTCGATGCCCACCAGCAGGAACGGGCGCATGCTGAAGTTGCCGGCCAGCACCTGCACCAGCCCGGCCACGTGCAGGAAATCCTCGCCGATGCCACCGTCGGGCATGTACAGCACCGGCAGCGGCGCCTTCGGGTCCAGCCCCCAGGGCTGCGGGCGGTACACGTTGATGCGGCGGGTTTCGCCCAGCGCCTTCGATTCGAGGGTGAAGGTCTCACCGATCACCAGCGGCGTGGCGGGTGCAGCCTGCGTGGTGGGTACCGGTTCTGCTGCCATCAGCGGCGCGGTGGAAACGGCGGACAACAACAGCGACAGCACGATCAAGCGCATGGGGCGACCCATCCTGGGAAAGACGCCGAGCATAGCGCCCTGACAGGCCTTTACGCCGCTACCCGACGGTGGACCCGCGCCATGCGTGGATGGCGGCAACCATGATTCACCGTACAACGCGCGCGTCCCCGCACCATGCCATGACGGACCGACCGGGTTGCGAATCGCGCTGGATTTCCTCGGCCCCTGCAAAGAACGGCAGCAGTGCGACATGCAGGTCCGCCCCGGCCCGGGAAGACCGCATGACAGCCTGGTCGGAGACTGTATCCTCCAGCCAGTTATGCGCGGGCGGCAGCCATTCACGGCGAAGCCGTCCAAGGACCCTGAGCTGCGCGCAGGCGCCTGCGGCGTACGCTGCGGGCTCATCGGCATACACTCTCCGCGGTGATCCGTTCAGCGCCCACCCCGCGTGATGGAACTCATGTGCGGTGGTGCGGACAATCCGCGCCAGCACCCGCTCGGTGAGAGGCTGCTGCGCAGGAAACCAGAACGCGAGCGAAGGGATGGCTGTTCCAGCAGAACCTCGATGGCGCCACGTACCGCCGCCGTCGCTCACCAGCGTGAGCCGATAGTCCACACGCGTGCCTGCCCTTCCTGCGGCATCCAGTGAGTTCAAAGCAGCCCGCGCAGCAGCACGGCACACGTGCGCAGCCTGCTCCACATCGTGGACGGCGGACCACACCTGCACGTGGACACCATCCGCTGCGCAGCGGGCCTTCTGCACGGCAACCTCACTCGAGTCCGGACCTGGCAGCACCGAAAACGTCTGCAGCCTCCGGTGCGGTGCCACACCGCTTGCAAGCATGCCCGCAGCCCCCTCATCGCCAACCGCTGTGGGCGGCGGGAGGTGATGGAACCCGCACCCCGAAAGCAGCAGTACAGCAGGCAGCACACGGGCACTACACAGCACTGCATTCATGCGTCAGCCCCTCGTTGAGTGTCCGGCGGACGGTGGAAGACACGCATCGACGTTGCACGGGTTGCTGGGGAAAGGGAATCAGACACGTTGCAGATGTGGAGAAGCCATGCAGATGCGTGGATGATTCCCCGCAACGACTGTCGCTTCTGCACCCCGCAGAACGTCACGACAGTCGCATCTGGACCGGTGCGGTCCAGCCACGCGCCCACCACTGACAAAAAATGAGAAGCCAGCTTTGCACGTGCCGGCGCACACTCGACTGGCACCAGCGAGCCATTTGCGGCATTCCTCAGCGCAATCCACCGAACGTGGTCGCCAATGCGTCGCGGGCTGTCGTTTGCTGCATCACGTTCACCTGCCACACTCCCTCTTCGCGCGCGGGCCTCGCATCACTTTCGGAAAACTGGGATTGAATTCCCGGCGCGGGTGTAACCAACATGCCGTGCCACCGACAACGGGTGGCAGCGGGTCTGCAAGCCCGTAATGACTGTAAGCATGTTGTTTACGCTCACCCGTCGGCACTGTCTCTGGATGGTGCCGGCGGGTGATCCGTCGGCCTTTATGGCGGGCGGTGCGTGGGGGTTTTCGGACCCGCCGGTTAACTGCTTACTGTCATCCCGGCTTGCAGCCACGCACCGTCCGCCACCCGCTCTGCGCGGTGGCTCTTCTGCTCCTTCGCGAGGAAGCCACGATGAACCGACGTCCACCCCATGCTCCCTACCCCACCAGCAACAGCGTCAACGATGATGAGAGCAATCCCGCACCGGATCTGAGCACCTTCTGGGGATGCCTGAAACGCATCCGTGATGGCGACGGCGCCGATGGCCTGCTCTGGCCGGAAGCCAAGCTGTTGCCCGGCCGCGTCCAGGACTTGGCCCGCGTCGAACGCGCTGCGGTCGGCCTGCTTACCGTGGCGGAAATGCTGCATGCCGCAGATCGCTGCCGGCAGATGGCCACGCCCGATCGGCATCTGGACGAAGGCGTGGTCGATGGCCTGTTCCTGGCCTGCCGTGGGCTGGCCGAGCTGGTATGCCGGGATATCCGGCCGCAGTAGCTGCACGCTTGCTGCATACCGGCCCACCTGCAGGCAGGGCCGGTGCAGGGTCACTGGAAAACTACTACAAGGAGGTTCGCATGTTGAATGTACTGATATCTGCCGTACTGGCCGCAGGCCCCACCGCCTCGGTGCCGTATGGCGATTGCCTGCTGGCCAACATCCAGCCCGGCCTGTCTGACCGCGCCGTGCAGCTGGTGCAGCAGGCGTGCGCTGCAAAGCACCCGGACAGTTTTGTTGCCGCGATGGAGCTGGAGCGTCAACGCAGCAACCAGCGGCGGGCGCAGATCGAAGCGGAGCACGCTGCAGCAGAGCGGCATGCCAATGCGGCCGCGAATGCGGCGGCCATCGCTGCGCAGGCGGCGGCAGATCGTGCGGCGGTCAAGGCCAAGGACGCTCAGGCAAAGCAGGCGACGGGGGAGAGCGGCCGCTGGCGGGGGCAGGACTAAGCCGCCCCGACGTGGCCGGCAAAGAAGTCGATCAACGAGTGGGGGCTTCGCGCCCCCAGCAGTGCTTCGGTCACCTCTTCAGCTGCCACCGCCTCCGCCTCGCTGCGGGTGAACATCGCCTGCTCATAGGCCGCCAACGCCGCTTCCGTGTCATCGCCATGCGCCACCAGCGCAGCGGCCAGTTCGGCGCCATCGAACAGGGCGAGATTGGCACCCTCGCCGGCCGGAATGGCCAGATGCGCGGCGTCGCCCAGCAGCGTCACCCCGGGCGTTCGCGGCCAGCGCTGTCCGGCAGGCAGCGCGTAGATGGGCCGCAGCACCGGCGGTGCCTGCGCAGCAGTGATAAGCGCGGTCAACGCTGGCGCCCATCCTTCGAACTCGCCGGCAACGGCGCTGATGATTGCCGGGCTATCGTCCCCCTTGAGCTGTTCGACCCATTCCAGCGGTTTACGCAACGCCACGTAGGCGTGCAGCGCGCCGTTGGGTTCGCGATGGGCCAGGATGCCCTTTCCCGGTTCGACCGCGAACAGGGCACCACTGCCCACTGCAGCGGCTGCCAGCGGGTGCTGTGTATCGGCATCGAACAGATGGGTCTCCACGTAGAGCATGCCGCTGTAGGCCGGCACGGCCGGGGTCAGCAGCGGGCGCACCCTCGACCACGCGCCATCGGCACCCACCAGCAGGTCGGCATCCGCCGTTTCGCCTTGGCTGAACTGCAGACGATGGCGGCCGTTGCCCAGCGCCGTCACCGAGGTCAGCTTGTGGCCCCAGCGCAGCGTGCCTTCCGGCAGCGAATCCAGCAGGATGCGCCGCAGCTCGCCACGCGGCACTTCCGGGCGGCCACCGCTTCCATCGTCAGCTTCCTCCAGCAGCGCCACTCCCGAGCGGTCCAGTACCCGGCTGGCCTGGCCACCGGCATGGATGATCGCGTCGAATGCATCGAACAGCCCGGCGGCCTGCAAGGCGCGTTGCCCGTTGTGCTCGTGGATGTCGAGCATGCCACCCTGCGCACGGGCATCCCGCGACGGCTCGGCTTCGTAGACGGTGGAGGCGATGCCGTGCACGTGCAGGACGCGCGCAAGGGCGAGGCCCCCGAGGCCGGCGCCGACGATCACGATGTTGCGGCTCATGAAGAAATCCTCGAAAGCAGTATGGAACGACGTTCCATAATATTGGAATGACGTTCCAGAGCTGTCAAGATGCGCGCATGAACACGCCCGCAAGCAACCACCGCCGAGCCAGTGCGCTCACCCGCGAACGCATCATCGGGGCGGCCGTGGCCCTGCTCGACGAGAGCGGCGAGCCGGGGCTGACCTTCCGGGCGCTGGCGCAACGGCTGGAAACCGGTGCCGGCGCCATCTACTGGCACATCGACAACAAGCGCGACCTGGTGCTGGCCGCCTGCGATCTGTTCGTCGGCCCCGCCGTGCAGGCGCCAGCGGATGACGCGCCCGGCGCGCGTATCCGTGCGATCGCCATCGGCCTGTTCGATGCCATGGAAGCGCATCCGTGGATGGGCGCGGCGCTGGCTGTCGCTGCAGGCGAACTGCCACTGGTGCGCATCCTGGAAGCGCTGGGCCAGCAGGTACGCGCACTAGGCGTAGACTCCGCCAGCCAATGGTCAACCACCCAGGCGCTGATGAGTTACATCCTGGGCGTGGGCGGCCAGCACGCCGCACGCTCGCAGCTCGCGCGTCAGCAGAACCTGCAGCGCACGCCCGCGCTTACCGAGGTTGCGCAGCGCTGGGCTGAGCTGGACGCCGATGAGTATCCATTCACCTGCAGCATGGCGGCACAGTTGCCTCACCACGATGACCATGCGGACTTCATGGCGGGCGTTGATCTGATATTGAGTGGTATTGCACAGCGGATTGGCTAGTGCGCCAATCGTCGTGCACAGTGCCTGTTGAACGCGCCGCGCAGCCTGCTCTTTGATTCGACGAAACCGAGGAACAAGCCCGCATGCGACCATCCACATCCGTGATTGTTGAAACTCGGCTGGGCACGCTCACCTGCAGCGTGCAGGACGGCCTGGGAGAGCCGGTTACCGACGGCGTGTCCATTCGGATTGTTCCGATGGAAGGCCACGCTTCGCAGCTCGGTTCCGGGAATTTCGAGGTCATGGCCGCGCTGCTGTCGATCACACCGCACCGGGATCTGCAGGATCTCGTATTCTCTTGCGGCTGGACCACCGACCCCGGCATTGCAGGCGACCCGGATAATGGCGAATGGGTCGACGCACAATGCTGGACGATGGGCGACAAAGTGCTTGTGGTTGCGACCGAAGACGTTGATGCCCTGCGCTGGCGCCTTCCTGCGTCTGGATTCCAGGAAGACCCCTACCCCACGCAGTATCTTCCCGCTGCCTTGGAAACCCGAATTCCCTGCGTGCCGTCTGGCACGGAAAGCACGCTTCACTTCGTAATCGCCACTGGCCCCGGGGCCAACGCGCAAGAGCAGTTCGCCGTGTGGAATGCCGCGGACATCCGCCACCAGGAAATCCTGGCCATCGCTGCGGACATGAGCGTCTGACGACGGTCTTGTCCACGGGTCTGTCTGACAGGCGGATTGCGGAGTGAAAGGGAGTGTGCGGAGCAAACAAAAAAGACGCCCAAAGGGCGTCTTTTCTTTGAATGCATTGGTGGGCCGTGATGGATTCGAACCATCGACCAAAAGATTAAAAGTCCGGCCCCTTTTCCACATATTTCAATAACTTACGGTAATTTTTTTTTTGGAAGGCCGACAGCTTTTCCCGTCAGATTGCTTGCGCAAGCAGTGAGTTTTACGGAGGAGAGCCGGCGGCGTGCCACGAGCGCGCCGCGTTTGCGGCCAGGCTCGATCACCCGCGTGTGGCCCTGGGAGGGACCCAGCAGGATCTCACGCCAACGGCTTTGCAATCCTACGCATATCTTTATTTTTCAGTGGCTTATAGTTTGTTGACGCCCGATCAGCCACCCGATAAAGAAGCAATTCACCTTCGCAAAAGTTCCTTGCCTGTCCGCTAGTTAGTATTTGTACTAACATCTGCGCCGTCGCGGCGGGTGAGACCCGCCAATCTCAGAGTACGCGCCATGCAGTCCCTCCCCTACCCCACTACCCTCGCCCTGCCTCTCGGTCCTGCAATGATCGACGGCCCCGTGCAGTTCGTGCCAATGGCCGCAGTACGCGCGCGGCTAGGATTCCCGTCGCCGGCCGACGACTTCATGGATGAAGCGATCGATCTGCACCGCCTGCTGGTGCGCAATCCGGCCGCCACGTTCTTGTATCGGGCCGATGGCTGGTCCATGAGCGGCGTTGGGATCAGCGATGGGGACATCCTGGTGGTGGACCGTTCAGTCACGCCGCTGGCCGGTGACTTGGTCATTGCCATCTGGGATGGCAACCAGCCCACCTGCAAGGTGCTGCAGCTGTTCGAGAGCCACATGGAGCTGCATTCGGCCAACCCAGACTTCCCGCCCATCGTCCTGGAACAGCCCACCGAGGTGGAGGTGTTCGCCGTCGTGGGTGTGGTTCGCCAGATGAAGCGCCGAGGCCCCAATGTTCGGGCTCGTTGACGGCAACAACTTCTACGCCAGCTGCGAGCGCGTGTTTCAGCCGGCGCTGCGCGGCGTGCCGCTGGTGGTACTGAGCAATAACGATGGCTGCGCGATCGCGCGCTCGGCCGAGGCCAAGGCCCTTGGCATCAAGATGGGCCAGCCGGCCCACGAGCTGAAGCACCTTGTGCGTCGCCATGGTCTGCAGATGCGCTCGGCGAACTTTGGCCTGTACGGCGACATGAGCGCCCGCGTCGTGACCATCCTGCGAGAAGCCGCGCCCCGGGTGGAGGTCTACAGCATCGATGAGAGCTTCATCGATCTGGCGGGCGTGCGGGACCGCGAGCGGTTCGCCCGGGATCTGCGGCAGCGAGTGCACCGATGGACCGGCATACCCAACTGCATCGGCATCGGGCCAACAAAGACGCTGGCCAAGCTGGCCAACAAGGTGGCCAAGAGCGCCGACGGCGTGATCGACCTAGGGGAGGCGGCCTACAGGGCCTCGGTGCTGCAGACGTTCCCCGTCGGTGATCTGTGGGGCGTTGGCCGCCGGCTGGCGCCGCGGTTGGAAGCCATGGGCATCAGCACCGCGGCCGCTCTACGCGATGCCCCGGCGGACGACATCCTGGCCACCTTTGGGGTGACCCTGGCGCGCACCCAGCGCGAGCTGCAGGGGCATCCTTGCATGGAGCTGGAAGAGGTGGAGCCGGACCGACAGCAGATCATGGTCAGCCGGTCGTTCGCTGATCGGGTCGAGGACCACGAAGCTGTTGCCCAGGCGCTGGCCACCTTCGCCGTGCGCGCCTGCGAGAAGCTGCGTGCCCGGGGTCTGGTCACCGCCGGTGTATGGGTGTTCGCCCATTCCGACGTGTTCCGGCAGGAGCTACGGCAGCACAACGCCAGTAGGACCGTCGGACTGCCCGCGTCGACCGCAGACACCACCGTGGTGCTGGGCGTCGTGCGCAAGCTGCTGCGCGGCCTGCTCCGCGACGGAATCGGATACAAGAAGGCCGGCGTGGCACTGCTCGACCTGGCCCGGCCGGATGAGTTGCAGGCGGATCTGTTCGGGCCGACGGTGGTCGGCAACGAGAGGTTGATGGCCACCATGGACCGGATCAACCAGAAGTTCGGGCGAGGCACGGCCGGCCTTGGCGCATCGGGTTGGCAGGCGCGGCCAGCGTGGGGCATGCGGCAGCACATGCTTTCGCCAAACTACACGACCTCCGTGCGGGAGATCCCGTCGGCGCGATGCTGATGGACGGCTGCTCCTGGGCCGCGCGAACGCGGCCCCATCTGTTTAGCTCAGACAATTGCGGAACAAGGGATATGATCCCCGTTATGGCAGAAAAATCCAGTTAACTCCATGGTCGCAAGTAACATATTAATGGCCACGGGGAACGCCTGTTTCTTAGACATATTCTCAGCACCCGGCGAACCATCCAAGGACATCTGAGCCTTGATGGCGTCAGCATAATCCTCGGCAAGCACCACGTGCGCATGGGCATGCACCCCATTTTCTGGCAAATGCACCACTTCGAAGAGGCCTGGTATACAACGACGCTCGCCAGGGCGAGTTACCACCCCAACGTATTCGCTGGCACGAATAAGGCCAACCTGCGCCTGAAGATAGCCTGCATAGTGAGGGAGTCGGTCAGCAGAAATATCTGGATTTGCCTCCATTTTTGCCAGTCTTTTGGCTTCTGCCATCTCTCCGCCAATAGCTATAGTTTGCTCAGGAGTAGCGTGCTTGCTCCAGACGACAGATTCCACTCGGCTCCCACTTCTCGACTGAAATTCGAAAGCGTTTGGGAACCCGAATAGACTTCGGACCCCAGTCCTCTCTGACTCCATATGAGGGGCAAAGATATTTCGGCGCACATGCTCGTCGTCGAGGATGGGCTCGATCCCATCGATTGTTGCATCCATTTCACCACCCCCTGTGAGAACAACTCCAACCGATAGCTACCGTCATCAACAACATTGACCTCTGGCGACACATACTCAACCCGTGCGCCATTGGTCACAACCGCTGATAGCTTATCTTCCGCCACAACGGCACTACCCTTTCGTGCACCCTCATGCCAAGTGAGGATCACATCTCCATCCGGATCGAGGGCGGATGTAGGTGGGGGCCCGCCCACAGACTGCAGGTTGGCGAGAAGCGCTGCGGCAACCATTGCTGATAGAACATTAACCCTGTCTTGGGCTCTGATCTCCAACATTGAATTCTTTACATCGTCCCAACCTGCGGCGTTGACAGATGGCACTCCTGTCATCGAAAGCGCCCGGGCGGTTGGCTTCGCTATACCATTGTAAAAAAGCATGCTGCCTCCCGCCCTTTTAAGCATTCTTAAAGGCAATATCAATTAACTCACAGACAAGCTTTGGCGCTTCCGTAGTGGCCAATACCGCAACTGCCCACGGCTCACCCGGCGGTGTATTCACGTCAATCATCGATCGGACTGAATATTTCGTGGTATGCGAAAACCCACTATTCGTAAAACTAATATCCTGTCTGGCCAAGTTCTGCCACGCGTACATGACATTGATCGAACCAGCGAACGTCGTAGCCGGACGAGGCCTATTGAACTGCAACGCCAACTCAACGACATCGCCCGGAATTTTCACGTCACTTGGAACGGCGCGAGAAAAACCAGCCACGCTCGCAGCCTGCGTATCGAACTCCTCGCTGCGCGCAACGACAACACCAGCACGATTGATCGGCGGAATCACTTTCAGGAGCTTAGGAGTTATTTCCGAAATCCACTTACGTACCCCAGCAATATCCTTCGTCCCCAACACTGGCGGGCCGTCGAATGCTTGAGAGGGACCGGCCTGATAGATAACATCGACGCGAAGCGGATTAACTGATATCTGGACATTCCCTCCCAAATGGGGAACACTTGCCATCTGCACCCCCTCGGCTGGCCGGGATTCGATTCTCTCCGGCGATTTACCGAACAAGACCTTCGCGACCTCCTCGACGCTTAAACTTGCCGGCGCTCCAGGGAATAGCGCAAGTTGAGCAGTCTCTAGCAATTCAGCCATCAGTTTCATTCCTCCATGCGATTAATACTCGATCAGGTGCGTCCTGCGCATACGCTACGACAGCCCAAGCGGTGGAGAGTTCAATTGGATGCAAACGCCTAAAATTGTATCAGTTGGCGTTGTGATGGGAAGATCCCTCACCTCTCTTAGTAAAATTACCAATGACACTGGCGACATGGTTGCCGACGTGCCGCCTGCGGCTCTGGTTCGACTATTGACCTAGTCCTACACGTGCCGGGCACGGGCGGCAGGGCTACCCTCCGGCCATGTGCGGAAGATTCGTCCAGCTCCCCGTTGTCGACTTCGGCCAGCCCAGCCTGGCTGACCTCGCCCCAGGCTTGGCCAGCATCGAAACGAGCTACAACTTGGCCCCGACCCAACGCGCCTCGGTAATCCTCGACCGCGGCGAAGGCCGACAGGTCACCCGGATGGCATGGGGCCTGCTGCCGTTCTGGGCGAAAGCCAAGGGCCTGCAGGGCTCGACCATAAATGCCCGCATCGAGACGGTGGCCACCAAGCCTGCCTTCCGCACGGCGTTCAAGAAGCGCCGCTGTGTCATCCCCATGGCCGGCTACTACGAATGGTCTGTCAGCCCCGAGGACGGGAAGAAAGACCCTTGGTTCATTCATGCCACCGGCCCACTGCTGGCGGCCGGCCTTTGGGAGGCCACCAGCCCGCTGCTGCCCGATGGCAACCTGGGTACGTTCACCATCATCACTGGAGACAGCAGCGGCGTGTCGGCGGATATCCACGACCGCATGCCGGTATGGCTGCAGGCCGGCCAGATCGATGACTGGATGGCAGCCAGCGCCGAGGACGCGATGGCCATGCTGCTGGCCAGCCAGGCCCCTGCCATGGAGGCCTACCGCGTGAGCCGAGCGGTCAACACCCCTCGCAACAACGCCGAGGGGCTGCTGGAACCTGTCGCCTGAGCCTTACAGCAGCGCCGCCTGCCTATCGTCCCAGCTCTTGATGATCAGCTCACCGAACTTGCGCCCCCGGCCCTGCCCGCCGCCAATCGTGTAGTCGAGCTGCAGCGGCACCAGGTCGAACCCAGCGAACACCTCGCGGATCTGCGGGTGGTCGTTGATCGACACGACGAACCGGCCAGCAGCACTGCGCATCAGCTCCGCCATCGCCTCGTACTCACTGAACGGGAAGTCGACGCCGTAGCCCTCAGTCTCCCAATACGGCGGGTCCAGATAGAACAGCGTGCCGGGTCGGTCATAGCGGCGCACGCAGTCCTGCCACGGCAGGCACTCGATGATGGTGTTGGCCAGGCGCAGATGCACCGCACTGAGCTCTTCCTCGATCCGCAGCAGGTTGAGCCGCGGACCGCCCGTGGTCACCACGCCGAACGTCTGCCCCTGCACCTTGCCGCCGAATGCCAGCTTCTGCAGGTAGTAGAAGCGGGCCGCACGCTGGATGTCGGTCAGGGTTTCGGGGCGCTCCATCTGCGCCCACTCGAACATCTGCCGCGACACCAGCGACCAGCGGAACATGCGCACGAATTCGTCCAGGTGATGCCGGACGCAGCGATACAGCCCGACCAGCTCGCCGTTGATGTCGTTGAGTACTTCCGTCGCTGCCGGGTACGGACGCATGAGCAGGGAGGCGGCGCCGCCGGCGAATGCCTCCACGTAGCAGTCGTGCTCAGGGAAGTGTGGATAGAGGTGCTTCAGGAGCCGGCGCTTGCCGCCCGGCCAGGAAATGATGGGCTTGGTCATGGGATCTCAGGTTTTGCGATGGGTAGGGCCGAGAATCCCAGCCGCTCTCGAGGGCGACAGGGACGCGGCCAATGCCAGGTGCTGAGATCACCTGTGTTGCGGCACTGCCCGGGTGCTTGCCGGCACCCGGGCAGTGCCCTGTTTCGTTAGACGGTCAGTTCGTAAAGCGGAAGATTGGGCGCAGCCTCGACCAGCCGGCCGCCACGCACCCACACGTTGTAGGGCAGCGCCAGCGGCAGCTGCCCGAAGGCCCGCATCTGCACGCCGTCATAGGTGGTCAAGCTGCTGGTGCCATCAGAGTTGTGCGCGGTGACGGTGGCGATCAGCCTCGGGCTGCCGCCGACCAAGTCGCCGAATTGGTCCCACAGGTCAGTCCGCATCGGTGTAGTGCCTCTCCAGGGTTGCTGTCTGCTCAATCACCACAGCCTGGTCGTCGGCTGATACCTCGATCCGCAGCGACTCGCACTGCCCGTGCCAGGTGCCATCAGCACCAACCACCTCGACCAGATCCAGCGGCAGCACCAGCCCGACTTCCCCAGGCTTGAGCGGCTGAGCGAACAGCGGCACCGTCAGGTCGACAGCAGCCTGCTCGCCGCGATCACACAGGATGTTCCTGCCACGCTCCGCGCCAGCGGCCGGCACAGTGATCAACGGGCTGCTGACCTGCTGGGCATAGAGCCGCCCCTCTTCTCCCGACCTGCGCACCTTGCAGGTGACGCCCTTGCCGGCCAGCTCGCCCGTCACCACGACGGCGTCGTACAGCGGCGCGCTGCGCATCTGCAGACTCTCGGTCAGCACAACGTCCTCCTGCAGCACATGGTCCGGCGGTGTGGTCCGCCAGTCCCATGGGCTCACGGGATAGGCCGCCCGCACGCGCATGGCGAGCGCTGCGGGGTCCGACTGCACGACGCCTCCACTCGCCTCTGCGAGCGCGCTGATGGCGTCCAGCGGCGTGCTGGCGTCATAGAACCAGGCACCGGCCGGCACGTTCCAGTCGACGGTGTCGTACTCGCTGGTGAAGCCCGTGTCGGCCAGTTCCTCCGCTACCAGCTGCGCCATGCTGCGCTCTTCCGTTGTGGCCTTGACCCGAGCCGGCGCATAGGGCGCGGCCATCAGCGCGGTGCGGGAGCGGCCGGTCAGGCGCACGCCACCACCGCTGAACTCCCTTTGCTTCTGGAAGCTCTCGATGATGCCGGTCCAGACGTAGCCGTTGAGGGCGACCTCAAACTGCCTGGGCCCGGCTGCGGAGGGCTTCAGCAGCGCGAGCTGCTGCGGATCAGCCAGCTCGATATCGAACGTCCAGCCCCATGCCCCGCGACTGGCGGCGAGCGAGATCCGAGTGACTTCGATGGGCGTGCGATCAGGGAGGCGCACAAGAGAAACTGTGTTGATCACAACATGAGTCCTGCGTTGGGGGCGCACCACGTAACAAGCGGCGACGCCAAGATTCAGGGGGACAACGCCCAAGGCACCAACCACCGGACACCCAAGGTTCAGACCGACGTAGTCGCCGCGCGGGAAGGGGCTCTCGGGATCGGGGTCAGGGCCAGGACCAGTCCCCGGACGCACACCCCACATCGGTCTGCCAGCAGCAGCCCAAGGCAGCCGCGCGTAGCCACGGCTGGCAGAGGGAGCACGCCAAGCCAACCCGGCGACCGCACCAGCTCTCGCTCTAAACCCATACCAGAGGAACGTGAGCAACTGGCGGCTCGTACCGAGCACTTGCCACTGCAGGGAGGCAATGAGCCCGACTGTGCCGAGACGGCCATTCCAACGAAGCACATAGGAGGGAGTCAGCAAGCCCTGCCGCCCCCATTCAAGATCAGACTTATGCGCCACCCGCTCAAGGCTGGAGCACCAAGTAGTCGATAGCTCTCGCCGAGCAGTTCCCGCGGCACTCCACGACCACGCATTCGCGCATGACAAGCGCTCGCCGGGCCGCCAGTAAACACTGGCCTGAGCGGCCAGCGCTTTGCCCTCCCCCCACCCAATCTGGCTCAGCACCCTGCGGTGGGCCGGCCGCATCCAAGTGAGTCGAGTCTGTTGCCGAATTCCCCGAACCACCGGCTCGGCCGGCTCGTCGTCCCACTCGACGCCCAGGTTCAGAGGTAGGTACGCGCCAGACCCAGAATGCCGCGGCCCCAAATTGAGCGATGCAAATGCTCCCAGCACTGCCATCAGCTCACCATGGGCGCAGGACGAACCCAGTCTTGAATGGCACCGTTGACGCGACCCGCCTCATCCAAACCAAGAACGATGTACTCGACGTCTGCGATTCGTTCGACTTTCCACGAGCCGTCCGGGTTGCTACGAACGTCTGCCACGAGCGCCATCGTGCGCCGCTCCAGGACGCGAATTCTGACCACCGCCGGCTGGTTGAGTACGCGCGCGCGTCCGTCGGGACTATCTGGATTTGCCGGGTCAATCGGCAAGCTCCCACCGAGGAAAAAATGCCCTCTGAAAATTATGGCTTTAGATACTACGAAAGATCGGACCATAGCGCGCATAAGTCACCACTTTGCCGTCATGTCGATCAAGACCTGACCCGCATACTGCGTCACGGAAGATGGAGAATTGTTGTTCAACACGTTAAAGAACTTGACATAGAAGGTTCTGCCGGGAAAGGCGTCGATATCGCTCAGCATTTCTCCGCTGGCAAAGGGCCGCACATGAAGTGGAGTGTATGCGCCGGGAAGATAGCCTCTCGCCAAATAGGCTCCCTCCCTCATCAAAGGTCGTTCGAACAATGCCCCCCCAGAGACCGGATCCGGGAATGAACCACCTGTGGATCCAATCGCATTTCCGTTGGCACCATGACTTGGGTTTGCCAAACTCAGCGGGATAGATCCCGGCAGCTGTGTGTATGCTCTCAGCGCATAGCAAGAGGCGGCCGATACAGCACTAGAAAGACCGGTCGTTGTGTACATCAGACCATCGGCAACCGCCTGGGCCGGGGTTGTCATAGAGTTACCCGCAACCATGAAGTGCGACTTGTCACCCGGAACAAAAGATTCCAAGTCGCCAGCAAAGAATGGAAATGCCGGGATCGTCGCGTACTCGTTGGAAGCACCCAAGCTGTAGTAGTTGACAAAAAAGTACATCGCCTGATCCGTAGCAATGATTTCCCATGGCCGCGAGTTGCCATTGTTTTCGCTTGATTTCAGCAGGAGAATTCCGTTCGCCTTCTGTGTGGCAGTTGGTGCGGGGCCAGTACCAGAATCGATGTCACTCATCGTTTCATACGCTCGCGCGAATCCGTACCCTGGCGTCGCACTCGGCTCTTCCACGCGCAGGTACCCACCAGATCCATCAACATGGTTATTCCGGTAGACACGCTTGTTGGTCGCACTGAAGGTACGAACCCAGCCTGCGCCCGGCTTGAAGTCAGAACCCACGCCATATCCGGTGACCAAGACCGCATCCAGCAGTGCCACAAGGCTGCCAGCCACACCGCTCAACTGGGGCGCGCCCGGATCGGTGGATCGATAGATTCTGGGCAGCGAGGTCATTATGCAGCTCCTTCGATGTTGCCGATTACTTGGATGCGAGTTGAATCAGTTGCTACCTCAGGTGTACCCGGCAGCGTCGTGCGGATCATCCACACGGGAGCCAAACCGCCCACTGTGTTGAAGCGCACCGCATTGTTGGTAGACCAGCCACCGCCCCACCCTTCCTTGCGCATCAGGAAGTAAGGCTGGTTGGTTCGCGGGTTCACCGGCGCCAGATCGGTCGTGGTATTTCCCGAAGCGATCACACCGACCGTCTCGCCGATCAGTTCGAACTGCGTCGCCGACGTAAACCGCACAGCCCAGCGCTCGGTGATGGCGTCCGCGTTGGTCACCACCAGCGGGTAGTCGGTGTCGTTGTACGTGCCCGGGGCAACGCTGCCTGACGGCAGATCCGCCCATACGTTCGTCCAGGCCGCCTGATCGAACAGGCTCACCACCCGCGCCTGCAGATCCAGCGAGCCATTCGCCTCGCCCAAGCGCAGCGCGGTGCTGATCATCGCCTCGCCCACCGGGTAGTCATGGGTCAGGCCGGTATTGATCTCGATCTCACCCGTGATCTGCGGCTGAACCACCAGCCGGCGATCCTCCACGCGCTCGCTGATCGTGATGGGCAGCGTGTAGGCAGAGAGGTTCAGCGGATCGCTGAACTTGAGCGTGCCCGCATCCAGGTCAGCCACAAACCATGCCGCATCCACCGGAGCACCGAGGGCGTCACGCACCTCGATGGCCGCAACCCGGCCGCGACCGAAGGAGACCGTCTGATTTGCCTGCGGCGAGGCCACCACATGCTTGGCGGTGTGGTGAATCAACACCGTCTGCCCAGGCTTGAACGCCGGGGCCCGGCCATCGCTGGGCAAGCGCACGGATGACAGGCCGATGACGACTTCCGACAGAGGGATCGAGCGATAGACAACCGCGCCCATGTAAATGGAGCCCGCCTGCACCAGCGCCGGCCGCCAGACACGGTCTCCCTCCACGAGGTCGGGATCGAACCAGGGCTGGCCCTCGTTGCCGGCAACCGGCACCAACTGGCCGAACTGCACCTTGGCAACACCGCTCTCCCAATCTACGGTCCCGCGGATCTGGGCACCGGAGATCACCCCGTTGATGTCGGCCGTCGCTGTGAGAAGCTCGCCGTCCAACCGGCTTGCCCGCAGCGAGAACATGCCGGGCCGCAGCGGCGAGCCCGGCGCGCGGAAGAAGCTGTTGGCAACGCCGGGGTCGCCGATGCGCGTCAGCAGGGACTGGATCTGCACGGCATTGGCGCCGCCAGCCAGCCACTGGGTCAGGCTCACCACGCCGGCGGTGTAGTCGATGGTGCCAGCGTAGACACCCGCCCCGGTCAGCGGATCAACGGTGTGGTAGAGGCCGCCGCTGCGATCCACGTAGGTGCGGCCTCGGAAGGTAAACCTCACGCTGCCAGGCACGATGCTGTCGCTGATGGTCGGCGTCAGCTGCAGGGACACCGGGGGAAGCTGCAGCGATTCTTCAGCCGATTCAGCCCCTGCACCCGCGAGCGTCCACCCTGCGGAGACCAGCGTGCCGGCCGAGAACTGTGCCAGCACGTCCGTGCGGCCGTAGCCGACGACCTTCAGCCGCCCAGAGCGCAGCTCGTACTGTGGGTAGGACACCTGGCGGACCAAGAACTTGCCGGCCTGCAGGGTCACCGCGCCGGTGCTGTAGTTGATTGCCCCCAGCGCGGTGGTCGCCGCAGTGTCGCCCACGGAGACCGCCACCAGGTTGCCGTTGCCATCGTCCTTTGCGATAACGCGCATGGGCTGCGGCGCGGAGGCCAGATCGTAGGCATCCCGCATCACAGTGATGACCCAGTCCAGCATCACCGATCCCGGCCTGATCGGCCCCTGCGGAAGGGTGAAGGACACCAGACCGTTGCCGTCGGGAACGGGCTGCGGCGCGGCGTGAAGCGACTCCGCCCATTCGTAGTTGACCGACATCTGGGTGTTGGCGTCCGGCAGCGTGTCCAGCTGCAGCAGGCACTCGCCGGTTGCATAGACGACCGAGCCACGGAGCTGTCCGGCGATGAGCAGGCCACCGACGCCGTTGTCGGTCACGCTCACATCCGCGCCACCCACCCGAACGGTAAGGCGAACGGTGCCAGGCGTCGCGCCGGCGTGCCCCAGGAGGAACCTCAGCGCCGGCGCCTTGATGTTGGTATCACCAGCCCGTGCCTCGGCGATGATCGAGGTACCCCAGGCAGTGATGATGCTGCTGTCCAGGTCGGGCAGCGCTCCGGTGGTCAGCACCAGAGAGCCGGTCATGTAGTTGATGGTGCCGCTACCCTGCCCCGGCTTACCAACGAGGTGACCGCGGCCGTTGTCGGTCAGCCGGTACCAGCGTCCGAGCGCACGGTAGTCCACGACCACCGTGCCCGGCGCCGGCAGCGGCTCCAGCTGCGCCAGCCACACCATGCCTTGGTTGTTCTGGGTCACCGCGATCTCATCGGTGAAGCCCTGCATGGGAATCGTGCCGGCCGGGGTCGCGGTGATGCTGACGCTGGTGCTGCCCACACCGGTGGAGTGAACCAGCGAGACAGCACCGGACTGATAGTCGACGGTTCCAGCCCAAGGCGTCACCGCAGCAGAAGCCAGGCCACCCGTGCCATCGTCCGTCAGTTCGATGCTGCCCACCAGAACCTTCACGCTTCCCACCGCCATGCCCGTGCCGAGGAAGCGGGTCACCGCCACACCCGCCGCGAACGCGCTGCTGAAGTTCAGCGCCAGGCTGTTGGCCGGCCCCGAAGGAATGTGGCTCAGCGTGCCCATGCCCGCCAGAACGTCGCTCACGGCCGTCTCTGCGGTGGACGTGGGGACAATCGGCACATAGGGCGAGTCGATCTGTACCGACAGGTCGCCGGGCTTCCCGGCAGCCGTCAGCCGCTTCACGCTGTGGTAGCTGGTGGCGTCCACCACGTTGGTCTCATACACCCGGGTGCTAGGCTTCGTGGCCGAGTAGCGGATCACCTCTTGGCCGTAGAAGTTGAGCAGCAACGCGTTGACCAGCTCGATCACCAGAACATCGCGCTCGAAGGAGCCCTGGTCATCGGTGAACGTCCGTGTGGTGCGGGAGAGCACATTCTTCACCCGCACATACTGCTCGCCCGGGTCGCGGCCCGTGGCAGCCGCCGTCAGCAGGCTCAGGTTGTCGTTGATGTCCGGGCTGGGCGCATCCTTCGTGGTGTAGACCTGGATGGTCATCTGGCCGATGAAGTGGTCGCCCAGCAGGATGAACCGCGATTCGGTGCCGCGGGTGATGTAGCTCTCCACGCGGTTTTTGGCATCCAAGCGCACGTCGCTGTACGAACCGGTAGCGAACATGGTCACGGTCACGCGCGGGTCGGACGGCGGGTTGATCAGCACCGCGATTGCATCCTTCAGCACGTCCGGGCCCGGGGTATCCACGTGCACGAACATCTTGCGCAGCGTGGAACGGCCGGTGGTCCGCTCTTCATCGCCAATGTCGGGGAACAGGTTGTTCATGGCCCCGTCGATGATCTCGGTCTGGACCATGCGGCCGCCGCCATCCGGGTTGTCGGTCAGGCGTTGCGACTGGCGCATCTTGATATCGGTTGCAAGGATCGTCATTGGGTCAGACCGTCATAAGGCGAAGGGTGATGGAGAAGTAGTCGGCATCGAGCGCCGGCACCGCGAATCGGCAGGGATCGGCCTCGACGGCCGCCCCCTCGGTCCGGCGCCACCGGACCTGGAATGCGCGGTCGCCGCCGTTGTGCGCCGGCAGGATCAGCGTCAATGGGGCAACCTGCAGCTGCCCGCTCAACTCCTGCAGCTGGCGCAGCGCATCCAGCCGCACCGGGCCGACGTACGCCTGGCCGTCGCGGGTGGTCTGCAGGGTGATCGGCCGACCGGACTGCCGCGCCGACTCCTGAACGATCAGGGCACCGCTGAGGCTGGTGCGCACCTGCTGCCCAATGCGCCAGGCGGTGAACTCATCGGTCCACTTCAGGTCCGCCGGCAGCTCGATCCCGGCAAGCACGACCCGGCTCATCGCGCCCCCCTCACCGAGACCGCGCGGCTGCGCTCGATTCTGCGCAGCACGATGGGAGCGACCAGGCCGGCGATGCGCTCGGCCTGCTGAATCTCTGCCGCCGTGGCGCCGGCCACCACTTCCTTGCTGGGCGCCTTCCAGTCGATGGTCAGAACCTGTTCCTTGTTGTCGCCGGCCTGGATTCGCGAGGCGTCCGCCTTGGCTTGGGCCTCAGCCTCGGCAAGGGCCGCGCGGCGGCGCTCTTCGGCCGCCTGCTTTGCTGCCCGCTCCTTTTCCAGCCGCTTGGACTCGATCTGGCTTTCCAGCTGGACGATGGCATCCAGCTCGCTGGAGCCGACCAGGTCGAAGCGCTCGGCCAGCTCCTTTCGCTTGCCGGAGATCTCTTCCATCCCGTCCAGCAGCTTCTTCTGTTCCTCGGTGTACTTCGCCAGGTCCTGCCGCTGCTCGAACAGCGCGTTCCAGACATTGGCGAACTGCTGCAGGCCGTTCGGGCCGCTCATCTGAGCAAGCAGCTCACGGGTACGCTCGGAGACCTCACCCATGTTCAGGGAAAGGCCGCCGGCGGCAGACGATGCGCTGCTCATGCTCTTTCCCGCCGCATCCGCGCCCTCGGCGACCCGCTCGACCCCGCTACCCGCCTCATCCGATGCCTGCTTGACCTCACGCAATGCGCCAGAGACACGCTGTGCACCCTGCTCGACCCGGCCCATGGCCGTTTCGCCCTTGTCACCGAGATCGCCCATCGCTTCGCCGGTGTCGTAGATGGCGCCCTGCACATCGAGCTGTGATTGCACCTGAGCGCGGCGCCAAGCATCGCTGTCGGCCACTGCGGCCTTGGCCGTATCCGAGTAGGCGCGGAAGGCACGGCGAACATCCTCCACCGACGCCTTGCCGTTCGCGGCCCCCTTGCGGATGATCTCGAACGCTTCCCAGGCCGAATCGCGAGCAGCGTTCAGCGACTGCTGGGACTGGATACCCAAGCGCTGGAACTCATCAGTCAGCGGGTTCAGGCCTGCCTCGATCTCCCGCAGCCGAGCACGCAGCGCGGAGGCTGCTCGGGCAGCGGAATCGAAGCCTACCCGCCCCTGCTCGCCGGCGGCCTGCAGCAGGTTACCCAGCGTGCGCGCCTCATCCAGCGTGGCGACATTGCCCAGCGCCGCCTTGAATGCCGCCTCGATCTGCGTGCCCGTGGCCACCGCGTTCTCGGTGACGGCGCCGAAGGCGGCAATGGCATCCCGGCCCGCCTGGGTGAAACTGACACCCAGCTGGCCCGAGGCCACGCCGAGCTTGGTCATCGCAGCTAGCAGGGTGGTCTGCAGCACCGCTGCGGCATTCACCGCGGCTTGCGGCAACGAGTCGAACGCCGCCTGGGCGGCGCCCTGGAACCGGGCCAGCTCTTCACCCGACAGCTGCTGCAGCGTCGCCAGCAGCCCATCACGCACGTTGCGCTCGGCCGCGCCACCTTGGGTGGCGATGAAGCCCAATGCCTCGCCTACGGAGGCAAGCGTGGCGGTGTCGGCGAAGTTGAGCCCGGAGAACATCTTGCGGATGGACTCGTTCGCCAGCTTGGCATTGCTGTCGATGCCTTCGAGCTGCGTCACAACCTGCTGCGCCGCGCCGCCGATGCCGTTCTTCATCGCATCGGCCGCAGTCTGGACGCCCGTTCGCAGCGCGGCGAATCCGGTCGATACGTCCAGCAGCTGCTGCGTCACTTGGCCCAGCTGCTGCAGCTGCTCCGCCGTCGCCATGCCGGACTTCTGCTGCATCAGCAGGAAGCCTTCCTGCGCGGTCAGGTACTGCTCAAGCCCGGACAGGCGCTTTTCGTAGGCCAGCCGCTCAGCCTCACCGAGCTTGGAGACCTCCTCGGCCGACTTGATGACCACGTCACGATAGGCGATGAACTCCAGCGACTGCTGCCGTAGCTGGGTCGCCGAGTCGCGAACCTGGTTGATGTATGCGCGCTGTGCCTCACCTGCACGCTTCAGTGCCGGGTCGTGGTGCTTCCAGATGTCCTGGGCGACGATCTTGAGCGCGTCCAAGCCACCCATGGCCGCTTCCAGCCCCAGCACGGCCACGGTGATGGACACGGCCTTAGGCAGGCCGCGCAACAGAGCGCCGAACCGGGTAATGCCTCGCCCACCACTGGCGACTGCGGCGTTGTTGGCGATCTGGGCATTCGTGGCCGCGATCAGACCGGCGCGCCAAGCGTTCAGCTGGATCAGCGCGCCGACGATCTTAAACTGGGCATACGCGGCGGCCATTAGCCCGATCACGCGAGCGTGGTCGACTACCCACTGCGTCGTGCCCTTCACCGCCTCGGCCATTGTGATGATGGCTTGTGCGGTCTGCTTGGCCCAGCGCGACAGGCTGCCATCGGCGGCCAGGCGATCCAGCGTGGTCAGCAGGGTGGTCAGCTGTTCCTTGAAATAGGTCAGCACGCCCTGGTCGGCGACTTCCTGTTTCCAATCCTTGAAGCGATCGGTGGCCGTCTTCCACAGGCCAGCGATGGTACCCACCTTCGCGGCCGCCGCCGCGCCGCCGTAGGACTCGGCCAGAAGATCGAGGATGACCGCCTGCGCCTTGGCCACCTGGCCCGTTGCCTCCAGGCTCTTGATCAGAGCTTTCTGGCTGTCATCCAGCGTGAAGCCCTGCTTGCTCAGGCTCTCCATCGCCTTGGATGGTGTCTGCAGGGCCTTGCCCACCGTTTCGGCCGACTGCTCCAACGACATGCCCAGCCGCTGGGCCTGGTCGATGGTGATCTGCATTGCTGCCGGGAACTGCTCGCCCACGATGTTGGTATAGGACAGCAGGCGCACCTGCGCGGCGCTGATCTGCCCATCATCAAACAGCCCGCTCTGCAGCTGCTGGCGCATCGCCGCCAGGCTCTGTGCGGTGAACTCGCTGGTACGGCCGGTGGCGTGCAGGGCGGCTTCCAGCTGCGCCAGCTCCTGCTCCGCGTCGCTGCCTTCCTTCACGATGGCCTTGATGCCATCGACCACCCGGTTCAGGCCGACAAATGCGATCGCACCAGCGGCCACGGCCTTGAGTTTGCCGAACCAACTGACTGTGCTCTCGGTGGCGGAGGCCAGGTCACCGCTGCCGGCGGCAGCATCAGCGGCACGCTCGCGGTACTCGGCCAGCGACTTTGCGGCCGCCTTGCTGGTGGTGGCCTGCTTGCGGAAGGCGGCCTCGCCTTCCTCGATCTGCTGCTTGCGGCGGCGGCCGGCCTCGGCCTCGGCGGCGGCGGCACGGGCCTGCTCGGTCAGCGCGGCAGCACTGCGAGTGGCCTCGACACGCAGACGCTGCTGGTGATCGGCCAGGTTGGCCGTGTTGACGCCGAGCGAGGACAGTTCGGTATCTGCCTTGGCAACCGCGTCCCACTGCTCGGTAAGCGCCTTCTGCAGCCGCTCGCCCTCTTTGCGAAGCTCGCGCTGGACAGCCAGCACCTCGCGTGACGGCTTCTCCATCTCGCCGATGCTGAGGCTGAGGGACAGCGCAGCCTGCTGGTTGGCTCCGAACTGCTTTTCCAGCTCGGCAAGGTCGGTCAGCATGCCGTCGTAGGCGTCCGCTTTCGCTGCCGCCGCGTTCAGTCCGGTGAGCGAGTCGAGCAGTTTGGAGGCCTTGCCCGCGGTCTCGACGGACACATCACCCAGTTCGCCGAACGCCGCGCGCAGGTCGTCTACGCCCTCGCGACCCTGCGTCTCGATGACAACGCGAATTGCTTCTTCCAGCCGATCAGCCATTGGAACTTCCGTTGATGCGCCACTGGCGGCGCAGTTCAGTCAGGTAGGTGGTGTGGAAGCGGTCGATCAACCGGCGGCGCGCCGCCAGGGCGCGACTGTTGCCATCAGCGCCGGAGAGCATCTCGAACGGGCTGGGCCCGCGCAGGATGCGAACCGGGCCGCGGCCGTGACGCTTCTGCTGCGCACGATCCCAACTGCGCACCCGAATGGCCTTGCGCCCCTTGATCGTGGCGATGAAGGCGCCCTCGTAGGTCTTCGACTCGCCCAGGCCGATGCTGGCCGTCGCGCCCTTTGACTTCCGGCCCGCCCAGCGGCCGCCGAACTCAATCAGCGAGATCTGGCGCGTGCTCGCCCAGATGGACAGGAAATCGTCCTTGCCGCGCTTGCCCGTGCTGTAGCCCCGCTCGCCGGTCTCGACGCGGTACTTCCCCCGCAGCGTGGACGCCTTGATGTTGTAGGAGGACCGGACCTCCTGCGTGGTGGCCGGCCCAGCGCGCCGCTGCAGCCCAATGAATGCCCGTTGCACCGACAGGTCATAGCGATTCAGCACCTCGCCGGCCAGGTCGGTCAGGCCGTGGAAGCCCTTCGCGCGACGGCCGCTGACGTAGTACTTGAGCAGGTTGTTGGCGCGATTGGATGCCACGAAGCCCTTCCTAATTCATGCCGGGAGGGCGCCGCACAGGCGCCCTCCCCTTGCCGAGGTCACCAGCCCGCTCAGCCCGCCGACTGCGCCGCGATCTTGAAGGTGTAAAGATCGGTCTCGCCGGACTGGAAGATCACCGGGCCAGTCAGGGTCACCTGGATCGGCTCATCGCTGAACCAGTCCACGTCGCCGTCCACGGTCAGGTCGACGTTCGGGATCGTCAGCAGGCCTTCATCGCCACTGATGCGGTCCTGCATGTCGCCGAGGATCTGGAAGGACTTGCTGGGCGTGGTGCCACCGCTGATGGCGGTTTCCAGATAGGCGTCGTAGGTGTAGTTGGCCACCACGGTGTTGCCTGCCTGCAGCGCGCCGCCGGGCTTCGGGATCAGCAGGCCATGCACCGGATCGAGGGTGTAGTCGGTGCCTTCCACCAGGTCGACGGAGCCCATTTTGAAGCTCGGCGGCGTGTCGGCCATCAGGAAGTTGTGGGGCAGCTTGACCGGGGTGTCCACGCTACCGACGGTCACGGACACGTCGCTGGCGGTACCAGCGGCAACCTGGGTGGCCACCAGGGTGCCGTACAGCATGCGGGCCAGGATAGCGGTCGGCACTTCCAGCGCGGTGATGGACACGCTGGTGACACCAGGGTTGGAGTCCTTGTGGATGATCTGCTGGTAACGCGCATCACGGCGCTTGCTCTTGATCTCCACCGAGTCGCCGGCTTCATAGCTGAACGTCAGCGACGACTGTTCCAGCGGCTGGTTGCCGAACTTGTCGGCCGGCTCGGGGATGACGGGAATGCGGGCGCCGTTCGCGCCGTGCTCCCAGAAACGCAGGTCGCCTGCGAACTTGCGGACTTTGGGCTGTGCCATGGTGTTGCTCCTACGGGTTCGGGTTGGGGACGGGCTCGAAGGTCTCGGTCAGACCAGCCCGCGCAGTGATCTGAGCGACGACGGCGGAATGCCCTGCGTCGTCTTCCAGGGTTGCCATCTGGGTTGAAACCAGCTCGAACGCAGTGACGCCCTTCGGCAGCAGCTTCGGGTTGAAGGTCAACACACGGATCAAGTCGTGCCTGGCACGGTGCACAAGCAGCTTCGGGTTCTCCCGGCCACTTCCGCGCGGCACTTCAAACTCGATGGTGATTGCCGCATCGGAGCTGACCTGGGCGCTGCTGCCGCCGCTGCGCGAGAGTTGCGGGACCGAGATGACGGTGGCGGGCTCGGACTGGTCCTCGCTCACCTCGTCATCGTCCACCACGATCAGGCCGCCGCCGATATCGGTGCGGAAGCCGGCCGAGGTACGGATCAGTTTCACGCGATCACGCAGGAACTCGACCAGCTGCCAGGAAAGAGGCTCAGCCAGCTCAGCCACGGCGCACCAGCCAGCGGCTGCGGGAGCCGTCGTCACTGAGCCTCTTCGCGCTCACGAAGGTCTCGCCATCAACTTCGACACGATCACCCTGATCCGGATCAACATCGGCTCGCAAATAGACGATTTCGACCCGTCCAGCAACGAACTGCTGTAGATCCCCGATGGTCTCCACGTCGCGGTCGATGTAGATCCGTACGCCCGCAGTCACGACGCCGGTTTTCTCTGACGTGACCGTGGCAGTGGAGACCATGCCGGCGATTGCCAGCGCACCATGAATGGTTGCGTCCATGTGCCGCAGGAAATCCCGCTCGCTCACCAGGCACCTCCCGAGCACAGAAGCGCGTAAGCCTGCAGCCCCCTCACCTGGGCGTCGCACTGGGCGGCGGCGCCAACAGCTCGGCCGACACTTTCAATTCGGTCGTCGGCTCGACCATCAGGCTGGCTGGCGGCAGCGGCGGCCGCGGACAGCTCGGCGGTGGCGACTGACGCTTGCCAACGCTGGTGCAGGCGCTTGTTACCATTGAGAAGATCAGCGACAAGGCGATCAGATGCCGTCTGTGCATCGTACTTTTCCTTTTCGTACTGGGAGGCCAGGGCGTTCGCGGCGGCGGCGCTGCTGCGCTCTGCCTTCAGGGTTTCGGTCGCGGCATCGGCCTCAGCGCGTGCGACATCACGCTCACCTTCCATGGCATCACGGCTCGACGCGGCCTGGTCGGCAGCACGGTGCGCGATGGAGACCGAGCCGCGCTGCCAGACGATGACGCCCAGCAGCAGTAGGATGGCGACGATGAGGGCGCGCGTCATGTGGATTCCACAGGCTCTTCAGGGGGAATGACCGCACCAACCCCGCGCATCGCCGCCTCCAGCGACATGATCCGCAACCGCAGCCGGTGAGCTTGCTCCTGCGCAGTCATGCGCAGTTTGATTTCTTCAGTGAGCTTCAAGGTGGTCTGAGCCTGTGACTCTTCCAGCGACTTCACGCGCTGGATGAGCCCATTGAGCAGATCGACATTGGCATCGGTTTCGGTGCGGTCTTTACGACGCGCCAGCAATGCCGTCCAGGCCTCACGAAACAGCCAGAGCGCGACGACGCTTCCGGCTGCCCACCAGGGCGCTTGGGCGGTAACGCCGCCGCCGACCATCAGCGCAGCGCCTCTGCAACGCCCGCTTCGATCACATCGGGCCGCCAGTACATGCCACCGTTCTCGTGCTTGGCGATGGCCGAGGCCAGGCGGCACAGGGTGACCACGTTGTCCAGCCGGATGACTTCCGAGGGCGCGACGCCCACGGCAGTGGCAACCTGCTGTACATAGGCACCGGTGTTGTTCTCCACCGGCGGCGCCCAGCGCCCGATGATCTCCTTCACAGTGCGCAGGCCGTGCTTGCGCTGGTAGGTGAGCAGGGTCTTCGCCAAGGCACGGAACCCGGCCTGCGGCGTCAGGAACACGCAGAAGCGCTGCTCGCGGGCGATCGCCGCGGCGGACCGATCCTCACCCTGCCACGGCGTGCTGGTGCGGTCGATGTTGCCAGGATTGTTGTTGCGTACGCCACGCGGCGTGCTGGTGGTGCCCATGCGATCCCCCCATTGTCGCTGTGGAAGAACCGGCACCGCTCACGCCACCCGGGCTTCTGTGAGCGGTGCCGGCCTGTTCGGTTACGCGCCTACTGCGGCGGAGCCCGGCGTCAGCCGGACGAAAACGGTCAGGGCGCCGGCCTCGGCCGGGTAGACAGCGAAGCCGATGTCGGCCACCTGTTCGGCACCGGTTGCACCGGCGGTCGCGTGCCCAGCATCGGTGTCCCAGTTGACGGCGGTACCGACAGCAAAGACGGCGGCCGGCAGCTTGGGCAGCTCGAACACGCCTTCGACGTGCGTAGCGATGGTCTCGCCGGCTTTGCCATCGGTCACGGCGACGGCGACCAGCTTGCCCTGTACCACCAGCTCGCCACTCTTGGTGTCAGCGGTCAGGGTCACGTCGAGCACGCGACCGTCCTGATGTGCGTTCTTCATAAATACTCTCCGGATGCGTGAAGGGGTTCAGGAGGCCGCCGCTATTGCGGCGATCTCCATGCCGGGCGATCAGCCCTGGGCGGGTGCCGGGTTGCCGGGGTTCTTGTAGATGCCGCGGTAGTCGGCAATGGCCGGTGCAGCATCCAGGCGCACCTTCCAGGCCACGCCATCGACGGTGAAGCCCTGGTGCTGTTCCAGATACGGCGTCTGGTTACCATCGAGATAGCCCACCACGATGCCGTCGACGTAGGCCGGGTTGGAGATGCCGTACCAGGCCTGAGCGCTCTTGGCGTCCAGACGACCGTCGTCCCAGACTTCGAAAGTCTCACGCACGATGTTGGGGTCATTACTGCCAACGCCCGCGCCCACGGCGAACTGGGCTGTGCGTACGGTCTTTGCCAAGCCGCTGAGGGCCACCGGCGTCAGCAGGCCACGCATCGGCACCTGGATGAGATTGCCATCAGCATCTTTCTGCAGGCGCATGGCGGCCTGCATCGCGCCGACGCTGGCGGTGCTGATCAACGCAGCCGGCAGCAGGTTGTTGTGGTCAGCATGGAAAAGGGTCTTCCCATCAGCCAGCCTGGGGTTGCTGTTGATCAGGTCGAACACCGCCTTGGCGAGCGTACGGCGTGCAGCCTGGCCCATCTTTCGCGGCACGTCGCCAAACACGCCCAGATCGTCGTTGATGATGGCCTGGCGGGTGATGGTGAACAGCTTGCCGTAGGTCACGATCTTCATGGCCTGCGACTGCTCGGAGAACGAGCCCTGCTTGTACTCGCCGCCTTCCGGGACGACATCCAGATCAGAGAAGGCGCCCAGACCGACCAGGTTGGTCGGCTTGAAGTCGCTCACATTCACCGGGCGGGTGTACTGGTCGAAGGTTTCTTCCACTTCCTGGTAACCCTGCAGCAGCGCCCGGCGCGAGGCGTCCCCCAGCAGCTGCGGGAAGTCCGAGCTGCTGTGGGTGAAGGCCATGCCCACCACTTCCAGTCGCTCCATACCACGGGTATCCACACCGGCCTGCTGCACGCAGGCGCGGGCAATCTCGGTCAGGGACATGCCACGGAAGGCGTTACCGTCCGTCGCCTGGACCAGGCCGGCCCGAGCCTGGATCGCATTGGACATGGCCGAGCGGGTCAGATCGCGCTGGTCGGTACCAGCAGTGACGGCCGCACCACCATTGAGCGGTGCAGCGTTGCTGCCCAGCAGTGCCAGGATGTGGCGACCCACCGCGTCGGCGGTGATGTTGGAGTCTGCCTGCGCCATCACGCCATCCACGTACTCACGGACCTGCGCGTTGCCCATGTGCGGGAGCGCAATGGCCTGGATCTGGGTGTTGCGCTCACGCAACGCGACCAGAGCGGCCTGGACCGGATCGGCCGGCGTCGACGCGGGAACGGGAGCCGCGGCGACGACCGGGGTGACTGGCGCGGCAGCGGTGGTTGCGACTGCCGGGCTCTGTCGACCGGCGTTCGCGAGGATGGCGCTGTACTGCTTCTTCATGGTTGGATCCTCGATATGGCCGATCACGGCCGACTGGCTGACCTCGGGAAGCGAGGCGAATACTTGCGGAGAGAGGCTGGCGACGATGCTTCGACGCAGCTGGGACAACACGGGCGCGCCAGCACCCTCGATGGACTGCAGATAGCCGCTGATGGCGACGGTAGATGCCGACGACCACATGGCTGTGGCCCCGGGGTCGGCATCCACCACCAGGTCGGCCAGACCGGCATCGACGGCCTGCGGACCGGAGAACCAGTGGTCGGCGTCGTCGGTAAGCAATCGCTCCATCTCTTCACGCCGGCCAGAGCGGGCCGCGTAGGCCTCCAACATGGCCGACGCGTGCGCGTCCAAGGCCTCTGCGTTCTGGCGGAATGCCGTAGCGCTGCCGGCAGCAACGGTACGCGGCGCATGAACCATGACCAGGGAGCTGGCATAGACCCGCCGCTCATCGCCGGCCTGCAGGATCAGCGAGGCGATGGAAGCGGCCTGCCCTTCCACGGTGACGATCTTGTGCGCCGGATGGGCCTGCAGCGCGTTGTGGATTGCCATGCCGTCAGCGACGACACCACCAACACTGTTCAAGCGCACGTGAATGGTGCTTGCCGTGATCTGGCCGATCCGCTCGACCAGGTCGGCAGCGGACACCGACTCTTCGAACAGATAGCCACCGATGGCGCCATAGATCATCACGTCGGAGACATCGGCCTCTGCCCGGACCTGATACAAGGCCGGGCCGAGCTGGGCTTCGGTTGCCGCGTCCGCGCGGATGGTGTTCTGGATCGCGCTGGCCAACAGGCGTGCACGCATGTCATTCGCTCCTGGAGAGATCGCGCGTCAGCTGGCCCAAGACTTGGGCACGCGCTTCTGCACTGGTGTGGGGCGCCGGCGGCGCAAGGGTCTCGGTCTGCTCCTGCCAGTCCTGACGCTGACGCAGGACCTCAGCGGGGTTGTTGCCGTACTGAAGCGTGTTCTGCTGCGGCGACACCCAGCCGCGGTCCTCAGCCTCGCCGCGCGCGTAGGCCTCCTTCAACGGATCAATCCACGGCATTACCGGTCGGACGTACGTTGAGGCGGCCAGATCCCGCAGCGTCCAGCCACGGGGCAGGCGCACGCGGCCCGAAAGCACGCATGCCTCCACGAAACGCATGCGCTGCGGTCGCACGCACAGCGCAATGAAGCGCTCGGCCAGCATCAGGTAGCTGCCCCACTTCTCGACCAGCTCCTGACGCTGTGCCGAATAGGTTCCGTTGTAGTCCAGCGACAGGCTGGAATAGCTGACACCGATGCCACCGGCAGCTGCGCGCAACTGCTCCTTCCGCCAGGTGGCGGCGTTGGGATTCGGCCGGTCGGTGCCCAGACTCTCAATCGACTCGCCGGGCAACAGATCATCGAAGATCGCACCGGGGGCAAGGCGCAGCTCACGAATCGGAACACCGTCCTGGAGGATGGCCTGGCCGCCCAAGTCCGCGCCGTACTGCTCGCCGCTGCCCTTCTTGATCTGGAACGTCATCGACGCCGCCACCTTGGCAGCAATGCGCTCGGATTCTTCGTAGTCCTTCACGTCCTCAAAGCGGGACATGGCGCTCGCGAACACACTGAGCCCACGCACCTGGTGCAGGCGCTTCATCAGCGCGATGCAGTGCATGAACTCGGCAGAGACCCGCTTGGTCTCCAGCCGCGTGCCCATCGGATCACCCGGATGACTCTTGTAGACGTGGAACGCGATAGGCCGCCCCCAGGCGTTGCGCTCGACACCTTGCAGGATGTTGCGTGCCGGATCGTTGAAGTCCAACGGCACCAGATCGGCTTCCAACATCTCGAAGCTGTACGGCACAACGGTGCCGTGCTCGAAATACGGCACGGCGCCGATCAGGTCCTGGTAGAACGCATCACCGTCGCGGAACCAGCTGCGTGCCAGCAGCTGCTGGCACATGCCGTAGTCGTGCGTGCGGGTGGCCTCGGGCGCGTCCCACCAAGCGTCCCAGAGATCGTCCAGCTGCAGTGCCAGATCGCGGTTGATCGGCTGCCCGGGGAGCCGAGGTGCAGAGAGCACGTCGATGCCTGAGCCAACCGTGTTCTGGACCAGGACGTTCAACGCGTTGTCCGCCAGATCGAGGTCGCGCTCCAGATGGCGGGCCTGATCGCGGAGCTGGCGGGCATCCATGCCGGCGATGGCATTGCCACTGCCCCAGTCCCTCGCCAGCTTTCGGTTTCGCGAGGGCCGCGTGACTTCGTGCGCGCGGGCGATGACCGGAGCCATCTGTGCCCGCGCCGATTGAATGGCGCGATCCGCGCCGAGTGCGGCGTCCAATCGTGCCTTGGCGATCTGCGCGGATGACATCAGGTCACCCCACCGAAGTCGGCATTGGCCCAGCGCGCACGCCGACCGGCAGCAGAGCCTGCACGCAGGACCACCGCCTGCCACTCTTTCCGACCGGAACGAATCTCAGCCAGGTCCGCTCGGGTCAACTGGCGATCACCGATGCGAACGGTCTGGCCCGAAAGGACGGCGACCTCCGCGTCGATGTAGAAATCCAGCATTTCCTGAGCAGTCTTCATGACTACATAGGCTAGGCACACGACTGTCCACGTTCTAGGCAAACTCGTGGACAGTGGCGGTCGCAACTCACTGATCTACAAGGAAAGAAAAACTATTTTGTCTCCACTTTTGTCAAAGTCGTGGACAGTTGCCCTTTCGTGGCCCTCGGTAGCCCTCCCGGGAACAGGTCGTGGAGCTTCGCCCGGGAAAGGTCAAACTTGGACATGACCTGTTTCACGGGAATCCCAGCTACCAGCGCGGCTCTTATTTCAGCCATCGGGTACTCCCGAGGCGCCGCAGGGAAATATGGTCGCTCACCGGCAAAGCACTGCATCACTGATTCAACGAACGGCAGCGCCATGCGTTCGCTGATTCCGATGTCGGCCCGCATTGCGGCTAGGATCCGCTCCCTCAGCTCTTCGGCTGACTCGGTACGTTTTGCCATTACAGCGCCCACCCATCTCGCGCCAGTCCGCTGCTACGCGGCCGTACCTGTTGCGTTCCACGCGAAACACTCTTCGCCTCGATTTTGGCAGGCGCCTCCTCTGTTTCACGGGAATCCGAGCTGTTCACGGTCAGCAGCAGGCGGGCCTCCAGCACGTCCCAGTCGGCTCGCGTGTATCGATGCAGGCGGACCTCCGGGTGATGCGCGGCAGCGTATGCGTATACCCAGGTATCGAGCGGCTCATTGCGTGTGACCCTTTTCTCGAATCGGTTCTTCACCGGGTTGTAGACCTCCGACACCAGCCCGGGGAAGTACTCATCCGGCAGCTCATCACTGAAGTGCACCAGGCGCGACTCGACGGCGCGCTCTGCATCGGCGGAGAGGCGGCTATACAGATAGTGCTTCGCGGCCACGGTGCCGACGTGGTGGATGGTGATGCCACGCTTGTCCGTTTTGCCGTTCCAGGTCACGTCAGCCAGCTTTCCCTTCGACAGCACCGGCGCGTTATTCGGAACGGCGCCGAAAATGCACATGGGCCTGGTGACACGACGCTGGCGCACGAAGTTCTTTACTGCCTCCGTGCGGTGGCCACCGGCATCGATAGCAACTGCCATCGGCCGCAGAAGAGCGCCGTCCGCTCGCTCGATGGCGCGGTTCAGCAGATCCGTCAGCGCAACCCACACAGCATCCTCTGCGGGATCGCCTTGCAGTTCCACATAGTCGAGGGTCCAGGCGGTCATACCACGCCCCCAGCCAATGGTGTGGACCGCCAAGCGTCCATCCTGGGTATCGACACCGACCGTCACCGCCAGCACCCCGAGGGGAGCCAAGCGCAGGGCGTAAGGCTCGGCGCGATCCTTGATCACGTTGTGCTTGACCGCGCGCATCGACGGGTCTTCCCACGTCTCGGCCAGCCGGTCATTCACGAAAGTCTTGAGGGAGGCAGGATCACCCTGGGCTTCCAGCCACTCCTTCACCAGGTCCAGCCAGCGCGGTCCCAGGCCGAACTGGTAGTACAGGCAATTGATGGTATAGCCGCGAATCGGCGAGTCAGGGTTGGCCGCCACCCAGCGCCCGTTGGCAATCATGTCGGTCTTGAAGTGTTCCTCGATGGCGACACCGCACTCGCAGCACGCGTACCACGCGTGGCTCTTGTCGGGCGACCAGACCAGGCCGCTCCACTGTAGCGCCTGGTAATGGCCGCAGTGGGGGCACGGTACGTGATACCGGCGCTGGTCGCTCTTGTCGTACAGCTTCGCAATCCGGCTGAGTCCGGCGATGCCAGGCGTGCTGATGTACTGGCGCTTGTAAGTGGTCGGGAAGGACGACGTGCGGCCGTCCAGCATCTTCACCGGGTCGTCGCCGGTGGAGAGCTGCTGTGGCGCCTCATCGATCTCATCCACCTGCAGGTACTTCACCGTCGAGGACTTCAGGCGCTGCGGGCTACCCATGTGCTCCACGAACAGCTGCCCACCAGCGAAGTCCTTGAACGTGCGCTGGTTCGCGCTGTCGCGGCTGGCGGTGCTGGTCAGCGCTTTCTTAACTGCTGCGCAGACCTCGATCATCGGGTTCAGCTTCTGGGCGATCCACTTGTTCATGGACACCTCACCCGGCAGCGCATACATCATCGGGCCCGGCGCATAGTCCATCCAGTAGGCCATGGCATTGGTCGCCAGCTGGCTTTTGCCGAACTGGATCGGGAACATGCAGACCTGATCATGCACCGGGCTACGGGCGGACATGTTGTCCATCGGCTCGCGCAGTGGCGGGTTGCGGTCCGTCACCCAGCGCCCGGGCTTGCTGCCGCTCTTGGTGGACAGGCGCATGTGTTCGTCGCACCACTGCGAAACGCTCATGGGCCGCCGCGGCTGCAGCGAGCGCGCCAGCACCGACGCCAGGCAGCTCTGTGCCTCCATCATTCCGCAGCCTCCGCCGCCTTGGCCGCCAACGTGCGGAAGCCCTGGCTGAGTTCTTCCAGGGCGTGGCTCACCTCATCCCAGACCAGCCGCCGGCAACCGGCCTCATCCAACGTTGCGGCGAGCTGCGGCGCCAGCGTGTCGGCCAGGCGCTCCATCGCACCCCGGAACGTCGTTGCATGCTCAGCGAGGAATGCCTCCACGTCCGCGCGCGGCAGCAGCAGCCCCAGCTCCTTCTGCAGCGCGATGTGGGCCATGTGCGCGTCGGTCTCGGCCTTGTCGGCCAGCGCCTTGGCCTTGCGTGCGGAATCCGGGGTCTGCGGGCGGCCGGCGCGAGAGGGCCTGGCATCGTCGTCGTCACCATCCTCTTCATCGTCATCGATGTCGGCGTCGCCAGCGCTGGCCGCCTCCCCGCTCCCCACCAGCGCGCTACCGCGCTCATCTGCGTGGCGCTGGGCGACACCGGCATAGACCGGGTCTGCGGTGCGAGCGTAGAGCTCCAGGGAGGCAGCCTTCAGGAATCCCTTGCCGCCCTCGCCCACCACCACCCTGCCCTTCTTCCTCAGGTCGACCACGTAGGACGGCTTGCAGCCGATCAGCGAGGCCAGCTCCTTGCCAGTGATCGTGACGTCTCCCTCAGACATTACTACCCCCTTCTCCATTTCCTTCGAAGATCGTTAAAGCGGAAAAACGCGCGCGCGTGAGCATGTGCGGGCTGTGCGGCGGCATGTGCGGGACGCGATAGCCGCTGAATCGACGCGGCACAAGGCGTGTGCGGCTTGTGCGGGATGTGCGGTCACCCACATACGCACGCGAGGCGCATTGCGGCGTAGCAACGCGATACCCGTTCGCGCCCGCGCCCGCCCATGTAGGCCGATGCCCGCACGTCCCGCACACGCCTACTGCCGCAAGCGATTCACGGCAATTCAATGCCCGCACATCTGCCCGCACATCCCGCACACACCGCACGTCAATGGGCATAGTGATCACGCACGCCCCTTGTAGTCGGAGTACATACGGCGGAAGGACACGACCTGGTCGCCCAGCCATGCTGCCTCTGTCTTCCCGTCAGGCACCTTGCAATCGCCGAGCATCAGGAAGCCATGTGGCCCGTTCACGGTCTGCTCGATCTGGTAGCGCTTCCGAGCCCGGTCGGGGTGGATGATCTGGCGCTTGCGCACCAATGCGTTGATGAACTTTGGTGACGGTGCCGGGCGCGGCAAGCCCTCACGCGCGCACCAGGCCTTGTAGACCTCGTACCACTCTTTCGAGAGCGCCGGCATGGGCTTCAGCCCGGGAATGTCATCGCCGTAGAGCTCGTCCAGGAAGCGCTGCGGGCTGTCCTGGCTCAAGCCGATCAGCTCTTCCTTCGCATGGGTCATCGGCGGATGGGTGCCGTTGGTGAACCCGGTCAGGTCAACCTGCAGCAGGTAGTGGTGCAACGCTGCCGTCGCGCCGTTGCGGATATCGGCCAGCACCTCGGTGTAGAACTCCAGGCTCAGCTTCTCCGGCGTCCAGATCACCGCGTGTCGCCGGTCGTCCTCTTCCAGAACGACCGGCATCGCTTCATTCGAGAGGAACACCAGGTTGGCGTGATTGTCTTCCTCGTAGGCTTGGATGTTCTTCGGGTTGATGCGGATGCGATCACCCGTGATCAGCGCCTTCAGCTTGTTCTTGAGGTGGTACACCTCGGTGCGCGCAACGACTTCGTCGGCCAGCAGGAACAGCTTGCGGCTCGCCCAGTCGTTGAACTTGTCTTCCAGAGCAGCTTGGTCAAGCACGCGACCGTATTCGCCGTAGAGCTTCATGTACTCATCGAAGAACATGTTCTTACCGGTGCCCTGCGGACCATGAATGACGATGGTCGACTTCATCTTGGCGCCAGGATGCTGCAGTGGGTAGGCGAGCCACTTGACCACCCAGTCGTACAGCGCCTTCTGGTTGGCCTCGTTGCCGCACATGTGCCAGAGCAGCTGCAGCAGCCGGTCGCAGTTGCCCTCCTGCGGTACGGTCGGCCAACCGGCAAAGAGATTGCAGGTCACCCCAGGCTTTTCGCACGACGGGTCAAAGTCGACCTCCCGCACACGCACGATGGACCGATCCGAGTGTTCCATCCACGCACGGTGCAGTTCCTTGCGCACGCAGGCATCGCGCATGTCGCCCAGGGCAACCAGCATGTGCTCTTTGTGGTCGAACACCGTGCCGCCCTGCCCATAGACCAACGCGAAGCGCTCGAGCAGCTCGGTCAGCGAATGGATGGGGGACAGGCGATCATTCCCCTCGCCCCCGTCGCTGGTGATGGAAGGCGCGCGTTTTTCTGCAGGCACCCGCCATGAGAGCTCCGTGAGACGGGCTTCGACCTGCGACCGCACGACATGCAGGCCCTCTTGTCCGTGCAGATCATTGAAGTCGCTGACCTTACGGCCGTTGTCGATGAAGCGCTCGCGCCTGCCCGGCTCATCGGCGAAGACCGGGTGCAACATCGCGCCGCCTACGTCCAGCGCTGCGGCCTCTGCACCGAGCAGGCCGGCATTCGCCGCGCCATGCGGCTGCGCGCAGGATGGGCAGAACTGCGGATGGTCGGCCAGCACCAGGCGGGTCTTGCAGTGCCGGCACTTCTGCAACACGTCGTCGTCGGCGCACAGCAGCATCTTGATGCCGCGATAGCGCTTCGCCAGGGCCGAGGCGACGGCCAGCATGTTGCCGGCGTCGAACGCCACGGCCACCGGGTAGCCCGTCGCCATGTGCAGCGTGGCCGCCGTGGCATAGCCCTCGGCCACCAGCAGGATCCACTGCGGGCTTCCGCCGATCAGGTGGAAGTGGCCCTTCTTGACCATACCGGCCGGCCAGTATTCCTTGGCGGGCTTGCGCCCTTCCGCCGCCAATCTCGCGCTGCGCAGCACCTGCAAGCCGTGCACCTGGCCGTTGACGTCCAGCAGCGGGACCAGTGCGGCGCCCGTGGTGCCATAGCGCAGGCCGAAACCTTGCACGCCCTTGCTGACCAGGTAGTCGGAGTCGCCAACGGCGTTGGCCTTCGCCCAAGCCGACGTTGCCCTCTCAGCGGCGCGCTTCGCCTGGGTCTGGCGGGCAGATTCGGCCCTGCGGCGGTCCTCGGCAAGCCGGTTGCGCAGCGCTTCGCGCTGTTCATCGGAGAAAGTCTTGTCGCGCTTGCGCAGATCAACCTTCGTCGCACCGTTCTCGTTGCCGTGCCAGACGCCGTATGTGCCGACGACCAGCACTTCGCCCGCCGAGGTGTTCAGTTCGTGAAGCGCGTACCAGCCGCGGCGCTCGCGGGAGCCCTCGACCCGGCAGCGGACCATGCGCCCGGTGGTGTCCAGTTCGGTGACCAGAAGGCCGGCGGACTGCAGCTGCTGCAGCACATCCCCATAGTTCTCAGACATTCAGTAGTTTCCCGGTCCGCTATCTACCCAGGAAATGCGCGTCTGATTACCCGCGTCCGCCAAAGCCAGGGAGGACCCATCGCCGGTATCGCGAATGGCTCGCAATGCCAGGGCGGATTCAGTAGCGCGGGCAGCACGCGGCCTTTCACGAGCCACCCGGGGGGATGGGGCCGAATCAATGCTTGCGTGGTACATCAGGGTTCCCCAAAGGCAGGCTGTGCTGCCGGTTGTCTATCTGCTCTTGTCGCTGGCGGATGCGCTCGCGCTCTGCCAATGCTTCTTCACCTACCAACCCGGGCACCGCATCAGTCAGCGCCAGGGCGGCCAGTTCCATTGCTTGCCGCGCAGATGCGCTGGCTATGCCACGCCGTCGATATCGGGATCGATGGGCGTGGTCAGTTGCCACGTCAGTCCTCCATCCCCTGCTGACCAGCAGCACGGCACGCGTTTCGCTCCAAGCGGTAGCAGAGCCTGCGCACGTCGCGCGACAGGTCCTGGATTCGATCCGCCTCGGGAATGGTCAAGCGCTGGTCGGCAAGTGCGTCGATACCCGCCCCCGCGAGTGCGCCGGTCAGCTTGTGCAGCTCCAGCAGCTTTGCCTGGATCGCAGCCAGCTCATCGGGCCAACCACCCTCGGGCGGAGGCGGGACGTAGTCGACCATCAGGTCATATTGGCCTGCGAGGGAGCACACCCAGTCGGTGGCAGCCTCCTGCGTGATCACGAACTGCTGCAGGTAGTCGGTCAGGATCTCGGCCATCTCCATGGAGATGGACTCTCCATCGATGCCCCTGAGCTTCTTGCGCAGCGTCTCGGCAGAGATGGACTTGCCGCGGCGCTTGCTGATGTGCGTTGCCGCATCCTGCAGGCCACCGGGGGCGCGGGCCACTGCGTTGTGCAGGGCGTCCCGCCAGTACAGGTCAGAGCGCTGGCAGGTCATGCTCCCCCCTGAAACGCTACACCGATCATCGTAGGAACGCGGCCGGCAGCCGGCGCAACATTGGCGCCATGGCAGAGATCATCAGCTTCCCGCAGCGCATGCACTTCACCGCTCTCCGCACCTATGACACCGCCACCGGCATCGGTGGTGTGGTTGCGGTGCTCTGGGCTCCGGTAAACGCTCGCAGCAATCGCAACGGACAGAATCAGAAAAGCGGCGGACATCCCGCACTTGCGGAGCTTTGCCCCGAGACAACGCAGCCGATAGTGGCGGTGCCCAGCAACCCAGCCATGACGCACGATTGCAACTGTGAGAGCCGGATCACGCATGGGCATCGGTGACTCCAGCCAACGGCGGGACGTTCTTGAAGTAGCCGACGACGGCCCCGGCCTCATCCCGTTCCCAACGCACACCAGGAAGAAGCTCGTCTGCGGTCACGCCCCCACCATTGGCTGCTGCGCGTGCTGCCGCAGCCGGGTCCTCTCCCACCGCGGTGGTTACCGCTCGTTCAATGGCGATTGCGACCTCTTCCGTCACACCATTCTTGCGCCAGTGGTAGACGTAGCCAGTGGCTGGCTTTCCGGTCACACGCCGGGCCAGCTCACTCTGGGTGCCGCAGATCAAAATAGCTCTGTCCAGCGGGGTCATCGGACGCCTTCACACAAGAAACCTTGCGCAAAGCTACCGCAATCTTTCTTGTGTTTCAACAGTGCAAGATTGCTTGCATGTTGATAGGCGACATAACCAGAGGTTTGATGGATGCGCACGGCCTCGGGGTCGAGGCGCTAGCTGCCCGCGTGCGCGCTGCAGGCGCCCCTAACGTGAAGTACCAACACCTCCAGCAGTTGTTGGACATCCCGACCCGCCGCCCCAGATACTTGCCCGAACTCGCCAAGGCCTTTGGCTTGACCGTGGAGCAGTTCCTACAGTGGGATGGTGGCGCAGCAAACGGATCCCTCGCTGCATATCCTGTTCAGTCTCAATCGCTGCAACTCGACGCCCCTACTCTGGCCGCGTCGTACCAACTTGTCCGGCTTGCGTGCCTCGCTCTTGGAACATCGTTTGATCCAGAAAGCACTGACGACGCTGCCATTGTTCTACTTGCGCACCAGTATCTCAGTGCACGCTCAGAGCAGGCAGTCACTCCGGACAATGTGGTCGACTTCACCGCGCATTTGCGGAAGCGCCAGATTTCGAAGGGGGTCGATGATGAAGGAAGCAGCAGCACTGGAAGCACTCGCACACGCGCTGGCGGCCAAAGTTAGGAAACGGGACAGGCCTCCAGACCGAGACCTTCCCGCGATCTATCCAGAAGGCGTGGATCCGAGCGCTACAAATTCAGCGTATATCCGTCGCATTCGGATACTTACAGACGCCTACCAGCTCGGCTGGCTAGTTGATCAGCACCTGGTAGTAAGGGAGAGCGTCACCGACCTGTCGCCGACCGAGCTGCGCTGTCTCTTGATCGAACTCGAGGAAGCCAGAGAAGCAATCACAGAGGGCCTCCCCCTTGAGCAGACAGGGCTGATCAAGAACATGGCCTCGGTACTACCGAAGCCCTAACCCGGCAGCGCTGGAAACGCCCCAGCTGCGTTTCCAGCGTGCAGACGTGCCTACTGCTTGTCAGGACCGCGCATCGCGGTCGCGGATGAAGTCCTGCAAGGACTGTGGCGCCGAATCATCCCGTGACGTAGCGATCTCGCCAATGCCACCAGCGTCCACTCCCTGGTCGCGCATGCTTTGCCTGGCGAGCAGCCGATTTGTCTTGCGCAGCTCTTCGATAGCCACACGCAACAGCGGCTTTATTCCGAACACAGCGAGCGGCATCAGCAGCCCCATCACGATCAGCGACAGCAGCGCCAGCGTGATGACAGCAATCCCGAAAGCGCCAACGGTGCTAATAAGCAGTTCCATCTTTCCCACTCCCTGTCTGGTGCCCTAAGGGTATCAACTCGTTCAGGCGCGTCCACAGCGCCTCAGCAATTGCGCAAGTTTTCTTGTTGACTTGCGCGCAAGTTTGCTTGTATGGTCCGTCTGCCAGCACTGCTGGCGGGCGACCAGCGGGTCGCCAAGCGGCCCGGGCCTCCCTTCCCAGCCGCTGCCGCTCCCCACGGCCGATGACCCGCTGGCGCCCTCTCTTAACCAGGAGCGCGCCATGTCTCATCGCCACGCCGAACCGAGCCCCACCCTGCTGCCGCTGCTGGCCGTCAAGGCCCTGCTGGCGCTGGCGGCCCGCGATCACAGCACCGCCCGTACTCTGTGGACCCGCAGCAAGGGAGAGCACAGCCGCAACCAGCTGCGCCGCTCGCGCCGCATGGGGGTTGCGAGCCTTCGCTTGGAAGCTTGCTCGCGGGATATGTCGGCGGAGGTGCGGGCGTGAGCCGCCGCCTCCGCATCACCTGGCTGGCCGTTGCGCTGCTGGCGGCCGTCGTCGTGCCGTTGCGTATCGCCGAGATCCACGGCGCCCATGCCGACCGCGATGCCGCCAAGGCCCGCTGGGCCGCCAGCAGTTCGGTGAGGGGCTGACCATGCGCCAGACCTCACGCCCGCTGCCCACCTCGGTTCCCGCCTGCGGCCACGGCCACCGGCCCCAGATCGTTACCACCAGCGGCGCGCCCACCGGGCATCGCCTGGGGGCGGCCTGCCCCGACCTGGTCCACATCGAGTGCCACCGCTGCGGCATGGCGACCCGGCCTGTGCCTTACGACCGCGCCGCGTTGGCCGAGCTGCGTTGGACCGATCCCACCCTGGCGCACTACCGCATTCCGATTTCCCACCTCGCCCGCCACCGCGGCGAAGTACTGGCCGAACTCGCCTCCGCCGCCCCTTCCACCTCCATCGCAGCCTGACCAGGAGACACGCCATGGCCGCCGCACTCAAGCCGAAAGAACGCGCCGCGCTGCTGGCAGCGCATGCCGCTTCGGACCACGCACTGCACCGCACTCGTGCGGGCTTCGCGCCCAACAACCGCCCGGAAAAGGTCTTCACCCGTCGCGTCATGAACTGGCTGGATGAGCGTGTGCTGATGCGCTACGACGACCCGCAGCTGCCGCGCACCGCGACCTTGACCGCCGCCGGCCTCGCTGCTGCCGAGGCAGAGGTTGCCAAGGCCCGCGCCCTGGCGCCCTCCGCATGAGCGCCGCAGCAACCCTTCCGGTCGAGCAGCAGTTCGCCACCGGTCACCAGGGCGAGTCGCTGGTGCTGATGGTGTGCCAAGGCTGGATCTGGGCCGGGCTGTACACCGCTGCGCCGCGCGAATCGCTCCTGCAGCTCGCCGCCAGCGCCAGCCGGAGCGTGGGGGTTTCGCACAACTCGCTGCGCCTGGGCGGCACGACCTTCCCTCTCAACCGTCTGGCCGCTCAGGCCGCACACCGCTGGCTCGACCGGCAGGGCGTGCGCGTCCGGTCGATCTCCCCCAACAACCGCGCTACGCGCAGCACGAAAGGAATCCACGCATGAGCCGCTCTGTCGTGATCTATGGGCCGCAACGCTGCGGCAAAACCGCCAACGCGCAGGAGCTGCGCGAGCACTTCGGCATGAAGGATGTGCTGGACGACTGGGATGGGCACACCGCCTACCCGCTGGATGACACGCTGGTGCTGACCAACAACGCCGATGCCGTCGCGCATCAGTCGTCCCGCGTGCTGCACTTGGGTAGCGCGATGCGACAGATGGTTGCCGAGGCGCGCGCATGAGTACTTCGACGCAGCACACCGGCCGCGCCGACCTGGTGCGGAAGGCCCTCGCGCAGTTCCCGCAGGGTGCAACGATTGAGCAGCTGAAGACCATCGGCCGCGTCAACGCGTCCAGCCACGCAATCAGCCTCACGCTGACCGGGCTGGCCCGCACCGGCCACGCAACCTGCGCGCGCTCCGGCCGCACCGGTATCTGGCGTCTCGCCCCTCACGTTCAGCACGCGATTGCCCCGCTGCGCGCGGCTGAGCCCCGAGAGCGCAGGACCTGTCGCGCCCTGGTCACCGCGCTGCCCGAGAACGGCCGCGCGAGTGATGCGTCGACCACCGTGCGACACAAGGATTACGAGCGGGATCAACTGGCGGAGGATCTGGCTGCGTTCCGTGCCAAGGGTGGGCGTATCGAGCAGCTGGGCACCACGCCCCTGCGCCCAACGCTGAGCCGCCATGCGGCCAACCACGGCGGCGACATGGACCGCCTGCCCGGCAGAAGCGCGGAGTGAAATCGATGAGCGCCCCTTCCACAGATCTCTCAACCGACGCTGCAACGGCAAGGAAAGTGCTGTACGCGACCGGCCCTGCCCACCAGGCCTTCGGCCAGTCCCGCGCGGCGTACTTCGTGGTGCCCCGCCGCACCCTGCAGTCGATGCCGGCCGAGTGGCAGGAGCGCTACATCGGCCTTATTGCGGAGGCCAGGGCCTACCTGCCAGTGGACGCGTTCCCGCAGTACCAGGTGACCCGCTTGAACGATGGCCGATACGCGGCCGATCCACACCGCCGGTACCGCCGCGCCGGGCCGATTCCCCCTCGCCCGGCTGGCGCTGCAGCAGAGCCCAACCTCGCGCCGCTGGGCGGCGCATTCGTCAACACCGACGTCGACTTCTAGCAGGAACACCGATGACCGCGACCCAACCGACGAAACAACTTCCCATCGCCTACGCGTGCCCCGTGCTGCGCGAGGCCGTCCGCACCTTGGAGGCAATCGCCGTAGAGGCGGTGTGGATTCCCAACACTGCAAAGGTGGTTCCTCTGGCCCAGGCTTCGACCGCGCTGCTCGACCTGCATGCCCGCCTGCCGCGCGTGCAGGATCTGCGCGTGTTCGAGGCACCGGTTGCCGCGTGGTACGCCTCGCTTCGCAGCAGCTTCCAGGAGGGCGACACGCCGCTCTGCGATACCACCAAGGCCCGGCTGGCGCATGCCGCGCAGCTGCTGCAGCTGGTGCGCGGACAGAATGGCACCGGCATTGATCCAGCCGATCCGTGGCGAGGACTGTATGACCCCGCCCGACTGCCGGCGCGCGACGGCTACGGCGAAATCCTGTGCCACCCGGACGTGCCTGCGTGGGCTGACGGCCGCGAGTCGTCCCTCCTGCCGCTGTTCTACGCCCAAGGTTTCGACCTGGTCGTGGTGGAGGCCGAATTCGAGGAGGAATCGGTCGGTACCGGTGTGTACGCCAACATCCAGCAGATGATCGACTGGAACCCGGAAGCCCCTGGCGCTGACTGGCGTTTGGTTTGGCTGGGCGAAACGGAGGATGGCCTGGCCGCGTGGTTCGTGCGGCCCTTGGCTATCGCCGCTCTCGAAGCCATGGAGGTCCGCGCATGAATACCTCGATGGCAGACGGCGCGCGTGATCGCCTGGTCGCGCAGATCGGCGAGGCGCTGTTCGGCCAGCCGGGCCTGACCCTGATGGAGCTGGCGGAGAAGGTGAAGGGGACGCAGATCGCCACGGATGGACAGTCGGCTGCACTGCATGCAGCTGTCAGCGCCATCTACTTCGATGACAACAGCGACTACCTGAGCGCGCTGTGGTCCGTCGTGTGTGCGCTCAACCCCGCTGTGGGCAAGCTGCTGGAACGCGATCCGGCCGCAGCGTACGAGGCCACCAAACCCGGCAATACCGCCACCGCCGCCCAGCCCTCCCCGGTGAGTCAGGCGGATGCGCTGGTCGAAGCCGCGCGCCGCGTAATCAGCGACATTGATAGCGGCGACTACCACGGCGAGATTTCGGAAGCGACCTATGCCGCGCTTCAAGCCGCCCTCACCGCCCGCCAGCCGGTGGCATCAAATCAGGTAGTCGAAAACGTCGAACAACTGGGCGTTGATGGGCAGCCGGTGGCGCAGGAGCCGGTGGCAGAAGTGTCCCGCAAATCTTTCAACACCGACGGAACGAGCAACATCATCACGCCAAGTCTGCCGCTTGGAACCAAGCTCTACGCCGCCCCGCCCGCGCGGACCGTGGACCTTCCCTACTCGCTCGATGCCGACCCATCAGGCATCCGCGCCATGGTGGCCGGCGTAATCTCCGACGTTTTGACGTTTGGCGCTCAGGGCCATACGCGGCCGCCGGCCGGTCACTGGGCCGAGCCGTTCTGGAAAGCGGCGCGTGCCGATGCGGCTGCGCAGGCCGTGGACCTGGGGCAGTTCCGGGAGGCGGTCGAACTGTTCAGGCTTGAATCCGTTGCGGGGAAGCGTGATTGCGATAAGCACGGAACCCAGACGCACGACTTCGACCGCTGCATTGCAAAAGCCGACCGCCTGCTGGCTCTGATCGACAGCCACGCTGGCCGTGAGCCGAATAGCGAGCGTAATCGGCTCACGGATCGAGCCGTTTCCAGTGGTCAGGCCTCCATCAGGACCAAGGATTCCGCCAATGGCTGACGGCTCCCGCTCCTTCAACTTCCCCGCGCCGCAGCGCTCCCGCCTGCGCCCGGGCGAAATCGTGGTTGACCTGTTCGCCGGCGGCGGCGGTGCCAGCGAAGGCCTCAAGCAGGCCCTCGGCATCGATCCCGCCCTGGCGTACAACCACGACGAACTGGCCATCGGCATGCACGCCGCCAACCACCCGCTCACCCAGCACCACCGCGAAGATATCTGGCACGCCGACCCGCGCGTGGACGTGGCCGGCCGCCCCATCGGCTGGTTCCATGCCTCCCCGGACTGCACGCATTTCAGCCAGGCCAAGGGCGGCCAGCCGCGCAGCCGGAAGACCCGCGCCCTGTCGTGGGTGGTGTTGAAGTGGGTTGGCCAACTGCTGCGTGCTGACCGCCTGCACGGCACCAACACCGCGCCGCGCGTCATCTCCATGGAGAACGTCTGGCAGATCCTGACCTGGGGCCCGCTGGTGGCTAAGCGCTGCAAGGAAACCGGCCGGGTGTTCAAGGCGGTGTTTGAATTCCGCGAGGTCAAGCGCAAGACCGGCGAGGTCGACACTGAGCGCGTCCACGTGCGCACCGAGGTCGCGGCACCGGGCGAGCGCGTACCGCTGGAATGCCAGCTGCTGGTGCCGGACAAGCGTCACGCTGGACGCACCTGGCGGCACTTCGTTGCCGCGCTGCGTGCACTGGGCTATGCGGTCGAATGGCGCAAGCTCGTGGCCAGCGACTACGGCGCCGGAACCAGCCGCGAGCGCCTGTTCCTTCTCGCGCGCCGCGACGGCGAGGCCATCGCGTGGCCGAAGGTCAGCCACGGCATCGCGCAGGGCCAGACGCCCCGCGTCACCGCCGCCGACTGCCTGGACTTCTCCGACCTCGGCCGTTCGATCTTCGGCCGCAAGAAGGATCTGGCCGACGCGACCATGCGCCGCATCGCCAAGGGCGTGCGGCGCCATGTCATAGAGGCCGCCGATCCGTTCATCGTCCCGGTCACCCACCAGGGCGCCGACCGGGTGCACAGCATCCGTGAGCCCCTCAAGACGATCACGGCCGCCAACCGCGGCGAGCTGATGCTCGCTACTCCGGAGCTGGCACCCTTCATCGCGGAGCACGCCAACGCCAGCAACCAGCGCACCATGGCTGCCGACGAACCGCTGCGCACGGTGTGTGCCGGGGTCAAGGGCGGCCACTTCTCGGTGGTGACGCCGATCCTTGCTGGCGTCGGCGGCCGCGCCGGCCAGTCCGAACCGCGCTCGGGCGACGAACCGCTCTACACCATGACCACGAAGGCAGACACCGCGCTGGTGGCGCCGTGCCTCGTCCAGATGGGCCATGGTGAGGGGAAGACACCGGGCCGGCGCTTCAGCCACGGCATCAACGATATCCAGGGCCCTATCGGCACCATCGTCGCCAGCGGCGGCGGCCATGGGGTGATGGCAGCCTTCCTCGAGCAGGCTAACGGCGGTTTCTACCAGGGCGCGGGCAACGATGCCCGTGATCCGGTCAGCACGATCACCGCCAGCGGCAGCCAGCAGCGGCTGGTCAGCGCAGAGCTGTCCGAGCTGACCCCGGAACAGGAGGCCGGTGCGCTGCGCGTGGCTGCTTTCCTGGTGAAGTACTACGGCACCGGCTCAAACGTACCCAGCCTGACCGACCCGGTCGACACCATCACCACCCGTGACCGGCTCGCGTTGGTGACCGTCCACATCAAGGGCGCGGCCTACGTCATCGTGGATATCAAGCTGCGCATGCTCAAGCCGCATGAGCTGTTCCGCGCTCAGGGCTTCCCGCCCGACTACATCATCGACCGAACTGCCAACGGGACACTGCTCAAGACCACCGCGCAGGTGCGCATGGTGGGCAACAGCGTCAGCCCGCCGCCGCTGCGCGCCTTGGCCGAGGCCAATCTGGACCGCGTGCCCAACAGCATGGCCGTAGCCGCGTGACCGCGTATCGGCTCACCGATGCCTTCGCGGCTGTCTGCGAGATAGATCCGCCCCCACGCTCAGGCCAGGGGGATCGATGATCGGAGAAGTTCTCCAGTTTCAGGATCTGCAGGAACTTTGCCGGCCTGGCGAACGACCACGCCTGTCCACCGTTGAAGCGTGGGCTCGCAAGGAAGGGATTCGCTACAAGTACGACGGCAAGGGTGGCATCTGGACCACCGCTGCCGCGATGAACGCAGCACTCGGCCTGCAGCAGGCCTCCAACGACACCTATGGAAGCGACGTCATCTGATGGCACCTCGACCGAGAAAGCACAATCCATCGATCCCGCCGCACATAGACCAGGCGAAGATCCCCAAGGGAATGTACTGGGATGCGACCGGCCGTGGACGATGGTACGTACTGGCGACGGCGACGGGCATCGACGGACCCAAGAAGATCCGCCGCACCGTCGCCGGGCCGGAGGCGAAGCTGTCCGAGCTGCACAGCATCATGGAGACGGGCGAGAACACCGGGACCGTGGAATGGGTGTGCGTCCAGTATCACGACAGCGCCAAGTTCAAGGGCCTCGCAGCAGGCACCCGTGACGACTACGAGTCCGCGCGGAACGTGCTGATCAGCTATCCCACCAACCTTGGCGTGCCATTCGGCAAACTCCAGGTGGCAAAGCTGCGGAACCACAACTTCCAGCGCCTAGTCGACAAGATCGAATCGGCAGGTACGCCCACAAAGGCAAACAAGGTGCTGCGCTACTCGCGACTCGTGTTCCGATGGGCGCTTAATCGAGGAATCGTTGACCACAATCCCGCACAGGGACTGGAACAGGCGAAGGAGCGTAAGCGCCAGCGTCTTCCTACCGATGCAGCCTATGCAAAGCTGCTGGCATTCGCCCATGAGCGCTCCATGCGAACGGCCCGGACCGAGGGTTCGGTACCGGCCTATCTGTGGATGATCATGGAGCTGGGCTACCTCTGCAGACTGCGCGGCATTGAGACGCTCACGCTGACCGAGGCACAAGGCACGGTCGAGGGGTTGCACACGAATCGCCGGAAGCGCAGTCGCGACAATCTGGTGGAGTGGACCCCGCGGCTAAGGAGCGCATGGGACGCCGCCATCGCACGCCGTGAAGCCATCATCGAGCGCCACAGCTTGCCAGTGCAGTTGCGGGCCGATCAGCGCCATCTGTTCCTTGCAGAGCATGGCGAACCCTTGCAGAAGACAAGTCTGGACAGTACGTGGCAGCGCTTCATCCAACTCGCTATCAGCTCAGAGGTCATCCTGGCCGAAGAACGCTTCAGCCTGCATGACTTAAAAAGAAAAGGCGGCACGGATACGGTCGGGAATCGGGCGGAGCGGCAAGATGCCCTCGGCGTAACCGATGCCATGATGAAGGTGTACGACAAGAGCGTACCAAGGGTTAAACCCTCCGGCTCTAGTAGCTAAGCCGGTCTAAGGACCCCAAGACCAGCTCGATCTGTAGATCGGCTCCGACAGTCCCGTCGGTCCTTGAGGCCAGCTCCTCTCCTCCCACATCAATTGCCTGGCCCCACCAGCCGGCGGATAGTGCCACCAAGTCCGATCATCCAGTTGCGAGAAGACGCTTTTGGTGATGTACGTGCTGAAATTCCGCTCTCGGATGGCTGCGAGTTTCGCGGCGACGTTTGGGGCCCTTCCTATCCAGACAAGATCGTTGTTTCTACGAATCCCAGTTCTAGCAACGAAAACTGACCCGGCATCTATACCGACGCCATGCTGAATTGTTATGTCATTGGCTGAGATTGATGGGTACTTCGCAAACTTGGGCCTTAGCACATACACGACCGCCCAGTTGATCTGCAGAGATGCTTTGGCGGCCTTGGCGCAGCGATCACTCCCAACGAAAACACCCATGACGCGGTCACCGTCGAAGCTTCGAATATGGCCACCATGGTGTCGGATTATTCTGCAACTAGTAGCCAGAAATGCTTTGGCGATCTCGGCGGCCAACCATGCAGGGAGTGTCATTGCGATCTTGGTGGACTCAGCCAAGTCGGCATACAGCATCGCAGCGTCAATTTCCACGGCTCCTGAGCCTAGGGCCACGTCCTCTGCTGCTGGAACTGCTTCGGATTTTCGCAAGTCCCAAGCTGTTGCTAGAACCGCATCAACCTCGGCGAGCACATCTTCCTTGAGACCCATCGACGAACTCCTTTTACGTTAGCGAGCAACAGAGATGGAGAGTAGCGAAACTACCCAGGGGGCGATTGATGCGAGCAACCAACCAAATGCATTTCTGAGGAATCCGTACTTAATCATCAAGATCGATGAGTTCCTCCACACCTGATGGGCAATCTCCAAAGCTAACTCTCTATCGGATACATCAAGCAATAGTCGCGAATATTCTGGCGCAGACAGCTTCGCCACGTCACCAAAGAAGATGGTGGATTTCCCCGCAGGCTCGAGATTCGGGAATGCAGCCCGATATATAGCCAGGTAACACAACGCTGAGAACAGAGCAAAGCAAATGGTAGTGATCACTATCCATCCATCAGCGCCCGCTGCCCCGGGCCATTTGGAGAACAGAACCCCTGCCATGGCCGTGTTCACGCCCAGCAGTACGGCGAGCATCGCATCCACGCGCGGGAAGAAGCTGAGGATGACCTGCAGATGGGTCCAAGCTCTCTGTGATGACTCCATGTCTCCCCTTCCTGTTGCACCGCTGTCGTCGCAATTGTGACGCGACGAGCATGCAATGCAACGCTGGCGTGATCCGGTTTTACGGAGGGAATTACGGATATGACGAAAAAAGCGCCACTCGGGCGCTTTAAGTCGTTGATTGCATTGGTGGGCCGTGATGGATTCGAACCATCGACCAAAAGATTAAAAGTCTTCTGCTCTACCGACTGAGCTAACGGCCCGTGCATGCCCTGCCTTTCGGCGGGGTCGGCATTTTAACCTACTTTGATGGCTTGGTGGGAAGGTAGTCGAGGTAGCGCCGGGTCGTGCCCGGCGAGGAGCAGTGCGAACCAAGGTTCGCACCTACCAATGAGGTGGTTCGCACCCACCAGTCGGCGAGTCGCACCCACCCGTTGGCGAGGGGCCCCCACCATTGCAAGCCGATCAGGCGTAGAGGGTCGGGTCGGCCACGCCGGCATCGGCGAAGCCCTGTGCGCGCAGGCGGCAGGCATCGCAGTGGCCACAGGCGGCGCCACTGGCGTCGGCGTTGTAGCAGGACACGGTCAGGCCGAAATCCACGCCCAGGCGCACGCCTTCGCTGACGATCTGCGCCTTGCTGAGGAACTGCAGCGGCGCGTGCACGGTGATGCCCGCCCCTTCCACGCCCGCCTTGGTGGCCAGGTTGGCCAGCGCCTGGAAGGCAGCGATGAACTCGGGGCGGCAGTCCGGGTAGCCCGAATAGTCCACCGCGTTGACGCCGCAGAAAATGTCGTTGGCACCGAGCACTTCGGCCCAGCCCAGGGCCAGCGACAGCATGATGGTGTTGCGCGCCGGCACGTAGGTGACCGGGATGCCCTCGCCGCCCGCTTCGGGCACGTCGATGTCATCGGTCAGGGCCGAGCCGCCGATGCTGCGCAGGTCCACGTCGACGGTCTTGTGGGCGATGACGCCCTGGGCCTTGGCCACGCGCACGGCGGCGTCCAGCTCGGAGGTGTGGCGCTGGCCATAGCGCACGCTCAGGGCATGGACGGCGAAGCCCTGTTCCTGGGCCATGGCGATGACGGCGGCTGAATCCATGCCGCCGGAGAGAAGCACGACTGCCTTCTTCATGGAGAAATCTTCCGGTTGGGAGGGGAAAGCCAGCACGCTGTCCCGCGCCGGAACTACATCAGGGCACCACGCCCGGGCTCATCGTCCCGGCTCGTCGTTCCACAGAATCTTATGCAACTGCATCTGGAAGCGCACCGGCAGCCGATCCTCGACGATCCAGTCAGCCAGCTGGCGCGCGGTGATCTCACCCTTGCTGGGCGAGAAGAACACGGTGCAGCGCTTCACCAGCTCGTGCTCGGCCAGCATGCCCTTGGCCCAGTCGTAATCCTCGCGGCTGCAGATGACGAATTTGATCTGGTCGCGCGCGGTCAGCAGCGGCAGGTTTTCCAGGCGGTTGCGCGCGGCTTCGGCCGAGCCCGGGGTCTTGATGTCGACCACGCGCGACACGCGCGGATCGACTGCGCTGACGTCCAGCGCGCCGGAGGTTTCCAGCGAGACGTCCATGCCGGCATCGCACAGCTTCTGCAGCAGCACCAGGCAGCGCTTCTGTGCCAGCGGTTCGCCGCCGGTCACGCAGACATGGCGCACGCCCTGGGCCAGCACCTCGGCCACGATGTCGTCGATATCCCACCAGGTGCCGCCGTGGAAGGCGTAGGCCGTGTCGCAGTAGTTGCAGCGCAACGGGCAGCCGGTCAGGCGCACGAACACGGTCGGCCAGCCGGCGGTATCGGCTTCACCCTGCAGCGAGGTGAAGATCTCGGTGATCTTCAGCCGGGGCAGCGGCGACTGCACGATTTCGCTGGGGGTCGCGACGGCGGCGGACGGGGAAACGGCGGTCATGGCGGGCAGTTCTTCATGGGGCGGGCGGCCGGTTTACCCGCCGCCGGAAACGAAAGCAGCCGAGCATGGGCTCGGCTCTACAGGTTGCGTATTGTACGCCCGGCAGGCGGATCAGCGGATCTGCTTGCCCAGGCGGATGGACTGCAGGCGGTCCTGCGCGGTGCGCGCGGCATCCGAGCCCGGGTACTGCGCCACGACGGTTTCCAGGGTCTGCTGGGCCTGGTCGACCTTGCCTTCGCCGTACAGCGAGAGGCCAACCTTGAGCAGGCCGCCGGAGGCCTTGTCGTGGGTGGGATAGCGCGAGATCAGTTCACGGAACTGGGACTCGGCCATCGGGAAATTGCGGGTGGCGTAGTAGCTCTCACCCAGCCAGTACAGCGCATTGGGGGTGTAGACGCCGTTCGGGTACAGCTCCAGGAAGCTCAGGAACAGCTGTGCCGAATCGTCGTACTTGCCGGCCTTGAGCGCATCGAAGGCCACGTTGTACGAAGTGCGTTCGTCACCGGTCGCCGCCAGGCTGCCCGGGTCGCCATGCACTGAAGGCGGCCGCTCGGAAGTGGCCGCCGCCGTGGGCTGCGCCGGGGCCGCGGGGGCCTTCGACGTGGTCGCCGGAACGGGCGGCAGGGCCGGGGCAGCGCCCCCTTCCAACCGGTTCAGGCGGCTGTCCAGATCCAGATACTGGTCCTGGGAGGTCTGCTTGAGCTGGGCGTTTTCGTGCTGGATCTGCTCGAGGGTCGACTGCAGGCTGGTGACCTGCTGCCGCAGCTGATTGATCTGGTTCAACAGGTCCTGGTTGGCACTGTTGTTGTACATCTGCTGCTCGAGCGCGCCGACACGGTCGGCCAGGCTCTGTCGCTGTGCGTGCGCCGGTGCGGCAGCCACGAGGGCTGCCGCAACGACCAGCATCAGTTTGATGCCAATGCGCATGGATTACTGCGCGGTGTAGACGATTTCGACGCGACGGTTCTGCGACCAGCAGGACTCGTTCGACTCGGTGCAGACCGGACGCTCTTCACCGTAGGACACGACGGTCAGCTGCGAAGCCGAGCCACCGTTGGCCTGCAGGGCCGAGTTGACGCCGTTGCCACGACGCTCGCCCAGGGCCTGGTTGTACGCGCGCGAACCGCGCTCGTCGGTGTGGCCCTGCAGGGTGATGCGCGAGGACGGACGGTCACGCAGGTACTTGGCATGGCAAGCCATGATCGCCTGGAATTCCGGCTTCACGTCTTCCTTGTCCAGGTCGAAGTAGACAACGCGCTGGCGCAGGCAAGCGTCGGTGTCCAGGTCGCCCGGGCCGTACAGGCCGGAGGTGGCCGGAGCGGTCGGAGCGGTGGTCGAACCGGTGTCGACCGAAGCCGGGGCTTCTTCCTTCACCTTCTTGGTGCAACCGGCCAGGACGGCCACAGACAGCAGGGAAACAAGCAGAACGCGGGTGGACTTGTTCATGGCAATACCTTTGTGGCTCCTAGGCCGATGAGGGGTCAAGACAGCGAAAATATTAACACTCTTTTAGCGCTGGGTACGGTATGGGGACCATGCCGGTTCGCGCACATCACCATCGGCCAGGACCAGGCGCTGGCGAACGCGCCCATCGGCCGAGACGGCATACAGCACACCACGGCCACCTTCGCGGGCGGCGTAGAGGATCATGCTGGCGTTGGGGGCGAAGCTGGGCGACTCGTCCAGCGAACCCACCGACACCGTATCCCAGCTGGCCGAACCGCGCGAACTGTCCATCACCGCGATCTTGTAGCTGTTGCCCGAGCCCTGCGCCACGGCGATCTTCTTGCCGTCATAGGACACCGAGGGCTTGGCGTTGTAGTTGCCCTGGAAGGTCACGCGCTCGGCACTGCCGCCGCCGGCGCCCACCTTGTAGACCTGCGGACGGCCGCCGCGGTCGGAGGTGAAGTACACCGCGCTGCCGTCCGGGGCCCAGGTCGGCTCGGTATCGATGGCGAAGTGGTTGGTCAGCTGGGTCAGCTGCTTGCTGCCCAGGTCCATCACGTAGATTTCCGGGTTGCCCGAACGCGACAGGGTCAGGGCCAGCTTGCGGCCGTCCGGCGAGAAGGCCGGGGCACTGTTGATGCCGCGGAAGCTGGTGACCAGCTCACGGGCGCCGGTGGAGATGTTCTGGATGTAGATGGCCGAGTTGCCACGTTCGAAGCTGACGTAGGCCAGCTTGCCGCCATCCGGGCTCCACGACGGCGACAGCAGCGGCTCGGCCGAGCGGACGATGGTCTGCGGGTTGTAGCCATCCGAATCGGCGACCATCAGCGCGTAGCGCATGGCGTCGCCCTTGCCGCTGGCGGTGACATAGGCGATGCGGGTCCAGAAGGCGCCGCGCACACCGGTGATCTTTTCGTAGATGGCATCGGCCATCTGGTGGGCGACATCACGCATGGCGTTGCCGCGCGCGGTCATGGCCAGGCCCAGCAGGCGCTCGCCCTTGGGCACGTCGAACAGTTCGTACTCGACGCGGTACGCGCCGGCACCGGCGTCCATCACGCGGCCGACCACGATGTAGTTCTGCTTCAGCGCGCGCCAGGTGGGGAACTGGATCTCGCCGCCACGGGTCGGCTTTTCCACGATCTGCGCTTCGGGCAGCGTGCGGAACTGGCCCGAGCGTTCCAGATCGGCGCGGACGACACCGGCCACATCGGTCTGCGGGGCACCGGCCGAACCCTGGTAGGGCATGGGCACGACGGTGATCGGCAGCGCGGAGGCATTGCCGCCGACGATCTCAAGGTCAAGGCTCCTCTGCTGCGCGAAGGCAGCGAAGGGCAGCAACAGGGCCGCAAACACGGCAAGCCAGCGAGGCATCTTCTTCATGGAGCGCTCAATAGGGGGAAACCGGTACGAGGGATAGCAAACGGCGGGTGAACCGCTTCGCAATCATGAACCAAGGGTACGTGAATTCCGGGTCAGTGCCAGCCTGCGCGGTCACGCGTCGTTGACATCATGGCCCCGCCGCACTGGGCGGACGGGGCTGTCCGACGACCCGCGATCAGTCCTGCGGGGTGAACGTCAGGTTGAGCGTGCGCGCGAACACCGATTCAAAGCCGCGGTACGGCAGCGGCTGCGCATTGAGCACGGCCGCCTCGATCGAGCGCTTGCCGGCTTCGTCGTAGGGACAGTTGGCGCCCACCTTGGCCTGCAGCACCTGTCCACCCGGGATCTGGGTGATGGTGATCTGGCAGCGCTGGCCCAGCGGCACGCTGTCCGGACGGGTCCACGAACCACGGATCTTGTTCACCAGGGCTGCAGCGTACTTGGCCGAAAGATCATCGCTGGTGCCGCCCCCGCCGCCCGCCGGCTGGGCCTGGCTGCTGTTGCTGGCTGCGGCGGCGCCGGCTGCATTGCGGGCAGCGGCAACCTGGCGCAGCTTCTGCTCGGCCAGTTTGGCTTCCTTCTCGGCCTGCTCGCGCTTGGCGCGGATGTCGGCGATCTTCTTCTGCCGCTCGGCCTCGGCCTTGTCAGCAGCCACCTTCTCCTGCTCGGCGATCTTCTTCCTGGCGTCCGCTTCCTGCTGCTTGGCCAGGCGCGCCTTCTGTTCGGCTTCTTCCTGGCGCTTGCGCTCGGTCAGGTCGATCTGCTCCTGGCGCTTCTTGGCCTCCTGCTCCTGCTTGGCCTTTTCCTGCGAAATGGCCAGGGCATTGGCGGCGTCCTGGTCCTTGGTATCAGGCTGGGCAATGCGTTCCTGCGCCTGTTGCTGCTGCGGCGTGGGCGCATCCTGCGGGCGCGGCGCCTCGATCGGCTGCGGCGGCGGGATGGTGTCCTCGGGCACGGGTGCTGGCACCGGCTCAGGCACCGGCTCGGGCAGGTCTTCCAGCTTTTCCGACTGGCGCAGGGCCTGGCGCGCGGCGGCCGCTTCGGACGAGGACAGCGCCAGGCTGGCTTCGACCGACGGCTCGCCTGCGGCGGCATCGGTATTGCGCTCGGGCGACCACAGCCAGGCCACGATGAAGACCAGTGCGACCAGCAGGTGCACCAGCACGGCCAGCGCCAGGGGCAGGCCCCAGCCTGGTTCCTGCTTGTGCGGCGGTGGCAGGGTGTCAGCGTGCATCGGTGGCCAGGCCTACCTTGTCGACTTTGGCGCGCTTGATGACATCCATCGCAGCGATGACCTTTTCATAGGCCACGGCACGGTCGGCGGCGACGATCACGCGCACGTCCTTGTCCTGCGCGGCGATGCCGGCCAGGCGCCCTTCCAGTTCCTCGGCACTGACCGCGGTCGGCTCCTTGGCGTCGGGCAGCTTCAGGCTCAGCTGGCCGTCCTGGCGGACCGAGACGATCAGCGGGTCCTGCTTGCTTTCCAGCGCCTTGGCGTTGGACTGCGGCAGGTCGACATCGAAGCTCAGGGTGAGCAGCGGCGCGGTGACCATGAAGATGATCAGCAGCACCAGCATGACGTCGATATAGGGAACGACGTTGATTTCCGATTTCAGCTTGCGGCGCTTGCGGCGACCGATGGCAGCGGACATGGCTTGGACTCCCGGGTCAGTCGCTTACTCGTCGCCAGCGCTCTGGCGCTGCAGGATGGAGCTGAACTCTTCGGCGAAGGTCTCGAACCGCACCGACATGCGTTCCACGCGGGTGGTGAAGCGGTTGTAGGCCCACACCGCCGGGATTGCCACGAACAGGCCGATGGCGGTGGCGAACAGCGCTTCGGAGATACCCGGGGCAACGGCGGCGATACCGGCCTGGGCACCGCTGCTGATCATGTCGTGCATGGTCACCATGATGCCGAACACGGTGCCGACCAGGCCCACGTACGGGGCGGTCGAACCGATGTTGGCCAGCAGTTCGAGGTTGCGCTCGAGCTGGTCCACTTCACGGGTGTAGGTGGTGCGCATGGCGCGCTGGGCGCCTTCCAGCTGCGCGCGGCCGTCGAGGCGACGCTTGTCGCGCAGGCGGCTGTATTCGCGGAAACCGGCTTCGAAGATGGCTTCCAGGCCGCCGACATTGCGGCTGCGGTCGGTGGCCGAGCTGTACAGCTTGCCCAGGTCAGCGCCGGACCAGAAGCGGTTCTCGAACTCGTCGGCTTCACGGGTGGCCTGCTTGAACACGCGGGCCTTGCGGAAAATGATCACCCAGCTGACGAACGAGCCGATCAGCAGCAGCAGCACGATGATCTTCACCGGCAGGCTGGCCTTGGCCATCAGTTCGAGGTAGTTGATGCCGCCGCCGGTGGTGGCCTGGGCAAGGGTCTGGGTCGCGGCGTTGCTGACATCGGCCGGCAGTGCCTCGGTGACCGTGGCCTGCAGGGCCAGGAGCGTTGCGATCATCCGTTGTTCCTCAAAGTTCGGATTCGGGGTGGAGGTGGGGTTGCAGCGCGGCAAGGACGGGTTCGTCCATGCCCCGCGGGCGGAAACTTGCCGCGTCCAGTGCGGCGATGCGGACCTGGGCGGACAGCAGCAGTTCGCCGTCGCGCTCGACCCGCTGGTCGAAGACCATGCTGGCCTTCTTCAGCTGGACCAGGGTGGCGCTCACCTGCAGGGCGTCATCCAGCCGGGCCGGCCTGATGAAGTCCATCTGCATCGAACGCACTGCGAACACCATGCCGTGCTCGCTGCGCATGCGCTCCTGGCCGTAGCCCAGCGCGCGCATCCATTCGGTCCGGGCCCGTTCCATGAAGGCCACGTAGCGGGCGTGGTAGACCACCCCGCCAGCGTCCGTATCTTCCCAGTAAATGCGTGTCGGCCAACTGAATCGGGGCTCAACCGACATCGGGAACCTCCGCGAACAGGTCCTGCGGCGGGTTCTTCGGCTTCAGGCCCATGTGCCGGTACGCCTTGTGGGTGGCCATGCGGCCGCGCGCGGTGCGCACCAGGAAGCCCTGCTGGATCAGGTACGGTTCAACCACATCTTCCAGGGTGCCGCGCTCTTCGGACAGGGCCGCGGCCAGCGATTCGATGCCCACCGGGCCGCCGTCGAAGTAATCGACCATGGTCTTCAGCAGGCGCCGGTCCAGCTCATCGAAGCCTTCCGGGTCGACCTTGAGCATCTGCATGGCGGCCTGGGCGACGGTTTCGTCGATGTGGCCGCCGGCCTTCACCTGGGCGTAGTCGCGCACGCGGCGCAGCAGGCGGTTGGCGATACGCGGGGTGCCGCGCGCACGACGGGCGATCTCCCCTGCCCCGTCAGCAGTGCAGTCGATGGCCAGGATGGAGGCCGACCGGCGCACGATGCGGGTCAGTTCCTCGACGCTGTAGAACTCCAGGCGCTGGACGATGCCGAAGCGGTCGCGCAGCGGCGCGGTCAGCAGGCCGGCACGGGTGGTGGCGCCGATGAGGGTGAACGGCGGCAGGTCGATCTTGATCGAGCGGGCCGCCGGGCCCTCGCCGATCATGATGTCGATCTGGAAGTCTTCCATTGCCGGGTACAGCACTTCCTCGACCACCGGCGACAGGCGGTGGATTTCATCGATGAAGAGCACGTCATGCGGCTGCAGGTTGGTCAGCAGCGCGGCCAGGTCACCGGCCTTTTCGATCACCGGGCCGGAGGTCACCCGCAGCGCCACGCCCAGTTCGTTGGCGATGACATGGCTGAGGGTGGTCTTGCCCAGGCCGGGCGGGCCGAAGATGAGCACGTGGTCCAGTGCGTCGCCACGGGCCTTGGCCGCCTGGATGTAGATGTCCATCTGCTCGCGCACCGGCGCTTGGCCGAGGTAATCGGCCAGCCGCTTGGGTCGGATGCTGGCGTCGGCGGCGTCATCCTCGCGGGTGGCGCCGGCGCCGATGATGCGGTCGTCGGTCATACCGTGATTATGCGGCAAAAGCGTGGGTTTCGGCCGGGCGGCGCCCGGCACCCGCAGAAGCAACGGCAACATCCAGAGCAACAGCCGAAGCGGGCTTCCTGGGGAATGGCGGGGTGGGTCCAGTTGCGGGGGACGCTGCAAGTACGTCCATGTAAGCTCGGTCGCCGCATCCATGCGGCTCACGCCCCCGCAACCGGACCCACCCCGCCTTCGACAGTTTGCTGCGAGCTGTGGGAACCTGCTGCTGATGGTGGGTGCCGACCGTGGGTCGACAGGGGGTCGGATCTGGTAGGTGTCGACCTTGGTCGACACGGGGTCGGATCCGTTTTCCAACGGAAAACGGCTCTGACCCCACTGCCGGATGCGCGACGCATGGGGTCAGAGCCCTTTCCTGCGGAAAGGGATCCGACCCCTGCGGTCAGATTTCGACCTGCGCGCCCAGTTCGACGAGGCGGTTGCCCGGAATCCGGAAGAAGCCCGTCGCCGGCGCGGCGTTGCGGTGCATCAGCGCGAACAGCTTGTCGCGCCAGATCGGCATGCCGCGGTTGGCGGTGGCGACGATGGTTTCGCGGCTGGCGAAGAACGTGGTGTCCATCGGGTCGAAGTAGATGCCGCCGTGGTCGCACGAACGCATCAGCGCCAGCGGCACGTCCGGGGTTTCCATGAAGCCGAAGCGCACGTAGACCCGGTAGAACTCATCGCCCACCGATTCGATCTTCAGCCGCTGCCCTTCCACCGCATAGGGAATGGGCAGGGTTTCCACGTGCAGGAACACGTTGCGCTCGTGCAGCACCTTGTTGTGCTTGAGGTTGTGCATCAGCGCATGCGGGGCCACGGTCGGGTCGGCGGTGAGGAACACTGCGGTGCCCGGCACGCGCACCGGCGGCGCCAGCATCAGGCCCGGCAGGAAGGTGTCGATGCGGATGCCGTCCTTGCGGATCTCATCGCGCAGCAGCTCGCGGCCACGGCGCCAGGTGCGCATCATGGTGAACAGGAAGATGCCCAGCACCACCGGGAACCACGCGCCCTGCAGCAGCTTGGCGCCGTTGGCGATGACGAAGCCCAGGTCGATGATGAAGAACACCACGCACAGCGGCAGGATCCAGTTGCGTGCCTTCGGCCACAGCGAGCGGGCCACCAGGGCCAGCAGCAGGGTGTCGATGAGCATGGTGGCCGACACCGAGATGCCGTAGGCCACGGCCAGGTTGGACGAGCTGCGGAACGCCAGCACCAGGCCGATGACCATCACTGCGATGCCCCAGTTGATGCCAGGGATGTAGATCTGGCCGATGGTGTCGTGCGAGGTGTGCTTGATGCGCATGCGCGGGATGTAGCCCAGCTGCATCGCCTGGCGCGACACCGAGAACGCGCCGGTGATGACCGACTGCGAGGCGATGACCGCAGCCATGGTGGCCAGGATGATCATCGGGTACAGCGCCCAGTCCGGCACGGCCTCGAAGAACGGGTTCTTCAGGGCCTCGGGGTGATTGAGCACCAGCGCGCCCTGCCCCAGGTAGTTCAGCACCAGGCATGGCAGCACGAAGAAATACCACGCATGACGGATGGGCTTGGCGCCGAAGTGGCCCATGTCGGCGTACAGCGCTTCGCCACCGGTCACCGCCAGCACTACCGCGCCAAGGATGAAGATGCCGTGCCAGCCGTGGTCCATGAAGAAGCGGATGGCCCACCACGGGTTGAAGGCCTTCAGCACTTCCGGTGAATCGACGATGTTGTAGATGCCGATGGCGGCCAGCGAAATGAACCAGATCGAGGTGATCGGCCCGAACAGCTTGCCGATCTTCTCGGTACCGAAGCGCTGCACCGCGAACACCGCCAGCAGTACCACCACGGTGATGGGCACGATGAACGCATGCAGGCCTGGGGCCGCCACCTCCAGGCCTTCCACCGCGCCGAGCACGGAAATCGCCGGCGTGATGACGCCATCGCCGAAGAACAGCGAAGCGCCGAAGATGCCGAGGATGCCGACCACGTAGGCCGAGCGCGACCCGTTGCGCAGCGTGCGCTGGGTCAGCGCCATCAGCGCCATGATGCCGCCCTCGCCGTCATTGTCGGCGCGCATGATGATGGTCACGTACTTCAGGGTGACCACGATGTTGAGCGCCCAGAACGCCAGCGACAGCACGCCCAGCACGGTGTCATGGTCGCTGTTGAGCCCGTAGTGCGGCGAGAACGCCTCTTTCAGGGTGTACAGCGGGCTGGTACCGATATCGCCGAAGACCACGCCGATCGCACCGATGATCAGCGCCAATCCCCCGGCCGGGGGGGCGTGACCATGGCCGCCGGGGGCGGCGGCGTGCGGGGTTTGACTGCTGGACATGGGACTCCTGGCGAAGCTCAGGCGATGGGGGAATGGGAAAGGATCAGCGCGCGCTTCAGCGCAGCGCCGACTGCAGGGCCTTGCGGATGACGGTGGCCACTTCGTCGCCTTCATTGAAGGCGTCGCGGGCCATGCGCGCCGCTTCGGTCGGCTTGTAGCCCAGCTGCTGCAGGGCCACGGTGGCGTCGGACAGCGGATCGGCCGGGGCCGGGCCGCTGCCGGTGGGCAGGGCGCCACCGGCACCGAACTGGGCGGCGCGGTCGCGCAGCTCCAGCACCATGCGCTCGGCGGTCTTCTTGCCGATGCCCGGGATGCGGGTCAGCGCGGTGATGTCACCGGCCTGGACCATGCGCGCGAACTCCTCGACGGTGACGCCGGACAGCACGGCCAGCGCGATCTTCGCGCCGATGCCGCTGACCTTCTGCACATCGCGGAACAGCCGGCGCTCCCCCTCGCGCAGGAAGCCGTACAGCGAGACGCTGTCTTCCTTCTGCGAGTAGTGGGTGTACAGGGTGACCTCGCGGCCGAGTTCGGGCAGGTCGTAGAAGGTGCTCATCGGCGCCTCCAGTTCGTAGCCCACTCCGTTCACGTCCACCACCAGCCACGGCGGTGCCTTGTAGGCGACGATGCCGCGCAGTCGACCGATCATTGCGTGCAGCTCCTCATTTGCGGCCCCAGGCCTGGCGGGCACTGAGCCCCAGGCGGTTGGCCGTCGCCCTTACGTGGGCATGGGTGATTGCCACCGCCAACGCGTCGGCCGCGTCGGCCTGCAGCTTGGTTTTCAGGTTGAGCATGAGCCCGACCATGTGTTGAACCTGTTGCTTTTCGGCGCCACCGCGGCCAACCACGGCCAGCTTGATCTCGCTGGCGGCGTATTCGTGCACCGGCAGGTCACGCAGGACCACCGCCGAGATCGCCGCGCCACGGGCCTGGCCCAGCTTCAGCGCCGAATCGGGGTTGCGCGCCATGAAGACCTTTTCGATGGCCACTTCGTCCGGCTGGAACTGCTGGCACAGATCGGCCAGGCCCAGCACCAGCAGCTTCATGCGCTGGGGGAAATCGTCGGCACCCAGCAGTACCAGCGGCTGGTGGTGCACGTGGCTGACCTTGCCGGTGGCGTCGACATCGATGATGCCGACCCCGGTCCGCTGGGAACCGGGGTCGATGCCGAGGATGCGGGTCATGCGGCGCTCCTGGCCGGGTGGAACGGATGACGCTGGCAGGGCGATGGGCTCATGACTGTCCGCGGTGACCGTTCAACGGCCCGCGCCCAGGCCGTCGAAGACGGCTCAGGCGTAGGCGTCGGCGCCGAGTTCGGCGTTGGAATACACGTCCTGCACGTCGTCCAGGTCTTCCAGCATGTCCAGCAGCTTCTTCACCTGCAGGGCGACATCGCCTTCGACCTTGATGTCGTTGTCCGCGCGGAAGGTGATCTCGGCGTGGTCGGCAGCATGGCCGGCGGCGGCCATGCCATCCTTGACCGCGTTGAACGCGTCCGGGCTGGTGACCACGTCGATCGCGCCGTCGTCCGGGTAGACCACGATGTCGTCGGCGCCGGCCTCGATGGCGGCCTCGGTGATGGCCTCTTCATCGGCACCGGCGGCAAAGTGCAGCACGCCCAGGCGCTTGAACATGAAGGCGACCGAGCCTTCCGTGCCCATGTTGCCGCCGCACTTGCTGAACGCGTGGCGGACATCGGCCACGGTGCGCACGCGGTTGTCGGTCAGGCAGTCGACGATGACGGCCACGCCGCCCGGGGCATAGCCCTCGTAGCGGATTTCCTCGTAATCGACGCCTTCCAGTTCACCGGTGGCCTTCTTGATGGCGCGCTCGATCACGTCCTTGGACATGTTCACGCCCAGGCCCTTGTCCATGGCAACGCGCAGGCGCGGGTTGTTGTTGGGGTCGCCTCCACCGCCGCGCGCGGCAACGCCGATCTCGCGGATGATCTTGGTGAAAATCTTGCCACGCTTCGCGTCGGACGCGTTCTTGCGGGCTTCGATGGAGGGGCCTCTACCCATGGGTGCTACCGTCTGGCTGCTTCAGGATCAAGGCGCGGATTCTACCTGATCGTGGGCGGCAACCGTGTCTAGGGCGGAGAGAGGGTGCCGGGCATGGCCGACGAAGAGCGTGCGAACCAAGGTTCGCACCCACCGAGAGAGGAGTTCGCACCCACCGAGAGAGGAGTTCGCACCCGCCGAGAGAGGAGTTCGCACCCACCCAGGCACCGGTAGCGCCGGGCCATGCCCGGCGAAGGGCGTGCACCCACCGGTTTATGCGGCGGCGGCGTCGCGGCTGTGGTCGAACTGGCCGTGGCGCAGGAAGTGCGCGGTCTGCCGCGCGGCGTCGGGCGATACCACCAGGCCGCTGTGGCTGGTGCGCACCACGCAGTGGTCGGCCAGCCCCGGCAGCCGGGTCTCGGCCAGGGCCACGGTGCCGTCGGATACGTCATCCAGCGCGCCCAGCAGGCTGCCCAACCCGTGCGGCACCGAACCGGCGATCAGGCCCACCTTCGCCCTGCCCTGCCAGTCCGGCAGGCCATCAAGCAGCAGTTCGCTGCTGCGGCCCAGGGCCAGGCCCCAGCCGTGGTCGGACAGCGAACGCGCCGTGCCACTGCCGCGCAGCGGCGAGCCCAGGCAGACCACCCGCTGCACGTCCAGTTGCGGCTGGCGACGCAGGGCCTCCAGCGCCAGCAGGCCGCCCAGGCTGTGGCCGACCAGCGAAAGCGGGCCGGCGTCGGCCAGCCGTTCCAGCAGCTGCGGCACGGCCACATCGGGGCCACCAAAGATGGAGGAATACCCGAAGGTATGCACCTGGAAACCACGGGCGCGCAGGCGCCAGGCCAGTGGCCCGACCCAGGCACGGGCGTTCCAGATGCCATGCAGCAGCAGTACGGGGGGAGTCATGCGTTACAGCCTGGCGTTCGGCGGGGCGGGACGTACAGTGATTGAACAGAATCGACCGGCAAGCGCCGGTGAACGACCTTACGCCGGACGCGGAGCCCGGCGCAGGATGAATTCCAGATCGTTGGTTTCGCCGACCGGGAACAGGTATTCGCCAGCCTTCTCGAAGCCGTAGCGGGCATAGAAACGCTGGGCGCCGAAGTTTTCCGACCACACCCCCAGCCACAGGGTGCGCGGGCCGTCCTGTTCCAGCCAGGCCAGTGCGGTTTCCAGCAGGCGGCTGCCCCAGCCACAACTCTGCTGGGTCTTGATGAGATACAGGCGCTTGAGTTCACCGTCACCGGGCTTCACGTCCGGGTGTGGCAACCCGCAGGGGCCGGCGGCGGCATGGCCGACCGCCTCCCCGTCCAGCTCCAACAACCACACCGCGTAATCGGGGTGGGCCAGGATCGTACGTTGCCGCTCCACCGTGTAGGACGCCTCAAGGAAGTCCTGCAGGTGCTGCGGCGGGTACAGATGGCCGAAGGTCTCGGTGAACGTGCGGGCAGCCAGCGCCGACAGGGTCGGCGCATCGTCCACGGTGGCGCGGCGGATGGAATACATGGGTCGAGTGGACGCCAGGGCGACGGTCGGGGTCAAGCCCGTTCCGACGACTCGGTTTCGTCCTCTTCTTCCTCGTCCTCTTCCTCGTATTCCTCTTCGTCCTCGTCCTCGCCTTCTTCTTCCTCGTCCTCGTCGAACTCTTCCTCTTCGTCGTCCTCGTAATCCTCGACGCCGAAGTCCTCACCGTCCCAGCGGCCTTCGCCGTCGGCGACGAAGGTCAGAGCCATCGCCGCCGGGTTGGTTCCGACACGGACCAGCCAACCACCGAAGACGCGTGCACGCTCGGTGACCAGGTTGGCCTCGGAGCCTTCATTGCCCAGCTTTTCCCACTCCAGCGAAAACGCAAACTCGGTCATTGCCTGGATCTCCTGATCAGTTGGTCTTGGGGCGAACCTGGATGTGCACTTCGGCCAGCTGCGTATCGACGATCGGCGACGGCGCATCGGTCATCAGATCCTGCGCACCGGTGGTCTTCGGGAACGGGATGACGTCGCGGATCGACTCGGTGCCGGCCATCAGCGCGGCGATGCGGTCGATGCCGAAGGCGATGCCGCCGTGCGGCGGGGCGCCGTAGTTCAGCGCGTCGAGCAGGAAGCCGAACTTGGCACGGGCCTCTTCGGCGCCGATGCCCAGCAGCTCGAACACGGCGCTCTGCATGTCCGGGCGGTGGATACGGATCGAGCCGCCGCCGATTTCATTGCCGTTGAGCACCATGTCATAGCCGCGCGACACGGCGGTACGGGCGTTGGCGCGCAGGTCGGCGATGTCGTCCACGGCCGGCGCGGTGAAGGGGTGATGCAGGGCGACGTAGCGCTGTTCTTCCTCGTCCCACTCGAACATCGGGAAGTCGGTGACCCACAGCGGGGCCCAGCCGTCGGCGACCAGGCCGAAGTCCTTGCCGGCCTTCAGGCGCAGGGCGCCCATGAAGTCGGAGACCTTGTTGTAGCCACCGGCGCCGAAGAACACGATGTCACCGTTGCCGGCACCCACGTGGGCGACCAGGGCCGCGAAGGACGCCTCGCTGAAGAACTTCTGGATCGGCGAGCTGACTTCGCCGTTGTCGGCGATCTTGATGTAGGCCAGGCCCTTGGCACCGTACTTGGCGGCGTGCGCGGCGTATTCGTCGATCTGCTTGCGCGACAGGGTGGCACCGCCCGGGATGCGCAGTGCGGCCACGCGGCCCTCGGCGTCATTGGCCGGGCCGGTGAACACGGCGAATTCGCTGTCCTTGACCAGCTCGGCCACGTCCACCAGTTCCAGCGCGATGCGCAGGTCCGGCTTGTCCGAACCGTAGCGACGCATCGCTTCGGCCCAGGTCATGCGCGGGAAGGTGGCGGCCAGCTCGACGTCGACCACTTCCTTGAAGATGGCGCGGATCATCGATTCGACGAAGTCCTGCACGTCGCGCTCGCGGACAAAGGCGAATTCCATGTCCAGCTGGGTGAATTCCAGCTGGCGGTCGGCACGCAGGGCCTCGTCGCGGAAGCAGCGCGCGATCTGGTAATAGCGGTCGAAGCCGGCCACCATCAGGATCTGCTTGAACAGCTGCGGGCTCTGCGGCAGGGCGTAGAACTCGCCCGGGTGCATGCGCGCCGGCACCAGGAAGTCGCGGGCGCCTTCCGGGGTAGCCTTGGTCAGGATCGGGGTTTCGATGTCCTGGAAACCGCGCTCGTCCAGATGACGGCGCAGGGCCTGCACCAGCTTGATGCGGGTGCGCTGCATGCGCTGCATTTCCGGGCGGCGCAGGTCCAGGTAGCGGTACTTCAGGCGGGTGTCTTCGCCCGGGTTCTCGTGGGCGTGGAACGGCAGCGGGGCGGCCTTGTTCAGCACGGTGATGGCGGTGGCAATCACTTCCACCTTGCCGGTGGCGATCTTGTCGTTCACCGCATGGCGGGCGCGCACCACGCCTTCCACCTGCAGCACGTCCTCGTAACCCAGCGACGCGGCCACGGCGAACACCTCGGCGTTGTCCACCTCCACGGTCACCTGCACGATGCCTTCATGATCGCGCAGATCGATGAAGCAGACGCCGCCCTGGTTACGGGCCACGTCGGTCCAGCCGGCGAGGGTGACAGTCTGGCCAATCAGGGTCTCATCGACCAGGCCGCAGAAGTGGGTACGCATGGGGGGAAAGCTCCGCTGGAGAACGCCGGCACCCGACGGGGGCCGGAAAGCCCCGTATTCTGCGGCCGAGGCCCCGGCCGGGGCAAATGCGGACAGTCACGCGGGCTTTATCCGCCCCGTCCTTATAGTCGCGCACCACCCACCGTATGGGGATCCGCCATGAAAACGCTGTCCCTGGCCAGTCTGGCCTTGACCTTGTCCGCAGGCACCCTCGCCGGGCTGAGCCTGCCCGTCGCCCCTGCCGCTGCGCAGAATGGCGTCATCCGCTGCGAGAGCCAGAACAACCGCGAGCGGGTCTGCAACACCGGCTGGCGCAGTGCGCAGATGGTGCGCCAGCTGTCTGGCTCGTCCTGCGTGGAAGGCCGCACCTGGGGCAGCCGCAACGGCAGCATCTGGGTGTCCAGCGGTTGCCGGGCCGAATTCGTTGAAGGGCGCGGCGGCTGGGGCGGTGGCAATGGCGGCGGCAGCGGCGGCACCATCCGCTGCGAGAGCCAGGACAACCGCGAGCGCAGCTGCCCGGTGAACTGGCGCGGGGCCACCCTGGTCCGGCAGATTTCCGGCTCGGCCTGCGTGGAAGGCCAGACCTGGGGCGTGCGCAACGGCGCCATCTGGGTCAACCGCGGCTGTCGCGGCGAATTCGCCGAGTCGCGTGGCGGCTGGGGCGGCGGCCACGGCGGCAACTGGGGCGGCGGCAACAGCAACTATTCCATCACCTGCAGCAGCAACGACAACCGTACCCAGAACTGCGACTGGGATGAACGCCAGGGCCGCCCGGTGCTGCAGCAGCAGCTGTCCGGCAGCGCCTGCCAGGAAGGCCGCAGCTGGGGCTATTCACGCGGCCGGGTGTGGGTGAGCAACGGCTGCCGGGCACGCTTCGGTACGCGCTGAGGGGTAGCGCCGGGCCCTGCCCGGCGAGCGCAGCGGCGCACGCTGAACCACAGAAAAGCCGCCGGGCATGGCCCGGCGCGACCGGATCGACCCGTCAGGGCGCCGGCGGGGCCTGGTCGCCCCACGGTGCCGGCGGCAATGCCACCGGCCTGCTGAGGTCGAATTCAACCCGGAAGCGGCGCCCTTCAGGCCGGGTCAATTCATAGACGAAGCGCTGGTCCGGCTCGACTTCCATCCCCCAGGTGTTGTGGGTCGAGGCCAGCATGTCCGCGCGGCGGAACATCGCCACCGATTCCGCGTCGGCGGGGAACTGCTGGCGCTCGGCGGTGCCCGGCGGCTTGCTGTTTCCGCCATACAGGCTGATGGCATCCGGGCTGCCATCGGCATGGCGGTGGTCGTGCTTGAGCTTCAGCCCGTTTTCGGTGCGGGTGAGGATCCAGGTCCGCGAATGGTCATCGCCGACATGGAACGGGATGCGCAGTTCGTGCCCCGGGTCCGCACAGCCACGCACGTGCATCACCAGGCGCTGGCCCGCGAAGGGGTCCTTGCCGGTGGGCGCCGGGGTGTCCTCCACCACCCTGCCGGCAAAGGCCTGGCCGCAGTGGGCGGCGATGGCCGCCATGAACGCATCGGCCGGGGCCGTGGACAGGTCGTGGTTGATCGCAGGCGGCTGCTGCGAACAGGCGGCCAGGCTGCACAGCGCGGCGACAGATAGCAGAGGGGCACGTACATTCATGCCCCAACCCTAACGGCCATGCCCGGCAGGCGCAAACCGCAGTGCCTCATCCCTGTGCGGGCGAGCCGGCCTGCCGTGGCGCTTCGGAAACAACCCCGGTCGCTGCCACCGGCGCCGAAACGCCCTCACCCGCCGGCTCCTGTTCGATCGGATCGACGTCGAACGGCGTGCGGAACACCAGTGAGGGCAGCAGCGTGGTCAGTGCGGCATACAGCAGCAGCGCACCGAACAGCACCGCCGGAATCTGGAAACGCTCGCGCATGATCGCCGCCAGCACCAGGGTGAAGATCAGCGTGGGCGCCAGCGCCACCGACACCCGCAGGCTGCTGCGGAAGCTTTCGCCGAACATCACCCGGCGCTGCAGCCAGACCACGCCGATGCGCAGCGGCAGCACCACCAGGGTGATGACGATGCCCAGCCCCAGCGCTTCAAAGCTGAGTGCTTCGCTCGGCACCTTGGTGCCGGCATTGAAGAAGTAGAACGGCACGAAGAACGAAGCAAACAGGCGCAGGGCATGCAGGTTTTCATGCGAGGCCAGCAGCGGCATGCGCTGGTGCAGCAGCCGCGCCACCAGGCCCGCGATGAACGCGCCCACCAGGTAATACACGCCCAGCAGGTAGGTGATGTAGGCCGCCACCATGCCCACCATCACCAGCAGCGAGAACTCCGAACCCGGTGCGTGAGGCGCCACCCAGCGGCCCAGCGCGATGAACAGCAGCGGCAGGCCGATCATCATTGCCAGCAGGGCCAGGCTGGACAGCGCCATGTGCGCGGGGTCGCCAGCCTGCAGCACGATGAACAATGCCGCCAGCGCCAGCAGCTCACCGGCGATGGCCTTGCTGGTCACCCAGAAACGCTCGTCTTCGCTCAGGCCAAGCCGCGACAGCGAATCCATGATGAAACCGGTCGACGGCGTCAGCAGCGCCAGCGCCAGCAGGCCGGCGGCCTGCCACGGCAGTCCTGCGTAACGCCAGGCCAGCCAGCCAACACCGAACAGCGTTGCCGTGCGGATGACCAGATGTGCAAGCAGCGGCCACATGCCACGACGCAGCGCCTGCAGGTCCACTTCCAGGCCGGCAAACAGGAACAACGAGGAAATGCCCAGCGTGGCCAGCAGCCCGATCACCGCGTCATGGGCCTGGTCGCCCAGCCAGAGCATGCCGATGATGCCGAACAGCAGGCAGGTCAACGGTGCGGGCAGGCTGAAGCGCTGCAGTGCGCGAGGGATCACCAGCAGCGCGAAGATCAGCAGCAGGTAGATCAGTTCATGGCTCATGGGGACGTCCCTGTGGTTCAAACGCAGGCAGGATGCGCGTGCGCCTGCCATCGGGCAAGCCGCCCGTGGAAGAGCGATGGACTCAGCCGATCAACCGATCGGCGATGCGCCCCACCTGCGCCAGCACCGCAGCGCGCTGGTCCGCGTCGACCGACGCCCCCTGCAGATAGGCCGTGATCACCCACGGTGCACCACCTGCACGCGGCCACAGCACGGCGATGTCGTTGCGCGTGTCCTCACCGTTGCTGCCGGTCTTGTCGCCCACCCGCCAGCGCGCGCCCAGGCCGGCACGCAGGCAGGCATCACCGGTCTGGTTGTCGATCAGCCAATCGGCGAGCTGCAGGCGCGATGCATTCGACAGGCCATCGCCCACCACGAACCTGGCCAGACTGGCCGCCATCGCCGCCGGGCTGGTGGTATCGCGCGGATCGCCGTTGGCGAACCGGTTCATGTCCGGCTCGTAGCGATCGTTGCGGGTGACCGTGTCGCCGTGTGTACGCAGGAAGGCGGTCAGCGCGGGCGGGCCGCCGCTCACGCCCAGCAGCAGGTTGGCCGCGGTGTTGTCGCTGGTGGTCAGCGTGCCCCGGCACAGATCGCGCACGCTCAGGTCCTTGCCGACGTGGCGGCGGGCCACCGGGGCGTAGGACAGCAGGTCCTTTTCTGTGATCGGCACGCGGGTGTCCAGCGAGACGCGACCGGCGTCGGCCAAGCTCAGCACGTGGGCCACCAGCATCGATTTGAAGGTGCTGCACATCGGGAAGCGTTCGTCCTGGCGATGCCCGCCGATGCGACGGCCGCTGCCGGTGTCGAGCACGGTCACGCCCAGGCGGCCACCGCTGGCTGTTTCCAGCGCGGCGAAATCAACGGCGGTGGCAATGGCAGCGGGTGCGGCCTTCGCGCCCGATGCCGGCGTGGCGGCCCGCGCCAGAGCCGGGGCAAGCAGGGAGGAAGCAAGAGCGGCAGTGCTGAACTGCAGGAAGCGACGGCGGGCGTGCATGGGCGGGCTTCGGTGGACGTGCCCCGATTATTGAAAGCGCGCGGCGGCATCACCAATGGAAATTATCAGGGTCAGACATGCATATTTCTCATACCTGTCGCATTCAACCCCAAGTTTGACGGTTGCATCCGCTGACGAGGTAGGATCAGCCATCACCCTGCCTCACCCCATCCGATGTTGCACCCTACCCTCCCGCTCAACGCCCTGCGCGCCTTCGAAGCTGCTGCACGCCACCAGAACTTCACCCGTGCGGCGCTGGAGCTGTGCGTCAGCCAGGCCGCGCTCAGCCACCAGATCCGCGGGCTGGAAGACCGGCTGGGCATCCGCCTGTTCCACCGCCTGCCGCGTGGGGTGGCGTTGACCGAGGAGGGCGCCGCGTTGTTCCCGGTGCTGAATGAATCCTTCCAGCGCATTGGCGCCAGCATCGCCCGCTACACCGGCGGCCCGGCGCGCGAGGTGCTGACCCTGGGCGTGGTGGGCACCTTCGCCACCGGCTGGCTGCTGCCACGGTTGGCCGCGTTCGAAGCGGCCCACCCGGACATCGAGCTGCGCCTGCAGACCCACAACAACCGCATCGACCTGGCCGGTGAAGGCCTGGATCTGGCGATCCGCTTCGGTGATGGTGACTGGCAGGGGCAGGCGTGCACGGCGATCCTCGACGCGCCGTTCGCACCGCTGTGCGCCCCGGCCGTGGCGCGGCGCCTGAAGCAGCCGCGTGATCTGGGCACGGTACCGCTGCTGCGCTCCTACCGCAGCGATGAATGGCCACGCTGGTTGCAGGCCGCCGGGGTGAGCGGTGTGGAGGCGCGCGGGCCGGTGTTCGATTCGTCGTTGACCGTGGCGATGGCTGCAGCCGGTGGTGCCGGCGTGGCCCTGCTGCCGCTGCGCATGTTCGAGCAGGAGCTGGCCGAAGGCCGCCTGCTGCAGCCGTTTGCCACCACGCTGGAACTGGGCCGCTACTGGCTGACCCGGCTGCGTTCACGCGCCGAGCGCGAACCCGCCCGCCGCTTCCGCGAGTGGCTGCAGGCGCAGGGGTGACATGCAAAAAAGGGGACGGAGGGGATCAAGTCGTTTGTGCACAAACGACTTGATCCCCTCCGTCCCCTTTTTTGCGTGATTACCCTTCCAGCAGTTCCATCCACGCCGCTTCGGCTTTTTCCAGCTGCGCGGCGGTGGTTTCGCGGTCGCGGCCAAGCACAGCCATGCGGGTGGCATCGGCATAGTTGGCCGGGTCGGCCAGCTGGCGGTCCAGTTCGGCCAGGCTGCTTTCCAGTTCGGCCACCTTGGTCTCGGCCGCGGCCAGCTTGTGCGGGTTGGCCGGCTTCTTCTGCACCACCTGCGCCACCGGGGCGGTCTTGACCACCACCGGCTCTTCCACCTGTTCCATGCGCGCCTTGGTGCCCTGCGCCTGCGGACGGGTGCGCAGCCACGCGGCATAGGCATCCAGATCGCCATCGAACGGCTCGACCACGCCATCGGCCACGCGCCAGTAGGTATCGCAGACCAGGCCGATCAGATGGCGGTCATGCGAGACCATCACGATCGCACCTTCGAAGGTTGCCAGCGCTTCGGCCAGGGCTTCACGCATTTCCAGGTCAAGGTGGTTGGTCGGTTCGTCCAGCAGCAGCACGTTCGGCTGCTGCCAGGCGATCAGTGCCAACGCCAGGCGCGCGCGTTCACCGCCGGAGAAGCCATCGACCGGCTCGAAGGCGCGGTCACCGGGGAAGTTCCACTTGCCGAGGAAATCGCGGAACGACTGGTTGGGCGCGTCCGGGGCGATCTCGCGGAAGTGCTCCATCGGCGACTGCCCTTCGTGCAGCGATTCCACCGTGTGCTGGGCGAAGTAGCCGATCTTCAGGTCCGGGTGCGCCGAACGCTCACCGGCAATCGGCATCAGCTCGCCCACCAGGGTCTTCACCAGGGTGGTCTTACCCGCACCATTGGGGCCGAGCAGGCCGATACGCTGGCCCGCCTCCAGGCCAAAGCCGACGTTGTGCAGGATCACCGCGTCCTTGCCGTAACCGGCCTCGACATGGTTCAGGCGGATGAGCGAGAACGGCAGCTTGGCCGGCGGCGCGAACTCGATGCGGAACTCGCGCTCGGCGCGCACCGCTTCGGTACCGGCCAGCTTGGCCAGGCGCTTCATCCGGCTCTGTGCCTGCGCGGCCTTGCTGGCCTGGGCCTTGAAGCGGTCGATGAAGCTCTGCAGGTGGGCGCGCTCGGCCTGTTCCTTCTCGTGTGCGATCTGCTGCTGGCGCAGCTGTTCGGCGCGCTGACGCTCGAAATCGGTATAGCCGCCCGGGTAGAGCTTGGCGCCGCCACCGTGCAGGTGCAGGGTGTGGGTGGCCACGTTGTCGAGGAACTCGCGGTCATGCGAGATCAGCAGCAGGGTGCCCGGGTACTTCAGCAGCCACTGTTCCAGCCAGTACACCGCGTCCAGGTCGAGGTGGTTGGTCGGTTCGTCCAGCAGCAGCAGGTCGCTGGGCATCATCAGTGCGCGCGCCAGGTTCAGGCGCACGCGCCAGCCGCCGGAGAACGAGGACACCGCGCGGTGGTGGGTCTCGGCCGGGAACCCCAGGCCGTGCAGCAGCTTGCCGGCGCGCGCTTCGGCGTCATAGGCGTTCAGCTCGGCCATGCGCGTATGCGCCTCGGCTACGGCTTCCCAGTCCTCGCGGGCGGTGGCATCGGCCTCGGCGGCCAGCACGGCGGCCACTTCGGTATCGCCGCCCAGCACGAAGCTCAGCGCCGGGTCCGGCAGCGACGGGGTTTCCTGGGCCACGCTGGCGATGCGCACCTTGCCCGGCAGGTCGACATCGCCCTTGTCCGCCTCCAGCTCGCCCTTCACCGCCGCGAACAGGCTGGACTTGCCAGCACCGTTGCGGCCGACCACGCCCACCCGGTAACCGGCGTGCAGGGTCAGGTCGACATTGGACAACAGCAGCCGCTCGCCGCGGCGCAAGGCGAAATTACGAAGCGAAATCATGGGGGAAGGCGTCCATATAACCGAATGGAATGTGCTGGTGAGCACTGTTCCTGCGACGTAATTCTAGCCTTAACGAATACTTGACGCGCCCCGGGAAGCGACGCGGTCGCTCCACTTCTCTCCCTCGTCGAGTCCGCGCGCCTCCCGGGCCCCTGCCCCGCCAATGCCCGCCACAGCTAAATGCTTGCTTTTGCAACGTTTTTTCACATGACGCGCATTTGACAGCTGCTTAAATTCCCGTTAATTGCTGTATTGCGCACCGCAACAACCGTCGTCCGCCTCACCCCCGTGATGTCGATTCCGGTGCCAGATCCCGCCAACCGGAGCCCCACCCCGATGACCCGCAAGACCAGCCTGATCGCCGCCGCCGTCGCTGTCGCACTCGGTGGCTCTACGTTCGCCGCCGCTGCCCAGCAGGCCGGCAGCGCCGCCAACACCCTCGATACGGTGATCGTCACCGGTACCCGCGTGGCCGACCGCACGGTCGCCGAATCGCAGTCGCCGATCGACATCATCACCCCGGAAATCCTGCAGTCCACCGGTACCAGCGAACTGGCCACCGCGCTGTCGCGCGCCCTGCCCTCGCTGAACTTCCCGCGCCCGGCCCTGACCGACGGCACCAGCGGCGTGCGTCCGGCGCAGCTGCGCGGCCTGTCGCCGGACCAGGTGCTGGTGCTGGTGAACGGCAAGCGCCAGCACACCTCGGCGATGATCAACGTCAACGGCAGCATCGGCCGCGGCTCCTCGGCGGTGGACATCAACGCCATCCCGATCGCCGCCATCGAGCGGGTGGAAGTGCTGCGCGACGGCGCCTCGGCACAGTACGGCTCCGATGCCATCGCCGGCGTCATCAACATCGTGCTCAAGGGCAGCGGCAGTGGCGGCAGCCTGGCCGTGGACTACGGCCAGTACTCGGCCGGTGACGGCAACAAGTACCAGCTTTCCGGCGATACCGGCGTGGAGTTCGGCAACGGCCGCGGCCGCGTGCATGTGGCCGGCCAGATCAGCCAGCAGGACGAAAGCAACCGCGCCGGCCCCTACCAGGGCACCACGCCGAACACCGGCAACTACCCGTCCATCGGCCAGACCACCTTCATCGTCGGCGACCCGCGCGTGGATGCCACTGCGGCCTCGGTCAACGCCAGCTTCGATTTCAGCGACCACGTGACCGGCTACGCCAGCGCGCTGCTCAGCAACCGCGACATCACCTCGTTCGCGTTCTACCGTTCGCGCAACCACAGCTCGCAGACCGCCCTGCTGGCGCAGATCTACCCGGACGGCTACGTGCCGCAGATCAACCAGTATTCCAAGGACCGTTCGCTGGTGGCCGGCGTCAAAGGCAACACCGACAACGGCTGGACCTGGGACCTGAGCCTGAACCACGGCGAGAACACCCTGGACTTCCACACCCGCAACAGCATCAACTACAGCCTGGGCGTGGACAGCCCCCGTTCGTTCTACGACGGCACGCTGAAGTACCAGCAGGACATCTTCAACGCCGACCTCACCAAGTCGCTGGACTGGGGCCTGGCCTATCCGGTCACGCTGTCCTTCGGTGGTGAATACCGCAAGGAAAAGTGGGACCAGAACCCGGGCGAACTGAACTCGTACACCGGCACCGGTGCACAGGGCTTCGCCGGCTTCACCCCCACCAATGAGGTGCACGCCGACCGCCACAACTACGCGGTCTATGCCGGCCTGGAAGCCGACCTGACCGAGAAGTTCTCCGCCGGCGTGACCGGCCGCTACGAGGACTACTCGGACTTCGGTGACCGCTTCTCCGGCAAGCTGTCGGCGCGCTATGCCTTCACCGACAAGGTCGCGCTGCGTGCCACCGCTTCCAGCGGTTTCCGCGCCCCGTCGCTGGCCCAGCAGGGCTACCAGGCGGTGACCAGCCAGTTCCTCAACGGCGTGTTCGTCGAACGCGGCACCTTCCCCACCACCAGCGCCGCCGCGCAGGCACTGGGCGCTTCGCCGCTGAAGGCTGAAACCTCCACGTCCTACAGCCTGGGCCTGGTGCTGCAGCCGGTAGACCGCCTGTACGTCACCGTCGATGCCTACCAGATCGACATCGACAACCGCATCGCGCTGTCGTCCAGCATCACCACCAACGCCGCCACCAGCGCACTGCTGGGCACCCTGGGCCTGCCGCAGGTGACGGCGTTCTCGTACTTCACCAACGGCCTGGATACCCGCACCCGTGGCGTCGACTTCGTGTCCAGCTACACCGTGCCGTTTGCCGCCAGCAGCCTGGAACTGACCGCGGCCTACAGCTACAACGACACCAAGGTGCAGCGCGTGGGCGGCACCCCGGCCGTGTTCAGCACGCTGGGCCTGACCCAGTCGCTGATCGGCCGTGATGAGATCGGCCGCATCGAGGACAGCTACCCGCGCGACAAGACCGTGTTGAGCGGCACCTGGCGTTCGGACCACTGGGAACTGGGCCTGGCCGCCACCCGCTACGGCGAATTCACCGTGCGCAACTCGGCCACCGCCCTGCGCGACCAGACCTACGGCGACAAGTGGGTGCTGGATGCATCGGTGAGCTACAAGCCGAGCAGCAACTGGACCCTGACCGTGGGTGCGGACAACCTGCTGGACGAGTACCCCGACCGCACCGAAGACCTGCAGAACTCGACCTTCGGCATGCTGCCCTACAGCAACTACTCGCCGTTCGGCTTCAACGGCGCCTACGTCTACGGCCGCATCAAGTACAACTGGTAAGCGGTAGTGCCGGCCGCTGGCCGGCAGACCCGGGCCCTGGTGGGGTCAGAGCCTTCTCCTGCGGGAAAAGGGATCTGACCCCATTCTCGTTTCCGGTTTGCCGTATGTGGCCGCATCGGTGAAAATCGGGGCATCCCCCCGATTGCCTGCGAGTGCCGATGCACCATGACACCGACCTGATCAACATCGTGGCCGTTGGCCTGGGGCTCGCCTTCATCTTCGGCGCGCTGGCCAACAAGCTGCGCTTGTCTCCTCTGGTCGGGTACCTGGTGGCTGGCATCTGCGTCGGCCCGTTCACCCCCGGCTTCGTGGCCGACCAGGCGCTGGCCAACCAGCTGGCCGAACTGGGCGTGATGCTGCTGATGTTCGGCGTCGGCCTGCACTTCTCGCTGAAGGACCTGATGGCGGTGAAGGCCATCGCCATTCCCGGTGCCATCGGCCAGATCGCGGTGGCCACCCTGCTGGGCTGGGCGGTGGCGTGGCTGATGGGCTGGCCTGCGCTGCACGGGGTCATCTTCGGTTTCTCGCTGGCCACGGCCAGTACCGTGGTGCTGCTGCGGGCGATGGAAGAGCGTCGCCTGCTGGAAACCATGCGCGGCAAGATCGCGGTGGGCTGGCTGATCGTCGAGGACCTGGCCTGCGTCCTGGCACTGGTGATGATGCCGGTGCTGGCCGGTGTGTTCGGCCCGGACGCATCCAAGCAAACCCATTCCGTGGGCAGCGTGCTGGCCGACATCGGCTGGACCTTCGTGCAGCTGGGCCTGTTCGTGGCGGTGATGCTGGTGGTCGGCCGCCGGGTCATTCCGTGGATCCTGGAGCGCATCGCCGGTACCGGTTCGCGCGAGCTGTTCACCCTCTCGGTGCTGGCCATCGCGCTGGGCGTGGCGTTCGGCTCGGCCATGCTGTTCGGCGTGTCCTTCGCGCTGGGCGCATTCTTCGCCGGCATGCTGCTCAACGAATCCGAACTGAGCCACAAGGCGGCGCATGATTCGCTGCCGCTGCGCGATGCGTTCGCGGTGCTGTTCTTCGTCTCGGTGGGCATGCTGTTCGACCCCAACATCATCGTGCAGCACCCCTGGCAGGTGCTGGCGACGGTGGCGATCATCATGTTCGGCAAGTCGGCCGCGGCGTTCTTCATCGTGCGCGCCTTCGGCCACCCCACAAGCACCGCGCTGACCATCTCGGCCAGCCTGGCGCAGATCGGCGAGTTCGCCTTCATCATCGCCGGCCTGGGTGTGGCCCTGCAGATCCTGCCCAAGGAAGGCCAGTCGCTGGTGCTGGCCGGTGCGCTGGTGTCGATCATGCTCAACCCGCTGGTGTTCGGCCTGCTGGACCGCTGGCAGGCCAAGCAGGAGCAGTCGCCGCAGGCGGCCGAACCGGAAGAGGCCACCGGCCCCTCGCGCGACCTGCACGACCACGCCATCGTCATCGGCTACGGCCGCGTCGGCAGCGAGCTGGCCCAGGTGCTGCGCGATCGTGGCGTGCCGGTGCTGGTGATCGACGACAACAAGGAACATGTCGAGCAGGCGCACGCCAGGGGGCTGGCGGCCATCCGCGGCAGTGCCGCCGCTGACCGGGTGCTGGCCGAGGCCCATCCGGAACGGGCGAAGATCGCGGTGCTGGCCATTCCGCAGCCGCTGGAAGCCGGTGAGGCGCTGGCCAAGCTGCGCGCGATCAACCCGGAACTGACCCTGCTGGCGCGCGCGCACAGCGATGCGGAAGTGAAGCATCTGCTGGAGCACGGTGCCGATGGCACGGTGATGGCCGAGCGCGAACTGGCCTATTCGCTGGCGGAGATGATCATGTCGACGCCGCCGTACCGGAACCTGGGGCAGCACAGCATCCCGGTGGTGTGAGGGGTGTCCGCGGGATCGGATCCCGTTGCTGTACAACGGGCTCTGACCCCATGCTGACGGTCTGATGGGGTCGGATCCGTCCGCACACAAAAAAAATCCCCGGCGGGCCCGCACCCGTCGGGGATCTGTACTGCTGGGGATTGCCAGTTCTTCCACGCCTTGGAGAGGCAGTTCCACCGTAGCGCATCCTGCGCTGCGTGGTGATCGCCGCTGGCGATGACAACCAAGCCGCTGGCTATCAGGCGGCGGCCAGGGCCTGCTCCAGATCGGCGCGCAGATCGTCGATGTGCTCGATGCCGATCGACAGGCGCACGGTGTCCTCGCTGACACCGGCACGCGCCAGTTCTTCGGCATTCAACTGGCGGTGCGTGGTCGAGGCCGGATGCGTGGCCAGCGACTTCGCATCGCCCAGGTTGACCAGCCGGGTGAACAGCTTCAGCGAATCCAGGAAACGCGCCCCTGCCTCGCGACCTCCGGGCAGACCAAAGGTCAGCACGCCCGAGCCATGCCCGCCCAGATAGCGCCGGGCAGCAGCATGTTCGGGATCTTCAGCCAGGCCTGCATAGCGGACCCAGGCCACCTTGGCGTGCGCCTGCAGGTACTGCGCCACGGCCAGCGCATTGGCGTTGATCCGCTCCATGCGCAGGGCCAGGGTTTCGATGCCCTGCAGGATCAGGAAGGCGTTGAACGGCGACAGCGCCGCGCCGGTGTTGCGCAGCGGCACCACCCGCGCGCGGCCGATATAAGCTGCCGGCCCCAGCGCTTCGGTGTAGACCACGCCGTGGTAGCTGGGATCCGGTTCGTTGAGGCGGGCAAAGCGCGTGCGCTGCGCGGCCCAGTCGAAGCGCCCCGAATCGATGATCGCGCCCCCCAGGCTGGTGCCGTGGCCGCCCAGGTACTTGGTCAGCGAATGCACCACGATGTCGGCGCCGTGCTCGAACGGGCGCAGCAGGAAGGGCGTGGCCACGGTGTTGTCGACGATCAGCGGCACGCCGGCGGCATGCGCCACCTCGGCGATGGCGGCGATGTCGGTGACATTCCCGCGCGGGTTGCCGATGGACTCGACGAACACGGCCTTGGTGCGTTCGTCGATGAGCGCAGCGAACGCAGCAGGGTCCGCCGGATCGGCGAAGCGCGCGGTGATGCCGGACTGCGGCAGCGTATGTGCCAGCAGATTGAGGCTGCCGCCATACAGCGCGCTGGCGGCCACGATGTTGTCGCCGGCCTCGGCGATGGTCTGGATGGCATAGGTGATCGCCGCCTGGCCTGAAGCCAGCGCCAGCGCACCGATACCGCCTTCCAGCGCGGCCAGGCGCTGTTCCAGCACGTCGGTGGTGGGGTTCATGATGCGGGTGTAGATGTTGCCCGGCACCTTCAGGTCGAACAGGTCCGCGCCATGCTGGGTGTCATCGAAGGCGTAGGCCACGGTCTGGTAGATCGGCACCGCCACTGCACGCGTGGTCGGGTCGGGCCGGTAGCCGCCGTGCACGGCCAGGGTTTCCAGTTGCCACTGCGGGTCGCTCATTGCACCTGACTCCATCCGGGAAACGGCCACCATAGGGCAGCCGTCCGGCGGTGCTGAACGCGTGTGGTGATGACGTCCGTACCCGTGGTTATCAGGGCGCTGCCGGTACGCAGTCCGGCGCTTTGCCGTTGCCGCAGAGGGTGACCCCGCGCAGCCATCTGACCCAGGTCACCACATCGGCCTCCGCCGGCTCGGCGCGAAAGGACTTCTGCACGGTGTGGAATCCCTGCAGGCCCTGGATACCCTTGATCCAGGTGAATTCCGGCTTGCCCGTACCCGGGTTGCGCGGGCACCCCAACATCAGCACCGCCACCGGGCGGCCTCCCTCCTCGCCTTCTCCCAGCCAGTTGGCCTGCGTATCCGGGCAGGCCATGCGCCAGCCTGCTTCGATGATGCCGAGGAATTCGCGGGGCGTGGCGGCGGCGGAACCGGGGGCGCTGTTGACGGTGACCATGTCGGTCCAGTCCTTCACGGTCTGGCCTTCAGGCACGTACTCGGAGATGTCGCCGGAGCCCGGATCAGACGCCTCAAAGGCTTTGACGTAGCCATCGAACCTGGGCATCAACACCTGTTCGCTGGCCGCCATCGCGGTGGCGGAGATCAGGCTAGTGGCCAGTGCGAAACACAACGGGGCAGTGCGGAACATCTTCATGGAACTCCTTCTCCTGATAAGCATGGCGTCATGTCAGACGACCCCTGCCTGACAGGCGAACAGCATTACGCCGATTATCCGCACCGCGCCAGCAGTATTTCCCCGCATCGAGATCGTGGCCACTGCAGACAGGGAGCAGAACCGCCCCACATATGCATACGTTGCGGTCGCGAAGAGGCTCGACCGAGGCGAATACGACATCGGCTGAGTTGGTTGCGATCGCGCCACTGACGCATTTGACCGACAGGTATTGGCGCTTGGATCCGAGCCAAGACTTAATCATGTGATTTCCATCACAGAATCCTGATTAGGGCCTTGTCGATTTGATAGCCATCCATCCCCAGCCGTATTGTGGAGACATTCAAGGATGCTGGACCGGTTGATGATGGAACTCGACGGACATCGAATCAGCGCACGTGTTGCCTGCCGCGCGCTCTGCCCTCTACTCCTGGCATCACTGCCGCTGCTGACCGCGTGTGGGAGCAAAGAGCGCACGCCGCCGCCGTATGAGGCCAACCCTTCGCCGAAGGAGGCGTATGAAGTGGTGGTCACTACGCATGATGCGCCGGAGGATATTTACCCAGCAGGTGCGTACGTAACCTATAAGATCACAAATGATTGCCTGCCTCCCATCGACAACTTCGAAGGTGTCCGTTATGGCATCGACAAGCACTCACTCGATATTCCGCTGAAGAAAATCAATCCAACCACCTAAAAAGGAACATACTTCCGCGACGGCATCCTCAATCTCGACTACTACGGGAGAGGCCCCTGCGACTGGGAAATAGTCCTCGTCGGCGCAGCACTGAAAACGAACGCCACCCGACCTGCGACGTACTTCACGATCTCGACCACCGTGAACGCCGGGACCGAGACAAGATATTCAAGCAAGAACATCCAGCCATTGGCCATTGATGGCAGCGCATCCCCGGCAGACAGCATTCCGACGTCGAGATTCGGCAGGACCGTCCCTGAAGCTCAACGCAGCAAGTACTTCTCTTACAAGATCGCCATAAGCGCCAAGGAAGGAATGAAATGAGCAAGAACGCCAGTGCCGACCTGTCAGACGCAACATATTTGCCGCCTCAGTTCGAACGCAATGGAGCCCCTAAAGAAATCGAGGCTGGCGGAGAGAAATTTGTTGCCGTCAAACACGTGGACATGCCCAGCGGCTACCAAGGCACAATCTACAAAAACGTGGAAACCGGCGATTACGTCGTCGCCCATCGCGGCACCGAGTTTGACCGCCAGCCGCTGACGGACGGCGCCATCGACCTCGGGATGGTCACCACCCGCTTCAATGGCCAGCTCAAGGACGCGTTGGAACTCACGCGGGAGGCAAAGGAGATGGCTGATCGCGAAGGC
>NZ_DASQCB010000014.1:0-110748 GCF_035634915.1 Stenotrophomonas sp.
GGGATGGCGGGGCACTGTGGGTTTGCGGGGACGCCGTAAACCCGTCCATGGGGGCTTGGTCGCCGCATCCATGCGGCTCACACCCCGCAAACCCACAGTGCCCCGCCTTCGACAGGTTCACGCGGCTGTTGGCAACGGCGATGCGCTGCTTTTGGTAGGTGTCGACCTTGGTCGACACATCTGTCACATATCGATATTCAAATGGGGTCGGAGCCAGTAGATCCACGCCATGCGTGGATGAAATCTGTCAGGTATCGAATGAAATCATCCACGCATGGCGTGGCTCTACTGTGTCGACCAAGGTCGACACCTACCAGACAAGGTCGACACCTACCAGACAAGGTCGACACCCACCAGAACAGAATGCCGTTCCGGCAGATCGCGGAAAACTGTCGAAGGCGGGGTGGGTCCGGTTGAGGGGGCGTGAGCCGCATGGATGCGGCGACCGAGCCTACATGGACGTATTTACGGCGTCCCTCTCAACCGGAACCACCCCGCCAACCCTCAGCAAACCGGCTTTTGACGTTGACGTCAGCAGGTGCAGGGCTGCAAGCCCTGCCCGAAAGCCATCCCTCAGCTCTCGCAGCTGGCGAAGAGGTCGCGGTCGCGTTCGTACAGTGCCGTCTTCACCTGCATCAGCCCCAGCACCGACGGGAACAGGTTGTCATGGTCGGTGTACGCCGCCGAACGCTTGCGCAGGCACTGCAGGTCCAGCCCGCGGCTGCGGGCGAAGCCCGGCGAGAACCACATCGTCATCGGCACACTGGTCTGCTCGGCCGGGGCGATCGCGTACGGCACGCCATGCAGGAACAGGCCCTTCTCACCCAGCGATTCGCCGTGGTCGGACAGGTAGATCATCGCGGTGTCGTAATCCTGCAGACCCTGCAGCGTGCCGATCGTCCTGCTCAGGAAGTGGTCGGTGTACAGCACGGCGTTGTCGTAGCTGTTGGTGATCTCCTCGCGCGAGCAGCGGCCGATGTCACGCGTATCGCAGGTCGGCTTGAAGCGCGCGAAGGCGGCCGGGTAGCGCTCGAAGTAGGCCGGGCCATGGTTGCCCAGCTGGTGCAGCACCACCACCCGGTCGCCCGGCCTGGCACGTACCTGCGCAGCCAGGTCCTGCAGCAGGATCTCGTCCATGCAGCGGCCATCGGCACACAGGCCCGGGGTGGTCGCGTCGGACAGCGACTGGAAGTCCAGGCCCTCGCACACGCCCTTGCAGCCGGACTGGTTGTCACGCCACAGCGGCGTGACGCCGGCGCGGTTCAGTACGTGCAGCAGCGACTGGTGCGCGCGGATCTTCTTCTCGTCGTAGTCGTGACGGCCCCACGGCGAGTACATGCAGGGCAGCGAGACCTCGGTGCTGGTGCCGCACGAATGCATGTCGGGGAAATTGATCACCGGCGCCTGCGCCAGTTCCGGAGTGGTGTTGCGCCCGCCGTTGAGGCCCCAGTTCTGCGCACGCACGGTTTCGCCCATCACGATCACCAGCAGTCGTGGCTTGCTGGTCGGCGCGCGCGGGGTGGCCTTGGCATCGGTGCCGATCGGCAGCTTCGGCGCGCGCTGCACCGGGTTGTCGCTGCGCAGCGCACGCGGCATGCCCAGCAGCACGTTGGCCGGGGTGGCCAGGTAGCGCACTTCGCGTTGGTTGCGCATCAGCGCCGACACATCCTGGAACGAAATCAGTGCGCCACCCACCGCAGTGACCGCCGCTACCAGCAGAAAGCCCACGCGCCACAGCAGCGTGCGGCCCCAGCTGCGGCGGCGCAGTTCCACCCGCCACAGCAGCACCATCGGCAGCACCGCCAGCAGCAGCATCGGCCAGACCAGCGAGGCCGTCATCAGCTCGCGGCTTTCCTTCGGGTCGGTGGCCAGCACGTTGCGCAGCATGTCCGCATCCAGGTAGATGTGGAACTGGCTCATGTAGTGCGCCGCCAAGGCGGTCACCAGCAGCAGCACGCTGGTCACCACCTTGGCGTTCCAGCGCCATACCAGGATGCCCAGCAGCACGCCGTGCGCGCCGAGCAGCAGCAGGAACAGCGACAGCGCATAGCGCAGGCTGCCGGGGTGGCTGGCCATGGCGCTGTGCCAGAACAGGCCGTTGCCGGCCACGGCGAAGAACAGGCTGGTCAGCGCGATCAGCGCTTCGGTGGACAGCTGCGGACGCCAGCGGCGAAGGCTGGCCAGCGCCGGCAGGCGGAACGAACGTTGGACCGATGCACTCATGCGCCTGCCTCCTGGCGGCTCGGACGTTCCAGCGTGCTGCGCGACACCAGGCGTTGGGTCAACAGGAACAGGCCCAGCGACAGCAGCCAACATATCAGCGCCGTGGCAACGTCATGCGAAAGAAAATGGGCACCCCGCAGCTGCTGGCTGATGCCGAACACCAGCCCGCTGCCGAGGCCGATCCCCAGCCCGGCCCAACGCCACGCCGGGCGCCAGAGCAGGGCGAAGAAGTACAGGCAGACCCAGGCATAGCCGGCGCTGGCGTGGCCGGCCGGGAAGCAGGCCGGTGCACCCATGTCGTGCGGGCGGCTGTTGAACAGGCCGATGAAGGGCTGGTGGCCGCCGTAGCGCAGCAGGTCCCAGGGGCAGTCCATCGGCACGACGGCCTTGAGCAACGAGATCACCCCGGTCCCCAGCGCCATCGCAACCACCACGTACAGCAGTGCCCAGCGCAGGGTGCGGTCGCGGCAGCGGCGCCAATGGTGGAAGCACAGCAGCATCGCCACCAGTGCCGCTGCCGTGCTCAGCCACTTGCCGCCCTTGTGCACGACCGCGCGGGTCAGCCAGGCGTCCTGCAGCGCCCAGTGGCCACCTTCCCAACGGAACAGATGGTCGGCCAGCCACTGGTCACCACCGAAGCCCATCAACAGGACGAACAACGGCAGGCCGACGGCCAGTGGCAGCAGCAGATGCGTCAGAGCGAATCGCGATGCCAGCCACGAAGGGGTGAGGGCAAGGGCCGGGACAAGGGGACGAGCGGGCATGCGGGAAGGGGCCATGGCAGGAATCCGCGGCCATGCTCGTCACCTTCATGTCGGAGAAGGGTCGTACATCTGTTCGCGCCGGGTTAACGCAGCCCCGGCGCGAGCCAGCGTTCAGTCTTCTTCTTCCGATGCACCGGCACGTTCGGCATGGCAGCTGGCGTCCCAGGCGGTGCCAGGAAGCAGTTGCCAGCGGTTCCGGTTGGCGATGCCGATGTCGATGACCTGGGCCGGATCCACGCAGGGGCTCATGGCCTTGTCCAGCACCAGCACCCAACGCTTGTCCGGAGCCTCGCCCAGCCACGGGCCGGCATCGTGCCACTGCTCGGCCCAGGGGCGCTTGAAGCCGAACTCGCGCACCGGCCGGTCGGCCTGCAGCAGGTTCTGTTCGCGCCAGGCCACGAGGGCCAGTTCGGCATCCGGACCGATCCGCTTGCCGACCCGCTGCATCAGCGCCGATGCCGAGGCGTAGGGATCCAGCGTGGGCATCAGCACCAGGCCGTACAGCATCCACAGCATGCCGTGGGTGAGCAGCACCAGCAGCGCGGCACGACGTACACGCAGCCAGACCGCCAGGGTGGCTACGGCAATGGCGAAGACCAGCAGGCCATTGCCCAGCGTGGGCAGCAGCGAATCGGGCATCGCCCGCCGTGCCAGCTGCGCCTGTACCCAGTGGCTGTCGGTCATCATCATCACGCCCAGCGTGCCGGTAGCAAACATCAGTACCAGGCTGTAGCCGAACAGGTAACGCCGCACGCACAGCCGGCGCAGCAGGCAGGGCAACAGCGCCGCCGCAGCCAGCGCCATCGCCGGCAGCATCGGCAGCACGTAGACCTCGCGCTTGCCCGGGCTGGCACTGAAGAACACCAGCACCAGCAGGGCCCAGCCCAGCAGCAGCCATTGGCGGCGGTCGCCGCGGCGCAGACGGCGCCACCAGGGCCTGGCCAGCAGCGGCAGCAGCAGGCTGCCGGGCAGCCACAGGGTCAGGATCACCTGCAGGTAGTACCAGACCGGCTGCCGGTGGTGCCAGGCGTTGGCGTAACGGGTGCCGGTCTGCTTGAACAGCAGCTCGTGCGCATACGACTGCAGCGATGCGCTCGGTTCGTGCAGCAGGGCCCAGCCCAGCGGTGCCAGCCAGACGGCCACACCCAGCAGGAACGCCGGCAGCAGCCACAGCAGGGTGGCCGGGTGCGGACCGGGCGCGGCGTATCCGCGGCGGCGCTGGTACAGCCACCAGCCGAACCACGGCAGCACCATCAGCAGCGGCAGGAAGCCCACGCCCTTGGTCACCGTGCCCAGGCCTGCGGCGAAGCCGGCCAGCCACAGCGCCGGCAGGTTGCGGCGTTCGGCCAGATGGCGCAGCAGGCCCCACAGGGCTACCGTGGTCATCCCCACCAGCACCATGTCGATCTGCGCGCGCTTGGCCATCAGCCCGAACTGTAGTGTGCAGAACAGCGCCGCCATGGCGTACAGCGAATGCCGTGGCGACCACAGCCGGCGGGCGAGGTCGGAAACCAGCCACAGACTGAGCAGGGCTGCCAGCAGCGAGGGCAGCAGGAACGACCACTGCCAGCTGCCGACCAGCTGGTGGGCCACCGCCTGCAGCCACATGAACACCGGTGGCTTTTCAGCGTAAAGCTCGCTGCCACGGTGCGGCAGCAGCCATTGCCCGCTTTCAACCATGGTCCGCGCAGCCAGCACGAAACGCGGCTCGTCCGGCGGCTGCGGCTGGCGCAGGCCGATGCCGGCGCCCAGCGAGACGATCATCAGCACCCACAGCAGGGGCAGGAACCAGCGGCGGGGCAGGGCTACGGGCACAGCGGGCTCCGGGGACAAAACGGCCATTGTGGGGATCGAGGCGTGGGAAAGGCGTCGGAGCTGGGCGCAGGGCGACCGCATTCCGACATGGGCAGCGCTACCATGGTACGGACTTCCGTGGACATTCCGTGCATGCGCCTGTTGGTGATCGAGGACAACCGCCAGTTGGTGGCCAACCTGTTCGACTATTTCGAGTCGCGCGGGCACGTGCTGGACGTGGCCCCCGACGGTATCACCGGCCTGCACCTGGCCGGCAGCCAGCCCTACGACGCGGTCATCCTGGACTGGATGCTGCCGCGCATGGAAGGGCCGGAAGTGCTGCGCCGCCTGCGCGCGGACCAGGGTTCGGAGGTGCCGGTGATCATGCTGACCGCCCGCGATGAGCTGCCGGACAAGATTGCCGGGTTCCGCGCCGGCGCCGATGACTACCTGACCAAGCCCTTCGCCCTGCCCGAACTGGAAGTGCGGCTGGAGGCCCTGCTGCTGCGCGCACAAGGGCGCAACCCGCGCAAGCGCTTGCAGGTGGCCGACCTGGTGCTGGACCTGGCCACCCTGGAAGCCCAGCGCGGCGGCCAGGCGCTGCACCTGTACCCGGCCTGCCGCAAGCTGCTGGAGGTGCTGATGCGGGCCAGCCCCGGCGCGGTGACCCGCCAGCAGCTGGAATTCGCCCTGTGGGGCGACGAGCCGCCCGATGGCGACCTGCTGCGTTCACACGTCTACGAGCTGCGCCGCAGCGTGGATGGCCCTTTCAACGACAAGCTGATCCATACCCTGCCGCGCGTGGGCTACCGGTTGGCGGTCAGCGGCAATGCAGGCAGTGGCACCGATGAAGAGGGCGCGTAAGCCGGGCCCGCTGTACCGGCGCGTGATCGGCTGGCTGCTGGGCTATCTGGCGCTGATCTCGCTGGCGGTGTTCAGCGTGGGCAACTACGTGCACGAGCACGCCGAGCATGCCGCCTGGCGCGCGCTGCTCAATTCCGAACTGGACAGCATCGTCGAGCACACAGAGCGCGAGCCGCAGTACCACTGGCAGGATTCGGACACCCTCAGCCTGTACCGTTTTGATGAAGCGGACATGCCTGCGACCCTGCGCGACCTGCATCCTGGCCTGCATGACGGGGTGATGGTGGGCGAGCGCGAGACCGCGGTGATGGTGCGTGACACCGGCGCGATGGGGCGGGTGGCGCTGGCACTGGACATCTCCGATTTCCACGACCTCGAACAGTTCGCCACGCGCTGGGTGATGCTGGCCGGCATCATCATGGTGTTCGTCACCGTGCTGATGGCCTCCTTCGGCATGGAACGGGTGGTGCGCCCGCTCAGCCTGCTCGCCCAGCGCATCGGCGCATTGCGGCCGGGCGATCAGGGCCAGCGCATCGACGTCGACCCGCGTGGCAGTTCGGAACTGCACACGATTGCCGATGCGCTCAACGACTACCTGGACCGCAACGAGCAGTTCGTCGAGCGCGAGCGGGTGTTCATCAGTACCGCCAGCCATGAACTGCGCACCCCGATCGCGGTGATCACCGGCGCGGCCGAGCTGGCCCTGGAACAGCCGGGCCTGCCAGAGCGTGCGCGCCAGCAGATGCAGCGCGTGCTGCGCACCGCACAGGGCGTGGAGCAGCTGATCGAGCTGCTGCTGGTGCTGGCCCGCGATCCGGCCCGGCTGGCCGCGCGCGCCGAGCGCATCGCACTGGACCAGCTGCTGCCGGAGATCGTCGATGACCATCGCCACCTGCTGGGTGACAAGGATCTGAGCATCGGCATCCAGGCCGCACCGGTGGACATCATCGCGCCGCTGGCGGTGGTACAGGCCGCGATCGGCAACCTGCTGCGCAATGCCATCGAGAACAGCGGGCGTGGCCACATCCAGCTGCAGCTGAGCCCGCAGGCGGTACTGACCCTGCAGGACCCGGGCCATGGCATGGCACCGGAGGAGATCGCCGCCATCCATGCACGCATGGCCAGGGGGGAGCGCGCCGACCGCGGTGGCATCGGCCTGGACCTGATTGCCCGCCTGTGCGAGCACCTGGGCTGGACCCTGCAGCTGCAGCCTGTGCAGCCGCGCGGCACGTTGGTCACGCTCGACTTCGGCGCGTCGCGTCCCGGCTGACCGTAGATGCCAACCTTGGTTGGCATGCCTTCGCCCCGGTAGATGCCAACCTTGGTTGGCAGGCATTACGTCGACCAAGGTCGACGCCTACCGGAGCGGGCGCTCCACGTGCTGGTCGATCAGGATCACGTTGCCATCGGGGTCGGCCAGCTGCAAGTAGCCGGTACCTTCGCCGTCAGGATCGGTGCGCGCCGACAGCTCGATGCCCTGGGCGTCAAGGGCGGCCTGCAGCTCCCGCACATCCTCGAACTCGCCAAGCTCCTGCCGGTACTGGTCCCAGCCCGGGTTGAAAGTCAGCAGATTCCCTTCAAACATGCCCTGGAACAGGCCGATCACGATGCCATCGTTGCGCAGCACCAGCCAGTTGCGGGAAGCATCACCGCCGGTAGCCACGAAGCCGAGTGCCTCGTAGAACGCGCGCGAAGCGGCCAGATCCTTCACTGACAGGCTGACCGAAAAGGCACCCAGTTGCATGACCCGCTCCGATGGCGATGCGCCGTTGAGGATGTTCCGATTCTGCTCAGGAGACCCGAGCGCGGCAAGCGGCGCAGCATGACCCGGCGTGAAGGCGATGTTAATCTCGGGCAACGCCGCATCCTGCGGCGTTTTTTTTCCGCCCTTTCGATCGACAGAGGATCCCATGCCGACCGAACCCGCTACCGCCCTGATCAGCAACGACATTGTTGGCCTGGGCCTGATTGCTGCCACGCTCGCCCTGATCTTCTGGGCCGCCAGCGGCCCGACCCCGCTGCTGAAGAAGATCTTCGCCTGGGTGCCGGCCCTGCTGCTGTGCTATTTCATTCCCGCCATCTACAACACGGCCGGCATCATCGATGGCCACAACACCGCGCTGTACAACCCGGTGGCCCGCGATGTGCTGCTGCCGGCCGCACTGGTCCTGCTGACCCTGTCGATCGATCTCAAGGGCATCGCCAAGCTTGGCCCGAAGCTGCTGATCGTGTTCTGTGCCGGTACCGCCGGCATCATGCTCGGCGCCATCGTCTCCTTCCAGGTCATGAAGCTGATCCACCCGGAAACGGTGGCCGGCGATACCTGGGCAGGCATGGCCGCGCTGGCGGGCAGCTGGATCGGCGGCGGCGCCAACATGGTGGCCATGCGTGAAGTGTTCGGCACCGATGCCACCACCTTCGGCCAGTTCGCGGTGGTCGACGTCGCCTGCGCCAGCCTGTGGATGGCCATCCTGCTGTTCCTGGCCAACCGCGCGCAGCAGATCGATACCCGCAACGGTGCCGATACCCGCGCAATCGACGAGATGAAGGCGCGCATCAGTGCCTACGATGCGCAGAATGCGCGCATTCCGAGCATGACCGACCTGATGGTCATCGTCGGCGTGGCGCTGGGCGGCGTGGGCCTGGCGCACGCCATCGCCGCGCCGCTGGCCGGCTGGTTCAAGGCCAATGTCAGCTGGGCCAGCCAGTTCAGCCTGGACAGCCAGTTCGTATGGGTCATCCTGTTGTCCACCGCGATGGGCCTGGGCCTGAGCTTCACCCGCGCACGTCGGCTGGAAGCGGCCGGTGCGTCGCGGTTGGGGACGGTCTTCCTGTACTTCCTCATTGCCTGCATCGGCATGCAGATGAACCTGCTGTCGCTTCTGGATCGCCCGTGGTTGTTCCTGCTGGGAGCGATCTGGATGTCGGTCCATGTGCTGGTGCTGTGGATCGTGGCCAAGCTGCTGCGCGCGCCGCTGTTCTTCTTTGCCATCGGCTCGCAGGGCAACATCGGTGCGGCGGCGTCGGCCCCGGTGGTGGCGGCGGCGTTCCATCCTTCGCTGGCACCGGTGGGCGTGCTGCTGGGCACGGTGGGCTATGCCACCGGTACCGGCCTGGCGTATGTCACCGGCCTGATCCTGAAGTGGATGGCCACCGGCTGACGGGGCCAGCCGGGCGGCGCCCGGCACCCGCTGAAGCTTGCAAGCCAAAGCAATGGCAAAGGCAGGCTTCCTGTGGGTTGGCGGGGTACTGTGGGTTTGCGGGGACGGCGCAAGTACGTCCATGTAGCCTTGGTCGCCGCATCCATGCGGCTCACACCCCGCAAACCCACAGTACCCCGCCTTCGACAGTTGGCCGGTGGCCAGTAGATCCACCCCATGCGTGGATGAAATCTGTCAGATGTCGATAAACAAAATGGGGTCAGATCCGTCTTCCTTCGGAAAACGGATCTGACCCCGCATGTGTCTCGCCGTCACCGGCAATCCGACACCGCCCGCCAAACAAACAGAAACCCAGAGCCGACGCTCTTGCAGTTGCAGTTGCAGTTGCAGTTGCTCCGGCCTCTGCGGGCGCCGGGCTGCAAGCCCGGCACCCACCTTGGAACCTCAGCAGCAGCGACCGCCGTTGCGACCGCCGTACCGCGCTTCCTGGCGTTCGCGGAAGAACGTCTTGTAGTCCATCGGTTGCTGGTCCGGATGCTTTTCCAGCATGTGCCGGACGTAGTTGTCGTAATCCGGAATCCCACAGCACAGCCGTGCGGTCTGCACCAGACGCCGCCAGATGCGGCGGTGCGTCTGGTACTGGCCGACGGGAACCAGTTGAGTGCTCATTACAGATCCACCATTTCGTGCGGCTTCAGCGCCACGTACGGGGTCTCGCGGTCAGTCCGCTGCGGGTTGCGGCGCGCCGCCAGGATGGTCTTGATCGAATACACCAGCACCGCAGCAACCACCAGCAGGAACAGCGCGGTCAGGCCGGTGTTGACGTAGGCGTTGACCACGATCTGCTGCATCTGCGCCACCGACTTGGCCGGCGCGGTGATCGTGTCGCTGGCGATGGCCGCCTGGAACTTGTGTGCCTGCGCCAGGAAGCCCTGCGCCGGGTTGCTGTCGAAGATCTTGATGAAGCCGGCGTAGGTAGTGCAGATCAGCAGCCACACCGCTGGCAGCGCGGTCACCCATGCATAGCGGTCACGCTTCATCTTGAACAGCACCACCGTACCCAGCATCAGCGCGATACCGGCCAGCATCTGGTTGGAGATGCCGAACAGCGGCCACAGCGTCTGGATGCCACCGAACGGATCGACCACGCCGGTGTACAGCAGGTAGCCCCACAGTGCCACGCAGCCGGCGGTGCCGATGATGTTGGCCGTCCACGACTCGGTCTTCTTCAGTGCCGGAATGAAGTTGCCCAGCAGGTCCTGCAGCATGAAGCGGCCGGCACGCGTACCGGCATCCACTGCGGTGAGGATGAACAATGCTTCGAACAGGATGGCGAAGTGGTACCAGAAGGCCATCATCGCGTCGCTGCTGCTCGGGATCGCCTCGTGCAGGATCTGCGCGATACCTACCGCCAGCGTCGGTGCGCCACCGGCACGGTGCAGAATGGTCGGTTCACCGATGGCCGCCGCCGTGGCGGTCAGCTGTTCCGGGCTGATGGTGAAGCCCCAGGTGTTGGTGATGAAGTGCGCCGCCGACGCCGCATCGGCACCGATCACCGCGGCCGGGCTGTTCATCGCGAAGTAGATGCCCGGATCGATGATCGAGGCCGCCACCAGCGCCATCACCGCCACGAACGATTCCATCAGCATGCCGCCGTAGCCGATGTAGCGCATGTGCGCTTCATTGGCCAGCAGCTTGGGCGTGGTGCCCGAGGAAATCAGTGCGTGGAAGCCGGACACCGCGCCGCAGGCGATGGTGATGAACAGGAACGGGAACATGCCGCCCTTCCACACCGGGCCGTCGCCACTGGCGGCGAACTGGGTCAGTGCCGGCATCTTCAGTTCCGGCATGACCACCAGGATGCCAATGGCCAGGGCGATGATCGTGCCGATCTTCAGGAAGGTGGACAGGTAATCGCGCGGGGCCAGCAGCAGCCACACAGGCAGCACCGAGGCGACGAAGCCGTAGCCGATCAGCATCCAGGTGATCTGGGTGCCGGTGAAGGTGAAGGCCGGGCCCCAGGTCGGGTCGGCTGCCACCTTGCCGCCGAACCAGATCGCAGCCAGCAGCAGGATCAGGCCGACCACCGAGATTTCGCCGATCTTGCCGGGGCGGATGTAGCGCATGTAGACGCCCATCAGGATCGCGATGGGCATCGTCGCGATCACCGTGAACATGCCCCACGGACTCTCGGCCAGTGCCTTCACCACCACCATCGCCAGCACCGCCAGGATGATGATCATGATCAGGAAGGCACCGAACAGGGCAATGGTGCCGGGTACCTGGCCCATTTCCTCACGCACCAGGTCACCCAGTGAACGGCCGTTGCGGCGGCTGGACAGGAACAGGACCACGAAGTCCTGCACTGCGCCAGCCAGCACCACGCCCACCACCAGCCACAGCAGGCCGGGCAGGTAGCCCATCTGCGCGGCCAGCACCGGGCCGACCAGCGGGCCGGCGCCGGCGATGGCGGCGAAGTGGTGGCCGAACAGCACGTGCTTGTTGGTCGGGACGTAGTCCAGGCCATCGTTGTTGATCACCGCCGGGGTCGCCCGGGTCGGGTCGAGCTGCATCACCTTGTTGGCGATGAACAGGCTGTAGAAGCGGTACGCCACCAGGTACAGCGAAACCGCTGCGACTACGATCCACAAGGCGTTGATGTGTTCACCGCGGCGCAGGGCCACGGTGCCCAGACAGAACGCGCCCAGCAGGGCGAGGGCCGCCCAGCCTATTTTGGAAAACCCTTTCATGAGGTGCTCTCTCCCGGAAAGATGTTCAAAGGGTCCCGCGTGACCTGTGCACGGTCAATCGGTACGGAACCTTTCTGCGGTAGTACTTTGGTCGAACACAACGCAGGCGCCGCCGCGCGGCGGACATGACGCGCAGCGAACACCAGTGATGGAACAATCGGTTGCGGCGCCGGCCATTGGCGTTGCGGCGTGCGGCGTCCATCTTCACGGGCATCCATCCAACAGGAGTCGCCATGAGCCTTCCCGAACCGGTCCGCGTGCAGCGCACCATCCGTGGCATGCCCACCTCCGACGGTGCCGGCGTGCGCCTGACCCGTGTCATCGGCGGCCCGACGCTGCCGGATCTTGACCCGTTCCTGCTGCTGGACGAGTTCGGTACCGACCGTGCCGAGGACTATATCGCCGGCTTCCCGGAACACCCGCACCGTGGCTTCGAGACCGTCACCTACATGCTCGACGGGCGCATGCGCCACCGCGACAACCACGGCAACGAAGGCCTGCTGACCCCGGGCAGCGTGCAGTGGATGACCGCTGGCCGCGGCCTGGTCCACTCGGAAATGCCCGAGCAGGAAAGCGGGCGCATGCGCGGCTTCCAGCTGTGGGTGAACCTGCCGGCGCGCGAGAAGATGACCGACCCGAAGTACCAGGAATTCGCGCCCGAGCGCATTCCGGTGGTGCAGCCGGCGGCGGGCGTGCAGGTGAAGGTGATCGCCGGAACCGTCGACGGCACGGTCGGCCCGATCACCCAGCCGGCCACCGATCCGCTGTATCTGGACATCGAACTGGCCGCCGACTGCGCCTGGACCTATACGCTGTCGGAAGGGCACAACGCCTTCGCCTACGTCTTCGAAGGCGCGGTGACGGTGGGTGAGCAGGACGCAGCGCGCGACGTGGCGCGCCAGGAACTGGCGGTGCTGGGTGGTGGCGAGCAGCTGCACCTCTCGGCCGGGCGCGAAGGCGCGCGCCTGATCCTGGTGGCAGGCCGTCCGCTGCGCGAACCGGTCATGCGCCATGGTCCGTTCGTGATGAACACCCGGCAGGAATTGATGCAGGCCTTCGTCGATTTCCAGGAAGGCCGGTTCTGAGGCGCTACCGTTCGATGTTGACGTGCGGGGATGCTGCAAGGCAGTCATCCCCGTGTTCACTCAGCGTCCGTCGGCCACGGCCGACGGGGTCAGGTTCATGCCCTGCGCCAACTGCTGCAGGCTGCCCAGTTCCTGGGTGCTGCCCGGGTACAGCGCGATCTGCGCGTAACGGCCCTTGTCGAGCTTGACCACGGTGATGCGCCGTTCGGCGTAGCCCGGGGGCTGCTGACCGCCCAGGTCGGGCTGGTACCAGTACATCGACTCACCGCCGAAGCTGCCTTTTTCCTGGCGCAGCGAACGGGTCAACGGAATGCCCGGGTCGCGCTGGCTGAGCATCAGGCTCAGCACCTCGCGGCCATCTTCGGTCGCGGCGCGGCACACCACGAAACCGGACTGTGGCTGCTCCTGCCACTGCAGGCCACTGCTGGCCGGCAACGACGGGCACTGGACCGGGGCCTGCGCGGCGGCCTGGGCGGCGACCAACAGCAGGCTCGACAACACAACAGGCGCGAACTTCATGCATCCCCCAAGGTGGCGTGTCGTAAGACTCCGCCGGGGCTGCCGGCGGCCGTGGCATCCCATCCCCGGATGCCGGGCCGTCCGCAGGTGTACGGACGGTCAAGCCGACCTTAACGGAACGTGAGCAATCGCACAAATTGCGGTTTCAACCGTAACCATTGCGGCCCGTGCTCGGCCGCAATGGCCGGGGCAGTGCTCAGTGGTCGTTGCCGACCCACTTGTAGATCATCCCGCCGATCATGCCGCCCAGCAGCGGTGCGACCCAGAACAGCCACAACTGGCTGGTCGCGCCGCTGCCGGCGAAGAAGGCCACGGCGGTGGAGCGGGCAGGGTTCACCGAGGTATTGGTGACCGGGATGCTGATCAGGTGGACCAGGGTCAGGGCCAGGCCGATGGCCAGCGGGGCGAAGCCGGCTGGGGCCTTGCCGTGGGTGGCGCCCATGATGACCACCAGGAACACCGCCGTCAGCACGACTTCGCACAGGAAGGCGGCGGCCACACTGTAGCCACCCGGCGAGAGCACGCCATAGCCGTTGCTGGCGAATGCACCCGCCTGGCTGCCGTCGATGGCGAAGCCGGGCGCGCCGGAGGCGATCTGCAGCAGGATGAAGCCGGCCAGCAGGCCGCCCGCGCACTGGGCAATGATGTAGGGCACCAGATCGCGTGCCGGGAAACGGCCACCGGCCCACAGGCCGACACTGACGGCCGGGTTGAAGTGCGCGCCGGAGACATGGCCGAACGCGTACGCGCCGGTGACCACGGTCAAGCCGAAGGCCAGCGCAACGCCAAGAAAACCGATGCCCAGCGGGTTGCCATCACCGCCGAATTTCGCAGCCAGCACCGCGCTGCCACAACCACCCAGTACCAGCCAGCACGTGCCGAGGAACTCGGCGGCCAATCGCTTGCCCATGCCCATGACGTGCACTCCAGTGAGGCGCGCGGATGCGTGCGGTCGCATTGGAGTGCACGGCAGGTGATGGCCGCGTATACGATGCGTGGAGTCGAGCCTGCTCGACTGCCGTTGACCTCAATACTGCGGCAGCGGAATGAATTCCTTGTCGTCGCCGGGAATGGTGCCGAAACGACCGGCTTCCCAATCGTGCTTGGCCTGCTCGATGCGTTCCTTCGAACTGGACACGAAGTTCCACCACAGGTGGCGCGGGCCATCCAGCGGCTCGCCGCCGAACAGCATCGCCTTCACCGGCGTCTTCGCGCGCAGGCGGCCAATGGCGCCGGCCTCGGGGATGACCAGGTGCTGGGCCGGGATGTCCACGCCATCCAGCTGCGCCTGGCCTTCAAGGATGTACAACGCGCGTTCGCGATGGCCGTTGTCGATGTCGATCTCCGCGTCCGGGTCGAGGTCGATGGCCACGTTGAGCGTGTCGGCGAACACCTTCACCGGCGACTCCTCGCCATAGGCACGGCCGGCGATCACGCGCAGCCACGCACCATTGCGGCGCTGCTCGGGCAGGGTGGCGGCGGCATGGTGGTAGAACGCCGGCTCGATTTCCTCGTGCGATTTCGGCAGCGCGACCCAGGTCTGCATGCCGTGGATCGGGTTGTCGTGGTCACGGTCCGGCGGCGGCGTGCGTTCGGAATGGGCGATGCCGCGGCCGGCGGTCATCCAGTTCACGTCGCCGGGGCGGATCACCTGGTCCGAGCCCAGCGTATCGCGGTGGCCGATGGCGCCGGACCACAGGTAAGTGACGGTGGCCAGGCCGATATGCGGGTGCGGGCGCACGTCGATGGCGGTGCCGGGGTGCATGATCGCCGGCCCCATCTGGTCGACGAACACGAACGAGCCGATGCTGCGGGCCTGCAGGGTGGGCACGGCGCGGCGCACTTGCAGGCCGCCGATGTCGTGGACGCGCGGGGCGATGATGGTGGTCATGCGGGCGTTCTCGCTGGCAGGGATCAAGGGCGCCAGCATGGCATGCGGTCGTGGCGGGCACATGCCCCATGCGGGTAACAGGTTGTTCCAGCCAACGGCGCAGCCCCTCGTGGCTGTGTTGCTGGATGGGGGCATGTGATTGGGCCGGGCGGGTGGGTTGCGCAGGACACGCCGTAAACCCGTCCGTGGGGGCTCGATGGCGCCATCCATGGCGCCAACGGTCCTGCGCAACCCACCCGCCCGGCCCCCGACAGTTTCCGGGCGCGTCAGCCACGGAAAAGAAAAAAGAAAATCAAGATCAAACGCCGGTCGCTTCGCTCGTATCCACGCATGGCGTGGATCTACTGCGGCAGCCAAGGTCGACACCTGCCGGAATCGGAATTCACCCACCGTCACCGGGAAGCTGTCAGGGGCGGGGCGGTGTCGGGTTGCGGGGTGTCCGCGGCATGGATGCCGCGGCCAAGCCCCCAGGGACGGGTTTACGGCGTCCCCGCAACCCGACACCGCCCCGCCCAACAAACAGAAAAGCCAGAGCCGGCTGTTGCTCCGGCTCTGGCTTTGGATTTGGATTTGGATTTGGATCCAGCGGGTGCCGGGCCGCAGGCCCGGCCGACATACTCACACCACCGGTTCGCGCAGGACCGGGTTGTCCCAGCCCGGGCGCGGGGCGAAACGGTCGCCGTGGCGCTGCTGCAGCGCCTTCAGGCGCTCCACGATCGCATCGGCCCCCACCGCGCGGATGTGCTGGATCGGACCACCGCGGAACGGCGCGAAACCGGTACCGAAGATCACACCCGCATCCAGCAGGTCCGCATCGGCCACCACGCCTTCGTGCAGGCAGGCCACCGCCTCGTTCAGCAGCGGCAGGATCAGCCGGTCTTCCAGGTCCGCCGGGGCCTGGTAGTCGCGCGCCACGTCCGGCTTCTTCGCCCGGCCGTTTTCCCAGGTGTAGATGCCCTGGCCGTCCTTCTTGCCGCGCTTGGCCGGGTCGACCGACTGCAGCGCCGCCGGAATCTGCAGGCCCAGGAACGGTGCCAGCTCGCGGCCCACGCCGGCGGCCACGTCCAGGCCCACCGTGTCGATCAGCTCGATCGGGCCCATCGGCATGCCGAACTTCACCGCCGCCTTGTCGATCACCGGGCCCGGAATGCCTTCGGCATAGGCGGTGGCCGCTTCCAGCATGTACGGGAACAGCACGCGGTTGACCAGGAAGCCCGGACTGCCGGCCACCGGCACCGGGAACTTGCCCAGCGCCTTGCAGAAGGCGGCCAGCCGGCGCTCGGTCTCCGGCGCCATGCCATCGTGGTGGATGATTTCCACCAACGGCATCTGCGCCACCGGGTTGAAGTAGTGCAGGCCGGCGAACTGGGCCGGGCGCTGGATGTGGTCGCGCAGTTCCACCAGCGGAATCGACGAGGTGTTGGTGGTCAGCAGCGCATCGAGCTTCATCTTCGGTTCCAGCGTCTGGTACAGCGCACGCTTGGCTTCCGGGTTCTCGATGATCGCCTCGATGACCAGGTCGGCCTCGGCCACGCCGTTGCCTTCCAGGTCGGCACGCAGGCGCGCGGCCACCGCCGGGCGCTTGCTCTCGTCGCGCACCTTCTTGGCGAACAGCGCCTGCGCGCGTTCCATGGCCGGGTCGATGAAGCGCTGCTCACGGTCCTGCAGCGTCACCTCGAAGCCCTTGTAGGCCGCCCAGGCGGCAATGTCGCCACCCATCACGCCGGCGCCGACCACGTGCACGTGGCGGATGCCGGCATCACCGCTGCCCAGGCCCTTCAGGCGCTCGGTCAGGAAGAAGATGCGGATCAGGTTGCGCGCGGTCGGTGTGCTGGCCAGCTTCACCACGGCGCGGCGCTCGGCGTCCAGGCGCGCCTGTACCGGCTTGCCGGCGGTGCGCTGCCAGGTGCTGATCAGCGCGTACGGCGCCGGGTACTGGTCCTTCTTGGCCTTGCGTGCGACCTGCTTGACCATCTGCGGAGCCAGCAGCTTGCGTGCCAGCCAGGTGTTGGTGGCCCAGGCGGTGGCGCGCTGCTTGAACGGGCGGGTGGTGCCGGACAGGGCCAGCGCCACGGCGGTATCGAGCACCACCGCCGGTGCCACGACCTTGTCGACCAGGCCGATGCCGCGGGCGGCCGAGGCCGACAGGGTGCGCCCGGTCAGCATCATGTCCATCGCCGCCGGTGCACCCACCAGCTGCGGCAGGCGCGCGCTGCCGCCCCAGCCCGGGAAGATGCCCAGTTGGGTCTCCGGCAGGCCGATGCGGGTGCTGCTGTCATTGGAGGCCACGCGGTAGCGGCAGGCCAGGGCCAGCTCGGTGCCGCCGCCCAGGCAGTGGCCGTGGATGGCCGCCACGGTGGGGCAGGGCAGCTCGGCCAGCTTCTGGTAGGTGGACTGGCCGCGGCGGATCGCGTCGTTCACGGTGCCGCGGCGGTCGAACTCCTGGAACTCCTTCAGGTCCGCCCCGGCGATGAAGCCGGCCTTCTTCAGCGACTGGATGACCACGCCCTTGGGCGGGTCCAGAGCGATGCGCTCGAGCAGGTCGCCCAGCTCCAGCAGCACGTCCTGCGACATGGCGTTGACACTGCTGTCCTGACGATCCAGTGACAGCACGACCACGCCGTCATCGCGGATCTCGGGGTGCCAGTGGCTGAAGCGGAGACCATCGAAGCCTGAGAGCATGGACGTTCCATCCGGTTGTGTATGGAGAAGCGGCTATGATCCAGAGGTTGTTTCCCCCGCGTCAAATCCCTATAGCTGGGGAGTGGCGACCCCGGATCCATGGCCAGTGACCGGGACGCTAGCGGAACGGTGGTTAAAAGCTGGTGCGGCGCCAGGTGATCGGCGACTGAACTTTTCCCGGGATTGGCAGTCTCATTGCCCGACGTCGGTTGGGCTGACAGGAGTGCGGCCCCTCATGGCCGATGTTGAAACACCACAGGAGCTGGATCTGGAACTGGTCCGGCGCGTGCAGCGCGGCGAGAGCGCGGCCTTCGATGTCCTGGTACGCAAGTACCAGCACCGGGTCGTGGGTCTGGTCGGTCGCTACATCGCCGACTGGAGCGAATGTCAGGACGTCGCACAGGACACGTTCATCCGCGCCTACCGCGCGATTGGAAGTTTCCGGGGCGATGCCCAGTTTTCCACCTGGTTGCATCGGATCGCCGTGAACACTGCCAAAAACTACCTGGCTTCACACAACCGACGCCCGCCGACCGATGACATCGACATCGGTGACGCCGAGCAGTTCGATACCGGGACCCGCCTGCGCGACACCGACACGCCCGAACGCGAGTTGATGCGCCAGGAACTGGAACAGACGGTGATGAAGGCCGTCAACGCGCTGCCGGAAGAACTCCGGTCAGCGATCACCCTGCGCGAGGTGGAAGGCCTGAGTTACGAGGAAATCGCGCAGAAGATGGGGTGCCCGATCGGCACCGTGCGGTCCCGGATCTTCCGGGCGCGCGAGGCGATCGACACTGAACTCCGGCCGCTGCTGGACATCGGCAGCGCCACCCGCGAGAAGAGCCGCGTATGACCCACAGTCCGTTGAACGAATCGCAGAACCACCAATCTCCCGCCGGGCAGCGCCTGGACCAGCGCCACCGCGAACAGCTGTCGGCCCTGGTCGATGGCGAGCTGGGTGCCGATGAGGCGCGCTTCCTGCTGCGCCGCATGGAGCACGATCCGGAGCTGTCCGGCTGCCAGGAGCGCTGGCAGCTGCTCGGCGATGTGATGCGTGGCCAGGCCTCGTTGCTGGCGCCGACTGGCTTCAGTGCCGCCGTGGCGGCCGCCATCGCCGCCGAACCGGCGCCGCAGGCCGAACCGCGCCGGCAGATACGCCGCAGCGGTTGGCGTGCCTGGGGCGGTGGTGCCGCGCTGGCCGCTTCGGTCGCTGCCGTGGCGCTGTTCATGGGCGGCGAAAAGCTGAAGGAGGCCAGCCCCGCCGAGGCGCCGCCGCAGGTGGTGGCCAGCCAGGCCGAACTGGCGCCTGCCCCTGCGCAGAGCCCGGTCACCGAGGCTTCGGTCGACACGGCAGCGATGGCGGTGGCAGCGGCCCCGGCCGTGGCGATGGCGGCCAGCCGCCGCCAGGATGCCCGTCGCGCCAGCGCCACCCGCAGCCAGCAGGCCGCCCGCGTGGCCCAGCGTGACGATGCGCCGCAGCGTGCCGTGGCCACGGCGCAGCCGTCGCTGACCCCGAGCATGCCGGCCGGTACCGCCCGCAACCTGCCCTTTGGTGATGTCGGCGCCCTGCAGGCACGGCCGTGGCCGAAATCCAGCCTGGCCCCGGCCGCCGGCGGCGCCCTCAACGCCAGCTTCCCGGCCGCCTCCGGCGGTGCGACGTTCTACCCGTTCGAGCCGCGCCTGCAGGAAGAACTGCCAGCGCCGCCGCGCCCGCGCGACTGACGCGTGCGGGCCCTTGCCCCGCCACTGGCGGGGCCCTCCTTCCCCTCTCCATCCGATCCGGAGGTTGCCGTCCGATGACTCACCGACTCCGCACGCAGGCCATGGGCCTGCTCGCCCTGACCCTGCCGCTGGTGGCCTGTGCCCAGCCCGCCGCACCGGCTGCCGCACCGCAGGCGGCCACCCCCGCCGCGGCCGCGCCGCATGCGCCGGCGCAGCCGCTGGTCAGCGGCCTGCCTGATTTCACCAACCTGGTCGAACAGGTCGGCCCCGGCGTGGTCAACGTCGATGTCACCATCGTCCGCAACAACCGCCAGGCCGCGCGCGGCCCGATGGGCGACGACGACATGCCCGAGTTCTTCCGCCGCTTCTTCGGCCCTGATTTCCCGATGCCGGGGCAGGGCCAGGGCGGCCAGGACGGCGGCCCCAGCATCAAGGGCCGTGGCATGGGCTCGGGCTTCATCATCTCGCCCGATGGCTACGTGCTGACCAACTACCACGTGGTGGCCGACGCCAGCGAGGTGAAGGTCAAGCTGGGCGACAGCCGCGAGTTCACCGCCAAGGTGGTCGGCAGCGACCAGCAGTACGACGTGGCCCTGCTGAAGATCGACGGCAGGAACCTGCCGACCGTGCGCGTGGGCGATTCCAACACCCTCAAGCCGGGCCAGTGGGTTGTCGCAATCGGCTCGCCGTTCGGCCTCGATCATTCGGTCACCGCCGGCGTGGTCAGCGCATTGGGGCGCAGCACCGGTGGCCCGGACCAGCGTTACGTGCCCTTCATCCAGACCGACGTGGCGATCAACCAGGGCAACTCCGGTGGCCCGCTGCTGAACACCCGCGGTGAAGTGGTTGGCATCAACTCGCAGATCTACTCCGCTTCCGGCGGCTACATGGGCATCAGCTTCTCGATCCCGATCGATCTGGCGATGAGTGCGGTGGAGCAGATCAAGAAGACCGGCAAGGTCACCCGTGGCCAGCTGGGCGCGGTGGTCGAGCCGATCGATTCGCTGAAGGCGCAGGGGCTGGGCCTGCCGGACAGCCGTGGCGCGCTGGTCAACCAGATCGTCCCCGGCAGCGCCGCCGCCAAGGCGGGTGTGCAGCTGGGCGACGTGATCCGCTCGGTCAACGGCAGCACGGTCAACAGCTGGTCCGACCTGCCGCCACTGATCGGTGCGATGGCCCCGGGCAGCAAGGTCAGCCTGGTCGTGTACCGCGATGGCAAGCCGCGTGAACTCAGCGCCACCCTGACGGCACTGACCGAAGATGGCCAGGACAGCGCCCGCGGCCCGTCCGCGGCCAATGCCGACGCCGCGCCGCAGTCCGGTGCCAATGCCCTGCTGGGCCTGGACGTGACCGAGCTGACCGCGCCGCAGCGCAAGCAGCTGGGCCTGGAATCGGGCGAAGGCGTGCGCATCACCGGGGTCAAGGGCGAGGGTGCCCGTGACGCCGGCCTGGCCCCGGGCATGGTCGTCCTGCGCGTCGGCAACACCCCGGTCGGCAGTGTCGGTGCGCTCGACCGCGCGCTGTCCGGCTACAGGAAGGGCGATGTGGTCCTGCTGCTGGTCCGTGCCAGCAGCGGCAACAGCGCCTTCGTGGCGGTCAAGGCAGGCCAGTAAGACCTTCACGGCCGCCCCCGGGCGGCCCTTTCACTCCCTCCGAAGCCCCGCCCCGGTGGGGCTTCGGCCGTTCCGGGCCCGGCCCGATCAGGCCGCTTTCGCGGCCGGGCCCCGGGCATGCGATAATCGACCGTTACCCTGACGACGCCGCGCGCCGCCGCCACCTATGTCTTCTGATTCGATGCGGAACATCCGCAACTTCTCCATCATTGCCCACGTCGACCACGGCAAGTCCACGCTGGCCGACCGCATCATCCAGCTTTGCGGCGGCCTGCAGGCCCGCGAGATGGAAGCGCAGGTGCTCGATTCCAACCCGATCGAGCGCGAGCGTGGCATCACCATCAAGGCCCAGTCGGTCTCGCTGCCGTACCTGGCCAAGGATGGGCAGACCTACCACCTGAACTTCATCGACACCCCCGGCCACGTCGACTTCTCCTATGAAGTCAGCCGTTCGCTGGCCGCCTGCGAAGGCGCGCTGCTGGTGGTCGATGCCGCCCAGGGCGTGGAAGCGCAGTCGGTGGCCAACTGCTATACCGCCGTCGAGCAGGGCCTGGAAGTGGTGCCGGTGATCAACAAGATCGACCTGCCCACCGCCGACATCGAGCGCGCCAAGGCCGAGATCGAGGCCGTCATCGGCATCGACGCGGCCGACGCCGTGCCGGTCAGCGCCAAGACCGGCCTGAACGTGCAGGACGTGCTGGAAGCCATCGTGCACCGCATTCCGCCGCCGCAGCCGCGCGACACCGACAAGCTGCAGGCGCTGATCATCGATTCCTGGTTCGACAACTACCTGGGCGTGGTCTCGCTGGTGCGCGTCATGCAGGGCCAGATCAAGGCCGGCGACAAGCTGCAGGTCATGTCCACCGGCCGCACCCACCAGGTCGACAACGTCGGCGTGTTCACGCCCAAGCGCAAGGTGCTGCCGGCGCTGCGTGCCGGTGAAGTGGGCTGGGTCACCGCCAGCATCAAGGATGTCCACGGTGCGCCGGTCGGCGATACGCTCACCCTGGCCGCCGACCCGGCACCGAAACCGCTGCCGGGCTTCCAGGAAATGCAGCCGCGCGTGTTCGCCGGCCTGTTCCCGGTCGACGCCGAGGATTACCCGGACCTGCGCGAGGCGCTGGACAAGCTGCGCCTGAACGACGCCGCGCTGCGCTTCGAGCCGGAAAGCTCCGAGGCGATGGGCTTCGGCTTCCGCTGCGGCTTCCTTGGCATGCTGCACATGGAAATCGTGCAGGAGCGCCTGGAGCGCGAATACAACCTGGACCTGATCAGCACCGCACCGACGGTGGTGTATGAAGTCCTCAAGACCGACGGCACCATCATCAGCATGGACAACCCGGCCAAGCTGCCGCCGGTCAACCATGTCGACGAGATCCGCGAACCGATCATCCGCGCCAACGTGCTCACCCCCGAAGAGTACATCGGCAACATCATCAAGCTGTGCGAGGAAAAGCGCGGCAGCCAGATCGGCATCAACTACCTGGGCAGCCAGGTGCAGATCAGCTACGAGCTGCCGATGGCCGAAGTGGTGCTGGACTTCTTCGACAAGCTGAAGTCGGTCAGCCGTGGCTATGCCTCGCTGGACTACCACTTCGTGCGTTTCGACGCGGGCCCGTTCGTGCGCGTGGACGTGCTGATCAACGGTGACAAGGTTGATGCCCTGTCGCTGATCGTGCACCGCAGCCATGCCGACCGCCGCGGCCGCGAGCTGTGCGAGAAGATGAAGGACCTGATCCCGCGCCAGCAGTTCGACGTGGCCATCCAGGCCGCCGTCGGCTCGCAGATCATTGCCCGCACCACGGTCAAGGCCATGCGCAAGAACGTGCTGGCCAAGTGCTATGGTGGCGACGTTTCGCGCAAGAAGAAGCTTCTGGAAAAGCAGAAGGAAGGCAAGAAGCGCATGAAGCAGGTCGGCCGCGTGGAAATTCCGCAGGAAGCCTTCCTGGCCGTGCTGCAGATGGACAACAAGTAAGCCCGCAGCGGCCCTTCCGGGGCCGTTCGTCCGGTGACGTTGCAAAGGACCCTGAATGAAAGTGTTTGAGATCCTCCTGGTCGTACTGACCCTGGCCTCGGGCCTGATCCTGCTGGCGGACAAGCTGTACCTGGCCAAGCGCCGCGCCCAGCGCGCAGGCCTGCTCGATACCGAGCCGGTGCTGGTGGACTACTCACGCGCATTCTTCCCGGTGCTGGTGGTGGTGCTGATCGTGCGCAGCTTCATCGCCGAGCCGTACAAGATCCCGTCCAGCTCGATGATGCCGAACCTGCTGATCGGTGATTTCATCCTGGTCAACAAGTTCTCCTATGGCCTGCGCCTGCCCATCACCAATACCAAGTTCGTCCCGCTGGGCGAGCCGGCACGGGGTGACGTGGTGGTGTTCCACTTCCCCGGCCACGGCGACAACGATCCGGCCAAGGGCGAGAACTTCATCAAGCGCGTCATCGGCGTGCCGGGCGACACCGTGGTCTTCGAGGGCGACAGCGTCATCCTCAATGGCGAGCCGCTGAAGTACGACAACAAGGGCATCTACGCCGGCGACAAGGGCCAGGGCGAGGGCGCCAACCTGTTGGTCGAGCACCTGCCGGGCCGTACCCACACCGTGCTGGAGACCGACTACCCGCGCGGCCAGGGCCAGTGGACCGTGCCGGCTGGCAAATACTTGGTGATGGGCGACAATCGCGACAACAGCGATGACGGCCGCTTCTGGGGGCTGTTGCCGGAAGAGAACCTGCGCGGCCGTGCTTTCCTGATCTGGCTCAACTGCCAAGGCTGGTTCTGCAAGGATGGCTTCCAGCCGTCGCGGATCGGCTCGGGCATCAACTGACTTCACATTCCACGCGTATCTGGGGAGAACGCAATGAAGACGATGAACACGCAGCGCGGCATGACCTTGACCTCCTTCCTGGTGGTCCTGATCGTGGTGGGTTTCTTCCTTTACATCGGCATGAAGCTGTTCCCGATGTACCAGGAGTACTACGCCGTGCGCTCGGCAATGAAGAGCCTGGCCAACGAGCCCGGGGTGGGCACCATGGCCCCGGCGCAGATCCAGGATCTGTTCTTCAAGCGCCTGTACATCAACTACTCGGACAACGTGAAGCCGTCCAACGTCAAGTTCAACCGTCGTGACAACGGCTGGACCCTCAACGTCAACTACGAAGTGCGTCGCCCGCTGGTGGGCAACCTCGACGTGGTCGGCAAGTTCGAATCATCCCAGGACCTCGTTCGTAGCGGTGCCCAGTAAATTCATCCAACGTAGTGACCTGATCGGTCACGCTTTCAGCGATCCAGCCCTGCTCAAGCAGGCGCTGACCCATCGCAGTGCCGGCGCGCCGCATAACGAGCGCCTGGAATTCCTCGGTGACAGCATCGTCAACATGATGGTCGCCCAGGCGCTGTACCAGCGCTGGCCCAAGGCCGACGAGGGCGCCATGACCCGCGCCCGCGCCGAACTGGTGCGCGAAGGGTCCCTGGCCGTGATCGCCCGGACGCTGGAACTGGGCGAGCGGCTGACCCTGGGCGCCGGCGAAATGAAGTCCGGCGGCCACCGTCGCGACTCGATCCTGGCCGACGCCCTGGAGGCGGTGGTGGCCGCGATCTACCTGGATGCGGGCTTCGAGGCCTGCCGGACGGTGGTGATGCCCTGGTTCGCTGCCTCGATGGACGCCCTGCCGGCCACCGGCCGGCCGGAGAAGGACCCCAAGACCCGCCTGCAGGAATGGTTGCAGGCCCGACAGAAGGCATTGCCGCAGTACGAACTGGTGTCAGAATCCGGTGACGACCACGCCAAGCACTTCCGGGTACGCTGCAACGTCGCCGACCCTGCCGCCAGCATCGAGGGTGAAGGCCCCTCGCGCCGGCTTGCCGAACAACAAGCGGCTGCTGCCGTCCTAGAACAACTGGATTCCAAGTGAGCGAACAAACCCCCCATCATTGCGGCAGCGTGGCCGTCATCGGCCGCCCGAACGTGGGCAAGTCGACCCTGACCAACGCCCTGGTCGGCGCCAAGGTCAGCATCGTGTCCAACCGGCCGCAGACCACGCGCCATCGCCTGCTGGGCATCGCCACCTACCCGGAAGGCCAGCTGGTGCTGGTCGACACCCCCGGCCTGCACAAGGTGCAGAAGCGGGCGATGAACCGGGTGATGAACCGCGCCGCGCGTGGCTCGCTGGAAGGCGTCGACGCCGGCCTGCTGGTGATCGAAGCCGGCCGTTGGGACGAAGAGGACAGCCTGGCCTTCAACGTGCTGCGCGACGCCGGCATCCCGGTGGTGCTGGTGGTCAACAAGATCGACCGCCTGAAGGACAAGGGCGCGCTGCTGCCGTTCCTGCAGCAGGTGACCGAAGGCCGCGATTTCTCGGCCGTGCACCCCATTTCGGCGCAGAAGCGCAACGGCCTGGACGCCCTGGTCCGCGACGTGCTGGCCCTGCTGCCGGAAGCCCCGCCGATGTTCGGCGAGGACGAGATCACCGACCGCAGCCAGCGCTTCCTGGCTGGCGAGCTGGTACGTGAACAGCTGATGCGCCAGCTCGGCGAGGAGCTGCCGTACGCCACCACGGTGGAGATCGAGCGCTTCACCGAAGACGGCAACCTGCTGCGCATCGGCGCGGTCATCTGGGTCGAGCGCGAAGGCCAGAAGGCCATCGTCATCGGCAAGGGCGGTGCCCGCCTGAAGGAGATCGGTGCCAAGTCCCGCCTGCAGATGGAACGTCTGTTCGGGGCCAAGGTGTTCCTGGAAACCTGGGTGCGCGTGCGTGAAGGCTGGTCCGATGACGAGGCCGCACTGAAGGCCTTCGGCTACGAATAAGCCACGGCAGTCGCTTCGATGCTGATCGAGGACGACACCGGGTTCGTGCTGCATGCACGGGCCTACCGCGAGACCAGCCTGCTGGTCGAAGTACTGAGTGCCCAGCACGGCCGCATCGGCCTGCTGGCGCGCGGGGTGTCCACGGCCAAGGGCCAGGTGCTGCGTGCGGCCCTGCAGCCGCTGCAGTGGATACGTTTCAGTGCCCTGCAGCGCGGTGAACTGGCCCAGCTGCGCGGTGCCGAGGCACTGGATGCAGCCCCGCGCCTGGCTGGCCAGGCGATGCTGGCCGGTTTCTACCTGAGTGAACTGACCCTGCGCCTGGCCCCGCGCCAGGACCCGCTGCCGGAGCTGTACCTGGCCTATGGCGAGGCGCGCGCGCGGCTGGCCGTGGGCGCGGGCCTGGCCTGGACGCTGCGGCGTTTCGAGCGTGAGCTGCTGGCGGCGCTGGGGCTGGGATTCGAACTGGACACGGCCAGCGACGGCCAGCCGGTGGACCCGGCCGCACGCTATGAACTGGATCCGCAGGAGGGGCCGCTACGGCTGTTGAGCGAGCGCGGCGGCGAGCGCCGGGCGGCGGCCACGGGCTCGGCGCTGCTGGCGCTGGCGGCGGACGATGAGCCAAATGCGACAGATCTGGCCAGCCTGCGCCTGCCGATGCGGCGCGTGCTGGCCCACCATCTGGGGGCCAAAGGCCTCAAATCCTGGGAACTCCTCGAGCAGCTCACGCCCCGGAGGTAAGGGGGTGTTCGGCAGGGCCTGCAGCCCTGCACCTGCTTAACGTCAACGGCAAAAGCGGGCTATCCCTGGGATGGCGGGGTGGGTCCGGTTGAGGGGGACGCTGCAAGTACGTCCATGTAAGCTCGGTCGCCGCATCCATGCGGCTCACGCCCCCTCAACCGGACCCACCCCGCCTTCGACAGCTTCCCGCGATCTGTCAGAACGGCAATCTGCTCTGGTAGGTGTCGACCTTGGTCGACAGTAGATCCACGCCATGCGTGGATGGTTTTCGAATTCGATTCGAGATATTCGATTCCAATCGAGTTTCATCCACGCATGGCGTGGATCTACTGGCCACCGGCCAACTATCGAAGGCGGGGCACTGTGGGTTTACGGCGTCCCCGCAAACCCACAGTGCCCCGCCATCCCACGGAATGCAGGCTTTTGACGTTGCTCTGGCTCTAGCTTCGGCAGGTGCAGGGCGCAGCCCTGCCGAACCGTCCCTCAGTGCAGGAGCGCTGCCACCGCCGCCCGGAACCCGGCCTGCGCCGGCACCGACTCCGGCGCGTGATGCAGCTGCCGCACCGCGCGCGCCAACCGCGCCGCACCCACGAAGCCGCAACTGGCCTGCAGCCGGTGCAACTGGTTGCGCAGGCTCGACGCATCGTGCTGCTCCACCGCCTGTTCCACCGCATCACGCACGCCCGGCAGCTCGGCCAGGAACAGCTCGCGCAGGGCGATCAGGTGGCTGCGCTGGCCATTGAGCGCCGCCAGTGCCGCCGTCTCGTCCCAGTCTTCCACCGCCAGCTCGATCGCCGCTGGCGGCGGGGTCGCACCGGCAGGACTGTTGACCAGTGCGCGGCGTACCGCCTTCAACAGCTGGTCGCGGCCCAGTGGCTTCACCAGGGTGTCGCTGAAGCCGGCCTCGCGCAGGCGCGCGTGGATGCTCACGTCGCCATCGGCGGTGTGGGCCAGGGCAGGAGTGTCCGGATGCGAGCGGCGCAACTCATGCAGCAGCTGCGCGCCATTGCCATCGGGCAGGTTGACGTCGATCAGCCACAGGTCATGGGCGCCGGGCTCGGCGCGGGCCAAGGCACTTGCAAGTGAGTCAGCGGTGTCCACATCCGCCGGTAACGTTTCCAACGCCGCCTTGAAAAAACCGCGGCTGATGATGTCATCCTCGACAAGCAGGAAGCGTGGCCGGCTGGCCCGCGGGGTCATCTGCATCAGGGCTGCCTCCATGTCAGCTGCGTCCATCATCAAGCACGCGGGCAGCGGGCGCAAGCGGCCATGGGGCCCCCTCGTTCCGGATCTGCGACAATACGCACCCATTTTTGCCCGCAGCCTGTTGCCACGTGGCCCGATCCCGCTCCCGCATCGACCGTACTCCGTTCCAGACCGAGATCCTCGACCTCAGCCATGATGGTCGTGGCGTCGCCCGCCGTGAAGGCGAGGGCGGCAAGGTCACCTTCGTCAGTGGCGCCCTGCCGGGCGAAGTGGTGATGGCTGAACAGACCGCCCGCAGCCGCCATTTCGACGAGGCGCGTACCGTGGAGGTGCTGCAGGCCTCGCCGCAGCGGGTGACGCCGAAGTGCCCGCACTTCGGTACCTGCGCCGGCTGCGTGCTGCAGCATCTGGACGAAGACCAGCAGATTGTCGCCAAGCAGCGCGTGCTGATGGACAACCTGGAGCGCATCGGCCATGTGAAGCCCGGCACCGTGCTGCCGCCGCTGGTCGGCGACAGCTGGGGCTACCGCCGCAAGGGCCGCTTCTCGGTGCGCCGCGTCGAGAAGAAGGACAAGACCCTGGTCGGCTTCCGCGAACAGGATCCGCGCTTCGTGGCCGATCTCAGCCAGTGCCTGACCGTGATCCCGGAAATCGGTACCAAGGTCGAGGCGCTGTCGACCTTCATCGAATCGCTGGATGGCAAACGCGACATCCCGCAGATCGAGTTCATCGGTGGCGACAACGCCATCGCCCTGACCGTGCGCCACCTGCAGCCGCTCAGCGATGCCGATCGTGAGGCCTGGACCGCCTTCGGCCAGCAGCACGGGTTCGCCATCTACCTGCAGCCGGGCGGCGTGGACACCGTGCATCCGCTGGACGGGCAGGGCGTGCCGCTGTCGTTCCGGCTGGCGCCGTGGGATGTGGAGCTGGCGTTCCGTCCGCTGGACTTCATCCAGGTCAACGCCAAGCTCAACGAAAAGATGATCGCTCACGCCCTGGACCTGCTTGCGCCGGGCGAGGACGAGCGCGTGCTCGACCTGTTCTGCGGCCTGGGCAACTTCACCCTGCCGCTGGCCCGCCGCGTGCGTGAGGTCGTCGGTGTGGAAGGCGACGCCGGCCTGGTCGCGCGTGCCCGCGAGAACGCCGAGCGCAACGGCCTGGCCAACGCACAGTTCTTCAGTGCCGACCTCACCCAGGACCAGCGCAGCACCTCCTGGATGCGCCAGGGCTTCGACAAGCTGCTGCTGGACCCGCCGCGTTCGGGCGCCATCGAAGTGCTGCAGCAGCTGCCGCTGAAGCAGTTCAAGCGCATCGTCTATGTCAGCTGCCACCCGGGCTCGCTGGCCCGCGATGCCGGTTACCTGGTCAACGAGCAGGGCTTCACCCTGGTCAGCGCTGGTGCGATGGACATGTTCCCGCACACCGCGCATGTGGAAAGCATCGCGGTGTTCGAGAAGCGCTGAGTCAGTTCAGCGGCAGCGGGTCCAGGCGCCACTGGTCGCCGGCCCGCTGCAGCCCCACCCTGATCCGGCCATCGCGGCCGCTGTCAAAGGCCAGCAGCAGATCGCACTGCAGCTGGCCGCTGGCCTGGGCCAGGTCACAGCCGTCCACAGCGGTCAGGCGCATGCCATCGAAATCCGCGCGCAGTCCTTCGCGTTCCGACGCGTCGGCACCGGCGGCAACGGCTTCTTCGATGCGGGCCTGCAGTTGTGGCGACAGCGCTTCCAGGGCCGGCTGTGGCGGCTGCAGCCGCGTCGACTGCAGCCGCCAGGCATCGCCCTGTGGCGACAGCCGCATCATCCGGTGGCGCTGCTGGATGCCCCGCTCGTAGCCGACGCTGCAGTCGACCGCGCCGTCCTCGGCCGGCACGCACCAGGGAAGGGCATTCAAGCGCGGTGCGAACATCGCAGCGGCGACCTGGGTGCCCGTGCTCCTGCCCTGCAGTCCGGCATCCATTTCTGCGGCCAGCGCGGCCTGCACCTGTTGCAGATCGGGGAAGGGGGCTGCCAGGGCCAGCGCAGGTGGGCAGCAGTACATCAGGAACAGGAGACGACGCATCGACCGGCATCCATGCAGGAGGGGGCGCCATTGTAGGCCTCCGCGCCAGGTGCCGTACCGGCGTGGTCACAGCGATCGCGCATAATGCGGGCATGGGCATAGAAATCGAACGCAAATTCCTCGTCACCCACGATGGCTGGCGTGCCGCCGCGCACACGGTGATTCCGATGGCGCAGGGCTATATCAACGACATGGGGTCGCTCGACCGCGGCACCCAGAATGCCTCGGTGCGGGTGCGCATCGAAGGCGACCATGCCGCGCTGAACCTGAAATCGCGCACCATCGGCCACACCCGCCAGGAGTTCGATTACCCGATCCCGGTGCAGGACGCGCGTGAGCTGCTTGCCCTGTGCGTGGGCGGGCTGATCGACAAGCGCCGGCACCTGGTCGAGCACGCCGGCCTGACCTGGGAAGTGGATGAATTCCTCGGCGACAACGCCGGGCTGGTGGTGGCCGAAGTCGAGCTGGACAGCGCCGACCAGGCCATCGACCTGCCGGACTGGGCCGGTGCCGAAGTGACCGACGACACCCGCTACTACAACGTCGCCCTCGCCAGCCACCCGTATTCACAGTGGTGAACTGAAAAGGGGGCGCGCAAAGGGGACGCAGGGGATTAATCCAATTGATCCCCTCCGTCCCCTTTTTTCGCTGGCGGCGGTCCCCATGTGGACGGGATGAAGATCGATATCTACTCCGACGTGGTCTGCCCCTGGTGCTGGATCGGCAAGCATCGATTCGAGCAGGGTGTGCAGTTGCTGGGCGCCGATGCGCCTGAACTCGACATCCAATGGCAGCCGTTCCAGCTGGATCCTGACGCTGGTGAAACCCCGGTGCCGCTGCGCCAGGCCTATGCGGCCAAGTTCGGCGGTGCCGAACGTACCGAGCAGATCCTCGGCCAGACCCAGACCACCGCGCGGGCCGAAGGCCTGCCGATGGACTTCAGCCAAGGCCAGGTGCGGGTGACCACGCTGCCGGCGCACCGCGTGCTGTGGCTGGCCGGCGAACACGGAGTGCAGGACGCGGTGGGCGAGGCGCTGTTCCGTGCCCACTTCGAGCATGGCCAGAACCTGGCCGACACCGCCGTGCTGGTGAAGGCCGGCGTGGCCGGTGGCCTGGACGGCGCCGAGATTGAACAGATGCTGACATCCGGCCGCGGTCTGGCCGAAGTGGACGCCAAGCTGGCCCAGGCCCACGCACTGGGCATTTCCTCGGTGCCGACCTTCGTCATCGACGGCCGCTGGGCCATTTCCGGTGCACAGCCGCCCGAAGCCTTCGCCAACGCGCTGCGCCAGATCGCCGCCGAGCAGGGCGCCGCCGCTGCCGGTGACGAGGCCTGCGGCCCGGACGGCTGCAAGGTCTAAGCCAGCTGGGGTCGGAGCCCCTTTGGGGATCCGACCCCGGGTCAGATCCCCGCAGGGGCTCTGACCCCCACCTCCAATTGCCCCGAACACTGCGCCTGCCGGCCGGTTCTGCGACAATGCGGCACTGCGCCATGCGGGCGCCCGTAGTGGAGATCGACCATGCTGCTGATCGGCGTTGCCGGCACTGAACTGACCGCCCAGGAACGCGACTGGCTGCAGCACGATGCCGTGGCCGGGGTGGTGCTGTTCAAGCGCAACTTCGCCTCGCGCCAGCAGGTCACCGATCTGAGCGCGGCCATCCGCGCCGCCGCCCCGCGTCCACAGTTGATCTGCGTGGACCAGGAAGGCGGCCGTGTGCAGCGCTTCCGTGAAGGCTACAGCGATCTGCCGCCGCTGCAGGACATCGGTGCACTGTACGCCCGTGACCCGCAACAGGCCCTGGCCCTGGCCGAACAGCACGCCTGGCTGATGGCCAGCGAGGTGCGCGCCAGTGGCCTGGACCTCAGCTTCGCCCCGGTGGTCGACCTCGGCCGCGGCAACCGCGCCATCGGCAACCGTGCCTTCAGCGAAGACCCGCAGGTGGTGGCAGCGTTCACCGCCGCCTACGTGCGCGGCATGCACGCCACCGGCATGGCCGCCACCCTCAAGCATTTCCCCGGCCACGGCACCGTGCTGGAAGATACCCACGTCGATACCGCCATCGACCCGCGCGGGCTGGATGAACTGCGCGCGCAGGACCTGGTCCCGTTCAGTGCCGGCATCGCTGCCGGTGCCGATGCGGTGATGATGGCGCACGTGATCTACCCGCAGGTGGCGGCCGAACCGGCCGGCTATTCGCCGCGCTGGATCCAGGACATCCTGCGCGGCGAGCTGGGCTTCCGCGGCGTGGTGTTTTCCGACGACATCGGCATGGCCGCCTCGCACAGCGCCGGTGGCGTGCCCGCCCGCGTGCACGCGCACCTGGATGCCGGCTGCGACGTGGTGCTGGTCTGCCACCCCGAACTGGTCGATGAAGCCCTGCACGCGGTGCAGGGCCGTTCCCTCAATACCGCTGCGCTGCTGGGCCTGCTTGGCCGCGGCGCGCTTGGCTGGGATGGCCTGCTGGCCGATACCCGCCATGGCGACACCCAATCCCGTTTGCTCCACACCCTTGGAAGAACCGTCTGATGCCGAACCTCACCATTTCCCAGGCCCTGGCCCAGGCCGACCTGCTGGTCGACCGTCCCACCATCGACAAGGCCATCGCCAGCATCGCCGACGCGATCGCACGCGACTACGAGGGCGAGGTCCCGCTGTTCCTGTCCATCATGCACGGCGCGCTGCCGTTCGCCGGCCAGCTGGCGCTGGAACTGGGCGCGCGCGGCCAGGACGTGCAGTTCGATTACCTGCATGCCACCCGCTACCGCGGTGAAACCACCGGCGGCGACCTGGTATGGAAGCACAAGCCGGCCACCGCGCTGTTCGGCCGCCGCGTGCTGCTGGTCGACGACATCCTCGACGAGGGCTACACCCTGCAGGGCGTGCGTACCTGGTGCCTGGAACAGGGCGCCACCGACGTGCGCATCGCCGCGATGACCGTGAAGAAGCACGACCGTGGCCTGCCGGACGTCACCGCTGACTACGCCGGCATCGAACTGCCTGACCGTTATGTCTTCGGCTTCGGCATGGACGTCAACGAAACCCTGCGCTGCGTGCCGGCCATCTACGCGATGAAGGAATAACGGCAGGCCGTCCGCGGCCTGTTCTTGTCCCTGTCCTGTCCTGCGCCGGCATCTTCGGGTGCCGGCGTTTGTCTTTCCTGGAGTGCTTTGCATGCAACAGATTGCCCTGGCCGTTATTGGCGGTACCGGTGTCTACAACCTGGCCAAGCTTGACGACGTGCAGACGCACGAGGTCGAGACCCGTTTTGGTCGCCCGTCCGGCCCGGTGCGCGTGGGCACGCTGCTCGGCCACCGCGTGGCGTTCCTGGCGCGCCATGGCGAGGGCCATTCGCTGCCGCCGCACAAGATCAACTACCGCGCCAACCTGGCCGCGCTGCAGCAGATCGGCGCGCAGCGGGTGCTGGCGCTGAACACCGTGGGCGGCATCGGTGATGATTTCGGTCCGCGCGTGCTGGCCTGCCCGGACCAGGTAATCGATTACACCTGGGGCCGCATCAGCACCATCTGTGAAGAAGAGGGCACCGACGTGGTACATGTGGACTTCGGCCACCCCTACACGCCGATGCTGCGCAGCAAAATCCTGGCCGCAGCGAAGGTGACCGGTGTGAAGGTGCACGACGGCGGCTGCTACGGCGCCACCCAGGGCCCGCGCCTGGAAACCATCGCCGAAATCGCCCGCATGCGCCGTGACGGCTGCGATCTGGTGGGCATGACCGGCATGCCGGAAGCCGCGCTGGCGCGGGAGCTGGGGCTGGATTACGCCTGCCTGGCGATCGTGGCGAACTGGGCCGCAGGCTGCGGTGACGGCGAGGAGATCACCATGGCCGAAGTGCTGGCCAATGTGCAGGCCGCCAGCAACGGACTTCCGGAACTGGTCGGCGAATTGGCGCGGGGGTGATTGTCATCCTCGGGCAAGCTTTGCATACTCAGCCGGTACGCGGGTTCAGCGTACACCACCCATTCATTGCAAAGGTCTCGCATTTCATGCCGAACGGTACCGTCAAGTGGTTCAACGACGCCAAGGGATTTGGCTTCATCTCGCCGGAGGATGGCAGCGCCGACGTGTTCGCGCACTTCTCCGCCATCAACTCCAAGGGCTTCCGCAGCCTGCAGGAAGGCCAGCGTGTCACCTATGACGTGACCCAGGGCCCGAAGGGTGCCCAGGCTTCGAACATCACGCCGGCCGAGTGATCCACTCGACAGTGCGTTGAAAACCCCGCTCCGGCGGGGTTTTTTTTTGCGCACGGCATCGGCTGCCGGGCACAATGCGGGCATGAAGGAACGACTGCGCATCGCCGTGATCGGCTACGGCACCGCCGGCCAGGCATTGGCCATCCTGCTCACCCGTGATGGGCATGCGGTGGAGATCTTCGAACGGGTGCCCACGCCCGGCCCGGTCGGCGCCGGTTTCCTCCTGCAGCCCAGCGGCCTGCAGGTGCTGTGGCAGATGGGCCTGCTGGATGCGGTGCGTGCGCATGCGGCACCGGTACACCGCCTGTATGGCGATACCCCCTGCGAGCGCGCGGTGATGGACATGGGCTATGCCGGCCTGGATGCACGCCTGCATGGGCTGGGCATGCAGCGCGGGGCGCTGTTCTCACTGCTGGACCAGGCACGCGAAGGCGCCGGCCAGCTGCATGTCGGCACTCCCATTGTTTCGGTGGATGCCGCGCAAGGCCGCCTGCGCGACAGCGAAGGACGCACGCACGGCCCGTTCGACCTGGTGGTGGCTGCCGATGGTGCGGCGTCCACGCTGCGCAGCGGCGTCGAGCAGGGCATCGCGCTGGACCGGGTCTACCCGTGGGGTGCGCTGTGGTGCCTGCTGCCGGCGGAAGACTGGCCGCACATGAGCGAACTGCGCCAGCGCTACGTGGCCGCGCGCAAAATGATCGGCCTGCTGCCGGTCGGTACCTGTCCGGGTGACACCACGCCGCGCCTGAGTTTCTTCTGGAGCCTGCCGCGCGATGATTTCGAACGCTGGCAGGCCGATGGCATGGCACCGTGGCTGGAAGAACTGCATGCGCTGTGGCCGCAGGCCAGTGCACGCTTCGCCCATCTGCAGGATGCCGGCCAGCTGGCCCGCGCGGTCTATCGCGATGCGGTGATGAAGCGCTGGCATCAGGGCCGCCTGGTGCTCGCCGGCGACGCGGCCCATGCGATGAGCCCGCAGCTGGGGCAGGGCGTCAACATGGCCCTGCTGGATGCGCTGGCCCTGCGCGATGCGCTGCGCACGCACGGAGGCGGTGAGGGCGCGTTGCAGGCCTACCAGGCGCAGCGCCGCGCACACGTGGCGGTCTACCAGCGCTGGAGCCGCTGGCTGACGCCGTTGTTCCAGTCCGACCGCGATGTGTGGGCCAAGGCGCGCGATGTGCTGCTCGGCCCGATGGGACGCATGCCCGGCGGGCGTGGCCACATGCTGCGCGTGCTCAGTGGCACCCAGCACGGCTGGTTCGGTGCGATGCCGCTGGATCCGGCTTTCATCGACGCGCTTGCACAGGCCCCGGCAGGCCTGCCGATCAGCCCGATTCCGCTGCGTGCCTGAACCGCTTCGTCACGGCAATTAACGAACACATCACCCCGGATATGCGAGAAGAGGGAGCACGCCATTGGCGCGTCGCCCGTTTTCCTTTCCGTGATCGACTATCGCGCGTGGCCGGGCGGCACCGCCGTCGCGGCCTGTTGCGGCCCGGATGCGCCGCAGTATTCGAGGAGGATGCCATGTTGTTCGCGGTCGATGAGCTGGAATCGGAAATCTGCAAGCTGAGGGGCCTGCTGCAGATGCTCCACGAGGACCAGCCCGACGTCCTGGAAGATGTCTTCGAGTTCCATGTGGGCAGCCTGATCAGCCATTCGGCACCGGCGCACCATGCGCGCATCCGTACCTGCGCGCGGGAAATGCTGGTCGCCATCCAGGCACTGCCACGCCACAGCAGCGAGCGCAGCGCAGATTTCCAGGTGATGCCGGAGCTGCTCGCGCGCCCGGCCTGAATCCGTTGCAGGTCCGCCCGTCCGCGGTCAGCGCGCGGGCAGCGGAACCAATTGGTTTTCCACGCAGGCGATCCACTGTTCGCCGCTCCGCCGCGGCGGCACCACGCCGGCGGTGAATGCCGAGAACGCGGGCAGCACGGTCTGTGCCTGCCGCAGCCAGAATGCAGGAAAGCGCCGCCGCAAAGCCGGCAGGGCAACCTGCGGATGCACGTGGCCAGCGATTACATGGGCATCGTCGACCTGCCGCGGCTCGTGGCAGAGCAGGAACGGTCCAAGCCGCAGGTCGTCGTGGATCTGCACCTGCAGCGCCGCATGCGGCAGCTGCCGGTCATGGTTGCCGCGCACCACATGTACGTCCAGCGCAGCATGCTGCTCGCGCCAGCCCAGCCATTGCCGATGCCAGGCCGCGCGATGCGCCGGCCCATGCAGGATGTCGCCGAGGATCCACAGTTCGCGGCATGCATGCTGCTGCACCAGCGCCTGCAGGCGCTGCAGGTCGTCTTTGGTACCGCCGCATGGCAGGGCGATGCCGGCACGACGGAACACATCGGCCTTGCCCAAGTGCAGGTCGGCGATCAGCAGCGCCTGGCGTGCCGGCCACCACAACGCACGCGCGCCGAGCAGGCACATCGGTTCGCCGCCCAGCTGCACCGGCAATTCAGTGGCCATGGCGGCGCTCCAGCTGCTGTGCCGCACGCTGCACGCGGGTGCGCCAGTCCTCGTTGCTGAACTGCCCGCGCAGGCGTTCGGCCCACAGCGGGAACCCCAGCGGCGTCAGCGTCGGCGGATGCTGCAGTGACAGTACCTGCGCGTCGATGCGTTGCAGTGCCTGCTGCAGTCCGGGCAGGTCGAGTGCATCGGTGAGGACTTCCTGTTCGGCCTGGGCCAGCAGCAGGTGGCCGGGGTCATGTTCGCGCAGCACGTCGTACAGCAACCCCGCCGAAGCCTGCAGCTGGCGCAGCGAACGTGGCATGCCGCCGGGCAGGCTCGGCACCAGCAGGCCTGCGACGCGGGCGATGCCACGGAACTGCCGGCGTGCCAGCTCGCCCAGGTTCACTGCCGCACGCAGATCATCGAGCAGATCGGCAGGATCGAACAGGGCACGCCACGCGGCAGCGTCCAGCGTGATCGTGTCTGCCGGGGCCAGCACCAGGCCGTGGTCATTGACCGCATAGCCGATGCTGTTGCGTTGCAGGCGCGTGCAGCGCAGCGACAGCAGTGCCGCCAGCGCCTCGTGCACGTGGCGGCCTGCAAAGGGATAGACGAACAGGAACTGGCCTTCGCGACGGCGTACATCCTCCAGCAGCAGCCGCGAGGGCGCGGGACGTTCTGAAAGCGCATCCTGCAGCCCAAGCAATGGCGCCAGCCAGCGCGCCTCGGGGCTGTTGTCGGCACCTGACAGCACCGTCTCCAGTTCGCGGCCCAAGGCCATCGACAGGGGCAGCTGGCCGCCCTGCCAACGTGGCACCACGCCGTTGCCGCTGCCGCGTGCAAGGCGCACGTAGGCGGTCATGTCGCGCAGCTGCACCAGTTCCAGCAGGCGGCCGGCGAACTGGAAGCGATCGCCGCGGCGCAGTCGGCTGGCGAACTGTTCCTCCACCGCGCCCAGTCCACCACCGCGCAGGAACTGCACACGCACGCTGCCATCGCTGCTGATGGTGCCGATCGACAGCCGGTGGCGCAGCGCCTGGCGGCGATCATGCATGCGGTAGCGGCCATCTTCGTCCAGCACCACCTTGTGGTACTCGGGGTACTGCGCCAGGGCGCGGCCACCCTGCACGATGAACGCGAGCACGTCCTGCCACTGCGTGTCCTGCAACGCGGCGAAGGCATGTGTACGGCGCACCTGCGCCAGCAGTGCATCAGCCTGGAAACCGCCGGCCAGCGCACGGCTGACCGCATGCTGGGCCAGCACATCCAGTGACAGCGTGGGCGGCGTGCGCGGTTCGGTGATGCCCTTGCGCAATGCACGGCGCACGGCCGCGTACTCGGCCAGTTCCAGCGCGTGGGTCGGCACGCACAGCACGCTGCCGCTCGCGCCGGGCCGATGCCGTGCGCGGCCTGCACGTTGGCGCAGGCGCGCCACGCCCTTCGGGCTGCCCAGCTGCAGCACCTGGTCCACTTCCGGAAAGTCCACGCCCAGGTCCAGACTGGACGTGGCCACCACACAGCGCAGCGTCCCGGCGCGCAGGCCGTCTTCCACCTGCTGGCGCAGGGTGGGATCGAGCGAGCCATGGTGCAGGGCCAGGGTCTGTGCATCCTCGGGCCACACCGCTGCCAGCGCCTGGTGCCACAGTTCGGCCTGCGCGCGGGTGTTGGTGAACAGCAGGCTGCTGCGCGCGCTCATCAGCGCATCGAGCACGCGCGCCAGCTGGCCCAAGCCCAGGTGCCCGGCCCACGGGAAGCGTTCGCCACCGGACGGCAGCACACTGCTGATCGCTACCGGCCTTTGGCGCGCGCCTTCCACCAGCAATGCGCCGGGCACGCCCGGCAGCAGCACATCGCGCGCCTGCGGCAGATTGCCCAGCGTGGCCGACAGACCCCACAGCTGCAGTGCCGGTGCCGTATCGCGCAGCAGCGCCAGGTTCAGCTGCAGCAGCACGCCGCGCTTGTTGCCCATCAGTTCGTGCCACTCGTCCACGACCACGCAGCGCAGCTGGCGCATGCGTTCCAGCGTATCGGGATAACTCAGCAGCAACGCCAGCGATTCGGGCGTGGTCACCAGCACGTCGATGCGGCCTTCGCGTGCAAGGCGGCGTTCGCGGCTGCTGGCGTCGCCACTGCGCAGGCCGACCTTCCAGCCCAGGCCCAGGCCCTCGATGGGTGCCTGCAGGGCGCGGGCGGTGTCGCTGGCCAGCGCCCGCAGCGGGGTGACCCACAACACCTGCAGCGGGCGCACCGCATTGGCCCGCAGCGGTGTGGGCGGGGGATCGGTCATCGCCTGCAGCAACGGCCCGCCAAACATCGCCAGGGTCTTGCCGCTGCCGGTAGGGGTGTGCAGCAGGCCCGATGCACCGGCCAGGTAGTGCCGCCACATCGTGCGCTGGAACGGCAGGGGCTTCCAGCCGCGGCTGCCGAACCAGGCCTGCAGACGCTGCAGCGCATCGCTGCGCTTCATCGTGCCAGTGCCTGCAGGGTCGCCAACTGGTCTGCTTCGCTGGCGGGTTTGTCGTGGCGCCAGCGCAGGATGCGCGGGAAACGTACGGCAATGCCGGATTTGTGCCGCGTGCTGCGGTTGACCGCCTCGAAGCCCAGCTCGAACACCTGTTCGCCGCGCACGCTGCGCACCGGCCCGAAACGCTCGCGCGTATTGGCGCGGATCCAACGGTCCAGCGTCGCGATTTCCTTGTCGTCCAGGCCGGAATAGGCCTTGGCCACCGGCACCAGCGTGTCGCCATCCCAGACGCCGAAGGTGTAGTCGGTGTACAGCGTGCTGCGGCGGCCGTGGCCGGCCTGCGCGTACAGCAGCACCGCGTCGATGGTCAGCGGTTCGACCTTCCACTTCCACCAGTCGCCGCGGCGGCGGCCGGCCTGGTAGATCGAATCATGGCGCTTCAGCATCAATCCTTCGACGCCGCGCTCGCGCGATGCCTCGCGCAGCCGCGCAGCGTGCGCCCAATCGTCGGCGTGCACGTCGGGCGAGAGCTGGATGCGCGCATCACCGAGTGCGCCGATCAGCTCGGCCAGCTGTGTACGCCGCTGCTGCAGCGGTTGTCCGCGAAGATCCTGGCCATCGCGTTCCAGCAGGTCGTAGGCCAGCACGCGCACAGGTGTATTGCGCAACGTCGCTGCACCGGGCTTGCGGCGCTGGATGCGCGTCTGCAGCGCGGTGAATGCACGCGGCGCGTCGTCATCCTCATCCCAGGCCAGCAGTTCGCCATCGATCACGCAGCCCTCGGGCAGCGCCGCGGCCGCCTGTTCGATCTCGGGGAAGCGCCCATCCAGCCGTTCCTCGCCGCGCGACCACAGCGCCACTTCGCCCTGGCGGCGCAGCAGCTGCAGGCGGATGCCGTCCCACTTCCATTCCAGCAGCCAGTCATCGATCGCGCCCAGACGTTCCTGCGGCTCTCCTTCCAGCGGCGAGGCGAGGAAGAACGGGTAGGGCTGCTGGCGGTCCAGCGGCAGTTCCTCCGGTGACAGCAGTTGTGACAGCAGGCCGGGCGAGGGGACCCACTCACCGAGCATGCGCTGGGCGATGCGGGCGATGTCCAGGCCGGACCATTCGGCCAGCGCCTGCTGCACCAGCCGCTGCGAAACGCCCACTCGCAGCGCGCCGGTCAGCAGTTTGTTGAATACCAGGCGCTGGCTGGCCGGCAGTTGCCGCCAGCCGCTGACCACGGCAGCGCGACGCACATCCTCGGGCTGGTTGGCCACGACCAGCAGATGCTGTTCGATCCATTCGGCCAGCGGACGGTCGAGCGCTGGCTGCGCCGGATCATCCAGCAGCAGGGTCAGCGTTTCGGCCAGGTCGCCCACCTGCGCGTAGCTGTCCTCGACCAGCCACGCGGGCATTCCCGATTCCTCGCTCACCCAGGCGCGCAGCTCGCCGCTGGCAGCGATCTTCCGCCGCGCGCCGCCGACCTTGCCGCCACTGAGCAGGTACAACGCCCAGGCCGCGTCATGCGCGTCGGCATGGGCGAAGTAGTCGACCAGCGCCGCACGCTTGTCCAGCGTGGCGGTGCTGCGGTCCAGCCGCTGGTAGAGCGCGGCGAACGCCTTCATTCCTCGCTCCCGAAATCGGTGCGGAAGGCTTCGGCGGCCACGCCGCGTTCGCGCAGGAAGGGAATCAGTGCATCGGTGTTGCCGTGGGTGGCGATCACCCGGCTGGCACCGGTCTGCGCGATGGTCTGCAGCAGGGCGGGCCAGTCGGCATGGTCGGACACCACAAAGCCACGATCGACGTTGCGACGGCGGCGGTTGCCGCGCAGCTGCATCCAACCCGAGGCGAAGCCGAGCTGGTGGCGGCCGAAGCGGCGCAGCCAGGGCGTGCCCGCCGCCGAGGGCGGGGCGATGATGAGCTTGCCCGCCGCATCCGGCTGCCGGCCCTGTTCGGCTACGGTCAGCGTTTCCAGCATCGGGATGCCCGCCTCGCGGTACACCGCCACACCGTTGGCCACCGCGCCATGCAGCCAGGCGGGGGTGTCATCCAGCGGCAGCAGCTCGCCGAGCACGCGTTGCGCCTTGCCCAGCGAATAGCACAGCAGCACCGCGGCCTCACCGCGCTGCGCGCATTCCCTGCGCCACGCCACGATCTCGGCGGCCACCGCAGCCGTATCGGGCCAGCGGTAGATCGGCAGGGCGAAGGTTGCTTCGGTGATGAAGGTATCGCAGGGCACCACTTCGAACGGCGCGCAGGTGGGGTCGGGCTGACGCTTGTAGTCGCCCGAGGCGACCCAGACCTGGCGGCCATCATCGATGCGCACCTGCGAGGAACCCAGCACGTGGCCGGCCGGATGCAGCGAGACCTGCACCTGGCCCAGGGTGAACGCCTGGCCTTCGGCGTGCACCTGCAGCGGCACCTCGCCCAGCCGCCAGCGCAGGATCGGTGCGCTGCCGGGGCTGCAGTGGTATTCGCCCATGCCGGGCCGGGCGTGGTCGCCATGGCCGTGGGTGATGACCGCACGCGGCACCGGTCGCCACGGATCGATGTGGAAATCGCCCGCAGCGCAGTACAGCCCTTCGGGGCGAAGCACCACCAGATCATCATTGACTGCCATGCCTGCACTGTCGCGCGAGGGCCGTGCACAGGGCGAGAACCGGCCTGAACGCGGGGTTGCCGGAGCATGCTGCACAATCGGCGCGCAGCCTTCTCGCCGCCAGGATGGAACCGATGAACGGACCGAGCTTCAGCAGCAGCGCGCCCTTTGAAACCCATGTGGTGCTCAACCAGCCGCCGCCGTTTGCCGGCCGCCAGCTGTGGACCGACGACGCGGCCCTGGTGGAGGCGGTGCAGCGTGAGGGCGGTGCCGCATTCGCGCCGCGGCTGGCCGTGTACGGTGCGCTGGCCGGCAACGAGCTGTATCAGCTGGGCTTTGATGCCAACCGCGATCGGCCACGGCTGCGCACCCACGATGCGCAGGGCCATCGCATCGATACGGTGGAATTCCACCCGGCCTACCACCAGCTGATGCAGACGGCCAAGCGGCATGGCGTGGCCGGACTATCGTGGCATGAGCCGCAGCCCGGCGCGCACGTGGCGCGGGCGGCATTGAGCTACCTGCACCACCAGGCCGAGGCCGGCACCAGCTGCCCGCTGACGATGACCCACGCCGCGGTGGCGGTGCTGCAGGCCCAGCCGCACCTGGCCGACTGGGCGCGCAAGGCGGCCGCGCCGGTGTACGACGCGCGCGACGTGCCGGTGGCCGACAAGGCGGGCATCACCCTGGGCATGGGCATGACCGAGAAGCAGGGTGGTTCGGATGTGCGCGCCAACAGCACGCGTGCCGAGCCGATCGATGGCGAGCGTTACCGCCTGGTCGGGCACAAGTGGTTCTTTTCGGCACCGATGTCCGATGGTTTCCTGGTGCTGGCGCAGGCACCGGGCGGGCTGACCTGCCTGCTGATGCCACGGCGGCTGGCCGATGGTGACCGCAACGCGTTCCACCTCATGCGCCTGAAGGACAAGCTGGGTGACTGGGCCAATGCCTCCAGCGAGGTGGAATTCTGTGGTGCGCAGGCGTGGCGCGTGGGTGAGGAGGGGCGGGGTGTGGCCACCATCATCGGCATGGTGATGATGACCCGGTTGGACTGCATGCTGGGTGCGGCAGCGGAAATGCGCATGGCGCTGGCCCAGGCGCTGCACCACGCGCGGCACCGGCGTACCTTCGGCAAGCCGCTGGTGGAACACGCGCTGATGGCCAACGTCCTGGCCGATCTGGCGCTGGAATCGGAAGCGGCGACGGTGCTGGCGATGCGCATCGCGCGCGCCGTCGACCGCGCAGGCAGCGACCCGGAAGAAGCTGCGCTGGCGCGGCTGGGCACCGCGCTGGGCAAGTACTGGGTATGCAAGCGTGCGGCGGCCTTCGTCAACGAGGCGCAGGAGTGTCTGGGCGGCGCCGGCTACGTGGAGGAGTCGATGTTGCCGCGGCTGTACCGGCAGGCGCCGTTGAATTCCATCTGGGAAGGCAGTGGCAATGTGCAGTGCCTGGACGTGCTGCGCGCGCTGGGGCGTGAACCGGAGGTGCTGCTGGCGCTGCGGGCCGAGCTGGAGGCGGTGGCCGATCGCGACACAGGGTATGCGGCAGCCCTGCAGCGCTGGGCGTCGGCACCGGCGCCGGATGAGTCACAGGCGCGGCTGTTCTGCGAGCGCACGGTGCTGCTGCTGCAGGCGGCATTGCTGCTGCGTGCGCGCAGCCCGATGGCCGGGGTGTTCGTGCGCAGCCGGCTGCAGGGCGAGCATGGGCTGGTGTTCGGGACGCTGGCGGCGGGGGTGGATGTGGGGGCGATGCTGGCGCGGGCGCTGCCGCAGTAGGCGGCCAACGGCGGAGCCCCTCGTGGTGGTCGCGCCGCGTCTGGATCGGCGGCGGGCCGCGCGGGTGGGTTGCGCAGGGGACGCCGTGAATACGTCCGTGTAGGCTCGGGCGCGCCATCCATGGCGCTTACGCCCCTGCGCAACCCACCCGCGCGGCCCCGGACGGTTTGCGGGCGCGTCCACCACGGAATCAACAGAAAAAGCAGAAGCAGAAAAGCCGCGGCAATGCCGCGGCTTTTCCTGTAGCGCCGGGCCATGCCCGGCGAGCGCAGCGGCGCTTCAGTGCTTGGCTTCTTCCTTGGCCGCGTTGGCCTTGGCATCGGCGGCGACGTCGCGGGCCTTGTCGGCCACCTTCTGCGCGGCAGTCGCGGTGGCGTCGCTGGCGTGGGCGGCGGCGTCGGTGGCGGCGGCCTTGGCCTGGTCGGCGGCATTGGCGCTGGCGTCGGCGGCATTGTCCAGCGCGCGCTGGGTGTCGGCGGCGGCGTGCTCGGACGCTTCAGCGGTCTTGTCGGCGGCCTCGCGGGTGGCGGCGGCGGCCTTGTCCACCGCTTCGCGGGCGGCGGCGCCAGCGCTGTCGGCGGCCTGTGCAGCGTCCTGCCTGGCCTGTTCGGCTTCCGGGCCCTTGCAGGCAGCCAGGGCCAGCAGCAGGGAGGCGGCCAGCAGGGTGGTGGTCAGCGGACGGATCTTCATGGCGGTCTCCAGTGCTGCAATGGATGGGGACGCCAGCCTATTCATGCCTTCGTGAAGGCCCGGTGGTGGTGCGGCGGCAAACCTTCAGGCAAAGAAAAAGCCGCTGGCGAACCAGCGGCTTTTCCAGAACAGCGTGAAGAAAGAAGTGATTACTTCTTGGCTTCTTCAGCAGCGTCCTTGGCCTGCTCGGCGGTGCCTTCGGCAGCCTTGGCAGCGTCCTTGGCCTGCTCAGCAGCAGCGTCGGTAGCAGCAGCGCCGGTCTGGGCAGCAGCGTCGGTCGCAGCGTCGGCAGCGGTGGCGGCGGTGTCAGCGGCCTGCTGGGCAGCGTCGGCGGTCTGGGCGCCAGCAGCGGCGGCCTGGTCGGCAGCAGCCTGGGCTTCGGTGGCGGCTTCGTTGGCCGAAGCAGCGGCGTCCTGGGCAGCTTCCTGCTTCGAGCAGGCGGCCAGGGCCAGGGCCAGGGACATCGCGACCAGCAGCTTGTTGATGCTCATTGTGTGAATCCTCGTCGTTGAATTAGGCAACGCGCAACTGCGCGCCGACAACATGATGACAAGCCACGTTTGGCTGTCAAGCGATCCCGCATTCATTTTTGCGAAATCAGCGTTAATCCCTTTCAGATCAATTCGATGGCGATGGCCGTTGCTTCGCCGCCGCCGATGCAGAGCGTGGCAATGCCGCGCTTGCCGCCATGCGTGCGCAAGGCGTTGACCAGGGTCACCACCAGACGCGCGCCGGACGCACCGATCGGATGGCCCAGTGCGCAGGCACCGCCATTCACGTTGATCTTCGCATGCGCGATGCCCAGTTCACGCATCGGTGCCATGGCGACGACCGCGAAGGCTTCGTTGATCTCGAACAGGTCCACCTGGTCCAGGGTCCAGCCGGTCTTTTCCAGCAGGGCATGGATGGCGCCGATCGGGGCGGTGGTGAACCACTCCGGCTCCTGCGAATGGGTGGCATGGCCGACGATGCGGGCCAGCGGCGTGATGCCGCGCGCAGCCGCGTCTTCCTCGGCCAGCAGGACCACGGCGGCGGCGCCGTCGGAAATGCTGGACGAGCTGGCGGCGGTGACGCTGCCGTCCTTCTTGAAGGCGGGGCGCAGGGTCGGGATCTTGGCGATGTCCGAGCGGCCCGGCTGCTCGTCGGTGGCGAACTCGACCTCACCCTTGCGGGTGGCGACCTTCACCGCGACGATCTCGTCGGCGAATGCGCCATTGGCCTGCGCGACCTGGGCACGGCGCACCGATTCGATGGCGTAGGCGTCCTGTTCCTCGCGGGTGAACTGGTACTTGTCCACCGCGCATTCGGCGAACTCACCCATGGCCTTGCCGTCGTAGGCGTTGACCAGGCCGTCGTGGGCCATGTGGTCCACCGCCTGGAAGTTGCCGAAGCGGTTGCCGGTGCGCGAATTGGGCAGCATGTGCGGAGCGTTGGACATCGATTCCATGCCGCCGGCCACCACCACCTTGGCCGAACCGGCCTTGATCAGGTCATGGCCGAGCATGATGGTCTTCATGCCCGAGCCGCACACCTTGTTCAGCGTGGTGGCACCGGCCGACAGCGGGATGCCGGCGGCGATGGCCGCCTGGCGGGCCGGGGCCTGGCCGAGGTTGGCCGGCAGCACGCAGCCCATCAGGACTTCGGAAACGTCGCTGGCCGGTACCCCGGACTGCTCAAGGGCAGCGGCGATGGCGGCCGCGCCGAGGGTCGGGGTGGGCACGCCGTTGAACTGGCCGAGGAAGGAGCCGATGGCGGTGCGCTTGGCGGCGGCGATGACGATGTTGGACATGGCAATCTCGTTGATGCGTGAGCAATGTTCGGAAAGGAGACGGCGGCTGTTGGATGCAGCGCTGTTTCCCGGCAGACTGCGTGGGGGTCGGCCCAAGTATAGAGGGTCGGCGATGGCTGCCGCCGGGCAGCCCTTGATGCCTGCAGGGAGCTTGGCAGGCCAACGTTCATGGGAAGGAATCGATGGAACGCAAGACGATGGCACGGTCGGTCCTGGGATCGGCACTGGTGGTTGCACTGACGGCATGCGGCGGCGGGGGCGGCAATACGCGCGTCGACCCGCCACCGACCACGCCGCCCACCACTCCACCTCCCACAACGCCGCCGGTCACCCCGACCCAGCCAGCCGAACCGGCCATCAACGCGCACCTGGCCATCACCCAGGCCGATGCCGCGCGCAGCGCCGGGCTCGATGGCAGCGGCGTGCGCATCGGCATCGTCGATTCGGGCGTGCAGCGCAACCATCCCACCCTGGCCGGGCGGGTTTTGGCCAACTACAGTTACGTCGATCCGCGCACCAACAATCTCAACAACGACGACGTAGTCGGGCACGGCACGGCCGTCGCTGAACTGGCGGCGGGCAAAGCCTTCGGCTCATGGCCGGGCGGCATCGCCCCCAACGCGCAGATCGTCTCGGCGCGGATCATTTCCGACACGCGGCCGACCGATGACGGCTCGGGCAACGGCAATGAAGTCGACGGCGCTCTGGGCCTGGCCGCGATCCACCAGGACCTGATCAACCAGGGCGTGAAGATCATGAACAACTCGTGGGGCGGGTTGTACTGGACCAATCCGGCCGCCACCGCGCCCATCGCCGCCGAGTACCGGCCCTTCATCATCGGCAACAACGGCCTGGTGGTGTTCGCCACCGGCAATGAAAGCAAGGCCGATCCGTCCAGCATGGCGGCACTGCCCAGCCAGGCCGGTACGGGCGGTTCGCGTCCGGCGGCCGATCTCGAGCGCGGCTGGCTGGCGGTGACTGCGGTTGATTCGACCGACCCGAGCAAGCTGGCCAGCTATGCCAATGCCTGCGGCGTGGCCGCCAGCTACTGCCTGGCCGCCCCGGGCGCCGCCATTTTCGTCAACCCGCAGTATCCGTCCGGCTCGACCCTGCTGTGGAACTACGGCACCTCGTTCGCGGCGCCGCTGGTCTCCGGTGCGGCGGCGCTGGTCTGGCAGAAGTACCCGTATTTCAGCAACGATCTGCTGCGCCAGACCCTGCTCGGCACCGCGACTGATCTCGGTGCGCCGGGCGTGGACAGCACCTTCGGCTACGGCCTGTTGAACATCGCCAAGGCCATCAACGGCCCGGCGAAGTTCGACTGGGGCAATGCCACCGTCAACGTTTCGCAGCTGGGCCTGGAGTCGGTCTGGAGCAACGACATCAGTGGCAGCGGCGGCCTGGTCAAGCAGGGCGTCGGCTCGCTGACGCTGTCCGGCACCAATACCTACACCGGCGATACCCGCATCGAGCAGGGCACGCTGGCGCTGCGTGATGGCGCGTCCATCACCTCCAACGTGGTCGTGCTGCCGCAGGCCAGCACGCCGGACAGTGCCGCGCTGCAGTTCCTGACCGGCAGCAGCCGGATCAAGGGCAACGTCGACAATGGCGCGAGCGTGATCGTGCGCAACGCCAATACCAGCGCCACCATCGAGGGCAACTACCTGCACCGCGCCGGCGCGCGGCTGACCATCTCACTGGGCTCCAACCCGCTGGATGTGACCGGCACCGCCACCCTGCAGGGCGGCGATGTGCACGTGGCCAGCATCGTCAGCGGCTACGTGGCCGCCGATGGCCGCACCCAGACCGTGCTGCACGCAGGGCAGGGGGTCACCGGCACGTTCGACGGGGTCAGCAACAGCCTGCCGCAGGGCACCCTGCTGCAGGCCTCGCTGACCTACGGCAGCAACGACGTCGTGCTGGTCACCGACCGCATCAACGTCACCCAGGCCGCCACTGCGGCACGCGCCTCGGGCGCGGCGCTGGCGTCAGCGCTGCGGGTGGAATCGGCGTTCGAGTGGCTCGATGCCGGCGTGGGCGCGTCCTCCTTTGCCGACGGCGCCGCCGCGCTGCAGCGCGTGCAGGGCAACCAGGCGCTGCAGGCCAGCCTGGACAGCCTGTCCGGCAAGGCCCATGCGCTGGCAACGGCGGCCACCTTCGACAGCATCGACCTGAGCCGGCGTGCACTGTCGGCGCGCTTCGGCCAGGTGCAGGGCGCGCCGCGGCTGGGCGGGGCCTGGCAGAACGCACTGGGCGATGCGGGCCCGGGCAGCTTCTCGGCCAGTGGCACCGACACCCGTGGCTGGATGATGGGCCAGGATGTGGCAACGGCAGGCAATGGCGTGCTGGGCTTCGCCTTCGGCGAACTGCGCAGCTACAGCAACAGCAGCTGGGGCAGCGATCGCGGCCGTGACCGCCAGTCGCAGGCACAGCTGTACGCGGGCTGGAGCCGTGGCGGCGCCTACGCACTGGGCCAGGTCGGCGCGGGTCAGTTCAGCCGGCAGATCGACCGCCAGCTGTTGCTGGGCGCGGAGCAGTATGGCGTCAACGCGCGCTATGGCGGCCGTTTCAGCACGGCCAGCGTGGAAAGTGGCTACCGCTTCGGTACCGCTGCGGCCGCGCTGACCCCCTACGTGGGGGCCGACTACGCGCGCGTGGACAGCGATCATTTCAGCGAGCAGGGCGGGCTGGGCTTCGGCCTGCGTACGCAGGGTGGCATCAGCAGCCGCACCCAGGCACTGGCCGGGGTGCGTGCCGAGCGCCAGTGGCGCATGTGGTCGCTGCGAGGCTATGCCGAGTGGCAGCAGCTGCTGTCCAGCCAGGGCATGGAGGCCGACGCCAGTTTCGTCGGCGTTGACGCCTGGGCACCGATGGCCGGCCTGCAACCGGCGCGTTCCGGGGGGCTGTTCGGCGTGTCGGTGGAATCGTGGTTGAGCCGCAACACGCGGCTTGCGTTTGGCTACGACCAGCGCTTCGGTCCACGCGGGGACCTGCGCCAGGTGGCGCTGCGCTACAGCACCGCTTTCTGATCAGGGAATGCAGGGAATGCAGGCAGTGCCGGCCGCTGGCCGGCATCCTGTGACCGTTCGCGGGCGGATCAACCGCCGCGCAGGTTGCCCAGGCGCGGGGTGCTGCGGCCCAGCGGCATCTTCAGCTTGCCGATGGACAGGATGCGCGCTTCGGCGATGCGGTCCGCCGCGCGCTGCGGCGCGATGTTCTCGCGCTGGGACAGCTCGAAGATGCGGGTGAGGTTGTGGTAGATGCTGCGGATCAGGCGCATCGCGCGTTCGCGGTTGTAGCCGTCGATCTCCAGCGACACGTTCATCACGCCACCGGCGTTGACCGCATAGTCGGGCGCGTACAGGATGCCGCGCGCATGCAGTTCGTCGCCGATGTCCAGGCTGGACAGCTGGTTGTTGGCAGTACCGCAGATGATCTTCGCCTTGATGCGCGGCAGGGTGTCGGCGTTGATCGCACTTTCCAGCGCGCACGGGGCGAACACGTCGGCATTGACCTCGTGGATCTCGTCCGGCTTGACCGCCTCGGCACCGAAATCGCTGACCGCCCGATCGACCAGACTGCTGTCCAGGTCGGTCACGTAGAGCTTGGCCCCGCGGTCGCGCAGCAGCTTCACCAGTTCCATGCCGATGTGGCCCAGGCCCTGCACGGCAATGCTGGTCTTGCCCACTTCCTCGTGGCCGAACTTGAAGCGCAGCGAGGCCATCAGCGCCTGCAGGGCGCCGTAGGCGGTGAACGGGGCCGGGTCGCCCGAGCCGCCGTGGACCTGGTGCACGCCGGTCACGAACTGGCTTTCCAGGTAGATGTTTTCCATGTCGTTGACGTCGGTGCCAACGTCTTCGGCGGTGATGTAGCGCCCGCCCAGCGAATCGACGTAGCGGCCAAAGGCGCGGAACAGCACTTCGGTCTTGTCCACCTTCGGGTCGCCGATGATGACCGCCTTGCCGCCACCGACATTGAGACCGGCCAGTGCATTCTTGTACGTCATCGTCCGGCTCAACCGCAGCGCATCGGCCAGCGCCTCGTCGGTGCTGGCGTAGGGGCGCATGCGCACGCCGCCCAGGGCCGGGCCGAGGGTGGTGTTGTGGATGGCGATGATCGCCTTCAGGCCGGCGTCGTGGTTGTGGCAGAACACCACCTGTTCGTGGCCGGTGGTGGCGAGGGTTTCGAATAGCATGGCGTCTCCGATGGCGCGATCAGCGGCGAACTGCAGCGAACTGCCAATGAACGGTAGGGTCCCAAAACAAAAAAAGCGACGTCGTCTTGGCTGGGGGACGGGTCGCGCGGCGCCATTCTAGTCCATTCCCCCGGCATCTGCCGTGCAGATCCGAGCGGTCCGGGTTAAAGAAGATGAAAGTGCGGCCGATGCAGCGTCGACGGCAGGTGGCCGATGTGAAGAACGCGCAGGGGCAGTCAGTGGCAGCAGCAGTGCAACGACAGGGCCGACCCGGATGATGCCGGCCTGGTGGCAAACGCTGGTGGGGTGGTTGTTCCGGCAGGCCGGCACGGATCCGTCGCGGCTGGCAGCGGCGCCGCGGCAGGCTGTGGCCGCTGCGGCGGCCAGCCTGCAGGGCGAGACCATGCCGCCGGCAGAGGTGGCCGCCCACCTGCAGCGCGGCCTGCATGCGCTGGCGCTGTACCCGCACCTGGCCGGCGAAGCGGAAGAGGTGGGTACCAGTGCGCTGGCCGAGGCGGTGGACCGTGCCCTGCAGGACCGCGGCTGGGCGACCCGGCAGCTGCCGCGTCGGCCGCAGCTGTTGCCGCAGTTGATCCAGACGGTCAATGACGACGTCGCCTCGGCGCGGGTGATGGCGGCGATCATCGGCCAGGACCCGGTGTTGACCGGCAACCTGCTGCGCATTGCCAACAGCCCGGTCTACAAAGTGCACGAACGGCCGGTGGACAGCCTGCAGCGCGCGGTGACCCTGGTCGGCACCGAGGGCGTGCGGCAGATCATCAGCGCGGTGCTGGTGCAGCCGGTGATGGAGGTGCAGTGCGAGGCATTTCCGCAGTTCAGCGCCATCATCTGGGAACACGCGCTGCTGGCCTCGCGGGCGGCCGCCGACCACGCACGCACGGTCACCTTCGGCGACGCCTTCGCCGCGCAGTGGCTGGGGCTGGTGCAGGGCCTGGGCGCGGCGCTGGTGATGCGCCAGCTGCTGCAGGAAGCGCAGGCACGTGGCGAGGCCGTGGAGCCGGCGCTGGCGCTGGATCTGCTGCAGCGCTGGTCGCTGCCGCTGGCCCAGCGCGTGGCTGCGGCCTGGGACCTGCCCGAGCCGGTGCACCACGCATTGGCCGCCGACGCCGAAGGTTCGCTGGCCGACAGCCTGCGGCTGGGCAGCGCGGCCGCAGCGGCCAGCCTGCTGTGCCGGCATGGCCACGGCCCCCAGGCGCGCATGCTGGCGCTGCTGGAGCAGCTGCCCTCGGCGCCACCGCACGCGCTGCGCTGGATCTGGCGGCGCCTGCACGGGCGCAACGTGGAAACCCTCGATGAAGCCCTGGATGACGCACACGGCGGGCTGGGGGCGTGAGCGCTACAGCTGCGATTCCACCGGCAGCCAGCTGATCACGCGGGCGGTGAGGCGCTTGCCCAGGCTGCTGCCGGGTTCGCGGCCCACCCAATGGGGGGGTGGTTGCCGTTCCAGCCAGCGCAGGTCGTCGGTGGGCCCCAATGCCAGCCACCAGCTGTGCAGCGGGTCGGCCAGGCGCAGGTATTCCCCGCGCAGCCGCGCGCCCAGCACCGGGTCGTCGAACAGCACGCCCATTTCGGTGTTGAGGTAGGCCGAGCGCGGGTCGAGGTTGAACGAACCGACGAAGCCGCGGCGGTCGTCGATGACGAAGGCCTTGGTGTGCAGGCTGGCCCCGCTGCTGCCGAACAGGCTGGATTCGCCGGGCCCGCCGTACGCCTTCAGTTCGTACAGCTGCACGCCGGCCTTCAGCAGCGGCACCCGGTAGCCCATGTAGCCACCGTGTACCGCCGCCACATCATTGGCGGCCAGTGAGTTGGTGACCACGCCGACCTGGACGCCGCGCGCGGCCATCGCCGACAGGCCCTGCAGACCTTCCTCGCCAGGCACGAAGTAGGGTGAAATCAGCAGCGCGGTATGGCTGGTGGACTGCAGCTGCTCGGCCAGTGCGCTGACCAGCCAGCCATCGCGCGCATCGTCGCGATGCTTCATCGGCGGGTCGGACAGGATGCGTACGTGGGCGCTCCAGTGCAGCGGGTCCGGGCCCGGCTGGCGCAACGCGCGCGAATCGGCGACCCGCTGCAGGTAGGGGCGTGCCCTGGCGTGCAGGGCATCGCGGTCGGACTGGCGTACCAGCGCGCGCAGCTGGGCATCGGTGTAGGTGGCCAATGCACCGATCGGAACCGCCGCAGCACTGTTCCAGTAGTCATCGAAGATGCGGTTGGCCTGTTCCACCGCAGGCCCGGCCACCACCAGGTCCAGGTCCTGGAAGTTCACGTCGTCGCGCGCGCTGAAGTACTCCTCGCCGATGTTGCGCCCCCCGACGATGGCCACGCGGCCGTCGGCGATCCAGCTCTTGTTGTGCATGCGGTGGTTGACGCTGAAGGCACGCTGGATCATTTCCAGCGTGCGCGCGATACCGGTGCGGTTGTGGAACGGGTTGTAGAGGCGGATCTCGATGTTGGGGTGGGCATCGAGCGCCATCATCAGCGCATCCTTGTCCTTGGCGTTCATGTCATCAAGCAGGATGCGCACGCGCACGCCCCGTTCGGCCGCGTCGTACAACGCCTTGGCCATCAGGTGGCCCACCAGGTCGTCGTGCCAGATGTAGTACTGCAGATCCAGGCTGCGCCCGGCCTGTTCGGTGATCTTCGCGCGTGCGGCGAACGCATCCATGCCATCGCTGAGGAAGGCGACACCTGATTGGCCGGGGTGGGCCGCCTGCTCAGGCACCAGCTGGCGGTCGATGGCGGTCTGCGCCGGTTGCAGCGGCAGCACATGCGAAGCCGGCCCACGCGCCTGTGGCGTCAGGCGGTCGGCCAGCAGCAGGCCGGAAAGCACCAGCAGCACCAGCGCAGCAACGATGATGGCAACGATACGCAGCAGGCTCATGCCACCATGCTAGTGGATCCACGCGATGCGTGGATGGCGTTCTGGGCACGGTCACGCCATGCGTGGATGGCGCTTGTGGGGTCAGAACCGCTCGTCGCTGCCCAGGTAGCGCCACTGCCCGGGCGGCAACGGCCCCAGCGCGACACGGCCGATGCGCAGGCGGCGCACCGCGGCCACCTGCAGCCCGGCGTTGCCCACTGCCGTCCGCAGGCCCTTGGCCGTCAAACCCTTGCCGGCAAAACGCAGGCGCTGCTCGTTCTGCCAGCTGACCTTGGCACCGCCGGATTCCTGCTGCAGCCGGGCCATCAGCCATGGGCCGCGCTCGGGGCCGCCTTCGGCCACTTCCACCAGGTATTCCTGCTCGGTTCGCCCCAGGTTGCGCTGCAGGTGGGCAAGGGTGGCCGGATCCTGGCTGACCACGACCAGGCCGCTGTCGGCCGCCGGCAGCGATGCCGCCAGCTGCAGCCCATGGAAATGACGTTGCAGCGGACGGATGTCGCTGGCATCGAGCTCGCTGCGGGTGGCGCTGCTCACCATTGCGCACAGCGTTTCGGCGGCGACGTCGGCCGGCTTGTGCAGCAGCATGGTGACCCGCTCGGCCTTGGTGTCTTCGGCCTGTTCGGCCATCACGATCACCGCGCGCTCATCGACCGGGCGCTGCGGCTGTTCGACCACTTCGCCATTGACCGTCACCCAGCCGCCCTCGATGTAGCGGCGCGCTTCGCCGCGCGGGATGCCGAGCAGGGCAGACAGGGCTTTGTCGAGACGGGTCGGTTCCATGGCGGGCAGGTCGGTCAGGGGGCGCGCAGTGTAGCTGCTGCGGCCGGTCAGCGCTGGCCGCGGTTGGCCAGCTCGGTCAGGTACAGGCGGGTATCGAATTCCAGCTGCAGGTACTCCGGCTCCATGTGCTGGCACAGCTGGTAGAAGGCCTTGTTGTGGTCGGCCTCCTTCAGGTGGGCCAGTTCATGCACCACGATCATGCGCAGGAAGGCGGCCGGCGCCTGGCGGAACACGGTGGCGATGCGGATCTCGCGGCTGGCCTTGAGCCGGCCTCCGTGCACGCGGGAAATGGCGGTATGGGTGCCCAGCGCATGCTTGATGACTTCCAGCGTGTTGTCGTAGCAGACCTTGTTGAGCGGGACCGATTTGCGCAGGTAGCGGTCCTTCAGGTCCTGGGTGTAGTCGTACAGCTGGCGGTCGCTGCGCACCTCGTGCGGATCGGGGTAGCGCTGCTGGAGCCAGGGGCCGAGCTTGCCCTGGGCCAGCAGTTCGCTGACCTGGGCGACCAGGGGTTCGGGATAGCCGGTGAGGTACTTCAGGACAGCCATGCAGGGGCGGCGGGGCGTCGGTAGAATGGGGCATCCAAGATTACACGCGGTACGCAACGACCATGGCAAAGCCCAACGCGCTGCAGGAACAATTGCTCAAGGCCGGCCTGGCCAGGAAGTCGCAGGCAAGCGCCGCCGCCAGCGCGCAGGCCAAGGCCCGCCAGGGCAAGGCCGAATCGACCTCGGCCGAGGTCCAGCGGGAAGCTGAACGAGCCCGCGCGGAGAAGGTCGAACGTGATCGTGCGCTGGCCGCCGAGCGCAACGCCCAGGCCAGGCTGGCTGAACAGAAGGCGCAGGCGAAGCAGATCATCACGGCTCATGCCGTGCCCCACAAGGGTGATGACGAGTACCGATTCAGCGACGGCGCAGCGATCCGCACCCTGCTGATCGACCCCAAGCTGCGCAAGGCGCTGTCGGTGGGTGTGCTGGTCATCGTGGCCAACGGATCAGGCTATGCGCTGCTGCCGCGTGCCGCCGCTGAGAAGGTGCGGGAACGTGCTCCCGAAGCCATCATCGTCGACCATGGCCAGCCGGGCTCGACCGCCGAGATCTCCACCGGCAACGCCGAGGACGACGCCTACTACGCCCAGTTCCAGGTCCCCGACGACCTGGTCTGGTAACGCCAGAAAGGGGACGGAGGGGATCAAGTCCCCTTTTTGGCGGGTGTATCGTCCCCATATCAGGCGACACACCTGCGGAGGATGGCCATGGCCACCGGTTGGGCGGGAGACGGCGCGGTCCAGGACCAGATCGACGCCACCGTGGACGATGCGATTGCCCGCGCGCGGCGCCAGCTGCGCCAGGGGCCGGGTCTTGAACACTGTGAGGAATGCGACGCGCCGATTCCGTTGGCGCGGCGTCAGGCTGTGCCGGGCGTCCGCCTGTGCGTGGCCTGCCAGCAGGCGCTGGACGACGACGAGCAGGCGCATGCCGGCTACAACCGGCGCGGCAGCAAAGACAGCCAGCTGAGGTAAGAGGGTTTTTTATTGCAGGGCTGCGCCCTGCACCTGCTCAAGGCAACGGCAACAGCCGAGGCAAGAGCGGCATTCCGTGGGATGGCGGGGTGGTGTGGGCTTGCAGGACACGCCGTAAACCCGTCCATGGGGGCTCGATGGCGCCATCGATGGCGCCAACGGTCCTGCAAGCCCACACCGCCCCGCCTCTGACAGTTGGTCGCCGCTGTTGGTAGGTGTCGACCTTGGTCGACACATCTGTCAGATAGCGAATGGATTCATTCGTGTCGACCAAGGTCGGCACCCACCAGAGCAGAACGCCGTTCTGACAGATCGCGGACGTCTGTCGAAGGCGGGGTGGGTCCGGTTGAGGGGGTGTGAGCCGCATGGATGCGGCGACCGAGCTTACATGGACGTACTTGCAGCGCCCCCTCAACCGGACCCACCCCGCCAACCCACGGAATGCAGGCTTTTGACGTTGACGTTGAGCAGGTGCAGGGCTGCAAGCCCTGCAAAGAAAAACGCCCCTCAGCCGTCGCCCTGGATGCCACCCGGCGCATGCGAGGGATCGCGCCAGCGTCGCACCGTGCGCTGGAAGAACAGATTGTTCGGCAGCTGCAGCACCGTGCCCTCGTGGCCGTTGCCGGTTTCCTGCAGCGTCGTGTAGATCAGGTTCACATCGATCACCCGCCCCTTCAGGCCGGGCTTCTCACCGTTTTCCAGCACCTCGATGTAGTCATGCAGGCGGAACGGGCGCGTGGTGAAGATCAGCAGCGTGCAGAAGATGTTGGACAGCACGCTCCATGCCGCGAAGAACGCTACCGCGCCCACGGCGGCGAAGCCGGTGAAGGCCGTCCACAGCACTGACGGCGATGCGCCAAGCAGGCTGAGGATGTACAGCAGCGCGCTGAAATAGACCACGAAGCTGGTGATCCGGCGTGCGCCCATCGCCATCTCCGGCGGCAGCGTGTAGTGCTCGGCGAAACGACGGATCAGGCGGCGGGCCAGTACCCGCAGCAGCCAAGCAACCACCAGCACCAGCACGATCTGCAGAGCGATGCCGATGTAGTTCAGCCACGGATGGCTCCAGGCGGGCAGGTGATCCTTCAGCGACAACATCATGGGGCGACAATACGTGGCGGTAACGGCCCTTGATGTTACCCGTCGACTGCCGGGGTTTCGACCGGATCCGGCCAGGCAAGGCAGACCAGCACCTGGCGATGCTGTTGCAGGCAGGCCTCGCGGCTGTCGGTGCGCAGCTGCAGTGACAGGTCCAGCGACTGCAGCACAACGCAGGCGAGGATCACCAGCAGGGCGGCGCAGGAGGGGCTGGACATGGCGGGACTCCGGGGATTTTCACCAAGGACCCTGCATGGATGCAGCCAGTGCCGAAAAGGTTGCATCGCAGCCGCCGTCAATCGGCCTTAAACCTTTTCCCGGGTCGCCGCATCCAAGCGATATGCTCGACACCACCATGCCCGCGCTGCCTGCCGCCAACGACGCCGTCGACGAACCCGCCCTGGTGCGGGCTGCGGCGGCCGGCGACATGGCCGCCTACGAACAGCTCTACCGGCGCCATTCGCCACGCGTGTTCGCCGTGCTGTGGCGGCTGTGTGGGGGCCAGCAGGCGCGCGCCGAGGATGCCCTGCAGGAAGCCTTCCTGCAGGCCTGGAAGGCACTGCCGGGGTTCCGTTTTGAAAGCAGCCTGTCCACATGGCTGCACCGGCTGGGCGTGAACGCGGCGCTGATGGAGCTGCGCGGCCGCGCTGCAGGACAGGACCACGACAGCCTGGATGAGGTCGACGGCGGCCTGCAGGAACTGGCCGTGCACGACCGCTGCGCCGGCACCGAGCGCGACCTGGAGCGCGCGCTGTCCACACTGCCGCCCCGCGCCCGTGCGGTACTGGTGCTGCACGACATCGAAGGCTGGAAACACCAGGAGATCGCCGAACAGCTGCAGATGGCGGTCGGCAGTTCCAAGGCACAGCTGCACCGCGCGCGGAGTCTGTTGCGCGCGCGTCTGGGAGACATGACATGAGTACGCACGATTCCGACCACGACCACGACCACGCTCTGCAGGCGCGGCTGCGCGCACTGCCTGGCCAGCGCATGCCACCGGCGGATGGCTGGGCACGCCTGGCCGCGCAGTTGCCGCCGCGCGAGGCAGCACCGTCCGCGGCGGCAACGGCAGGCAACGTGGTCGCCCTGCCGCGGCGTCCGCGCCATCGCGGGTGGCTGCCGGTCGGCGCAGCGCTGGCCGCCAGCCTGGCGGTCTATGCGCTGGCCCCCTGGCGCCAGGCACCGGTGGAAGCCCCGGCGGCCACCACCCTGCAGCTGCAGGCCGCAGCGATGACCGAGGAATACCAGCAGGCCGTGGCATCGCTGCCCGGCGGCCGTGCGCCGGCATGGCAGCCGGCGCTGCACGAACTGGATGAAAGTGCGGCACAGATCCGCGCCGCGCTGGCACAGGACCCACGCGCGCCGCACCTGCTTGGACAGCTCAAGCGGACCTACACGCTGCGGCTGGAACTGACCCGGCAGGCGGCCCAGGCCGCCGCGGCCGGAATGACAACCTGAGGAGACACCCCATGCGAACCCTTTTCCCGCTCTGCGCTGCGTTGCTGCTGCTGCCCTCGTTGGCCCTGGCCGACACGCGCGTCGATGAGCGCCACACGCTGTCCAGCGGCGGCCGCATCGAACTGAGCAATGTGGCCGGCAAGGTCACCGTACGCGGCTGGGACCGCAACGAGGTGCAGCTGACCGGCAGCCTCAGCGATGGCCTGCAGCTGCGCCAGGAAAAGAGCGCCAACCGCGTGCGCTGGGAAGTGGAGTATCCGCGCCGCCACAACAATGGTGGTGCCACCCTGGTGCTGAACGTGCCGCGCGCTTCGGAGCTGCTGCTCAGCACGGTCAGCGCCGACCAGGACATCAGCGGCATCGATGTGCGCCGCCTGCAGGCCGGTACGGTCAGTGGCAACCTCAACGCGGCTGGCCGCAGTGGCGACAGCAAGCTCAACACGGTCAGCGGCGACGTCATCGCCAGGCTGCAGACCCCGCGGCTGGACGTGAATACGGTCAGTGGCCGCATCGAGGCCGGTGGCGGTGTATCCGGCGATATCGACGCGCAGACGGTGTCCGGCAGGGTCGGGGTGGATGCAGGCCGGATCCAGCGCCTGGCGGTGGAGACGGTCTCCGGCGGCATCGATCTGTCCGCCTCCGGGCTGGCCCCGGGCGGTCGCATCAACGTCGAGTCGGTCAGTGCGTCGGTCAACCTGCGGTTGCCGGCCAAGGTCTCGGCGCAGCTGTCAGTGAACAGCTTCTCCGGCTCGATCAACAGTGATGCCGGCACCGTCGAACGGCCGCGTTATGGGCCGGGCAGGAGCCTGGACGCAAAGCTGGGCAGCGGAGACGGTGATATCCGCATCGAGTCGCATTCGGGCAGCGTGCGGGTGCGCCTGGACCGCTGAACGCGGCCCGTCAGGCCGCGGCGGCAGTGCCGCCGCGGTCAGGGGAGGTCAGCTGGCTTTCTTCAGCGACCAGGTGGTGCCCAGTACTTCGATCTTGCCACCACTCTTGCGGAACGCGGCCAGATCGGACGCAATCGAATCGCTGCTGACCGTGGTGCTGGCGGCCGCGCCCTTGCGTTCGCTGCGGATGCTGTTGGTAGCCTTCGCGGGGGTCTTTGCCTTGCGGGGCATGGTTGCTCCTGTCAGGTGGAAGGGGAGGAAAGCGACCAGGCATCGGCCTGGCGCAGGTAATCCTGCCGCTCGCGGCGGCAGTCATCGCCGCCCATCGAAAACTGGCGGCAGATCGCCGGGCGCTGCGAATAGATCGTGCAGCGCAGGTGATAGGGATCAATCGCCGCGCACCAGCCCTCATCATTGCGCGCCATCACGGCACGGCCGTGCCTGTCGCGCGAGGTATACTGGCGGGGCACGTCATCGCCGGCCTGCAGCAGCACGGGCAACCGGCAACAGACCGCGTCACAACGGCGGCAGTCGATGGGTGCAGGTGCTTCTTCAGGTTGTGCGGCCACAGGGGCCAGGCGGGTGCCCAAAGCGGGTCTCGATGGCGGCTCGGGTAGTACGCGGACCATGAACGAGCCAGAAGGCATGGCCGCAAGGCCCGCTGCGCGGGCCAGGCCATACCCCGGGGACACACACCGGCGCAGCCGGCGGAGGGTAGAGCCCTATCAAGCCTACCGAGGGTAGCAAACTCCGCGTAACGTTTTGTTAATCCCGGCTGGCTGCTGCCAGCGCCAGGCCCTGGACCACGCCCAGCGAGGGCTCGCCATGGACCATGCGGGCGCCCGGAAATGCCTCGGCGGCGGCCCGCCGCAGGTAGCCGGCGCGGGACATGCCGCCGGTCAGGAATACCGCATCCGGGTCGCCACCGATGTCGCTGCGGACCTCGGCCAGCAACTCGCGGATCTGGGTCAGGTAACCGGACGCGGCGCTGGCCAGGCCTTCGGTGCTGCTGTCGGCATGCAGGTCGCGGGCGATGTAGTCCAGCGTGCTGCGGTGGCTGGGGCTGCCGCTCAGGGCGATCTTGGCGCGTTCGACGTCGCGGTACAGGCGCGCGGTGTTGCCGGTGTCCTGCAGCGCCTGCAGGCGCGAGCCGTACGGTTCGTCGACATGGTCGTACCTGTGCTGGCGGAAGTCGCGCTGGCGGGTCATGTCCTGCACCGTGGCCGCTTCCACGTAATGGTGTGCGGGCACGCGGGTGACACCACGGCCGAACAGCGGCATGTAGCTGGACAGGCTCAGCGACAGGTCGATATCGGTACCGCCACGGGCAATACCCCAGGCGCGGTGGATGCGCGGGGCGGCATCGCCGCCCACTTCGGCGTGGGCGATATCGGTGGTGCCGCCGCCGATGTCGACGATGACGGCCTGGTGCCGCTCACGGCTTTCAGCGTGGTAGTGCATGGCCGCCGCAGCCGGTTCCTCGAGGAAGTCGATCTGGTCGAAGCCGGCCTGGGTGGCCGCCTCGCGCAGGATATCCAGCGCCTGGTCGTTGCCGGCGGCGCCGATCGAGCTGCGGAACTGCACGGGGCGACCGAGCAGGGCCGCGCGCAGCGGCTGGCCGAGCTGGGCGCTGGCGGTCAGGCGGATGTGTTCGAGGATGTGCGCGGCGATGCCGGTGATGGTCTGGCGCGCGCGCGGGTGCAGGTTGTAGCCCAGCATCGACTTCGGGCTCTGCACCAGGTTGCCTTCGTGTTCCTCGAAATAGGCTTCCAGCGCGTCGTCGCCGTAGACGGCGTTCTGCAGCAGGTCGCTGGCGCTGCGTTCCTTGCCGGCGCGGGCCTCCATCCATTCGCGGCGCAGGGCGCGCAGGGCTTCGCGGCGCAGGGCCTGCGGGGGGCGCTCCTGGCCGGCGGCGCGGGCGGCCCGCGCGGCGCTGTCGATCATCTGCTGCAGTTCGTGTTCCTGGCCGGCGTCGAGCTGGAAGTCGTCCGGGTCGGGCACCACGCCGGGGAAATACACGCTGGTGCGGAACTGTTCGGCGTCGCCGAAGCGGATCGGCAGCAGCTGTCCATCACGGACGATGGCGGCGGCGGAGTTGCTGGTACCGAAGTCGATGCCAAGGCGCATGGGGCGGTCCGGGGGCGGGCGGGGGCCGCGCACTCTGCTGCAGTTCGGGTATTCCTGCAAGTTCCTGGTGGCTTCGGTTGGGTTCAGCGCCTCCCTGCTCCGTGTTCAGCCGAGGGGGCGGCCGGAGCAGGACACGCCGTAAACCCATCCATGGGGGCTCGTAGGCGCCTTGCTCGAGTGCGCTGTCCTGCGCACACGGCAAGACCGGGGTTGGGCGTCCTGCCCAACCCGCCCGAGGCATGCCTCGGGCCCATGGCGCCTGCGGTCCTGCTCCGGCCGCCCCCTCGGCTCTCGACAGTTTCCCTGGGCGCGGCAGCAAACGGCAGAGCACAGCTTCTACTTTTGATTGCCTTGGCCGCCGGCGCGGGAAACTGTCCGGAGGCGGAGGGGCGGGCTGGCCAAGACCGTTGGCGCCATGGATGGCGCCATCGAGCCCCCATGGATGGGTTTACGGCGTGTCTTGGCCAGCCCGCCCCTCTGCCTCAAACCGATATCAACAGAGGCGCCACACGCGGGAAAAAATGGAAGCACGGACCCGCCGGTTACAATGGCGGTTGTTGATTCATTTTGAGGTACTTGCTGATGTCTTCCGCTCCCGCCTGCCCGCAGTGCACCCTGGAAAATACCTATGCCGATGGCGCGCTGTGGATCTGCGCCGACTGTGGTTTCGAGTGGACCGCTGAAGAAGGCGCTGGTTCGTCCCTGGTCGTGCGGGACAGCAACGGCAACACCCTGCAGGCCGGCGACACGGTCACCGTCATCAAGGACCTGAAGGTCAAGGGCTCGTCCATCCCGCTGAAGCAGGGCACCGTCATCCGCAACATCCGCCTGGTCGAGGACGACGCCGAGCACATCGAAGGCAACTCGGACAAGATCAAGGGCCTGGTGCTGAAGACCTGCTTCCTGAAAAAGGCCTGAGCCGGCATCAGCGCCTGGCCTGCTGCGTGCGCAGGCGGGCCAGGCCATCCAGCTTGGCCTGGTAGCGCTGCGCGTTGCTGCTGCCCCCCAGCGCGCGTGCACGCATCAGCTCGTGGTCGGCCCGGGCCATCTGTCCACTGAGGAAGTACGCGCGCGCCAGCCCGAAGTGGAACTGGTGCGCGCTGTCATACAGCTGCACCGCACGCCGGTAATAGCGGATCGCCGTGGCCAGATCGCCGCTGCGTTCCGCACTTGCACCGGCCATGTACTGTGCGAATGGATCATCGCGCTGCACCGCCTTCAGGCGCCGTTCCAGCGCCTGCGCCTGCGCCACCAGGCCCAGGCGGCGGTACAGCACGCTGGCGTTGGTCAGCGCCGAGTCCCCGCGGGCATCCAGTCTCAGTGACGTTTCCAGTGCCGCACGCGCGCCGGCCAGATCGCCCTGGCGGCTGTCCAGCACACCCAGGTTGTTCCAGGTGGGCGCGAACTCCGGCGCCTGCGCCAGTGCGGCGTTGAAGAACGCGCGAGCGCCCACGGTGTCGCCGACGGTCATCCGCTCGGCACCACGGTTGTTGTAGAAATGCGCCAGCGCCCGGTCGAGGCTGATCGGCTGCGGGCCGCGCCGGTCGTAGAGGATGTTGCGGTCCAGGTCGACGGTGCCGCTGCGTCCGTCCACCAGCACGCCCACGTTGACGTGGCCCACGCTGTAGACCACGCCCTGGTTCTGGTCCTGGTACCAGGACACCACGCGGTCCACTTCCTGCACGCGCGCCTGGATGCCGGCCTCGCGCGCCAGCGTGGCAAACAGCAGCGTGAACGCCAGACAGTTGGCACGCCGCGTCTGCCAGATTTCCGCAAGCGTGTAGGTCGCAAGGGGGTCGTACTGCAGGTCCAGCGCCTGCGTGCCGAAGATCATTTCGACCAGGGCCTGCAGGCGCTGCCCGCGCCCGCTGTGGCGGGCCATCACGCGTTCCCGCAGCATCTGCCGCAGGGGTTGGGGAACGGCCAGCACCTGGCCGGGCGCCGGTACGCTGGCCACCGCCACCGGCGTGGGCGGTGCCCGGTACGGGCCGGGTGCAGGGGGATCCTGGGCCGGCGCCGCCCACGCACCCGCCGCTGCCAGCAATGAAGCGAAGCAACACGCAGCAAGACGGCGCATGGCGGCTACCTGCGGCGGCGGGACGTCCCGTCTGCTGGCAGTGTAGATCTGCGCGGGTGAGGGGAACGACCATTGGTCGGCGGCATGCGCTCATCCACACAGGGTGTGGACCAGCCTTCGGCAAAGCTGTGGACAACTCCACGCCAGCCTTGCCCGGCAAGTGATGTGAGTGCCTGGTGAAAAAATGTCCAGCTTGCCCGCAGCCGCCAGCGGCGGGATGATCGCTGCATGGATTTTTCTCCCATCCCGCTTGCAGCTGCACAGTGGCAGACGTTGCAGGAGGCCTATGCGACCCCGCCGCGCGCCTACCATCACTTCGGCCATGTGCGCGCGGTGCTGCAGCATTGCCAGGAGGTGGCCGACGGCCCAGGCTGGCAGCAGCCGGCCGAGGTGTACCTGGCCGTGCTGTACCACGATGCGATCTACCAGGCCGGGCGCAAGGACAACGAAGCGCGTTCGGCGGCACTGGCCGTGCAGGCCATCTCGCACGCGCCAGAACTGGCCGCGGTGGATGCGGCGCGGGTGCAGGAGCTGATCCTGTTGACCGCGCGCCACGGCGGACTGGGGCCGGAGGATGTGGATGCCGAGGCCGCCCTGTTCCTGGACTGCGACATGGCCATCCTCGCTGCGCCCGAAGCCGTGTTCGCCGCCTATGATCGCGGCGTGGCCGAGGAGTACAGCGGCGTGGTGCCCGGTTTCCTCTACCGAGCGGGCCGCCGTCGGTTCCTGCAGGGCCTGCTGCGCGCACCGCGCATCTTCCTCAGCGACTTCTTCCACCAGCGGCTGGATGCAGCCGCCCGCGCCAACCTGCGGCGTCAGCTGGACGCCTGAGCGCTGCCGTTACACTGGGCGCCTGTCTGCAACGCCGTGCCTGCCTGTGACCGACCCTGTGTCCGCCGCCCCGCCCGATCCCGATCCGCGCCCGCTGCCGCCGGAAGAACCCGGCCCCAATGAATGCTGCGGCAGCGGCTGCCCGCTGTGCGTGCTCGACCTCTACTCGGAGGAACTGCAGCGTTACCGCCAGGCGCTGGCCGAATGGAAGGCGCGCCACCCGGAGCAGGCGCCATGACCCGCGCACGGCCGGCCGCTGCGCTGGCTGTCGTCGCGTTGTTGCTGTTCATTGCCACCGCCGTGTGGACCCAGTTCGCCCGCACCGATCTGGACTGGGTGCAGGCGACCTTGAGCCTCTATCTGCACGGTCCCTGGGGGCTGGCGCTGCGCAGCGCCTATTGCCTGCTGGCACTGGCCATCGCCCTGCTCGGCATCGCGCTCTACCGGCACAGCGTCGGTCCGCGCCGCAGTGCGGCGGCACCGTTGCTGTTCACCGTGGCCGCGCTTGGGCTGGCCACCGTATCCATCGGCGACAGCTGGTTGCCCGAGGCGACGCCCCTGCTCGCACCGCTGGTGCATGGCCTTGCGGCCAACACCGCCTTCCTCTGTGCCAGCGTCGGCATGCTGCTGCAGGCGTGGTACCTGCGTCGCGAGCCCGGCTGGCAGCGCAGTGCCACCCTGCTGTGGGCCTGGGCATGGCTGGCGTTCGCCCTGCTGTGGCTGCACGTACTGTGGCGCGCGGGCCCGCCGCGTGGCCTGGGCCAGAAGACCGTGATCGTCATCATCGTCGGCTGGCTGCTGTGGTTGGCGGTAGCGATGTACCGGCGCGGCCGTCGCACCCACGTGGGCTGAAGCGCCAACGGCCCGCACGGGTACGTGCCGTGCACGCGGTGGCGGCGTATCGTGTGCGCATTCCATCGGGGATGCGACATGAAGCGAGCAGGGCTGGGCGTGGCAATGGGGATGGTGCTGGCGCTGGCGGCGTTGCCGGCCATGGCAGCGGCGAACGTGCAGCAGTTCAGCCACGGGCGCTTCGACCAGGTTCCGGTGCACCTGCCGGCGGGAACGCCGCAGCGGGTGGTGATCTGGTTCCATGAGCCCGGTGCCGGCGGTGACACCAGCCGCCTGCCGATCGAGGCGCTGCGCAGCGATGGTGCGCTGGTGGCTGCGGTGGACATCAGCCATCTGCGTGGCGTGCTCAAGCGCGAGGGCAACCCGACCTGTTCGTTCGGTGCTGGCGACGTCGAGAATTTCTCGCGCTGGCTGCAGGCCTCGCTGCACCTTCCGGGTTATCACCTGCCGCTGGTCGGCGGCGATGGCGAGGGCGCCGAGATGGCCTACACGCTGGCCGCGCAGGCCGACACCCAGGTGTTTGCTGGCCTGCTCACCACCGGCTTCTGCCCTGACCACAGCCACGAGCGGATGGTCTGCGGCGATGGTGTGAAGCACAACCGGCTGCAGCCGGCCGAACTGAATTTTCCTTGGCTGAGTGCGGCCGGTGGCACCAGCTGCAAGGCCGGCCAGGCCAGCGCGTTCGTGCAGCAGGTGGCGATGGCGCGTGAGTTCAGGCGCACCGGGCGTGGCGATGCTTCACCGGGGCTGGTGGCGGCCGCGCGGGTGATGGGGGCGCAGGCGGGCGTGAGCCTGGCGCCACCGCCGACCGCACTGAAGGGCCTGCCGGTAGTGGAGGTACCGGCCAGCGGCAGCGGCGACACGCTGGCGATCTTCGTATCCGGTGACGGCGGCTGGGCCGGCCTGGACAAGAACGTCGCCGCCTCGCTGAGCGGGCAGGGCGTGGCCGTGGTCGGCATCGATTCCCTGCGCTACTTCTGGAGCGAGCGTACGCCGAAGGGCTTTGCCGAAGACCTGCAGAAGATCATCGACCACTACACGCAGCAGTGGCACCGCGACAAGGTCATGTTGATCGGTTTCTCGCAGGGCGCCGACGTGCTGCCGGCCTCGATCAACCAGCTGCCGCCAGCCACCCGCGAGGCGCTGGATCGCATCGTGCTGCTGTCGGTGGGCAGGAAGGCCGACTTCGAGTTCCACGTCAGCAACTGGCTGGGCGGCGGTGGCAATGGTCTGCCGATCGCACCGGAGGTGGCCCGACTGCCGGCGGCGAAGACCCTGTGCGTCTATGGCCAGAAGGATGAGGATGCGTTGTGTCCGGATCTGCCGGCCAATGACGGTGTGCAGAAGATCAAGCTGCCGGGCGACCATCACTTCAACGGTGATTACGACCGGTTGGCTGAAGTGATCCTCAAGGGCGGCGCGTAGGCGGCATTCACCGGTAGCGCCGGGCCCTGCCTGGCGGAGAGCGTGCGAACCAACGGTTCGCACCCACCAGGGGGAGCGATCACCCGCGGCGCGGGTCCAGCGAAATCAGCCGCGTGGCATCCAGCAGCGCCGCCGGCAGGTGCATGCCACCGGGTGCAGCCAGATAGCGAGGGCGCCACTGCGGATCGAACTTCGACTTGAAGCGGCGCAGGCCACTGAAGCCGTAGAAGCGTTCGCCATGCCGCGCCAGCAGCCCGGCCAGGCGGTTCCAGCGACCGGCCAAGCGGTGCTGGGCCAGCCCGGACAGCGGCGCCATGCCCAGCGAGAAGCGCGCATAGCCCTGGGCGCGGCCCCATAGGAACAGCTCGATGAACAGGAAATCCATCGTGCCTTTGGGGGCCTCGTTGACGTGGCGCATCAGGTCCACCGACAGCTCGGCGCCGGCCGGTGCCTGCCACAGGTTGGCGAAGGCCACGATCTCTCCCTCGGCTTCGACCAGTGCCACCGGGAAGCGCATCAGGTAATCGGGATCGAAGCTGCCCAGCGAAAAGCCTTTTTCATCGCCCGCCTTGTCGTCCAGCCAGGCATTGGAAATGGCGTGCAGGCGCGGCAGCAGATCGGCAATCTCCTCCACCGGCGCCACCCGGAATGACAGCTGGCTGCGCTTGCCGCGGTTCCAGGCCTGGCGCAGATCGGCGCGCTCGCGACCCTCCAGGCCGAAATCGTGCAGCGGCACGATGGCTTCCTCGCCCAGCTTGACCAGGCCCAGGCCGAGGTCGAGATAGGTCTGCCAGTACGCCTCGCCCACCTGGTAGAACACCGGGCGCAGGCCCAGACGATCAGCTTCCTCGCGGAAGCGCCAGATCAGCGCACGCGCCACGTCGGGCGGCCCGACCGGATCACCCATGGCGATCAGCGAACCGCCGTAGCGCTGCATCATCACAAAGCCCTGTTGTGCTTCGTCGCGCAGCACGGCCTTGTCGGCGGTCAGCACCAGGCAGGCCTGGGTGTCGGTGGCACCGGCCAGCACCGGTGCCAGCGCCTGCAGCGTGGCCTCGTCGGCGGCCGGCAGTGGGCTGCGCGTGCTGTGCAGCAGGCGTGCCAGGCCGAACATCACCAGCGCGATGGCCACCACCAGCAAGGCGCGCAGGGCACGCGGCGCATTGCCGGACACCGCGAACTGCCACCACAGTTCGTTCTGGTATTCCACGTGGCTGTAGGTGAAGAACAGCAGCCAGGTCACGGCCACCAGCACCAGCCCGAGGTTGCGCAGCCACGGCCACGACCAGGCTTCGTCCAGCAGCGCGCCCTGGCGGTAGAACTCGCGACGTGCGGCCCACAGCGCCATCGCCGCCAGCACCGCAGAGAACGCGATCAGCAGTTGGCCACCGCGCAGCCACAAGGGCAGGGGAGTGATCACGCATACCGCCATCGCCAGCACCCATGCGGCATGGCTGCGCCGCGCCAGGCCCTGGCCGATCAGCAGCAGGGCGACACCGCCGAGGCTGCCGATCAGGTGCGAGGTTTCCAGGATGGGCAGCGAGGCATTGAGCAGATGGCGGCGCGGCGTCGGCAGCGTGCCATCGATGACCAGCGCCGCGCCGATGCTGAACACCGCCAGGGCGATGATCTGCGGCAGCCAGGGGCGCAGCGCATGCCAGCCGGCGCGGGTGGCCCCGGCGCTGGCCTGCAGCGGCTGGCGCAGCGCCGGGGCGAGGGCGAGCAGGGTGGCCAGCAGCAGCGGCAGCACGTAATAGGTCACGCGATAGATCAGTGCGGCGGCCAGCACGGCGGCCGGCGCCACCTGCGGCAGCAGCTTCAGCAGGCTCCACTCGAACACCCCCAGGCCGGCCGGCACCGTCGAGACCAGGCCGGCCAGCACGGCCACCAGGTACAGGCCGACGAAGCCCGGCAGGCCGGTAGGCGTCGAGTCGGGCAGCAGCACGTAGAACGCGGCACTGGCCAGCACCAGTTCGATGACGCTCAGTGCGGTGACGCCGAGCATGGTGCGACGGTCGGGCAGCCACAGGCCATGGCCGAAGATGTGGAACTGGCGCCCGTTGCGGCCGACCAGCAGCACGGTGGCGGCGTAGGCGAGGAGGGCGAGAATGCCGACCACGCGCACCGCGGCCGGGTCCAGCGGCAGGGCCAGCGCGGCGGCGGCCGGTTCCATGCACAGCGCGAAACCGATCAGCAGCCACGCGCCAAACACGAAGCCCAGCGTGCTCATCAGCACCACCTGGCCGATCTGCGCCAGATCCAGGCCGGCACTGCGGTAGCCGCGCAGGCGTACCGCGCCCCCGGTCAGGGCCGCAAAGCCGACGGTCTGGCCCAGCGTGTGGGCGAGGAAGGCCGTGATGCCCACGCGCGCGGGGTGCACGCGGATGCCGCTGCGGCGCAGGCCGATGGCATCAAAACCGATCAGGCAGGCGTAGCTGGCCAGGCCCAGCAGAACGGTCAGCGCGATCTGCGCGCCGCTGAGCTTGTGGAAGGCGTCGCGGATGGCGCGGTAGCCATGCTCGTCGAATTCACTGGCCAGCCCGTGCAGGGCCAGCGACAGGATCAGGAGCGGGACGACGATGGTCATGACCCGCTTCCATGCAGGGGTATGCGAAGCGGTGGTGGGATCGTTGGCTGGGGTCATCGGCGCAAGGGTGCGGCAGCAGGGGCGAGCGTGGTGTCAACGTGAACGTGGCGCATCGTGCGCCTGTCGCTGGCGTTTGACCAGCACCGGCACTGTGCGGGGATTGGCGGCAACGATCCGCCCTGCCGGAGGCCACATTTTCCTGCGCCGCTGGGTGAGAATGAGGGCCTGTCCACCCTGCAGGAGCCACGCCCATGATGGAGCGTTACGACGTCGGACCGCGCATGTCCGAAATGACCGTGCACAACAAGGTTGCCTATCTTTCCGGGCAGATTCCGGAAGACACCAGCCAGGACATCACCGGGCAGACCCGGCAGGTGCTGGCCGAGATCGACAAGCTGCTGGCGCTGGTGGCCAGTGATCGCCAGCACGTGCTGCGCGCGGAAGTGTTCCTGGCCGACATCGCCGATTTCGACGGCATGAACAAGGCGTGGGATGAGTGGGTGGTGGACGGTGCGACCCCGGCCCGCGCGACGTTTGAAGCCAAGCTGGCGCACGCGGAGTGGAAGGTCGAGATCGTGATCACGGCGGCCGTGCCGTAATCGGAACGGGGTCAGATCCCTTTCCGCAGGGAAGGGCTCTGACCCCTGTGTGGTTCAGTGCGGGCGGATCTGCATGCCTGCATACGCACACAGGCCGATGCAGGCCAGCATCAGGCCGTCCATCACCCGGTCGCCGACGTATTCTTCGTCGTTGCCGTTCTGCCGCGTGCGCTCTGCCGCGAGCATGATGTCCTGCACCACGCGCAGGCCGGCCAGTGCGCAGTCGGCATCGGCCATGGCAAAGCGACGGCCGGGCGGCGGCGCGCCGTCAGGCCACGTCAGGCCGTCGGCTGCCGCGCCATTACCGATCCGGCGCAACAGGGCGATCATGCGGTTGGGGTCGCGGGCGATGTCGTCTGCGGCGTCGTCATTCTCGGCGCCGGTCGACGTGGCGTAGGGGCGGCGGATGTCCGGACGTTTCATGGCAGTGCTCCATTCAAGGCAATCGGTAGCCGCCACGGAAGGGTGGCGGGCGGAACGTGGCTCGAAAACCGGGACGCAAACCGAAACCGGTGGGCCCGAAGGCCCCCACGCTCCGCCCGCCATGGCCGGCAGACGGAATGCCAGCCGATGCCACGAAACGTGACGCCGGCTGGCACGTGCAACAACGGTTTACGTCGCGGGTTTTCGACACCCGGCCACCTTTTTCTGGTGGCTCGACATCTGTAACTCCGCTGCTGCGCATCGCCAATGAGGTTTGTTGTATTTCGAACCTGTGCAGGCCAATTTCAGAATTGTTGCATGCGGTTGAGGCGGCCCACCGCCTGCTGCCGCAGGGCCCGGCAACGCACGGGTAATCTGCGACAGGTGTCGTGTTTGGCAGGGTGGGTGATGGCGCCGAATGGGTCGATTACGACTTGGTTTCGGCCGCGGGTCAGAGCCCTTTACCGTGGTGCCAGCTCGATGCAGTCCACCGGGCACGGTGGGATGCACAGCTCGCAGCCGGTGCACAGGTCGGCAATCACCGTGTGCATGTACTTGGCACCGCCGACGATGGCGTCCACCGGGCAGGCCTGGATGCACTTGGTGCAGCCGATGCAGTCCGCTTCCACGATCACCGCCACCTGCGGTGCTTTGTGCTCGCCGCGCGTGCGGTCGAACGGCAGGGCCGGTACGCCCAGCACCTGCGCCAGCGCCCGCGCGCCCGCATCGCCACCGGGTGGGCAGCGGTCCACGCCTGCGTCCCCGCGGGCCATGGCCTGCGCATAGGGGCGGCAGCCATCAAAGCCGCATTGCCCGCATTGGGTCTGCGGCAGCAAGCGGTCCAGGCGTTCGGTCAGGGGCGGGATCAGGCTCATGCGTGGCGAAGGCTGCGCGTTGGTTACTTCAGGGGCTTGCCGCGGTACCAGCGCTCGTGGGCGAGGGCCAGCATCGGGCGGTCTTCGTAGCTGTCGCCGTAGGCGTGGATGCGCAGGTAGCGTGACAGGTCGAACTGGCGGCGGATGTACTCGACCTTGCGCGGGCCGCAATCACCGCCCGCATAGCGCCCGGTCAGGCGGCCCTGCTGGCTTTCCAGCCGGTTGCAGATCAACTGCAGGCCCAGCTGTTCGCACCACGGCCGCAGGTACAGATCCAGCGAACCGGACACGATCACCACGGTGTGCTGCTGTTCCTTGTGCCAGCGGATCTGCTCCAGCATTTCCGGGCGTACCACCCCGGGCAGCACGTCCCGGGCGAAACCGGCCGCCAGCGTGGCGATGTCATCGGCGTGGCGCTCGCTGAAGGTGAGGCGGGTGACGCGGGCGCGGATGCGTTCGGCGGAGATGACGCGAAGGCGGTAGGCCAGCAGCCACGGGCCGACTTTCCACCACGCGCGCGCCAGCTGTTCGGGCGTGGCCACGCGGCGCAGGAAGCGGCCATAGGTATCGCAGGTGGTGACGGTGTGGTCGAAATCGAACAGCGCCAGTTCCATCCTGCTCTCTCCCATGGCGGTGCCTTCCGTGGCGGTCTGCGTGAAGGGGCGCGGCCGCGGCCGCGCCCACAGGGCATCAGCGGACCGGCATGCCCGGCTGCGCGCCGCTGTCGGCGTCCAGCAGCGCCAGCGCGCCACCGTCGAAACCGGCCGACAGGATCATGCCTTCGCTCAGGCCGAAGCGCATCTTGCGCGGGGCCAGGTTGGCGATGAACACCACGCTGCGGCCGACCAGTGCTTCCGGTTCGCCGTAGCTGCCGCGGATGCCGGAGAAGATCTGGCGCTTGCCCAGTTCACCGGCATCCAGTTCGAAGCGCAGCAGCTTGTCCGAGCCGTCCACGAATTCGCACACCAGCACCTTGCCGATGCGCAGGTCGAGCTTGGCGAAATCATCGATGCCGATGAAGGCCGGTGCATCGGCGCTCTTCGCTTCGTCCTTGGCCGGGGCCGGGGCAGCCGGCTTCACGGTTTCCGCCTTCGCGGCGGGGGCGGCAGCGGCGGCGGGCTGCAGGGTGTCCTTGGAGGCGTCGATCATGGCGTCAATCTTCTTCGGGTCGATACGGGTGAACAGCGGGGTGTACTCAGCGATGCGGTGGCCCAGCAGCGGCTGTGCCAGTGCGGTCCAGTCGTTCACCGGCGCAGCAAGGAAGGCCTCGGCCTGTGCGGCGGTGGCCGGCAGCACCGGCTTCAGGGCGGTGACCAGCACGCGGAACAGGTTCAGACCCTGGCTGCACACCGCCTGCAGCTGCGCGTCGGCGCCTTCCTGCTTGGCGATGACCCACGGCTTGACCTCGTCGATGTAGCGGTTGGCTTCGTCGGCCAGGGTCATGGTCAGGCGGATGGCGGCAGCCGGGTCGTTGCGCTCGTAGGCTTCACGGATCGGCGCCAGGCCATCGACGAAACGCTGGTACTGCGCCGCATCGGGCAGCTGCGCGGCCAGCAGGCCGTCGAAGCGCTTGCTGATGAAGCCGGCGCAGCGGCTGGCCAGGTTGACGAACTTGCCGACCAGATCGGCGTTCACGCGCGCCACGAAGTCGCCCAGGTTCAGGTCGAGGTCGTCCACGCCGCCGCTGGTCTTGGCCGCGTAGTAGTAACGCAGGGCCTCCGGTTCCAGGCCGGTGTCGAGGAAGGTACGCGCCATCACGAAGGTGCCGCGCGACTTGCTCATCTTCGCGCCGTCGACCATCAGATAGCCGTTGACGTGCAGGCGGGTGGGCGCGCGGTGGCCCGTGCCGTGCAGCACTGCCGGCCAGAACAGGCCGTGGAAGTTGACGATGTCCTTGCCGATGAAGTGGTGCAGTTCGGTGCTGGTGCCTTCGCGCAGGTGCGATTCGAAGTCTTCGCCGAGCGTGCCGCACAGGGTCTGGAAGCTGGACAGGTAGCCGATTGGCGCATCCAGCCAGACGTAGAAGTACTTGCCCGGCTGGCCGGGGATCTCGAAGCCGAAGTACGGCGCATCGCGCGAGATGTCCCACGCGCGCAGGCCACCGTCGGCGTCCAGCCATTCCATCAGCTTGGCCTTCACGCCGGGCAGGGCGACATCGCCGGCCAGCCAGGTGCGCAGGAAGCCTTCGAAGCGGCCGACCTCGAAGAAGAAGTGTTCCGAATCGCGGATTTCCGGCGTGGCGCCGGAGATCACCGACTTGGGGTCCTTCAGGTCGGTCGGGTTGTAGGTGGCGCCGCAGACTTCGCAGTTGTCGCCGTACTGGTCGGCGCTGCCGCAGTTCGGGCAGATGCCCTTGATGTAGCGGTCGGGCAGGAACATGCCCTTGGCCGGGTCGTAGAACTGCGCCACCGAGCGACGGCTGATGTGGCCGGCCGCTTCCAGCTTCAGGTAGAACTGCTCGGTCAGCGCCTTGTTGGCCGCCGAGTTGGTCGAGTCGTAGTGGTCGAAGGCCACGCCGAAGGCAGCGAAATCGCGCTCATGGCCGGCCTGGATGTTGGCGATGAAGGCTTCCGGGGTGACCCCGGCCTTTTCCGCCGCCAGCATGATCGGCGTGCCGTGGGTGTCGTCGGCGCAGACGAACCAGGCCTTGCCGCCGCTCATTCGCCGCGCGCGCACCCAGATGTCAGCCTGGATGTAGCCGACCAGATGGCCCAGGTGCAGGGGGCCGTTGGCGTAGGGCAGGGCGGTGGTGACAAGCGCGGTACGGGTCATGGTCGCGGGGTGCAGCCGAGGGGAACCGCAGATTATCGCATGCCTGCAACGAGGTGACCCGGCCGGGGCCGGGTCACGGGGGTACGCCGCGGGGGGGTGAGGTTACTCGCGGACCCAGGTCTGCGCGCGGCAGATGAAGGCGATGCAGCCGGACACATCCAGCTTGCCGCCGCCGGGCTGCAGTTCGATCTTGGACTTGTAGGTCTTGCCGTTGGCCGGGTCGAGGATGGTGCCGCCGGACCACTTGCTGTGGCTGCCCTTGTCCTGTGACAGGTTCCACAGGATGGTCATGCCCTTGACCGGCTTGTTCTTGTTGGCGCCTTCGCAGCCGTCACAGACCGGGTTGGGGCCCTTGTCCGAATGCAGGATGTCGACCACCTTGCCAGACAGCGTGCCGTTGGCGGCCTGGGTGATCTCGACGATCGACTTCACCTTGCCGGTCTTGTCGTCGATGGTCTTCCAGCGGCCGGCGGCGCTGTCGGCGGCCTGGGCCGACAGGGCGGCCAGGCACAGCGGCAGTGCCAGCAGCAGGGTCTTGAAGGTCTTGCGCATGGTCCCCTCCCAGGGTTCATTCCGGCAGGTTGCCGGTACAGGGCGACTGTATACCCATTCGGCGGGGTATGGGGAAGGGGGGGGAGGATTTGCAGGGCTTGCAGCCCTGCACCTGCAGGGGCCGAAGCAACAGCAACAGCGGCATTCCGTGGGATGGCGGGGCACTGTGGGTTTGCGGGGACGCCGTGATCCCGTCCATGTAGCCTTTGCTGGGTTGCTGGGACGCGCGGCTGTTGGTAGGTGTCGACCTTGGTCGACACGGGATCCAACCCCGGATCAGCCGACCTCGTACAGCTCCAACGGCAGGTCGTCGGGGTCGGCGAAGAAGGTGAAGCGGGCGCCGGTGTATTCGTCCACGCGGATCGGTTCGCAGGCCACACCGCACTCGGCCAGGCGCTGGATGAACGGTTCCAGCGCGGCCACCCGGAAGGCCAGGTGGCGCAGGCCTTGGGCCTCGGGGCGGCTCGGGCGCGGCGGCGGGGCGGGGAAGGAGAACAGTTCCAGCTGGCCGCCGTCGGGCAGGGCCAGGTCCAGCTTCCACGAGTCGCGCGCGGCACGGTGATTCTCGGCCAGCACGCGCAGGCCGAGGATACGCACGTAGAAATCCTTCGAACGTGCGTAATCGCTGCAGATCACGGCGGCATGGTGGATGCCCAGCAGGCCGCCGGTCGCTGCGCTGCTCATGGCGTGGGCGAGGCCGATGCCGATGCCGATGCCGGCTGTTCCAGCCAGCGATCGACCTTGTGCGACAGCACGTCCAGCGGCATCGAGCCGTCCTTCAGCACTTCGGCGTGGAAACGCCGAAGGTCGAAGGCGGCGCCCTGGCGGGCCTTGGCCTTGTCACGCAGGGCCAGGATCGTGCTCAGGCCTGCCACGTTCGACAGCGCCTGCCCGGGCTGGGCCATGATCCGTTCCACTTCGGCGTTGGCGTCGTCCTCGCTCATGTCCACGGTCTTCTGCAGGTAGTTCACTGCCTGCTGCTTGCTCCAGCCCTGTGCATGCACGCCGGTGTCGGCCACCACGCGCGCTGCGCGCAGCAGACGCGAATACAGATAGCCGATGCGGTCGTACGGATCGTTGTAGACGCCCAGATCGTCGCCCAGGGTTTCGGCATACAGGCCCCAGCCTTCGACGAAGGCGAGGTCGCCGCCGAGGCGACGGAAGCGCGGCAGCTTGGCCAGTTCCTGCTGCAGGCCCAGCTGCACGTGGTGGCCGGGAATGGCTTCATGCAGGTACTGCACCGGCACGCTCCAGCGCTTGCGGCTGGGCAGGTCGCGGGTATTGATGTAGAGCACGCCGGGTTGCCCTGGCTGGCCAGGCTGGTAGGCCGCAGCGGCAGCGGTCATCGCGCGCTCCGGCTCGACCGCGCGTACTTCCAGGCGATCCTTCGGCAGGGTGTCCAGGATCTGCGGCAGGCGCGCATCCACCTGCTGCTGCAGCTGGCGGTAGCGGTTGATCAGTGCGTTGGCATCGGCGTACTGGAACTGGCGGTCGCTGCGCATGCTCTTCAGCAGCTTGGCCTGCGAACCACGCAGCTTGTTGTCTTTCATCACCGTGGCGATCTGCGCGTTCAGCTCCTGCACGCGCTGCTCGCCCAGCGCGTGCAGCTGCGCGGCCGTCTGGTCGCTGGCCGTGGTCTGCACGATCAGGTTGGCGTACCAGCCCTGGCCATCGGGCAGGGCGCCCAGGCCGCTGCTGCTGCGGGTGGCGGGCATGTATTCGGTGGCGATGAAGCCGCGCAGGGCGCGGTAGGCCGGCATGATGCGCAGCTCGATCACGCGCTTGTACTCGGCGCTGATGCGTGCTTTTTCTTCAGCCGGAATGCTCTCGGGCATGGTACGGATCGGCGACCAGAAGATGCTTTCTTCAGCGGTGGGGGTGATCACCGCGTCCAGCTGCGGGAGCACCTTTTCCATCAGGTCACGCGGCTGCACGACACCGGCCTTCATGCCCTGGCGCATGTTGTCGATGGCCTGGTTGAACAGGTCGGGGATGCCCAGCGAGCGGCGCGACCAGGTGTCGTAATCCTTGGCCGTGTTGAACGGCTGCGCGCCGGCACCGGCGCCGAGGATCGCCATGATGCTGCCGATGTTGTAGTACTGGCTGATCGGCATCATCCAGCTCGGGTAGCGCTCGGCGGCCAGCGAGGCGCGTGCATCGCGCACGAAGATCTCGTAGCTGAGCAGGTCCTGGCCCTGCAGGCCGTCGCTGCCGACCTTCTCGACCTTGCCCAGCCATTGCGTGGTGAAATCGTGCGACTGCTGGCGCCATGCGGCTGACAGGATGTTGGGCAGCTGGTCGTTGTAGCGGGCCTCGCCCTGGAACGTGGCCTGCAGCGGGTTCAACCGCATCGAGGCGTCCCAGTATTCATCGTACAGGCGCTCCAGCTGCACCTGCTTGGGCACGGCGCGGGCCGGGGCCACCGGGCGCGCTGCGGCGCGGCGTGCGGTGCTGCTGCGTGCCGGTGTGGCGCGTGCGGGCTTGGCTTTCGGCTTGGCGGCCTGCCGGGTCTGCGCGGCGGCGGGGCGGCTGGCCTTTTTCTTCGCTGCTTCGGCCGAGGGCACGGCGCTGAACAGGAACAACGCGGCGATGGCAGCGGCCAGGGCGCGGGTGGGATACGGCATCAGGAGCTTCCGTGGAACACAGACCGTGGAGCTTGCACGATCCGCGCGCGTACGGCCAGCGTGAAGGCGCAGTCAGGTTGCTGCCGCTGGGGCTTCAGTCAGCCGCGGCAGCAGCCCGCAGATCGGCGGCGCGCTGTTCGCCCAGGTAGCGGGTAATCGCGCGGCGCATCAGGTACAGCAAGGGAATCAGGGCGATTGCAAAGCCCATCTTGTACACATAGTTGACGCTGCTCACCGCCAGGAACAGCGAGGTCGGCCACTTCTGCGGGCCCAGCACGAAGGCGATCCAGATCACCACGAAGCTGTCCACCAGCTGCGAAACGGCGGTCGAGCCGGTGGCACGCAGCCAGACGTGACGCTCGCCGGTGGCCTGGCGGATGCGATGGAATACGGCCACGTCGATCAACTGGCCCACCAGGAAGGCCACCAGCGAACCGGCGATGGTCCACATGCCCTGGCCGAACACCGCCGCGAACGCCGCCTGGTAATCGGGCACACCGTGCGCCTCCATCGAGGTGACCCACCAGCTGGCCGGGGCCAGCGAAATGGCCGCGAACGCGAACAGGAACCCGTAGGCGATCAGCACCACGGCCAGCCACGAGATGAAGCGCACGCCGCGCTTGCCGAAGAACTCGTTGATGGTGTCGGTCATGATGAACACCACCGGCCACAGCAGCGTGCCAGCGGTGAAGCTGAGCGAACCGGTCTGGCCGAACAGATTCCAGTTCAGGGCCTCGATGCCCAGGGTGTCTTCCAAGGCGAAGATCTTCACCCCGATCAACTCGGCCAGCACTGCGTTGCCGCAGAAGAACGTGGCCAGGATGATGAACAGGAGGACCGCACGATCCTGCAGCGGGCGTGCGTGCGGCGTGGGCGTCGTTGCGGTCACTCGGCGCGTTCGCCGGCGCGGGTGAACGGGACGCTGGCCGGGGCGACGGCGCCACCGGAAATGATGAAGCTCATCGCCTGGTCCACCGTCCAGTCGGTGGGGGTCAGCAGTTCCACCGGCACGATTTCCAGGTAGCCCGAGGTCGGGTTGGGCGTGGTCGGCACGTACACCGCCGCCAGTTCGCGGTCGGTGCCGTGTTCCTTGATGACCCGGGTGACCAGGCCGACGGACTTCATGTCACGGTGCGGGAAATCGATGAGGACCACGCGCTGGGTACTGCCCGGCTCGGTCTGCAGCATGTCCAGCAGCTTCTTGGCGCTGTCGTAGATGATGCTGGCCAGCGGGATGCGCTTGATGATGGCACCGACCCAGCGCAGCAGGCGCTGGCCGACCACGCGGCGGCTGGCCACGCCCACCGCCAGGATGACCAGCAGGGTGGCCAGCAGGGCGATGGTGTCCTGGATCCACTCGGCGCGCACCCACCCCAGGTAATGCGGGAAGTTGGTCGCGATCTGCTCGGACAGCGGCACCACCAGCGGGCTGGAAATGCCCGACAGCAGGACGAAGACAAACTTCACCACGACCCACGTCAGCCAGATCGGCAGCAGGGTCAGCAGGCCGGTCAGGAACAGGCGCTGCAGGGAAGGGCGGGGGACCAGGGCGGGGGCTTCGAGCGACATCCGCGCATTGTAGCGGCCGCCGGTGCTCGATTACGCTGGACAGCCAGGCGGAGTGCCAGACAGGGAAGGGACGCTGTGTTGAGGATTCTGCGTGGAGCGGGCTGGGCCCTGCTGGGGTTGCTGGTGCTGGTGGTCCTGTTGTGGACGCTGTCGCGGTTCTGGCCGCTGCCAGGCGCGCAGCGGCAACAGGTGCGTTGGCTGGAGGATGTTCGGCCGCTGCCGGGGAAAAATGCTTTCGCGCTGCTGTGGACGCTGCCCTTTGACGGGCTGGACCCGGCCCAGCGCGAGGCCGCGCTGGTGGAGGATGTGCGGCGTTGGCAGACCGGGGCCACGCCCGGCAATGTGGATTCGGCTCTGGCGGCCACGCACCCGGTGGTGAAGGTCGACAGCCAGGGGTACTGCCGGCCCACCGGCGAGAGCTGCCTGGCCAGGGTGCGCGCGGATGCGCAGCCGTTCGTTGCCGCCCACGCCGGGCATGAGGGCCTGCATGAACGCCTGGACGCGCTGGCCGATGCTGATCGCTTCGACAGCCCGTTCCGGCCTGACGGTGCCACCGGGCTGTTCCCCATGCCGCATTACCGGACGCTGATGGATGGCAGTGGCGTGCACGCGCTGGCCTTCGTGCAGGGCGATGTTCCTGCGGCGCTGGCCGGCAGCTGCCGTTCGGTGCGGCTGGGCCGACGGCTGATGCGCGATGGCAACACGCTGATTGACAGCATGATCGGCGCCGCGATGGTGCGCACCAATGTGCATCTGCTGGCAGAGATGCTGGCGGAACTGCCACCTGGGCAGGTGTTGCCGGCGGCCTGCGAAAGCGCACTGCAGCCAATGGATGCTGCTGACCAGCGCCTGTGCAGGGCCATGCAGGGCGAGTTCGCGATCAGCAGGGCCGCCATCGACAGCTCGCTGCAGCAGACCGGCGCCGTGCTGACGCTGGGGCGCGAGCACACCCTTGGCCGCATGGCGTCGAATCTGGGATGGGCGTGCGACCCCGCCAATGACCGCCTGCTGGAGGCCGACCAGCCGCCGGTGGCGAGCCGCGTCGTCGGCTGGGATGTCGGCTGTCTGTCCAACATGGTCGGCTGCACGCTGACCGACATTGCGGCGCCGGCCTACCAGGACTACGCCGCACGCAGCCAGGACGTGGCCGCGCTGCTGCGGCTGCTGGGGGCGCAGCGCTGGCTGCGCCAGCAGCCTGATGGCCCGCAACAGGCGCTGCAGCGGCTGCCTGCGCAATGGCGCTCATCCACACGCACGCCGGTGCTGTCTGCCGATGGCACGCGCCTGCAGGTGCCGCGGCGTGCGCGTGACATCGATGCCAAGGGCGAGTCCGTACTGTCGGTGCCGTTGTAGGTCAGGCCGCGTTGCCGCGCGCCTGCGGTTTCAGCCGCACGTAGACCTGCTTGCGCACGCGGGCGACGACCTCGCCGGAGGCATCGACCACGTCGTTGCTGAACCAGCGCAGGACTTTTTCGCCGTTGGCCGCCTCGCCGCGCAGTTCATCCAGCACCGCTTCATCGATATGGAAGGCAGTGCGGACGGTGCCGCGGCCGGGCTTGAGGAATTCAATGGCGCCGGCGCGATCCCATACGTAGTAGTCGCGGCCCAGGGTATGCAGCAGGCCGAGCATCCAGAACGGATCGGTCATCGCAAACAGGCTGCCACCGAAGTGGGTGCCGACATAGTTGCGGTTCCAGGGGCGCATCCGCAGCTCCACCTCGATCTGCCGGTAGTCCGGGGTGATGCGGGTGACGTGGATGCCGGTGAACAGGAACGGCGGCCACAGATTGATGCCAAGGCGGAAGGTGCTGGCTTTCATCGGAAGGCGGGACGCAGGGGCGAGGATTCGAGTCTAACCATTCGCATGCGTATGTTGAACCCCGGTCTGTCCGTCGTAGAGTCGAGCTTGCTCGACTGCTTTCGGCGCGGTGTCAGGGAAAACCAGTCGAGCAAGCTCGACTCTACGGGCGTCACGGTACGGCCAGCCTGGCCCGCGTGCGCTACGGGTCACCGCCCATCACGTACCCGTCGCGGCCATTGTCCTTGGCGCGGTACAGGGCGGCGTCGGCGCCTTCCACGAAGTGATGTGGCTGCAGTGTGCCGTCGGGTACGCGCGTGTACACGCCAATGGTGAGGGTGATGCCCGCGCCGCTGCCGTCGCCCGGGCGCGGCAGTGCACGCACGCTGGCAATGAGGTCCTCGATCACCTGGCGCGCGCCGTCGCTGGGTGTATCTGGCAGCACCAGTGCGAATTCGTCACCGCCGTAGCGCGCGGCGATGTCACGCGGGCGCCGCGCGTGCGCGGCAATCAGCCGGGCCACGTCGCGCAGCACGCCGTCACCCACCTGGTGGCCGTGGCGGTCGTTGTGCTGCTTGAAGTGGTCCACGTCGATCAGGGCCAGGCTCAACGGCTTGCCGCTGCGCCGCGCGGCATCGCATTCCTCCTGCAGTGATTGTTCGAAACGCAGGCGGTTGCCCAGCCCGGTCAGCGCATCGCGGTTGGCCTGGCGGTGCCAGGCGGAGATGCGCCACACCGCCCACACGACCAGCACCAGCAGCACGCCCAGCAGAGCACTGGCCGGTGCCCACCACAGGTTGCCCGCGCGCAGCAGCAGCCACGCCAGCAGCGGTGCCAGCGGCAGCGAGCACAGGGCTGCCAGCCACGGCAGGCGCAGCCCCAGCAGCAGCACGCACAGCGCCGCTACTGCTCCGGACAGCAGATCCTGCACGATGCGTGGCATCACGTTGATCTGCTTGTCCTGCAGCAGCATCGAGGCGATGTTGGCCTGGTACTCGCTGCCGCTCATCCAGTACTCGCGGGTGGTCGGGGTCAGCAGCCGCGGTGCGATGCCGCTGGCGGTCATGCCCACGACGATGCGGCGGCCGCGCAGCAGCGACGCGTCTACCTGGCCATCGAGCACGTCGGCGTAGGACACCTGCGGCAGGCGCTCGGGCGGACCGGCATAGCGCACACGCACGTAGTCATCGCGCCGCCATTGATAGGGTGATTCCAGCGCCGGCTCCGGGTCGGCCAGGCCATGCACGCGCTCAGCCGGGATGCCGGCCAGGGCCAGCCCCATCGCCGGCCAGTGCGCCTGGCCGATGCCCGCGCGCAGATAGACGCCACGGGCCACGCCATCGGCATCGACTTCGACATCACTGTGGCCGATGGCCGCAGCGCTGGCAGCGATCAGCGGGATGGGAAGCAGTTCCTCGGCCAGACGGTCGCCCGCCGCCGGCGCCGCCAGTACGGGCAGCACCACGCGGCCATTGCGACGGATGGCTGCGGCCAGGGCGGCATCCTGGCGCGCATCGCGGCGGTCAGGTTCGGACAGCATCAGGTCCAGCGCCACCCGTTCGGCACCGGCATCGGTCAACCGGTCCAGCAGGCGTGCGTGCAGCGAACGCGGCCACGGCCATTGGCCGATGCGCTGCAGGCTGTCCTCATCGATGGCCACGATCAGCACGCTGGGGTCAGGGCGGTAGTCCCAGTCGCCCACCATCAGGTCGTAGGCCGCCTCATCCTGGCGCCACAGGGACTGGCCATGGCTGACCACGGCCGTGCAGATGCCGGCCAGCAGGGCCAGCAGCATGCGGCGCGACCACGGCAGCGGCGAACGCCTCACAGCAGCAGCCACAGCAGCAGGGCACCCCCGCTGGCGCCGTAGCACAGGCGGCAGGGCAGGGTGACCTGCTGGGCGGGCGAGAACGGGCCGGGGTGGCCGTCGTCGTCGATGTACTGCACGCGCACGTGCAGGGTGCCGCGCCACGGCCGCTTGAAGCTCACCTGCGGCTGCGCCAGCGTTTCATCCACCAGCGGTGCACGGAAGTCGCCACGGCGGTCGACCTGCACGCGGTAGCGCTGGCCTTCGCTGCCGGCCTGCCAGCGCAGGGTCAGTTCACCCCGTGCGGCTTCGGCGGGCTGCAGGGCCGGATCGACCGGATCATCGGTGAGCTGCAGCGGCAGGGCCTGGCCGAACGGGCCCTGGTGGCCCTGGCCATCGCGCGAGGCGACGCGCCAGAAGTACTGGCCGGGCGGCAGCGGCGTGGCCAGGCGCAGGTCGGTGCCGGTGCTGGCCTGCTGCTGCAGCGGCTGCAGGAAGCGAGGCTCGGCGGCGATCTGCAGCACGCTGCTGCTCGCGCCCGGGGCCTGGGTCCAGCGGAATCGTGGGCGGTCACTGTTGACGGCCTGGCCGTGCAGGGGCGACACGGTCAGCGGCGGTGGCGGCTGGTCGCTGAGCAGGAAATCGGCGCTGGCATCCAGGCCTTCCACGCCCTGCGCATCGACGGCGCGCAGCAGCAGGCGCAGGGCGCCGGGCGGAAGGTCGTCGATGACCAGCGAGGTGTCGCGGGTGGTGGCCGCGAACAGCAGGATCTCCGGCGTGGCGGCCGGCACCACCTCAATGCGGTAATGGTCGGCACCGGCCACCGGGGCCCACGCCAGGCGCGCCGGCAGCGGTGCCAGCGCGGTGGCATCGCTGTGCAGCAGCGGCGCTGGCAGCAGCGCCGACGCCGCCCCGGGCGCCGTGTCGGCGCTGTCGCTGCGGCTGGCCTGGCCGGGGCGGACCAGGCGCTGGCCGTGGCGGTTGCCGACCTGTACCCGGCCTTCCAGCACTTCGGTGGCGCCGACCTGCGCGCCATCGCCGGCACTGACCCGGAACACCGTGCCGCGCACGCTGCTGGTGGCAGCAGGGGCATCGATGATGTAGCGCGAGGCGGGGCCGCGTGCGGGCGTTACCCGGTTGCTGGCGCGGCCCTGCTGCAGGCGCATGCGGGTATCGACCATGCCGGTACGGCCGTAGCGGCTCAGCCGGTCCAGGCGCAGCAGCGAATGCTCGCGCAGCTGCAGGCGCGAGGCATCGGCGAATTCGAGGGTGACGCTGGCATCGGCGGCGGTCTGCACAGTGTCGCCACTATGCAGCAGCTCGCCGGCCAGCAGGCCGCGCGTGGCGCTGCCATCGGCGGCGACCAGCTGCACGGTGCCACGCACGGCCAGCACCCGGACCGGGGCGGGTTCGACCCGCAGCCAGCTGACCGGGAAGCGCAGCATCCCGCCGGGCGGCAGGCGGTAGGGGTTGTCGATGCGGTTGTGCTGCTGCAGCTGCTGCCACGGCACGTCCGCCTTCAGGTACAGGCCGCCCAGATCCCACAGGGTATCGCCGGGGCGGACCCGGTAGTTCCAGTCCTGTGCGGCAGCCAGTGCGGGCAGCAGGAGCAGGGCGCACAGCAGTGCGGCGATCCTGGGAGGAAGGAAAGACGATGAACGGCCAACGGTCACGGCGTGCTGTCCCGGCTGTGCGGGGGCGCAGCTGCAAGACCCCATGGCCCCGACCTCATCCCCCCGAATGGATCGTAGCGGCCGAAAAGCCGCTACCGATCACATTATTGCCCGCGCTCAGTGCAGGGTTTCTGAACAAAGCCGCCGTCGTTCAGAACAGCAGCGAGGCCATCTTCCGGCGGTAGCGGCCGACCAGGTCCTCGTCGGTGATGACGTTGAAGGCATCGATCAGCACCTTGCGCGGCAGCCCTTCGGAGAAGGTGCGGTCGACCCGCAGCATCTCCAGGAACTGTTCCAGCGCCGCTTCGTCGTGGCCGCCGAGCAGCAGCTGCACGCCGCGCAGGTGACGGGCCTGCAGGTCCTTGCCGTCGGCGGCGATGCGTGCGTCCAGGGCGTCTGCCGGAGGCGCATCCTTCAACGCGGTGGCGAAAGCCAGGCGGGCGCGGGCGCGTACCGCACGGTCATCGGTGGCCAGGTTGGCGGGCAGGGCATCGATCAGGGTGCCGGCCTCGTCCACGCCGCCCACCTGCAGCAGGGCCAGGGCCAGGTCCAGCTTCAGTTCGTCCTTGTCCGGCTCGGCGGCGATCTGTGCACGCAGCACGTCCACCTGCGCCTGCGGGTCCAGCGGTGCTTCATCTTCGGCGACGGTGTCGCCGATGTCGGCCGGCACGATGCCGTGCTGGGCGAGGAACTCACGCAGCTGGCCTTCGGGAATGGCGCCGGGGAAGCCGTCCACCAGCTGGCCGCCCTTGACCAGGAACACGGTGGGCACCGAGCGGATCTGGAAGGCGGCGGCGATCTGCTGTTCGGCGTCGACATCGACCTTGGCCAGCTCGAAGGCGCCGTTGTACTCGGCCGCCAGCTTTTCCAGCATCGGGCCCAGGGTCTTGCACGGGCCGCACCAGGTGGCCCAGAAGTCCACCAGGACCGGCGTCTGCAGCGACTTCTGCAGGACTTCGGCCTCGAAGGTCGCGGTGGTGGCGTCGAATACGTGGGTCGTCGTCTCGGTCATGGGGAGGTATCGCCTGGCAACGGGAGACAGATTCTATGGTGTCGATCCATGTCGGTCTCAACCCTCTCCTCATCGCGGGTACGGGCAGACGCGACGCAGCTTGGCGGTTTCTACGCCTGCCGCGACAATGCAGCAGTCTTTCATTACAGGTGGATCCGCGCGATGTCCGTGCTCTGGCTTGATCGTTGGGTAGGGCTGCTGGCGGCGGCGCTGTTCGTGCTGGCGGTGGTTGGCTTCGGCGCGGGGCTGGCCGGCTACGCGCAGTCAATGCATCCGGTGGCGCTGCTGGGTGCCCAAGGCGTGCCGCATGCGCTGGCATTCAACCTGCTGGGCCTGGTGCTGCCGGGGGCGATGGCAATGGTCGTGGCCGAGCGCCTGCGCCGGCAGCTGCCGGTGGGGGCGGGCTGGGCGCCGCGGGTCGGCAGCCAGATGCTGCTGCTGGCGGGTCTGGCCTTCGCGGCCATGGGCCTGCTGCCGCTGGACCCGGAGGACCTGCATGGCGGCGCCAGCCAGCTGCATGCCAGCGCGTGGATGGTGTGGGTGCTGGGTTTCGTGGTTGGCACGCTGATGCTGGGCATCGCGCGCCTGGGTGCGGGGCAGGGGCGCGCGATGGCCTGCCTGGCCGTGGCCTGCGGCGCGCTGGCTGGCCTGGCCGCCTTTGTCCTGCAGGGCGTGCTGCCGGCACCGCTGGCGCAGCGGCTGGCCTTTGCCTGCTGGGCGGCCTGGCTGGCGCTGGCCCTGCCTCTGTCGCGGGCGCGCTGAGACCGGGGCCGGGCCACCGTCGCACGGGGCTTTCCGGCCCGGGATTGGAGACGTTTGCCGCACTGCGGTACGCTGTACCGCTTTGCCGCCGCAACCGCGTGTTCCATGACCAGCGCTGAACCCATCGCCTACGACCCGCAGCAGGTTGAATCCGCCGCCCAGAGCTTCTGGGACGCCACCCGTGCCTTCGAGGTCGATGAATCCTCGGACAAGCCGAAGTACTACTGCCTGTCGATGCTTCCGTACCCGTCTGGTGCGCTGCACATGGGCCACGTGCGCAACTACACGATCGGTGACGTGATCAGCCGCTACAAGCGCATGACCGGCCACAACGTGCTGCAGCCGATGGGCTGGGACGCGTTCGGCCTGCCGGCGGAAAACGCGGCCATCAAGAACAAGACCGCGCCGGCGGCGTGGACCTACAAGAACATCGACCACATGCGCAGCCAGCTGCAGTCGCTGGGCTATGCCATCGACTGGTCGCGCGAGTTCGCCACCTGCCGCCCGGACTATTACGTCCACGAGCAGCGCATGTTCACCCGCCTGATGCGCAAGGGCCTGGCCTACCGCCGCAACGCAGTGGTGAACTGGGACCCGGTCGACCAGACCGTGCTGGCCAACGAGCAGGTCATCGACGGCCGCGGCTGGCGTTCCGGCGCGCTGGTGGAAAAGCGCGAGATCCCGCAGTGGTTCCTGCGCATCACTGATTACGCACAGGAACTGCTGGACGGCCTGGATGAGCTGGACGGCTGGCCGGAATCGGTCAAGACCATGCAGCGCAACTGGATCGGCCGCTCCGAAGGCCTGGAAATCCAGTTCGACGTGCGCGATGTCGACGGCAGCGCGCTGGATCCGCTGCGCGTGTTCACCACCCGCCCGGACACGGTGATGGGCGTGACCTTCGTATCGATTGCCGCCGAGCACCCGCTGGCGCTGCACGCGGCGAAGAACAACCCGGAACTGGCTGCACTGCTGGCCGACCTGAAGCAGGGCGGCGTGTCCGAAGCCGAACTGGAAACCCAGGAAAAGCGTGGCATGGACACCGGCCTGCGCGCCGTGCACCCGGTCACCGGCGAGCAGGTGCCGGTGTGGGTCGCCAACTTCGTGCTGATGGGCTACGGCACCGGCGCGGTGATGGCCGTTCCCGGCCACGACCAGCGCGACAACGAGGTGGCCAACAAGTACGGTCTGCCGATCGTGCAGGTCATCGCCCTGAAGGATGCGCGCAACGATGATGAGCGCACCTGGGACGCCACCCGCTGGCAGGACTGGTACAGCGACAAGAGCCGCCAGACCGAGCTGGTCAACTCGGCCGAATTCGATGGCCTGGATTTCCAGGGCGCCTTCGAAGCGCTGGCCGAACGCTTCGAGCGCAAGGCCCAGGGCCAGCGCCGCGTGAACTACCGCCTGCGCGACTGGGGCGTGAGCCGCCAGCGTTACTGGGGCTGCCCGATTCCGGTGATCTACTGCGCCAAGTGCGGCGCGGTGCCGGTGCCGGAAGAGCAGCTGCCGGTGGTGCTGCCGGAGGACGTGGCGTTCTCGGGTACCGGTTCGCCGATCAAGACCGACCCGGAATGGCGCAAGACCACCTGCCCGGATTGCGGCGGTGCGGCCGAGCGCGAGACCGACACCTTCGACACCTTCATGGAGTCGAGCTGGTACTACGCCCGTTACACCTCGCCGGGTGCCCGTGATGCCGTCGACAAGCGCGGCAACTACTGGCTGCCGGTGGACCAGTACATCGGTGGCATCGAGCACGCGATCCTGCACCTGATGTATTTCCGCTTCTACCACAAGCTGCTGCGTGACGCGCGGATGGTGGACAGCAACGAACCGGCGCGCAACCTGCTGTGCCAGGGCATGGTGATCGCCGAAACCTACTATCGCCCTAACCCGGATGGCTCGAAGGACTGGATCAACCCGGCCGACGTGGACGTGCAGCGCGACGAGCGCGGCCGCATCACCGGCGCCACGTTGATCGCCGACGGCCAGCCGGTGGTGGTCGGTGGCACCGAGAAGATGTCCAAGTCGAAGAACAACGGCGTGGACCCGCAGGCGATGGTCGGCAAGTACGGCGCCGACACCGTGCGCCTGTTCTCGATGTTCGCCGCGCCGCCGGAACAGTCGCTGGAGTGGAACGAAGCCGGCGTGGATGGCATGGCCCGGTTCCTGCGCCGCCTGTGGGCCCAGGTGCACAAGCACGCTGCCGACGGTGCCGCCCCGGCGCTGGATGTGGCCGCGCTGGATGCCAACCAGAAGGCGCTGCGCCGCAAGACCCACGAGACCATCGGCAAGGTCGGCGATGACTACGGCCGCCGCCACAGCTTCAATACCGCCATTGCCGCGGTGATGGAACTGATGAACGCGCTGGCGAAGTTCGACGACGCCAGCGAGCAGGGCCGCGCGGTACGCCAGGAAGCGCTGCAGGCCGTCGTGCTGCTGCTGAACCCGATCACCCCGCATGCCAGCCACGCGCTGTGGCAGGTGCTGGGCCACGGCCAGACGCTGCTGGAAGACCAGCCGTTCCCGCAGGCCGACAGTGCGGCGCTGGTGCGTGATGCGCTGACCCTGGCCGTGCAGGTCAATGGCAAGCTGCGTGGCACGATCGAGGTGGCCGCCGATGCCGCACGCGAGCAGGTGGAGGCGCTGGCGCTGGCCGAGCCGAACACGGCCAAGTTCATGGAAGGCCTGACGGTGCGCAAGATCATCATCGTCCCCGGCAAGATCGTGAACATCGTCGCTGCCTGATGTACCCGGCACCGGCCGCCGTGCAGGCGGCCGGTGCGTTGTCGCCACGGCCACCGGCCGATGGCCCTGCGTTCACGCGTCGTCGGGCACGCTGTCTGTTGCCGTGATCGCCCGGCTCCGCCAGACTGTTCCCATGACCCGAATCCTGCTTGCCCTCGTCCTTGTCCTCGGCCTTGCCGGCTGCGGCTTCCACCTGCGCAACAAGTTGATGCTGCCGACCGACACCGCGCCGGTGAAGGTGGTGTCCACCGCGCCCTACAGCGAGCTGGTCAAGCTGTTGAACCGCAGCCTGCTGGCCTCCGGTGCGAAGCTGGCCGACGAGGACAGCAAGGATCCGGCAGCACAGCTGCAGGTGCTGTCCGAGCGCTGGGGCGACCTGCCCATCGCCATCGACGCACAGGGCCGTGCGCAGGAATACAGCCTGCGCTACGCGGTCATCTTCATCTTCCGCCGCGAGGATGGCAGCGAGCTGGTGCCGCAGCAGGTGATCGAACTGTCGCGCGACTACGTGTCGCCGCCAACCGACGCCACCGGTACCACCACCGAACGCGAGATCCTGGCCGACGAACTGCGCCGGGAAATGTCCGCCTCGATCATCCGCCGCATCGACAGTGTGGTGCGCGCCGAAGTCGAGCGCGGTGGCAGCCTGTCCGCGCCGAAGCCGGCGCTGCCGGTCGATGGCGAACCGGCCGCGGTGCCGGCGCCGGTCAAGCCCTGAGCTGCCGCCGACGATGGAACTGCGACCGGAGCAGCTGGCCAGCCAGGGCGGTGATACCGCGCTGGCGCCGGTATACCTGATCGCTGGCCCGGAAACCCTGCGCGTGCTGGAAGCGGCCGATGCGGTGCGCGCACGCGCCCGTGCCAGCGGCGTGGACGAGCGCGAGGTGTTCGACGCCGACGGCCGTGACTTCGACTGGAACCAGCTCGACGCCAGCTTCAATGCGCCCAGCCTGTTCAGTGCGCGGCGCCTGGTGGAAGTGCGCCTGCCCAGCGGCAAGCCGGGCAAGGACGGCGCCGAGGTCATCAGCCGGTTCTGCGCCGACCCGGCGCCGGACGTGGTGCTGCTGATCACCGCCAACGAATGGAGCAAGGCCCACCAGGGCAAGTGGGCCGAGGCGGTCAGCCGGGTCGGCGTGCTGTCGGTGGCCTGGGCGATCAAACCGCATGAGCTGCCGGACTGGATCGAGCGCCGCCTGCGCAGCAAGGGCCTGCGTGCCGACGGCGCCGCGGTGCAGCGGCTGGCCGAGCGCGTGGAAGGCAACCTGTTGGCTGCCGCGCAGGAGATCGACAAGCTGGCGCTGCTGGCCGACGGCCAGCCACTGGACGTGGAGCGCATGGAATCGCTGGTGGCCGATGCCGCCCGCTACGACGTGTTCCGTCTGGTCGAGGCGACCTTCTCGGGCCAGCCCCAGGCCGTGCTGCGCATGCTGGCCGGCCTGCGCGGCGAAGGCGAGGCAGTGGCCGCGCTGATGCCGATCGTGATCCGCGAGCTGCTGGCCGGTGCCGCCCTGGCGCGGGTACAGGCCCGGGGGGGCAATCTGGCCGCCGAGATGAAATCGCGCGGCATCTGGGAATCGCGGCAGGCGCCTTACAAGCGCGCGCTGCAGCGGCACCCGGAAGGCAAGCGCTGGGAACGTTTCGTGGCCGAGGCCGGTCTGGTCGACCGCATCGCCAAGGGGCGCGCCGACGGTGACGCCTGGCTGGCCCTGGAACGCCTGCTGGTGGCCGTGGCTGAAGCCCGTGCCGTGCGCCTGCTCGCGCGGGCCTGAGTGATGAGCCTGCGGATCTACTACGGGGGCACCTTCGATCCGGTGCACCTGGGCCACCTGGCCATCGCGCGGGCTGCCCGCGACGAACTGCAGGTGGCCGTGCGCATGCTGCCGGCCGCCGACCCGCCGCACCGCGCCGTACCGGGCGCGACCGCTGAACAACGTTGTCGCATGCTGTCGCTGGCCATCGGTGACGAGCCGGGCCTGGTGCTGGACCGGCGCGAGCTGGACCGGGCCGCCCGTCACCCCGGCCGCCCGTCCTATACGGTGGACACCCTGCGCGAGCTTCGCGCGGAACTTGGCCCCAGCCGGCCCCTGGCCTGGCTGGTCGGCGCCGACAGCCTGCTGGCCCTGCCGGCCTGGCATGAATGGCAGGCGCTGCTGGGGCTGGCCCACTTCATCGTGGCCGAGCGCCCGGGCAGCCCGCTGCGTGATGCGGTGGCTGGCGAGCTGGGCCAAGCCCTGGAAGGGCGCTGGTGCGACAGCGAGCAGGCCCTGTTTGCCAGCCCGGCCGGGCGCGTGCTGCGCCTGCACCAGCCGCTGCGCAGCGAGTCGGCCAGTGCCGTGCGCGCGCAGATTGCCGCGGCCGGCCCCTGGCGGGCGATGTTGCCGCCGGCCGTGGCCGACTATGTGGCCGAACAGCACCTGTACCGCATCACGACGCCATGAACGGCGCCGTGAATGGCGTCGGCGCGGCTTGCCCGTATAATCGCCCCCACGTTTATCGAGTCGATCCACTTTGAGCAACCAGACCCAGCCCCAGACCATCAAGGTCGAACTGCCCAGCCCGCCGCCCTCCGTGCCGGACCTGCTGGCCAGCGTCCGCCAAGCCACCGAAGACCTGAAGGCCAAGGACCTGGTCGAGATCGACGTGCGCGGCCGGTCCAGCGTTGCCGATTACATGATCGTCGTTTCGGGCACCTCGACCCGCCACGTCAAGTCGATTGCCGATGAAGTCGTGCGCTTCGCCAAGAACATCGACGTGATGCCGCTGGGCGTGGAAGGCGAGCGCGAAGCCGAATGGGTGCTGGTTGACCTGGGCGATGTGATCGTTCATGTGATGCTGCCGCGCGTGCGTGAGTTCTACGCGCTCGAGCGCCTGTGGACCGTCGGCGACCAGCCGCCGCCGAGCGACGACGAAGTGGCCTGAGCCACGCGGTGATGCACCCTTCGACGGCGCCGATGGCGCCGTCGACGTTTTGGAGACTGCACGATGAAAGCCCGCCTGATCGCCACCGGTGAGCGCGCACCCAGCTGGGTCGCGCAGGGGTTTGCCGAGTACCAGAAGCGGCTGTCGCACTGGCTGCCGTTCGAGCTGGTGGAGATCGAGCCGGGCCTGCGTGGCAAGGGGCGCGATGCGCGCCGTGCTACCGAGGACGAAGGCAAGCGGGTGATTGCCGCGCTGCCGAAGAATGCCTATGTGGTGGCCTTGGACGTGCCGGGCCGCCAGCTCAGTTCCGAACAGCTGGCGCAGCGCCTGGAACATTGGCGCGGGCAGGGCAGGGATCTGGCCTTCCTGATCGGCGGCCCGGAAGGACACTCGCCGGACGTGTCGGCGCTGGCTGATGAGAAATGGTCGATCGGGCCGCTGACCCTGCCGCACATGCTGGTGCGGCTGGTGGTGGCCGAGCAGCTGTATCGGGCGGCGGCAATGATTGCCAATCACCCCTACCATCGCGCGTGAAGAGTGGTTATACTGTTCGTCTGCCCGAATAGCTCAGCCGGTTAGAGCACTTGACTGTTAATCAGGGGGTCGTTGGTTCGAGTCCAACTTCGGGCGCCACTTTTGAAAACCCGCATCGCGAGATGCGGGTTTTTTCTTTTGCTTTTTGTAGCGTCGAGCTTGCTCAACGGCTTTGGTCGACGCGACGGAACACGCCAGTCGAGCAAGCTCGACGCTACAGGGCCAATGTCCCACGCCAGAATGCCACCAGCGTGACGATCGCCACGGCCAGGATCGCGCCGAACAGCAGCCATTCCCAACGCGTGAATACCGGCTGCCCATGCTGGCGGCGGGTCAGTGCGAACAGTGCCACGCCGGGCACGTACAGCAGCACGGACAACAGCAGGTTGTCGAGGCCACCGGCATACACCAGCCACAACGCATAGACGCTGGCCAGCAGGGCCACGCCGAAATCGCGCCAGCGCACGACCGGCTGGCCCGCATAGGCCACGCCACGCCAGGCCAGCTGCACGCCGAACGCCGCCGACAGGAAGTACGGCACCAGACTCATCGACGCGGCCAGCAGAACCAGACTGGTGTAGCTGCCGGCATTGAACAGCACCAGCAGCAGGAACAGCTGGATCAGGCCATTGCTCAACCACAACGCATTGGCTGGCACGCCGCGTGAGTTTTCCCGGCCGAGAAAGGCCGGCATCGTGCCATCGCCGGCGGCGGCATACAGGACTTCGGCACACAGCAGCACCCAGGCCAGCAACGCGCCCAGCACGGAAATGATCGAGCCGATGATGATGACCGTCGCCCCCCATTCGCCGACGATGGCGCGCAGCACGTAGGCCATCGACGGATTGGGCAGGCCCGCCAGTTCCGTCTGCGACAGCACGCCCATCGAAAGCACGCTGACCAGCACCAGCAGCAGCCACACGCCGGTAAAGCCCATCACCGTGGCGCGGCCGACATCGGCACGGCGAGCAGCGCGCCGCGAATAGATGCTCGCCCCTTCGATGCCGATGAACACCCATACGGTGACCAGCATCATCCCGCGCAGCTGCGTGCCGAGGTCGCCCAGGGCCGGCCCACCGAAGAAATCCGCCTTGAAGATATCCATGCGGAATGCGCCGGCGGCCAGGACCAGGAACAGGGCGATGGGCACCAGCTTGGCCACCGTCACCAGGCTGTTGACCAGCGCGGCAGTCCGCAGGCCGCGCAGCACCAGCAGATGCACGGTCCACAGCAGCAGTGACGACGCCGCCACGGCAGCCGCAGTGTTGCCCTCGCCGAAGACCGGCATGAAGTGGCCCAGGCCGCTGAAGATCAGCACGAAGAAACTGGCATTGCCCAGCACCGAGGCGACCCAGTAGCCCCACGCCGCGGAGAAGCCGATGTAGTTGCCGAAGCCTTCGCGGGCATAGGCGTAGATGCCGGTGTCCAGATCGGGGCGGCGGTTGGCCAGGGCCTGGAACACGAAGGCCAGCATCAGCATGCCGGCGCCACTGAGCGCCCAGCCGATCAGCACGGCGGCCGGCCCCGCGCTGCGGGCGACGTTCTGTGGCAGCGAGAAAATGCCGGCGCCGACCATCGAGCCGACCACCAGCGCGGTCAGTGCAGCCAGGCCAAGTCGTTGCGAACGCGCCGCCATGTGCCACTCCCTCGGGCAGGGTCTACATCCTACCGCTGCGATGTGAGCGGAAAAGCAAAGGCCCGGGCAGGAGCCCGGGCCTTTGCGGTGACGCACCTTCGATTACTTGAAGGTGTACTTGGCGCCGACGGTGAAGTAACGGCCAATCGCACCGCTGAAGTGCAGCGGGTTGTAGTTGACCGCACCGTAGGTGCTGGGGTCGAGCGGGGCGATGCGGTCGAACACGTTCTGCACCGAGGCGTTCAGTTCGAAGGCATCGGTGATGTTCCAGCGGCCGGACAGATCGAAGGTGGTGAAGGAGGAGATCTTCTCCACCGGCGTACCGTCTTCGTAGAAGGCCAGGTAATCGCCACCGCGGCGGTCCTTGTTCTCCATGCTGTCGATGTAGTTCACCACACCGCTGACGCTCCACGGACCCTGCTTCCAGGTGGTGCCGAAGTTGATCTTGTCCTGCGGCGTACCGATGCAGTTGGTCACGTCGCAGTTGCCGTGGGTGCCGACGTAGTCGACGGTGGTGTCACCCTCGGTACGCTCGAACTTGAGGATGTGGCTCCACTGCAGGTCCATTTCCAGCTGGCCCGGACCGAGGTCGAAGGTCTGCCGCACGTCGGTGTCGATGCCGCGGACACGCGAGGAGTTGGCGTTCACGTACGCCGTGTTGACCGCCAGGATGGTGCCGCTGTTGGCCACGCCGCCGATGTTGTTGGAGTCACGCAGCACGTTGCCGGCGGCGATCGCATCGGCGGTGCTGCCCTGGGCGATTTCGTTGGTGCGCTTGATTTCCCAGGCGTCCACGGTCAGCGAGGTGGTGGAGGTCGGCTGCAGCACGATACCCACCGAGTAGCTCTTGGACTCTTCCGGCTTCAGATCCGGATTCGGACGGGTGATGATCGCCACCGAACGCGCGGTGCACTCGTTGGCCGGATCGATGGCGCAGCGCACCGGATCGCGGGCGTTGGAGAAGGCGGCCAGGCCACCGTCACCGTTCTCGGCCGGGTTCGGCGCGCGGAAGCCTTCGGCGTAGCTGGCGCGCAGGGCGATCCAGTCGGCCGGGGTCCACTTCACGCCCAGCTTCGGCGTGGCCTTGCCTTCACCGCTTTCGTACTTGTCGTAACGCACGGCGCCCGACAGTTCCAACGATTCCAGCACCGGGGCGGACAGTTCGGCGTAGCCGGCGTACACGTTCTGGGTGCCGTCATAGGCCGAGTAGCCCAGGCCGATGATCTGGCCCACGTCGGTGAAGGTCTGCGGGGTCAGGCTGTTGCTGGTCTTGCGCCACTCGGTACCGAAGGCCAGGCCCAGCGGGCCGCCCTTGAGGTCCATCAGGCTGCGCGAGATGGTGAAGTCGAACATGTCCAGGCTGGACTTGGCGCGGGCGCTGATGGTCGGGCTGATCGCATCGTAGACCGACTGCGGGGTCAGCGACGCGTTGTCACCGATGCGCCAGGTGCCATACGGGCAGGCCGGGTTGCCGAGCACGCAGCGCACGGCGTCGTAGTTCAGGAAGCCGGTGCGCTTGTTGACCAGGTCGGTGCCCGAATGCAGGTAGGCGGTGTCGTAGCTCCACTCACCCCAGTTGCCCTTGACGCCCACCAGGAAACGGTTGAACTCGTTGGTGTTGTCGGTCACGCGCGGGCCGACGTCCCAGGCGCTGTAACGCAGGCGCGCCGCGTAGGGCAGCGGGTTGTCCGGGTGGCCGGCGTACAGCATGGTGGCGCCGGCGCCACTGTTGGCGTTGACCGGACCGCCCGGGTAACCCCAGCCGCCGGAGACGCCGGACGGCGTGTTGCTGAAGATGGTTTCCTTCTTCGAGTAGCCGATCTCGGTGTAGACCTCGCCGCCTTCACCGAATGCGAAGCTGGCACGGCCGAACACGTTGACGTACTTCTCTTCCGGGCTCAGATCACGGTACAGCTGTGCCGGGTCCCACAGGCAGCCCTGGGCCTGGGCGGTGGCATCGTTCTGGCCCGGAATGGTGGTCACGCCGGCGCAGCCCGGCAGTGCGACCAGGTGCCCGGTGTTGTCGAACACCGAGCCGTTCGGGCCGGTGCCGCCGGCGGTGCCGCCAGACAGGTAGGCGCCACCGAGGAACTGCGCATCGGCGGCATCGTAGCCCCAGCGACGGATATCGCCGGTACCGATCCACTTGCGGTTCTTGCGGTCGCTGATCTGGATGCGGTCGGTCTTGCCGACGTCCAGGCTGAAGAAGGCGTTCCAGCCATCGCTGGAGAGGTCGCCGGTGCCGGCGGTCAGCGTGGCCTTCTTGGCATCGCCGTCGCCATCACCGGACACGCCGTAGGAACCGCGCAGGATCGCGCCCTGGAAGTCGCTGCGCAGGATGATGTTGACCACGCCGGCGATGGCGTCCGAACCGTAGATGGCCGATGCGCCGTCCTTCAGCACTTCCACGCGCTCGACGGCGTCAAGCGGGATGGTGCTGAGGTCGGTGAACACCTTCTGGCCGTCATCGGCCAGGCCATAGGTCGCCATGCGGCGGCCATTCAACAGGACCAGGGTCGAACCGGCGCCGAGGCCGCGCAGCGAAATGCCCGCGCCGCCACCGGCAAAGCCGTTGCCGAAGGTCTTGGGAATCGAGCCCGCGCCATCGGCAGTGAGCGTCTGCAGGTACTCGGCGACCGTGGTCTTGCCGGTGCGGTCGATTTCCTGGCGCGTCACCACCTGCACCGGCGACGGCGTTTCGGTATTGGTGCGCGGGATGTTCGAACCGGTGACCGTGATCCGGTCAAGGTTGGTGGCCTGTTCCTGTGCGAAAGCGGACGAGGAGGCCACGGCGCCGGCCAGCAGCAGCGTGCCGCCGGCAAGGATGTGGGTGATGGACGATGCCAGGTGATTATGGCGGCGGCTGGCGGGCCGTTGGATCGGGTGTTTCACAGCTTCTCTCCTGACTGGAAAACTCGAGCATTGAGGGCGTCATCCGGTGTGTACCGGGACGTATCAATCTAGGTTTCCAGGCGGTGACGAAGCCGTGAAGTTTTACTGAATTCGTAACGAAGTTTAGACCGAAGCGAAATGTTTTGACGCATTTGGCAATTGACATGGTTGTGCCGGCCCGGTAGCAGCCCGGGCCGGCACACTGCCTCAACCAGGAAGCGAGAACTGCACCGGCACCATGCCAATGGCCGGTACTGCCACGCCGTCACGTTCGGCTGGCACAAAGCGCCACTGGCGCAGCACCTGCTGGCGGGCGGCCTGGTCCAGGCTGCGTGAGCCACTGCTGCGCTCGATGCTGACGTTCACTGGCTTGCCGCTGGTATCCACCTCGACCCGCAGCAGCACGGTGCCCTGTTCGTGATTGCGCAGGGCCTGGATCGGGTAGGCCGGCGGCGGTGCGCTGCGGTACTGCAGCTGCACCCCGGCGACCGGCGCGGACGGGGCCAGGCTCGGAGCCGCCTGTACCGGCGCGGGTTCGGCGGCGGGCAGGATGATGCCCTGGGCCTCTTCCAGCGTTGCAGTGGGGGCGGGCAGCGGGGGGGCCACGGTCGGCGCGGCCTGTGGCTTGGGCACGACCTTGGCGACTTCCGGCTTCGGGTCCACCGGCAACGGCTCCGGCGGCTTCGGCTGTTCCTTGGGGATCAGCCTCACCTCGGTGGTGTCGCGGGGGAGGGCGGTGATGGCCTGGTAGGTTGCCGGGATCAGCAGCAACAGGAAGGCCAGCAGGTGCAGGGCGATGGCCGCGCTCCAGGCGGCGACGCGGGCGGGATCAAACTGCAGCGGTACTACGGGATACGTACGAACCATGGTCCACCTCCATGCCAGTGACGAAGTCCTCAACGCACCAGGGCCGCCAACGGGGTTGCCGCACGCGGCTGGCAGTCAATCATTAGCGCCACTCCCCGACCACTGCCTAGAGGCAGGGGCGACGTCGTTGGGCTGGGCTTCATGTAAAAAAGCGGGGCCAACCTGCGTTGGCCCCGCCTTGTATCCCGGTAGTGGCCAACCTTGGTTGGCGCTTTGGGCAGGTACTGCCAACCAAGGTTGGCATCTACCTCTGGGAGGTTGGCATCTACTGTTGCCAGCGTTGGCGCGCGCCGTCAGCGACCCAGTTCGAATACGACGTCCAGGTTGACCGACACGGTCGATTCACCCGGCGCCACCGGGGTGGCCTTGTCCATCGCCGCATTGGCGGCCATGGCCCGCATCATCGGCATCGGGCGGAAGCCGCCGTTGCTGTTCTCGGAAATGCTGACGATGCGGCGCACCTGCAGGCCCAGCGACTTCGCATAGGTCTGGGCACGGGCCTGGGCCTTCTTCAGCGCGGCCAGGCGGGCTTCGTCATACACCGGCTCAGGCTGGTCGATCTCGAACTGCGGGCCGTTGATCTGGTTGGCGCCCTGCGCGGCCAGCGCGTCGAGCACCTTGCCGAGCCTGGCGATGTCGCGCACCTTCAGGCTGACGGTGTTGCTGGCCTGGTAGCCGGTGATCTTCGGCGCTTCGTTGTCGGCATAGCGATACTGCGGGTTGAGGCTGACGCCGCTGGTCTGCACGTCACGCTCGGCGATGCCGGCGGCCTTGATCGCGGCCAGCACCTTGTCCATCTGCTGGGCGTTCTGGCGCATGGCGCTGTTGCCGTCGGCGGCCTGGCTGACCACGCCGGCCGACAGGGTGGCCACGTCCGGCACGCGGGTGGCCTCGGCATTGGCCGAGATGTTCAGCAGGGTGCCTTCGGCCGGGGCGGCGATCGACGGCGACGACGGGGCGGCGTGGGCGGTCATCGAGGCTCCAAGAGCGAGGGACAGGGCGAGCAGCAGCGGGGTGGCGGTGCGGCGCATGGGATCTCCTTGTTGTGCCGTGAGGGTGGTGTCGTAGCGATGAACGCGCTGTGAGTCCGTTCGGGGTTGCACGTGCATCGGGAAGGGTTGCCGACGATTCAGGCAGCGCCCTCAGGTTATGCTGTGCCGATGCTCTATCTTGCTTCCCGCTCCCCCCGACGCAACCAGCTGCTGGCCCGACTCGGACGCCCCTTCCAGGCCCTCGACCTGGAGGTGCCCGAGCAGCGTGCGGCAGCTGAAAGCGCCGAAGACTATGTATGCCGCGTCGCGGCCGACAAGGCGCGCGCCGGCCTCGCCGCGGTCCTGGCCACGGACCCAAAGGCGCGGGTACTGGGCTCGGACACCGAGGTGGTGCTGGACGGCGAGGTGTTCGGCAAGCCGGCCGATGCCGCCGACGCGCGGGCCATGCTGGCGCGGCTGGCCGGGCGCACCCACCAGGTGATGACCGCCGTGGTGGTGGTGGGCGCTGACGGGCTGGACAGTGAGTTGGTCGTGTCCGAAGTCACTTTTGCACCGATCAGCGCTGCTGAGATCGCGGCCTACGTGGCCACCGGCGAGCCGCTGGACAAGGCCGGTGCCTATGCCATCCAGGGCGGGGCCGAGCGTTGGATCGAACACCTTTCCGGCAGCTACTCCGGCGTGATGGGGCTGCCGCTGCTACATACCGATCGTCTGCTGGCGCGCTGCGGCGTGCCGGCCCCCATTGCCGATGCCGCGAGGGAGGCTGCCGATGTCTGAGGAAATCCTGGTCAATGTGACCCCGCGCGAGACCCGGGTCGCGGTGATCGAAAACGGCATGCTGCAGGAGCTGCATATCGAACGCGGCTGGCGCCGCGGCGTGGTCGGCAACATCTACAAGGGCAAGGTGCAGCGGGTCATGCCCGGCATGCAGGCGGCCTTCGTCGAGGTCGGGCTGGAGCGCGCCGCGTTCCTGCACGCCAACGACGTGGTACGGCCGGCCCCGGTGGCCAGTGCCGATACCGAGAACACCACCCTGCCGCCGCCGTCCAGCGTGCCCATCGTCGAGCTGCTGCGTGATGGCCAGGACATCGTGGTGCAGGTGGTGAAGGACCCCATCGGCACCAAGGGCGCACGCCTGACCACGCAGATCAGCATTCCCTCGCGCTACATGGTGCTGCTGCCGCAGTCCAAGGTGGTGGGCGTGTCGGCGCGCATCGAGGATGAAGGCGAGCGCGCGCGGCTGAAGGCGCTGGTGACCGAGTTGTCGGCCCAGCACGGTGGCTACGGCTACATCGTGCGCACCAATGCCGAAGGGCAGCCGGCCGAGGCCATTGCCGAGGACGTGGCCTACCTGTCGCGCGTCTGGAACGTGGTCGAGCGTCGTGGCCGCGAGGCACCCTCGTGCAGCAACATCTATGAAGACCTGAGCCTGCCGCTGCGCTCGGTGCGCGACCTGATCCGCAAGGACGTGGACAAGGTGAAGGTGGATTCCAAGGAAACCTTCGCCCAGCTGCAGGCCTTCGTGGCCAAGTACATGCCGGTGCTGGCCGAAAAGCTGGAACTGTATTCGGGCGACCGGCCGATCTTCGACATGTTCGGCGTGGAGGACGAGATCGGCCGCGCGCTGGACAAGCAGGTGCCGCTGAAATCCGGTGGCTACCTGGTCATCGACCAGACCGAGGCGATGACCACCATCGACGTCAACACCGGATCGTTCCTCGGCCAGCGCAACCTGGAAGAAACCGTGTTCCGCACCAACCTGGAGGCCGCGCAGGCGGTGGCCAGGCAGCTGCGGCTGCGCAACCTGGGCGGCATCATCATCATCGATTTCATCGACATGGATGATGCCGAGCATCGCCGCCAGGTGCTGCGCACGCTGGAAAAAGCGCTGGCCCGCGACCATGCCAAGACCACGGTGTACGACTTCTCGCCGTTGGGCCTGGTTGAAATGACCCGCAAGCGCACGGTGGAAAGCCTGGAGCGGCAGCTGTCGGAAACCTGCCCGCAGTGCAGCGGGCGTGGCTCGATCAAGACCACCGAAACGGTGACCTACGAGATTTTCCGCGAGATCACCCGCGCAGTGCGCCAGTTCGATGCGGCGCGCCTGCTGGTGATCGCCTCGACCAAGGTCGTGGCGCGCATCACCGATGAGGAATCGGCGGCGGTGGCCGAGCTGGAGGAGTTCCTCGGCAAGAGCATCCGCTTCCAGGCCGATGAGCAGTACCTGCAGGAGCAGTTCGATGTCGTTCTGCTCTGAGCGGCACGGGCCGGGCACCGGTCGAGGCCGATGAGCGCGCCGCCGCGCCTGAGACTGCGAAGGATCCGCCGTCATTTCATTGCCGCGTGCGCGGTGGGCCTGGTCGTGCTGGCCCTGCTGGTGGGGACGCTCAGCCAGCTGCTGCCGCTGGCCGAGCGCCACCCCGAGGCCATCGCTGCGTGGCTGAGTGAACGTGCCGGGCAGCCGGTGCGTTTTGAACAGCTGGACACCGCCTGGACCCGGCGTGGCCCGCTGCTGCAGCTCAAGGGCCTGCGCATCGGCGCGGGGCAGGGCCTGGCCATCGGCGAGGCCGAGGTGCTGGTGTCGATGTACAGCGGCCTGCTGCCCGGCCGTTCGCTGACCGAGCTGCGCCTGCGCGGCCTGGCCCTGGACCTGCAGCAGGACACCGATGGCCGCTGGTCGGTGCGTGGCCTGCCGCAGTCCAGCAGCGGTGGCGACCCGCTGGATGCGCTGCGCCGGCTGGGCGAGCTGCAGGTGATCGGTGGCCGCCTGGGCGTGCATGCGCCCGGCCTGGGCGTGGATGCCACCCTGCCGCGCATCGACCTGCGCCTGCGCGTGGATGGCAACCGCCTGCGGGTGGGCGTGCGCGCCTGGGCGCAGACCGACGCGCTGCCGCTGACCGCGGTGCTGGATCTGGACCGCCGCCATGGCAACGGCCAGGCCTGGCTGGGCGCGGATCCTGTGGATTTCCATGCCTGGTCGCCGCTGCTGGCGGCCGGTGGCCTGCGCCTGCGCGAGGGCAAGGGCGAGCTGAACCTGTGGCTGACCCTGCGCGATTTCGCGCCGGTGGCCTTCACGACCGACTCGGACCTGCGCGAGGTGCACGTGGAAGGCGCGCCGATGCCGGGCGAGGCTACCCCCGGCCTGCAGCTGCAGCGCGTGCAGGCGCGCCTGCGCTGGCAGCGCCAGGGCGACGGCTGGGCGCTGCAGGTGCCACGGCTGCGCCTGCGCAGCGGAGCGGACGAACAACAGCTTGATGGCCTGCAGGTGCAGATGGGCAAGCAGCTGCGGATCAGCAGCGGGCCGGTGCAGGCCGGGACCGCGCTGCGCGCCATGGCCCTGAGCGACCTCCTGGACGCGGGCCTGCGCCACTGGCTGTACCTGTCCACGCCGCAGCTGGACGTGCAGACGCTGCAGGTGCAGGGCGAGCGCGACGGCCCGCTGTGGGCGCAGGGTGAACTGCAGGCGCTGGGCTTTGCCAGCGTTGGCGACGCGCCGGGCGTGCGCGGCCTGGGCGGTCGTTTCGAAGGCGATGCCGATGGTTTCAGCCTGCAGTTGAAGCCACAGCAGGAACTGCAGTTCGACTGGCCGACCGGCTTCGGCGAGCGCCACGACCTGCACCTGGCTGGGCAGATCGTCGGCTGGCGCGATGAAGCGGGCGGCTGGCGCATCGGCACTCCGGCCATGCGCGTGGAAGGCACCAACTATGCGGCCGACGTACGTGGCGGCGTCTGGTTCCAGGGCGACGGCACGCGCCCGTGGCTGCAGCTGGCGGCCAAGCTGGACGACGTGCCCATGACCGCCGCCAAGCGGTTCTGGATCCATTCCAAGATGAGCAAGGGCGCCACCGACTGGCTGGATGCCGCCCTGGTGGGCGGCCAGGTGCGCGGCGGCATCGGTCTGGTCAGCGGCGACCTGGACGACTGGCCGTTCGACAACAACGATGGCCGCTTCGAAGCCACCGGCCACATCAGCAATGGCGACATCCGCTTCCAGCACGACTGGCCGGTCATGGGCCAGGTCGATGCGGATATCGCCTTCATCGGGCCCGGCTTCCACATGCAGGGCCGCGGCGATCTGGCCGGCGTGGCGGTGCAGAAGTTCGAGGCGGGCATTGCCGATTTCGGCCAGCAGCCGCTGTACGTGCGCGCCGACAGCCAGAGCGAGGCCGGCCGGCTGCTGGCGATGCTGCGGCAGAGCGGCCTGCACAAGGAGTACGGCGACACCCTCGACAACCTGGTGGCCAGCGGTCCGGCCAACGTGCACTTCGATCTGCTGCAGCCGCTGCACCACGACGAGGGCGGCGGGCACCTGCAGGGCACAGTCGACCTGGCCGGTGTGAAGCTGGTGGACAAGCGCTTCGATCTGGAATTCGACGCCATGCAGGGCCAGGCCCGCTACGGCAGCGGTGGCTTCGCCGCAGAGGAGCTGGCCGTGCGCCACCTCGGCCAGGACGGCCGCCTGAGCCTGCGTGCTGGCGGCTATGTACGCAACCCGGCGCTGGCCTTCGAGTCGGAACTGTCCGCCCACCTGGATGCAAAGGTCCTGATCGACCGCGCGCCGGAAATGGCCTGGCTGAAGCCCTACCTGGATGGCACCTCGGCCTGGACCATCGCGGTCAACCTGCCCAGGGCGGCTCCGGGGGCACCGGCACCGCCGAGCGAGCTGCGCCTGCATTCGGATCTGGTGGGAACCCGCCTGGATCTGCCAGCGCCGCTGGACAAGCCGGCCGCTGACCCGCTGGCCACCACGGTGTCGGCGCAGCTGCCGATGGGCAATGGCCGCATCGACGTGGCCTTTGGCCAGCGCCTGGCCCTGGCCGCGCGCAGCCACAACAACCAGACCGGCGTGCAGGTGACGATGGGCAGCGACCGCGTGGACCGCGATCCGCCGCCCAGCGGACTGGCCATCAACGGCCACAGCCCGACCCTGGACGCGCTGGAATGGATCAGCCTGGCCCGTGGTGCAGGCGGCGACGGCGACCCGATGCCGTTGCGCGCGGTGGACGTGCAGGTCGGCCGGCTGATGCTGATCGGCGGCATTTTCGAACAGACCCGCCTGCAGCTGCGGCCGGGTGCGCAGGCACTGGACGTGCGCCTGGACGGCCCTTCGCTGGCCGGTCACCTGAGCGTGCCCAATGCCGACGGCGGCACCATCAGTGGCCAGCTCGACCGCGTGCACTGGCAGTCGCCACCGGCCACGCCGGGCGCTGACACGGCAGTGGCTGCGGCGCGGCCGCAGACCGGTGCCGATGACATGGACCCGGCGACGCTGCCGCCGTTCGCGCTGGACATCGCCGACCTGAAATTCGGCAAGGTGGTGCTGGGCCAGGCGGTGCTGCGTACGCGGCCGCTGGGCAACGGCCTGAGCGTGGACCAGCTGCGCTTCCGCGCGCCGGACCAGGAGATCGACATCACCGGCCGCTGGTTGGGCAAGGGCGCGGGCGCGCGGACCGAACTGACCGCGAACGTGCGCAGCGAGGACCTGGGCGGCCTGATGCAGAACCTGGACTACGCCGGACAGCTGCGTGGCGGCTCCGGCCAGGCGCAGCTGCAGGCGGGCTGGGCCGGCGGCCCGTCGGATTTCCAGCTGGGCAACCTGCAGGGCACGCTCGACATCGATGCGCGCAACGGCCAGCTGCTGGAACTGGATCCCGGTGCTGGCCGCGTGCTGGGCCTGCTCAGCGTGGCGCAGCTGCCGCGTCGCCTGATGTTCGATTTCCGCGACTTCTTCTCCAAGGGCTTCGCCTTCAACCATATCGAAGGCGGCATGCGCTTCGCCGACGGCATGGCGCGTACCGACAAGGTGCTGATCGAAGGCCCGGCGGCCAACATCACCATCCGCGGCCAGACCGACCTGCGCGAGCAGCAGTTCGACCAGACCATCGACGTCAACCCGCGTGCGGGCAATCTGTTGACCGTGGTCGGCGCGGTGGCTGGCGGGCCGGTCGGCGCGGCGCTGGGTGCGGCCACCAATGCGGTATTGTCCAAGCCGCTGGGTGAGATCGGCGCCCGCACCTACCGGGTGACCGGCCCGTGGAAGGAGCCCAAGGTGGAGGTGATCGAGCGCAGCCGCGACCGTACCCCGGCCCCACCGCGCGCGCCTGCGCCGGCCCCGGCCGTACCACCGAGTGTCACCGACCTGCCGCGCCCGCGTTGAGCGCTGCGGCCTCTGTTCATCCGGCGGCCTTGCCTGGCCGCCTCCAGACCCCCAGATCGAGACCATGACTGATAACGCACTGACGCTTGCCCAGGACCGCCTGCTGCGCCCCGGTGGCCTGGACACCGCCGGCCTGGAGCGCACCTTCGGCCAGTTGCTGGGCCCGGGCGTGGACTTCGGCGACCTGTATTTCCAGCATGCCCGGCGCGAAAGCTGGAGCGTGGAAGACGGCATCGTCAAGGACGGCGCCCATTCCATCGAACAGGGCGTGGGCGTGCGCGCCATCGCCGGTGAAAAGACCGGCTTTGCCTATTCCGATGACATCCATGCCGATGCCCTGCTGACCGCCGCGCAGTCGGCCCGCGCGATTTCGCGCGAGGGCGGCGCGCAGTCCGGTCGTTCGCTGCTGCGTGGCAACGCGCGCGCGCTGTACCCGACGCTGGACCCGATCGACAGCCTGGGCAACGAGGCCAAGGTCGAGGTGCTCAAGCGCCTGGACGGCTACCTGCGTGCTGCCGACCCGCGGGTGAAGCAGGTGATGGTCAGCCTGTCCGGTGGCGTGGACACCGTACTGGTCGCGCGCACCGACGGCGTGCTGGGCGCCGACGTGCGGCCGCTGGTGCGGCTGAACGTGCAGGTGATCGTCGAGCAGAACGGCCGGCGTGAATCGGGCTATGCCGGCGGCGGTGGCCGCTATGGCTATGCCGAACTGTTCGCCGATGGTCGCCCCGAAGCCTTCGCCCGCGAGGCGCTGCGCCAGGCACTGGTGAATCTGGATGCCGTACCGGCCCCGGCCGGGGTGATGCCGGTGGTGCTCGGCCCGGGCTGGCCCGGCGTGCTGCTGCATGAAGCGGTGGGCCACGGCCTGGAAGGTGACTTCAACCGCAAGGGCACCAGTGTCTACGCCGGCCGCATTGGCGAGCGCGTGGCCGCGCCGGGCGTGACCATCGTCGACGACGGCACCCTGGACGGGCGCCGCGGTTCGCTCAACATCGATGACGAGGGCCACCCGAGCCAGTGCACCACGCTGATCGAGGACGGCATCCTGGTCGGCTACATGCAGGACAGCCTCAATGCCCGCCTGATGGGCGTGGCGCCGACCGGCAACGGCCGTCGCGAGTCGTTCGCGCACCTGACCATGCCGCGCATGACCAATACCTACATGCGTGCCGGCCAGCATGACCCGCAGGAAATGATCCGGTCGGTGAAGAAGGGCCTGTATGCGGTCAACTTCGGTGGCGGCCAGGTCGACATCACCAGCGGCAAGTACGTGTTCTCGGCCACCGAGGCGTATCTGATCGAGGATGGCCGGATTACCGCGCCGGTGAAGGGCGCGACCCTCATCGGCAACGGTCCGGAAACCATGCAGAAGGTGCGCATGGTCGGCAACGACCTGGCCCTGGATGAAGGCGTGGGTATCTGCGGCAAGGATGGCCAGAGCGTGCCGGTGGGTGTGGGCCAGCCCTCGCTGCTGATCGAAGGCATCACCGTCGGCGGTACCCAGGCCTGAGCCGGGCGATGGCCAGCGCCACCGCCCGGGCCGGCGCGGACTCAGTCCTCGTCGGCTTCGTCGGTCTCGACGTCGTCGGCCTCATCGGTCGCGGCCTTCAGGCCCAGTGCCGCCGGCAGCATCAGTGCGCGCAGCACCTGGAAGATCTCGCGGTAGGCGCGCGGCGGCTTGTTCTTGGCCTTTTCGGCCTGCGCGTTGCGCACCAGCGTACGCAGCTGCTGGCGGTCGGCCTGCGGGTAATCGTCGAGCAGGGCGGCCAGCGCCTTGTCGCCCTCGGCCAGCAGGCGTTCGCGCCAGTCTTCGGCGCGGTGCATCATCGCCACTTCGCGGCGGCCGGTTTCACTGTTGGCGTCCAGCGCATCGCGGATCGCGTCCAGCGTGGCGTCCTCTTCGCGGCGCATGTGCTTGGCCAGGAACGCCAGCTGCCGCTTGTGGGCGATGTGGGCGGTGATCCGCTTGCACTCGGCGATATGCGGCAGCAGGTCTTCCGGGATCGGCAGGCGCGCCAGCTGGGCCGGGGTCAGCGACACCAGCTTCTCGCCCAGGGCCAGGACATCGAGCGCGTCCCGCCGGTTCTGGCTGCGGCTCTTGTCGTGGAATTCACCGGTTTCTTCGTCGCGTCCGCGCATCGTCCCTACCTGATCTCAAAAAAAGTCGCCCGGCGTGATGCCGGGCCCAACCCGCACAGGATAAAGCATTGAACGTGATCGCCCCTGAAGTGGCCGTCGGCGACGACAGCCCGGCCCGCCTGGAACGCCTGGCCGACCTTTCCCAGCAGCTGCTGGAGCGCGCCCGCGCGCTGGGCGCCAGCCAGGCCGAAGTCAGCTGCAGCGAAGACCGCGGGATGGAAGTGAACGTCCGTCTCGGCGAGGTCGAGACCGTGCAGTCCACCCGCGACCGCGGCATCGCGGTGACGGTCTATTTCGGCCAGCGCAAGGGCAGCGCCAGTACCGCCGACCTGAACGAGGCAAGCCTGGCGGCCACCGTCGAGCAGGCCTGCGCCATCGCCCGCCACACCGAGGATGACGCGGCCGCCGGCCTGGCCGACGCGGCGCTGATGGCCCGCGATTTCCCCGACCTGGACAGCTGGCACCCGTGGGTGCTGCAGGCCGACGAGGCCGTGGACCTGGCCCTGGCCTGCGAAGCGGCCGGCCGCGAGGCCGACCCGCGGATCAGCAATTCCGACGGCGCCTCGGTGTCGAGCATGCAGAGCGTCTCGGTCTACGCCAATTCACATGGTTTCATCGGCCGTGAGCGCGGCACCCATCATTCGGTCGGCTGCGCCCTGATCGCCGGCAGCGGCGATGGCATGCAGCGCGACGGCTGGTACACCGGCGGCCTGGCCCGCGAGGATCTGGAGGCGGCCGATTACGTGGGCCGCCGCGCCGCCGAGCGCACCGTCGCGCGCCTGCAGCCGCGTTCGCTGCCGACCGGCAGCATGCCGGTGCTGTTCGCCCCGGAAGTGGCGCGCGGCCTGGTGGGTCACCTGCTGTCGGCGGTGTCCGGTGGCGCCCTGTACCGCCAGGCCAGCTTCCTGCTTGACAGCGTGGGCCAGCAGCTGTTCCCCGACTGGATGCAGATCGAGGAACTGCCGCACCTGCGCCGCGGCCTGCGTTCGGCCGCCTTCGACGGTGACGGCGTGGCCACCCGGGCTTCGGCCCTGGTCCGCGACGGTGTCCTGCAGCGCTATGTGCTGGGCAGCTATTCAGCGCGCAAGCTGGGCCTGCAGACCACGGCCAATGCCGGCGGCGTGCACAACCTGCAGCTGGCCGCCAATGCCGGTCCGTTGCAGGAGATTGCCCGGCAGATGGGCCAGGGCCTGCTGGTGACCGAGCTGATGGGGCAGGGCGTGAACGGGGTGACCGGGGATTACTCGCGAGGCGCTGGCGGTTTCAAGGTGGAGAACGGGGAGATCCAGTACCCGGTCGACGGCATCACCATTGCCGGCAACCTGCGGGACATGTTCAGCGCCATCGAAGCGGTCGGCAGCGACGTGGACCCACGCTCGCACATCCGCACCGGCTCGATCCTGGTCGGGCGGATGACCATCGCCGGTAATGATTGATGCCATTGATGGCGTAAGCTATGCGCGCCTGACGCGACCGGCTCGCCGCCGGTCAGTCAAGACCACCCAAAAAAAAGGAGTTTTGTCGTGAGCGATTTCGAAAACGTGCCGGCCGCCTCGAGCGTGCCGAGCGACCAGCGCACCATGGCGCTGGCCGCGCACCTGCTGGGCATCTTCACCGGTTTCATCGGCGCCCTGATCATCTGGCTGATCAACAAGGATGACGCCAGCAAGGCCTTCGTCACCGACCAGGCCAAGGAAGCCCTGAACTTCCAGATCACCATCGCCATCGCGCTGTTCGTCTGCATCATCCTGACCTTCGTGATCATCGGCGCCATCCTGGCCCCGATCGTCGGCCTGCTCAGCCTGGTCTTCAGCATCATCGCTGCAGTCAAGGCCAACAACGGCGAAGCCTACCGCTACCCGTTCGCGCTGCGCCTGATCAAGTAAGATCAGCCGCCTTTGATCGCGAAAACGCCCGGCATTGCCGGGCGTTTTTGTCTGCGTCACCGGCTGCACTCAGTGATCGCGTTCCACCGCCAGCGTCGCCAGCGCACGCAGCGCGTCGGCCTCTTCACCGTACCCGGCCAGCACCGACTGCATGCGTGCTGCCAGTTCGCGCAGCTGCGCCTTGGCACCGTCCATGCCCAGCAGCGCCGGGAAGGTGCTCTTGTCCTGTGCCTGGTCCTTGCCGGCGGTCTTGCCCAGCTGTTCCGAACTGGCTTCGACATCGAGGATGTCATCGCGCACCTGGAAGGCCAGGCCGAGCGCATCGGCGAAGTCATCCAGCTGGGCCAGCTGTGTCTCGGGGGCGTGGCCGCACAGCGCACCCATGCGCACCGCCGCGCGGATCAGCGCGCCGGTCTTCAGGGCGTGCATGCGGGTCAGCGCGGCCAGCGACTGCTGCCGGCCGGTGGCATCGATATCCAGCGCCTGGCCGCCGCACATGCCGGACGCGCCGGAGGCGTGGGCCAGGGTCTGCAGGCAGGCCACGCGCAGGCTGGCCGGCAGCGGCGCATCGGCCAGCAGGCCGAACGCACGGGTCTGCAGGGCGTCGCCGGCGAGGATCGCGGTGGCCTCGTCGAACGCGATATGGGTGGTCGGTTTGCCGCGGCGCAGGGCATCGTCGTCCATCGCCGGCAGGTCGTCATGCACCAGCGAATAGGCGTGGACCATCTCTACCGCCATGGCAGCGGCATCGAGCTGGTCCAGCGGTGCGCCGAACAGCTGGCCGCTGGCATACACCAGCAGCGGGCGCATGCGCTTGCCACCACCCAGCACCGAATAGCGCATCGCCTGGTGCAGGCGCTGTGGCGCGTCGGCCGGCGAGGGCAGGGCGGCGTCGAGCTGGCTTTCGATACGGTCGCGCCAGCGGGCGAACTGCGCTTCAGCCGTCATGGCTGGGCGGATCGAAGGGTTCTGCGGTTTCGGGCTGGGCGGGATCGCTGAGCAGGCGCACGCGCAGTTCGGCCTGCTCCAGCGCCTGCTGGCACTGGCGGTACAGACCGACGCCGCGTTCGTAAGCACTGAGCGACGCTTCCAGGCTCAGCTCGCCGGTTTCCATCTGCTCCACCAGCTGTTCCAGCGATTCGAGCGACTGCTCGAACTGGGCAACGGGGGAGGCGTTTTCGGGGGACTTCTTGGCCATGCGACAAGTGTGGACGGCTGCCGCCCGGGGGTCAATTCACCAGCCGCCGGGTCGCCACTGCAGCTGCGCATCGTGCGCCTGCAGCCACGCCTGCAACGGCGCGGAAACGACCACGTCGGCCGCGGCCAGCAGCTGCGCGCCATCGAACAGCAGCGGCAGCTGCGCGCGACGCCAGGGCGCCAGGTGCTCGCGCTGCAGGCAGTCCTTCAACGCGTGTGAATGGGTGCGCCCGGGCAGCAGGATGCGTTCGCCACCCTGCCGCGCACGCACCTGCAGGGGTCGGTCGAAGCCCGCGCCGCCCAGCAGGCGCAGCTGTCCTCCATCGGGCAGCGGCAGAGGCCCACGGCCATCCCACGCGGCCTGCCAGTCCGCGGGCAGGGCGGGCAGGTGTGCCGGCAACAGGTAGGCGTGGTCGCGCCATTGCTGGATGGCGTGGGCCTGCCAGCGCACCTGCGCCTGGCGATCGCTGGATGCTTCCAGCAGTTCCTGCTGCAGTTGCCGCAGCACCGTGGCCGGCAGCGGTGCGGCGCCATGCGCGCGCACCCAGGTACGCAGCACGCGCGCACCGCGCGCAGGCGACACCTGGCGCAGCAGTTCCAGCGACAGCACGCGGGGCGCCACTTCGAGATGGGCGATCAGTTCGGCATCTTCCTCGTCCAGCAACGCGCGGGTCTGCGCGCAATGGTCGGCGCTGCCGGCCAGCGCTGCGGCTGCGTGCGGCCAGCGCTGGCGCAGCAGCGGCATCACGTGCAGGCGCAGGAAGTTGCGGTCGGCGTCGTCGCGTGCGTTGCTGGGGTCTTCGATCCACCGCAGGGCATGCGTCTGCGCGTAGTCGCGCAGCGCGTCGCGCGCGGTGTGCAGCAGCGGCCGCCACAGGCGGTGGCCGTGCAGGGTGCTGTCGACCGCCATTGCCGCCAGGCCATCGATGCCGGAGCTGCGCAGGGCGCGCAGCAGGAAGGTTTCGGCCTGGTCATCCTGGTGCTGGGCCAGCGCCAGTGATTCGCCGTCACGCAGTTCAGCGGCGAAGGCTGCGCGACGGGCCTGACGCGCTGCTGCTTCCAGGCCCAGGCCGGCAGCGGTGTCGACCTGCACGCGATGCACGGCGAGTTCGATGCCCAGCGCATCGCATTGCTGCTGGCAGTGCTGCACCCAGGCATCGGCGCTGGCCTGCAGGCCGTGATGCACGTGCACGGCGCGCAGCGGCGTGCCGCTGGCGTGGGCGCAGCGCCGCAGCCAGTGCAGCAGCACGGTCGAGTCCAGGCCGCCGCTGTAGGCGACGAGCAGCGGGGATTCCAGCGTGACCAGAGTGGGAAAGGTACTCACGGCGGGAAGTATACGGGGGGTGTCTGGCAGGGCTGCGCCCTGCACCTGCCGAAGCCGAAGCAACAGCAGAAGCGGGTTTCCTGAGGGATGGCGGGGTGGGTCCGGTTGAGGGGGACGCCGTAAACCCATCCATGGGGGCTTGGTCGCGGCATCCATGCCGCTCACCCCCCCCCTCAACCGGACCCACTCCGCCTTCGACAGTTTTCTGCGATCTGTCGGAACGGCGTTCTGCTCTGGTGGGTGTCGACCTTGGTCGACACGGATGAATTCATTCGATATCTGACAGATGTGTCGACCAAGGTCGACACCTACCAACAGCCGCGCGTCCCAGTAGATCCACGCCATGCGTGGATGAATTCATTCGATATCCGACAGATGTGCCGACCAACGGTCGGCACCCACCATCAGC
>NZ_DASQCB010000015.1:0-8827 GCF_035634915.1 Stenotrophomonas sp.
GAAATCCCCGCCCAGCGGGCCATTGAGGCTAAAGTTGGTGCGTTTGGTGGAGCCCTCTTCGTCGTGCTCAGGGGCATTCAGATAGGTGTTCCAGGAGCCGTGCCACTCGTTGCTCACTTTTTTGGTGATGATGTTCACCACGCCGCCCGCCGCGCCGTTGCCATAACGCGCCGCCGCCGGGCCACGGATCACCTCGATGCGCTCGATCATCTCTGGCGGCACCCAGCCGGTATCGCCGCGGGTGTCACGCTCGCCGCGCCAGCCCAGACGGATGGAGTTACGGCTGGTCACCGGCTTACCGTCAATCAGGATCAGGGTGTTTTCCGGGCCCATGCCGCGGATATCAATCTGGCGATTGTTGCCGCGCTGGCCGCTGGTGGAGTTCCCGGTGAGGTTAACGCCCGGCATGGTGCGGATGATCTCTGACACATCGCGCGCCGCCGGGTTTTTACGGATCTCATCCGCGGTGATGGTGGAAACGCCCGGCGCCTGAAGGTTCTGCTCGGCGGCGGTGATCACCATGGTATCTTCGTTGCCCGCGGTATCGGCTGCCATCGCAGGCAGTGCCACACCGTAAATCCCCAGGTTGACCAGTAAGGCCAGTGAGTGAAGCTTGTTATTCATTGTATGTCCTGCTTTTCGATGCCGCATGCCTCATGGCTCCATCCCGAATGGGTGAGGCGGCGGAAGGATATCGCCCGCAGTCTGCGAAAACCCCTCAGTCCTGAGTCAGTACGCAGCGCATGGCATGGTTATTTAATGTGCGCGCTTCCCACAGCGCGCCCATACGCTATTGCAAATGAAAATAGTTATCAATAATATTATCGATATTGTTTATCTTTTATCAAAAAAACCGAACAGGTCATGGGGTTAGAGTGGTGACGACGCGGGAAACGGGAAGTGACGGCTGGTGGCAGTCGAAACAGGGGCCCGAATGGGTGCGGGAAGGGGATCACTGTCGGGTCACATTCTGGTGGCGCGATCCGGGCGGAACAGAGCAGACGTCGCCGCTGAAACGGGTGTGGCTCTACATCACCGGCGTGACCGATCACCACCATAATGCCCGTCCGCAGACGCTGGTGCGCATTGCCGGAACCGACGTCTGGCAGTGGCAGGGCGAGTTCAGCCCAAACTGGCGCGGCAGCTACTGTTTTATCCCCTCAGCTCACGAAGACGACTTCAGTGAGGCGGTGTTTGCCACCGATCCGCCGGACCGCATGGCCCTGCGCGAAGGCTGGCGCAAGCTGCTGCCGCACGCCGTTGCCGATCCGCTTAACCCACAGCACTGGCGCGGCGGGCGCGGTCATCCGGTCTCGGCGCTGGAGATGCCCGAAGCCCCGGTTCAGCCGGGCTGGGATCGCCTCACTACCGCTTATCCTCCTCCACACTGTATTTCCTGGGAAAGCGCCAGGCTCGGCAACACCCGCCGGGTCTGGATCTTCACCACCGGCGAAGAAACCCCTCACGATCGCCCGCTGGCGGTGCTGCTCGACGGCCAGTTCTGGGCCGAAAGCATGCCTGTGTGGCCCGCGCTGACGGCGCTCACCGACCAGGGCCAGCTGCCGCCCGCGGTTTACGTGCTGATCGACGTGATCGACACCGCCCACCGCAGCCGCGAGCTGCCCTGCAACCCCGACTTCTGGCTGGCGGTGCAGGAAGAACTCCTTCCGCTGGTACATCAGCTGGCGCCGTTCAGCGACCGCGCCGACCGCACGGTGGTCGCCGGGCAGAGCTTCGGCGGGCTCTCCGCCCTCTATGCAGGGCTGCACTGGCCGGAACGTTTTGGCTGCGTGCTCAGCCAGTCGGGCTCTTTCTGGTGGCCGCATCGCGGCGGCAAGCAGGACGGGATAATTATCGAACAGCTTAAAAACCAACAGCTGTCGGCGAAGGGCCTGCGCATCGTCCTGGAGGCGGGACGACGGGAACCGCTGATCTACCGCGCCTGTCAGGCGCTGTACGCCGAGCTAGAGCATACGCAGCAGCAGGTTTACTGGCGTCCGGTGGACGGCGGACATGATGCACTTTGCTGGCGGGGAGGGCTGACGCAGGGGCTGATGACTCTCTGGCAGCCGCTTATTTAACAATGGAGTCTGGTATGGAATTCAGTAACCCCTTCGACGATCCGCAGGGTCTGTTCGCCATTGTGCAAAACGCGCAACAGCAGTACAGCCTGTGGCCGCAGCAGTGCGCCTTGCCCGACGGCTGGCGCGTGGTGTGCGAGCCGCAGTCGCAGGAAGCCTGTCAGCAGTGGCTTACCAACCGCTGGCAAACCCTGATCCCGGCCCATTTTGCACAGGTGAACGCATGAGCGCACAACTTCCTCTCGTGGCCGCCCAGCCGGGGATCTGGATGGCGGAACAGCTTTCCGACCTGCCCAACGCCTGGAGCGTAGCCCACTACGTCGAGCTGACCGGCCCGGTTAATGCCCCGCTGCTGGCGAAAGCGGTGGTGGCGGGCATGATGCAGGCCGATACCCTGCGCACGCAGTTTACCGAGGACAACGGTGAGATCCGCCAGTGGGTGGATGACACCATGCTCCTGCCGGAGCCGCAGATTATTGACCTGCGCGCCCACGCCGATCCGCACGCTGCGGCGCAGGCGCAGATGCACGCCGATCTTAACCAGAACCTGCGCGTCGACAGCGGTCAGTCGCTGGCCTTCCACCTGCTGATGCAGGTGGCTGACAACCGCTGGTACTGGTATCAGCGCTATCACCACTTAGTGGTGGATGGCTTCAGCTTTCCGGCCATTACCCGCCAGATCGCCGCCATTTATTGCGCCTGGTCCAACGGCGACGCCACGCCGGACTCGCCGTTTACGCCATTTGCTGAAGTGGTAGAGGAATATCAGCGCTACCGCGACAGCGAGGCATACGTGCGCGACGGTGCCTTCTGGGCCGAACAGCGCAGGCAGCTCCCGCCGCCGGTATCGCTCTCCAGCGCGCCGCTGCCGGGACGTGCCGCCACCACCGATATTCTGCGCCTGAAGCTGACCGCCGATCGTCAGGCGTTTAGCCGTTTAACCACGGTCAGCCAGAGCCAGCGCACCGACCTCGCCCTGGCGCTGGTGGCCCTGTGGCTCGCCCGCCTGACCGGACGCATGAACTATGCCGCCGGGTTTATCTTTATGCGCCGGATGGGCTCCGCGGCGCTGACCGCCACCGGCCCGGTGCTGAACGTGCTGCCGCTGGCGGTGAATATCAGGGCACAGGAGACGCTGCCGGAGCTGGCCCAGCGCCTGGCCGGTCAGATGAAAAAAATGCGCCGTCATCAGCGTTACGACGCCGAGCAGATTGTCCGCGACAGCGGGCGCGCAGCCAGCGACGAAGCCCTGTTTGGCCCGGTGTTCAACGTCAAGGTCTTCGACTACCAGCTGGATATCGAGGGCGTTCAGGCAGTCACCCACACCCTGGCGACCGGCCCGGTCAACGACCTCGAGATGGCGCTGTTCCCGGACGAGGAGGGCGGCCTGAGCATTGAGATCCTCGCAAACAAGCAGCGTTACGATGAGGCCACCCTGGTGCGCCACGTCGAGCGCCTCCATGCCTTGCTGGCGCAGTTTGCTGCCAACATCGATCTGCGCTGCGGCGAGGCCGAAACGGTGTCTGACGCCGAATATCAGCAGCTGGAAAAGATTAACCAGACAGCGGTTCCTCTGCCGCTCACCACCCTGAGCGCGCTGGTGGCGGAGCAGGCGGCGAAAACCCCGGACGCCCCGGCACTGGCCGATGCACAGTACGAACTGAATTATCGCCAGATGCGCGAGCAGGTAGTGGCCCTGGCGAACCAGCTGCGCGCCCGGGGCGTGAAGCCCGGCGACAGCGTGGCGGTGGCGCTACCGCGTTCGGTATTCCTGACCCTGGCCCTGCACGCCATTGTCGAAGCGGGGGCCGCGTGGCTACCGCTGGACACCGGCTATCCCGACGACCGCCTGCAGATGATGATCGAGGACGCGAAGCCGTCGCTGCTCATCACTGACGACAACCAGCGCCCGCGCTTCAGCCATCTGCCTGTGTCCCTTTTTAGTTACAACACACTATTGAGTTCTGAGGGCAGCGCCCCGCTCAACCTGAGTGCCCCGGAACAAACTGCCTATATCATCTTTACCTCCGGCTCGACAGGACGGCCAAAAGGGGTGATGGTCGGCCAGACCGCTATCGTCAACCGCCTGCTGTGGATGCAAAACCACTATCCGCTTACCGCTGCCGACGTGGTGGCGCAAAAAACGCCGTGCAGCTTCGACGTCTCGGTGTGGGAGTTCTGGTGGCCGTTTATCGCCGGGGCGAAGCTGGTGATGGCCGAGCCGGAGGCGCACCGCGATCCGCTGGCGATGCAGAATTTCTTTGCGAAGTACGGCGTCACCACCACCCACTTTGTGCCCTCGATGCTGGCGGCCTTTGTCGCCTCGCTGACCCCGGAAAACGCCGCCTGCTGCGCCAGCCTGAAACAGGTGTTCTGCAGCGGCGAAGCCCTGCCGACCGCCCTGTGCCGCGAGTGGGAGCAGCTCACCCACGCGCCGCTGCATAATTTGTATGGCCCCACCGAAGCAGCGGTGGATGTCAGCTGGTATCCGGCCTTTGGTCCGGAACTGGCTTTGGTTACAGGCAACAGCGTGCCGATCGGCTTCCCGGTGTGGAACACCGGCCTGCGCATTCTGGATGCGATGATGCGTCCGGTGCCGTTCGGCGTGGCGGGGGATCTTTATCTCACCGGCATCCAGCTGGCGCAGGGCTATCTGGGCCGCCCGGATCTGACCGCCAGCCGCTTTATCGCCGATCCGTATGCGCCGGGGGAGCGCATGTACCGTACCGGCGACGTGGCCCGCTGGCTGGATAACGGTGCGGTGGAGTATTTAGGTCGCAGCGACGATCAGCTGAAAATTCGCGGCCAGCGCATTGAGCTGGGGGAAATCGATCGGGCGATGCTGACCCTGCCGGACGTGGCTCAGGCGGTGACCCATGCCTGCGTCATCAACCAGGCGGCGAACACCGGCGGCGATGCCCGTCAGCTGGTGGGTTACGTGGTCTCGGAGTCCGGCCTGCCGCTGGATCGCGACGCGCTTTTAACTGCCCTGAAAACCCAGCTGCCGCCGCATATGGTGCCGGTGGTGTTACTGCAATTAAGTACGCTGCCGCTCAGCGCCAACGGCAAGCTGGATCGTAAGGCGCTGCCGCTGCCGGAGCTGACGGTGAAGACCCAGGGCCGCGCGCCGGAAAGCGAAACCGAACAGGTGATTGCCGCGGCGTTTTCTACTCTGCTGGGCTGTGAGATCAACGACATCGAGGCGGATTTCTTTGCCCTTGGCGGCCACTCGCTGCTGGCGATGCGCCTTGCCGCCAGCCTGAGCCGCCACTTTGCCCGCCAGGTGACGCCCGGCCAGGTGATGGTGGCCTCGACGGTGGGCAAGCTGAGCGCGCTGCTGGCATCCGACATCAGCGACGAGCAGGCCCGGCGTCTGGGCTACGAGACGATATTGCCCCTGCGCGAAAGCCAGGGTCCGACGCTGTTCTGCTTCCATCCGGCCTCCGGTTTTGCCTGGGAGTTCAGCGTCCTGGCACGCTACCTCAGTCCACGCTGGTCGATTACCGGCATCCAGTCGCCGCGACCGGGGCCGATGCAGCACTGCGCCACGCTCGATGAGGTGATCGATCGGCATCTGGCGACGCTCTTAGCCCAACAGCCGCACGGGCCTTATCATCTGTTCGGCTATTCGCTGGGCGGCACGCTGGCACAGGGCATCGCCGCCCGCCTGCGCGCGCAGGGTGAAGAGGTTGCGTTCCTCGGCCTGCTGGATACCTGGCCGCCGGAAACGCAAAACTGGCGTGAAAAAGAGGCTAACGACCTCGATCCAGAGGTCTTAGCGGAGATCGAGCGCGAGCGGCAGGCGTTCCTCGCTGCCCAGCAGGGGCAGGCATCCGGGGAGCTGTTTAGCGCGATCGAAGGCAACTATGCCGATGCGGTGCGTCTGTTGACCACCGCGCACAGTGCGAAATTTGACGGCAAAGCGACGCTGTTTGTTGCCGAACGCACGCGAACCATGGGTCCGCACCAGGCCTGGACGCCGTGGGTAGGGGAGCTGGAGGTCTATCGCCAGGATTGCGCCCACGTGGACATCATCTCCCCGCAGGCGTTTGAGACGATAGGGCCGGTATTGAAGGGGATATTGGGGTAGTGAAAACGCCCGGCGGCGCTACGCTTGCCGGGCCTACGGTTTTCTCCCTCTCCCTGTGGGAGAGGGCCGGGGTGAGGGCATCAGACCGCACGTTTCATCGGGTTTTGTAGGCCGGGTAAGGCGTAGCCGCCACCCGGCAATTACCGTCTTCCCAGCGGCACCACCAGCGGCGTGCCCGCCACCGGATCGTCAATAATCATGCAGCGCATGCCGTAGATCCGCTCGATCAGCTCCGGGGTCACAATCTCTTTCGGCGCACCCTCGGCCACAATCTTCCCGTCGCGCAGGGCAATCAAATGGGTGGCATAGCGGCAGGCCTGATTGAGATCGTGCAGCACCGCCGCCAGGGTAAAGCCCTGGGTGCGGTTCAGATCGCTCAGCAGCTCCAGGAGATCGATCTGATGGCTGATATCCAGCCAGGTGGTCGGCTCGTCCAGCAGCATGATCGACGTCTCCTGGGCCAGCACCATCGCAATCCACGCCCGCTGGCGCTGCCCGCCGGAGAGGGTATCCACGCTCTGCGCCGCCAGGTCGGTAATCCCGGTGGCCAACATCGCTTTGGTGACCGCCGCTTCATCCTCTTTACGCCAGCGGGTAAACAGCGGCTGGTGCGGATAGCGTCCGCGCGCCACCAGCTCCTGTACCGTGATATCCCCTGGCGTGGTAGCGTTTTGCGCCAGCAGTCCAACCCGGCGGGCAACCTCTTTACTGGCATAGCGCTGGATCTGCTCGCCATCGAGGAAAACGTTGCCGTGCAGCGGCGTCATCAGGCGGCTCAGGGTGCGCAGCAGGGTCGATTTCCCGCAGCCGTTGGGGCCGATAATGGCGGTGAAGTGGCCGTCGGGGATCGCCACCTGCAGATCCTCGGCCACGGTTTTTTTACCGTAGCCGAGGGTCAGATTTTCGCCGCGCAAGCGGGTTTGATTGGCACTCATTTCTTGCGGGACTCCTGAACAAGCAAGACGATGAGGTAGATACCGCCAAGACTGACGGTCACGACCCCCACCGGAAGTTGATACGGCATAAACAGCTGCTGGGCGCAGAGATCCGCCGCCAGCAGCAGCAGCGATCCGCATAGCGCCGACTGGGTTAACCCCCAGCGGGCGGTGCCGCTCAGACGGCGGGCGATGTGCGGCGCGACCAGCGCAATAAAGGAGATCGGCCCGGCAATGGCGGTGGCCGCGGCGGTTAACACCACCGCCACCAGCATCAGCATCAGACGCGAACGCTCAACGCTGACGCCCAGCGCGCAGGCGCTGTCGTCGCCCATTTCCAGCAGACGCATCCGTTTCACCAGCAGTAATGCGCAGACAAACATCAGCAGGATCAGCGGGGCGGCGGGCAGGGTTTTGGCCCACGTCAGGCCGTTGAGCGACCCGGCGAACCAGAGCCCGGCAGAGAGCGAGGTCTCCAGCGAGGCCTGTAATAGCAGCCAGGTATTAAAGGCCATCAGCATGGCGCGCATGCCGATGCCGATGATGATCAGGCGGAAGGTTTCGATCCCGTCGCGCCACGCCAGCGCCCAGACGATCAGCGAGGTGAGGATCCCGCCCGCCATCGCCGCCAGGGTTATGGCCGTCAGGTGCTGACCAAACAGCACCATCGCCACCAGCACGCCGCTCCAGGCCCCGGTGTTAAAGCCCATCACGTCCGGGCTGCCGAGGGGGTTACGCATCAGCGACTGGAAAATCGCGCCGCTGATCCCAAGAGCAGCGCCAACCAGCAGTGCCATCATCACCCGCGGTAAACGCCATTCGGTGACCACCATGGCGATATTGCGCGGCGCGCTGCCGGTGAGGGCATTAAAGACCTGAGACAAATCAAGCGTCACCGCTCCGCTGCGCAGGCTAAACAGGGCCACGCCGAGGCTGACCAGCATCAGCGCCAGACAGCTGAGAATTAAACGACGGGATGGGGCCATCACAGAGCACCTCCGCGCCTGCGGCGCACCAGGAAAATCAGCACCGGCGCGCCGATAAAGGCGCTGACCACCGACACCCGCAGCTCGCCGGGCACCAGCAGACGCCCGAGAATATCGGCAAACAGCAGCAGGGCAGGGGTGGCAAGCAGGGTCACCGGCAGGGACCAGCGGTGATCGGCCCCCACCAGCCAGCGCGCCATGTGCGGCATCATCAGGCCGATAAAGGCGATGGGGCCCACCACCGCCGTGGCGCTGCCGCACAGGACGGTGATGGCCAGTAATCCGATCAGCTGGGTGCGCGCCACGCGACTGCCGAGGGCGGTGGCGGTGTCGCTGCCGAGGCTCAGGCTGTTGAGCGCCCGGCTTAACAGCAGCGCCACGGCGGCGGCGATCAGCACCGGCACGCTCACCACCTGTAACGTTTGCAGGGTGCGGATATCCAGCGAGCCCGCCTGCCAGAAGCGCAGCTGGTCATAAACGTCCGGGTTGAGCAGAGCAATGCCGTTGGAGAGGCCATCCAGCACCGCGCCCAGCGCCACACCCGCCAGCGTCAGGCGTACCGGGCTGAGCTGGCCCCCGCCCTGGCTGCCGGTGAAGGCCACCAGCAGCGAGGCGGCAAAGGCCCCGCACAGCGCCATCACCAGCTGTTCGCCGGGGGAGGAGAAGCCAAACAGCGCCGCGCCCAGCACGATGGCGAAGCTGGCCCCGGCGTTAACCCCGAGAATGCCCGGGTCG
>NZ_DASQCB010000016.1:0-189712 GCF_035634915.1 Stenotrophomonas sp.
GACTCGTCTGTCGGCTCGACTCCGCAGATGCTTGCTTGACGGTCCCTCCACCCTGGCTCCTACATACCTCGTGGGAGCCGGGGGGAACATACAAGCTTGCTCGACTGCTGTGAGGATCAGTCGAGCAAGCTCGACTCTACAAAGGCCTGGATTGCAGGCAAGAAAAAACCCGCTTGCGCGGGTTGTTTTCTTTCTCGACATGGTGCCCAGGAGAGGACTCGAACCTCCACGAAGTTGCCCCCGCTAGCACCTGAAGCTAGTGCGTCTACCAATTCCGCCACCTGGGCGTCGAGGAGCGAGATTATGGGGTGTTGTTATGGGGGTGTCAACACCTTTTGCAGATCCGGGGTCGGATCCCGTTTCGCTTGCGAAAGGGGCTCTGACCCTGGCTGGATCGCAGGCAAAAAAAATCCCCGCCGAAGCGAGGAGTTTTTTCGTTGGTGCCCAGGAGAGGACTCGAACCTCCACGGTTTTACCCGCTAGTACCTGAAACTAGTGCGTCTACCAATTCCGCCACCTGGGCGTTCCAGAGGCGCAATTGTGAAGATGAATCCGCAGGCTGTCAACGACTTCCAACAAATATTTCACACGGGACCTCCAACGGTGAACGCTGACCGGTTCTGCACGCCTGCAACGGCTACCATGGAGGGCGATGACTACCAAAAAACCAAGCAAGGGCGGGAGCAAGTCCCGCAGCCAGGTCCCTGCCAAGGGTGCCAAGGCGGGCGCAGCCCGCACCACCAAGCCGGGCAAGCCGTTGCCGGGCTGGTTCCCGGAATTGAATGAAGGCGGTGCGCCGCCGCGCGGCCGCAAGGGCCGCAGCGCCGATGCCGCCGCACCGGGCCCGGCCCCGGGCCGCAAGCTGCCCCCCACCGGCAAGGTGATCGATGATCCCTACGCCGCCCGCGAAGCCGAGAAGTACGAGCAGCCCATCGCCAGCCGCGAGGCCATCCTGGCCCTGCTCGAACGTTGCGAAGGGCCGCAGACCGCCGAAGAACTGGGCGCGCGCCTGGGCCTGACCGCCGCCGACCGTGCCGAGGCACTGTCGCGCCGGCTCGGCGCGATGGTCCGGGACGGCCAGCTGGTGCAGAACCGCCGTGGCGGCTTCGCGCCGATCCAGACCCTGAACCTGGTCACTGGCGTGGTGATCGCCAATCCGGAAGGGTTTGGCTTCCTGCGCCCGGTCGAGGGCGGCGACGATCTGTTCCTGCCGCCCTATGAAATGCGCAAGGTGATGCACGGCGACAAGGTGCTGGCCCGGGTGACCGGCATCGATCACCGTGGCCGCCGCGAAGGCAGCATCGCCCGCGTGCTCGAGCGCGGCATGACCCGCCTGATCGGTCGCTTCAGCATTGAGATGGGCATCAATTACGTGGTGCCCGATGACAAGCGCATCCAGCGCAATGTGCAGGTACCACCGGACCAGACCGGCGGCGCGCGCGATGGCCAGCTGGTGGTGTGCGAACTGACCCAGGCACCGGACAGCCGCCGCCCGCCGATCGGCCGCATCATCGCCGTGCTTGGCGACAAGCTGACCGCATCGCTGGTGGTGGAGACCGCGATTCACGGCCACGAACTGCCGTTCGAGTTCCCGCAGGAAGTGCTGGACGAAGCCGCTTCGGTGCCGATGGTGGTCGAGCCGGCGATGATCGGCGACCGCGTCGACCTGCGCAGCACGCCGCTGGTGACCATCGACGGTGAAGATGCCAAGGACTTCGATGACGCGGTGTACTGCGAACCGAATGCCGACGGTTTCCGCCTGGTGGTGGCCATTGCCGATGTCTCCAACTACGTGCGCCCCGGCACGCCGCTGGACCAGGAAGCGCAGAAGCGCGCCACGTCGGTGTACTTCCCGGGCTTCGTGGTGCCGATGCTGCCGGAGACCCTGTCCAACGGCATCTGCTCGCTGATGCCCAAGGTCGACCGCATGTGCTTCGTCTGCGACATGCAGATCGACCGCGACGGCGTGGTCAGCCATTCGCGCTTCTACGAAGCAGTGATGAACTCGCACGCACGCCTGACCTACACCCAGGTGTGGAAGGCGGTGGGCGAGGACGATGCCGATACCAAGGCCTGGATGGGCCCGCTGCTGCCGCAGGTGCAGCGCCTGCACCAGTTGTACAAGGTGCTCTCCAAGGCGCGTGCCAAGCGCGGTGCCATCGAGTTCGAAAGCAGTGAAGTGCGCTTCGTGCTGGACAACCGTGGCGAGGTGACCCAGGCCGGCATGCTGGTGCGCAACGACGCACACAAGCTGATCGAGGAATGCATGATCGCGGCCAACGTGGAGGCGGCCAAGTACCTGCTGTCGCGCCACGTGCCGGCGCCATACCGCATCCATGAGAAGCCGCCGGAAACCAAGTACGCCGACCTGCTGGAATTCCTCAAGGAGTTCAAGCTGAGCCTGCCGCCGTGGTCGAAGGTGCGTCCGGGCGACTACACCAAGCTGTTGAAGAAGATCCGCGACCGTCCCGATGCCACGCTGCTGGAATCGGTGCTGCTGCGCAGCCAGAGCCTGGCGGTCTACAGCCCGGACAACAATGGTCACTTCGGCCTGGCGCTGGAGGCGTACGCGCACTTCACCTCGCCGATCCGTCGTTATCCCGACCTGCTGGTGCACCGTGCGATCAAGCATGCACTGTCCGGCAAGCCGCTGGACAAGTTCACCTACAACGCCCGCGAGATGGCCGCGCTCGCGCTGCAGTGCTCCGAGCGCGAACGCCGTGCCGACGAGGCCGAGCGCGAGGTCGACGAGCGCTACCGCGCGGCGTGGATGGAAAAGCATGTCGGTGGCCAGTTCGATGGCGTGATCAGCGGCGTCACCAGCTTCGGCCTGTTCGTGGAGCTGGATGATTCCAAGGTACAGGGCCTGGTCCACGTAACCCAGCTGCCGCAGGACTATTACAAGTTCGATGCCACCCGCAAGACGCTGACCGGCGAACGCCGCGGCAGCAGCTACCGGCTGGGTGACCGCGTGCGCATCCTGGTGCTGAAGGCCAGCATGGAAGAACGCAAGATCGACTTCCGCCTGGTCGAGCACAAGGGCGAGGACGAGGGCGATGGCCTGCCGCCGCTGCCCGAACGCGGCAAGCCGGCCAAGCGCACAAAAAAGCAATATTGAAGGTGTGCCGACCAACGGTCGGCACCCACGTTGCCCGGTAGGTGCCAACCGTTGGTTGGCACATTCCTCACCCGGTAGGTGCCAACCTTGGTTGGCACGACGTTCCGGAGGAACCCAGCATGCAAGGCCAACCCGAATACCGCGGCGGCTGCCAGTGCGGCGCCATCCGTTTCGAAGCGCGCGGCGCTCTCACCGACAGCTCGATCTGCCACTGCCGGATGTGCCAGAAGGCGTTCGGCGCCTACTACGCGCCGCTGGTCTCGGTGCGCGGCGCGCAGTTCAGCTGGACCCGCGGCCAGCCGCGCTATTTCCAGTCCTCCAACGTGGTCCGCCGCGGCTTCTGCGGTGACTGCGGCACCCCGCTGACCTACGAGGCCCCGGACGGCATGGCCGTGGCCGCCGGCGCCTTCGACGAACCCGAGCGCCTGCCGCCGACCCTGCAGTACGGCATGGAGCGCAAGCTGCCCTTCGTGGATGGCCTGGGCCTGCTGCCCGGCCGCCGCACCGAGGAGGACGTGGCCGCGCTGGAGTTCCTGGCGACGATCGTGTCCCACCAGCACCCCGACCACGACACCCCGCACTGGCCACCGCGCACCCGTTCAGCCGAAGGATGAACGGCGGGTAGCGCCGGGCCATGCCCGGCGAGCGCGCAGCGCGGCAGGCAAATAGCGTGCGGACCAACGGTCCGCACCCACCAAGCAAAGGTCAGCACCCACCAACCAGCGGTCCGCACCCACCAACCAACGGTCCGCACCTGCCGGGTAGCGCCGGGCCATGCCCGGCGAGCGCGCAGCGCGGCCGCCGCCGATGCTCTACCATAGCCACCCCCTTTCCGGTTCGGCCCCCGCATGAGCAAGAACAGCCAGTGGATCGTCGGCGTCAACGCCGTCGCCTCCTCCATCGAGAACGACGCCGACAACGTCCGCGAAGTGCTGGTCGAGGCCGGTGCGAAGAACCCGCGCCTGGTCGAAATCGAGGAAAACGCCCGCCGCAAGGGCATCGACGTGCGCAAGGTCAACAGCCAGGCGCTGGACGGTGTCGGCGGCTCGGTACGCCACCAGGGCGTGGCCGCGCGCTATGCCGCGGCCCGCACCTACAGCGAGAACGAGCTGGAAGGCCTGGTCACCGCTGCCGAAGGCAAGGCCCTGCTGCTGGTGCTGGACGAGGTGCAGGACCCGCACAACCTGGGCGCCTGCCTGCGTTCGGCCGCGGCAGCCGGCGCCACCGCAGTGATCATTCCCAAGGACAAGTCGGCCACGGTCAATGCCACCGTGCGCAAGACTTCGGCCGGCGCCGCCGACCTCATCCCGGTGGTGGCGGTGACCAACCTGTCGCGCTGCCTGAAGGACCTGCAGAAGCAGGGCGTGTGGATCTACGGCCTGGCCGGTGAAGCCACCGCCTCGCTGTACCAGCTGGACCTGAAGGGCAACATCGCCCTGGTGCTGGGCGGCGAAGCCGATGGCCTGCGCCGCCTGACCCGCGAGAACTGCGATGGCCTGGTCAAGATCCCGATGCCGGGTGAGATCGAGAGCCTGAACGTTTCCGTCGCCGCCGGCGTCAGCCTGTTCGAGGCCGTACGCCAGCGCGGTTGATCGACGGCATGACGTGATCGGGGTCAGATCCCTTTCCTATGGGAAAAGGGGTCTGACCCTTTTTTGTGGGCTCGGCTCTACGGAAGAATCGTGTCGACCAAGGTCGACACCTACCAGAGCAGAACCATGGTCAGGGCCCGTGCCGACCAACGGTCGGCACCCACCATCAGCAGCAGATTCCGGCAGCTCGCGGAAGTCTGTCGAGGGCGGGGTGGGTCCGGTGGCAGGGGTGTGAGCGGCATGGATGCCGCGACCAAGCCCCCATGGACGGGTTCACGGCGTCCCCTGCCACCGGACCCACCTCGCCATCCCACAGGAAGCCAGCTTTTGACGTTGACGTTGCTTCGGCAGGTGCGGGGCGCAGCCCCGCATCGCCTCAGCCCGCGCTGCCGCCCAGCGCCTTGAACAGGGTCACGTCGTTGCTCAGCTGGCTCTGCCGCACGCGCGCCAGTGACAGCTCGGCATCGCGACGGGTCTGCTGCGCTTCCAGCCAGGTGCGCAGGTCGGTGGCGCCCACGCGGTAGCGCACTTCCTGCGCACGCTCCACTTCCACCGCCTGGTCATACGATGCCTGCGAAGCGGCCACCTGCCGCGCCAGCTGCTCGCGCGCGGACAGCGCGTTGTCCACTTCCGAAAGCGCGGTGTACAGCGTCTTGCGGAAGTTGGTCGCGGCGATCTGGTAGGCGGTACCGGCGATGTCGGTGTCCAGCTGCGCGCGCTGCAGGTTGAGGAAGGGCAGCGAGAGGCCGGCGCCCAGGGTGGCCACCGGGTTGCGCAGCACATCCCCCAGCGAGGTCGCACTGGAACCGAGGCTGCCGGTCAGGCTCAGCGCCGGGTAGTACTGGGTGGCGGTCACCTTGATGGTCTTCAGGCTGTTGCGCAGGCGCAGTTCGGCCGCGCGCAGGTCAGGGCGGCGGCCCAGCAGATCGGCCGGCAGGCCTTCGTCGATGCCCGGGCTGCGCGCGGCCTGCAGGTCCTGCGGTTCGTCCTGCTGTGGCCACGGCGTGCCATCCAGCAGCACGGTCAGCGCGTTGCGCACCTCCACCCGTTGCTGTTCCAGCGCGCTCTGCGCCGAACGCTGCGATTCCAGGTTCTGCAGTGCCTGGCGCACTTCCAGCCGCGACACCGCGCCTGCGTCGAAGCGGGCCTGGACCAGGTCGCGGGTGCGCTCCAGCCGTTGCAGGTTGGCCTCGCCACTGGCAATGGACTGGTTGAGGTAGGCCAGCGTCCAGTACTGGTTGATCGTGTCACCGATCACCAGCAGCGCGGTGTTCTGCCGGTCTTCCTCGGTGGCCTGGGCTTCCCAGCGGGCGATGTCACGCTCGGTGCGCAGGCGGCCCCACAGGTCGATCTCCCATGACAGCGACACGCCGGTGGAATAGCCGCGGCTCCAGTCGGCGGCCTGGTCGGTGGGACGGCTGCCGCTGGCGCTGACGCCGGAAGAAGACGGCTGCGGCCACAGCGCGTTGCTGGCCAGCCCGGCCTGCAGCCGTGCACGCTGCACGGCCAGGCCGGCGGCCCCCAGGTCGCTGTTGGCGGCCAGCGCCTGCGCGACCAGGCGGTCCAGTCGCTCGTCACCGAAGCCGGTCCACCAGGTGTCCTGGCGGATGTCGCGGGCCGGGGTATCCAGGCTGCTGCGCGGGTCGTCGGCGGGTGCGTTGAGGGTGGCATCGCCCCGGCCATAGGTCGCGGCCACGTCCGGGTCCTGGATCGGGTAGCGGCCCACCGAGGCGCAGCCGGACAGGGCGAGCAGCACGGCGCCGGCCAGCAGCAGGCGCGACGGGGCAGGGCAGGTCAGTCGGGTCATCATCTTCATTCGCGGGCCAGGGCCTCCACCGGGTCGAGCTGGGCGGCATTGCGTGCCGGCAGGAATCCAAACGCCACGCCGATCAGGGTCGAACAGGCGAACGCGGCAATGATCGAGGCGGTCGAGAACACCACCTGGAAATTGCTGGAAAAGTGGCCGATCAGCACGCCCAGCAGCAGCGCCAGGCCGATGCCGAGCACGCCGCCGATCAGGCACACCAGCACCGCTTCGATCAGGAACTGCTGGCGGATGTCGCTCTGCCGCGCACCCACGGCCATGCGCACGCCGATCTCACGGGTACGCTCGGTCACCGACACCAGCATGATGTTCATCACGCCGATGCCGCCGACCAGCAGGGCGATGGCGGCAATGGCACCGATCAGCAGGGTCATCGTACGCGTGGTCTGCTCGATGGTCTCGCGGATCTCGGCGCTGTTGCTGAGGAAGAAATCCTCGGTGCCGTGGCGCAGGGTCAGCAGCCGCGTGATCGCTTCCTGTGCGGCATCCATCGGTGTTTCATCGTTGACGCGCACGGTGATGCTGGAGACGTAGCTCTGCCCCAGCATGCGCGACATCACCGTGGTGTACGGCACGAACACGCCCAGGCTGGTGCTGCCACCGAAACCGAAGCTCTGCTTCTTGGCCACGCCGACCACGCGCACCGGTACGTTGCCGAGCAGGATCACCTGGCCGATCGGATCGCTGTCCGGGAAGAACTGGGTCTTGGTGTTCTCGTCGATCACCGCTTCCTGGGCCAGGCCACGGATCGCGTCGCTGTCGAAGAAGCTGCCACTGAGCAGGGTCACGCCCTTCACCCGGAAGTACTGCTCGCCCACGCCACTGATCTGCGCGGTGGCCGACTGATTGCGGTAGCGCGCGGTGACCGAGGTCGACACGCTGGGCGTGGCGCTGTCCACGTAGCTCTGCTGGGAAAGCGCGTCGGCATCGCTGGCCTTCAGTGTCTGCACACGCGCCGAGCGCATGTCGCCGAACCCACGGCCGGGATAGACGTCGATGGTGTTGGTGCCCAGCGCGCTGATGTTCTGCAGGATCTGCTGCTGCGAGCCGTTGCCCAGCGCCACCACCGACACCACCGAGGCGATGCCGATGATGATGCCGAGCATGGTCAGGAAGGTACGCAGGCGATGGGCATTCATCGCCAGCAGGGCCATCCGGAAGGCTTCGGTGAAGCGGTCGCGGGCGGCGCGCCAGCTGCTGCCATGGGCGACGTCGGCGCTGGGCTGGCGCTGCGCGCGGTAGCTGGGTGCGTTGGGGTTGGCGCGGTCGGCGATGATCTCGCCGTCGCGGATCTCGATGATGCGCTGGGCGTGCTCGGCCACGCTCATGTCGTGGGTGACGATGATGATGGTGTGGCCTTCGGCATGCAGCTCGCCGAGGATCGCCATCACTTCCTCGCCCGATTTCGTGTCCAGCGCGCCGGTCGGTTCGTCGGCCAGGATCACCTCGCCGCCGTTCATCAGGGCGCGCGCGATCGACACGCGCTGCTGCTGGCCGCCGGACAGCTGACCCGGCTTGTGGTGCATGCGGTCGTGCAGGCCCAGCCGCTGCAGCAGCTGCTCGGCGCGCGCGTTGCGGGTCGGCCCGGGGCTGCCGGCATACACGGCCGGCACTTCGACGTTGCCACGGGCATCGAGGTCGCCCAGCAGGTGGTAGCGCTGGAAGATGAAACCGAAATGCCCGCGGCGCAGCTCGGCCAGCTCGTCCGGCTCCATCTTTCCGGTTTCGCGGCCGGCCACTTGGTAGCTGCCGCGCGTGGGGCGGTCCAGGCAGCCGAGGATGTTCATCAGCGTCGACTTGCCCGAACCGGACTGGCCGACGATGGCCACCATCTCACCGGCATGGATGTCCAGGTTGACGTCGCGCAGGACGGCGATGACATCATCGCCGGCCGGAAACTCGCGGCGCAGGTCGCGCAGGCGCAGCAGGGGGGCCGCCGTGCTCATCGGCGCGGGCCCATGCCACCGGGCGGGCCCATGCGCATCGCGCCGCTGCCGCGGTTGCCGGTGCCACTGCTGGCTGCGGCCGCACCGCCTTCGCCGACCACCACGCGCTCGCCTTCCTTCAGCCCGGACAGGATCTGCGCGGAAGCGCCGTTGTTGATGCCGACCTTGACCTTGCGCGGCTGCGGCTGGCCCTGTTCGTTGACCACGCGCACCACGCGCTCGCCGTCACGCGTCTTCGGGCCCAGCGCCACGGCCGGCACCATCAGCGCGCCCTTGGCCTGCTGCAGCAGCACCGAGACCTGTGCGGTCATGTCGATGCGCAGGGTGCCGTCGGGGTTTTCCACGTCGAACAGCGCGTTGTAGTAGACCGCGCTGCTGGAGCTGGAACTGGAGGAACTGCTGGAGCTGGACGAGCTTTCGTTGGCGATGGACGACGGTGCCGGATTGATCTGGCGCAGCGTGGCGTGGTACTTGCGGTCCGGGTCGCCCAGGGTGGTGAAGTACACCGGCATGCCGGCCTTGATCTTGACCACGTCGGCTTCGGAGACCTCGGCATTGACGGTGACCACGTCAAGCCGCGCCAGCATGACGATGGTCGGTGCGGTCTGGTTGGCGTTCACCGTGCGGCCTTCCTCGGCCACCACCGCCACCACGGTGCCGTCCATCGGCGCGGTGATGCGCGTATAGGCCAGATTCGCGCGCGCGGTGCCCAGTTCGGTCTCGCGGCCCTTGATCTGCGCCTCATAGGACTGCAGCTGGGCGCGGGCGGTCTTCAGTGTGGCCTCGGCGGCATCGTATTCCTGCCGCGAGGTGGCCTCGGCGGCCAGCATTTCCTTCTGCCGGGCGAAGTCCAGTTCGGCTTGGCGCAGGCTGGCCTGCTGCACGGCGCGCTGGGCGATCACCTGGTCCAGCGAGGCCTGCGCGTTGAGGACCTGGTTCTGCTGGGTGGTGGCGTCGATCTCGGCGATGAGGTCGCCTTCCTTCACCGTATCGCCCAGCTGCACCTTCAGCGATTTGATCTGGCCCGAGGCCTGCGCACCGACGCTGACCAGCTTGTAGGCATCGATCACGCCAGTGGCTTCCACCGTCTGTTCGATGTCGCCGCGGCTGACCGGGCTGGTGGCCAGGGCCGGCGCGGCGGGCTTGCGCAGCAGCCACCAGGCCAAGGCTGCAGCGAGCACGACAAGCAGGACGATCAGGATCAGGCGGCCCCGGCGGGACGCGGGCAACAGGCGGGAGATCACGTGGTGGCTTCACTCAGGCAGGCCGCGGCGGCGGCATTGGCAGGCATTGTGAAGATCGGGCGCAGGGCGGCTCAATCCTCGGGGTATGTCTCTGTGTAACACTGTCGGCCAGAATGCGTAACTGCAGGTATCCCGCCCCGGCGCGGATACAGTGGTACGCACTGGACAGGATGCGGTTCAGCTCCCGACACGGGAAAATCGCGACATGGAGACCGAAAACCCGATGCATCGACTGTTGATCGTCGACGACGACAATGACATCCGCACCCTGCTGGCCGAACAGCTGGGTCGCGCCGGCTACCAGGTCAGCACGGCGGCCGACGGCACCAGCATGCGCCAGCTGCTGGAACGCGAGCACGTTGACCTGATCGTGCTCGACCTCAACCTGCCGCGCGAGGATGGCCTGACCCTGTGCCGCGACCTGCGTGCGCGCTCCAACACGCCGGTGATCATGCTCACCGCGCGCGCCGAGCCGATCGACCGCGTGCTGGGCCTGGAAATGGGCGCCGACGATTACCTGGCCAAACCGTTCGAGCCACGCGAACTGCTGGCGCGCATCCGCAACGTGCTGCGGCGGACCGAGGCCCTGCCGGCCAACCTGGAGCCGCTGGCAGTGCGCCGCGCGCGCTTCTCGCGCTGGGTCTTCGACCTGGAGCACCGCCACCTGGTGGACCCGGACGGGCGCGTGGTGGTGCTGTCCGGGGCCGAGTTCCGCCTGCTGCGGGTGTTCATCGCCCATGCCAACAAGGTGCTCTCGCGCGAGCAGCTGGTGGCACTGAGCAGCGGCCGCAACTACGAGGCCCAGGACCGGGCGATCGACCTGCAGGTCAGCCGGCTGCGCAACAAGCTGGCCGACGACGGCGGTCCTGACGGCCTGATCAAGACCGTGCGCAATGAAGGCTATGTGCTGGCCTCGGCCGTCAACCTGGAATAAGCCCCGATGAAGCGCCTGCGCCAGTTCCTGTCCTCGATGGTGGGGCGGCTGTTCGTGATCCTGCTGTTGGGCATGGCGGTGGCCGCCATCGGCGCGACCCTGCTGGCGACCTCCAGGCGGCAGCAGGATTTCGAGCGGCAGAACCTGAACCGCATTGCCGACCGCCTGCAGGGTTACGTGAACATGCTGGACGGCAACCCGGAGCTGCGCGAGCGGTTGCTGGAAACCGGCGGTCCCAGCGTGCGCGCGCTGCAGCCCGGCGCGCGCCTGGGCAATGTCGATACGGCGCTGATGGAAGTGCTCGATGACCGTCCCGGGCCGGTGGCCCGCGCGCACGTGCACTTCACTTCCTTCCGCTCGTGCATTCCCAAGCTGCAGGAGCTGCTGCCGCCGCCGCCGCCGGGACACCGGCGCCCGCCGCGCGAACGGGACCCGTCCTTCATCCCGCCCAAGTGCCGGGCCGTGGACGTGGTGCTCAGCGACGGCACCTCGCTGAAGCTGGCACTGGATTCTCCGGCCGTGGCGCACAACGGCGTGTTGGCGGTGGACCCGCTGTTCCTGACCCTGCTGGTGCTGGCGATTGCCGTGCTGGCCTATATCGTGTCGCGCATGGCCAGCGCACCGCTGCAGGACCTTGCCTCGGCGGCCGAGGAACTGGGTGACGACCTGCAGCGTGATCCGCTGCCACTGCGCGGCCCGCGCGAAGTGCAGCGCGCTGCCGAAGCCTTCAATGCCATGCAGCAGCGGCTGCAGCGGCACCTGGCCGAACGCACGCAGATGCTGGCGGCGATCACCCATGATCTGCAGACGCCGTTGACCCGGCTGCGCCTGCGCCTGGAAAACGTGACCGACGAAATCCTGCGCGAGCGCCTGATCGGCGACCTGGCGGCGATGCAGGCGCTGGTGCGCGAAGGCCTGGAGCTGGCCCGCAGCGCCGAGAGTGCCGAACAGCGCGCTGCCCTGGATCTGGATTCGCTGCTGGAAAGCATCGTCGAGGACACCGCCGAGGGCGGTGCCGACGTGGTCTTCGAAGGCGGCAGCGGCGCCGTGCTGATGCTGCGGCCGCTGGCCATGCACCGGCTGTTCTCCAATCTGGTCGACAACGCGGTGATGTATGCCGAGCGGGTGCGGGTGCGGGTAGACCGCAGCGGCGGGGCGATCACCGTGGTGGTGGCCGACGACGGCCCGGGCCTGGCCGATGACCAGCTCGAAGCGGTGTTCGATCCGTTCGTGCGGGTGGAAACCTCGCGCTCGCGGCAGACCGGTGGTGCGGGCCTGGGCCTGACCATCGCCCGCGCACTGGCCGAGAAGGATGGCGCCCGCCTGTGGCTGCGCAACCGCCCCGAAGGCGGGCTGGAAGCGGTGGTGCAGTGGCCGGTGGGAACCCCGGTGGACGCGCGCTGACGGATGTGGCCGGTCGTGGGGTCAGACCCCTTCCGCCGCAGGCGGCAGGGCTCTGACCCCGCTTCGCGCCCGGTTTTCACGCCACGGTGACGCCGGGAGGGGTGTTTGCCCTATCATTCGCCCCAACTCCCCACAGTTCCAGCGATGAGCCAGCCTGTGCGTACCGGCGAGCGGCCCCGTGCCGCCCGGCTGTTCCTGTTCCCGCCTGTTGCCCCATGGGGCAGCCGCACCTGGCCGCTGCCGTTGCAGTAATGGGCGGGCAGGGGGCTGGCAGGCGCCTGGCGGGGCGCCACCCGGGAGTGGGCATCGGTCGCGTGCTGCGGCTCGGAGTGCTGTGGCTGCTGCTGTTGCTGGCCGCACCGCTGGCGGCGCAGACCGTCGCACCGCCGCTGCGCGATTACGCCATCGATGTCTGGACTTCGCGCAATGGCCTGCCGCACAACTCGCTGCGTGACATCGCCCAGACACCCGAAGGCCACCTCTGGTTCGCCACCTGGGAAGGCCTGGTGCGCTACAACGGCCTGGACTTCACCGTGTTCGACCGCAGCACGCGGCCCGGCCTGCGTGACAACGGCATCGGCGCGCTGCTGGTCGATCGCCAGGGCGGACTGTGGATCAGCGATTCGCGCGGCAACGTGACCTACCGCAGCACCGATGGCCAGTGGCGGGTCTGGGAACACCAGGCCGACACCCCTGAAGTGCTGATCCAATCGATGCAGATGGACAGCCAGGGGCGCCTGTGGCTGCTCTATGAGGGCAAGGGCATCGCCTACCTGACGCCTGAAACCGGTGTGGTCTACCAGCCGCCGCCGGCCGATCTGCCACTGGCGATGAGTTTCACCAAGCTGGTGGTCGATGCCCAGGACCGGGTCTGGATCGGCACCCTCGACGGCTTGGTACTGCGCGACAACGATGGTGAACTCAAGCGCGCGCCGGCCGAGTGGGGCGTAGGCAAGGGCCTGACCTGGCCATACCGCGCGCCCGATGGCGCCCTGTGGATCGTGGCGGGCGAGCGTCTGTACCGGGTCGAGGACGATCGGTTGGTACTGGTCCACAGCCTGCCCGGGCAGCTGCACATGACCGCGATGCTGCAGGACCGTCATGGCGATCTGTGGCTGGGCACCGAGAACCAGGGGCTGCTGCGCATCTCCAGCCATGGCCTGGAACGCCTGCCGGCCGGGCTGAACCTGCCCGGCGGCCGCGTGGTGAGCCTGCGCGAGGACGCCGAAGGCAGCATCTGGGTTGGCGCCAACGGCGGCCTGTACCGTCTGCGCGAAACGCTGTTCAGCAGCTACACCGAACGTGATGGGCTCAGCGGCGACTACGTCCGCACTGTGTTCGAGGACCGCAACCGCCAGCTGTGGGTGGGCAGCGCCAGCGGCCTGGACCTGCAGACCACCGATGGCACCTTCCGTGCGATGCCGCTGCACAACCGCGGCGGCAAGGCGCCCTCGGTACTGAGCCTGGCCCAGGGCCCCGATGGTGACCTGTGGGTGGGCACCTTCGGTGACGGTGTTTACCGCCTGCGTGCCGATGGAAGCCTGCGCCACAACTATGGTCCTGGCGACGGCATGCCCGGCGGCAACATCCGCGCGATCAGCGTCGATCCGGCCGGGGTGGTCTGGGCCGGCACGCAGAAGGGCGTGGTCCGCATCGATGGCGACCGCGTGCACGTATCCAACGTGCCGGGCATGCCCACCGGCCTGATCACTGCGCTGGAACATGACCACCAGGGCAATCTGTGGATCGGCACCATCGAAGGCATCCGCGTGTTGCGCGGCGACCACGTGCAGTCCATCGATCTGGCACCGATGGGGGGCGGTCGAAGCGTGTTTGGTTTCCACCAGATCGGCGAGGCGATGTGGATCAGCAGCGACCGTGGCCTGTACCGCTGGTACAAGGGACGCCTGTCGCGGGTGGGCCTGGAGCAGGGCATGCCGGTCGATGCGGTGTTCCAGCTGGTGCCTGACCGGCTGGGCAACGTATGGATCAGCAGCAACCGTGGCGTGCTGCGCACCGACATGGCCACCCTGAACGCCGTGGCCGATGGCCGCACGCCGCGGGTGACGGTGGAGCGCTACAACGAGATCGATGGCATGGCCAATGCGCAGGCCAACGGCAGTTCCGGGCCGTCGGCGATCCTGCGCCAGGATGGCACCTTCTGGGTGGTGACCGCCGGTGGCCTGAGCACGGTGGATCCACAGCGCCTGCAGCGGTTCCGCGAACGCCCGGCGCCGCCGGCGGCGATCGAGAACGTGCAGGTGGATGGTGCCCCGGTGCACTGGGAAGGCCCGGAGCGCAACCTGATTCCGGGTGGCCGCCGCCTGGCCGTCAGTTTCGTCGGCCTCAGCTACCTGATGTCCGACCGCATCCGCTACCGCACTCGCCTGGAAGGATTGGATGCTGGCTGGGTGGAACGTGGCCCGCAGCGCAGCGTCGAATTCGTCGGCCTGCCGCCGGGCGATTACACCCTGCACGTGGCCGCCTCGCACCCGGGCGGTGCCTGGGGCCAGCAGGAAGCGGTGTGGAGCTTTACCGTCGAACCGTTCTGGTGGCAGCGGCACAGCGTGCAGGCCTTCATCGGCCTGCTGCTGCTGGGGGCACTGGTGGCGCTGTACCGCTTCCTGCTGCAGCAGTACAAGGCCAGCAACCTGCGCCTGGCCCGCCGCGTGGATGAAGCGACCTTCGACCTGCAGGCGCAGACGGTGCACCTGCAGGCGCTGAACCTGGAAAAGACCGAGCTGGCCGAGCGTCTTGCGCGGCAGGCCGAGGCGTTTGAGCGGCAGGCCCGCGAGGATGCGTTGACCGGGCTGGCCAACCGCCGTGGCTTCGACGAAACCCTGGCCCGCGACTTCGCCCGTTCGCAGCGCAGTGGCCACCCGCTGAGCCTGGTGGTGCTGGACATCGACCACTTCAAGGATGTCAACGATACCTACAGCCACAGCATCGGCGACCTGGTGCTGAAGGAAGTGGCCGAGGTGATCGACGCCGCCTGCCGCGACTCGGACCTGCCGGCACGGACCGGTGGCGAAGAATTCGCCCTGCTGCTCAACGACACGCGCCTGGAAGAAGCGGCACAGGTCTGCGCGCGCCTGCGCGGCCTGTTCCATGACCATCCGGACTGGGCGGGGGTGAAGGGCCTGCGGGTGACCTTCAGTGCCGGCCTGGTGGAACTGGCTGGCGACGACCGTACCCCGGCGCTGCTGTACCAGCGCGCCGACCGCGCGCTGTACCGTGCCAAGAGCGATGGCCGCGACCGCACCAGCATCGGGTGATGGCCATTGGGTGGGCGGGTGCGGACCGTTGGTCCGCATTGCGATGGGCCTCATCCACGCATGGCGTGGATTTACTGCCGTAGTAGATCCACGCCATGCGTGGATGCGGTCGCGCCGATGGTCGGTTTACCGCGGCCAGGCGTTGGCGATGGTGCAGAACAGCCGCGCTGTCTGCTCGGTGTCATACACCGCGCTGTGTGCTTCGTTGGCATCCCAGCCCAGCCCGGCCGCATTGGCCGCGCGGGCCAGCACCGTCTGCCCATAGGCAATACCGGCCAGGGTGACCGTGTCGAACACGCTGAAGGGATGGAACGGATTGCGCTTGTGGCCGGTGCGGGCGACGGCGGCGTTGACGAATCCCAGGTCGAAGTGGGCGTTGTGTCCCACCAGGATCGCGCGCTGGCAGCCGTACTTCTTCATCGCCGCCCTGACCGGGGTGAAGATGTGGTCCAGCGCGGCCTTTTCTTCCTTCGCCAGCCGGAACGGATGGTCGAGGATGATGCCGGTCACTTCCAGCGATTTCGGGTCGATCTCCAGCCCCTCGGCGGGCACCACGTGGGCGCTGGCGGTCTGGCCGGGATGGAGCAGGCCGTTCTCGTCCATTTCGATCGGCACGGCGGCAATTTCCAGCAGCGCATTGCGCTGGCTGTCGAAACCGCCGGTTTCCACGTCCACCACCACCGGCAGGAAGCCGCGGAAGCGTTGCGACATCGCGCGCTGCGCCATCGGAACTACGGAAACAGGGGCGGCGTCAGCTGCGGGGGTGGGGTCAGTCATGCGCGGATTCTAGCAGAGCGACCCTGAGTGCCCGGCCATGCAGGTCATGGCCGGGACGCTGCCTGGGGTCAGCGGTGTGCCAGCACTACGTCGGCGACGATGCCGGTGGCCACGGCGATCAGCACATAGCGGCCGTCCACCTTGCGCCATTCCTGGCCGCGGGCCGGGGCACGCAGGCCGTGGTGGCGGTAATCGCGGACCTGTTCGCCACGATGGTCGCGGTCGAGTTTGTGACCGCGACGGGGCGGATCGCGACGGTCGTCGTGATGACCCTTCTGGCTGTGGTGGTCGTCGCGGCCACCGGCGCCGTAGGGAGCGGCCATGGCGGGGGCGGCGGCGGTGGCCAGCAGGGTCAGCGAAAGCGTGGCGGCAATCAGGCGCTTCATGGGGTGCTCCGGGGAAGGACGTGGTCATCGAGGCCACGGATCCAGCATCGGATTTTCTTGATGAATAGGCGATTAAATCGGCCTTTTGACCGGTTTCGGCGCGTATCGGCGTGTAACGCGGCTGGCACCGGTCCGCTGCATGCCAACCTTGGTTGGCATGCGGAACAACCGCCAAGGCGTCCAGCATTCCGGTAGATGCCAACCTTGGTTGGCATGCGGAACAACCGCCAAGGCGCCCAGCATTCCGGTAGATGCCAACCCTGGTTGGCATGCGGAACAACCGCCAACCAAGGTTGGCGACTACCAGGCAAAGGCCACCGCCAACCAAGGTTGGTGGCTACCGGAGCGCGACTGCGCGGCCGGTCATCCAGGCATCCACGCTCAGGCGCCCGGCACCGTTGAACAGCAGCGGCAGCAGCATCGCCATGAACAGTACCGGCAGCTTGAAGTTGCCAAAGCCCTGGTCGCTGATCGCATACCCCATCGCCAGGTCGCCCAGTGAATTCCAGTGCATGGGCCAGTGCACGGCATACGTGGCCACCACCGTCAGTACCAGCAGGCTGGCCGCCGCAAAGCGCGTGCCCAGGCCGAACAGCAGGCAGGCCGCACCCACCAGTTCGAACCAGGTTGCCAGCTGCCAGTTCACGCTGGCCGGCAACTGGTCGAAGGGGAACGGGAAAGCGCCCTGCAGCTCGTCGAACCAGTTCTGGCCATGCAGTTTCTCGCGACCGGACTCGAAATACTCCCAGGCCAGCAGCAGGCGCAGGCCCAGCGGGGCCAACCACGGGCCGAAGCGGTCCATCCAGCCGCGCAGGGCGGCCAGGGGCAGGGTGTTCATCGGGACAATCTCCTTGGGTGGGTATCAGGCGGCGCCGGGTATCGGGCCGATCACACCGGCCTGCAGGAACTGCTGCAGCAGCTGGGTGCCGGGTCCGGCCAACGCATCAGCGTCGAGGTGGTGCAGAAGGGCCAGCTGCTGCAACTGCTGCTGGCCGGTGTTGCCCGGCGCCTGTTCGATGAGAATCAACAGGTGCGCAGCCAAAGGACTGAGCTGGGCGAAGCGCACCACGCCGTCGGCATCGCGACGGACCAGCAGGCCGGTCGGTTCCGGTGGTGGTGCCATGGGCGCGTCGTCTGCCCCCAGGCGGTGGACCGGCCATGCATACAGCAGCGGCCAGGCCAGGGGCGAGCAGCGCAGTGGCACCTGCAGCGGGTCGCAGCCCGAGGCGGGCGGCAGCGGCTCGGCCGCACGCTGGTACAGATCGGTCTCAACCCACTCGTAATGGGCCAGCTCGGCCAATGCCGGATGCGGCAGGGCCGGTTGTGCCTGCAGCCACTGCACGAACTCGGCGGCCACGCCGGTGAACAGCGGCGTGCGTGCGTGATGGCTGGCGAAATAGTGGCGCACCAGTGTGGCCCATGCCGGTTCGCCGAGCAGGCGGACGCAGACCGGGAAGCCGTTGCCGAGCAGGCCCAGCAGGTTGTTGAACAGCAGTTGCTGGTACACCGCGACCCGGCGCGGGTCCAGATCGGGCGGGGCGGGAACCTGCTGCGGATCGCGCAGGTGCGCGGTGAAGGCGTGCTGCTGTGCGCGCAGGCGCTCGGGTGCGTCAGCCATGGGCGACCTCGCGCTGTGCGCTCTGCAGCCGGCGGATGGTGCGCAGCTCGCCCTGCAGTTCGGCATACGGCGGGAAGTTGAAGTCGCGTTCCAGCAGGGTCGGGCGCGGCCCGAAGCGGGCATAGCTGCGCTCCAGCAGCGCCCACACCGGGTCGATCACCGCGCTGCCATGGGTATCGATCTTCAGGTCTGCGGCTTCGTCCAGATGCCCGGCCACGTGCAGGCAGACGATGCGCTCGGCCGGCAGCCCGGCGATGAAGGCATCGGCATCGTAGCCGTGGTTGCAGGCGTTGACGTACACGTTGTTGACGTCCAGCAGCAGATCGCAGTCAGCCTCGGCCAGTACCGCATTGGTGAAGGCCAGTTCGTCCATCGCCGGCTGCGGCGCCAGGTAGTAGGACACGTTCTCCACCGCGATGCGCCGGCCCAGAATATCCTGCACCCGGGCGATGCGCGAGGCGGTGTGGCGCACGGCTTCGTCGGTGAAGGGAATCGGCAGCAGGTCGTACAGCTGGCCGTCGTCGCTGCAGTAGCTCAGGTGCTCGCTGTACAGCGGCACCCGATGGCGTTCAAGAAAGTGGCCGATCTGCTGCAGCAGCCGGGTGTCCAGCGCTGCGCTGCCGCCCAGCGACAGCGACAGGCCATGGCAGCTCAGCGGATGGCGCAGGGCCAGTTCATCCAGGGCTTCGCCCGCAGGGCCGCCCACGTTGATCCAGTTCTCCGGCGCGCATTCCAGGAAATCGAAGTCAGCGGCCGGGGCGTCGTGCAGGACCTGCAGCAGCGCCCGCCGCAGGCCCAGCCCGACGGCTGCCGCGGGCAGCGGCAACCGTGGGTGGACGACGCTGGCCGCAGCGTCAGTGCTTGCCACCGCACTTGCCTTCGCCGCACTTGCCTTCGGCCGACTTCTTGTCGCCAGCGGTCTTGGTCTTGGCATCCGCGCCTGCGGCGGCCTTGGCCTTGCCCTTGTCACCGCCACACTTGCCTTCGGCGCTCTTGCCGTCGGCACCACACTTGCCTTCGGCATGCTTGGCCTTGTCACCACCACACTTGCCTTCAGCAGCCTTGGCGTCGCCCGCCTTGGCCGCCTGGCCGGCCACCAGGTAACCCTGGGCCAGGTCGGTCATGCTCAGGGCCGAAGCACTGGCCGTCACGCCCAGGCCGGCCGCCAGTGCGGTGGCGGTCAGCAGGGACAGGGTCTTGTTGGAATGGCTCATCGGTCATACTCCTTGGGTGGTGGGCTCGCGCCCGGGGTGAAACGATGGTGCAGCGATGCTACTCATGGAATCCTCGCCGAGACCTCAAATTTTCGTGAGGTTTGCCGCAGACGGGAAGGAGGCTGCGCAGCGCATCCACGCATGGCGTGGATCTACTGCCGGCCGGCACCCCGGATTTTCGTGAGTATCCAGTAGATCCACGCCATGCGTGGATGAATGCCCGGATCGCGCGCACAAAAAAGGCCCCTGTCATTCCGACAGGGGCCCCTGGACGCGTTTCCGCTGTTGCAGCGCAGTATCAGACGTGGTCGGTGCTTGACGTCTCGTCGCGCTTCTCGCGCGGCGGCAGCGGCTGCTCACCGTGCACCAGGAACCACACGTTCTCGGCGATGTTGGTGGCATGGTCGCCCACGCGCTCCAGGTTCTTGGCCATGAACAGCAGGTGGGTGCAGGGGGTGATGTTGCGCGGGTCTTCCATCATGTAGGTCAGCAGCTCGCGGAACAGCGCGGTGTACTGCGCGTCCAGGCGGGCGTCGTCCTGGCGCAGCGCGATGGCGGCCTCGGCATCGTTGTCGCGGTAGGCGGCGATGGCGCGGCGCACCTGCTGCGCGGCCAGGCGGCCGAGGGCACGCAGGCCCTGGATCTGCGGCAGCGGCGGCACCTTGCCCAGCGCGATGGAGCGCTTGGCCACATTGGCGGCGTAGTCGCCGATGCGTTCGATGTCGGCAGGAATGCGCAGGCCGGCCAGGATCTCACGCAGGTCGCGTGCCATCGGGCCACGCAGGGCCAGACGCATCACGTCGTGGCTGATCTGCTGTTCCAGCTGGTCGATGGCTTCATCGTTGGCGATGATGCGGTGGGCGGCGTTCTCGTCGCGCTTCTCGATGACGTCCATCGACGCTTCCAGCTGGGCGACGGCCATCTCGCCCATGCGCACGATTTCGGCCACCAGGCGCTGCTGCTCTTCGTCGTAGCTCTTGACGATGTGGTCGTTGGGAAGATTCATGGTCTGCAATCCGGGTAGAGCCAGGCCGCGCCTGGCTGGGACATGTGGCGAGGGAAGAACACCAATCAGCCGAAGCGACCGGTGATGTAGTCCTCGGTCTGCCGCTGCGAGGGCTGCGAGAAGATCACTTCGGTGCGGTCGTGCTCGATCAGGTCACCCAGGTACATGAAGGCGGTGTAGTCGGATACGCGCGCGGCCTGCTGCATGTTGTGGGTGACGATGACGATCGTGTACTCGTGCTTGAGTTCTTCCACCAGCTGCTCGATGCGGCTGGTCGAGATCGGGTCCAGCGCCGAGGTCGGCTCGTCCAGCAGCAGTACCGACGGGCGCAGGGCCACGGCACGGGCGATGCACAGACGCTGCTGCTGGCCACCGGACAGGCCCAGGGCGCTCTGCCCCAGCTTGTCCTTCACCTCGTCCCACAGCGCGCCCTGGCGCAGCGCCTGCTCGACGCGGTCGGCCATGTCGGCCTTGCTCAGCTTCTCGTGGTGGCGGATGCCGTAGGCCACGTTCTCGAAGATGGTCATCGGGAACGGCACCGGCTTCTGGAACACCATGCCGACCTTGCTGCGCAGGCGGTTCATCGGGTACTTCGGCGAGAGGATGTTCTCGCCGTCCAGCAGCACCTCGCCACGCGCTTCCAGCTTCGGATACAGCGCGTAGATGCGGTTGAAGATGCGCAGCAGGGTCGACTTGCCGCAACCGGAGGGGCCGATCAGCGCGGTCACGCGCTTTTCCGGAATCTCCAGGTTGATGCCCTTCAGAGCGTGGAACTTGTCGTAATAGAAGTCCAGACCACGCGCGGCCAGCTTGACCGGCGACGGCGTGTGCAGGTTCTCGTGCGAGGCCGGCACCGCGATGCGCTGCATGGGCACGGCGTTGGAGAGGTCGTTCATGGCGTTATCCACGGAAAGGTCAGTCATGGGAGATACGGTTGCGCAGCAGGATGCCGCGGGCGGCAAGGCTGACCAGCAACACGAAGACAGTCAGCACCAGGGCACCGGCCCAGGCCAGCACCTGCCAGGATTCATACGGGCTGCCGGCGAACTGGTTCATCACCACCGGCACCGAAGCCATCGGCTGGAAGATGTTGTTGTTCCAGTACTGGTTGCCGAAGGCGGTGAACAGCAGCGGTGCGGTTTCGCCGGAAATGCGGGCCAGCGCCAGCAGGATGCCGGTGATGATGCCGGCCGACGCACTGCGGTACAGCACCTGCACGATCACCTTCCACTGCGGGATGCCCAGCGACAGGGCCGCTTCGCGCATCTGCGAAGGCACCAGGCGCAGCATCTCGTCGGTGGTGCGGACCACCACCGGCAGCACGATGAAGGCCAGCGACAGGGCACCTGCGAAGGCAGAGAAGTTGCCGCCGGTCTGCATCACGTACAGGGTGTAGACGAACAGGCCCAGCACGATGGACGGTGCCGACAACAGGATGTCGTTGACGAAGCGGACCACGGTGCCGGCCTTGCGGGCGTTGCCGTACTCGGCCAGCCAGGTGCCGGCCAGCACGCCCAGCGGGGTGCCGATGCCGATCGCCAGCGCACACATCACCGCGCTGCCGAAGAAGGCATTGGCCAGGCCGCCTTCCTGCATCGGCGGCGGCGTCATCTTGGTGAACAGATCAAGATTGATGCCGGCCAGGCCCTTGGAGGCCAGGGTGAACAGGATCCAGCCCAGGAAGAACAGGCCGAACAGGGCGGTGGCGCAGGACAGCGTGATGGCGATGACGTTGCCGATGCGGCGGCGCAGGTACAGGGAGTCAGCGGTGGTGGACATCAGTTGCCCTCCTTGCGGGACAGGCGCATCAGCATCAGGCGGGCGATGGCCAGCACGACGAAGGTGACGATGAACAGGACGAAGCCGAGCAGCAGCAGCGCCGAGCGGTAGGTTTCAGTGGCTTCGCCGAAATCGTTGGCGATCAGCGCGGCGATGGTGGTGCCCGGTTCCAGCAGCGACGGCGACAGGCGCACGCTGTTGCCGATCACGAAGGCCACGGCCATCGTCTCGCCCAGGGCACGGCCGAGGCCGAGGAAGACGCCGCCGATGACGGCCGAGCGGGTGTAGGGCAGGACGATGTCCCAGCTCACTTCCCACTTGGTGGACCCCAGCGCGTAGGCCGATTCCTTCAGGCGGGTCGGCACGGTCAGGAACACCTCGCGCATCACCGAGGAAATGAACGGGATGACCATGATGGCCAGCACGAAGCCGGCGGTGAGCATGCCGATGCCCAGCGGCGGGCCCTGGAACATCGGCCCGATGATCGGCCATTCGCCCAGGGTTTCGTTGAGGAACGGGGTGACGTACTCGGTCATCACCGGTACCAGCACGAACAGGCCCCACATGCCGTAGATGATCGAGGGGATGCCGGCCAGCAGTTCGATGGCGGTACCGACCGGGCCACGCAGCCAGCGCGGCGCGACTTCGGTGAGGAAGAAGGCGATGCCGAAGCTGACCGGCACGGCGATGACCATCGCGATGAACGCGGTGACCAGGGTGCCGTAGATCGGGGCGAGGGCGCCAAACTTGTTTTCGACCGGATTCCAGTCGGAGGAGAAGAAGAAGCTCAGGCCCTGCATCTGCAGGGCATGGCGGCCGCCCCACAGCATGGACAGCGCGGCGCAGGCCAGGGCGATCAGGACGAAGATGACGGTGCCGACCAGCACCCATCGGAACAGTTTGTCGTTGCGGGCATCACGCGCATCGCGCGTGGACGGGGCTGCTACAGGCTGGGCGATGGCATTCATGGGGACGGCAGGGCCAGGAAAGGGGGCGGCACGACGTGGAAGTGACGGTGCCCGCGCGGGGCGGGCACCGTCGGGTCCATCACTTCAGCTCGGTGCCCCAGTAGGCCTCGATCTGCTTGGTCAGTTCGGCCGGCAGCGGCACGTAGTGCAGCTCGTTGGCCTGGGTCTGGCCGTTCTCGAAGGCCCACTTGAAGAAGGCCAGGGTGTCCTGGTTGCGCTTGGCGTCCTTCGGCTTCTTCTGCATCAGCATGAAGTTGGTGGCGGTGATCGGCCACGCCTGCTCGCCCGGGGCGTTGGTGATGACCAGGTTGAAGTCCTTGGCGCTGGCCCAATCGGCGCTGGCAGCAGCGGCGGCGAAGGTTTCAGCGTTCGGCTGCACCCAGGTGCCGGCGGCGTTCTGCAGGGCGGTGTACGGCATGGCGTTCTGCAGGGCGTAGGCCAGCTCGACGTAGCCGATGGAGCCCTTGATCTGCTTCACGTAGGAGGCAACGCCTTCGTTGCCCTTGCCACCGACGCCGTCCGGCCACTGCACCGAGGTGCCTTCGCCGACCTTGGTCTTCCACTCCGGGCTGACCTTGGACAGGTAGTTGGAGAAGTTGAAGGTGGTGCCCGAACCGTCCGAACGGTGGACGATGGTGATCTTGCCGTCCGGCAGGGTCACGCCCGGGTTGGCCGCGGCGATGGCCGGGTCGTTCCAGGTCTTGACCTTGCCCAGGAAGATGTCGGCCAGCAGGGCGCCGGTCAGGCGCAGCTTGCCGGCTTCCAGGCCTTCGATGTTGACGACCGGCACCACGCCGCCGATGGCCGACGGGAACTGCGCCAGGCCGGCCTGGGCCAGCTCGTCGCTGCTCAGCGGCTTGTCTGAGGAACCGAAATCAACGGTGCCGGCCTTGATCTGGGCGATGCCGCCACCCGAACCGATCGACTGGTAGTTGATCTTGGCGCCGCTGGCGGTGTTGTAGTCGGCCGACCACTTGGACACCAGCGGGAAGATGAAGGATGCGCCAGCGCCGGAGACCTCAGCGGTCACCTTGTCACCGGCAGCGGCCGGGGCGGCGGCTGCGTCGGCAGCCGGCTGCTGTGCAGCCTGCTTGTCGCCACCGCAGGCCGACAGGCCCAGGGCGATGGCCAGGGAAAGGGCGGCGAGGCCGGCCGAGTGCAGTTTCATGTTCACTCCATAGCGGGGAAGAGCCGACGGCGTCGGCGGATGCGGCTATGAAATGATGTTTTTGTTACAGCCGTATGACGTCCATGACAGAGGTGTCGGACATCACGTTCTGACAAGGGTTTCACGGGGTTCTGGACGCCCTTGGCGGGGCTGCCAGGGGCGGCCGGGGCCCCGGACTGCGCTTGGGCAGCCCTTGTAGACCCGAGCCCATGCTCGGCTGACGGGCCGTAGTCAAGCGTGGCTCGACTCTACAAAGGCGAAAAGCAGCCGAGCATGGGCTCGACAGCGGGGCCGCGGTCTCCCAAAAAAGAAAGGCGCCAGACCCGAAGGTCCAGCGCCCGGTGGGGATCGGCGGGGGAGAGAGGACCCGCCGACCCCCGTTCCTGCGGGGGAACGCCTTGCTCAGTACTTCAGGTTCTGCGACCAGTAGGTCTCGATCTGCTTGACCAGGGTGTCCGGCAGCGGCACGTAGTCCAGCTGCTTGGCCTGGGCGTCGCCGTTCCTGTAGATCCAGCGGAAGAATTCCTGGGTGGCCTTGGCGCCGGCTACGTTCTTCGGCTGCTTGCGCACCAGGATGAAGTTGGTGGCGGTGATCGGCCAGGCCTGCTCGCCCGGGGCGTTGGTCATGACCAGGTAGAAGTCCTTGGCATTGGCCCAGTCAGCGCTGGCGGCTGCGGCCGAGAACGAGGCGTCCGACGGCTGCACGATCTTGCCGGCGGCATTCTTCATCGCCGCGTAGGACATCTTGTTCTGCAGGGCATAGGACAGCTCGACGTAGCCGATGCCACCCTTGATCTGCTTCACGTAGGCAGCAACGCCTTCGTTGCCCTTGCCGCCGATGCCGGCCGGCCACTGGACCGAGGTGCCTTCACCGACCTTGCTCTTCCACTCCGGGCTGACCTTGGACAGGTAGTTGACGAAGTTGAAGGTGGTGCCCGAGCCGTCCGAACGGTGGACGATGGTGATCTTGGCGTTCGGCAGGGTCAGGCCGCTGTTCAGGGCAGCGATGGCCGGGTCGTTCCAGGTCTTGATCTTGCCCAGGAAGATGTTGGCCAGGGTCGGGCCGTCCAGCTTCAGCGCGCCCGGCGCGACGCCAGCCACGTTGATGACCGGCACCACGCCGCCGATGACCGACGGGAACTGGGCCAGGCCGGCAGCCGCCAGCTCTTCCGGCTTCAGCGGGGCGTCGGAGGAACCGAAGTCCACGGTCGCCGCCTTGATCTGGGCGATACCACCACCGGAACCGATCGACTGGTAGTTGACCTTCTTGCCGGTCGCGGTGCTGTAGTCCGCAGACCACTTGGACATGACCGGATAGATGAACGAGGCGCCCGCGCCGGTGACATCGGCGGCGTTGGCGGCAAACACGGACGATGCAGCCAGGATGGCGACAGCGGCGCGCGACTTGAAGGCGTGGATCACGGGAGAGACTCCTGGGGTGGTCGAAGGGCGGCTGCCCGACGTTTCGGTGCACATTCCATAACGGTTGCGTGACACGCCTGCGTCTGTCATATGACGTTGCGGTGACAGCGTTCGCGGCCAGCGCAGGCAACAGAAAAGGCACGGCCGGAGCCGTGCCTTTCGTTGCAACGCGTGCGTCAGGTCTTACCAGAAGAACTGCGCGCGGGCTTCCAGGATGTTCGGATCGTCATTGACGAAACCGCGGGCGGTGGAGCTGTACTTCTTGCTGTCCACCATCACGTAGTTGACCATGAACTTGAAGTTCGAACGCCAGTACCAGTTGGCGCCGACGGTCCAGATGTCCATCTTGCCGCCCAGCACGCCATCGACGATCGGCGGACGACCGGCGACCGGGTTGGCCGACAGGTTGCCGTCGTTCAGGTCCATGTGGTCGTAGCGCACGCCCAGCTGCCACTGGCCGCCGGCCGGGTTGTTCGGCAGGCCGGTGCCCGGGGTGCCGCCCTTGTAGCTCCAGGTTTCGCCGGTGACGTTCCACACGCCGCTGACGTAGTAGCCGTCGCTGGTGTAGTTGTCGTGGTCGTAGCGCTTGGCCTTGCTGCTGTAGTACTCGGCCTGGGCCTTGAACGGACCCTGGAAGTACATGGCTTCAGCGCCGAGGGTGCTGACGCGGTCGGTGTCGGTCATGTTGCCGCTGTCGACCAGGCGCGCGGTGGCCAGGTCGGCGTTCGGACGGGCACGCACGCGCAGGGTGTCGGCGTCGGCGTCGTAGTCGACGTAGCTCAGGCCGAAGTGCAGGACCTGGCCCTTCTCGTTGATCGGGGCGAAGGTGCCGCGTGCGCCGTAGCCGCTGCCGTGGGCCAGGTTGCGGGTCAGTTCGCGGCCGAAGGCGCTGGCGGTGACCGACCAGTTGTCCTGGCCGTAGCTGTACGCGCCGCCGAGGCGACGGGCGACGGCGTAGGTGTTGGTGACCGCAGCCTTGGAGATGAAGTCGTTGTTCTTGGTGCTGGACAGTTCTTCCAGGCTGTTGGGCTGCTTGAACTGGCCGGCCTGGATGAAGTGGTTGGCGTTGCCCAGCAGCTTGTACTTGACGTTGGTGTCGAGGAATTTGTCAGCCTTGGCATCGTAGCCGACCACCCATTCCACGTTGCCCGGGCCCTTGCCCTTCAGCACCAGCTCGGCGCGACGCAGTTCGAACTCGCTGTCCTTGCCGTTGCCGGCGTCACCGCCGTTGAGGTCCACGACATCATTGTCGAACCAGTTGCCGTCGGCCTGGACCAGGCCTTCGAAGGTGATTTCCGAACCGCCGATCACATCGATGGCGACTTCAGCGTGTGCAGCCGGCACATACAGCGCAGCAGCCACGGCCACCGTCAGGAGTTGGTGATGCAGTTTCATGGGAAGGAGCCTTGCAGGCAGGTGGGAAGATGCGCGCAGGCTAGAAGGTAAAGATTGCGTAAATGTGACAGTTCACGCGCGGCAGACATCCGCCGCAGGCCCCGTCGCGTCAGGGGCTGACGATGTAAACGCTTGCATGTGACGCTGCGGTTGCTTGCCGGTTGCAGTAGATCCACGCCATGCGTGGATGGGTTTCCTGCGGGCTACGCGGCGGTTTTTTCCTTGAACCTGCACAGGTCGGCAATCACGCAGCCCGGGCAGTCCGGCTTGCGTGCCTTGCACACATACCGCCCGTGCAGGATCAACCAGTGATGGGCGTCGAGCAGGAATTCGGCGGGAATCGCCTTGACCAGGCGGTCCTCCACTTCACGCACGTTCTTTCCCGGTGCCAGCCCGGTGCGGTTGGAGACGCGGAAGATGTGTGTATCCACCGCCATCACCGGTTCGCCGAAGGCGGTGTTGAGCACCACGTTGGCGGTCTTGCGGCCGACCCCGGGCAGGGCTTCCAGCGCCTCGCGTTCGCGCGGCACTTCGCCACCGTATTTTTCCAGCAGGATCGCGCAGGTGGCGATCACGTTCTTCGCCTTGGCGTTGAACAGACCGATGGTGGCGATGTACTTCTTCAGACCGTCCTCACCCAGCGCGAGGATCTTCGCTGGTGTATTGGCCACCGGGAACAGGCGTCGGGTGGCCTTGTTGACGCCCACGTCCGTGGCCTGCGCCGACAGCGCGACAGCCACCAGCAGCTCGAACGGTGAGCTGTATTCCAGCTCGGTCTTCGGGTGCGGGTTGAGTTCGCGCAGGCGGGTGAACATCTCCACCACGTCGGCGCGCGGCATCACGCTGCGGCGGCGCGCCGGTGCGCGCGTGGTCTTCTTCGCAGTGGCCATTACTGTTCCTTGCCTGCAGCGCGGGCCTTGGCCCGTGCGAGGATCGCAGCCGCCGCCGCGGGCAGCGCGGGTTTCACATCGGGCGCTGGCGCAGGTGTGCGGCGTGCATCACGTTCGGCCTCGCGGCGTGCCAGGCGTACGGCGCGTGCGCGATAGCGTTCGCGTGCGGCCCAGGCCGTTCGCAGGTCAGCCTGTGCCTGCAGCAGCCGTTGCGGAAGTTCCGGGTGGCCGGGCAGCAGGCGTGCGTCGGCATCAGCGGCGATGTAGTCCATCAGGCCAGCCTGCAGAGCGCCATCGAGATCGTCTGCCTGGACCCGGGCAAACAGCTGCACGGGGTTGGGTCGGGATGCCATGGGATCAGCGGTTCTGGAAGGCCGGCGAGCGGCGCTGCAGGAACGCGCTGGTGCCTTCGCGCATGTCCTCGGTGGCAAACAGCAGGCCGAACTGCGCGCTTTCATATTCCAGGCCGGCGTCCAGGCTGCATTCGCCGCCCACGTGCACGGCATCGAGCAGGCCGCGCAGGGCCAGCGGTGCCGAACGTGCCAGCTGCCTGGCGACGTCCTGCACGCGGTTGTCGAGTTCGGCTGCCGGCACGACCTGGTTGACGATGCCCAGCGCGAGGGCGCGTTCGGCGTCGATGGGGGCGCCCAGCAGGCACAGTTCCAGGGTGGCGGCGCGGCCGCACAGGCGCAGCAGGCGCTGGCTGCCGCCGAAGCCGGGGATCAGCCCCAGGTTGATCTCCGGTTGCCCCACCTTGGCGGTATCGGCGGCGATGCGCAGGTGGCAGGCCATGGCCAGTTCCAGCCCACCGCCCAGTGCGAAGCCGTTCACCCGGGCGATGACCGGCTTGGGCATGCGCTCGATCTGCCGCATCAGGGCCTGGCCGAGCAGCGAGAAATCACGTCCCTGAACCGCGCTGAGGGTGTTCATCTCGGCGATGTCAGCCCCGGCCACGAAGGCTTTCGGGCCGGCGCCGGTCAGCACCACCACACGCACGTCCGGGTCGGCCGCCGCCGCGCTGAACGCCTCGGCCAGGGCCTGAAGGGTGGCCGCATTGAGGGAGTTGAGCTTTTCCGGGCGCTGCACGGTAATGATGCGGATGGCACCTTCATCGGTCACGGCGACGGGGTGGTCGGCGGGGACTGTGGCCACGGAAAGCTCCTGAAACGTTAAAAAAAAGTGAGATTGAACTCTTGAAACGCAGGTGGGTCAAAGCCTGCGTGGTCAGTAGCGGTTACACGTTGTGGCCGGTATCCTAACCCGTCGCCTCAGGGCGGCGCAGAACGTCCCTGAGTTACCACCCCTGGAGAACTGTTTGATGAAGTTGCGTTCTATCGCGGTCGCCGTCGCGGCCCTGGCCCTGACGGGCAATGCCTTCGCCCAGGACGTCTCGTCCGAAAAGGGCAAGCTGAGCTACTACTTCGGTTACGACTACGGCAACAACCTGGCTGAGCTGACCGCTCGTGGTGAGCAGCTGGACATCAACTCGGTGGTGAAGGGTCTGCAGGACGCCTACGCCAAGAAGCAGCCGGCGATCACCGCCGACCAGCTGAAGCCGGCCGTTGAAGCCTTCCAGAAGCGCGAGCAGAGCCGTGCCCAGGCTGCCAAGGCGGAGTACGAAAAGGCCGCTGCCGAAAACAAGACCAAGAGCGACCAGTTCGTTGCGGCCAACAAGGCCAAGGCGGGCGTGCAGTCGCTGCCGAGCGGCGTCCAGTACCGCGTGATCGAAGCCGGCAAGGGCGCCAAGCCGACCCAGGCCAGCACCGTGCAGCTGGAAGTGGCCGGTCCGTACCCGTTCGGCCAGCGTCCGACCGAAGCCCGTCCGGCCCAGCAGATTCCGTCGATCAAGGTCAGCGAAGTCGAAATGAAGGCCATGCGTGAGACCCTGCTGCAGATGCCGGCCGGTTCGAAGTGGGAAATCACCCTGCCGCCGGACCAGGCCTACGGTGCCGATCCGCGTACCGGCTTCCCGCCGAACGTGGCGGTGCAGTTCGAAGTCAAGCTGGTCAGCGTCAAGTAAATCGAAGCAGTGAAAACAACGCGCCGGTGGTTTCCACCGGCGCGTTTCTGTTTGCGCGCCCGGGTAGAGTCGACCGTTGGTCGACTGCGCTCCCCGCGCTTCGCGCGATAGTCGACTGACAGTCGACTCTACCGCCCATCCGCGTGTCGTGATCGTCCCCAACCGCAGCCATTCGCGCTACTGTTGCAGGGTGCAAACTACGGAAGAGCCGGCGCGTGTTGTCGCAAGCCCCTGCATTGGAGTGTGCAAGCTGGATCACAACCGGCTGTGCGCCGGGTGCGGGCGGCATATCGATGAAATCGCAGGATGGTCGAGCATGAGCGACCTCGAACGCAGCCGCATCCTGCACCGTGTGCAGCCCCTGCGCGAACAACTGCAGCAATCGCTGCGCGGATCACTGGCTGACCACGAACGCCTGCTGCGCGCGCTGCACCCGCTGGCCGAACCCCCGCAGGGGGATGGCTGGAACCGCAGCGAACTGAGTGACCTGCTGCCGCCGGGGCCGCCGGTCGAAGCGGCGGTGCTGGCCGGCATCGTGCCGCGCGCCGGGGGCGCCCAGGTCATCCTCACCCGCCGCACTGACACGCTGCGCACCCACGGCGGCCAGGTCGGATTTCCCGGTGGTCGCACCGAACCGGACGACCGCGATGCCCTTGCCGCTGCACTGCGTGAGAGCCAGGAAGAAATCGCACTGGCCCCAGGCCAGGTGCAGGCGCTGGGTTACCTCGATCCCTTCGTGACCATCACCGGCTACCGCGTGACCCCGGTGGTGGCAGTGGTCGATCCGGCGTTCGTGCCGGTGCCGCAGCCCAGCGAAGTGGCCGAAGTGTTCGAGGTGCCGCTGGATTACCTGATGGCAGCCGACAACCTGCACCAGGTTGAAATCAACCACCGCGGGCGCGTGCGCCATGTCCTGGAATACGGCTGGCCCGGCCAGCGCATCTGGGGTGCCACGGCCGCCATTCTCTACAACCTGCGTCGCCGTCTGGAGCAAGTGCAATGAAGCCAATCGATCCGCCGTGGACCACCCTGGTCGATGTGGCCACCCTGGCCGCTGTGCTGGGCGACGATGTGCGCGTGGTCGATGCGCGGGCAACCGCCAGCACCGCCGTGCGCGTGATGGATGCGCGCGCGTCCCTGGCCGACCCGCAGGCCGGGGCAGGGCAGTACGCCGCCGGACACATCCCGGGCGCAGTGCATGCTGATCTCAATCGTGATCTGTCCGATCTGTCGCGCGTGGGTCACGGTCGCCATCCGCTGCCCGACAGCGACGCCTTCGCCGCGCGCGTGGGCCAGTGGGGCATCGGCCCGGACACCCAGGTGGTGGTCTACGACAGCAGCGATGGCAGCATGGCCGCCGCACGCCTGTGGTGGCTGCTGCGCCTGCTCGGCCATACCCGGGTGGCGGTGCTGGATGGCGGTATCGCGGCCTGGCAGGCGGCCGGCCATGCATTGGCCACCGGCCACAGCACGGTCACCGTACAGCCGCCGTATCCGGGCCGCTTCGACACCACCCAGGTGGCGTCGGCCGACGAGATCGCCGCGCGCCTCAAGCATGCTCCGGGCTGGCTGGTCGATGCCCGCGCCGGCGAGCGTTTCCGCGGCGACGTCGAGCCGCTGGACCCGGTGGCCGGCCACGTGCCCGGCGCGGTCAACCGCCCCTTCGCCCTGAACGTGCTGGACGGCCGCCTGCGCGATCCGCAGGAGCTGCGCGCGGAGCTGCAGGGCGTGATCGGCAGCCAGGACCCCGAGCGTGTCGTGCTGATGTGCGGTTCCGGCGTGACCGCCTGTCACCTGCTGCTGGCGATGGAAAGCGCCGGCCTGCGCGGCGCCCGCATCTACGCCGATTCCTGGAGCGGCTGGGTGAGCGACAGCACCCGCCCGGTCGCCAGCGGCGCCTGACAGCACGGGGGCTGATGCTCATCCACGCATGGCGTGGCTCTACTGTCGACCAAGGTCGACACCTGCCAGAGCAGAGCGCGGTTCCGACAGATTGAGGCCAGTAGATCCACGCCACGCGTGGATGAAATCCATCAGATATCGAATTCCAGATTGGGGTCAGAGCCCGTTGCGAAGCAACGGGATCCGACCCCGTGCCGTACCGTCAGATCGCGGGAAACCGTCGAAGGCGGGGTGGGTCCGGTTGAGGGGGGGTGAGCGCCATGGATGGCGCGACCAAACCCCCATGGATGGGTTTACGGCGTCCCCCTCAACCGGACCCATCCCGCCATCCCACGGATAGCCAGCTTTTGACGTTGACGTTGATCCGGCAGGTGCAGGGCGCAGCCCTGCCGATCAATCCAACCCCCGCAACGGCACCTTCGCCAGCACCCGCGCCCACGGAAACAACGGCCCCGGATCCCGCTTGCGCGCCACCGTCAGCCCCGCATCATCACTGGCCGGCACCTGTTCCAGATCCAGCTGGTCATGCCCGGCAATCCGCTGCAGCGACGGATAGCGCGCCACCAGCGCCTGCAGCAGCGCCTCCAGCGCTGCCAGCTGCGCCTCGGTATACGGCTCATCCATCGCCTGGTGGCGGCTGTCGAACCAGTGCGGGTAGCGCCCGGTATTGACCAGTTCGATGCCCACGCTGTCGGCATTCATGCCGCGCACGTGATGGGCGATGCGCTCCGGCGCCACGTACTGCACCACGCTGCCATCGCGGTCGATGTAGAAATGCCCGCTGTTGCCGGCTCCGCTGTCGTAGAGCACGCGCTCGCCGTACTCGCGGGCCATCGCCAGGTCGGGCAGTTCGGTGCAGTGGATCACCACCATCCGCAGGCTGTCGGCATCACGCAGGGGCAGGCGGTCATGGTAGGGCAGGGGCTGCAGCTGCAGGCCGGGCAGGAGCGGGATGGGCATGCGGCGATGCTAGCATCGCAGGATGAACCTGCCTTCCCGATCGACGTTGAACCGCTCCGTGGGAGCGCATGCATGAGCCGCGGCCACTGCATCCTGTCCCACGGCTTCGAGAGCGGCCCGGAGGCCACCAAGGTCACCGCGCTGGCCGAAGTCGCCCAGCGCCTGGGCTGGACCCACGAGCGCCCCGACTACACCGACCTGGACGCGATGAGCGAGATCAGCCGCGTCGGCGACGTACGCACCCGCCTGCAGCGCCTGGTCGAGCGTGCCGCCGCGGCCGCCGCGCAGGGCCCGGTGGTGCTGGCTGGCTCCAGCCTGGGCGCCTACATTTCCGCCATCGCCTCGCTGCAGGTGCCGGTGGCCGGGCTGTTCCTGATGGTGCCGCCCACCACCATGGGCCCGATGCCGGCGCTGGACGCCGCCGCCGTGCCGACCACCGTGGTCCAGGCCTGGCATGACGAGGTGGTGCCTGCCGCCGGGGTCATCGCCTGGGCGCAGGCGCGCTCTGCGCAGCTGCTGCTGGTGGACGACGGCCACCGCCTGGAACGCCACGTGGAGGCCTCCGCGCAGGCCTTCGAGCGCCTGCTGCGGCAGCTGTGAAGCCCGGGCGCACGGCGCGCCCGCCCGCTTTGACTACAATGGCAGCCCCGCCGCCCCCGGCGCGGGCCTGCCGGCCGTATCCACGGCCCTCCTTTCCGACTGGCCCAGCCCCTGTGCCGCGCCCGACCACCTGCGAACCGATCCCGTGAAATTCTTCGTCTCCTGCGCCAAGGGCCTGGAATACCTGCTTGCCGATGAGCTGTCGGCCCTGGGCCTTGGCAAGGCCACCGCCACCATTGCCGGCGTCAACGCCGATGGCGAACTGGAGCAGGCGCTGCGGATCGTGATGTGGTCGCGCCTGGCCAGCCGCGTACTGTGGCCGATCGACGAGTTCGAGTGCCCGGACGAGCAGGCCCTGTACGACGGCGTGCGTGCGCTGCCGTGGCACGAGCACATCAAGCCGGAAATGACCCTGGCGGTGGACGCGCACGTGTCCGGCGACAAGATCACCCATGCGCGCTTCGCCGCGCAGCGGATCAAGGACGCCATCGTCGACCGCATGCGCGATGAAGGCCTGGAACGCCCCTCGGTCAACACCGATCTGCCGGACGTGCGCGTGAACCTGTCGCTGCGCAAGGGCCGTGCCTCGCTGTCGATCGATCTGGGCGGTGGCCCGCTGCACCGCCGTGGCTGGCGCGGTGCCGCCCACGAGGCGCCGCTGAAGGAAAACCTGGCCGCCGCGCTGCTGCTGCGCGCGCAGTGGCCGCGCTTGCATGCGGCCGGTGGTGGCCTGCTGGACCCGATGTGCGGCAGCGGCACGCTGCTGATCGAAGGCGCGCTGATGGCCGCCGACGTCGCCCCCGGCCTGATGCGCCATGGCAGCCTGCCGCCGAGCCGCTGGCTGGGCTTCGACAAGGCCGCCTGGAAGACCATCCAGAGTGAAGCGCGTGACCGCGAAGCTGCCGGCCTGGCCGCGCTGAAGCCGGTCATCCACGGCAGCGACATCGATCCGGTGGCCATCCAGGCCGCCCGCGAGAATGCCGAAGTGGCCGGCGTGGCCCACGCCATCCGCTTCACCCGCGCCGATGTGGCCGACCTGGCCGCACCGGAGCAGGAGATCGGTGCCGTGGTCTGCAATCCGCCCTATGACGAGCGCCTGGCCGCCGATCCGGCGCTGTACCGCGCGCTGGGCAACGCCCTGCAGAAGGCGGTGCCGCAGTGGCGTGCCAGCCTGCTGTGCGGCAATGACGAACTGGCCTTCGCCACCGGCCTGCGCGCCGGCAAGAAGTACCAGATGTTCAACGGCGCGCTGGAATGCGCGTTGATCGTCTGCGACCCGATTGCCGTCCCCGGCCGCGACCCGGCGCAGCCGCGCGAGCTGAGCGAAGGCGCGCAGATGGTGGCCAACCGCCTGCGCAAGAACCTGAAGAAGTTCAAGAGCTGGCGCGCGCGCGAGGACATCACCTGCTTCCGCGCCTACGATGCCGATCTGCCGGAATACGCTGCAGCCATCGACGTCTATGAAGAAGACGGTGGCCAGCGTCGCACCTTCCTGCACGTGCAGGAATACGCCGCACCGGCTGCGATTCCGGAAAACGACGTGCGTCGCCGCCGCAACGAACTGCTGGCCGCGGCGCGTGAAGTGTTCGGCGTGCCGCCGGAGCAGGTGTCGATGAAGTCGCGCGAGCGCGGCAAGGGCGGCAGCAAGTACGGCCGTTTCGAGCAGCGCGATGAGTTCATCGTGGTACGTGAGAATCATGCGCTGCTGCAGGTGAACCTGTTCGATTACCTCGACACCGGCCTGTTCCTGGACCACCGCCCGCTGCGCCGGATGATGGCCGAGCAGGTGCGTGGCAAGCGCTTCCTCAACCTGTTCTGCTATACGGGCGTGGCCAGCGTGCAGGCGGCGGTGGCCGGTGCGGCCAGCACCACCAGCGTCGATCTGTCGGCGACCTACCTGCAGTGGTGCTACGACAACCTGGCCCTGAACGGCCAGGGCGGCAACCAGCACCTGCTGGTGCAGGCCGATGCGATGGCGTGGCTGGAAGGCGACCGCGGCCAGTACGACGTGATCTTCTGCGATCCGCCGACGTTCTCCAACTCGGCCCGCGCCGATGACTTTGACGTGCAGCGTGAGCAGCTGAAGCTGCTGCGTGCGGCGGTGGCGCGCCTGGCGCCGGGCGGCGTGCTGTATTTCTCCAACAACTTCCGCCGTTTCAAGCTGGAAGAGAACGCCATCGCCGAGTTCGCCCAGTGCCGCGAGATCACCGCACGCACGATTGGCCCGGACTTCGAACGCAACGCGCGCATCCATCGCGCGTGGGAACTCAAGCGCCTGGGGTAACTCCCGATGCGGGGTCAGAGCCCTTGCGCCGTGCGCAAGGGATCCGACCCCGGCAGGCCATGCCCGTAGTAGATCCACGCCACGCGTGCGCGTTCTCAGTAGATCCACGCCATGCGTGGATGGCGCTACAGCACCATCAACCGACCCGGGGCATGGGCCAAAGGCCAATGCCCCTGTTCGTACAGCGCAATTACTGGCTCCCAGTGTGCCGGCAGGCCGAGGTGTATCTCCAGCAACCGCTGCCGCCCGGCAAACATCGCCGCATCGCGTGCAACCAGGTGCAGGTCATGCGCGCCGCAGCGCAGGGCGGGAAGATCGAGGGCGGACAACATCCGCATCAACGACCGGTGGAGTTCACGGCGATGCTCTGCCAGTTTGGGCGGCCGTGGCAGCACGCCATGGAACGGATCCGGATCGTCCAGCGTCGTCGGCATCCACCCAAAGCCATCGGCATCTATGGCTTGCAATGCTTGCGCCAGGGACGCTACGGGAACGACGTCTGAGGTTGCCGGCAATGCTTCGCCCAGGCGGGAAAAGAAGCGGATTCCGTCGATCCGCTGCAGCAGGTCGGTAGCTTCCATGCAGACGATTGTAGGTCGGTAGCGCCGGGCCATGCCCGGCGGGTGGATATGCATGGGGTCAGAGCCCTTGCGCTGCGCGCAAGGGATCCGACCCCGGCCGTCGGGTTACAACACCGCCACCAGCAACCCGGCCAGCGGCAGCGCGATGGCCAGCGGTGCAATCCACGCCGGCCGATACGGGTACAGCCCGAAGGCCAGTGCCACCCCGCCCAGGGTCATCGTGCCCAGCCACAGCACCGGGCCCATCGCCCAGCCGTGGTCGACCACGCACAGCGCGAACGCGACCGTCAGCAGTACCCAGCCCAGCACCCGCCACTGCGTACGCCGTGCGGGCGTGGCGGCCGCCTTGCCGTGCAGGTCCTGCTGGTGCTTTTCCATCGCCAGCGACAGCGCGGTGAACGCGGAGAACGACAGCGCCAGGGCCAACAGCATCATGCGCCGGCCTCCGCTTCAGTCGTCGCAGGCGCAACCGGTGCCTTGGCGGCTGCAGCGGCCGCTGCGCGCTTCTTCTTTTCGGCCGCGCTCAGCGGCGGTGTCCAGCGCTGCATGCGCCAGCCGCACAGGGCCAGCATCGCGCCGAAGGCGAGCATCGACAGGTCGAAGCCGGCCAGCACCCAGTCGCCACTGCGCAGGGTCACGCCCAGGTGCGCGTGGGTGGTCAGCGCATTGACCACCGGCACCAGCGCGAACGCGGCCGCGCCGATGTACAGCTGCCACGCCCACATCATCCGCTTGGGCCAGATGAAGGCGGCCAGCAGGGCGGCGCCCCAGGCGTAGAAGAACACGTTGGCTTCAGCGTTCGAACGCTCGGCCATCTCCAGCGGCAGCAGGCGGTTGCCCCAGAAGTAGGCGGCAAACGCAATCGGCAGGCCGGCCACGGCACCAATGTTCAGTGCGTCGACCAGGCGCAGGCCGAAGCCGATGCGCCCGCTCTTGGCATGCTTGGGCCGTTCCTTCACCGCCCACAGCACCACGCCGCTGGCCACCATCAGGCAGCCGGTCAGGCCGGACAGGAAGAAGAACGCACGCAGGCCCCAATCTGCGAACCGCGCCAGGTGCAGGCCGTACATCACGCCACGGGTGGCGGTGGCGCCTCCGGAGGGCGGGCTCGCTTCCAGCAGCGCGCCGCTCACCATGTCATAGCGCAGCGAAGGGGTATCGATGGACAGACGCTTGCCGTCGCGCTGGCGGATGTCGATGACCGCGTTGGCGGCGCCAGGGTTGGTCACGGTGAAACCGGCCACTTCCACGCCCTTCCAGTACGTGCGTGCGCTGTCCAGCAGCCGCGCGATCGGCAGCGGCGCGGCGCGGCCCTCGGCCGGTGCGCTCACCTCGGGCATGCCACCGAACGCTTCGGCGAAGAATTTGTCCTCGTCCTGCGGGTAGGCCACTTTCACCCCCCACGGCAGGTACATGATCATCAGCGTGACGATGCCGGTGTAGGTGATCATCGCGTGGTAGGGCAGGGCCATCACCGCGCTGACGTTGTGGAAATCCAGCCACGACCGCAGGCCCTTGTCCTTGCGGAAGGTGAAGAAGTCCTTGAAGATTTTCTTGTGGGTGATGACGCCGGTGATGATCGCCACCAGCATGAACATCGCGCAGAAGCCCACCAGGTAGCGCGCCCAGTACACCGGGATGTAGTGCAGGTCGAAATGCAGGCGGTAGAAGAAATCACCACCACGGGTGTCACGCGCCTTGAGTTCGCCGCCGCTGTTCGGGTCCAGCGTGGCATCGCCGAAGGCACCACGGCGGCCCTTGGACGGATCGGCCTGGTCGGCCGGCACGCGCCAGAACGTGCTCATGGCCGGGTTGCGCGGCTGTGGCAGGGTCACATACCACATCTCGGCATTGCCGGCCCTGTCCTGCAGGAAGTCGACGGCGCGCTGCGCGGCCACGTCGGTGCTGACCTTTGCGCTCGGTAGTTCCGGGCGCATCCAGCGGCTGATCTCCTCGCGGTAGTAGCTGGCGGTGCCGGCCATGAAGATCAGCAGCAGCAGCCAGCCGACCAGCAGGCCGGTCCAGGTGTGCAGCCAGGCCATCGACTGGCGGAATCCGTTCTTCATGCCCAGGCCCCCAGCAGGCGCGACGCGGCCGCCAGCAACAGGGTCGGGACGAGGATGCCGACCCAGGCGCGCAGCGCGCTGCGCGTGGCAAAGGCCCACAGCGCGGCACAGGCGGCGACCACGATGGCCAGCAGCATGCCGGTAAGCACGGCCTGTCCACGCGCGGTGGGCAGGGCTACGGCGCAGAACACGCTGGTCATCGAGGCCAGCGCATAGCCGCCGAAGATCGCGGCCAGGGAACGGGACAGCACTCCCCAGCGCTCACTGGCGAAGAAGGTGCTGAGGCGGGAGCTGGCAAGTTGGGGCGAGCGGTCCACGGCGGTCCTGCAGTTTCGTTGGAGGAAAGACCGGCGCACCGAAGCGCGCCGGGGTTGGCCGTCCGTGGCCGGGCGCCGGTCGCAGAACCGGCACCATCCATCAGGTCATCAGAGCTTCCAGCGCAGCGTCACGCTGACGTTGCGCGGCTCGCCCCAGTACACGCCGTTGTAGAAACCGACGTTGTTGTAGTACTTCTTGTCCAGCAGGTTGCTGATGTTGAGCTGGGCGCTGAAGTTCTCGTTGAAGCGGTAGCCACCGGCCAGGTTCACCAGGTAGAAGGCGTCCTGCTGGATGACACCCTGTTCGGTGCGGCCGGTGGTGAGGTAGTCGGCCGCCGGCTTGGTGCTTGAACGCCAGATGCGGCTCTGCCAGGTGGCACCGCCGCCCAGCCAGAAGCGGCCATCGATGCCACCCGGCCGCCAGCTGGCGTTGAGGCGGAACGTGTCCTGCGGGGTGGTGGTGTTCTGCACGACGCCAGCCTGGCTGCGGCTGACCGCATGGGAGAAGCCAGCCGACAGGTTCCAGCTTTCACCCAGGCTGCCCTGTGCTTCCACTTCCCAGCCGTGCACCTTGTTGCCCTTGCCGGTGGAACGGTAGGCCTGGGTGCCGTCGGGCAGCGAGTTGAGCGGCACCGAGTCATCCACTTCCGCCACGTTGTCCTTCTCGCCCTCGAAGATCGCCGCGGAGGTATTCAGCAGGCCATCGAAGAACTCGGCCTTCAGGCCGCCCTCGTACATCCTGCCGACCACCGGTTCGAGGTAGCTGCCGTTCTTGTCGCGGTAGTTCTGCGGCGCGAAGATGTCGGTGTAGCTGGCGTAGGCGCTGAGCACGCTGTTGAAGTCGTACACCACGCCCGCGTAGGGGGTGGTCTGGTCCTTGGGCTTGTAACCGGTGCGCGTGGTGCCGGTACGGTTGCCGCTGGCGTCGTAGCTGTAGCGCCAGGTCTTGGTTTCCCAGTTGCCATAGCGCACGCCGGCCACGACCAGCAGCGGGTCGGCCAGGCGCAGGCGCGTGGCGATATAGGCGGCCTGCTGGCGCAGCTCATCCTGCGAGCCGAGGTAGCCCGGACGGGTCACCGACAACGGGGCGACATCGCCGGTCCAGTTGCGCCAGTCCGGTACGACCGCGTAGCTGGTGGGGTAACTGTCGATGGTGGCCGCGGGGTAGTCGCCCTTGCGCAGGGACTGGCCCAGGCCGAACACCACTTCCTGGGTGTGGCCGAACAGTTCGAAGTTGCCGGTGGCGTTGACGTCCACCACGTCCATCGTGCTGTTCTCGACGAAGTTGCCGATGTAGGCCGTCACACCCGTGCCATCGGCACGCGGGTAGCCCTGCGCGCCGTACCAGACCGCGCCATCGGTGTTGCGCTTGGCGCGGCTGATGGCGGCCTTGACCGACCAGTTGCTGCCCAGCTGCTGCTCCAGGCGGGCGAAGGTGCTCTTTTCGACGATGGGCCAGCTGCTCCACGACGCGGACAGGTTGGTCGAGCGCGGCAGGTTGGCCGGCGTGCCATCCGGGCCCCAGTACGGCACCACGCCCCAGGTGACGCCAGTGGTGCGCGGCGACTGGTACTCGTAGCCGACTTCGAACAGGGTGCTGTCGGTCAGGTCGGCCTGGACGATGCCGTAGAACACGTCCTTGTCGAGCTGGTAGACATCGCGGAACGAATCGCTCTGCTGCTTGGCGGCGACCACGCGCGCGCGGATGCGGCCATCCCAGGCGACCGGGCCGCCGAGGTCGGCCTCCAGGCGCTGGTTGCCCCAGCGGCCGACGGTAATGTTGGCGCCGGCCTGGAAGGTATCGGTCGGGCGCTTGCGCACCATGCTGATGGTGCCGGACGGATCGCCGGCGCCGGTGGTCAGGCCGGTGGCACCGCGGATGACCTCGATGCGCTCGTAGATCACGTTGTCGGTGTTGGTCTTGATCGACCCACCGAAGGTGTTGAGCATGCCGTCGATCTGGAAATTGCTGATGTTGTAGCCGCGCGAGACATAGTTGATGCGCTCGCTGTCGGTGACCGCCACGTGCACGCCGGTGACCTGGGCCATCACATCCGACAGCGCGAACAGGCCCATGTCATCCAGCCGCTGGCGGGTGATGACCGTGACCGACTGCGGCGTCTCACGCAGCGACAGGTCCAGCTTGGTCGCGCTGCGGGCGTTCTTGACCGTGTAGCTGTTCTGGATCTCGCCATCAGCAGTGACCTTCACCGTGTCCAGCGTGCGTGCATCGGCAGCGGACGGTGCATCGGCATGGGCCAGCGGGGTGCAGAACAGCGTGGCCAAGGCAAGCGCCAGGGGTGAAACGACGGGAATGTTCGGTCGGGACATGCAGTGCGATTCCATGCAGGAGAAAGACATGAGCGATGGAATCCATGCGTGCGGGCGCCTGCGCGGAGTCGCGCAACCCATGGCATCTCCCATCGCCACATGCCCACGGCGGGGCCGGGGCACACGGGGAGCCGGGGATGTACACGGGCGGAAGCGCGGTGGGGGCGCCGGGTGGCTGAGCGTACAACCGATCAGTAAATGATAGGCATTCTCATTTTGTTAATCAAGCGTTAGCGAACGATGACAATGGGAGCCCGTGTTCAGCGCGACGCGCAGGCGCGGCTGACATCCTCGTCCAGTTGCCGCAGCGGGGTGCGAGTGCCAAACCACTCGGCCATCTCGCGTCGCGTACGCGCCTTGTCGCACGCCTCGGCATTGCTGGCGGCCTGGATCACGGTGCCCGAGCCCTGTCCCGCCGCGCGGCTGGCGTTGGCCTGCAGCTGGCGCTGCGCATCGCGAAGACCACGGTCCACCCGTTCGGACTCCTGCCAGCTCAGCTTGGGATCGCGCACGATCGGCCGCGTCACCCCCGTGTCCTGCCCGGGCGGGCAGGGCAGGGTCTGGTAGACGGTACGGCCGCCGTCATTGCACTTGTAGACACGCTGCGCGCACGCATCGCCTGCCGCCGCCAGCAGCGGCAGCAACACCCATATCCTTCGCATGGATCCCCCCACGGGCCACCCTGGCCCGCATGGCGCGGGAGCATAAGGAGTGCGCCCCCGGTCGCGCAACATGCCTTCGCCTCTTGCCAGACATGGGGTCAGAGCCCATTGCGCAGCAACGGGATCCGACCCCGTGCCGACCAACGGTCGGCACCCACCATCAGCAGCAGGTTCCAACAGCTCACGGAAAACTGTCGAAGGCGGGGTGGGTCCGGTTGCGGGGGCGTGAGCCGCATGGATGCGGCGACCGAGCTTACATGGACGTACTTGCAGCGTCCCCCGCAACCGGACCCACCCCGCCAACCCACTGAATGCAGGCTTTTGCCGTTGCCGTTGCCGTTGCCGTTGCCGTTGACGTTGACGTTGACGTTGACGTTGACGTTGCTTCTGCGGGTGCAGGGCGCAGCCCTGCCAAGCAATCATCAGAATCTGAACAACACCGTTGCCGCATGCAGCAGTACACCGATCAACCCACCCACCAGCGTGCCGTTGAACCGGATGAACTGCAGGTCGCGGCCCACGCTCAGTTCCAGCTGCTCGACCAGGTGGCGCTCGTCCCAGCCCTTCACCGTCTGCGCGATATGCGTGGTCACCCCTTCGCGCAGGCGCTCGGTCAACCGCTGCGCTCCCTCAAGCAGATGCTGGTTCAGCGCATCGCGAAGCGCCGGATCGGCCTGCAGGGTCGCGCCCAGTGACGCCAGGCTGCGCTGCAGGTGGCCGACCAGTGCCGAATCCTCGCGCTGCAGGTCCGCGCGCAGGCTGGCGTGGATGCGCGCCCACAGCCCCTGCACGTACTCCTGCAGGGCCGGGTGGTCGATCATTTCCTGCTTCAGCTGCTCGATGCGCTCGGCCAGCGCCGGGTCTTCGCGCAGGCGCTGCACGTAGTTGCCCAGCCACGTCTCGTAATCCTGCCGCAACGGATGCAGCGGCTCGGCCAGGACCTGCTGCAGCTCCTCCAGCACCGCGCGCGCCAGCCGCTCGGCCAGGCTGTCGCCGATCTCATCGATCGGCTTGATCCAGTTCACCGTGTTCGACAGCGTCGGCCACTCGCGCTGGATGTAGCGCACGATCAACTGCGAAGCGCGCTCCTTCACTTCCGGTTGTTCCAGCCAGCGGCCGAGCCGCTGCAGGCCCTCGTCCAGCACGCGCTGGTGGCGGCCATCGGCGGTCAGCAGGGCCAGCAGCTCGCCGGCGGTGGAGGCCGCGTTCCACTGCCGCAGCTGTTGCACGACGAAACTGTGCAGCTGCCGACGCACGGCGCCTTCGTCGAAGAAATCCAGGGCCTGCAGCGCCCAGCCGCGGGCCATGTCGGCCAGCATGCGCGAGCGCGCCGGGTCGGCCAGCCAGCTGCCAAGGCGGCTGGCGGGGTCGAATACCTGCAGCTTGGCCAGCAGCACACCCGGTTCCAGGAACTGGTCGCGCACGAACAGGGCCAGGCTGTCGCCGATGCGTTCCTTGCTGCGCGGGATGATCGCCGTATGTGGAATCGGCAGGCCCATCGGCCGCCGGAACAGCGCGACCACCGCGAACCAGTCGGCCAGTGCACCGACGGCGGCGGCCTCGCAGAAGGCCGATACCCAGGCCCAGCCACCACGCTCGCCCTGCCAGTGGCTGACCGCGAACCCGGCCAGCATCAGCAGCAGCAGGCCCAGGGCGATGGCTTTCAGGCGCCGCAGCTGCGCGCGACGCGGATCGATGGCAGACGTCATGGCTGCAGTCTACCGGCAGCATGGTGACGCGCATCTGTAGAGCCGAGCCCACGCTTGGCTGCCTTTGCCCTGGTGCAGAACCGCCGAGCGTGGGCTCGGCTCTACAGGGGCGCTACCACCCGCTTACTGGGTTTCGAGCTGCCTGCGCAGCGCGGCCAGCTGCGCGCGCAAGGTGTCGTTCTCACGGGTCAGGGCGACCACGCGGCGGCGCAGCGCCGGGGCGTCCTCGCCCAGCTGCTCCAGTGCGGACAGCACCTCGGCGTCGCGGCTGGCGACCTCATCCTCGCTCGGCTCCTCGAAATCCATCTCGGCCGCTTCAGGCTTGGGTGCGCGCGGCTTGCGCTTGGATTCGCGCGCGCGCTTGGCCGCCTGCTTCAGTTCGTCCTTGCCACCGGCGGCGGCAGCGCGCTGTTCTTCTTCCGGCAGGTCGGCCACGGCCGCAGCCGCGCTGATCGAGATCACGCCGGCCTTCACCGCTTCCACCACCTCGGCCGCAGCCTGGGCGTGGATGCGCTCGATCATGCCGACCTGGCTGGTGCTCAGTTTGGCTTCGCGGGCCAGTTCGGCGCGGCTGACCTTCGGTGCCGGTTCCCACGGCGGGCTGTCTTCGCCTGCGTCGTCGGCCGGTTCGGCCGTACCGTCGCTCTCGCGCTGCAGCTGCGCCTGTTCCACCTGCTTGCGGGCGGACAGGATGTCGCGCTTGCGCAGGGCCAGCACGCCGCGCTGGAAGTCGGACACGCTGCGGCGGCCGAGGTGCTGCTCGATCATCCACAGGTGCACGTCTTCCATGCTCTGGAAGCGGGTGTTCTGCACGGTGTTGAACGGCAGGCCGTGCTTCTGGCAGATGCCGAAGCGGTTGTGGCCATCGACCAGCACATCGCCCCACAGCACCAGCGCATCGCGGCAGCCCTCGGCCAGGATGCTGCGCTCCAGCGCGTCATGTTCGTCCGCGGTCAGCGGATCGATGTAGGCCTTCAGTTCTTCTTTGACGACGATGTCCATGGGCACGGCAACAGTCAGGAGCGGAACCGACCATTGTACCCGCTCGCCGCCGCCGGCCCGGCCTCAGGCGGTGGCGTGGATCATCTCGCCGAGAATGCCGGTGATCTGGTCGATCTGCGCCTTGTCCACGATCAGCGGCGGCGACAGGGCGATGATGTCGCCGGTGCAGCGCACCAGCAGGCGGCCATCGTGGAAGCAGCGCCGGTAGACCTCATGACCACGGGCGCCGACGGCATCGCGGCGTGGCGCCAGCTCGACCGCGCCCACCAGGCCGAAGTTGCGGATGTCCACCACGTTCGGCAGGCCCTGCAGGGCATGCAGGCGCTCCTGCCAGTATTCGCCCAGTTCGATGGCGCGCTCGAACAGGCGCTCCTCGGCGTGGATGTCCAGGGTGGCCAGGGCGGCCGCGCAGGCCAGCGGGTGGCCCGAATAGGTATAGCCATGGAACAGCTCGATGGCCTGCGCCGGGCCCTGCATGAAGCTGGCGTGCTCCGCATCGCCCACCAGCACGCCGCCCAGCGGCACCGCGCCGTTGCTGACGCCCTTGGCGAAGGTCAGCAGGTCCGGGGTGACCCCGAAGCGCTGTGCGGCGAAGGGCATGCCGACCCGGCCGAAGCCGGTGATGACCTCGTCGAACACCAGCAGGATGCCGTGCTGGTCGCAGATCTCGCGCAGCCGCTGCAGGTAGCCGGGGGCGGGCAGGATCACCCCGGCCGAGCCGGCCACGGGCTCGACGAACACGGCTGCGATCGTCGAGGCATCGTGCAGGGCGATCAGCCGCTCCAGATCGTCGGCCAGCTCGGCACCGTGGCGCGGCAGACCCTTGCTGAACGCGTTGCGCTCCAGGTCCAGGGTGTGGCGCAGGTAATCCACACCGCCCAGCTGCAGGCCGAACTGCCTGCGGTTGTTGGGCAGGCCGCCCAGTGCCATGCCGCCGAAGCCGACCCCGTGGTAGGCCTTCTCGCGGCTGATGAAGCGGGTGCGCTGGCCCTCGCCACGCAGGCGATGGTGGGCCAGCACGATCTTCATCGCGGTATCCACCGCCTCCGAGCCGGAGCTGGTGAAGAACACATGGTTAAGCCCCGCCGGTGCCAGCGCGGCCAGCCGCTGGGCCAGGGCAAACGCGGGCGGCGAGCCCATCTGGAAGGCCGGCGAGTAATCCAGCGTGGCCGCCTGTTCGGCGATGGCCTGGACGATGCGCGGGCGCGCGTGGCCGGCATTGCAGCACCACAGGCCAGCGGCGCCATCGAGGATGCTGCGCCCGTCGATGTCCTCGTAGTGCATGCCCTCGGCGCGGACCAGCATGCGCGGTGCGCCCTTGAACTGGCGGTTGGCGGTGAACGGCATCCAGTACGCCTCAAGCGACTCGGGGCGCTGGGTCGCCAGGGTGTGCGGGTCGATCGCGGGGTGTTTCATGCCGCCTCCGTCGGGTCCGATGCAGCGACTGTAGCGCAGTCATGTCATCGCGGCGGCAGCGCCGTGGGAGGACGGCCGCATCACGGTCATGGGGCTATAAACAGGCCAACTGCTGCATGGAGCCGGACATGGCTGACTTCCCTGATCGCACCCACTGGCAGGCACTGGCCGGCCAGCTGGCCATCCCCGCACAGGCCTTCATCGATGGCCGCTACGTGGACGCGGCCAGCGGTGCGCGTTTCGACTGCATCAGCCCGATCGATGGCCGTGTGCTGGGCCAGGTGGCCGACTGCGATGCGCAGGACGTGGAGCGCGCGGTGGCGGGGGCGCGGCGTGCATTCGACGCCGGTCACTGGTCGCAGGCCAGCCCGGGCCACCGCAAACGCGTGCTGCAGGCACTGGCTGCGCTGGTGGAAAAACATGCCGACGAACTGGCCCTGCTGGACACCCTGGACATGGGCAAGCCGGTGCGTGACGCGCGCCGCATCGACCTGCCCGGCGTGGTCCGCTGCCTGGACTGGACAGCCGAAGCGGTGGACAAGCTGTATGGCGGGATCGCGCCGACCGGCCCGCACGAACTGGGCCTGGTCAGTCGCGAGGCGGCCGGTGTGGTGGCTGCCATCGTGCCGTGGAACTTCCCGCTGCTGATGGCCTGCTGGAAGATCGCCCCGGCGCTGGTGATGGGCAATTCAGTGGTGCTCAAGCCCTCCGAACGCTCACCGCTGAGTGCACTGCGGCTGGCCGCGCTCGCGGCCGAAGCCGGACTGCCCGATGGCGTACTGAACGTATTGCCCGGGCAGGGCATGTTCGTGGGCGAACCTCTGGCGCTGCACATGGATGTGGATGTAGTGGCCTTTACCGGCTCCACGGCAACCGGCGCGAAACTGCTGCAGTACGCCGGTCGCTCCAACCTCAAGCGGGTCTGGCTGGAATGCGGTGGCAAAAGCCCGCATCTGGTGTTTGCCGATGCGCCGGATCTGGATGCGGCGGCCAAGGGCGTGGCGCAGGGCATCTTCTTCAACCAGGGCGAGGTGTGCACGGCGGGCTCGCGGCTGCTGGTGGAACGGTCGATCCGTGACGATTTCGTGCACCAGGTGGTGGCGTATGGGCGGCGCATGCAGCCACGCCATCCGCTGGAGGCCGATGCACCGATGGGTGCGCTGGTGGATGCCGCGCACGTGGACAAGGTGTTGGCTGACATTGCGCAGGCGCAGGGCGACGGTGCGCGCCTGTTGCTGGGCGGACAGCGGGCAGACGTGGAGGCCGGTGGCTGTTACGTGCAGCCCACTGTCTTCGACCAGGTGCGTCCGGATCAGGCGTTGGCCCGTGAGGAGGTGTTCGGGCCGGTGCTGGCCGTGCTGGGGTTTGATGGCGAAGCCGAGGCGGTGCGGCTGGCCAATGACAGCCGGTATGGCCTGGCGGCCGGGCTGTGGACCCGCGACCTGGGCCGCGCGCACCGCGTGTCGCGACAGCTGCGCGCAGGCAGTGTGTGGGTCAATGGCTGGGACGGCGGGGACATGACCGCACCGTTTGGCGGCTACAAGCAGTCGGGCAATGGTCGTGACAAATCGCTGCATGCGTTCGACAAGTACAGCGAGATCAAGGCGACCTGGATCCAGTTGTAGCGTCGAGCTTGCTCGACTGCTCGTCGTTTTTCTGTAGAGCCGAGCCATGCTCGGCTGCTCTTCGCTTCTCAGTAGAGCCGAGCCATGCTCGGCTGCTCTTCGCTTTTCAGTAGAGCCGAGCCATGCTCGGCTGCTCTTCGCGCAAGGCAGTCGAGCATGGCTCGACTCTACAGGGAGCGAAGTCGAGCAAGCTCGACCTCTACCAGCAGCAAAGCGAAGGCGGTCGAGCGCGCGCGACGCTACGGGCAGCGCTCGCTCACCACCAGCACGGCATCACGCAGCGCTTGCCGGTCCATCTCCTCCACCGCACCCTGGAAGTAGTCCATATCCTGCCTGCCGAGCGCGCAGGGATCGACGATGTAACCCGGCGGCCATGTCCCCAGCAGCTGCGCCACGCCCTGCACGATCTGTTCGGGCGTCATCGTCCTGCGGATCCGGAAGTAGTTCCGCCGCGGTGCGAACGCGGCATGCTGCTCGCGGCGTCCGATCAGCCGTGGCGCGACTCCCGCCGCTGTAATGCCATCTCCACCGTCGATGCTGCCGGTCGGCAGGCCCAGCAGGAGGGGGGCCGGTGTCGGCGTGCCGTCGCTTGCCACATCTGCCGGCGGCAGCGGTACAGGCGCGAGCCGCGGCGAGGGGCGGGCAGGTGTCCGTGCCGCCGATATCGCAGCAGGCACGTCTCGGGGCGAGGGCGGCTGCAGCACCGGCGCCAGCCAGCGCAGGCTGATGCGTTCTTCGGCCTCCAGCGCCGCACCAAGGCGGCCGCTCTGCCACAGCCACGCGCCCAGCAGGGCATGCAGCAGCACCACGACCAGCCAGGCCACCGTGCGCGGCAGCCGTGGTGAATCGGACCAGCGCAACGCAACCCCAGAGGCCATCGGCGAAGCTTCCATGCAGGGACCGGTGGCGCAGCCTAACCAGTGTCCAGAAAAATTCCGTTGGCATCGGTGTCGGCTGAAACCATCGTCCCGTCAGGCTGCCCGCGCGTGGCAGAATCGGTCGATCCACCTTCCACGCCTTGCCGATGTCCTCGATCACTGCAGCCGCGCCGCCCGTGAACTCCCCCAGCCGTGTCCTGCTGGCCAGCCTGATCGGTACCACCATCGAGTTCTTCGATTTCTACATCTACGCCACCGCCGCGGTGCTGGTGTTCCCGCACCTGTTCTTCCCGGAAAGCAGCGACCAGGCGGCCCTGCTGCAATCGCTGGCGACCTTCGCGGTGGCGTTCATCGCGCGCCCGGTCGGCTCGGCGGTGTTTGGCCATTTCGGCGACCGCATCGGCCGCAAGGCCACGCTGGTGGCGGCGCTGTTGACCATGGGGCTGTCGACGGTGGCCATCGGCCTGCTGCCCACCCACGCGCAGATCGGCCTGTGGGCGCCGGCACTGCTGGCGCTGTGCCGCTTCGGCCAGGGCCTGGGGCTGGGCGGTGAATGGGGCGGGGCGGTGCTGCTGGCCACTGAGAACGCGCCGCCGGGCAAGCGCGCCTGGTACGGCATGTTCCCGCAGCTGGGCGCACCGCTGGGTTTCCTGCTGTCGGCTGGCATTTTCCTGCTGCTGGGACGCTGCCTGGGCCAGCAGGATTTCCTGCAGTGGGGCTGGCGCATTCCCTTCGTGGCCAGCGCGCTGCTGGTCGGCCTGGGCCTGTGGGTGCGCCTGAACATCCACGAGACCCCGGATTTCCAGCAGGCGCTGCAGCGCAAGGCGCCCGTGCGGCTGCCGATGTGGACCGTGCTGCGCGACCACTGGTTGCCGATGCTGCTGGGCACGCTGGGCGCGTTCGCCACCTTCGTGCTGTTCTACCTGATGACGGTGTTCAGCCTCGGCCACGGCACGTCCGTGCTGGGCTACAGCCGCGAGCAGTTCCTGCTGATGCAGATGGGCGCGATGCTGTTCTTCGCGGCGGGCATTCCGCTGTCGGCGCGATATGGCGACCGCTGGGGCACGCGCCGCACGATGGTGTTCGCCAGCCTGCTGATCCTCGGCTTCGGCGTGCTGTTCGCACCGCTGTTCCAGCCGAACAGCCCGTGGCTGGTGTTGACCTTCCTGTGCCTGGGCCTGTTCCTGATGGGCTTGACCTACGGCCCGTGCGGTACCTTCCTGGCCGAGATCTATCCGGTGGAAGTGCGTTACACCGGCGCATCGCTGTCGTTCAACCTGGCAGGTATTCTCGGCGCGGCACCGGCCCCCTACCTGGCCACCTGGCTGGCCGAGCGTTTCGGCCTGGTCGCGGTCGGTTACTACCTGTGCCTGACCGCGGTGGCCACGCTGTGTGCACTGCTGGCCCTGCAGCGACGCGCGCAGGTCAGCCAAAGAAGCGCTTGAGCGTGCGGCCCAGCCAGCTGCCGCTCTGATGCTCGCGGGCGAACTGGTTGAGGTGTGCCTTGACCTGTTCGGCGTAGGCCTGGTCATCGCCGCGGATGTGGTTGAACAGCCACCGTGACAGCATCGTGCGCAGCTCGTCGGTGATGTCTTCGCCGGCCTGGAAGCGCAGGCGGTACTCGGCCACGCGCTTGATGAAGATCTCATGCACGCGCTTGTGCGCGGCGCAGAACGGGTAGCCGGCTTCCTCCATCAGTTCTTCCTCGAACGCGAAGTGCGACATGGTGTAGTCCACCACTTCGTCGATCACTTCGGCCACCACCGCCGTCTGCAGCCCGGCCTGGGCCACGTGCAGGTGGTTGAGCATGTCCACGATGCGTCGATGCTGCTGGTCGATCACATCGATGCCGATGTTCAGATCGTCCTGCCAGACCAGTAGTGCCATCCCCGGCTCCCCTTCGTTCTTGTGTCGGGGCCGACTGTAGGGCCGCCGCGCTCAGGCGGCGTTGATCTGGATCAAAGCGCGGCGACCATCGCTGCTTCGCGCGGGCGCAACGGGCTGGCCACGGTAGTACAGCTGACCCGGTTGCGGCCGGCCGCCTTGGCCAGGTAGAGCTGGCGGTCGGCCTCGGAAATCAGCCGGTGCAGCGCATCGCGCTGCGGGCGCAGGCAGCACAGGCCGATGCTGACGGTCATGCGCAGGGTAGCCGTGCCGATATCCACTTCCAGCGCGGCGATACGCTGGCGCAGTTCCTCGAAGTAGACGATGGCTTCGTCCTGCTCCATGTCCGGCACCAGCAGGCAGAACTCTTCGCCGCCGAAGCGTGCGATCAGGTCCTGGTTGCGCGCATGGTCGCCCACCGCGCGCGCCACCGCGCGCAGCGCATCGTCGCCGGCTTCATGGCCATGGGTGTCGTTGATGTGCTTGAAGTGGTCGATGTCGATCATCGCCACCGCCACGCACTGGCCATGCAGCTGCAGCTGCGGCAGCTGGCGCTGGCTCTGTTCAAGGAAGAAGCGGCGGTTGGGCAGGCCGGTGAGGAAATCGCGGGTGGCGAGATCCTGCAGCGTGCCGATCAGTTCCAGCTGGTCCACGTTCTGCGAGACGCGGCAGAAGAACTCCTCGCGCGAAAAGGGCTTGCGCAGGAAGTCGTTGGCACCGTTCTTCAGGAAGCGCGGGATCAGCGAGGCATCGGTGTTGCCGGAAATGCCGATCACCGCCACTTTGTCGCGCGAACGCAGGGTGCGCAGGCGGCGGGTGAATTCAACGCCCTGCATGCCCGGCATTTCCTGGTCGACCACCGCAAGGCGGATGGCCGGGTGGGCTTCGATGGCAGCCAGGCCCTCGGCGCCATCGGCGGCCTCGAACACTTCATGGCCGTACATGCGCAGCAGCGCGGCAGCATAGCCACGGGCCGAGGGCGAATCGTCCACCACCAGCGCGGCGATACGGCGGTTGCGTTCCAGCCGCTGCACCAGCCACACCAGGTAATCGATGCTGCCGGGCGTGTTCTTCAGCACGTAGTCGATGATCTGCTGCTGCAGCACGCGCTTGCGCAGATCCTCGTCATACACGCTGCTGACCACCACGGTGGGCAGGTCACGCTTGAGGAAGAACTCGACCACCGCATCGCGGTCGCCGTCGGCCAGCACCAGCCCGGTCAGCACAAGGAACCAGCCCCCTTCGTCGCTGAGCAGGCGGCCGGCCTCGGCCAGGGTGGAGGCCACCACCACCGGCAGTTCCAGGCGCTGTTCAATGGCTTCGCGCAGCATGCCGGTGAACGCACGTGAGTTTTCCACCAGCAGGATCCGCTGCGGAAGGGAATCGGCCAGGTCGCCATCGACAACGACCTGTGGCAGGACGGGCATGCGGAGGCTCACGTGAGGGAGGGGCGCTCGGGAGTGGTAGCGGCGGTTTCGGGGGAAACTTTAGCCGGAGAATGTGATCTGTCGGCAGCAGGGGCTGATCTATAGTAGTGAGCGGGTGTCTGTCGCATGCACGAGATGCGGGCCCTCCTTCGGCACCCTGGGGGGAATCAATTTACATGTTCCGGACAGCAATCCTGCTGTCCCAGATGAGGAGGTGGATGTGCGGATCTCAAACGCTCGTGTGCTCGTTCTGGCGCTGCTGGCAGTCCTTCCGGCGGTAGCGTCCGCCCAGTCGGATGACCATGGCATCCGGTTGGCGAAGCGTGGTCTTGGCCAGGCCAATCCCGTTGCGGTCAATCTGAGCCAGGACCCGAGCTGGTTGCTCTACGGTTTCCAGCGCGACGGCATCAGCTATTTCCAGGTGAATGATCAGGCGGGCCGAGTGGAATTGATCATCGGCAATGCCGGGGATGAGTTCTGGGTTCTTCCCGCCGGTGAAAGCCTGGCGCAGGTGTCCCTGCCGGGTCGCGAGCTGCCCTTGCCGGGCGGCGCGGTGCGAACGGTGGTGTACCGCGGCAGCGCGTTCACCCTCGTTCGCTACGGCACCGGTGTGGACGCACTGTGGTCGGTGGAGGCACCGTAAGCCACGAGCCGGCAGGCTGCTTCGGCACCTGCTGGCTTTCGATCTGCGGCTAAGCGCGGGTCCGGCTCCACGCGGAAGGCGATGCTGCCTGCGGCTCGGCGCGGCCGTGGCCGGAGGTGGAGAGCCTTTCGCTGCTTGGCTCGACCAGCAGCATCCTGATGCGATTGTGACGCGTTCGGACCGTTCCGGCGAATGCCAGCATGCGTCCGGCCAGCCGGTCTGCAGCCAGTTCGCCCGTGTCGGAGGAAAGGGCGCGGTGCGGGTCCAGCAACGCGACCGTCATGACGATGCCGCGCTGCCCACGGCCACGGACGCAGCGCGTACGGACCACAATCTGCCCCGTCTCGTGCTTGAGCATCAGTGAAACGGCGTCGATCAGCGTGCGGTAGGCCAGTAGCTGCAGGTCGAGGCTAAGCTTGCAGGGATCGCCGCTCAAGCGCGGGTCCACCACCCGATGCGTGCCGTTCCATGCAGCCCGCACGCCACCAGCCTGCAGGGCGACATAGAGGCCGAGCTGCTCGAGCGCCGTTGGATAGACCATGCTTGCCTGCTCGCGGAACAGGCGCGAATGTACGGTGGCGGTGTGCAGCAGGCTGTTGGCAATGGACTGATGACCTTGCGACGTCAGCCAGTTCACGACTTCCGTCAGTGAAAGATCGATGCCGTCGCCGAGCTTGCGCAGGCTGATCGCACGTTCACGCAGTTCCATCTCACTGGCGACGTGGGAACTGCGGGCGAGGGAGATCGCCTTCTGCTCGCTGGATTCACGCTGGCGATAGCGGCGGTGATACTGGGAAATGCGTGCGCCCAGCAGCAGCAACGCAATGCCGGTAATTGCCATGACCTGCTGGGTGGCAAGGACCGTCGCGTCAAACGTGGCAGGGTAGGGCTTGGGCATGCTCAGGCCGATCATCAGGTTGAGCAGGGGCACGCCGACGGCTGCACCTTTCCAACCGTGCAGGCAGGTCAGGACGACAGCCGGCAGGCCAAGCAGCAGTTGTACGGACGTGCGCGCTGCCGCTGAGTCATCCGGCATCCACGCTGCCATGATTCCCAGCACGATCATCGATACAAGCGCCAGCGTAGTGATGCCCCGATGCCCAGGCTTCAACGTCGGATCGGCGTGCCTTGCCGCCCAGACCAGCGCCAGCGGTGCGACGGTGAGGATTCCCAGGAAGTCACCCGTCGTGAAGCGTCCTGCGCGGGTGAGGAATGCGGTCAGTGAGTCGCTGGGAGGCGATGGCCACAGCGCATGGGAAAGCCCGAGGTTGGTCAATGTGACCACGACCGATGCGGCGGCGGCGATGGCCAGCAGCCCGGCGTTGGTCGATCGCGACATCAGCTGTCCTGAGCGATGGACGATCAGCATTACTGCAGGCATCAACAGCGTAGAGGCCAGGATGACCCAGGCAATGCCGTATTTCTCGATCAGCGGATAGCGGATCTGGGCGAAGTAGGCGTACTCGCCCAGCAGAAGATAGGGCCACAGTCGCGGTGGACACAGGAGCAGAGCGGCCACCCGGATGCCCGCGGGCAAGTAGAACTGGTCAAACGAGAGCTGTCGCGCGCCCCAGCATGCAATCGCGTACAGCGCAGCCAAGGCAAGACCTGCCGGATGGATGCGCAACTTCAACTGCAGGCCTTCATTCCACCAGTTCAATCGTACTTCCCCTTCCTGTCTACGTACCCGGTCAGCTTCCATTCGCCGCGGGCGCCGGTTGGACCGACGGTATAAGCAGGCGTCCGAATATGCAATCGCCGCAAGCCGGATTTCCGCAAGTGAGAAAGTCATCACACCCGTGTTGTGATTTACCGAAACCACACGTCCGCGGGAACGAGGCAGCCCATTGATAATGGATATCTCTTCATTGGTGCGTGTGCCGGGATAATCCCCGTCAGCGGTACTACCACAGCGCATCCCGCAGTTTGTACCACGACATCGCCGCCACCAGCAGCGGCATGCGCAGCAGCCGTCCCCCCGGGAAGGGCGCGTGCTGCAGGCGCTGGAACACATCCAGGCGCGCGCTCTGGCCGTCGATGGCGGCCGCGATGACCTCGCCCGCCAGCCCCGCAGCGGCCACGCCGTGCCCGGAAAAGCCCTGCGCGAAATACAGGTTCCCATCCAGCCGGCCCCAATGCGGGGCGCGGTTGCGGGTAATGTCCACATAGCCGCCCCAGACCTGCTCCACCGCCACATCGGCCAGCTGCGGGAACACCTGGTGCATGCGCCGCTGCATGACCCCGCGCAGTCCCGGCGGTGGCAGCGCGGAATAGCTGGCCCGGCCGCCGAACAGCAGCCGGTGGTCATGGCTCAGGCGGAAGTAGTCCAGCGCCCACGCGGTGTCGGCCACCGCCATGTCGTTGCGGATCAGCTGCCGTGCACGCTCGGCGCCCAGCGGGGCGCTGGCGCCGATATAGGTGCCGACCGGCATGATGCGGCGCTCCAGGTCCGGCAGCAGCCCCTGCAGCCAGGCGTTGCCGGCCACCACCAGCTGCGCGGCACGCACGCTGCCCCGCGCCGTGTGCAATACCGCCTGCGCACCGCGCTGCACGCGGGTGACCGGCGAATGCTCGTGGATGACCACGCCGGCCGCACGGGCGGCATCGGCCAATCCCCACGCATACGCCAGCGGATGCAGGTGCGCGCTGAGCGGATCGAACATCGCAGCACGGTAGCGCGGGCTGTCCAGCTGCGTGTGCAGCGCATCGCGATCCCACCACTGCATCGGGTAGTCGTAGTGGCGCTGCAGGTGTTCGCAGTTGGCGTGCAGGTCACGTTCGTGGCGCGCGCGGATCGCCACGCTGGCATGGCCTTCCACCCAGTGGCAGTCAATGCCGTGCCGCACGATGCGCTGCTGCATCGACCGCACCGCCTCGCGCGACCAGTCGAACAGGTGACGGGCATCATCGCGCCCCAGCTGCCGCTCCAGTTCATCCACCTCGCAGCCGTAGCCCACCAGCGCCTGGCCGCCATTGCGCCCCGATGCCCCCCAGCCGATGCGCTGCGCTTCCAGCACCACCACGCGGTAGCCGCGCCGGGCAAGCTCAAGCGCGGCGGTCAGGCCGGTATAGCCCGCGCCGAGCACCGCCACGTCGGCCTGCACATGGCCCTGCAACGGGGGCAGCGCAGCCGGCTCGGGCAGGCTGCTGGCGTACCAGCTGGGCGGGAAATCCGCGCTCACGGCCGTCTTCCCGGGGGCAGGGCGGCGAGGCAGGGCGGGGGCGGGCGATCGCTGTTCACCGGCATAGTCTGGACGATGCGCGAACGCGGGTGTGTGACGGTGACGGCTTGCCGCCTGCGCGCACCGACGGTTACCTTGATTCCCACGCCAAGGAGCTTTCCCATGCGTCGCCTGCCCTGGGTGGGCCTGCCCACCGACAGCACCGTGCTTGGCCATCATCGTTTCGTGGTGGCTGGCGAGAAGTACGTGCGTGCGCTGGTCGATGCGGCCGAGGTCACCCCGCTGGTGCTGCCCAGCCTGCAGCCGGCCCTGCCGGCCGGGGAGTGGCTGCAGGGCCTGGATGGACTGCTGTTGACCGGAGCAGTCAGCAACATCGCGCCGCAGCACTATGAAGGGGGCCGCAGCTGGCCGGGCAACCTTCATGATCCGGCGCGCGATGCCACGGCCTTCGCCCTGCTGCAGGCGGCGTTGGCGCTGGACCTGCCGGTGCTGGCCATCTGCCGCGGTTTCCAGGAATTGAACGTGGCCCTGGGCGGCAGCCTGCACCCGCAGGTGCAGGCGGTGCCGGGGCTGGCCGATCATCGCGAGGATCCGCAGGCGCCGGTCGAGGTGCAGTATGGCCCCACGCATGCGGTCACCCTGGCCGGCGATGGCTGGCTGGCACAGTGGCACGGCAGCGACCAGGCCCAGGTCAATTCCGTGCATGGCCAGGGCATCGCCCGGCTGGCAGATGGCCTGCAGGTGGAGGCATGGGCCGGGGATGGCCTGGTCGAAGCCGCGCGCAGCCGCGACCACGGTTTCGTGCTGGGCGTACAGTGGCACCCGGAGTGGCGTGTCATGCAGGCGCCGTTCTATCACGCTATTTTCCGTGCTTTCGGCCAAGCTTGCCGGCAGTACCGACAGAACCGAGTGGATTCCCGATGAGTTCCCGACCTCGCCCGCGCAAGACGGCCACGCCCCCCGCACCGCAGGAAAGCAGCCTGCTGCGCTGGCTGAAGGAGCGGCGCATCACCGAGGTCGAGTGCCTGGTGCCGGACATCACCGGCAATGCGCGCGGCAAGATCATTCCGGCCGACAAGTTCTCGCATGACTACGGCACGCGCCTGCCCGAAGGCATCTTCGCCACCACGGTCACCGGCGAATTCCCGGACGACTACTACGACCTGACCTCGCCGTCGGACTCGGACATGATGCTGCGGCCCGACCCGGACACCGTGCGCATGGTGCCGTGGGCGGCCGACGCCACCGCGCAGGTCATCCATGACTGCTACACCAAGACCGGCGAGCCGCATGAGCTGGCCCCGCGCAACGTGCTGCGCCGCGTGCTGGCCGCCTATGCCGAACTGGGCCTGCGGCCGGTGGTCGCACCGGAGCTGGAATTCTTCCTGGTGCAGAAGAACACTGACCCCGACTTCCCGCTGCTTCCGCCGGCTGGCCGTTCCGGGCGCCCGGAAACGGCACGGCAGTCGTACTCGATCGATGCGGTCAACGAATTCGATCCCATCCTCGACCTGATGTACGACTACGCCGATGCGATGAAGCTGGATGTGGACACGCTGATCCACGAATCCGGTGCAGCGCAGCTGGAGGTCAACTTCACCCATGCCGATGCGATGGACCTGGCCGACCAGGTGTTCCTGTTCAAGCGCACCATGCGCGAGGCGGCGATGCGCCACGGCGTGTACGCCACCTTCCTGGCCAAGCCGATGGAGAATGAACCGGGCAGCGCCATGCACATCCACCAGAGCCTGGTGCGGGTGAGCGACGGCAGCAACGTGTTCACCGGCGAGACCCACGGCGAGGGTGAGTTCAGCCCGGTGTTCGGGCATTACCTGGGCGGCCTGCAGAAGTACGTGCCGCAGGCGATGGCCTTCTTCGCGCCGAACGTCAATTCGTACCGGCGCCTGGTGTTTGGCGAGGTATCCCCCAGCAACACGCACTGGGGCTATGACAACCGCACCTGCGGCCTGCGCGTGCCGCTGGACACGCCGGAGAACATGCGGGTGGAAAGCCGCTTCGCCGGATCCGATGCCAACCCCTACCTGGCGATGGCCGCGACCCTGGCCTGCGGCCTGCTCGGCATCCGCGAGCGGCTGGCCCCGGACGCCCCGGTGACCGGCAGCGCCAAGGAGCTGGGCTACAACCTGCCGCGCTCGCTGGGCGAGGCGCTGGACGGGCTGGAACAGTGCGCCGAACTGCAGGCCCTGCTGGGCGAACGCTTCTGCCGGGCCTACATCTCGGTCAAGCGCAAGGAATACGAGACTTTCTTCCGCGTCATCAGCTCCTGGGAGCGCGAATTCCTGCTGTTGAACGTGTGAAGGCCCACAATTGATGAATGAGCCGCCGGGGGGTAGGCTGGCACCCGTCGCCGGCCCCGCCGGCCTCCCCCCATTCCGCATTCTGGAGCACCCGATGAAGCTGCGTATCCTCACGCTCGGCCTGGCCTCCGCCTTGCTCGCCGCCTGCGGCGGTGGCAACGGTGGCGCACAGGACAGCCAGGTCCTGAACGTCTACAACTACAGCGATTACATCGCCGAAGACACCATCCCGAACTTCGAGAAGGAGAGCGGGATCAAGGTGACCTACGATGTGTTCGACAGCGATGAGATGGTCGAGACCAAGCTGCTGGCCGGCAACAGCGGCTATGACGTGGTGGTGCCAACGCTGAATTTCTTCGGCCGCCAGATCCAGGCCGGCGTGTTCCTGCCGCTGGACAAGAGCAAGATCCCGAACCTGGCCAACCTGGACCCGTCGGTGATGAAGCGCATCGCCACCCAGGACCCGGACAACAAGTACGGCGTGCCGTACATGATCGGCACCACCGGCATCGGCTACAACGTGGACATGCTGAAGGAGCGTTTCGGCGGCAGCGCTGACATCGCCAACAGCTGGGACCTGGTGTTCAAGCCGGAAAACATCAGCAAGATGAAGGACTGCGGCGTGACCATCCTGGACACGCCGGCCGACATGATCCCGATCGCCCTGCATTACCTGGGCCTGGACCCGCACAGCGGCGACCCGGCCGAACTGCAGAAGGCCGCCGACCTGCTGAAGTCGATCCGCCCGTACGTGCAGAATTTCCACTCTTCGCAGTACGTCAGTTCGCTGGCCAACGGTGGTACCTGCCTGGTGGTGGGCTGGTCGGGTGACATCATCCAGGCCCGCGACCGCGCCGAGGAAGCCAGCAACGGCGTGCACGTGGCCTACTCGATCCCGAAGGAAGGCGCACCGCAGTGGTTCGACATGCTGGCGATCCCGAAGGACGCCAAGCACCCGGAAGCGGCCTACACCTTCATCAACTACCTGCTGGAACCGAAGGTTGCAGCGGCCAACACCAACTTCATCCACTACGCCAACCCGGTCACTGCGGCCACCCCGCTGGTGGACGAAGCCATCCGTACCGACCCGACCATCTACCCGCCGGCCGACGTCGCCGAGAAGATGTTCACCTACTCGATCAACACCCCGGAAACCGACAAGCTCTACACCCGCCTGTGGACCGAAGTGAAGACCGGCAAGTAAGTGAGGGCCGACCAGCGGTCGGCCTCCACCAAGCAGAAGAACGGAGGCCAACGGCCTCCGTTTTTTTTTTTGCTTCTGCTCTGCCGTTGATCTCCTGTCCGCCGGCGGGATGCGTGAGGGCAGGGTGCAGAGCCGGGGGCTTGGCCAGGACCGTAGGCGCCAAGGATGGCGCCTACGAGCCCCATGGACGGGTTCACCGCGTGTCCTGGCCAAGCCCCCGGCTCTGCACCCTGGCAACCGGGAACCAATCACCGGCACGCGACAAACGCTTTCACCTCACCTCCTCACCCCTTCCCCTACCGTTCCGTATGGCACCGACCACCGCCGCGACGAGACGATGACCGACCAACCCCAGCGCACCGACGCCCCTGCCGGCGAAGACACCTCAACCACTGAGGACAAGCCCTCGCCGCTGAAGAACCCCAAGGTCCGCTGGACCCTGGCCATCATCGGCGCCGTCGTGGTCATCGCCCTGGTCGCCTGGCTCATCTACCACCTGCTGGTCGGCCGCTACCTGCAGGACACCAACAACGCCTACCTGCAGGCCGACGCCGTCGCCGTCGCCCCGCGCATCAACGGCTACGTCACCGAAGTGCTGGTGCAGGACAACCAGTGGGTCAAGGCCGGCGAACCGCTGCTGCGCATCGACCCGCGCACCTACCGCGCCACCCTGGACCAGGCCGAGGCGGTCATCGCCGTGCGCCAAGCCGACATCGCCGCCGCCGCTGCCGGCGTGCAGGGCCAGCAGTCCAGCCTGCTGCAGGCGCGCACCCAGCTCACCGCCGCCACCGCCTCGCTGCGCTTCGGCAAAGCCGAGCTGGCCCGGTTCACTCCGCTGGCCGCCAGCGGCGCCGACACCCACGAGCATGTGGAAAGCCTGCGCCACGATGTCGAACGTGCACAGGCCCAGTACGATGCAGCCAAGGCGCAGATCCAGGGCGCGCAGAGCCAGATCGACGCCAGCCAGGCGCAGCTGGAACAGGCCAACGCCGGCCTGAAGCAGGCCCAGGCCGATGCCGCGCAGGCGCGGGTCGCCTTCGAAGACACCGAGCTGCGCGCGCGCATCGATGGCCGCGTCGGCAACAAGACCGTGCAGGTCGGCCAGTTCGTTGCAGCCGGTACCCGCACCATGACCATCGTGCCGGTCGAATCGCTGTACCTGAGCGCCAACTTCAAGGAAACCCAGGTCGGCCTGATGCGCGCCGGGCAACCGGCCGAGATCAAGGTCGATGCGCTGCCGGGCACCACCCTGCGCGGAACGGTAGAGAGCATTTCGCCGGGCACCGGCTCGCAGTTCGCCCTGCTGCCGCCACAGAACGCCACGGGCAATTTCACCAAGGTCGTGCAGCGTGTGCCGGTGCGCATCCGCGTGGATGCAGGTGCCGAGGCGCGCAAGGTGCTGGTGCCGGGCATGTCGGTGGAAGTGACGGTGGATACGCGCAATGCCAGGGACGCGCGCGAGCGCACGAAAGACGAGGCCGAGGCCACGGCCGCGCCGGCGCGATGAACGCCACCACCGCCCCCACAGCACCCGCCGCCGAAGGCAAGGCCGATGCCGGTGCCTGGCTGGCGGTGGCGGCCGGCACCATCGGCTCGTTCATGGCCACGCTGGACATCTCCATCGTCAACGCGGCGCTGCCCACCATCCAGGGCGAGGTCGGCGCCAGCGGCACCGAGGGCACCTGGATCTCCACCGCCTTCCTGGTCTCGGAAATCGTGATGATTCCGCTGACCGGCTGGTTCGTGCGCACGCTGGGCCTGCGCACCTTCCTGCTGATCTGCGCCACGCTGTTCACCGCCTTCTCGGTGATGTGCGGCCTGGCGGATTCATTGCCGATGATGATCGCCGGCCGGGTAGGGCAGGGCTTTGCCGGCGGTGCGCTGATTCCCACCGCGCTGACCATCGTCGGCACGCGCCTGCCGCCGAAGCAGCAGCCGCTGGGCACTGCGCTGTTCGGCATGACCGTCATCCTCGGGCCGGTGATCGGCCCGCTGCTGGGTGGCTGGCTGACCGAGAACGTCAGCTGGCACTACGCGTTTTTCATCAACGTGCCGATCTGCGCCGGCCTGGTCGCCCTGCTGCTGCTCGGCCTGCCGCATGAGAAATCGAACTGGGGCGGGCTGCTGCGCGCCGACTGGCTGGGCATCCTCGGCATGACCGCCGGGCTGTCCGCGCTCACCGTGGTGCTGGAAGACGGCCAGCGCGAGCGCTGGTTCGAATCGACGATGATCGTGGTGCTCAGCATCGTCTCGCTGCTGGGCTTTGCCCTGCTCGCGCTTTCGCAGTTCACCAGCAAGGCACCGGTCATCCGCCTCAACATCCTGTTCCAGCGCAGTTTCGGCGCGGTGTTCGTGATGGTGATGGCGGTGGGCATGATCCTGTTCGGGGTCATGTACATGATCCCGCAGTTCCTGGCGATCATCGCCGGCTACAACACCGAACAGGCCGGTTACGTGCTGCTGCTGGCCGGCCTGCCGACCATCCTGCTGATGCCGTTGATGCCGAAGATGCTGGAAACGGTGGATGTGCGCATCATGGTGTTCGGCGGCATGCTGTGCTTCGCCGCCGCCTGCTTCGTCAACCTCGGCCTGACCCCGGACAGCATCGGCCCGCACTTCGTCATCGGCCAGCTGCTGCAGGGCTGCGGCCTGGCGCTGGCGATGATGGCGCTGAACCAGGCGGCCATCACCTCGGTGCCGCGCGAATACACCAGCGATGCCTCGGGCCTGTTCAACGCCGCGCGCAACCTGGGCGGCTCGATCGGGCTGGCCATCATCTCCACCTTCCAGGAACGCCGCGCCACCCTGCACATCGATGCGATCGGCAGCAGCGTCACCGCCAATTCGGCCGTGGCGCAGGACGCGCTGCATGCCTATGGCCAGCAGCTGGGCGATGCGACGCAGGCGATGGCGGTGCTGGCGCAGACGGTGCAGATGCAGGCGATGGTGATGGCCTACAACGACCTGTTCTGGATCTTCGGCCTGATCGTGGTGGCGACCCTGCCACTGGTGTTCCTGCTCAAGCCCCTGCCCAAGGGCGTTCCATTGGCGATGCACTGATGACTTCGACGACCTTGCCCCTTTCCGTGCCCCCGTCCCGCCGCCTGCGCCGCCTGTGGCCGGCTACGCTGCCGCTGCTGCTGGCCGGCTGCATGCTGGGGCCGGATTACGTGAAGCCAGAGGTGGCCGGCAACGCCACCGCGCAGGCACGGCTGCCACGCGCCGCACAGGCCGACGTGCAGCCGGCCACGCCGCCCAGCCAGTGGTGGCGCGCGCTGAACGATCCGCTGCTGGACCAGCTGGTGGACGAGGCCCTGCGCAACAGCCCCAACCTGCGTGCTGCCCAGGCCAAGCTGCTGGCCTCGCGCGCGCTGCAGCGCCAGCGCCGCGCCGAACAACTGCCCAGCGTCGGCGCGGTGGCCGGCTATGCGAACGTCAAGGCGCCGGATTCGCTGGAAAACAGCGTGCGCGGCCTGGGCGAGAACATTGCCGGCGTGGCCGAGGCCAATGGCCGCCCGCAGGAGGCGGCGCAGCTGCGCCAGCAGTTCGCCGATATCGACCTGGATACCGAGCTGTACGTGGCCGGCTTCGACGCCAGCTGGGAACTGGACCTGTTTGGCCGCCGCCGCCGTGCAGCAGAGCAGGCCGCTGCCGAAGCCGGGGCCAATGCTGCGGCGCTGGCCGATGCGCAGGTGCAGCTGGCCGCCGAACTGACCCAGGTCTACCTGGGCTACCGCAGCAGCCGCGAACGCATCGCCCTGGCCGAAGACAACCTCCGCGCAGCCGATGACAGCCTGCAGCTGACCCGCCAGCGCCGCCAGCGCGGTGCCGATTCGGACCTGCAGGTCGAACGCGCGCAGGCCCAGCGCGAGCAGCAGCAGGCCGCGCTGCCGCCATTGCAGGCGCAGGCCGATGAGGCGCGTGACGTGCTGGCGCTGATGGTCGGCCGCGAGCCCGGTGCGCTGGACGCGCGGCTGGCCGCGGACCTGCCGTTGCCGGCGCTGCCGGCCAGCGTGCCGGTGGATGACGCGGGCGCGTTGATCCAGCGCCGCCCGGATGTGCGCAAGGCCGAGCGTGAGCTGGCGGCCTCCTCGGCGCAGATCGGCCAGGCGATCTCGGCCTACTTCCCGCAGGTGACCCTGCTGGGCAGCATCGGCGCCGGTGCAACCTCGATCTCCGATCTTGGGCCGGACTCGGCGGCGACCATCGTCGCCCCGTTCCTGCGCTGGTCGCTGTTTGATTTCGGCGTGAACAAGGCCCGCGTGGCCCAGGCCCGGGCCGGCAACGAGGCGCGGCTGGCGGCCTACGAGGGCACCGTGCTGGCCGCGCTGCAGGATGCCAATACGGCGCTGGCGCGGTTTGGTGCCGCCCGCCAGCAGCTGCAGGCCAGCGTGCGCGCCGAGGCCTCGGCCGACCGCTCGCTGGCGCTGATGGGGCAGCGCCGGCAGGCCGGTGCCACCTCGCAGATCGACCTGCTGGACGTACAGCGGCAGCGCCTGCAGGCCCAGGATGCCGCCGCCCAGGCGCGCCTGCAGCTGCTGGTGCGCTATGTGGCCCTGCAGAAGAGCCTGGGCCTGGGCTGGCAGGAGGCCCCGCCGGTAGCCGCGCGTTGACCTTTCCCGCCTGGCCATACGTGGAGGCCCCCCCGGTAGGTGCCGACCGTTGGTCGGCACGCATTTCCAGCCCCCCGGCCGGTAGAATGGCCACCGCTGTCCACCGCCCGCTCCCGGAGCCCCCATGCCCGTTGAAGCCCAGCCGGAAGTCGCCGTCGTCGATGCGAATGGTGCGCCCGGCTATCTGTCCATTCGTGATCTGCGCAAGGAATTTGATGGCTTCGTCGCCGTCGACGACGTCAACCTGGACGTGCGCAAGGGCGAGATCTTCGCCCTGCTCGGTGGCTCGGGCAGCGGCAAATCGACCCTGCTGCGCTGCCTGGGCGGCTTCGAGACGCCCACCAAGGGCAGCATCACCCTCGATGGCCAGCGCCTGGACGCACTGCCGCCGTACCAGCGGCCGGTCAACATGATGTTCCAGTCCTACGCGCTGTTCCCGCACATGACGGTCGAGCAGAACATCGCCTTCGGCCTGAAGCAGGACGGGCTGGCCAAAGATGCGATCCACCGGCGCGTAAGCGAGATGCTGGACCTGGTGCAGATGGCCCACCTCGGCAAGCGCAAGCCGCACCAGCTCTCCGGCGGCCAGCAGCAGCGCGTGGCGCTGGCGCGGTCGCTGGCCAAGGGGCCCAAGCTGCTGCTGCTGGACGAACCGATGGGCGCGCTGGACAAGAAGCTGCGCTCGCAGATGCAGCTGGAACTGGTCAGCATCATCGAATCGTCCGGCGTGACCTGCGTGATGGTCACCCACGACCAGGAAGAGGCCATGACCATGGCCACCCGCATCGCGGTGATGGATGCCGGCTGGATCCAGCAGGTCGGCAAGCCCGATGAGGTCTACGAACAGCCGGCCAACCGCTTTGTCGCCGGCTTCATCGGTTCGGTCAACCTGTTCGAGGGCGTCATCGACGAGGACCTGCCCGAGTACGTGACCGTGCGCTCGCCGCTGTTCCCGGCGCCGGTCTACATCGCCCACGGCATCACCTGTTACGAAGGGCAGCCGGTTGCATTCGCGCTGCGCCCGGAGAAGGTCATGATCGGCAAGGACGAACCGGAAGGTCATACCAACAAGGCGCAGGGCGTGATCGAGGACATCGCCTACTTCGGCAGCCACTCTGTCTACCACGTGCGCCTGCCCAGCGGTGCCAAGGTGCTGGCCAACTTCGCCAACTCGCAGCGCTGGGCCAGCGATGGCCTGACCTGGGGCGACGAGGTGTGGGTGCACTGGCGCGACAACGACGGCGTGGTGCTGACCTCATGAGCGCCGCAGGCCTGAAGCGCTGGCTGCCGGGCACGCGTGCCACGGTCATCGGCATTCCCTACCTGTGGCTGCTGCTGTTCTTCGCGGTGCCGTTCCTGATCGTGCTGATGATCAGCTTCTCGCACAGCCGGGTCGGCTCGCCGCCGTACACCTGGCTGCTGCAGTACGTCGATGGCGCGTTCTCGCTGAAGCTGAACCTGGAAAACTACCTGGCGCTGTTCCGCGATTCGATCTACGCCCAGGCCTTCCTCAGCTCGATCAGGATCGCGGCCATCTCCACCTTGCTCACCCTGCTGATCGGCTACCCGATGGCCTATGCCATCGCGCGCATGTCGCCGGCCGCGCGCAACGTGGCGATGATGCTGGTGGTGCTGCCGTCGTGGACCTCGTTCCTGATCCGCGTGTACGCGTGGAAGGCGATCCTGGACCGCAATGGCCTGCTCGACCAGTTCCTGCAGTTCACCGGCCTGCAGTCGCTGATGACCAGCATGGGCCTGCCCAGGCTGCAGCTGATCGACACGCCGACGGCGGCCTATATCGGCATCGTCTACTGCTACCTGCCGTTCATGGTGCTGCCGCTGTACGCCAACCTGGTCAAGCATGACCATCGCCTGCTGGAAGCGGCCTACGATCTCGGCGCCAAGCCGTGGCAGGCCTTCCTGCGCATCACCCTGCCGTTGTCGAAGGCGGGCATCATCGCCGGCTGCATGCTGGTGATGATCCCAGCGGTGGGTGAATTCGTCATCCCGGAAATGCTCGGCGGCTCGGAAACACTGATGGTCGGCCGCCAGCTGTGGAATGAATTCTTCAACAACCGCAACTGGCCCGGTGCCTCGGCCATGGCGGTGGCGATGATCCTGCTGTTGCTGGTGCCCATCCTCTGGTTCAACCGCTCCCAGCAGCGCCTGCTGGAAGGGAAGCAGGCATGAGCCCGCGTACCGCAAAGGGCCTGGGCCTTGGCGTACTGCTGCTCGGCTTTGCTTTCCTGTACCTGCCGATCCTGCTGCTGATGTTCTATTCGTTCAACAGCTCGCGGCTGGCGATGGTCTGGGCCGGGTTTTCCACCCGCGCCTACAGCGATCTGTTCGCCGACCGCGCGCTGATGGAGGCGATGTGGACCAGCCTGGTGGTGGCATTCTGGACTGCCTGTACGTCCACCGTGCTCGGCACGCTGGCAGCAATGGTGATGACCCGCTTCCGCCGGTTCCGTGGCAAGCAGGTGTTCGGTGCACTGGTCACCGCGCCCCTGGTGATGCCCGATGTGATCCTCGGCTTCTCGCTGATGGCCCTGCTGGCCTCGATGGGCGCCATTCCCGGCTTCCCTGCGCGCGGCCTGACCACCATCTGGATCGCCCACGTCACCTTCACCCTGTGCTTCGTCACCGTGGTGGTGTCCTCGCGCCTGCAGGAAATGGACCTGTCGCTGGAAGAAGCGGCGATGGATCTCGGCGCCAGCCGGCTGACCGTGTTCGGTCGCATCACTCTGCCGATCATCGCCCCGGCGCTGGTGGCAGGCTGGCTGCTGGCCTTCACCCTGTCGCTGGATGACGTCGTGGTGGCCAGCTTCGTCGCCACACCGGGTTCGACCACGTTGCCGATGAAGGTGTTCGCCTCGGTCCGCATGGGCATCAGCCCGAAGATCAATGCGCTGGCCACCCTGCTGGTGTCGGCCGTGTCGGTTGCCGCAGTGATCGGCTGGTACATCAACGCACGGGCCGAGAAGCGGCGCCAGCGCGATCTGCAGCTGGCCCGCCAGGACAACGGCTGAGGCCGGCACGCCGCCGCCATGTGGCGGCAACATCCGGCTCACGGCCGCGGGCGCACAATGGGGATCTGCCTGATGGAGATCCCCCATGACCGTCGAAATCGTCAACCCGGCCACCGGCCTGGTCACCTACCGCCATGAGCTGATCGGCACTGCCGGGATCGAGCAGCGCCTGCAGGCCGCCGCCGATGCCTTCCCGGCGTGGGCCGAACGTTCGCTGCAGGATCGCGGGGCCATCCTCAAGCAGATCGCGGCCCAGCTGCGCGCGCGGCGTGATGAACTGCAGCAGGCGATGACCGGCGAGATGGGCAAGCTGAAGGCCGAGGCGCTGGCCGAGGTCGAGAAATGCGCGGTGGCCTGCGAGTACTACGCCGAACATGCCGCCGATTACCTCAAGCCGCAGCTGATCGATACCGAAGCGCAGCGCAGCTACGTCCGCTACGAGCCGATCGGCTGCGTGTTCGCGGTGATGCCGTGGAATTTTCCGATCTGGCAGGTATTCCGTTTCCTCGCCCCGGCGTTCATGGCCGGCAACGTGGCGTTGCTCAAGCACGCCAGCAACGTGCCGCAGTGCGCCGACCTGATCCTGGCAGTGTGCCGCGAGGGTGGCCTGCCGCCCGGCGTGTTCGATGTGCTGCATATCGACAATGACCAGGCCGCCGAGGTGCTGCGCGACGCGCGGGTGAAGGCGGTGACCCTGACCGGCAGCGAGCGGGCAGGGCGTTCGATCGCCTCCAATGCGGGCAGCCAGTTGAAGAAATCGGTGATGGAACTGGGCGGCAGCGACGCCTTCGTGGTGCTGGAGGATGCTGACCTGGACAAGGCCGTTGCCGCCGCAGTGAAGTCGCGCTTCGACAACAGCGGGCAGACCTGCATCGCGGCCAAGCGCTTCATCGTGGTCGATGTGGTGGCCGATGAATTCACCCGCCGCTTCGTCGACGCCGCCGGCCAGCGCCAGTACGGTGACCCCAACGAACGCGGCACCACGCTGGCACCGATGGCCCGCGCCGACCTGCGCGACGAGCTGCACACGCAGGTGCAGGCCAGCGTGGCCAAGGGCGCGCGTGTCCTGATTGGTGGCGAACCGATCACCGGCAGCCATGCAGGTTACCCGGCCACCGTGCTCGACCAGGTGGGGCCGGGCATGCCGGCCTACGACGAGGAACTGTTCGGGCCGGTGGCTGCGGTCATCCGGGTCAGTGATGAAGCCGAGGCGCTGCGCGTGGCCAATGACACCCGCTTTGGCCTGGGCGGCAGCGTCTGGACCGGCGACCCGGTGCGCGGCGAGCGTTTCGCCCAGCGCATGGAATGTGGCGCGGCGTTCGTCAACGCGATCGTCAAGAGCGATGCGCGGCTGCCGTTCGGCGGCAGCAAGCAGTCGGGTTTCGGTCGTGAGCTGGCCGACCACGGCATCCATGAGTTCATGAACATCAAGACCGTCTACGTGGCCTGATGCCGCTGCCCATGTAGAGTCGAGCCATGCTCGACTCTACACAATGCGGGTCACAACCACTTCGCGCGCTTGAACAACCGGTACAACCCCACGCACACCGCGCCGACGCCGACGATCATCAACGGGTACGCCCACGGCTGGTTGAGTTCGGGCATGTGGCTGAAGTTCATGCCGTACCAGCTGGTAATCAGCGTCGGTGCTGCCAGCAGGGCCGCCCACGCACCCAGACGCTTCACCGTCTCGCCCTGTGCCAGCGTCACCAGAGACAGGTTCACGCTCAACGCCGTACCCAGCATCTCGCGCAGGGTATCGATCACATCGCTGATGCGCGCGGCATGGTCGTGCACGTCACGCACGTACAGCTTCACTTCGTCGGGAATCAGGTCGCCCTGGTAGCGGCGCAGCTGCGCCAGCACGTCCTGCAGCGGGGCCACCGCCATGCGCATCTTGTTCAGTTCGCGCTTCAGCTCGTACAGGCGCGTCACCGTGCTGCGCTTGTACGTCTCGGCGAAGATGTCCTTCTCCAGCAGATCCAGCGTGTCGCGGAAGCGGATGGTGATCGGCAGGTAGTTGTCGACCACGAAATCGGCCACGGCATACAGGCAATACGAGGCGCCCATCTTCAGCAACTGCGGCTCGCGTTCCACCCGCGCGCGCACCGGCGCGTAGGACAGCGATGCGCCATGGCGCACGGTCACCAGGAAGCGCGGGCCAAGGAAAGCGTGGGTTTCACCGTACTGTATGCGTTCGTCGACCATCTGCGCGGTGGTCATCACCACGAACAGCGAGTTGCCGTAGGCCTCGGCCTTCGGCCGCTGGTGCGCGTTGCGGGCGTCTTCGATGGCCAGGTCGTGCAGGCAGAACTCTTCCTGCAGTTTCAGCAGCACATCGTCGTTGGGATCGAACAGGCCCACCCAGACAAAGCCATTGCCACTGGCGATCACATCGCTGATGGCATCCAGGCTGATGTCGTGGCGCTTGCCCTGGTCATCGTAGTGGACGCAGTTGATGACGCAGGCAGGGTTGTGGGAAGCGGGTGCGGAAGCAGAGGCGGGCAATGACATGCCCGCCATCCTGCGTCAGCGGGGTGTTGCGGACAAGTGAGGACGACGCCCCAGCACCCAGGCCAGCGCAACGTGCACCGGCAGCAGCAGCACGATCCACTGCACGTTGTACTGCGCCTGCAGGCTCAGCCAGTGCAGGACCAGCGCTGCCACGGACTGCGCAGCCAGCAGCCACAGAACGATGCTGAACATGCGCCCGGGCACGCGCCGGCGCAGCAGGGCGATGGCGCCCGGCACCAGCAGCACTGCCAGCGGCGAGAGCAGCAGCAGGTTGCGGTTGGCCCAGGCAGCGTAGTGGATGCTGAAGCCCCACAGGAACACCAGTACGCCACCCAACAGGGTGCACAGCAGCCAGAACGGCAGGGCGATGCCGGCGAGCAGGCGCGGGCGGTTGCGCAGGGCCAGCACGCCGGCGGCGATCACCAGCCCGCACAGCAGCCACGGCCACCAGCGGCGGGCGAACTCCTTCGGCTCGGCGGCGATGCGGTGCGGCAGCAGTTCCTGCTCGCTCTGCACCAGCGGCCGGCCGTCGCTGTTGCGCACCTGGCGCAGGGCATCGGCCAGACGCATCGGCACGAACGCTTCCTGCCAGCGCGACAGCGGCTGGTCGGCGAACGGCCCCAGGCCGACGTCGAAGCCCAGCCACATCCACGGTGCCGGCGAGGCCAGGCGCACTGATTCGCTGCGGTAGGTATTGCCGCGCGAGCGCCCGGACAGCTGCGCGTGCAGTCCGCCGCCCAGTGCCTTGTCGAGGGTGTCGCGCACCATCGTGGCGCAGTTGGCGGTGTAGTAATCGTAGTGGTAGCGCGCATTCTCCGGCCTGGCCCGCTCGGCCAGGCCGTTGGCCAGGGCACGGGCCTGGTCAGGGCGCAGGTCCAGCCACTGCACGCTGGCGCCGCGGCCGGTCTCGTCGTAGTACGACAGGTCCTGCTGCAGCGGCAGTGCCACCAGGTAATACATCATGTCGCCGCGCGCGAAGCGGCTGATGAAATCGTCCTCGGACGGATCGAAATAGCCGAAGTTGTACGAGACCGCCTCGCCGCTGACCGGGTCGAGCACCACGATGGCATCGTGGCCGAAGCGTTCGAAGAACACCGTGCCCGGCTGCATGGTCACCACGCCGATGCGCGGTGCCGGTGCCTGCTGCGAGCCGGCGGCATCGGCGGCCGGCGCGGCAGTCATGGCCTGCGCGAACGCCGCCTGCGGCAGGGCCATGGCCAGCACGCACAGTGCCAGCCACACGCTCAGGATCAGGCCCGGGCGCTTCAAGCGTCGTCCTGCTCGTCCGGCGGCAACACCGTCACATGGAAGGCCTGCACCCGGCGCGCATCGGCGCGCGCCACGCGGAACATGAAGCGGTCCAGCGCCAGTTCGTCGCCCACCTCCGGCAGGTGGCCGATGGCTTCGGTCACCAGCCCGCCGATGGTGTCGTAGTCCTCGTCGGAGAACGTGGCACCGAAACGCTCATTGAAATCGCCGATCGCGGTCAGCGCATCGACCACATAACGGCCGTCGGCCTGGATGGCGATCTGCGCGGACGGATCCTCTGCCTCGTCATGCTCGTCGTCGATCTCGCCGACGATCTGCTCCAGCACGTCTTCGATGGTGACCAGCCCGGCGACACCGCCGTACTCGTCCACCACCATGGCCATGTGGTTGCGCGACAGGCGGAATTCCTTCAGCAGCACGTTGAGCTTCTTCGCCTCGGGGATCAGCACCGCCGGGCGCAGCAGCTCGCGTACGTTGGCCGGGCCGTTGTCGGCGACCACGCCGCGCAGCAGGTCCTTGGCCAGCAGGATGCCAAGGATGTCGTCCTTGTTCTCGCCGTGTACCGGGAAGCGTGAGTGGCCCGATTCGACGACCTGTTTCATCAGGTCCAGGAAGGGCGCCTCGACCGGCAGCGAGACCATCTGCGAGCGTGAGATCATCACGTCGCCCACGGTCAGCTCGGCCACCGAAATGGCGCCTTCCATCATCTTCAGGGTATCGGCGGCGATCAGACCCTCGTCCTGCGCGGTGTGCAGGACAGCGACCAGCTCGTCGCGGGTATGGGGTTCGCCGGAGAAGGCGGAGGTCAGGCGTTCCAGCCAGCCGCGCTTCTTTTCATGGGGCTCCTGGGAGGAGCTACTACTGTCGTCTTCAGACATCTCTGGAAAAAGGGCACCCGGCAAGCCGGGCGTTGTCCCCAGTCTAGCAGGATGTTGGCGGCTTTCAGTGACCGCCGTCGGTGCCGCCGGGGACCTCGTCCTCGGCCGGCAGGTCCAGGCTGTAGGTGCAGCCGGCCAGGGTCTTGCCGGGGTGGCTGGTCACCGTGGACACACTGAGGATGATCGACTCGATCTGGGCCTCGCCGGTCCTGGGGTCGGTCACATCACGGCTGACCACCTCGCGGCCGGCCATGAACTTGCCGTCCTGGTCATAGCCGGTTTCCAGCTTCAGCTGTTTGGCCAGCGGGTGCGGGTCGGCCTGGTCCAGGACGGCCATGATGCTGGCCCCGGCCAGCGCCACCCGTTCGGTCTGCTGGCCGAACACGGTGATGGGATTGGCCAGGCGGAACTCGGTCATGAACTGGTTGCCCTGTGGCAGCGGCTGCAGGCCCTGGGCCACGGCCTTCAACGGGTCGGCCAGCAAAGGGGCCAGCGCGGCATGTTCGGTCACGCCCTGGCGGCATTCGATCAGCGCCGGCAGGTCAAGCGGGGCGGCCGAGGCGGGGGCGGCGAGGGAGGCGAGCAGCAGGGGCAGGGCAGTAAGGGCAGAGCGCAGCAGCACAGGCAGGGAATCCGCGATGGAGGATGCGTGCCCATGGTAGCGGCGGTGGGCGCCGGCCGCGAACGGCCTGGCGCGTGCGCGTTGGGCCAGCGTGCCTTCCGGCTTCACGTCATTCCGCCCAGCGGGCTGCTCGTCGGACGGGGCGTGCTGCCGGTCGGCCGCACGCATCATCAGCCCTGCGCTGCCGCGCGCCAGCGTGCCCTGGCAGACTGGACCGCCGTGGTGACCAGGCCACGCAGCGCCATCAGCGGCAGGGTGATGATGATCGCGACCAGCGCCAGGTGGACCAGGGCTGCGACGATGTCGATCACCCGCTGCAGCAGGCCGGGTTGCAGCATCGGCGTCAGGGGAACTGCGCCGCTGAGGCTGCGGATGCCCATGTATGCCGCCGCAAGGACGAACAGCGCCAGCAGCTGCGTTCTCGTTGCGCGGAAGAATGGCAGGCTGCCACTGTCGCGCTGCAGGCGGCGCAGCACGACGACACGCCAGCTGATGGGGGCGGCGAACACACCGATGAGAACGAGCAGCAGCGCGGACAGCGTCAGCGCGTTGACCCCCACCGCAGGCACGAGTCCGTAAGGTAGATACGCCGCGGCGGCGCCGATGCCCGTGCCCGCCAGCAGGCTCACAGGCGACAGCAGCGCCAGCATGCCCAGCAGCCAGTGCCGGCCATCGGGGTGGCGCACGCTGATCCGGCGCACCACGTACAGGCCTGCAACCGTCATCAGGATGCAGGCCGCAGGCCCGGCAAGGGAGAGTGCGAACTCACCTGTCATCGTCCATGTCTCCAGCAAGGCGATCCCACCGCAGAGTAGCGCGTTGCGCGCCTCAGCGCTCGCCGGCGTACGGATCGTCGATGCCCAGCTCGGCCAGGATCTCGCGCTCGAGCTGTTCCATCGCCTCGGCTTCCTTGTCGTCCTCGTGGTCCCAGCCCAGCAGGTGCAGCACGCCATGCACGGTCAGGTGCGCGTAATGGGCGTTCAGTGCCTTGTCCTGCTCGTCGGCCTCGCGGGCCACCACCGGCGCGCAGATCACCAGGTCACCCAGCAGCGGGAACTTCACGCCCTTGGGCAGGCCTTCGGGCACCTCGGCCGGGAAGCTGAGCACGTTGGTGGCGTAGTCCTTGCCGCGGTAGTGCCGGTTCAGCGACTGGCCTTCTTTCGCATCGACCAAGCGGATGGCCAGGTCGGCCTCGCGAATGCGCCCCTTCAGGGCGGCAGCCACCCATTTGCGGAAGCTCACCGCCGCTGGCAGGCCGGCACGGGGCAGGGCATAGCTGACGGCGACATCGAGGCGGACAGGGCCCTTGGTCATGACAATTCCGGCATTCAGATCTGAGAGGCGACAGTATCGCGCGTGTGGCGTCCTACTGCGACGCCCAGTCGCCCGCGTCGTAGTCAATCCTGACCACTTCTGTGTTTTCCGCCGGCGCCCAAGCGGCGTCGCGGCAGTTGTAGCGCATCTGCGTGGCGAGTTGCCGGGTGGCCGCCTCGGCCATCTGCTCCGGGGTCTGGCCTTCGGCAAGGTCGATGCTCAGGTCGGCACAGGCGCCGACATTGGCAACCTCGATGGCCGGCACCAGCCCTCGCGTGGCAGCGTCGGCCAGGGCCTGGAAATCGGCCTCGTCCATCAGCGTCTCCGCGCCGGACACGCGCACCTTGAAGTAGTACAGCTGCTTGTAGAACAGATAGCCGTTGGAACGCATCGGCAACTTGCCAGGCCTGCGCTGGCTGGACGCCAGATCCATCCGCAGCTGCAGCTTCTGACCGGTGAGGGTGCCGTTGTCCATCCGTTTGGCGATCGCGGCAAGTGCAGCGTCGTCGCGGCTGCTTCCGGCGCGGCCATCGGCCAGCGCCAGGTTGAACGCGCTGCTGCCGCGCTCCTCCAGCCCGCTGTAGACCCCGGCCGTGACCGCCGCCCGCAGGTCGCTGCGGAAATCCGCCATCCCGTGTTCAAGTGCCGCGTCGTGGGTCATCCGGCCCGCCGGGTAGACATAGACGCTGGCGATGACCCCGGCGTGGTCGGGGTGGGTATATGAGAATCCTGCCCCGGCCCGTTTGTTGTCCGGGTCGTAGCTGTGGTTGACCATCTGCCACGGCCCGACCTGGCGCGGTGCGGTGATGTCGCTGTATTCGATGAACGCCCTCCCCGCCGCCGGCGCTGCTGCCGGTGCAGGGACGGGGCCGGCTGCCGCGGCGGCCAGCGGCACTACCGCCAGCGCTGCTGCAAGGATCACGGAACAACGAAACATGGCACCTCCTGTGCGGGATCGTGACGGCAGTGTACGGCTATTCGGCGCCCGGCTTGAGCTGGTGCAGGTCGCGGCGGTCGTAGGCGTTGACGATGCGTGCCACCAGCGGATGGCGGACCACGTCGCGCGCTTCGAAGAAGGTGAACGTCACCCCTTCCACATCGCGCAGCACGTCGATCGCATCGCGCAGGCCCGACTTCACGTGCTTGGGCAGGTCGGTCTGGGTCAGATCGCCGGTGACCACCGCGGTGGAGCCATAGCCCAGGCGGGTCAGGAACATCTTCATCTGCTCGATGGTGGTGTTCTGCGCCTCGTCCAGGATCACGAACGCATCGTTGAGCGTGCGCCCGCGCATGTAGGCCAGCGGCGCGATCTCGATGACGTTCTTTTCCAGCAGCTTCACCACTTTTTCCACGCCCATCATTTCGTACAGGGCGTCGTACAGCGGGCGCAGGTAGGGGTCGACCTTCTGGCTCAGGTCGCCGGGCAGGAAGCCCAGCTTCTCGCCGGCTTCCACCGCCGGGCGTACCAGGATCAGCCGCTGCACCCGCGATTCGTTCAGGGCTTCCACCGCACTGGCCACGGCCAGGAAGGTCTTGCCGGTGCCGGCCGGGCCGATGCCGAAGTTGATGTCGTGGGTGGCGATCTGGTGCAGGTAGCGGCCTTGGTTGGCGCCGCGGCCGCGCACCGTGCCGCGCTTGACCTTGATCGCCACGTCCTGCGCTTCGTAGGAGCGCTCGGCGATCTGCTCGACGTTGGCCTGCGCCAGGCGCAGGTGGATGGCGTGGCTGTCGAAGGTGGTCTCGGCGGCTTCGACGTACAGCGCCTCGATCAGTTTCTGTGCCTCGACGATGGCTTCGTCAGGCCCGCTGATGCGGAACACGAAACCACGGTTGGCGATCTCCACGCCGAGCTTCAGCTCGATCTGGCGAAGGTGGCCGTCGAAGGGGCCGCACAGGTTGGCCAGCCGCTCGTTGTCTTCCGGCGACAGGGTGAAATCTCGATGCTCGATGCTTTTCATTGCGTGGGGTGGGGCGGGTTCGCCGTCCACCGCGATGGACCCAGGGGAGACAAGATTAGCGCGCGGACGGGGGGGGGCGACAGTTCTCCACATGGGGTGTGGATCGGCGCCGAAGAAAGCTGTGGACAAGTGCGCGCGGAGCCTGCACGGCAAGGGAGGTGAAGCGCTGGTGAAAAATGTGCCAGCCCGCCCGGCCGCAGTGGGTGCCGACCGTTGGTCGGCACGCCCTGGCCTTACTCCGCCACTACACGCGCACGCAGCGAATTGGTCAGCGCCTCGGTGATCACCACGTCCACGAACTGGCCGATCAAACGCGCCGGCGCCGGGAAGTTCACCGAACGCATGTTCTCGGTCTTGCCGGTCAGCTCGTTCGGGTTCCTGCGCGAGGGGCCTTCCACCAGCACGGTCTGCACGGTGCCGACCATCCTTTCGGAAATACCGGCGGCGTGCGCATTGATGCGTTCCTGCAGGCGCGACAGGCGCGCGTGCTTTTCCGCATCGCTGATCGTGTCCTCAAGGTCGGCCGCCGGGGTGCCCGGGCGACGCGAATAGATGAAGGAGAAGCTGTGGTCGAAGCCGATGTCCTCGATCAGCTTCATGGTTTTCTCGAAATCAGCGTCGGTCTCGCCGGGGAAGCCGACGATGAAATCCGAGCTGATCGAGATGTCCGGGCGCACCGCGCGCAGCTTGCGGATCTTCGACTTGAATTCCAGTGCGGTGTAGCCGCGCTTCATTGCCGACAGCACGCGGTCGCTGCCGGCCTGGACCGGCAGGTGCAGGAAGTTGGCCAGTTGCGGTACGTCGCGGAACGCGTCGATCAGCGAGTCGCTGAATTCCAGCGGGTGCGAGGTGGTGAAGCGGATGCGGCCGACGCCGTCGATCTCGGCGATGGTGCGGATCAGCAGGCCCAGGTCGGCGAACTCACCGTCACCGTAGGGGCCACGGTAAGCGTTGACGTTCTGCCCGAGCAGGTTGATCTCGCGCACGCCCTGGGCGGCCAGCTGCGCCACTTCCACCACCACGTCCTCGAACGGGCGGCTGACCTCGGTGCCGCGGGTGTAGGGCACCACGCAGAACGAGCAGTACTTGGAGCAGCCTTCCATGATTGACACGAACGCCGATGCGCCTTCGGCGCGCGGTTCCGGCAGGCGGTCGAACTTCTCGATCTCGGGGAAGCTGATGTCCACCTGCGGGCGCTTCTGCTCGCGGCGGGCGCGGATCAGCTCCGGCAACCGGTGCAGGGTCTGCGGGCCGAACACCAGATCCACGAACGGGGCGCGCTTGATGATGGCTTCGCCTTCCTGCGAGGCCACGCAGCCGCCCACACCGATGATGACCTCGCGGCCCTTGTTCTTCAGGCCCTTCCATACACCCAGCTGGCTGAACACCTTCTCCTGCGCCTTTTCGCGGATGGAGCAGGTGTTGACCAGGATGACATCGGCGTCGTCCGGGCTGTCGGTCAGTTCCAGGCCATCGCTGGCAGCAAGCACGTCGGCCATCTTGGCCGAGTCGTACTCGTTCATCTGGCAACCGTGGGTCTTGATGTAGAGCTTGCCTTTGGCCTGGTCGGGCTTGCGCGGACCGGCGGGCAGGGCAACGAGCGGGGTACCGCCCGCGGCGGGCGGAAAGACGTCTGGCGTCCCGGTCATGGCGCTTAATCCATTCGGGTGGCGGGAAAGCGGGCAATTCTACCCGCATCCCACGCCGCCCGCGCGCTCCTGTAGAGCCGAGCCCACGCTCGGCTGCCCTGCGCGCCCACGGGCAGCCAGGCACGGCCTGGCTCTACCTGAAACCAGCCGAGCATGGGCTCGGCTCTACAGCGGGAACCTTTACGCCGCCACCAGCTCGGTGTCGATCTGCCGCGAGCGGTCGAACGCGGCCAGCGTGCCCATCCGATCAATATAGGCTGCGGTCGCCGGGGCCGGCTGCACCAGCCCGAACTCGCGCATCCAGCCCAGCGCATTGCCCCACAGGATGTCCGCCGCGCTCAACGCCTCGCCCAGCAGGTACGGACCCTGCGCCAGCTGCGCCTCGATCACCTGCAGCACGGTCTCGGCATCGTTGTAGGGCGACATCATCCGCGGTGGCGGGTCGCGGTGCAGGGCCTTGTCGATCATCGCCGGCTCGAAGCAGGCGCCGTAGAACGCCATCCAGCGCAGGTAGGGGCCGCGCTGCGCATCGCCGATCGGCGGCGCCAGGCCGGCTTCGGGGTACAGGTCGGCCAGGTAGAGATAGATGGCGACCTGTTCTGTCACCAGCGCGCCGTTGTGGATGATCGCCGGCACCTTGCCCATCGGGTTGATGGCCAGGTAGGCCGGGGCCAGGTTGGCGCCGGACTTCAGATCCAGCACGTGCAGCCGGTAGTCGGCGCCCAGTGCCTCCAGCAGGGCGACGGCGCCGCTCGAGCGGGAACGGGCGGCGTGGTAGAGGGTGATCTGGCGTGCAGTCATGGCAGGGCTCCTTGCGATGGGTGGTGATGCGGAAGGCCATCCTCGGGCACAATCGCGGACGACTTCTGTCCTCGATCCTTCATGCGCCATACCGCCCATCGATTGCTGCGACTGATCGCCCTGCTGCAGGCCCGCCGGCACTGGTCCGGCGCGGAACTGGCCGAGCGCATGGGCGTGGACCGGCGCAGCATCCGCCGCGACATCGAGCGCCTGCGCGAGCTGGGCTATCCAGTGCAGGCCTCGGCCGGGGTAGGCGGCGGCTACCGGCTTGGCGCCGGCGCCCCGGTGCTGCCGATGCTGCTGGACGAGGACGAGGCCACGACCCTGGCCATCGCCCTGAGGGCCGCCTCGGCCACCGTGTCGGGCATCGACGAAACCGCCCGTGGCCTGCTGTCCAAGCTTGACCCGCTGGTGCCGGCGCGGCGCCGCCAGCAGGCCGGCGAGGTGCATGCAGCCACCGCCACCCTGTCCGACCTGCCGGCCACCGATGCGCGCCTGCTCGGCCGTCTGGCCCAGCACTGCCGGCAGGCCGCACGCCTGTCCTTTGAGTACCGCAGCGCGCAGGACGTAGTGACCCAGCGCCAGGTCGAGGCTCAGCATCTGGTCAACTACGGCCGGCGCTGGTACCTGCTGGCCTGGGATCTGCTTCGCGAGGACTGGCGCACCCTGCGCGTGGACCGGATGGGCGTGGTGCAGCTGCAGCCCGGCCGCGGTCTGCACCGGCGCACCCCGGCGCCGCCCGACGTGATGGTGCGGCAGGCGGTCAGCCAGGCGCCTTTCACCCTGCAGGCCACCCTGCGCCTGGCCGGCAGCCAAGCCGAGCTGGAGGGTCGCATTCCACCGTGGTGCGGGGTGCTGGAGGCGGATGGTGCCGACCACTGCCTGCTGCGGATGGGCGCGGAGAGCCGCGGCATGATGCTGGCGCAGATCCTCAGCCTGGACCGGCTGCCATTGGCCCTGTGGACCTCTCCGGTGGAACTGCGCGACGAACTGGCCCAGCGCCTGGCGGGCCTGGGCCAGCTGCTGGCTGTGCCGGCGGTCACGGACTGAGCCGGGCGGCTTGGCAAGCCCCGGCGAAGCTGGGACACTCGCCGCCATGAAGGGGATACTGGGGACAACGGCGATCATCATCGCTGCGCTGACCGCTGCGCCGGCCAGCGCCGGCACCCTGTTCAAGTGTCTGGGTGCCGACGGCGTCACCAGCTATGTCAGCAAGCGCGTGCCCGGCGCGCGTTGCAGCAGCATCAGCTACAGCCGCGATACCCGCCGTCCGGCCGCGCCGCGCGCGGTGCCGGCTGCCGCGCCAGTTCAAAGCGCCAGTGCAACCACGGCCCAGGTGGCCAGTGCCGAACGCAATCCGGTGGCCGTGGCTGCCAGTGCGGCCAGTCCGGCCATCGCCGCCACACCCGCGCCGAAGCCGGCCGCTGCCTCGCGCGGTGGCCGCATGGTCAGTGGCCAGGTCTATTCCTACATGCAGGACGGGGTGCGCCACTACACCAGTGCACGCCCCACCCAGGTGGCCAATCTGGGCCCGGTGCGCACCATCCGCTACAGTTTCATGGAGCGTTGCTTCGCGTGTGGGGTCAATCCGCGCGTCGACTTCGGCAGCGTGCGCCTCAACACCACCTCGTTCCAGACTGAAATCGCCTCGGCCGCGCGCGAGTTCGGCGTGGACGAAGCGATCGTGCGTGCGATCATCCATGCCGAGTCGGCCTACAACCCGACCGCGCTCAGCCGCGCCGGTGCGCAGGGCCTGATGCAGCTGATGCCGCCGACCGCGGCACGCTTCGGGGTCAGTGATTCCTACGACGCCGGCCAGAACATCCGTGGCGGCGTGCAGTATCTTGCCTGGTTGTTGAAGCGCTTCAACGGCGACCTGACCCTGGCCGCAGCGGGCTACAACGCCGGCGAAGGCGCGGTCGACCGCCACGGTGGCGTGCCGCCGTACAGTGAAACCCAGTACTACGTGCGCCGCGTCGGCCAGCTGGCCGACCGCTACCGCACGGCACTAAGCCACCAGTAGCGCCAGACCATGCCTGGCGAGCGAAGCGGCGAGCCGTTGGCATACGTTCAAAATTTTGTTGCACCGCGTTGTGTGGCGCGCGACGGTTCCGCTACACTCGCCCATGATTCAATGCGGCTCTGGCCCCCACCGGATCCGCTGGCAGCCTTAAAGCTACCTAATCAATATCGGAGTGCCGGATGGCCAACGATGGGGTACACGATCCAGTCAACACCGGACGTCGGCGTTTTCTTTCTGCCACCACAGCCGTGGTGGGCGCCGTCGGCGTCGGATTCACCGCAGTTCCTTTCATCAAATCCTGGAACCCCAGTGCCCGCGCCAAGCTTGCCGGCGCACCGGTGGTGGCCGACATCAGCGCCCTGCAGGAAGGCCAACGCCTGATCGTGGAATGGCGTGGCCAGCCGATCTGGATCGTCAAACGGTCCAAGGCCATCCTCGACGCGCTGCATGGGCTGGATGGCCGTCTCAAGGACCCCGAGTCCGGCGAGAAGGACCAGCAGCCGGACTACGTGCTCAAGCAGAACCCCGAGCTGCGCTCGATCAAGCCGGACATCTCCGTGCTGGTGGGGCTGTGCACGCACCTGGGCTGCTCGCCTGAAATGGTGGCCGAGATCCGGCCCGAGCCCTACGACCCGCAGTGGAAGGGCGGCTATTTCTGCCCCTGCCACAAGTCGCGCTTCGACATGTCCGGCCGCGTCTTCAAGGACGTGCCGGCGCCGATCAACCTGAAGGTGCCCGCGCACCACTACCAGGACGACAACACCATCATCATCGGTGTCGATCCGCAGGGGGCAGCCTGATGGCCAATATCCTCAGCCGTACCGCCAGCGGCGTGGCCGACTGGGTCAACGCCCGCGCGCCCGGCCTGATGCCGGTCTACCGCAAGCACGTCAGCGAGTACTACGCGCCGAAGAACTTCAACCTCTGGTACTACTTCGGCTCGCTGGCGCTGCTGGTGCTGGTCAACCAGATCGTCACCGGCATCTTCCTGACGATGCACTACAAGACCAACGCCGCCGAGGCGTTCGGTTCCATCGAATACATCATGCGGGATGTGGAGTGGGGCTGGCTGATCCGCTACATGCACTCCACCGGGGCCTCGCTGTTCTTCATCGTGGTCTACCTGCACATGTTCCGCGGCCTGATGTACGGCAGTTACCAGAAGCCGCGCGAGCTGGTGTGGATCCTCGGCATGCTGATCTACCTGGTGCTGATGGCCGAAGCCTTCATGGGCTACGTGCTGCCGTGGGGCCAGATGTCGTTCTGGGGCGCGAAGGTCATCATTTCGCTGTTCGGCGCGATACCGGTCATCGGCAATGGCCTGACCGAATGGATCATGGGCGACTACCTGCCCAGTGATGCAACGCTCAACCGCTTCTTCGCCCTGCACGTCATCGCCCTGCCGCTGGTGCTGCTGCTGCTGGTGGTGCTGCACCTGGGCGCGCTGCATGAAGTGGGTTCCAACAACCCCGACGGCGTGGAGATCAAGAAGGGGCCCAAGGGCAACCGCTGGTCGCCGAACGCGCCGGCCGATGGCATTCCCTTCCATCCGTACTACACGCTCAAGGATGGCGTCGGCGCCGGCTTCCTGCTGATCATCGCCGCCTTCATCATCTTCTTCGCACCGGCCTTCGGTGGCCTGTTCCTGGAGCACGACAACTTCACCGAGGCCAACCGCCTGGTGACGCCCGAGCACATCAAGCCGGTCTGGTACTACACGCCATACTACGCGATGTTGCGCGTGGTGCCCAACAAGCTGGGCGGCGTGCTGGTGATGTTCTCGGCCATCGCGATCCTGTTCCTGGTGCCGTGGCTGGACCGTGCGAAGGTCAAGTCCTACCGCTACCGCGGCGTGCTCTCGAAGGTGCTGCTGGGCGTGTTCGCCGTGTGCTTCGTCTGGCTGGGCGTGATCGGTTCCGGCCCCGGTACCGATGCGCATGAAACCTACGTCGGGCGGGTACTGACCTTCCTGTACTTCGCGTTCTTCATCACCATGCCGCTATGGACAAGGTTGGACAGAACCAAGCCGGTACCGGAGAGGGTGACCACCCATGACTGATCGCTGGATGGTCCGGCTGGCCCTGACGGCCACCCTGATGCTGGGCAGTTTCCTGGCCTCCGCCGCCGAAGGTGGCACCAAGCTGCTGCAGGCCGGCAACGACCTCGGTGACCGCGCATCCCTGCAGCGCGGCGCGCAGCTGTACATGAACTACTGCTCCGGCTGCCATGCGTTGAAGTACCTGCGCTATTCGCGCATGGCACAGGACCTGGGGCTGAGTGAGGAGGAGGTGATGGCCAACCTCAACTTCACCGGCTCGGCCATTGGTGATCCGGTTCCGGTGGCCATGCCCAAGGAACAGGCGGAGAAATGGTTCGGCAAGATGCCGCCGGATCTCAGCCTGATTTCGCGGGTGCGCGGCAGCGACTGGGTCTACACCTACCTCAAGTCGTTCTACCTGGACAGCAGCCGCCCGCTGGGCTGGAACAATGCGCTGTTCGCCAATGCATCCATGCCCAACCCGCTGTGGGAGATGCAGGGCCTGCAGCACGCCGTGCACGGCAAGGCCGAAGCGCCGGGGATGGATCCGCCGGTCACCGGCCTGCGCATCGAAACACCGGGCAGTGTCGATGCCGGGCAGTACGACCAGGCCGTGCGGGACATCACCAACTTCCTTGAATACGCCGGTGAGCCGGCCGCGTTGAAGCGGCAGCAGCTGGGCGTGTGGGTGATCCTGTTCCTGGCCCTGCTGACGTTCCTGCTGTACCTGCTGAAAAAGGAGTACTGGAAGGACGTGCACTGATTCTGCCGCCGGCCATGCGCAAAGGCTATTGGCTTTTGTGATGGTCGGTTGCACACTCGGGGAGGAGTCGACCGCCGGCACGGTGCTGGCGGCGCCGATGCGGCAGGCGGTCTCCTGTCGTGGGAGAGCCTTTGATGGCGGCGAGCGTACGCATGCGCAATACACTGACGCTGTTTTCCTCGAATGATGATGTCCTGTGCCACCGGGTCCGCCTGGTCCTGGCGGCCAAGGGGGTCACCTATGACTCCGTTCCCGTCGACCCGCAGAACCCGCCTGAAGATCTGATCGACCTCAATCCCTACCACTCGGTACCGACCCTGGTCGAACGTGAGCTGGTGCTGTACGCCGCTTCGGTGGTCAGCGAGTACCTCGACGAGCGCTACCCGCATCCGCCGCTGATGCCGGTCGATCCGCTCTCGCGTGCGCGCATCCGCCTGGCGATGCTGCGCATCGAACACGACTGGGTGCCGCAGGTGCAGGCCATCCAGCTGGGCAACAAGACCCAGGCCGAGGCCGGCCGCAAACGGCTGAAGGAACTGCTGACCGCCTCGCTGCCGCTGTTCAAGGCCAGCAAGTTCTTCCTCAATCCGGAAATGAGCCTGGCCGACTGCGCGATGGCACCTATCATCTGGCGCCTGCAGTCGCTGGATGTGCCGCTGCCCAAGGATGGCAAGGCCATCGAGGACTACGGCAACCGCATCTTCCGTCACCCCGGTTTCGTCCGCAGCCTGACCGAACAGGAAAAGAAGCTGCGCGACCTGCCGGGCTGAATCCGGAGGCCGCATCCCGTCTGCATGCCCACCGGCGTGCAGGCGATCCACCCCGGCAGGGGCGTCGGGCGCGTACACTTCACGCATGACCGACGACTTCTTCCACATGACCAGCCACCGCCCGTACCTGCTGCGGGCACTGGTGGAATGGATCAACGACAACCAGCTGACCCCGCACATCCTGGTCGATGCTGGTGTTCCCGGCGTCCACGTCCCGCCTTCGGCGGTGAAGGATGGCCGGGTGGTGCTCAACATCGCCGAACGGGCGGTGGTGCAGCTGATGATCAACAACGAGATGGTGAGCTTCTCGGCGCGCTTCTCCGGCACCAGCTATCCGGTGCAGGTGCCGATCAGCGCGGTGCTGGCCGTGTACGCGCGCGAGACCGGGCAGGGCATGGCATTGCCGGATGACATCCCGGGCACCGAACCGGCAGCGACCAGCGACGAACTGCTGCACGAAGGCGAGACCCCGTCGGATGACACGCCGCCGGATGACCGGCCGCCACCGAAGGGTCGCCCGACCCTGCGCGTAGTCAAATAACGGGTGGGTGCCGACCGTTGGTCGGCACGCCGTCACCGCCTACACATCCTCGGCATCTTCCACATCCGCGCGGATCTGGCTGATCCGCGCCGCGCCCGGGCCGGTGAACGAGACCAGCTGGTCGCCGCGCAGTACCATGCGGCCGACATGGCGGTCCATGCCGTCATAGGAATACTCGAACTTGAAGGTGCGCTCGAAGCCGAGCCGGCCATCCTCACCCCGGGACAGCCGCATGCCGGTGGCATGCACGGCCTGGTCGAGCCACTGCACATCGGCCGCGCGGCACGCATTGCGGCCCAGTTCGACGGCGCGTTCGGCGGCCGAGCGCGCGGCATTCCAGAAGAAATAGACGATACCGCCAGCGATCAGCAACAGGAGCAGGGTGGGCATGGCACGGAGTGTCTTGAGTCGATGCAGCCAAGATGGCGGCGAAGCGGCGCGGGATCAAGCGTGATCGTCAGCGATTTCCCGCAGGTTCGGCCGCTGCAGCGGGCGGGGCGACGGTGGCGGGCGCAGCGGCATTCAACTGCAGCAGTGCCGCCCAGTCCTGGCGGTTGAAGCTGCATTCGTCTTCGCGCCCGGGCGTGCAGCTGGGCTCCACGCCGGTACTGTCGCGCGAGCGTGCCGGCGGCAGCTGGATGCGTCCGCTGCGGTCCAGCTGCAGCAGGCGCATGGCCACAGTGTTCATCACATTGCCACCGACCAGGTACAGCGTCTGGTCGCCGCCCAGGTTTGCCGCCACCACCACCTCGCAGTGCGATTTCCAATGCCCGACCGAGCCGTTGCCCAGCGCCTGCACCAGGCCGCTGTAGCTCAGCGTCGTGCTGCGGTCACGCAGGAAACACAGCAGGTCACCCGGCGCCGGCTTTGCCGTGGCCGGGTCCACCAGCCGGTACGGCACCCCGGATGGCCCGGCCTGGTAGGCGGCGCGGATGTAATCGATATGCCGCGGCGAGGTGTTGAAGCCAGGTACCCCGGCACGGGTCATCACCCATGAAATGAAGGCGGCCGACCACGGGTTGTCGACCAGGAAGGCGCGGCAGTCGCTGTCGGTGTAGCGCGTGCCCAGCGGCGCCAGGCAGCTGCTGGCGCCGGGAATGCTGCCCATCGCGTTGAGCGTGCCGCTGTCGCGCCAGTAGCTGGCCACGCGTTGCCAGGCGATCAGGCCGTTGTCGGCCAGGTTCTCGTTCTCCGCCTCGGTGACGCTGAGGCTGGCCGCGCGTCCCTCGCGGTCGATGAAGGGGCGGTACCAAAGCCGGTGTTCGTTGCAGGCGGCATTGCGGATGGAGATCGCCAACGGACTGAGGCCGAAGCGGGGTGGCACGTCGCAGGCTTCGGCGGCGGCGGCTGACAGCGGCGCGGTGGCCAGCAGCAGGCAGGCAGGCAACAGCATCCGGCGCATGCGTGGCTCCTGTGGGGGATGGCCGCAGCGTCGCAGTGCCGTCGTGAACGCAGGGTGTGAGAACGGGATTGAACATGGGGTCAGATCCCCCCTCAACCCGGCGGCGGCCCCAGCTTCAGCGACAGGTCGATGGCCTGCACGTGCTTGGTCAGGCCGCCGATGGAAATGCAGTCCACGCCGTCCTCGGCAATCGCCCGCAATCCATCCAGGCCGACACTGCCGGAGACTTCCAGCGGAATGCGGCCGGCGGTGATGCGCACGGCCTCGCGGCGCAGCGCGGCATCGAAGTCGTCCAGCAGGATGCGCTCGCAGCCGGCATCCAGTGCCTGTTGCAGCTGGTCCAGGTCTTCCACCTCCACCACCAGCGGCAACGACGGCCACTGCTGGCGCGCGGCAGCCACGGCGGCGGGCAGCGAGCCGGCCGCGCGGATGTGGTTTTCCTTCAGCATCACCGTGTCGTACAGGCCGAAGCGGTGGTTGTCGCCACCGCCGCAGCGCACTGCGTACTTCTGCGCCAGGCGCAGGCCGGGCAGGGTCTTGCGGGTATCGAGGATGCGCGTGCCGGTGCCGGCCACCGCGGCCACGTAACGGGCGGTGGTGGTGGCGGTGCCGGACAGGGTCTGCAGGAAATTCAGCGAGGTGCGCTCGGCGCTGACCAAGCTGCGGCTGCGCCCGTGCAGCAGGGCCAGCACGGTGCCGGCGGCGACGCGGTCGCCCTCGGCCACGCGCCATTCAATGCGGACGTCCGGGTCGAGCGCCCGATGGGTGGCGTCGAACCAAGGGCGCCCGGCGATCACCGCATCGTCCTGCTTGCACAGCAGGTAGGCGCTGTCGGCCTGGTCGGGCAGCAGGGCGGCGGTGACGTCACCGCTGCCCAGGTCCTCGGCCAACGCGCGGGCGACATCGGCCGCAACAAGGGCCGCATCCGGCGTCGGCAGGGCGGTCATGCGGCGGGGAAGTCGGCGACCTGCGCGGTCGCGATGGCCTCTTCGGCCAGCAGCACCGGAATGCCGTCGTCAACCCGGAACACCTGCTTGCGGTCGCGGGTGACCAGCGCTTCGCGCAGCGGCTGGGCCAGCGGGTTGCCGTCGGCCTTGTTGACCGAGCCGGCGGAAATGGCCTTGTTGAGGGCTTCCAGGCCCTTGCCATCCAGCAGGGACAGGGGCTGGCGGGTGTCCGGCGACACCAGCAGGTCAAGCAGCTTGCGATCCATGGTTCTTCGTCTTGCGTGGAAGACGGCTAGAATACGTCTTTAAGGCAGGTGACGGCCAATGACCCCCAATCCGATCGCGCCGCTTGTCGGCATCGTCATGGGTTCCCGCTCCGACTGGGAAACCATGCAGCACGCCGCCCAGAAGCTTGAAGCCCTGGGTGTTCCGTTCGAAGTGAAGGTGGTCTCCGCCCACCGCACCCCGGACGTATTGTTCAGCTACGCAGAAGAGGCGGGCCCGCGCGGTCTGCGCGCGATCATCGCCGGTGCCGGCGGGGCCGCGCACCTGCCGGGCATGATTGCCGCCAAGACCGCCGTGCCGGTGCTGGGCGTGCCGGTGCAGTCCAAGGCCCTCAACGGCATGGATTCGCTGCTCTCGATCGTGCAGATGCCGGCCGGTATCCCGGTCGCGACCTTCGCCATCGGCAATGCGGGCGCGTCCAACGCGGCGCTGTTCGCCGCAGCGATGCTGGCCAGCGACCAGCCGGCCATCGGCCAGGCGCTGGAAGCCTTCCGCACCCGCCAGACCGAAGATGTCATGGCCCACGACGATCCGCGCCAATGAGCCTGACCGTCGGCATCCTGGGTGGCGGCCAGCTCGCCCGCATGATGGTACTGGCCGGTGCGCCGCTGGGACTGCACTTCGAGTTGTATGACCCGGCTGCCGATGCCTGCAGTGGCCCGCTGGCGCCACTCACCGTGGCGGCGTTCGATGACCGCGACGCGCTGGCCGCATTTGCCGCCAAAGTCGACGTGGTCACCTTCGATTTCGAGAACGTGCCGGCCGACAGCGCGCAGTGGCTGGCCGAGCAGGTGCCGGTCTACCCGCCGCCGTCGGCGCTGGCCGTTGCCCAGGACCGGTTGAGCGAAAAGACCCTGTTCCAGCAGCTGGGCATCCCGCTGCCAGCCTTCGCCGATATCCGCAGCCGCGACGAACTGGCCGCCAAGGCCGCCGAGTTCGGCCTGCCCTGCATCCTCAAGACCCGTCGCCTGGGCTACGACGGCAAGGGCCAGTTCCGCCTGCGCAGCGAGGCCGACATCGATGCCGCATGGGACGCCCTCGGCGCCCAGGTCGAGCGCACCGGTCTGATCCTGGAGGGCTTCGTTGCGTTCCAGCGCGAAGTGAGCGTGGTCGCCGTGCGTGGCCGCGACGGCAGCTTCCAGGCCTGGCCGGTCACCGGCAACTGGCATGTCGATGGCGTGCTGTCGGCAAGCGTGGCCCCGGCCGTGCTGTCCGATGCCGAGCATGAGGCGGCGATTGGTTACGCGCGCCGCGTGGCCGAGCACCTAGGCTACGTGGGTGTGTTCGCGCTGGAGCTGTTCTGCCGTGATGGCGAGCTGCTGGCCAACGAGATGGCACCGCGCGTGCACAACTCCGGCCACTGGACCATCGAAGGCAGCGAGACCTCGCAGTTCGAGAACCATCTGCGTGCCGTGCTGGGCCTGCCGCTGGGCAGCACCCGCATGCTCGGCCATGCCTGCATGCTGAACTGGCTGGGTGCGATGCCCGATGCGGCGCCGGTACTGGGCCAGGCCAGTGGCCATTGGCATGACTATGGCAAGCAGCCGCGTGAGGGTCGCAAAGTCGGCCATGCCACCCTGCGTGACGATGATGCCGATGCGCTGGCCGATGCGCTGGTGCAGGTCGGCCTGGAGCTGGACCGCCAGGACCAGGTGGCGCCTGCGGTGCACGCGCTGCGCAATCGCTGAATCGGGTAGTGCCGGCCGTTGGCCGGCAATGCCCACCAAGGCGGGCATCTACCAGAGCAGCAGCCCCCTCAGCGCAGCTGGCTCTCGGCGAACTCCCAGTTGATCAGCTGCCAGAACCCCTCCAGATAGCGCGCGCGCTCGTTCTGGTAGTCGGTGTAGTACGCGTGTTCCCACACATCGCAGCACAGCAGCGGGGTGCTGTCGCCGGTCAGCGGCGTACCCGCGTTGCGGGTGGCCTGGATGCCGAGCTGGCCGCCGGGGTGCTGCACCAGCCAGACCCAGCCCGAACCGAACACGCCCAGCGCAGCGCGGTTGAATTCCTCGCGCAGGCGCTGGGCGTCGCCGAACTGGCGCTTGACCAGCTCGCCCAGCCGGCCCTGCGGCTCGCCGCCGCCGCGCGGCCGCAGGCACTGCCAGTAGAAACCGTGGTTCCAGGCCTGGGCGGCCGCGTCGAACAGCGTGCCCTGGGCCTGGCGGACGATGTCTTCCAGCGGCGCCTCCTCCCATTCGGTGCCGGCGATGGCGGCATTCACCGCGTCCACATAGGCGCGATGGTGGCGGCCGTGGTGCAGTTCCACGGTCTGCGCGGACAGGTGCGGCTGCAGGGAGCCGGGAAGGTAGGGCAGGGCAGGCAATTCGACGGGCATGGACAGGTTCGTGGCCAAGGGACGGCGGCAGCCGGTTCCATCGGCTTACAATGGCGGCTACCGTGGGCAGTCTAGCCGACCACTGCGGTCGGTTTGTCCGGCGAAGCAAGGAGTGAGGTGTGGCGGTAATGCAGCAAATCCAGGCCGAGGTGGATCGTTACCCGCTCGTGCTGTTCATGAAGGGCACCCCGCAATACCCGATGTGCGGCTTTTCCAGCCGCGCCGTGCAGGCGTTGATGGCGGCCGGTGCCGTCGCCCTGCGTACGGTCAATGTGCTGGAAGAACCGGAGATCCGCGCCAACCTGCCGCGCTTCTCCAACCTGCCGACCTTCCCGCAGCTGTTCATCCACGGCGAGCTGATCGGCGGCTGCGACATCGTCATGGAACTGTTCGAGGCCGGCGAACTCAAGCGCATCGTTGAAGAGGCCACCCAGGGATGAGTGCCTGGCCATCGACGTCGGCGACCGATGCGGCGCGCGATGGCCGTCCCCTGCAGGACCGCGTGGTGCTCATCGCCGGTGCCGGTGGCGGGCTGGGCAGTGCCGCAGCGGTTGCGGCCGCCCAAGCCGGGGCCACGGTGGTCCTGATGGGGCGCAAGCCGCGGCGGCTGGACCGGGTCTATGCCCAGGTGCAGGCCGTCGGCCCCGAGCCCCTGCTGTACCCGCTGGACCTGGAAGGCGCCGGTCCCGATGACTACGCCGAACTGGCCCAGGCCCTGCAGCGCGAGCTGGGGCGGCTGGATGGGCTGCTGGTGTGCGCCGCGCACTTTCCGGGGCTGACCCCCTTCGAGCTGGCCGACCCGGCCAGTTTCGCCCGCGCCGTGCACGTCACCCTGACCGCGCCGGCCTGGCTGGCCCAGGCCTGCCTTCCGCTGTTGAAGCGGCAGGACGATGCAGCGATGGTATTCGCCGTCGATGCGCCGGAACGGGTGGGGCAGGCCTATTGGGGCGGCTATGGCGTGGCCCAGCATGGGCTGCGCGGCCTGATTGCCAGCCTGCACGACGAGCTTGGCCGCAGCCCGGTCCGGGTCAGTGGCCTGTATCCGGGCCCATTGCGCACCGCGCTTCGCGCCCGAGCCTATTCAGTTGACCAGGATCCGACCGCCCAGGGCCCGGAAACCGCCGCCGCTGCGGCCGTTGCGCTGCTTTCGCCTGCCGGGGTGGCATGGCGAGGGCAGGTACTTGACGCCAGTCACATTACTGTCGCCAGTTAGCTGGACGATAAGACGGAATGAAGGTTCCGTCACGATCGCGTTGCGATCCCGTGCCGTTTGTCGCACAACCGTCACATTGAAGGCGTAGCGTGTTAATCTAGTGTTAACCGTTGCGGCAGCTGCTGTTCACGGTAGGGAACCCCAGATAAATGTCCAGTCAGCCGCCCGCAAGGCTGCTTGGATGCGCTTTTTTTTCCGCCATCGCCAACTCGCATCGAGGCTACCGAAAAATGACCCACCCACTCCGGATGTCCAAGCTTACCCTTGGTCTCGTGGCTGCACTTGCCGCCGCCCCCGCCTTCGCCCAGAGCACCTCTGCCGGTGTCGGCGGCCAGGTGATCTCCCGCGCCGGCCAGCCCGTCGCCGGTGCTGAAGTCACCATCACCCACACCGAGTCGGGCACCGTTTCGCGTGCCACCACCGATGCGGCCGGTCGCTACAACGCCCGCGGCCTGCGCGTGGGTGGTCCGTACTCGATCACCATCACCAAGCCGGGTGAAGGCACCAAGACCGAAGATGGCGTCTACCTGGGCGTGAACCAGACCGGCACCATCAACGCCACCCTGACCGGTGACCTGGCCGCCGCCACCAACCTGGACACCGTGCAGGTCACCGCCGTCGGCGGTGGTTCGGAAGTGTTCAGCGCCACCAAGATGGGCTCGGGCACCAACCTCAGCCAGCAGCAGATCGAAGTTGCGCCGTCCATCGGCGGCAACATCCAGGATCTGATGCGCCTTGACCCGCGCGTGACCTTCATCGACCGCGCCTCGGGCTCGATCTCGGCCGGTGGCCAGAACCCGCGCTTCAACTCGATCAACATCGACGGCGTCTCGGCCAGCGACACCTTCGGCCTGGAAGGCAACAACATGCCGACCCGCCGCCAGCCGGTCGCGATGGAAGCCATCGAAGCGCTGGACATCAACCTGTCCAACTACGACGTCAGCATCGCTGCCGCCGCCGGTGCCACCGTCAACGCGGTGACCAAGTCCGGTACCAACGAATTCCACGGTTCGGTGTACGGCACCTACCGTGACGGCGACTGGTTCGGTGACAACCCGGAAGGCCAGCCGTTCAAGGGCTTCACCAAGGAAAAGACCTACGGCATGACCCTGGGTGGTCCGCTGGTCAAGGACAAGCTGTTCTTCTTCGCCAACTACGAGAAGTTCGAGCAGGCCGCTCCGGGTGCCGACATCTCCGGCACCGCGCTGGGCAAGGCCAATGCCAACTTCACCATGGCTGACGTTACCCGTGCGCAGCAGATTGCCAAGGACGTCTACGGCTTCGATGCCGGCGGCACCGAAAGCAACGGCGACACGAGCCTGGAAGAGTACGCGCTGAAGCTGGACTGGAACATCAGCGAGAACCACCGCGCCAACATCCGTTACAGCAAGCTCGAGCAGGACAAGCTGCGCATCAACGGCATGAACTCGACCTCGACCGCGTCGTTGAGCTCGTACTGGTACCAGCACGCCAAGACCAACGAGAGCTACGTCGCCCAGCTGTTCAGTGACTGGAGTGACAACTTCTCCACCGAGCTGAAGGCTTCGTACCGCGAGTACTCGGCCATCCGTGAAGTGTCGACCAACGCGCCGAGCATCCGCATCTATTTCCCGCGCAACGCGACCACCCCGCAGGGTGATTCGCTGTACCTGGGTACCGAAGCCAACTCGCAGGACAACATCCTGCAGACCAAGGCGTGGAACTACTACGCCGCGGCTACCTGGACCCTGGGCGACCACGACGTTAAGTTCGGTGCCTCGTACGACACCAACGACATCTACAACTACTTCGGCGCCAACACCTGGGGCACCTACACCTTCTACGGCCTGGACAACTTCCAGAACGGCATCTGGCAGACCTACGTCTACAACAAGGAAAACCAGCCGGGCTCGATCGCTGCTGACTACAAGTTCAGCAACCTGGCCCTGTTCGTGCAGGATACCTGGTACGTCAACAGCAACCTGACCCTGACCATGGGCGTGCGTGCCGACCGTCCGGACACCAGCCCGGCGCCGGCCTTCAACCAGAGTGCGCTCAACGCGTTCGGTTATGACAACAGCAAGGTCTTCGGTGGTGATTTCCTGATCCAGCCGCGCCTGGGCTTCAACTACACCTTCGACAGCGATCGTCCGACCCAGCTGCGCGGCGGCGTGGGCCTGTTCCAGGGTGATGCCCCGCAGGTGTGGCTGAGCAACAGCTACTCCACCACCGGCTTCAACTACACCGGCTACAACATCACCCGTTACAACGGCATGCCGTTCAGCCCGGACAAGGACAACCAGCCGGTTCCGACCACGCCGGGCCAGGCTCGCCAGAGCGTCAGCTTCGTCGGCAAGGATTTCAAGCTGCCGTCGATCTACAAGGCCAACATCGCCCTGGATCACGAACTGCCGTGGTACGGCATCGTGGCATCGGCTGAGCTGCTGGTCACCAAGGTGAAGGACGGTCTGTACTACCAGCACCTGAACCTCGGTACGGGCCGCCAGGTCGGCGCTGATGGTCGCGTCAACTACTACAACCCGTCGGCAAACAACCGTCTGTGGACCACCGGCGACGTGCGCTTCGGCGCCAACGGTGCCTTCGACTCGGTCTACCTGATCGACAACACCCATAAGGGCCAGACCTCGCAGGCGACCTTCTCGCTGGCCAAGCCGTTCTCGGCTGACAGCGACTGGTCCTGGAACCTGGGCTACACCTACACCGATGCAAAGGAAGTGGGTTCGCTGACCAGCTCCACCGCCGGTTCGGGCTGGGGCTACCAGTACGCCTTTGACGCCAATGCTGACCAGCTGAACACCTCGCGTTATCAGATCCGTGACCGCCTGTCGGGTTCGTTGAACTGGAAGCACAAGTTCTTTGGCGATTACGAAACCAAGGTCGGCCTGGTGTACGAAGGCCGTAGCGGTCGTCCGTTCAGCTACATCTACGCGAACGACGCCAATGGCGACGGCCGCTCGGGCAACGACCTGTTCTACGTGCCGCAGCGTGGCGAAGTGTTGTTTGGCGCGCTGGGCCAGAACGGAGGCTTCACGCCGGATGCCGCGATGGAGAAGAGCTTCTACGATTGGCTGGCTGCCAACCCGCAGCTGGAGAAGTACCAAGGCAGCGTGGCTCCGGCCAACGGTTTCCGCACCGGCTGGATCAACACCTTCGACATCCGTATCAGCCAGCAGCTGCCGGGCTTCATGAAGGGCCACAAGTCGGAAGTGTGGGTCGACATCCAGAACGTCGGCAACATGCTGAACAAGAAGTGGGGCAACATCTACGACTATGGCTTCTACGCCAACAGCCGTGTTGCAACCCTGCAGGGCATCTACGACGGCAAGTACGTGTACAACTTCACTGGTGCTGACAAGACCAGCGTCGCCAACCAGGATGCCGACGGCTTCGACGCCGGTGTCTCGCAGTGGTCGCTGCAGGTCGGCTTCCGCTACCAGTTCTGATGAACTGACGTAGTTGCTGCACACGGAAACGGCCGGGGAAACCCGGCCGTTTTCCGTTCAGGCGAAAGTCCTTGCAGGTGTGCGGGCGGCGGCGTAGCATCGCCCCTCGTGCGCGGCGCAATGGCCGCCTGGCGGTCCCGGAATGGCGAACGCGGGCAGCACACATCCAACGGTCGGGTTTCCCGGCCGTTTTGCTTTTTAAGGGGGCGGCAGTACAGTCGGAAACCTTGAAGGAAGCGAAAAGTTGGATATGACGACGAACGAAAAGGCAGCCCGCGCGCTGCCGGTGCAGGATGCGCGGATCTACCCGCGCGGTGGGCTGGATGTGCTGTCGCGGGCCGAGGTAGCACGCCTGCGCGATGCCTCCGGTGGCGGCATGCACGAGCTGCTGCGCCGCTGCGCGCTGGCGGTGCTGACCAGTGGCAGTGCTTCGGACGATCCGCGCGCGGCGCGTGATCTCTACCCCGATTTCGACATCCAGGTGGCGCAGCAGGATCGCGGCGTGCGCATCGACCTGGTCAATGCCCCGGCAATGGCCTTCGTCGATGGCGAGATCATCCGCGGCGTGGCCGAGCTGCTGTTCGCGGTGGTCCGCGACCTGGCCTACATGGCCATCGAGATGGGCCCGGCCTATGCGGCCGAACTTGAGTCGTCGGAGGGCATCACCAACGCGGTGTTCGGCCTGCTGCGCAACGCGCGCATCCTCAACCCGGGCGACCCGAACCTGGTGGTCTGCTGGGGCGGCCACTCGATCGGCCGCGATGAGTACCTGTACACCAAGCAGGTCGGTTACGAGCTGGGCCTGCGCGGCCTGGACATCTGCACCGGCTGCGGCCCGGGTGCGATGAAGGGGCCGATGAAGGGCGCCACCATCGCCCACGCCAAGCAGCGCAAGACCGTGACGCGCTACATCGGCCTGACCGAGCCGGGCATCATCGCGGCCGAGTCGCCGAACCCGATCGTCAACCACCTGGTCATCATGCCGGACATCGAGAAGCGCCTTGAGGCCTTCGTCCGCATCGGCCACGGCATCATCGTGTTCGCCGGTGGCGTCGGCACGGCCGAGGAAATCCTGTACCTGCTCGGCATCCTGCTGCGCGAGGAAAACAAGGACCTGCCGTTCCCGCTGATCCTGACCGGCCCGACCGTGGCCGCGCCGTACTTCGAGCAGATCGACCGCTTCATCCGCCTGACCCTGGGCGACGCGGCCGCCGAGCGCTACGAGATCATCATCGGCGACCCGGTGGCAGTGGCCCGCAAGATGGCCAGCGGCATCAAGCAGGTGCGCGAGCACCGCCTGGCGCAGAAGGATTCGTTCTTCTTCAACTGGTCCATCGAGATTCCGTGGGAGTACCAGCAGCCGTTCGTGCCGACCCACGAGGCGATGGCCGCGCTGGACCTTCACCACGGCCGCGCGCCGCATGCGCTGGCCGCTGACCTGCGGCGGGCGTTCTCCGGCATCGTGGCCGGCAACGTGAAGGAAGATGGCATGCGCCGCATCGAGCAGTTCGGGCCGTTCCAGATCCATGGCGACGCCGACATGATGCAGGCCCTGGACGCGCTGCTGCGCGCGTTCGTCGACCAGCGCCGGATGAAGATCTCCGGTGAATACCAGCCCTGCTACCAGGTGCTGGCCTGACCGGCCGGGGTCGGAGTCCTGCGGGATCCGACCCCGGCCCCGGGTCGGATCCCCGAAGCGGCTCCGACCCCTTCCGGGAGCTGCCGGAAGGGTAGGGCGTGTCAACGCTTTGACGCCCGTCCCCCCGTTCTGACCGTTCATCCTGCCGCCGCTTGCCGGCGGCAACCGGGTGCGCCATCGTGGGCTCCAACACGCTGGGGAGCGTTCCATGTCACTGCGCCGGTCCAAGGGCTTCACACTGCTCGAGCTGATGATCACGGTGGCCGTGCTGGCGATCATGACCGCCATCGCCTATCCCAGCTTCCAGAGCACCATCCGCTCCAACCGCATGGCCACCACGGCCAACGAGTTGATGGCGGCCCTGTCGCTGGCCCGGTCCGAAGCGATCCGCGGCACCCATGGTGGCGCGGTCTGTGCGTCCAAGGCGGGCACCGCCTGCGATGGCGCCAGCTGGGCCGATGGCTGGATGGTCTGGAACGACAGCAACGGCAATGGCAGCTACGACAAGGATGAGCCCGTGCTGCGCTACGCCGAAGCGCGTTCGCAGATGAAGGGTGTTTCCGACGACGCGCTCAGCATCGCCTTCGATGCGCGCGGCCGCAGCCGGGCTGCCGCGGTCACCAACATCACCCTGCGCCCGGCCGACTGCGGCGGGCAGCCGTTGCAGCGGCGGATGATCGTCTCGCTCACCGGCCAGGTCCGGCTGCAGAAGGAAGCATGCAAGTGAAGCCTCGTCCTCCCCGCCGGCTGTCCCTGGCCCCCCGCGCCCAGCAGGGTTTCACCCTGATCGAGGTGCTGATCGCGATCCTCGTGCTGGGCTTTGGCCTGCTTGGCTTCGCCCTGCTGCAGACGATGAACGTGCGCTACGTGCAGAGCGCGAACTTCCGCACCCAGGCGACCAACCTGAGCTACGAGCTGCTGGACCAGATCCGCGCCAACCGCGTTGGTGCGGCCTTCTACCTCGGCGACTACACGGCGACGACCACCAAGTGTTCGCCGCCCACCGGCAGCGCCATCGACAAGGCGGCGTTCATGACCGACTGGCGTTGCCGCCTCGGCAAGGCGATGGGCGAGGGGGCAACGGCCAAGGTCACCCGCAACGGCACCCTGTACACCGTGCAGGTCACCTGGGGTGATGAACGCTGGAAGGCCGACGCCGCAGATACCACCTTCAGCGCGAGTACCCGACTGTGAAAAACGTCCATCGCCCTCGGAGTGCCACCCGCGGCCTTTCGCTGATCGAACTGATGATCTCGATGGTGATTGGCCTGATCATCATGCTCGCCGTAGTGCAGGTGTTTGCCGCCTCGCGCGAAGCCTACCGGCTTTCCGAAGGCCTGGCGCGGGTGCAGGAAAACAGCCGCTTTGCGATGGATACCCTGCAGCGCGAGATCCGCATGGCCGGGCACTTCGGCTGCGTCAACGATCAGGCGCAGACCTCGGCAACACGCGTTTCGCTGCGCTCCACGCTCGATGGCGCCACCAATCCGGTGCTGGACTTCAACCGCTCGATCCAGGGCTACGAGGCCACCGACACCGGGCCCGGCAAGACACTGGCCATCAAGGCCACCCCGGATACCGGCGGCACGGCTTACAGCCCGGCGCTGCCTGACGCCATCGCCAATGCGCTGAGCAACCGCGTCGACGGCAGCGACATCATCGCGCTGCGCTATCTGATGCCCGATGGTGTGCCGGTGACCTCCATCGGCGGCGATGCCAGCAAGCCGGTGTTCAATTTCGATGCCTCGCGCCTGTCGGTGCTGCGCAGTGGCGTGGCCAATCCCGGGCTGTATGGCGTCGCTGACTGCTCTTCGGCCACGGTGTTCCAGGCCAGCGCCGTGAATGCCACCAGCGCCAGCGTCACCTTCAACACGGTCAAGCTCAACGGCTCGCGCACCTTCGTGGAAGGCTACACGGTGGGCCAGGCCAATCTGTACCGGGCCGAGAGTGCCGTGTACTACGTGGGCTATGACGCCGACACCAGGCAGCGCTCGCTGTACCGGGTCCGTTTCAGTGCAACCCCGGGCGGCGACCTGGCCGCCGGTGCGCCGGAACCGCTGGTGGAGGGCGTGGACAACCTGCAGCTGCTGTACGGCCAGGATCGCAATCTGGACACCCCGGCACCGTCGGGCTACATCGACCGCCAGGGCACCGCCAAGACAGTGCAGGAATCGCTGCCGGCCGATGTCCAGCTGGCCTGGCGCCGGGTCGGCGCCGTGCAGATCGGCCTGCTGATGTCCAGCCCGGACCCGGCCTCCGCGCGCCAGTCCGATGGCGCGGCCGCGCTGATCGGCATGGGCGTCACCTATACCCCCCCGACTGACGGGCGCATGCGTGCGGTCTACCAGACCAGCGTGGCGCTGCGAAACCGCCTTTACGGCAATTGAGGCCATGATGCGTACCTCACGATCCCTGCCGGCTTTCCCGCAACGTCAGCGTGGCGCCGTGCTTTATGTCGCGCTGATCATGCTGATCCTGCTCGCGCTCATCGGCATCGCCGGCATGCAGGTCACCAGCATGCAGGAACGCATGGCCTCCAATTACCTGCGTACCAACCTGGCGTTCCAGAATGCCGAGTCGAGCGCGCGCGCCACCGAGGCCGCCATCGAGACCGCCCTGGAGGGCAGTACCAACGTCTACCGGGCGAACCAGGAAGAGTGCAGCCCCACCTACGATCCGCTGACCTGGGCCAACGCCGTCACCAAGACCGGTGACCAGTACACCCGCCGCCTGGACAAGTGCTTCGCCGCCTCCAGCCGCCGCATCGGTGAAAAGGCCAACGAGGAAACCGGAAACATCTACCAGGTCACGGCCCTGGCCAGCGACCAGGCCACCGACGCAACCGCCAGCGCTGTCATCGATACGGTCTTCATCCCATGAACAACGACCAACGCTTTCTTCGTCTTCGCCCCTCCACCTGGCTGCGTGCCGGTGCCGGGCTGGCCGTGCTCGCCGGGCTGGCCGCGCTGATCATCCCGCTGCATGCCGCGCTCGGCGACTACGACATCGCCCAGGAGCCGCTGTACACCAAGCAGAGCCAGCCGCCGCTGATGATGATGGTGATGTCGCGCGACGAGCAGCTGTTCAACAAGGCGTACAGCGATTACAGCGATCTGAACGAAGATGGCATCCTCGATACCACCTACCTCGACACGTTCGAGTACGGTGGCTATTTCGATTCCAATCTCTGTTACTCGGCGACGGCCGGCAACTCGGACACGAATGTGTTCAAGGCATCCGCCGCTGCCGGTGGTACCAACAAGCACAGCTGTAGCGGCGCCTGGTCGGGCAACTTCCTGAACTGGGTGACCATGAGCCGCCTGGACGTCATGCGCAGCGTGCTCTATGGCGGCCAGCGCTCCACCGATACCGCCGACAAGACGGTCATCGAGCGCGCGCAGATTCCCAGCGACTTGCATGCCTGGGTGAAGGTCTACAGCGGTAGCGACATCGGCAGCTTCACCCCGCTGAGTGGAACGCAGTCGTTCTGTAACTCCACGGTCACCTCCGGCGGTCGCCCGTTGATGCGCGTTGCCTCGGGCAACTGGTCGGAGTGGGCGTCGACCGCCTCCTACCAGTGCGGCGTCAACCGCAGCGGTGATGGCAGTGCCGACACGCCGAAGTCCGTATCTGACTATGTCGTTCGCGCCGAAGTCTGCGCGTCCACCAATGCTGCGCTGCGCGAGGGCTATTGCCGCAAGTACAACGACGGCACCACCGATCGCTACAAGCCCGCTGGCGTGCTGCAGACCTACGGTGAAAGTGGCCGCCTGCGCTTCGGCCTGATCAGCGGCACCTATTCCAGCCCGCGCGATGGTGGCGTGCTGCGCCGGAACATCGGCAAAATCGCCGGCAATGGCACCACGTTCTGTGCTGCCGGCGACGAAATCAACCTGTCCAACGGCCGTTTCTGCAATACCCAGGCCAGCGGTACCGAAGGCATCATCAACACGATCTCCAACTTCCGCATCGATCAGTGGAACTGGAGCAGCAACTGGAACGACTGCAACAACTACGGCATCCTCAATCGCGCCGGCCCTGACAAGAACCGCATCCTGGACAATCCGGGCAACGGCTCGCAGAAGTGCAGTGCATGGGGCAATCCGCTGGCGGAGATGTATGCCGAAGCTCTGCGATATGTCGCTGCTTCCAACAAGACGAGCAGTTACAACAACGGTACCGACCTCAGTGGCCTGCCGACCGGTCTGACCTGGAAGGACCCGTATGCACTGCCGGCCGATGGTGGCAACTCCTACTGCGCCACTTGCAACATCCTGGTGCTCTCTTCGGGCCTGCCCTCCTTCGATGGTGACAACATCGGTACACTGCCGCAGCAGATCGATGCGGCGGCGCAGACCAACGCCATTGGTACCGCCGATGGCATTTCCGGCAAGTCGTGGATGGTGGGGCGTGATACGGCGACGGCTACCGATGCCAACAACACCCACGAGGATATCTGCCAGGGTCGCACCCTGAACAACCTGAGCACCGCTCGCGGCATCTGCCCGGACATTCCGAGCATGGAGGGCAGTTACCTGATGGCCGGCATGGCCAAGGGGGCGGCGGCGACCGACCTTCGTCCGGGCGTACAGGGCAAGCCCTCCGGCTACAAGGTGACGGCCACTACCTACACCGTCGCCCTGGCGGAAACCCTGCCGCAGTTCGAAATTGCGGTGGGCAACAGCAAGATCGGCCTGGCGCCGCTGTGCCAGGCCAACAACACCGGCACCGCCACGGCCGCCAGCAGTGGCTGGCGCAGCTGCTTCCTGGGTTCAGTCGGTATCGGCATCAAGGAAGCCAACAATTCCGGTGGCAATCTGGTCTATGGCCGCACCTACCGCTCGGATGCGAAGGCGGGCAGTTTCTCCCTGGTCTGGGAAGATTCCCTGTGGGGCAACGACCATGACAACGACGTCGTGGCGATGCTGAGCTACTGCGTGGGTTCCACCTGCACGGAAAACACTGGTTTCAACAACATCTGCTGGCGCGCGGACACCACAAAGAGTGTCAGCGCCGCCAACAACGCCGCGATCTGCAACAGCAGTGGCGGCCTTGTCAGCACCCCGGGCGAGGACGAAGTCCTGATCCGCATCGAGAACCTGTCGGCATACGCCGGCAACGCGATGCTGACCGGCTACACGATCACTGGTTCCAATGCTTCTACCGCCGTCCAGCGGCTTGCCCTGCGCCCCGGTGGCTCCGACAACTCGGTGTTGAGCAATACCAACAACTTCCCCAGCAACTGGCAGAAGCCGGTCGTCATCAAGTACAAGGCTTCGACGACCGCCGCCGGCCAGCTGCAGAGCCCGCTCTGGTATGCGGCCAAATACGGCGTTCCCGCCGGTGGCAAGGCATGGGACAGCAAGGTCAAGGGCGTGCCGGACAACTACTTCCTGGCCCGTAACCCGACCAAGCTGAAGCAGGCCCTGGAAGAGATCTTCGACAGTGCCGCGCAGGGTGATGCGCCGGTCGGCGGCGATGGCTCGGGCGCTCGCATCAGCACCAATTCATTCACTGTCTCGTCGCACTTCCGCGTGCCCTCCGGCAGCAATGACTGGACGGGCGACGTCATTGCAACGCGGGTCAGCAGCAACGGCACCGACGGTACGGAGCTGTGGAAGGCTTCGAGCAAGATCAGCTCGTCAACGCGCCGCATTTTCATGGCAACCGCGCCGACCTCGACCGACTCGGCCAAGGATACGGTCACGGCGGCTGCAGTCGCCGAGTTCACCTCCACCAACATTCCCGGTGCTAACGACAATGCGAAGGCGGCGACGCTCGGACTTGTCACGCGACCGGCATGGTACTCGGGCAAGAGCCCAAGCGACCTTGTCAGCTATCTGAAGGGCGGCGCGGTGAGCGGCTTCCGTTCGCGCACCTCTCCGCTGGGCGACATCGTCAACTCAACCACCCAGGTTGTGTCCAACCGCGACGACTACGGGTATACGTCGTGGGGCAGCAGTGCAACGACCTGGAAGAAGACGCTTGGTGCCTCGTACGCCTCCTTCCTGACCGCCAAACTGGCAACCGGTGGCCCGCCGACCATGGTCTATGTGGGCGCCAATGACGGCATGCTGCATGGCTTCAATGCATCAGATACCACCTCCGGTGGCAATGAGGAGCTGGCCTTCATTCCTTCAACGGCGTTGCAGCACATCGCTGAACTGGCGAACCCTGCTTACGGCCACCGCTACTACGTTGACGGCCCGCTGACCTCCTCGGACGTGTATGACGGTACCAAGTGGCGCACCGTGCTGGTGGGTACCACCGGCGGCGGTGGCTCGTCGGTCGCCCCCAGTGGCGGCAAAGCCAGCAACGGCTCGGTGTTCGGCCTGGATATCGGCAGCCCGACCAGCTTCGGTGCCAGCAACGTGCTGTGGGAAGTCTCGGGCAAGACCGAGTCCGACCTCGGCTTCGTGCTGGGCAAGCCGGTGGTCGTGCCGGTGACCGGTACCACGGCCGGCGGCCAGCCGCGCTTCGTGGCGCTGTTCGGTAACGGCGTCAATTCCACCAGCAGCAAGCCCGTGCTGTTCGTGGTGGATATCACCAGCGGCAAAGTGCTGCGCCGCATCGCGCCTACCGGTGCTGCCTATGCCGTGCGCAACGGCCTGATCAACCTGGCCCCGGTGGCGTTGAAGAACAGCGATGGCGTCACCGACACCGTGTACGGCGGCGACATGCAGGGCAACCTGTGGAAGTTCGATCTGTCCGACACCAACATCAACAACTGGAAGGTCGCCCTGGATGGCGTACCGTTGTTCACCGCCGTGCGTGACAACAAGCCCCAGCCGATCATGAGCGGCATCGAGGTGACCAGTGGACCGGCCGGCGGCGTCAGCCTGTACTTCGGTACCGGCCAGTACTTCGCTGCCGACGACAATGCGGTCAGCAGCACTTCGCCGGTGCAGAGCCTGTACGGCATCTGGGACAACCTGAAGACGGCCGTCAGTGGTCGCAGCGTGCTGCAGGGGCAGACCGTGTCCACGACATCGGCCAATGCCGGCTACTCCGGACGCGCGGTCACCCGCACCGAGTTCGTGTATGGCGATGTCCGTGGCTGGTACGTCGATCTGCTGGTGGGCAATACGCTTGATGGCGAGCGCTTCGTCGGCAACCCCAACATCCAGAACGGCACAGTGTTCTTCACCACCTATGTGCCGGGTACCGCCATCTGCGGCAGCGGCGGCGGTGTGAACTGGCTGTATGGCCTGAACCTGTTGACCGGCGGCGGCGCCATGAGCGGGTTGACCACCAGCATCAACGGTACCTCGGTGTGCACGGGCAACTGCGGCGCGGTGGCCCTGAACAAGGGCGGTGCGCCCGCCCAGGGGCCGCCGGTGAAGGACACCAGCATCTTCGTGCCCAAGCTGACGCCATGCGACCCGACCAAGGCCACCTGCACGGTACAGCAGCTGCTGGACGCTGAAGCGTGTACCTTCGTGCTGCGTGCCCCGGGCGCCGACGCCATGTACATGCCACGCCCCTGTGGTCGCCAGTCGTGGCGGCAGATCCGCTGATGAGGTTGCCAGAGAGCATCGTTATGAAGATCAACTCCTCCCCGCGCGCAGTGCGAGGCTTCACCCTGATCGAGCTGATGATCACGGTGGCGGTGGTGGCGATTCTCGCCGCCATCGCAGTGCCGTCCTACAGCGAGTACGTACTGCGTTCGCGCCGTGCGCAGGCCAAGGCCGACCTGGTGGAGATCGCCCAGCAGCTGGAGCGTTTCCATACCGTGCAGAACACCTATGCTGGCATGACGCTGCCCTTCGAGAAGTCACCACGGGATGGCACCTCGCGCTATACGATCTCGCTCAAGGAGGCTGCTACCGCCTCTGCTTTCACCCTGCAGGCGGTGCCGGGCACCGGCCAGGACAAGGACAAGTGCGGCACCCTTACCCTGGACCAGGCGGGGCGCAAGACCCCGGATGCCAGCAAGGTTGCCGGGTGCTGGTAGGGCGTTCTTGAACAGGGTGTTGCATCGCCTGCGTTGACCGTCTAGAATGCGCCTCCCCGCCCGAATAGCTCAGCCGGTTAGAGCACTTGACTGTTAATCAGGGGGTCGTTGGTTCGAGTCCAACTTCGGGCGCCAGATTCGAAAAAGCCGCGAGAAATCGCGGCTTTTTTCGTTGTTGGCCAAGCATTGCCTCAGCAGTCGGCCACCCCGCGCATGCGCTCGCTGCGTACCCGGCCACTCACGTTGATGACCACGCGGCTGTGCTCACGCCCATCCACGCACAGCACCAGCGACTGGTTGGTGCCCGCATTGCGCCCATCCGGCAGGAACTGCACATGCGGGCGATGCTGGCTGGATTGAATCCGGATACCGTTCGCGGGCCTGTCGTGGGTCTGCACCACCTTGCCCGGTGGCGCTGAAGCCCAGGAGGCATCCTCGGTGCGCACCAGCCAGCCCTGGCTCCAGTGCTGGCTGCAGTTCATGCCGTCAGCCGAGCCGCACACCGTTACCCGCCTGCGCTGGGTCAGCGCCGTGCTGCGTGCCATTGCCAGGCTGCCGCTCAGTTCGGCGCGCAGGGTATCGACGCGCAGCCGTGTCACAAGCCGCTGCCACGGTCCCCAGGCCAGCGTGAGCAGGACGGCCAGCACCATCAGTACCAGCAGCAGTTCGATCAGCTGGAAGCCGGGTGCCGGGCAGGGCGGGGGATGGTGGGGCGGAGGAGTATCCATGGCTTCAGCCTGAACGTCGACTGGCCGCGTCCGCCATCAGTGCAGGGGCTGGCGCGGGGCAGGACGTTTCCTCAACCGGCCGTCACCAAACCGGCCGCTATAATCATCATTCCCGGGACCTGGCAATACCATGAGCGACAGTTTTCAACTCGTCTCGCCGTATTCACCGGCGGGCGACCAGCCCAACGCGATCGCGAAGCTGACCGATAATTTCGAAGCGGGCATTGCCAAGCAGACGCTGCTGGGCGTAACCGGTTCGGGCAAGACCTACACCATCGCCAACGTCATCCAGAACGTGCAGAAGCCGACGCTGATCATGGCGCCGAACAAGACGCTGGCTGCGCAGCTGTATGGTGAATTCAAGGCGTTCTTCCCGCACAACGCGGTCGAGTACTTCGTCAGCTACTACGACTACTACCAGCCCGAAGCCTACGTGCCGTCCTCGGACACCTTCATCGAGAAGGACAGTTCGATCAACGAGCACATCGAGCAGATGCGGCTGGCGGCGACCAAGACGCTGCTGTCGCGCCCGGATGCGATCGTGGTGGCCACCGTGTCGGCCATCTACGGCCTGGGCGCGCCGGAAGACTACCTGTCGCTGCGCCTGATCCTGTCCAAGGGCGAGCGCATCGAGCAGCGCGACCTGATCAACCATCTGACCCAGCTGCAGTACACGCGCAACGAGTACGAGCTGCAGCGCGGTACGTTCCGCGTGCGCGGTGAAGTGATCGACGTGTTCCCGGCCGAATCGGACAGCGAGGCGCTGCGCATCGAACTGTTCGATGGCGAGGTCGAGAAGATCACGATGTTCGATCCGCTCACCGGCGAGACGATCCGCAACATGCAGCGCTTCACCGTGTACCCGAAGACCCACTACGCCACCACCCGCGAGCGCGTGCTGGCCGCAGTGGAGACCATCAAGGTGGAGCTGAAGGAGCGCCTGGAGCAGCTGTACGCGGAAAACAAGCTGGTCGAAGCGCAGCGCCTGGCCCAGCGCACCCAGTTCGACATCGAGATGATGGCCGAGGTCGGTTTCTGCAACGGCATCGAGAACTACTCACGGCACCTGACCGGCAAGAGCGCCGGTGAACCGCCGCCGACCCTGTTCGATTACCTGCCGCCGGATGCGCTGCTGGTCATCGACGAATCGCACGTGACCATTCCGCAGATCGGTGCGATGTTCAAGGGCGATCGCTCGCGCAAGGAAACCCTGGTCGAGTTCGGCTTCCGTCTGCCGTCGGCGCTGGACAACCGGCCGCTGCGTTTCGAGGAGTGGGAAGCGCGCTGCCCGCGGGCGATCTACGTGTCGGCCACGCCGGGCCCGTACGAGTATCGCGAGGCGGGTGATGAAATCACCGAGCTGGTGGTGCGCCCGACCGGCCTGATCGATCCGGTGGTGGAAATCCGCCCGGTCGGCACCCAGGTCGACGACCTGATGAGCGAGGCCAACGAACGCATCAAGGCCGGTGACCGCGTGCTGGTCACCACGCTGACCAAGCGGATGGCCGAGAACCTGACCGAGTACCTGACCGAACATGGCATCCGCGTGCGCTACCTGCACTCGGACGTGGACACGGTGGAGCGGGTGGAGATCATCCGCGACCTGCGCCTGGGCAAGTTTGATGTGCTGGTGGGCATCAACCTGCTGCGCGAAGGCCTGGACATGCCGGAGGTCTCGCTGGTGGCGATCCTGGATGCGGACAAGGAGGGTTTCCTGCGCTCCACCGGATCGCTGATCCAGACCATCGGCCGCGCTGCCCGCAACGTGCGCGGCAAGGCCATCCTGTATGCGGACAAGATCACCCGCTCGATGCAGGCCGCGATTGACGAGACCGACCGCCGCCGCGCCAAGCAGGTCGAGTACAACGAGGAACACGGCATCGTGCCGCGCTCGGTGGCGCGCCCGATCGTGGACGTGCTGGAAGGCGCGCGCTCCGATGCTGCCGAGAAGGAATCGCGAAAGGGCAAAGGCAAGGGCAGGGCGGTGGCCGAAGAGGCGGCCGATTACCGGTCGATGTCGCCGGCCCAGCTGGCCGCCCGGCTCAAGGCGCTGGAACAGCAGATGTACCAGCACGCCAAGGACCTGGAGTTCGAGGATGCCGCCCGCGTGCGCGACCAGATCCGGCAGCTGAAGGAGGCCAGCCTCGGCTGAACACGGCAGCGCAGCCATCTTCACAAAAGTGTTGCGCTTACCTGCCGGCATCCGTAATATACGCGGCCTGCACCGACGCAATCGCGGAAATGCAGAGGCAAAACGGGCGGTTAGCTCAGCGGTAGAGCACTACCTTGACATGGTAGGGGTCACAGGTTCGAACCCTGTACCGCCCACCACGACGTTCCTTCTGAAGGGGCGCTCGTGACCTGAAAAGCCCGGCCCTGGCGCCGGGTTTTTACGTAACAAAGCCAGCTTTCGGGCGGCACGAACAAGATGGGCGGTTAGCTCAGCGGTAGAGCACTACCTTGACATGGTAGGGGTCACAGGTTCGAACCCTGTACCGCCCACCACCTGGCTCCCGGCATTGCCGGTGCAGCGGTGGAAACAGGAAAGCCGGCCCGATGGGTCGGCTTTTTTGTTGCCTGGCTTCCGGCGCTCAGAACTGGATCATGCGGCACATCCGCACCGGGCCCATGGCATCCTTTCGACAGGGCACCATGCTGTCACCAGACGTGCCGGCGAGGAAGAATCGCGGCTGGCGATCAGTGCGCGGCCGATGCGCCGATGTTGAAGCGGTGACGCAGCTGCCAGCGGCCATCGACCAGGTGCACGACGCCCAGCACATGTGAGCGCCCGCCCTCGCCGCGCTCCCAGCGCAGCATGCTGTCCTGGCGCAGGTGCAGCTGCAGGCAGAGGTCCTCGTGGCTGGCCGGGGCAAGCCCGGAGGGGAGCGCATGGCCTGCATCCACGCCGCCGCTGCCGACGCTGGACAGGACCGCGTGCAACAGCAGCAGGGCAAGCATCGGCATGGCGCGGTGCTCCGGAGAAGGGAGCCCAGCGTGTCATCGGCCCCGGCCAACCGGAACCGCCATGCGACGAAGCGGGGAATTGCGCGTGCCAAGGGCAGGCAGCAGGGATGAATCCGGGCGCTGGCGGGCTGATCCACGCGCGTCCGCGCTGGCAGACGGACGCCTGCCGACCACATCCGGGCGGTCAGACGGCGGTGTACACCTGGCGCAGATTGCGCAGCGTCGTCTGCCGATGCGCCGTGGCACAGGGCTCGTCCATCTCCAGTTCCTGCAGCCGCAGGCCGACCAGGGTCATCGACAAGGCATAGCCGCGGGCGGCATCGGCAACGCGCGACAGGCCCAGTGCGCGGCGCACCAGCGCGTCGATGTGAGCCTGGTCCGGCATCAGGCCAAGATAGGCCTGCTCGGCACTGTCCAGATCGGGCGCGCGCAGGATGGCCTGCGCATCGGTGGGGAAGGAGACGGAGGCCATGGGGGTGTCCTTGTCCGTTGCGGGGCGCGCGATCAGAACGCGCGCATCAGGGAAATGAAGGCAGAGTTCTGCGCGCCGCGGCGGGCCATCGGGCTGTCCTTGACCGCATCGCCAAACCACTGGCTGGCGACCACGCCGGTGGCCCGCCACTTCGTGCCCAGTGGTGTGCTGACCGCGATCTGCAGGCCTGGCGAGGTGGCGCTGCCCGGCGAATAGGCGGCCAGGCCCGAGCGCACGGCCTCCTCGTCGCTGATGCCGTAGTAGTAGTCGAGCAGGCGTGCACTGCTGTGCACCACACCCACGCGCGGCACCCAGGTGAAGCGCCCGGCCTGGATCGGATAGCTGTAATACAGGCTGGATTCGAGGCCGCCACCGTGGCCGCTGACCTCACGCTTGATGCTGGCCGACAGGGCACCCCAGTCGGCGCTGTATTCGGCGCTGACGCCGGCCATGGCTGACATCTGCCGGCTGTGCAGGCGGCGCAGCTGCGGATCGTTCACGTCATCGGTCTTGAAGCGCAGCGTGTACGGCGTGACCACGGCCGAAACGCGCAGGCCTTCCTGCTTGTACAGGTGCATGCCCAGCGAGCCGGGGCTGGCGAAAAAGCGCTTGCCCTGCCATGCCAGGGCCGGCACCACCAGCGGCTTGTCGTCGTAGTGCGCGTACGCGCCGGTAGTGGCGCCGACGGTGATGCCGGCCTGCACGCCCGGTGCCTGTTCCTGGGCCCTGGCCAGCAACGGCGTGGAGAGAACGACGGTGCACAGCAGGGGGCGCAGCAGGGCAGAGGGCAACGGGAGCATCGAGGGCGCTTTTCAGGAAACCGCGTTGCATCGTGAAGGTGCAACATTGTCGGAACATTGCGCCCTGGCAATGTCCGCGCGAAGGCCTCATCGGTGCCCCGCAGGCACTATCATCGGCAGCGTTTCCGGTAGCCGAGCCCACGATGCGCATCCTCCTGGTGGAAGACGATCCCGATCTCTCGCGGGCCCTGCAGTCCGGGCTGGAGCGTCAGGGCGTGGTTGCCGATGTGGTCGGCAGCCTGGCCGAAGCCGCGCTGGCACTGCGCGAACCGGTGCACCAGCTGCTGCTGCTCGACCGCCAGCTGCCCGATGGCGATGGCGCCGGTTTCGTTGCCACCGCGCGTGCGCTGCGGCCGAACATCGCGGTGATCATGCTGACCGCCAAGGGCACGTTGTCGGACAAGGTGGAGGGACTCGATGTCGGCGCCGACGACTACCTGGTCAAGCCGGTGGCGATCGAAGAACTGATGGCGCGCATTCGCGCGGTGTCGCGACGGCCGTCGGCGATGGTCACTCCGAGCCTGCGGCTGGGCAACTTCGAGTTTGATTTCGAATCGCTGCAGGCGCAGGTCGACGGCCAGCCGCTGGCGCTCCCGCGCCGGCAGGTGCTGGTGCTGCAGGCGCTGGCGATGCGGCAGGGACGCACCGTCACCCGCAGCGCACTGGAGGCGGCGGTGTATGGCTTTGACGATGAGATCCAGTCCAATGCACTGGATGCGCACATCTCCAAGCTGCGCAAGGCGTTGCAGCAGGCGGGTGCGAGCGTGGAGATCCACGTCATCCGCGGCGTCGGCTACCTGTTGGCGGAGGCCTGACATGGCGCGGCAGATCCGTTCGATCACCCTCGGCCTGGCTTGGCGCCTGTTCCTGGCACAGGCCTTCACCGTGTTGTTCGCCGTGGTAGCACTGATCCTCACCTGGGGCGACAAAGAGTCCTGGGGCATGGACATGTTCACGGCCGAGGACATTGCCAGGGCCGTGCACGGCCAGGGCGCGCACCTGGTGCTGGATGAACCGCGCTGGCAGGCATTGAACACCCGTGAGGGCGGCAACCTGTGGTTCGTGGCCGTCGATGACCGCGGCATCTGGCTGGAACGTGGCAGGGTGCCGGCCATCCATGCGCCGCTGCTGGCGCGCCTGCCGGCGCTTGGGGCCACCGAAGTGGGCTCGCTGGTGCCACCGTACCTGGATGTGGCACGGGTGATGGTGCGCAATGAAGATGGCCGCCGCATCACGGTGATGGCCGGTGGCGCGCCCAAGGGTGGGCTGGTGGATGGTGCGCTGATGGTGCTGCGCCTGATCGGCTTCTGGTTCTTCCTGCCGCTGATCGTAGTCACCCTGCTGGTCATGCCCACCGTCATCCACCGTGCCATGCGTGGCGTGCGCAGGCTGGCCCAGCAGGCCCGGGCGCTGGATATCGGCCAGCCGGGCGCGCGCCTGGACGAGCAGCTGGTCTCCACCGAAGTCGCACCGCTGGTGGGTGCGTTCAACGATGCCATCGACAAGGTGCAGCAGGGTTACGCGGCACGCGACAAGTTCCTGGCCGATGCCGCACATGAGCTGCGCGTGCCGATCGCGGTAGTGCAGGCCCGGCTGTCGCAGCTGCCGCAGGGCGAGCTGAAATCGCAGCTGCTGACTGACATCGCGCGGCTGGGCAACGTGGCCGAGCACCTGCTCGACCTGCAGCGCCTGGACCGCAACATCAGCACATTGCAGCAGGTCGATCTTGCCCATGTGGTGCGCGAATCGGCTGCGGAGCTGGCTCCGCTGGTGGTGGGGGCCGGCTACGGCTTCGAAGTGGATGCGCCGGACGCACCGGTGTGGATCCAGGGCGATGGCCTGGCGCTGGGGCGGGTGATGGCCAATCTGGTGCACAACGCCATCGTCCATGGCGGTGGCCGCGGCACCATCTGCGTGCGCCTGGATGCGCAGGGCCTGCTGGAAATCAGCGACCAGGGCGCGGGCGTGCCGGTGGGCGATCGCGAGGCCATCTTCGAGCCTTTCCATCGCCTGCGTGCCGCTGGCAGTGGCAGCGGCCTGGGGCTGCACCTGGTGAAGGAAATCGTGCAGCACCACGGCGGCAGCGTCAGCGTGGCCGAAGCGCTGGGCGGTGGCGCCAGCTTCCGGATCAATTTCCAGCGCGGTACGCCTCGCCGCTGAGAGCGCCCACAGCCCTGTGCGTGCTTGCCTGATAGGCAGCGGTGTCACTGCGCGGCGACGCTGCGCCGATGCGCTTTCCTGCCGGACCTGTCCCTCTGCTGGGTGCTGCCTGTGCCGCCGGTCTGGTGCTGGGGGCGCTGGCCTGCGTGCTGCTGCCAGTGCTGGTGCCGCGCGCGGTGTGCATCAGCCTGGCGCTGTCTGCTCTGGTCGGCTGGGCCTGGCCGTGGCGCGGGCGCGCGGTGGCTGCTGCCCTGTTTGGCCTGGCCTGGGCGGGGTGCCATGGCCACCTGGCCCTGCAGCAGCAGCTGCCGCCGGGTGCGGCCGCGCAGGACGTGCGGGTACGCGGCCGGGTTGTCGATCTGCCGCTGTGGCGCGAGGACCACAGCCGTTTCCTGTTTGACGTGGAGGAGGCGAACGCCTGGCCCGCGTTGCAGGGACGCCGCCTGCAGGTCAGCTGGCATGAGCCGCGGCATTCCCGCAGCCCCGACCGTCTGCGCGGCACATTGCGCGCCGGGGCCCACTGGGAACTGTCGCTGCGCGTGCGTCCGCCGCGCTCGCGTATCAACCCAGGTGGATTCGATGCAGAGCGGCATGCCCTCCTGCAGGGGCTGGCGGGCAGCGCCAGCGTGCGTGAGCCTGGCCGTGCGCGGCAGCTGCGCGGCGCACACGGGCTGGCCGCCTGGCGCGAGCGGTGCAGTGCCGCCATCGCCACGCAGGTGGACCGTCCCACCGCACGCTTTGTCCAGGCACTGGCGCTGGGGGACACCCGTGGCTTGAGTGACGCCGATTGGGAGCAGCTGCGCGCACTGGGCCTGACCCATCTGATCGCGATCTCCGGTTTCCATGTAGGTCTGGTTGCCGGCTGTGCGGCCCTGCTGTGCGCGGGCCTGTGGTGGCTGTGGCCGACGCTGGCGCATCGGTGGCCACGCCCGCAGGCGGCGGCCTGCGCCGCTGCCGTGGCCGCTGCCGGCTACACGCTGCTGGCCGGCAGCGAGCTGCCCACGGTACGCACGGCACTGATGATCGCGGCGGTGGCTGTAGCGCGTGCCAGCCGACGACCGTTGGGTACGTCGCAGGCACTGGCCCTGGCGGCGGCAGTGATGCTGTTGCCCGCGCCGCTGTCAGTGCTGTCGGCAGGGTTCTGGCTCAGCTTCGGCGGTGTGCTTTGGCTGCTGTGGTGCCTGCCGCAACGGCCACCGGCGGGTATCGCAGGCGCGCTGCGCATGGCACTGGCCGGGCAGGGCGTGGCCAGCGTGGCGCTGCTGCCCTTGGCGGCGGTGTTGTTTGGCGGTACGTCATGGCTGGGGCCGTTGATCAACCTGCCGGTCATTCCGTGGTGGAGCCTGCTGGTGGTGCCGTTGGCCCTGCTCGGCACCGCCATGCAGGCCCTGTACGAAGGCGCAGGGGCGTGGCCGTGGCGTGCGGCAGCGTGGGTGTTCGATCTCAGCTGGGGGCTGCTGCAGCCGCTGGCCCGGCACCCGCAGGCGATGTGGTGGCTGCCGCAGGCGCCGGGCTGGGCGTTGCCAGCAGCGCTGGCCGGCGTGTTCTGGTGGCTGCTGCCGCGCGGCGCCGGAGGCGGCCTGGCCGGCGCGCTGCTGTGCCTGCCGCTGTTATGGCCGGCCCGGCCAGGGCCACGGCCGGGCGAGGTGGAACTGCTGGTGCACGACGTAGGGCAGGGCGCTGCAGTGCTGCTGCACACCGCCACGCATGCCCTCTGGTACGACGCGGGCCCGCCACCCGGTTCGGGCCGCGAGCGCGTCCTGCTGCCCGCCGTGCGCGCGCTGGGTCACGCGCCACCGGAGCAGCTGCTGCTCAGCCACGACCATCTGGACCATGCCGGGGCGTTGCCGGCGCTGCGGCAGGCACTGCCGGGCCTGCAGGTGCTGGCCCCACCGGGCAGCCAGATTCCGGGCATGCGGCCGTGCGTGCGGGGAATGCGCTGGCAGTGGGACGGGGTGGATTTCCAGGTGCTGCATCCGCCGGCCGGTGGCCGTCAGGGTGACAACGAGGCCAGCTGCGTGCTGCGCGTGGCCGGCGCGCATGGGGTGGTGCTGCTGCCGGGCGACATCGGTCGCCAGGCCGAACAAGCGCTGCTGCGGTCCGCTGCCGGGGCCCTGCGCGCCGATGTGGTGCTGGTGCCGCACCACGGCAGTGGCGGCAGCTCGACGGTGGCCTGGGTCGCCGCCGTGGCACCCCGGCTGGCCGTGGTCTCAGCCGGCCACCAGAACCGCTTCGGCCACCCGAAACGTGACGTGGTGCAGCGCTGGCAGGCGGCAGGCGCCGAAGTACTGGCCACGGCCGAGTCCGGCGCGATCCGCGTATGGCTTGGCGCACAAGGGCTGCAGGTGCGTGAACAGCGCATCCACGCGGCCCGGTGGTGGGATGCCGCTGAGCGGGCGCGGTCGGCTGCTATCCTATCGCCGATCGAACAAGCGGCCGATGGGCCGGAGGGTTGAAACGTGTGGGAACTGGTCAAGGCCGGTGGCTGGCCGATGGTGCCGCTGCTGCTGTTGGGCGTACTGGCTTTGGCGATCGTCCTGGAGCGTTTCTGGTCCCTGCGGCGCAATGAGGTGCTGCCGCCCGGCCTCGGCCAGGAAGTGCGCAACTGGGCTGCCCGCGGCAAGCTCGACCCGGCCCACCTGCAGACCCTGCGGGCGAACTCGCCGCTGGGCGCGCTGCTGGCCGCTGCGCTGGACGCACGCAACCGCCCGCGTGACCAGATCCGCGAGCGCATCGAAGACACCGGCCGCCACCTGGTCCATCGCATGGAGCGTTTCCTCAACGCGCTGGGCACCATCGCCTCGGCCGGCCCGCTGCTGGGCCTGCTCGGCACGGTCATCGGCATGATCCAGATGTTCCTGGGCATCCTCGACCACGGCGTGGGCGATGTGAACCAGCTGGCCGGCGGCATCGGCAAGGCGCTGGTGTGCACCGCCACCGGCATGATCGTGGCCATCCCGGCGCTGATGTTCCACCGTTTCTTCAAGGGCCGCATCCACGGCTACGTGGTGGAGATGGAACAGGAAGCCAGCGCCCTGCTGGACACGCTGGACGGTCGTCCGGGGGTGATGAACCCCGCAGTGGCCCCGCGCGCCGCCGCACCTGCCACGGCCAAGGCCTGATCGATGCGCATCGGCAACGACCGATCCCAGGATGAGCCGCATATCGATCTGGTGCCGCTGATCGACGTCATCCTGGTGCTGATCATCTTCTTCGTGGTCACCACCACGTTCGACGCGCGCTCGACCCTGCAGGTGCAGCTGCCCACCGCCAGCGACCAGCAGACCAACGAGCCGCCGCGTTCGCTCAGCGTGCTGATCAACGCCGACGGCCGCTACTTCGTCAACGACCAGGAAGTGCTGCGTACCGACGTCGAATCGGTCAAGCAGACCATCGCTGCAGTGGCCGGTAGTGACCGCCAGCAGACGGTGCTGCTGCGCGCCGACGCGCGCACCCCCTACCAGGCCGTGGTCACCGCGCAGGACGCGCTGGGCCAGCTCGGCTTCCGCCGTATCGCCATTGCAACAGCGCCAGAGGTGCGTCCATGAGTTCCAATCACGCGCCGGTGTGGCCGATCTACAAACGCCTGCTTGGCTATACCCGGGCTTACTGGGTGTTCATGGTGGCCGCCGTCATCGCGATGGTGGTCGAGGCCCTGGCCGGGTACCACTTCACCAAGCTGATGGAGCCGCTGGTCAACGAGGGCTTTGTCGACCCGCAGCCGCGCGCTGCCGTCGTGCTGCCGCTGACCATCCTTGGCCTGTTCCTGATGCGCAGCCTGGCGACCTGGGTCAGCGATTACACGCTGGCAAAGACCGGCCGCAGCGTGGTCCGTGACCTGCGTGAGCAGGTGCTGGACAAGTACCTGCACCTGCCGTCCTCGCACTTCGATACCGAAGCCACGCCGGTGATGGTCAGCCGCCTGAACTTCGACACCGAGCAGGTCACCCAGGCCAGCGCCGATGCGCTGAAGACCATGGTGGCAGACACCCTGACCATCATCGCCATGCTGGTGGTGATGCTGCAGATGAGCGTCAAGGTGACCCTGGCCATGCTGCTGGTGGTGCCGCTGATCGGCGCCATCGTGTCCTACGTCGGCAAGCGCTACCGGCGCATCAGCCGCGGCATCCAGGACGGCATGGGCACCATGGCGCAGACCGCCGAGCAGTCCCTGGCCGCGCAGCAGGAAGTGAAGGTGCACGGCACCCAGCAGCACGAGATCAGCCGCTACTCGCGGCTGGCCAACCGCATGCTGGCGCTGAACATGAAGGTGGAAGTGACCCGCGCGGCCGCCTCCAGCGTGGTCCAGTTCCTGGCGGCGCTGGCGCTGGCGGTCATCGTCTGGGTGTCCACCCGCGAAGCGCTGGCTGGCAAGCTCAATGCCGGCCAGTTCATGGGCCTGATGACCTCGATGATGGCCATCATTCCCTCGCTGCGACGCCTGACCAGCGTGCAGACCTCGATTTCGCGCGGCGTGGCGGCCGCCGAGCGCCTGTTCGGCATCATCGACATGCCGGTCGAGCGCGACGCAGGGCGTACGCCGCTGCAGCGCGCCCGGGGCGAGCTGGCCTTCGAACACGTCATGCTGCGCTATCGCGCCGACAGCGGCATCGCCCTGGATGACATCACCTTCGTTGCCAAGCCCGGCACCGTCACCGCCATCGTCGGCCGCTCCGGCAGCGGCAAGACCAGCCTGATCCGCCTGGTACCGCGCTTCTACGAGCCCAGCGGCGGTGTCATCACCCTCGATGGCGTGGCGCTGGACGATTACGCGTTGGCCGATCTGCGCCGCCAGGTGGCCATGGTCGGGCAGAAGGTGATGCTGTTCGACGACACCATTGCCGCCAACATCGCCTATGGCATGGAAGCAACCGAGGAGCAGATCCGTGCGGCGGCCGAAGCGGCCAACGCCTGGGAATTCATCGCGCGCATGCCGCAGCAGCTGCAGACTCCGGTGGGCGAGAACGGCGCGCTGCTGTCTGGCGGCCAGCGCCAGCGCCTGGCGATTGCCCGTGCGATCCTGCGCGATGCGCCGATCCTGATCCTGGACGAAGCCACCGCTGCGCTGGACAACGAATCCGAACGCCTGGTGCAGGACGCACTGCAGCGCCTGATGCCCGAGCGCACCACCCTGGTGATCGCGCACCGGCTGTCCACCATCGAACACGCCGACCAGGTGCTGGTGATGGACCATGGCCGCATCGTCGAGCGTGGCACCCACAAGGAGCTGCTGGAAATGGGCGGCCTGTACCAGCACCTGCACAGCATGCAGTTCCGCGAAAGGCAGGACTGATGGCAGGCAAGGGTACGCAGACCCCGCCGTACTGGTACGACGGCAGCCCGGTTCCATTTGCGATGCGGCTGCTGGCCCCGGTCTATGCCGGCGTGGCCGCGCTGCGCCGGCGGCTGTACCGCAAGGGCTGGTTCAAGCGGCATGCGCTGCCGGTGCCGGTCATCGTGGTCGGCAACATCACCGCCGGTGGTACCGGCAAGACGCCGCTGACCATCGCGCTGGTCGAGCGCCTGCGCGCGGCCGGCTGGAAGCCGGGCGTGGCCAGCCGCGGCTATGGTCGCGAAGAGGCGGACAAGGCGCGCTGGGTTGAGGCCGATACGCCGACGGCACTCGGCGGTGACGAACCGGTCCTGATCGCGTGGAAGACCGGCGTGCCGGTGCGCGTGGACAGCGACCGCGTGGCCGCCGGCAAGGCACTGATCGCGGCCGGTTGCGATGTCATTGTCTGCGACGACGGCCTGCAGCATTACCGCCTGCAGCGCGACATCGAGATTGAAGTCGTTGATGCGCAGCGCCGCTACGGCAACGGCCGGATGATTCCTGCCGGGCCGTTGCGCGAGCCGGTCAGCCGTGCCGAGGAATGCGATTTCCGTGTGGTCAACCTTGGCCAGGCCGACGAGACGGCCGCTGCCCAGGCCTGCGGCTTCGGCCAGTGGCCGATGGCCCTGCATATCGACAGCGCGCAGCCGCTGGCCGGTGGCCGGCCGCGTCCGCTGGCGTATTTCGCGGGCCAGCGCGTGCATGCCGTGGCCGGCATCGCCCACCCACAGCGCTTCTTCGACATGCTGCGGGCACGTCGCATCGGCGTGGTGCCGCATGCCTTCGCCGACCACCAGGTCTACCAGCCGCAGGACCTGTCCTTCGGCAGCCAGCTGCCGGTGCTGATGACCGAAAAGGATGCGGTGAAATGCCGCGCCTTCGGCAACGACTGGCATTACGCGGTGCCACTGCGCGCTGAGCTTCCTGCCGCCTTCTGGGTGGCCCTGACCGACCGCCTGGACAAGCTGCGCCCGAACTGAGCGGCCGCGCGGCGCTTGCAAACGCCTGCCGCCGGCCGCATTCCCGTTGTATCGCGCCTGCCGAGTACCGCCCGCATGACCGAATTCGTTGTCGCCATTCCGGCCCGCTATGCCGCCTCCCGGCTGCCGGGCAAGCCGCTCCGCCTGCTGGGCGGTGAGCCGCTGGTGCTGCACGTGGCACGCCGTGCATTGCAGGCCGGTGCCCGTGAGGTCTGGGTCGCCACCGATGACACGCGCATCGCCGATGCGCTGGACGGCCTGGGCGAGGTGAAGGTCGCCATGACCGCAGTCGAGCATGCTTCCGGTACCGACCGCCTGGCCGAGTGCGCGCGCATCGCAGGCTGGTGCGACGAAACGGTGGTCGTCAATCTGCAGGGCGATGAGCCGTTCGCCCCGGCTGCCGGCATCCGTGCCGTGGCGCAGGCGCTGGTCGAGGGCGATGCGCCGATGTCGACCTTGGCCACGACCGTCGAGGATGCCCACACCCTGTTCGACCCGAACGTGGTCAAGCTGGTGCGCAACGTACGCAACGAGGCGATGTACTTCAGCCGTGCGCCGATCGCGTGGCATCGCGATGGCTTCGCGCGCAGCCGCGATGTGTTGCCGGAAGGGCACCGCTGGCTGCGCCATATCGGCATCTACGGCTATCGCGCCGGCTTCCTGCAGCAGTTCGCAGCGATGCCTGCGGGCCAGCTGGAGCAGGTCGAGGCGCTGGAACAGCTGCGCGTGCTGGAAGCGGGTTTCCCGATCAGCGTGGCGATCTCGCCCGAAGCCTTCCCGCCGGGCATCGACACGCCCGAAGACCTGGCCCGTGCCGAAGCCCTGCTGCAGTCCATGGCCGCGCGATGAACCTGCTGGTGGTCTGCCTGGGCAACATCTGCCGCTCGCCGATGGCCGAGGGCGCGCTGCGTGCGCGGCTGCAGGCCTCGCCGCTGGCCGACCGGGTGCAGGTGGATTCGGCCGGTACCGGCGACTGGCACGTGGGCGAAGCGCCTGACCGCCGCGCCATTGCCTGTGCCGCCCGCCATGGCGTGGGCATCGGCGACCTGCGTGCACGCCAGTTGCAGGCGGCGGATTTCAACCGTTTCGACTGGATCCTCTGCGCCGACGAGGCCAACCTGCGCGACGCCGCACGGTTGGCCACGCCTGCCCGGCGCGAGCGCCTGGCGCTGTACCTGCCCTGGTCGGGCGGGCAGGGCGCCCGGGCCATCCCCGATCCCTATACCGGCGGGCAGGACCACTTCGAACACGTCTGGGCGATGGTCGACCAGGCTGCAGAACGTACCGTGGCACGACTGTTGCATGACGCCGACTCCGGCATAATCAGGCCATGAACGCACAGCCCGTCCAGGACCTGCCCGAGTTTGCCACCTGGCTCAATGCCGCCCCCTGCACCTTGACCGAACTGCGTGGCCGCCCCGTCGCACTGCTGTTCGTCAACGCTGCATCGGCCTGGAGCATGCAGCGCATGGCCGAGTTCGGCCAATGGCTCTCGCGCAACCCCGGCCGCCTGCAGCCCCTGGTGCTGCATGTGCCGCGCTTCGATTTCGAACGTGATGCCGCTGCTGCGCTGAAACTGCTGCGCCGCCAGGGGCTGTCGATGCCGGTGCTGCTCGACGGTGACTGGGATGGCTGGCGCCGCTTCGGTGTGACGGCGTGGCCAACGGTCATCCTGCTCGATGCGCAGGGCCGCGAGCAGCAGCGACTGGTGGGGCTGGGCGCGCCGGGCGAGCTGGAGCGCGCCCTGAACGAGCTGTGCGAGGGCGCGCCACCGGCACCGCCGCGCGGTGGCAGCGAACTGCATCCCGAACTGCCGCACACGCTGCGCTTCCCGTCGGGCCTGGCGGTCAATCGTGATCGTCTGTACATCGCCGACAGTGGCCGCCATCGCATCCTCGAGTGCAGCCACGGCGGGCGTGTGCTGCGCCAGTTCGGGCTGGGCACTGCCGACTTCATGGACGGCAACCTGGCCGAGGCCGCCTTCCACCGCCCGCAGGGGCTGGTGCTGGAGCGCGAGTCGCTGTACGTGGCCGACACCGGCAATCACGCAGTGCGCCGCATCAACCTGTCCACCGGCCAGGTCGACACCCTGTGCGGCAACGGCCGCCCCGGTACGCCGGTCGAAGGCCCGGTGGCGCAGCCGCGGCAGGTGGCACTGGACCACCCGGTCGGCCTGGCCATCGCCGACAACCAGCTGCATATCGCCATGGCCGGCGACAACCGCCTGTGGAGCTTCCACCTCGGCCTGCGCAGCCTGCAATGGCGCGCCGGCAGCGGTGCCATCGACGAGCGCGACGGCAGTGGCCACATGGCCGCCTTCGCCCAGCCCACCGGGCTGGCGGTGGTGCAGCAGGTGCTGTACGTGGCCGACGCCCTGGGCTCTTCCATCCGCGCGGTGCAGTTGCGCGGCGACCTGGTGCAGACCCTGGTCGGGCAGGGCGCGTGGCGCTTCGGCGAAGACGACGGCCCGCGCGCGCAGGCCAGCCTGCAGTTCCCGCAGGCCATCGCGCTCAGCCCGGACGCGCCGGAGCTGTGGATCGCCGACACCGGCAATGGCCGGCTGCGCACCCTGCGCCTGGGCGGCGGTGACCTAGTCACCCAGCCGCTGCCGCGCCGCCTGCATGGTCCGGCCGGCCTGACCGTGGGCGCCGGTGCGGTGTGGATCGCCGAGACCGACGCACACGCCGTGCTGCGTTTCGACCCCGACAGTGGCGTGCTCAGCGAAGTGCCGATCAGCGAATGACCGACGTCACCGCACCGGCCTTCGACGGCAAGGCCTTCGCGGCCCAGTTGAGCACCGCACCCGGCGTCTACCGCATGTACGCGGCCGACGACACCCTGTTGTACGTGGGCAAGGCACGTGCGCTGCGCAATCGCGTCGGCAGCTATTTCAACGGCAGCCCGAAGAATGCGCGCATCATGTCGATGCTGTCGCAGATCGCGCGCATGGACGTGACCGTCACGCGTTCGGAAGGCGAAGCGCTGCTGCTTGAAAACCAGCTGATCAAATCACTGTCGCCGCGTTACAACGTATCCCTGCGCGACGACAAGACCTACCCGCATGTACTGCTGACCCGCGAGGACTGGCCGCGCATCGCGCTGCACCGTGGCCCGCGCGCCATTCCCGGCCGCTACTTCGGGCCGTACCCGGGTGTCACTGCGGTACGCGAGACGCTGAACCTCATGCACAAGCTGTTCAAGCTGCGCAGCTGCGAGGACAGCGTGTTCCGCAACCGTTCGCGGCCCTGCCTGCAGTACCAGATCGGCCGCTGCAGCGCGCCCTGCGTGGATCTGGTGCCTGCCCCCGAGTACGCCGAATCGGTGCGCCGCGCCACGCTGTTCCTGGAAGGCAAGAGCGACGAGCTGACCCGCGAGCTGGGCGAGCAGATGCAGGGCGCCAGCGAAGCCCTGGAGTTCGAGCAGGCCGCGCGCCTGCGCGACCTCATCGCCTCGCTGCGCAGCATGCAGACCCGCCAGTACGTCGATGGCCGCGCTGCCGACCTGGACGTGCTGGCCGTGGCCATGCAGGGCTCGCAGGCCTGCGTGCTGCTGCTGGCCTTCCGTGACGGGCGCAACCTTGGCACCCGCCCGTTCTTCCCGCGCACCAATGGCGAGGACAGCCCGGAAGAGGTGCTGGCCGCGTTCGTGTCGCAGTACTACATCGAATTCGAACCGCCGCGCGAGATCCTGCTGGACCGGCAGATTCCCGATGCCGACCTGCTGGTGGCCGCGCTTTCGGCCTCGGCCGAGCGCAAGGTACAGCTGAAGTGGAACGTGCGTGGCGAGCGCGCCGGCTACCTGGAACTGGCCAGCCGCAACGCCCAGCTGACCCTGGCGACCGAACTCAACAGCCGCAACGCGCAGCACGCGCGCAGCGAAGCCCTGCGCGAAATGCTGGGCCTGGCCGAGCCGGTCAAGCGGGTGGAATGCTTCGACATCAGCCACACCATGGGCGAGGCCACCGTGGCGTCGTGCGTGGTGTTCGATGCCGCCGGGCCGGTACGCGCGCAGTACCGCCGTTTCAACATCAGCGGCATCGAGCCCGGTGATGACTACGCCGCCATGCACCAGGCCATTGACCGCCGTTTCCGGCGTGCGGTGGAAGAGCAGGGCGTGCTGCCCGACGTGCTGCTCATCGACGGTGGTGCCGGCCAGCTGGCGCAGGCGCAGGCCGCCCTGGCCGACCTGGGCGTGGAGGGCGTGCTGCTGGTGGGTGTGGCCAAGGGCGTGGAGCGCCGTGCAGGCCACGAAGCGCTGGTGATGCCCGATGGCCGCGAGCTGCGCCCGGGCGCGGCCAATCCGGCGCTGCAGTTCATCCAGCAGGTACGCGACGAGGCGCACCGATTCGCCATCACCGGCCACCGCGGGCGCCGCCAGAAGGCCCGGATGACCAGCAAGCTGGAAGACATCCCTGGTATCGGCCCGCGCCGGCGTGCCAGCCTGCTCAAGCATTTTGGTGGCCTGGTAGGCCTGAAAGCCGCCGGTGAGGCCGAGATCGCCAAGGTCGAGGGCATCAATGACGCCCTCGCTGCACGCATCTACGCTAACCTGCACGGGTTGGCCACGCCTGACCCGGCCGAGTAGAGAGAGAAGCAAGCCGCATGAAGTTGACCCTGCCCACCTGGCTGACGTTGTTGCGGATCGTGATGATCCCGGTGCTGGTGCTGGTGTTCTACCTGCCCTACACCTGGACCAATTTCGCGTCCGCAGCGATCTTCGGCCTGGCTGCGATCACCGACTGGCTCGATGGCTGGATCGCACGTCGGTACAAGCTGGAATCGGCGTTCGGCGCGTTCCTCGATCCGGTGGCGGACAAGCTGATGGTGGCCGTGGCGCTGTTCCTGATCGTGCAGGGCCACCCGACGCCGTGGATGGCGTTCTGGGCGGCGGTGATCGTCGGCCGGGAGATCGCGGTGTCGGCGCTGCGCGAGTGGATGGCCGAACTTGGCCAGCGCGCCAAGGTGCGCGTGGCGATGATCGGCAAGGTCAAGACCACGGCACAGATGGTCGCGCTGTTGTGCCTGCTGTATTCGGTGGCGCCGAGCGTGCCGGTCAGCGACATCTGGATGGGCCCGCCGGTGTTCCATATCGGCGACTGGACCCTGGCCATTGCCGCCGTGCTGACCCTGTGGTCGGGCCTGCAGTACCTGCACGCCGCCTGGCCAAGCCTGCGCGAAGACGAGCGCGCGGCGCGCGAGCGTTCGCGGCAGAAGAAGCTGGGCAACTGATGAGTCCGGGGTCGGATCCCTTTCCACAGGAAAGGGCTCCGACCCCACGGCTGGCCCCCATCCACGCATGGCGTGGATCTACTGGGGTATCCCGCTCCGGGGTCGGATCCCTTTCCGCAGGAAAGGGCTCTGACCCCGCGGTTGCTGCCATCCACGCATGGCGTGGATCTACTGGGGTATCCCGCCCCGGGGTCGGATCCCTTTCCGCAGGAAAGGGCTCTGACCCCACGGTTGCTGCCATCCACGCATGGCGTGGATCTACTTGGGTATCCCGTCTTCGACGTGCACATGGTCCATTGATGCGGATGTAAAACCGCCAATGAAATGCGCTTCGCGATGCTCTGGGCGCTTGGGTGCAAAGGCGCCTGATCGGAGCGCCCAGTCGTACGCGCCTTCATTCAACGGATAGCAGGTGAGCACACCTGTCAGCGCGTGCTTGGCCGCCCATGACAAGCCGGCCTCACGATTGCCGAAGACGCCCCCGGCGAAGCGCGCGCCTGCGCCGTGGAAGACCCAGATCTCAGTGGGTTCGGTGTTGATGTTCGCGCCTCGGCTGGATGTACACCGGCATGGATACAACATGTCGGTCGCTTCGCGAAGCCCCCCGAAAAAACCGCTTGACGCCATTCCCAGAACAGGTAGAATTTCGCCTCCCAAGCGGGAATAGCTCAGTTGGTAGAGCGCAACCTTGCCAAGGTTGAGGTCGCGAGTTCGAGTCTCGTTTCCCGCTCCAGATTCAAGAAAAGCGCTCCCGCAAGGGAGCGTTTTTCGTTGTGTGCGACTCCGCTTCATCCCCACTTCACCGCCACCCCATCGCACCGCCACGCACGCCGGCGAAGCTGCAACACCGTTCCAACCGGTGATGCTGCGATGCCCCACATGTCCTCTGCCTACGACCACGATCTGGTCATCGTCGGCGCAAGTTTCGCTGGTGCGGCCTGCGCGTTGGCCGCTGCGCAGTACGGTCTGCGCGTCTGCGTATTGGAGCGCAAGTCCGATCCCGGCGAGCGCCTGCACACCACCGGCATCGTGGTGAAGGAAGCGATGGAGCAGACCTGGCTGGAGCGCATGCCAGAGCATCTGGTCGAGCGTGTCGCCCGCGTGCGGCTGTACGCGCCGAACCTGCGCAGCGTGCAGCTGGCCGCGCCCGGGTACTACTTCCTCACCACCGACACCCCGAACCTGATGCGCTGGCTGGCCGACGAACTGCGTGCCAGCGGCGTGGATCTGCGCCTGCAGCAGTCCTTCAGCAATGCGGAGGCCGATGGCGATGGCTGGCAGGTGGAAGGGGCAGGGCGGTGCGCCTATCTGGTCGGTGCTGATGGCGCGCGATCACGCGTCGCCCGGCGTACCGGCCTGGGCCAGGTGCGCGACAACCTCTATGGCGTCGAGCGCGAATTCGATGGCCTGCAGTTGCCACGGGGGGATGCGCTGCACTGCTTCGTCAGCAAGCGCTACGCACCGGGCTACATCGGCTGGGTCGCGCAGAATCCCACGGGCGCGCAGATCGGGCTCGCCCTGCGCCATGATCCGATGCAGGCGCGGGTGCCGGACATCGATGGCTTCATCGAGCACGTGCGCGACATCGTCGGCATCGCACCGTCCTTGCAGCCATCGTCCACCCGCGCCGGGCGGGTGCCCTGCGGCCTGCCGGATGGCCCGATCACCGGCCACCGCCTGGTCCTGACCGGGGATGCGGCCGGCATCGTCTCGCCACTGTCGGCTGGTGGCATCCACTCCTCCTGGCGGCACGGCTGGGCAGTGGGTGATGCCATCGGCCTGCATCTGCGCGGCAAAGGGCCTGCAGCCGAGCAGGTGGCCCGGCGGGTGGCGCCGACCTTCCGTCGCAAGCGCCTGCTGCGCTGGGCGATGGATCACCTGCAGCAGGATTGGCCGCTCAACGCCCTGCTGCGCACAGCGGCAACGCGCCGCGTGGCCGAGCAGATCTATTTCCATCAGCGTGGGGTGCGGGCCTGATCGATCAAGCTGAACAACGCCCCGCAGATCCCCCGGAAAATCCGGTTGACGCCGTGCAGCAATACCGACACAATAGCGCTCCTTCGACGCAGCTCGAACGGAATCTGCGGGAATAGCTCAGTTGGTAGAGCGCAACCTTGCCAAGGTTGAGGTCGCGAGTTCGAGTCTCGTTTCCCGCTCCAGATCAGGAAAAACGCTCCCGGAAGGGGGCGTTTTTCGTTTGTGCCTGCTAGGTGCGACGGTACTTCTGCCACGCCGTGGCCAGTGACACGGCAATCAGCGCCAGCAGCAGGGCCAGGTCAGCCAGCAACAGCCACAGCAGGTGCGTGCCATACACCGGCGACTGATGCATCGCACCCATCGCGAACGGGACCGACCATGCAAGCAGCAGCGTCCAAGCGATCAGCAGGCGCAGCCAGAGCCGACGCCATTGCCATGGGCGCACGATCAGCAGCATGACCGCAAGTTCGGCCGTGCTCATCAGGGCAAACGTGACAACCTTGCCGGTCGGGTAGGGCAGGATCGCCCCGGGCTCCAGGCCGCGCTGCATCCAGTAGTCGGGTTGCGTACCCGCGTGGATCAACGCTGCCATCAGCATCAGCCAGATCAGTGTTGCAACGACGCCGTATGGGCGGATCCTGCGCTCAGGCATCGGTGGGTTCCCTGCTGTTGGTACGGATGGCGGCGTGCGCGGACAATCGCGCTGCGGTGGAGATCGCGGCCAGAACCAACAGGCCCGGACCGAGGCTGAAGTACAGCATACGCAGCGGATGGTCCTGCAGCATCCAGGCCGCGATGGCGAGCGGAATGGCCAGTATCAGCAGTTTTGCCGCCAGCGGCCGCGCGACCGCGATCATTGGCTGTGCGCCTATGAACAGCACGTACGCGTAGTACTGCGCGAGACCCAGGCCGATGTCGCCGTGCGAGCTGAAGCCGACATGGTGGCCATACCCGTTCATGCCCAGCGGCATCAGCGTCCCATAGAGCGCGCCCACCAGCAGGTGCAGCAGGAGAGAGATCAGCAGGGGTTTGCCACGCAGGAACATGGGCGCATGCGTCCGGGCGGGGCAGGGTACCTCACCGCGCCAGGCCTGGATCGGCATGCGTGAAGACTGTTGACGACGTGAAGGAATTTGGACACAATAGCGCTCCTTCGACGCAGGTCGAACGGAATCTGCGGGAATAGCTCAGTTGGTAGAGCGCAACCTTGCCAAGGTTGAGGTCGCGAGTTCGAGTCTCGTTTCCCGCTCCAGATTCTACAGGGCCCCTCTCGGGGCCTTGTTTTTCTCCCGCCACGGCAGGGCGGGGCACGTTGAGCCACAAGGCTTTGCGCGCAGTCAGAAATGTGAAATCGCTGGTGTGTGTTTCGATTTTCCGGTACCATGGCGGCTTATGCGGGAATAGCTCAGTTGGTAGAGCGCAACCTTGCCAAGGTTGAGGTCGCGAGTTCGAGTCTCGTTTCCCGCTCCATGTTTCGACAGGCCCCATCGCGGGGTTTTGTCATGTCAGGGGCTCCGTTCCTGGCTGTAGTACGTTGGCCTCATGGCAGAGTGGCTATGCACCGGATTGCAAATCCGTTTACAGCGGTTCGATTCCGCTTGAGGCCTCCACATAAACCCCTGATTCGTCAGGGGTTTTTCTTTGTCTGGCGTTTGGCTGCAGGCTCTGGAATTCCCTGCTTTGGGCATGAAGTCAGCCGTCTGCCACCCGTTTCCGGGTGGCAGAGGCGCATCGGCATGTGCCAAGTGCGTTTCGTGAGGTTGAGCGGGGATGGAAACCAAGCGGCGCCGGGCCGATTCCCTGGAGGGTACGGGACGCTGTCAGGTCCAAGGACCATATAGATCGCTGGGATCGATTCCCGCTCGGGTCAGAATGCGATCACGTCGCAATTGTTCTGCCCATTGTGCCGTGAACTGCGCTGTTGGCACTTCCGCAGAGGTGCGGCATATCGGACAGGTCAGCTGCACGCCGCTAGGAACTTCTTCAAGCCCAACGCCTGCAGACAGCCGGGACTCGTTGCCGCAGGCCTGACAGTTGCAGATCACAGCCTCGACGTTCTTGAGGCTGCCGTTGATGCGCAGCAGAGCGCTGATCCTGAGGATCCGGAACGAAGTTGGGGTGGTCATGGGGTCCAGCCATATGAGGGCTGGACACGGGCACGAAGAATTTCGCGCCGGAGAAGAGCCAAGAATAGTGACAGTATCGTCAAACCGGTGAAGGGCGCATCAAGCCTGACAGTATCAATCCCTTCCTCCTTCGCATCTCTGTCGTGCGCAGCAAAGCCCGGGCGAGGTCGAGGTTCTTCGCGCGCTTTCTCGAGGTTGCCGACCGGTGAGCGTTCCTACAGCGGGGAAACGGAAATGAGCTTCCAGCAGCCTTCTGCGATCTCTTCAGCACCAGGATCCCCTCGCAGGCTGGACCTGCTTGCCAGACGCTCCTGGAGATCGTGCAACCAGGCGATGCGGGTGCCGTGCGGGTTCCTGATGTATATGTCGCAGGCCAACCGAACAACGGGTGCAACCTCATGACGAAAGTTCATTGCAGGAAGGGACCCGGCATTGAAAGCCAGTTCCCAGTGAGCGAGCTCTCTGTCTATGTCGACATAGTCCTTGTTTCTAAGGCTTTCCATGGCAGTTCTCCTATCGGAACCTGGACTGTACGCGCTTGCTCGCGCCGCTGTCTGCGCCGTTGTTCATAAATGGGACGCTGCAGCACGTTCCCCTAACAGGGGAAAGAGGACTGTGAGTGGGCAGCACTGAGCTGCACTGGAGTAACAGATGAACAATATCAATCAGAGTCAGGATCCCCGCAGCAACGACAGCGCCGATGCAAAGAGCGCTGGTCAGCAGGGACAACAGGGCCAGGTGAGTGGCGATGAGCTCGCTGGCAACCCAGATGGAAAGGGCGAAAAGGAGCTGCAGAAGCAGCAGCAAGGCAGTCAGGAAGACAGTAAACAGGGAAGCGGCGAGGAAAAGCAGGATCAGCAGCAGAACGCTCGCCGCTAGGGCATGACGAGGAGCCGTGCCTGGCGCGGCTTTCTTCCCGCTCAGCAGGATTCAAGAATGATGGCATTGCATGAGCAAGCGGTAAGTTTGATGACCAAGATCATGTATCAGTCACGCCCCGCAGTTACCACGACCATGGGGCTGTGTCGTTCCTGTCACTCCCCCAGCCCTGGTGGGATGGACTGTGCGCGCTGCCTCACTGAAGAGCTGGGAAGAGTCATTGAGAATCGAGGTGCAGCTGTGCGTTGGCTCGATTCGTTTTTGAAGGTTCAGCAGGACGAGGCACAGGTTTTCCTGTGCGCCAGTCGTGTCGCCCCGGGTGGGCACCTCTGAGCCCTCTGCACGGCTTCGGTCACCCCCATGCCTTTCTTCATCAGCATCTACGACAGGAACGGGAGAGGCTTGCGCCTTCCTGAAGGTTGGTGGATTGACTTGTCATGCGCCTCTCCGGCCTTGGTCAGGCGATCAACCCGGATTGATCTGCCCATGTCCTTTGTTGACGAGCATCCCCGGCTGGACCCGGTTGTTTTGGACGATCTCCATCGCCGTATTGAAGGTGCCCAATGGCTGATCTGGAAAAGCATGACCCCATAAGCGTACGCTGGCTCAGCTTTCGCCTGCGAAATGGGCAGTCCATCGGGCCAGAGAAACTGAAGGCCGTCTGGTCAGATGCTGCCGAGACCAACAGCTGCAGCGTGCGCAGGGAGCACGGCCCCGACGGTCATGTTGTCTATGTGCTGTATGCATCACGTGGTCTCCCAATGCCGCGGCGAGCAGAACTGCGGCTGCGATCAATGCTGGAAGACGCTGGGTACGCCTTCACCATGGGGGCGATTGCCGGTGGGCATCCGGCCGGAGGCTGAGCCCACTGTACCGGCCCAGGACTGGCGACGGTCAATGGCAGCCGGGCGGCTGCGGCCCGCCGAGCGTCATTTGCCCCTGCCAACCTGCACTGCCGGCCCAGCAGCCGCCCTGCTAACGTCCGTCCCCACACTCAGGAAGAGGGGCAGGCAATGCGCGCATTGGCAATCCGGCAGGCGATCCATCTTCCTCTCGGCGCAATGCTGGCCGTGATCGTGTTCGCCTTCACCGTGCCGGGTTACAGCTCGCTGTCCCAGCACCTCAGTGAGCTGGGGCTGATGCTGGGCCTGCCGGCACACGTGTTGACGGCCTGCATCGTGATCAATGGCGGGGCCATCTTCCTCTTCAGTCTTGCGCTGCTCGGCTGGGGGCGACGCTTCGCACTCACCGCGCTGACCTCCACCCTGTTTGGCATCGCCATGCTCAGCAACGGCCTGTTCACTACTGGCAGCCCGCTGCACGGCATGTACTCCATCGGCATCTTTTCGATCCTGATGCCGTTGTTGTTCCTGGTCGAGCTGGGTACCGATGCCTCCGCACGCATTGCCTGGGTAGCGCGGGTGACCTCGCTGCTGGGGATGGCGTATCTGTGGTTGATGCTGTCCGGCCTGGATCCGCAACCCTGGCATGGGCTGACCCAGCGCATCGCGCTGTTGCCTGCATTTGCCTGGTACACCTTCGCCGCGCTCGAACTGAGACGGGTGTTCGGGAACATCTGACAACGTGGCTGGTTAAACTCATGCCATGAACCAGATCGACAACTTCCGCGGCGCACTGCTCGGCCTGGCCTGCGGTGACGCCGTCGGCACCACGGTGGAGTTCAAACCGCGGGGCAGTTTCACGCCGCTCACCGACATGGTCGGTGGCGGGCCCTTCCATCTGAAGCTGGGCCAGTGGACCGACGACACGTCGATGGCGATGTGCCTGGCCGAAAGCTTGGTGCGCTGCGATGAGTTCGATGCGCGCGACCAGATGACCCGCTATGCCAACTGGTACCGCAACGGCTACTGGAGCGCGACCGGCGAGTGCTTCGATATCGGCATGGCCACGCGCGCGGCCATTGACCAGTTCCTGCTCAGCGCCCAGCCGTTGGCGGGCAACGAAGATCCACGCAGCGCCGGCAACGGTTCGATCATGCGTCTGGCGCCGGTAGTGCTGCGCTATGCAGGCACGCCGGAGTTGGCGGCCATGGCCGAGCTGAGTTCGCGCACCACCCACGCCGCGCGCGAATGCCTGGATGCCTGCCGCCTGCTGGCCGTGGCGATGGAACGGGCGCTGGCCGGGCAGCCGAAGCAGGCCGTGCTGGATCTGCGCGATGTTCCGGTGCAGGGTGAACGCCTTCAGCAGATTGCGGCGGGCCACTACCAGCAGGCGAGCCGCGAACAGATCCGCGGCAGCGGCTATGTCGTGGACAGCCTGGAAGCGGCGTTCTGGTGCTTCCACCGGCACGACAGCTTTGCAGCGGCCGTGCTCGAGGCGGCCAATCTGGGCGATGACGCCGACACCACGGCTGCAGTGCTCGGCCAACTGGCCGGCGCCTTCCACGGCGCGGCAGGCATCCCTGCACATTGGCTGCAGGTGCTGGCGATGCGCGCGGAGATCCAGGTGCTGGCCGACGCGCTGCATGAACGCAACCGGGTCACGCAGGCAGGCGGGGGCTTTGCCGCTGCCAGCGAACCGTCGTAGCGTAGGCAGCAACGGCCTGTATGGCCACGGACAGGAGGTCTGGATGAACGCACGCCTGGGTATCGGTCTGGTGTTGCTGGTGCTGGCGCCGTTGGCATCAGCGCAGGTCTACAAGTGCAAGGGTGCATCGGGTGAGACTGTCTATTCGCAGGACCCCTGCGGTGCGGGCAGCGAGCCGGTGAAGCTGCGTTCCAATCGCGCCGCCTCCGAGAGCGCCGGCGAGGCGTCCAACCGGGCCGCGGTGTATCGCACCACGGGCATGAGCGATGCGGCCATTGCCGAGCGTAACTGCCTGCAGAGCGAGCAGTCGCGCATCCATGCCCCGCTCGAATCGCGCACCCAGGCCGTCAACCGGCAGGTCGCCGAGCTGGAGCGCCAGTTGGCGGTGACCCGCAGCGCTCCGCCTGCGGAGGGGAACGATGTATCCCGTGCGACCCTGGAATCGGGCATGCGGGCGCAGATATCCAGTCTGCAGCAGTCGCTGAGTGCGGAGCGGGTCGCCGCCGATGCACAGATGTCCACCGCGCGCGACCGCTGTGCGACGGCGCGCCGACAGCAAGAAGACCAGGTCAATCAGCAATACGCCGCCCCGGCCAGGCCCTCGCCCTGAGGCGGCGCTGACCGGGCCGGTAGGGCGCCGGCTCGTGACGCAATCAGTCTCAAACCAGCGCGACATGCGAACGGGGTATGGTCGAGGTCCAGGCATTTGGGAGCAGCAATGGCACGTAGGGACATGCAGGACCGCATGCAGCACGCGGCAGGCCAGCGATGAGCAGATCCTCCGCAGATGTGCGCTGGCTGACGTTCCGGCTCAAGAACGGTCAGTCGATCGGGCCGGACCAACTGAAAGACGGCTGGGTCATCGCCGCCGAGACGCGGCACTGTGGCGTGCGCCGTGAGCATATCGAAGGCTCGGGCATGGTCTACGCCCTGTATGGCCCTTCCGATCTGCCATCACCGCGCCGCGCTGAGCTGCGCATGCGCGATTTCCTGATGCGCTCGGGCTACACGTTCACCATGGGCACGCTGGGCGGCTGAGGTCGCCCCCCGCTTGCCCGCACGCAAGCCGCTTACGGGCGCACGGTCAGGACCTGGCCGATGCTGCCGATCGGTCCCTGTTCGTCGTGCAGTACGGTGCTGGTCAGGCCGATGCCCTGGCTGCCGAACGAGACCGAGGTATCGAAGCCCAGCCAGTCGCCCTGCGGTGTACCGAACAGGTGCACGGTCAGGTCCAGGTTGGGGAAAGCGACGTCCTTTGGATCGGCGCGCACGGCCATGCCGTTGGACAGATCGAACAGGGTGGCGGCGCGGGCCAGGGGGCTCACTGTCTCGCCGTCCAGCAACGCCTGTTTCGCACGCGCCCAGTACGTCGCGCGGCCAGGGCCCTGGTCGTCGCGGCGGATCTGCACGTGCTGGATGAAACCGCCGGGCCAGACCAACGCCGGGTCCCATTCGGGCATGGTTTCAGGCCCTGCAATGCGGGCAAGCGGCGTGCCGGCAATGGCGGCGGTATCGTTCGGACACATCAGCCAGGCGCGCACGCGCAGGGCAGCGCGGTCCTGGTGGGTGAGGGTGGCTTCAACCAGTTCGATGGTGCGTCCACCGCGCAGCACCTGCACCTGCGCCTGCATGGCTTCAATCGGAATGGTGCCGAGAATGTCGTAGGACAGGCGGCCGATCAGGAAGCCATGGCCGCGTGCGGCCGCATCGCGTTCCAAGTGGTGGGCAAGCAGTCCCATTGCCGGGGCGATGTGCTGTTCGTTGGTGTTCCAGGCACCGCCCACATGTGCGGTCGGCAGGTAGCGGGTGTCGCTCAGTCGTTCGAAAAAGGCCATCGGTTCACGGTGCGGTGGATGGAACGACGCGCACCACGGCGCGTCGTCTGGCCATCGTAACGCTGCGCCCGCGGCGTTGCGCGTGGACGTGATCTTCAGCGGGTGGCGGCGGCCTTCAGCGCGTCCACCACCTGCGCGCCGCTGAAGCCGCAATGTCCTTCGCCCACGGAAGGCAGCACGCGCAGTTCCGCGGCACTGCCCGCACGTGCGGCCAATTGTGGATACACCGCCTGCATGCGCGGCACGATGGTCGGATCGCCATGGTTGAACTGCAGCACCAGCGGCCGTTGCAGACGGCCACTCAGTGACAGCCGGTCGCGCACGTACGCCTGCGCAGCGGCATTGGCCTGCACGCGCTGCACGCCCGCGTTGAAGGCTGCATCATCGCCGAAGCCACTGTAGACGGTGCCGTCGTTGCCTGCCGGCAGGCCACCGGCGCGCTGCGCCAGTTCATGCAGTACCAGCGCGTGCAGGCTGATGGTTCCGGCCAGCGCATCCGGCGCCACCTGCAGGCGCGCGGCCAGTTGCGCGGCGTGCTTCGGCTGTGTCGCCAGCGCGGTGGCGATGCCCTGGTACAACGCCATCTGCGGCAGTGCAGCGGCCTCGCTTGAGAGCAGGCCGGTGGCGGGAAGGCCCTCGGCCTTGGGGAAGAAGTAGTTGAACGCCACCAGCGTGGTCAGCAGATCCTCGGCCAGCGTTTGCCCGGGTAGCGTGGCACCACACAGTGAAACGCCACCCGCATAGGCGTTGGGGTGCTGTTCCAGGCTCGCCGCAGTGACCGCGCCGCCCATCGAGAAGCCCAGCATCCAGGTGTGCCGCACCTGCTTCAGTTGGGTCAGCGCGTGCTGGCGCAGGCGCTCCATGTCGGCCACCGCATCGGCCACCGCCCAACCCTGGCTGGAATAGGCGCTCTGGGCGACGGCATAGCCCGCATCAAGCAGCGCCTGGGTGCTGTCCGCAGCAGACATCGGTGTCTCGCGCGGCACGCCCACGGGTTCATAGCCATGGGCCAGCATCACCAGTTCACCGTTCCAGCGCGCGGGCACATCCAGGCGCCACGGTGCGCCCTGCAGTTCCCCGCTGAGCGTGCGTGGCGTCGGCGGGGTGGCCGCGTGCAGTGCGGGAAGGGGCAGCAGGCCGATGACCAGGGTCAAAGCCAGCAGAGCGCGCATCGCGGTCATCCCTGCGCCACCGGAGCTTGGCAGGCCATCCGATGCATCGGGAAATCCATCGCCTGCTGCGGGTTGTCGTGGGCGATCTCGATGCGCGCGTGCAGGCGCTGGTTGTCGAGGCGCTGGTAGTGGATGCGCTGCGGGAAATCGTTGGTGGGGTTCTCGAATACCGCGCCATCGGCATCCACCCGCGTGGCAGTGAAGTCGGTGGCGTTGCGCCCGTTGGGCAGGGCAGTGAACACCAGTCGGCCATCGTCGTGCTGGCGCAGTGCCATGAACTCGAAGCCGACGGTGCGACCGTCACGCAGGCTGCGGCTGCTGCCGAACAGGGTGGCACCGGCGGGCGTGGACCACTGTTCACCGGCGCCTATGGGTTGCCCATCCAGATGCCAGCAACCGGCCAGCCACGCCAGCTGTTCGATCTTCGCCGGCGTACCGGCGCAGGCGGCCGAGGTCATCAGCAGTGGCACCAGGGCCAAGGCCATGCGGTTGGGCATTGGTGCCTCCATGCGCGGGTCGAGCGGCCTGTATAGCGCCGACACGGCACGCGAGCCAGTGCCGCCGGGGATTGGGCGATGTGCGATACGATAGGTCTCCAAAAACACCATCTTTTTGATGTAGAGTCCCGTCATGGTCGACCGTCTCGCTGTCCTGCTGGAACGTTTCGCGGTCAACGCATCGGTGTTTCATGCCGGGGCGCTGTGCGGCATCAACAGCCTGCCGGGCGAAGACGAGGCGGGCCAACTGCATCTGGTGCGGCGCGGGCCGGTGCAGGTCAGTCATGGCCAGCAGACCGTGCAGGTCGATGCGCCCAGCCTGCTGCTGTATCCGCGGCCGATGCCGCACCGCTTCAGTACCGACCCGCAGCGCGGCGCCGACATGGCTTGCGCCAACCTGCATTTCGAAGGCGGTCGGCTCAATCCGATCAGCGCGGCCCTGCCGGATTTCATCTGCCTGCCGTTGGCCGATCTGCACGGCGGTGCGGCTGCCCTGGACCTGCTTTTTGAAGAAGCCTTCGAACAGCGCTGCGGTCGCACCGTGATGGTCAACCGCCTGTTCGAGGTGGTGATGATCCAGGTGCTGCGGCAACTGATGGAAGGCGGGCAGATGCGCGGCGGCTTGTTTGCCGGGCTCGGCCATCCGCGCCTGCGGCTGGCACTGGTGGCAATGCACCAGGCCCCGGCGCAGGCCTGGACGCTGGAGGACCTGGCCGAAACGGCGGGCATGTCGCGCAGCGTGTTCGCTGCCAGTTTCCGCGATGCCATGGGCACCACGCCCGGCCAGTACCTGCAGGGCTGGCGCGTTGGCCTGGCCCAGCAGGCGCTGCGCCAGGGCCGCCCGCTGAAGCGGATTGCCGATGACGTCGGCTACGGCAGCGAGGCCGCGCTGTCGCGTGCGTTCAAGGCCCACACCGGGCAGTCCCCCCGGCAGTGGCGCGAACAGGACCGCGCCAGCGCCGGCTGAGGGCTCAGCCCATCACCAGGCGGGCCAGCTTCATGCCGCCAAACAGGCCGGCCACGCCAAGTGCGACCGAGCCGCCGGCATACAGTGCCGCCAGCCCATGCTGGCCACGCTGCAGCAGCAGGCCGATTTCCAGCGAGTACGTGGAGAACGTCGTGTAGCCGCCAAGAATGCCCGTGGCCAGCAGCAGCCGCAGCTGCGGCGAAGCGCCGTTGCGCAGGGCAAAGGCCTCCACCACCACGCCCATCAGCAGTGCGCCGCTGATGTTGATGAGGAACGTGGACCATGGCCAGGGGCTGCCAACCGCGACGCGCGCGCCGAGCAGGTTGCAGGCATGGCGCAGGCAGGCACCGACGCCGCCGCCCAGGAAAACCAGCACGTAATTGTTCACTGCTTGCATCGCTTGCCTCGAGTACTTGTCTGCAGGATCGACGGCGTACGCGATGGCGGGCACGGCCTGCCATCGACGAACGCCGGGTTCGTCAACAACAGGAGCCATCAGCCATTCCAGGCGGTTATCGGGGGAGCCCCATCCCCATCGGCGTCCATGCTACCAGCGCAGCGCTGGCCTGGGCAGCCTGGATCAGGGCAGGGCGGTTGCGACCACGCGTGCCACCTTGCTGCGGCTGATCCCTTCGCGCAGCAGGTCATTGGCCATCAGTCCCAGTGATGCCTGACGGCGGAAGCCGACATCAAGCCCGCGTCGGTCCAGGATGTTGGCCACCAGTTCGTAGGCGGTTTCCCAGACATCCAGGTAGGCCTCGCTGGGCATGTACATATAGGCGGTGCCGCGCTCGCCCACCGCGCCATCGACCGGGCCGAACAGCAGCTCGCGCGCGTCCATCTTCACCGCATCGGCGATGCGGAAGAGCTGCTCTGCCTTTACGTGGTCGGCTTTGACGTTGTCATTGAGCCAGTTGCTGACGGTAGCCGTGGTGCTGTTCGCGGCGCGGGCCAGGTCGGCCGGGCGGGGATGCCCGGCGTCTTTCATGGCGGCGGCGAGTCGTTGTCCGAGAGTATTCATCTATGCAAGCCAGCTTAACGCGTGGATTTAGAAGAATCCTTGCCGCCAGAATAAGTCTGATGACAAAAGAGATCGAAAATGGACGAATTCTGGTGCAAGCGTCACGTGCGCGCGCGGCTGGGACTTCACACCGACGCGGAGCTGGCCAGGCTCTTTGGAATCAGCAGATCCGCTGTCTCGCAATGGCCCGGCGACGTTCCGATTCCGCCGCTGCGGCGCTTCATGCTGCAGCAGCGTTATCCGGCCCTGTTTCCGGTTGAAAAGAGCAAAGCAGTGGAAACAGCCTGAATTGCGACATGACGTGTCGAATATGGGCCGGGAAATCCATTTTGTTAAGCATGCTTATCGTCATAGCTCAATTCGATTGAAAAATCCGCTGCACGGGCCCTCGCCATGCTCACAAGGCACGGGTGTCGGCATCGACGCGGTCCTGGCAGGGAGGCATGACGTGCCTTGGAGGATGAACGATTAATAATTTCAATCACAAAAGTCGCATTCCCTAATTGACCTGTCGTGAAAATTGTGACTAATTGGCATCAACCGGTTGTGAAGGCCGGGAGTCTTTCAGTAGCACGAAAGTGGATCGGTTGACCGTCAACGATGCAGGACAAGTCCAACGGAGGTCGTATGGAATACGGCATGCATGGCTTGGCTGAACGGGTACGCCGCGAACTGGAAGCCAGTTATCACAAACACGGATGCGGTCCGGCGTTCTGGGACACCTACCAGCAGGTGCTGGACCGGTTGGTTCCGCAGGGGACCGAGCGTACCGAAGTCACCAACGATCTGGCGCTCATCATCGAGCAGCTGGGCATCGTGCGCCGGGCGCAGCTGGTGCCGCCGGACGGCAGCAGCCGGCCGCGCTGAATCAGGACAGTCGCCAGGCACCACAGGCAAGCAGGGCCAACAGCAGGGATGCCAGCGCGGTGGTGCGTGGGCGCCACCAGTGGCGGGCCTGGCCGGCCATGCGCTGCGGGCTGCAATAGCGCACCAGCCCCGGGCCGAAGCCGGCGCGGTGCTGCTGCTGTGCGCATGCTTCCAGGCAGGCACCGCAGGCCAGGCAGTCGGCCTGGGGCCCGTGGCGGATATCCAGCTGCATCGGGCAGGCTGACACGCAGGCCGCACAGTCCAGGCAATCGCCCAGCCGGTCCGCGCTGAAGGTAGGCATCGGTCCGGCCAACAGCGGGTGGGCAGCGCGGAAAACGTAGTCCTGTGCGGTCACCGCATCCAGCAGGCCACGGCCACGGCCGAGCACGCCGCCCAGCGCCGGCGGCCGCGGACCCCGCGGTTCGCCGCGGCGCGCGTCGTACAGCATGCGCGGGGTGTGCGGATCGGTCAGCAGTGGTTGCAGGCGGGCGAACGGGCACAGGGAACGGCACACCTGTTCGCGCAGGAAGCCGGCGTTGCCGTAGGTAGCGGCCGAGTAGAACAGCACCCAGAACAGCTCCCCGCCGGTCCAGCCGGCGTGGGTGGCCGCACCCAGCAGATCCTGGATGGGGCTGAACAGGCCCACGAAAGTAATGCCGGTCCACAGTGAAAGCAGCAGCCAGCTCAGCCGTGTGGCAGGGCCCGCCACACGCGCCGGCAGCCAACGCGCCAACGCGCGGGCGATGCCATCGAAGGCGCGCATCCACAGGGTCTGCGGGCAGCCATGGCCGCACCAGACCCGGCCCGCCAGATGGGTCAGCAGGGCCAGGCTGACCGCGAGCACGGCCAGCAGCCCCAGCAGCACGCCGACATCATCCGGCCACAGGGTCCAGCCGAACAGATCGAAACGGCGTGCGGTCAGGTCCAGCAGCAGCGCCTGGCGGCCGTTCCAGCGCAGCCAGGGCAGCACGTAGAACAGCGCCAGCAGGGCTGCGCTGAGGACGCCGCGCCAGCGCCAGGGGCGCGGCAGGGAGAGCGGGGCGCGGTTCATCCCAGTGGCAGCTCATCGTCATCGCCGTCGCTGACCGGCCGCTGCAGGTACCAGGTCACCGCGCTCGACAGGGCAGTGACCGCCCAGAACATGAAGAAGCCGACGGTGTAGCCCAGCTCGCGGCTGATCGTGCCGCCCGGGAAGCTGATGGCCTGCAGCCGCAGAGGGTCGACGAAGGCGAAGAACACCACGCTGGCCAGGCCGGCGGCGATGAAGCTGGGCCAGAGGACCGCGCCCCAGTGCTGGATCAGTTGCTGGCGGCGGCTGGAAGACGGTGTGTTCATGCTGTCCCAGGTCTGAGGAAGAGGGCGGCGCGTATACTTCGCGGTGGTCGGCGCAGCATCCGCAGGGCATGCGTCCTGCAAGCGCGTCAGCCTAGGCGGGCCCGGCCACGCCGACATTGATCTGGATCAACAGCGGCAGCGGCCGCCTTCGGCACACTGCCGATCCGTACTGGGTAACCCGATGAACGCAGCATCCCCGACCGAACTTCCCACCGCCTCGCTGGCGCTGTGCAGCGAAGAGGAAGTAACCCGCCTGGTCCACGACTTCTATGCCCGGGTGCGGCAGGAGGAGCGGCTCGGTCCGGTATTCAACGGGCATGTCCATGACTGGCCCTCGCACCTGGCCCAGCTGGTCGATTTCTGGTCGGCCATGCTGCGCGGTACCCGCCGCTTCAGTGGTTCGCCGATGTCCAAGCACATGGCCATCGCGCTGGACAAGGATCTGTTCGACCGCTGGCTGGTGCTGTTCCACATCACCACCGCCGAGTGCGGCAACGCGCCGATGCAGGCGCTGGCCGACGACGTGGCCAAGCGCATCGCCGAGACCTTCTGGCGCCGCTACCAGATGCTGCGCTGGCCGCAGGTGGGCCTGCCGGTGCTTGGCGAACGCGGCCAGGATTGATCCAGGTCAAGGCGGGGGCGATGCGCCGGCGCGATGCTGGCGCCATGGACACGTTCTCTCCCTCCGCTGGTGGCCTGGCCTGGACCTTCGACCCCGATCTGCTGCGCAGGCATGACCGGCCCGGGCCGCGCTACACCTCCTATCCGACCGCGCCACACTTCCACGATGGCTTCGACGCGCCGGCCCTGCGCCAGGCGATCGCCGACAGCAATGGGACAGCGCGTGCGCTGTCGCTGTATGTGCACGTGCCGTACTGTTCCAGTCCCTGCTTCTACTGCGGCTGCAACCGGGTGATCACCCGCGATCGCGGCCGTGGCCACAGCTACGTGGCGCGGGTGCTGGCCGAGGCCGACCTGCTTGCACCGCAGTTCGATGACGGACGCGAAGTGATCCAGCTGCACCTGGGCGGCGGCACGCCCAATTTCCTCGACGCCGAGGCAATGACCACGCTGGTGGAAGGGCTGCGTCGGCGTTTTGATTTCAGTGATTCGTCACAGCGCGATTTCTCCATCGAACTGGACCCGCGTTTCATCGATGCGGGTGACGTGGCGATGCTGGCACGGCTGGGCTTCAACCGCGCCAGCCTGGGTGTGCAGGATTTCGACCCGCAGGTGCAGGCGTCGATCAACCGCGTGCAGGGCGTGCGGCAGACGCTGGACATCCTGCGCGCCTGCCGGGACAGCGGCATGCGCTCGGTCAACGTCGATCTGATCTACGGCCTGCCCGGGCAGAACCTGGAAGGGTTCGGACGCACCCTGGAACTGGTGCTGGCGCTGCGTCCGGATCGACTGGCCGTGTATGGTTACGCCCATCTGCCGCACCTGTTCCGCGCGCAGCGGCAGATCGATGAATGCCGTCTGCTTTCGCCGGAAGACAAGCTGGCCCTGCTCGGGCTGGCGGTGGAACGGCTTTCCGCAGCAGGCTACCAGTACATCGGCATGGACCACTTCGCGCTGCCCGAGGAAGACCTGTCACGCGCGCAGCGTGCCGGCCAGCTGCACCGCAACTTCATGGGCTACACCACCCACGCCGACACCGACCTGCTGGGCCTGGGCGTCAGTGCGATCAGCCACGTGGGCGCCACCTACAGCCAGAACCCGCGTGATCTGCCGTCATGGGAAGCGGCGGTGGACCAGGGCCAGCTGCCGGTCTGGCGCGGCGTCGCGCTCAGTCAGGACGACCAGCTGCGCGCGGAGCTGATCCAGCAGCTGATGTGCCAGGGCGAGGTGGATGGGCATGCCCTGGGCCTGCGGCATGGGGTGCGGTTCGAGGAGTACTTCGCCCAGGACCTGCAGGCCGTGCAGCGGCTGCAGCACGATGGCCTGGCCGAATACAGCAACGGCGTGGTGCGCACCAGCGAACCGGGGCGGCCGCTGCTGCGGCTGCTGGCGATGTGCTTCGACCCTTATCTGCGGGCTGCGCAGGAACAGCCGCGGTATTCGCGGGCGATCTGAGCGCGTTGTTCAGCGCGGTTCGGGCGCGGGGGCGTCACGCGGTGGTCCGAACTCGCGCGCCACATTGGCAGGGCTGCTTGCCGTGCGGAACACGGTGGGCCAGTCACCAGGTTCGCCGCCCAGACAGTCGGGCTGCAGCTGCACGGTCTCCGGCTGGAAGGCCGCGCCGTCCCAGCGCCAGCTCGCGGCATGGCCGCAATCGCCGCCGCCCCGGTAGAAGGTGGTTTCGGTGAGGCGCTGGCTGGACGGGTCGAAACGCGCCCAACCCAGTTGCTGCAGTTCGAAGCTGGGCGCATCGTCGGTGATGGGCGGCGCGCCGGCCACGGTGAAGTCCAGGGCGCGGGCGCTGGGAACGCGGCCATGGTCGACCACGAACACCGCGACACTGGCGTTGTAGGCGCCGGTCCGGCAGCCGATGAAGACCAGTTCCCGATGTGCGTCGAGGGCGAAGGCCTGATCGTACTGGCGGGCGATGCTGTCCTCGAGGTCGCATTGCCGCTGCAGCAGCGCTTCGGTATGCAGCCGCCGCAGTCCGGCAATGCGCGAAGCGACCAGTGAGGGCGACAGCGTGCGCGTGCTGGCGGGTGCGACCTGCAGGGCTGGCAGCCGCGCGGGCGGGGCGGCTAAGGCACCTGCTGCGGCAGTCGCCGCCAGCAGTGCCAGCCAGGGACGTAGGTATCGCATCTTTATCGATCCTTGACGAAGTGGTGCCCGGAGCCGGAATCGAACCGGCATGGGGTTGCCCCCGGCGGATTTTAAGTCCGATGCGTCTACCAGTTTCGCCATCCGGGCCTGCAGCGCGGGGGAATTGTAGCGGAATCGCATGGCCGCCCGGCAGATAACGCTGCTTTTACGCAGCTGGCTGTGGCGCTGGTTACAGTCCGCCCACTCTCCCAGGAATGGCGACATGCACGGACGTGGCAGGCAATGGACGCAATGGGCGCTGGTGCTGGCCGCCGGGTTGGCCGCCGGGACGGTTGTGGCGCAGCCGACCCCACCGCCCGTCGATGCGGTGGTCGATCTGGATGCGGTCCAGGTGACTGGCGAACAGCCAGGGCCGGGGCTGTGGAAGGTGACCGGCCCGCAGGGGCATGTGCTGTGGATCCTCGGCACGGTATCGCCGTTGCCGGCGCGCATGGAATGGCGATCGGACGAGGTCGAACGCACCATCGCCGGCGTCGATCATGTGCTGGGTGAGCCGGGTTTCGGGCTGGACGCGAAGATCGGCTTCTTCAAGGGCCTGACGTTGCTGCCGCTGGCGAAGAAGACGGCGCGCGACCCGCAGGGCCGCACGTTGGACCAGGTGCTGCCCGCACCGACCCATGCGCGCTGGCTGGGCCTGAAGCAGACCTACCTGGGCAATGATCGCGGCGTGGAGAAGGATCGCCCGCTGGTGGCCTCCGGCCGGCTCTACCAAGCGTTCCTCAAGCGCAACGACCTGCGTGACAGCAGGCAGGTCAAGGATGCGCTCAAGCGGGCCTACAAGGCCCATGATCTTGATCCGGAAGATGTGCAGGTAAAGCTGAAGATCGATGACCTCCGTGGCGCGCTGAAGGAGCTGCAGGCTTCGGAAGTGGATGACCGTGCGTGCTTCGAGCGTACGCTCGACACCGTGGAGTTCCAGGCGCCGGTGCTGCGCGAGCGCGCCAATGCCTGGGCGCTGGGGGATATCGCCGCGTTGAAGCGGCTGCCCGTGTCGGCGATGGCGCAGAGCTGCCGAGAGACGCTGCAGGATTCGGAGTTCGTGCGCCGCCGCGGCTGGAGCAACCTGCCGCAGCAGGTGCGTGCGCGTTGGCTGCAGGCCGCCGATGCTGCACTTGCCAGGCATGCAGGTACCTTCGCCACGATGCCGGTCAGCCAGCTGCTGGGCGAGGGCTACCTGGAAGAACTGTCGCAGCGTGGCTATGTGATCGAGGCACCACCGGAATAGTCAACGCTTGAAGTCCTCGCGCTTCCTGTCATATTTCCCTCTATCAGGGGAAGGGGAGCGTTGAAGATGGCGTTGCATGCGTTTGCCTATGTCAGCACGGCCAGGGAGGGTTTGGACGTGCCCGAACTCGATGCGCTGCTGGCCGACGCGACCCTCTTCAACCGCATGGCCGGCGTGACCGGTGTCCTCATGTTCGATGGCAGCCGCTTCCTGCAGTACATCGAAGGTCCGCGCGATGGCGTTGCGTCGGTGCATGCGCGCATTCTCAACGCGCGCCGCCACGGCAGCATCAACGAGCTGGCCGCAGGCGAACTGCAGGCGCGCTGGTTCCCGCGCTGGACCATGGCCAACTGCATGGTTGAACCCGGCGTGCTGGACAGCATCGTTGCCGCGCCGTGGCATGGCTTCGACAGCGGGCCGCCGTCGTGCAGCCATGGCTTCGCCCTGCTGCTGCGTGCCTGGACCGGCGGCCATGGTGAACTGGAGCCGGCTGCGGTCAGCCTGGGCTCCTGAGGCCGGCGTGGCCTGCCGCCGCCGGGGCGGGTAACCTTGGCGCATGTTTGCTTCCGCGTCGGACATCCGCATGATCCCTTCCTTGTCGCTGCCTTCGGGGCGTCGCGCATGAGCGCGCCCATCAGCGCTGCGCATCTGCCGCTGCCGGCCGTGATCGGACTGGGCTATGTCGGCCTGCCACTGGCGGTGGCCTTTGGCCGGCATCTGTCGACCCTGGGCTACGACATCGACGCCGCACGCATCGCCGAGCTGGGCAGCGGCCAGGATCACACCCTGGAGATGGAGCCCGAGGAACTGCTTGCGGCTGTGCAGCTGCGCTACAGCAGCGACCCTGCGCAGCTGGACGCGTGCAACGTCTACATCGTCACCGTGCCCACGCCGATCGATGCGTACGAACAGCCGGACCTCGAGCCGCTGCGCTCGGCCACGCGGCTGGTGGCCAGCCATCTGCGCGCCGGCGATCTGGTCATCTACGAGTCCACGGTCTACCCGGGTACCACCGAGGAAGTGTGCGTGCCGCTGCTGGAAGAGGGCTCGGGACTGCGCTTCAACGAGGATTTCTACTGCGGCTACAGCCCCGAACGGGTCAGCCCTGGGGATCGCCAGCGGCGCCTGACCGACATCCGTAAGATCACCTCCGGTTCGACCCCGGCGGTGGCGGCGGTGGTCGACGGTCTTTACCAGCGCATCATCGCCGCCGGCACCTTCCCGGCGCCGTCGATGCGCGTGGCCGAGGCGGCCAAGGTGGTGGAGAACATCCAGCGCGACGTCAACATCGCCCTGGTCAACGAACTGGCGCTGATCTTCGACCGGCTCGCCATCGATACCCAGGATGTGCTGGACGCTGCGGGCAGCAAGTGGAATTTCCTGCCGTTCCGGCCCGGCCTGGTCGGTGGCCACTGCATCGGTGTGGATCCCTATTACCTGCTGCACAAATCCGAGAGCGTGGGCTTCCACCCGGACCTGATCCACACCGCGCGGCAGGTCAACAACCGTGTCGGCGAACACGTCGCCACGCGCGTACTGGCGATGCTGGCCGAGCGCGGTCGCGCGGCGCCGCAGTCGCGCATCCTGGTGCTGGGCGTGACCTTCAAGGAGGACTGTCCGGACCTGCGCAACAGCCGCGCGCTGGAACTGGCCCAGCGCCTGCAGTTGGCCGGTGCACAGGTGCAGGTGAGCGACCCGTGGGTGGGGCCAGCCGCACTGGCCGACGCCAACGTGCACTGGGTGGCCGAGCCGCAGGCCGGGCATTACGACGCGGTGGTACTGGCGGTGGCCCATGCCAGCTTCAAGGCGCTGGATGAAGGCCGCATCCGCGCGCTGCTGGCACCGGGCGGGCTGGTCTACGACGTGAAGTCGGCCTGGCCGCGCAGCGTGGTCGACGACCGCCTGTAGACACCCGCACGGTAGACTGGGGCGGTTGCAACCGAGGAACGCCATGCACCGGTATATCGTCTACCTGCTCGCCATCCTGCTGTTTCCCCTGTGCCTGTGGCTGGCCACGATCTGGCCGGCCTGGTACTGGGGCGTCGGCCTGACCGCCGCGATGGTGGCACTGGGCACCTGGGACCTGCTGCAGAAACGCAGCACACTGCGCCGCAACTATCCGGTGATGGCGCACTTCCGCTACGGGCTGGAATCCATCGGCCCGGAAATCCGCCAGTACTTCGTGCAGAGCGACCTGGAGGACGTGCCGTTCTCGCGCCAGCAGCGTGCGCTGATCTACCAGCGCGCCAAGAACGAGATGGACACGGTGCCCTTCGGTACCCTGCGCAGCACCTACGCGGTGGACTACGAGTGGATCAACCACTCACTGGCACCGACCACCATTGCCGCGCATGATTTCCGCGTGCTGATCGGTCCTACCTGTGCCAAGCCCTATTCGGCCAGTGTGTTCAATATCTCGGCGATGAGCTTCGGCTCGCTGTCGGCCAACGCGATCCGCGCATTGAACGACGGCGCACGTCGCGGCGGTTTCTACCACGACACTGGCGAGGGCTCGATTTCGCCGTATCACCGCGAGATGGGCGGTGATCTGGTCTGGGAAATCGGCTCGGGTTACTTTGGCTGCCGCGACGAGAAGGGTGGTTTCAGCGAGGAACGCTTCATCGCCAATGCCACCCACGATCAGGTGAAGATGATCGAGATCAAGCTGTCGCAGGGTGCCAAGCCGGGACACGGTGGCGTGCTGCCGGCGCCGAAGGTGACTGCCGAAATCTCCGCCACCCGCGGCGTGCCGATGGGCGTGGACTGCGTGTCACCGTCGCGCCATTCGGCGTTCTCCACACCGGTGGAACTGCTGCAGTTCGTGGCCCGCCTGCGTGAGCTGTCCGGTGGCAAGCCGGTGGGCTTCAAGCTGGCCATCGGCCATCCGTGGGAATGGTTCGGGATTGCCAAGGCCATGCAGGAAACCGGCCTGCTGCCGGACTTCATCGTGGTCGATGGTGCCGAGGGTGGCACCGGCGCGGCCCCGGCCGAATTTGTCGACCACGTCGGCGTACCGATGCACGAGGCACTGCTGCTGGTACACAACACCCTGGTCGGCCTGGATCTGCGCGAGCGCATTCGTATCGGTGCGGCCGGCAAGATCACCAGTGCATTTGAAATCGCCCGCACCATCGCGTTGGGTGCGGACTGGTGCAATGCCGGCCGTGGGTTCATGTTCGCACTCGGCTGCATCCAGTCGTTGAGCTGCCACACCGACAAGTGCCCGACCGGCATCGCCACCCAGAACCCGTCGCGCTGGAAGCACCTGGACGCGCCCGACAAGGCCACGCGGGTGCACAGCTACCACGAGCACACCCTGCATGCGCTGAAGGAACTGCTGTGTGCGGCGGGCCTGAACGATCCGGCCGAGCTTGGGCCGGAACACATCCTGCGTCGCGTTTCGCCTGTCGAAATCCGTTCGCTGGCCTCGCTGTACCGCTACCTCGAACCGGGCGAGCTGCTGCACAAGGTGCCGGACCACGCGGTCTTCCACTCGTTCTGGGCCGAAGCCCGCAGCGATTCGTTCCAGCCGCCGCCGCGCATCCAGGCGCTGCGCGCCAGCAAATCGCGATAACCGCTGTTGTAGAGTCGAGCTTGCTCGACTGCTTTTGTTGATTGGAAAGCAGTCGAGCAAGCTCGACTCTACAGGGAGGCATCATGCAGTTCAGGACCGGCACCGCCGATGACGTGGCCACGCTGTGGGCCCTGCGCACGCGCTGCGTACGCGAAACCTGCAGCAGCCACTACCCGCCCGAGGTGATCGCGCCGTGGTCGGCGTCACCGCCGCCCGCACAGTACGCGCGCTTGCTCGCGCAGGGCGGCTGCGTGGTGGCCGAGGACGGGCAGGGCGTTCTGCTGGGCTTTGGCGTGTTCGATGCTGAAGGCAACGAGATCGATGCGCTGTTCGTCGATCCGGACAAGGGCGGGCAGGGCATCGGCCAGGCGCTGATGCAGCGTCTGCTGGCAATGGCCGATCCGAGGCGTGATGTCGTGCTGTCGGCCTCGCTCAATGCCGTGCCGTTCTATCAACGGCAGGGCTTCATCGCCGGGGCCGAGGAAGCTTACCCGCACCCCAGTGGCGTCGCCCTGGCCTCGGTGCGCATGCACCGGAACGTGTAGAGTCGAGCCATGCTCGACTCTACAGAAACAGCGCAGTCGAGCATGGCTCGACTCTACAAAACGCGGGTCAGCGCCCGGCCAGCCACGCGATGACCCCCTCGGCCGCGCGCAGTCCGCTCGCATAGCACGCGGTCAGCAGGTAACCGCCAGTCGGTGCTTCCCAGTCCAGCATCTCGCCGGCGCAGAACACACCGGGCAGGGCGCGCACCATCAGGCTGTCATCCAGCGCCTGCAGGCGCACGCCGCCAGCGGTGCTGATCACCTCGTCCATCGGGCGTGGCCGCAGCAGGCGCAGTGGCAGCCGCTTCAGTGTGGCCGCCACCGCAGGCAGGTCGTGGCCTGCATCCTTGCCCAGGTGCTCGAAGACCAGCGCGGCTTTCACTGCATCCAGCCCCGCGTGGCGGCGCAGGTGCTCGCCGAAGCTGCGGCCCTTGCGCGGGCGGGACAGATCGGCCAGCAGGCGCGCTTCATCGCGGCCCGGCACCAGGTCCAGCCACAAGGTGGCGTGGCCATCCCGGTTGATGGTCTCGCGCAGGTCGGCGGCCAATGCGTACACCAGGCTGCCTTCGATGCCGTACGCGCTGGCCACGCATTCGCCCTGCAGCGACTGCGGCTGCCCCTGCAGATCGATCCAGTGCGCGACCACCGGCTTCAACGGTGCGCCGGCATTGCGCTGTGCGAAGAACGGGGTCCAGTCCACGTCGAAGCCGCAGTTGGCGGATTGCAGCGCGGCGATGTCCACGCCGCGCGCCTGCAGCGGTGCGACCCAGGCGCCATCGCTGCCCAGCTGCGGCCAGCTGCCGCCGCCCAGGGCCAGCACGGTGGCATCGGCCTGCACCTCGACCGGGCCGTCTTCGGTGCTGAAGCACAGCGCGCCGGCGTCACTCCAGCCGGTCCAGCGATGGTTGGCATGCAGGCGCACGCCCTGTTCCTTCAGGCGGCGCACCCAGCCACGCAGCAGCGGCGCCGCCTTGCGGTCGACCGGGAACACGCGGCCGGAGCTGCCGACATAGGTCTCCACGCCTAAGCCGGCAGCCCAGTCGCGCAGCGCCTGGGCGTCGAAACCATCCAGCCACTGGCCGACGGCAGCGGCCTGTTCGCGGTAGCGGCTGTCGAACAGCGGGCGCGGGTCGGAATGGGTCAGGTTGAGCCCACCCTTGCCGGCGATCAGGAACTTGCGGCCGGGCGAGCCCTTGGCCTCGTACAGGTCCACATCCAGGCCCGCCGCGCGCAGGCGCTCGGCGGCGAACAGGCCGGCCGGTCCGCCGCCGATGACGGCGACCCGGCGCGGTGCAGCGGCATTACGGTTTGACATCGAGCAGCTCGACATCGAACACCAGCGAGGAACCGGCCGGGATCGGGCCGATGCCGCGGTCGCCATAGCCATAGGCCGGCGGGATCATCAGGGTGCGCGTGCCGCCCACCTTCATGCCGGCTACCCCCTCATCCCAGCCACGGATGACCTGGCCGGCGCCGAGGGTGAAGGTGAAGGGTTCGCCGCGGCCGACCGAACTGTCAAAGGTCTTGCCGTGCTTGCTTTCGGTGCGCTGGTCGTAGATCCAGCCGGTGTAGTGCACGGAGACCTTCTGGCCGGGGACGGCTTCGGCGCCGGTGCCGACCTGGGTGTCGATGCGCTCGAAGGTGGTCAGGGTGCCACCCGGGGGCGGACCGGCCGGTTCGCGGGCACAGCCGGCGGCGACAAGGGACAGCAGCAGGGGGAGCAGCAGGCGGCGCATCGGGTGTCTCCGGGATGGGCAGTGTCGGGGGCGGCAAGGGTAGCGCATCGGTGCCGGGTATCATGGCCGCATGGCCAAACTCCTGCTCAATCTCCGCAACGTCGGTGACGACGAATACGCCGATGTCTGCACGCTGCTGGATCAGCACGGCATCGCCTGGTACCGCACCGAGCCCAGCCCGTGGGGCATTTCCAACGGCGGCCTGTGGCTGAGCGAGGATGCCGACCAGCCGCGGGCGAAGGCGCTGATGGCCGAGTACCAGGCGGCGCGCGGGGTGCGCGTGCGCGCCGAGCGCGAGCAGGCGCTGCGCGACGGGACGGCCGAAACCTTCGGCAGTCTGCTGCGGCGGCGGCCGGTGTTCGTGGTGCTGGTGCTGCTGGGGATGGTGGTAGCCGCGGCACTGGTGCTGCTGCCGTTCGTGCTGTTGCGGGGCTGAGGGGCTTTCCGGCCGGGTTGCACCCGGCACCCACCGAAGCAAGATCAACGGCAACGTCAAAAGCCGGGCTTCAGTGGGAGGGCGGGGCGGTGTGGGCAGGCGGGGGACGGCAAAAGCTGCTTCTGCGTGCCTCTTAGAGCGCCTTGCTCGTGTGCGCTGTCCTGCGCACACGGCAAGACCGGGGTTGGGCGTCCTGCCCAACCCGCCCGGCGCATGCCCCGGGCCCATGGCGCTCTGCGCCCCCGCCTGCCCACACCGCCCCGCCCCTGACAGATTCTGGCGCTGGCGGGCTTGGGGTCGGATCCTTCCGCCGCACGGAGGGCGCTGACCCCTGAATCTGTCTGTGCGGGCGGGAGGCGCTAAAATGGTGGGATGATCGCCAATACCGCCGCCTACCACTTCGCCGTCATCGACGCCCCCCAGCTCCTGTGCGACCAGCTGCTGGCGCGCGCCGAGGCCGCGGAGCTGCGTGGAACCATCCTGGTGGCGGGCGAGGGCCTGAACCTGTTCCTGGCCGGCGCGCCGCAGGCGGTCGAGGACTTCTATGCCGCCCTGCATGCCGATGCGCGTTTTGCCGACATGCGGGTCAAGACCAGCTTCAGCGAGCATCAGCCGTTCGCGCGGCTGAAGGCCAAGGTCAAGGACGAGATCATCAGCTTCCGCCGCGATGACGGCCAGCCGCTGGAGTACCCGCGCGCGCCGGCCGTGGATCCGGCCACCGTGCAGCGCTGGCTGCGCCAGGGCCACGACGATGCCGGCAAGCCGGTGGTGATGCTCGATACGCGCAACCTGCAGGAAGTGGAGTACGGCACGTTCAAAGACGCGCTGGTGCTGCCCATCCACAAGTTCACCGACCTGCCCGAGGCCCTGGCGCCGCACCGCGAAGCGCTGAAGGACAGCACCGTGGTCAGCTTCTGTACCGGCGGCATCCGCTGCGAGAAGGCGGCGCTGTGGATGGTCAATGACGGCATGGACAATGTCCTGCAGCTCGACGGCGGCATCCTTGGTTACTTCGAGGAAGTGGGCGGCGAGGGCTACGAAGGCCGCTGTTTCGTGTTCGATGAACGCGTAGCGCTGGATGCGGCGCTGCAGCCGATGGTCGATGAACCGCTGGCTGCGCCGCGCCCCAGCGCGTTCTGACCGCGCGACTCTGTAGCGCCGAGCCCTTGCTCGGCTGCCGTTGAGCGGTGAAAAACAGCCGAGCATGGGTTCGGCTCTACAAGGCCCGGCAGGCCCAGAGCCCGCCCCGCAGGAATCAGCATCCCGCCACCGTCACTGGCCGTGGCCCGTCCCGACCCCATGAAAGGGGACATCCTGTGACGGAAATACGCCTGATGATCCCGTTGTCGATCCTCGACCTGGCCCCTGTCTGCGAGGGCAGTGATACCACCGCCGCCTTCGCCAACATGCTGGAACTGGCCCAGCACGCCGATGCGCTGGGCTACCGCCGCTACTGGCTGGCCGAACACCACAACATGCCCGGCATCGCCAGCGCGGCCACTGCCGTGCTGATCGGCCACGTGGCCGGCGGCACCCAGCGCATCCGCGTTGGCTCCGGCGGCATCATGCTGCCCAACCATGCGCCGTTGCAGGTGGCCGAGCAGTTCGGCACGCTGGCATCGCTGTACCCCGACCGCATCGACCTTGGCCTGGGCCGCGCGCCCGGCACTGACCAGCCCACCGCGCGCGCGCTGCGCCGCTACTTCGACAGCGCCGACCAGTTCCCGCAGGACGTGCGCGAGCTGCTGCATTACTTCGAACCGGTGCAGCCCGGCCAAGCCGTGCAGGCCGTACCCGGTGGCGGCCTGCGGGTGCCGACCTGGATCCTCGGCTCGAGCCTGTTCGGCGCGCGCATGGCCGCCTCGATGGGCCTGCCGTATGCGTTTGCCTCGCACTTCGCGCCCGATGCGCTGGACGAAGCGCTGGCGGTCTACCGCCGCGAGTTCCGCCCCTCGGCCACGCTCAAGCAACCGCACGCGATGCTGGCGCTGAATGTCGTCGCCAGTGACAGCGAAGCCGAATCGCGCCGGTTGTTCACCAGCCAGCAGCAGAGCTTCGTCAACCTGCGCCGCGGCCGCCCGGGCCGCATTCCGGCGCCGATCGACGATATCGAGACCTTCTGGGAGCCGCACGAGAAGCTGGGGGTGGAGCGCGCGCTGGCCTGCACCGTGCTGGGCGATCCGCAGCAGGTAGCCGAGGGCATCGCCGCCTTCGTTGATCGCCACAAGCCCGACGAACTGATGCTGACCGCCAACCTGTACGACCACCGCGCGCGCCTGCGCTCGTTCGAGCTGGCGATGCAGGCCTGGCACGCCCGCCACGCGGGCTGAACATCGGCGTCACGGTGCATTGCAGCCGCGCCGGGTCTGATGGGGGCTCCTGCAACCGGAGCCCCCACCATGGCCGATTCCCGCGCCGAACACATTGCCCAGCTGGCCGAACTGATCAAGGACGTGGAGGTGGCGATGTTCACCACCGTCGGCGTTGACGGCCGCCTCTACAGCCGCCCGCTGGGTACCCAGCAGGTCGCCTTTGATGGCGACCTCTGGTTCGCCACCGCCGCTGACAGCCCGAAGGTGGCCGAGATCGCGCTGAACCCGCGGGTCAACGTGGCCTATGCCTCTGCATCGAAGAACACCTATGTGTCCGTGGCCGGGCGTGCGCGCATCGTCGATGACCGCGCCAAGATCGAGGAGCTGTGGTCGCCGCCGATGAAGCTGTTTTTCCCCGGTGGCAAGGATGACCCCAACCTGCGGCTGATCCATGTGCGTGCCGATTCGGCCGAGTACTGGGATGGCCCGGGCACGCTGCTGGGCAAGGCGCTGACCTTCGTGCTGTCGGCGGTGCAGGATGAGCCGGCGCGGCTGGGCGACAACGGGTTCATCGACCTGCGCTGACGGCTTCATCCACGCATGGCGTGGATCTACTGCCCATGCCAGGGCGTTCGAATCGATGCCCTGCACGCGGACGGTGTAATCATGCAAGCCGATCCAGTAGATCCACGCCACGCGTGGATGGTAGCGCCGGGCCATGCCCGGCGAACGCAGCGACCAGCACTCAGAACCAGCGCTGGAACAGCTCCACCGTGTAGCCCACCAGCTGCCCGGAACTGAAGCCGAAGAAGGCAATGGCCGCCATGCCGGCAATCCAGTTGAACAGCATCAGCGCGCCATCCCGCTCCAGCAGCGCCAGTGCGAACAGCAGCAGCTGGAAGCCGAACAGGAAGTTGGTGAACGGGATCGGCAGCGACAGCAGCACACCCAGCAGCACCAGCAGCAGGCCAGTGAAGGCGTGCGCCGGCAGTGGTGCCAGCAGCTGCTGCATGCGAGGCGAGAGCATGCGGTCCAGGCGCCGCAACGGACGGTCGATGCGGTCCAGAAAGCGGTGCATGGTGCTGCGCCTGGGCCCGCGGCTGGCGATGAAGCCGGGCAGCCAGGGCTTGCGCCGGCAGCACAGCATCTGCAACCCGATCAGCACCACCAGTGGCCCGCTGACCGCGCCGCCCATGCCCGGAATCGGTATGAAGGCGGGCAGGATGGCCACGAACAGGAAGACGCCGAAGGCGCTCTGCTGCAGGTCCTTCAGGATCTGCCCGAGCGGCATGTGCTCGGCCGGGTCGCCCGAAGCGAACATCGCCAGCAGGGTGCGGATGCCCTCGTTGCGGTAGACCGGGCCCTGCTCGCCCGATCCGTCGTGCGCTGCCTGGTTCGGATCAGGCGGTGAGCTCATCGGCCTGCTCGTCGGACAGGGTGCGCAGCAGCAGCTTGTCCACGCGCGCGCCGTCCAGATCGACCACCTCGAAGCGCCAGCCGGCCCAGTCGAAGTATTCGCCCGCATGCGGGATGCGGCCGAAGTAATGGATGCACATGCCGGCCAGCGTGTAGTAGTCGCCGTCCTCGGCGTCGGGCAGCTCGTTGCTGCCGATCAGTTCGCGCAGGTCCTCGATCGGCAGCGAGCCGTCCACCAGCAGCGAGCCGTCTTCGCGGGTCACCACCAGCGCGTCTTCGTCGGCGTTTTCCACCGCCTGCAGGCGGCCCACCACGGCGCCCATCAGGTCGCTGATGGTCACCAGGCCCTGGATCTCGCCGTACTCGTCCACCACCAGTGCCATCGACTGCTGTTCCTCGCGGAAAATCTCCAGCAGCTTCATCGCATGGGTGGATTCGGAAACGTACAGCGGCTCGCGCAGGGTCTGGAACAGCGCGTTGTCACCGCGCGCCATGCGCGTGGCCAGCGATTTCAGTTCCAGGATGCCGACCACGTCCATGTCGTTGTCGCGCAGCACCGGGTACCGCGAGAACTCGTGCTCGGCCATGATTTCCAGGTTGCGCTCCAGCCCGGCCTGGGTGTCCAGCCAGGCAATGCGGTTGCGCGGGGTCATCAGGCTGTCGGCGGTGCGGTCGCCCAGGCGCATGACGCGGTTCATCATGTCGCGCTCGTGGGTGTCGATCACGCCGGCTTCGTGGCTCTCGGCCACCAGCATGCGGATCTCCTCTTCGGTCACCTGGGCGGCCTCGTCCTTGCCCAGGCCCAGCAGGCGCAGCACCAGGCGGGTCGAATGGGACAGCAGCCAGACCGCCGGGAAGGCGATGCGGGCCAGCCAGCCCATCGGCAGGGCGACCATGCCGGCGATGTCTTCCGAACGGGTGATGGCCAGGCGCTTGGGCACCAGCTCACCGAAGATCAGGGTCAGGAAGGTGATCAGCGCGACGGCCAGGGTCTTGCCGATCAGGTTGGCCAGCGTCTGCGGCTCGCCGAACAGGGTGATGGTGTCGGCCAGCGAGGGGAACATCACCTGCAGGTGGTGGGCGATGCTGCTGCCGATCGCTTCGCCGCCGTAGACGCCGGTCAGGATGCCACCCAGGGTGATGCCGATCTGGACGGTGGACAGGAAGTTCTCGGGCTTCTCGGACAGTTCCAGCGCCTTGGCCGCGCGCTTGGAGGTGCTGGCCATCTGCTTCAGGCGGCTCTTGCGCGAGGTCATGACCGACATCTCGGACATGGCGAAGAAGCCGTTGAAGACGATCAGGGCCAGGACAATCAGGATCTCAAACACGGGCGTCGTCCCCGGTTGGTGGCAGGGAGGGCGGGTGCTTGCGGTGGCGGCAGGCGCTCAGGAACGGGGTCCGGCGCGGCGCACGGGGGTAAGGGTCGTCGTCCATAAGGTGCGCCCGGGGGCGCGCTGGCATCTTAGCAAAGGGCCGTGGTGGGGTGGCAACTGCCTGTTCAGGTTGGGGGTCGTGCAGCCCCCGAAGCGGGCGGGGATACCCGAGATGGTCATCTAGCCGTCATAATTCATTCTGGTGCCGTCCTTCCCGCGACGGCTGACAGGTTTCTCAATGTTCTCTCTGCAGACCATTTTCGGTTCCGGCAAACAGTTCTACACCCTGCTTGATGAGGCCGCCGTCGCGGCGTCCGACGCCGCCAAGGCGCTGCATTCGATGCTGCGCGAGGCCGACCGCCAGCCCGCCCTGGATGCCTTCAAGCTGGCTCGCCTGCGCGAGCGCGCCGCCTCTGACAAGATCAGCCAGGCGCTGGTGGACAGCTTCATGACCCCGATCGAGCGCGAGGACATCGAAGCGCTGGGTTCGGCGCTGTACAAGATTCCGAAGCAGATCGAGAAGTTCGCCGATCGCTATTCGCTGGCCACGACCCACCTGGAGCACATCGACTTCGCGCCGCGCGCGGCGATGCTCGAGCAGGCCGCCACCGTGGTGGTGGAAATGGTGGCCGACCTGCGCCACATGAACCTGGACCGGATGACCGCGCTCAACGAGAAGCTGCGTTCGCTGGAAAACGAGGCCGACCGCCTGATGCTCGAGCTGTACCGCGACATCTACTCCGGTCGCCTGGACAACCTGCAGATGTTCCTGCTGAAGGAATTCTTCGAGATCCTGGAAAAGGCCATCGACCGTTGCCGCGAGGCCGGCGTGGTGGCGTACCAGATCGTGTTGAAGAACAGCTGACGGACGCCGCCGCATGTTGACCCTTGTCCTGGTGGTGATCCTGGCCGCGCTCGTCTTCGAGTTCATCAACGGCTTCCACGACACTGCCAATTCCATTGCCACCGTAGTGGCGACCAAGGTGCTCTCGCCCGGCTGGGCGGTGATGCTGGCCGCAGGCATGAACCTGATCGGCGCGCTGACCGGCACTGCGGTCGCGCTCACCATCGCTTCGGGCCTGCTCAACACCAACGTGGTGGACGTCACCCCGCAGGTCATCCTGTGCGCGCTGCTGGGCGGCATCATCTGGAACCTGATTACCTGGTGGAAGGGCCTGCCGTCCTCCTCCTCGCACGCGCTGATCGGCGGCCTGTGCGGTGCCGGCCTGGCGGCCGCCCACAACAACTGGGACGCGCTGATCTGGTCCGAGCGGCTGGGCAGCTGGGCGCAGAACAAGGGCCTGCTGTGGAAGGTGTTCGTGCCGATGATCACCTCGCCGATCGCCGGCTTCCTGCTCGGCATCGTGGTGATGGTCCTGCTGTGGGCGATGATTGCCGGTCTGGCGAAGATCGGTGGTGCCATCGGCCGCCTGGCCCGCCCGCGCATCGTCAACGCCTTCTTCGGCAAGGCGCAGATCGCCTCGGCGGCCTACATGGGCTTCGCCCACGGCCACAACGATGCGCAGAAGACCATGGGCATCATCGCCATGACGCTGATCGGTGCCGAAGCCACCGGTGCACTGAACGACCTGCCGTCGTGGCTGGCCTTCATGCACCCGGACGCGCATGCCGGTGACGGCATCGCGATGTGGATCGTGCTGACCTGCGCGGTGGTGATGGCTGCCGGTACCGCCTCGGGTGGCTGGAAGATCATCAAGACCCTGGGCCACAAGATGGTCAAGCTGCACCCGATCCACGGCTTCGCCGCGGAAACCAGCTCGGCCACCATCCTGACCCTGGCCGCCCACTTCGGCATGCCGGTCTCGACCACCCACAGCATCTCCACTGCCATCATGGGCGTGGGCTTCGCCAAGAACCCGCGTTCGCTGAAGTTCGGCGTGATCGAGCGCATCGTCTGGGCCTGGATCCTGACCATCCCCGCGGCCGGTGGCTGTGCGTACCTGATCCTGAAGCTGTTCGAGCTGTTCGGCTGGACCTGATCGCCAGCGACCCCGGTAGACGAAAAAGCCCGCCGGATTCCGGCGGGCTTTTTCATGGGCGAAACAATTCTTCTGCACCCATCGTGTCGACCAAGGTCGACACCTACCCGAGCAGAATCAGGGTCAGATTCCGTGCCGACCAACGGTCGGCACCCACCAAAAGCAGCAGGTTCCAACAGCCGCGGGAAACTGTCGAAGGCGGGGTGGGTCCGGTTGCGGGGGTGTGAGCGGCATGGATGCCGCGACCAAGCCCCCATGGACGGGTTTACGGCGTCCCCCGCAACCGGACCCACCCCGCCAACCCACGGAACCCCGGCTTCTGCAGTTGCAGTTGCCGTTGCAGTGGCCGTTGATCCAGCGGGTGCCGGGCCGCAGGCCCGGCGACCACCACCCATCAGTTGCGCTGGAACAGCGCCTTCACGTCATTCCGGAACGCCGCCTGGCTGTCCACCCGGCTGTAGAACATGTGCCCGCCCGGATAGCTGCGCACCTGCACCCGGTCCCGGTTGCTGCCCATCGCCGGCATCTGGTCCACCGTCAGGATCGACCCCATGAACGGGCACGACAGATCGTTCCAGCCGTGCACGATCAGCACCTGCAGGTGAGGGTCGATCGCCACCGCCTGGCGCAGCTGGGTCACCGCGCCCTGGCGCAGCTCGCCACCACGGTCCCACAGCCGGTTCACGTCGTAGTTCAGCGCCTGGTAGCGCGCATCGACCTTCCAGCCCACTACGCGCGTCACGAAGTCGACCATCGCCGTGGTCGTCGGCGCGATGATGCTGTCCAGCAGCGGATCATTGGCGCGCTGTTCCGGATCGTTCGGGAACGGATCGAATGCGGTCACGTTAGAATCGTAGCGGCTGCCCAGCGTGCCCTTGTCGCGGAACACTTCACGCAGGTAGGCCTGGGTTTCCAGGCGGCCACCGGCGCGGCGCACGAACTGCGGGTCCAGCCCGGTCAGCTCGGTTACCCGGCGCAGCATCGCCTCGGTCGCCTGCGGATCGCTGCGGCCCTTCATCAGTGCGGTGGCGTAGTCACCACGGGTGTATTCGACCACCTCGCGCATCGCCGCATCGGTCAGCTTGCCCTGGCGTTCCAGGTGCGCCGCCGCGATCGACGGCAGCGTCTGCATCCACGCCATCGGCGAGACGTCGGCGTTGTCTTCCAGGGTGGGGCTCAGGTACGGCGAGACCAGCACCAGGCCGTTCATCGCCACGCCCAGGCGCGTCTGCAGGTAGTGGGTGATGCGCGGGCCGCGATAGCCGCCGTAGCTTTCGCCGGTCAGGTACTTGCGCGCACCCATGCGCTGGTTGCGCAGCAGCCAGTCGTAGATCGAGCGTGACAGGTACTCGATGTCGGCACTGGGGTTGTACAGCTGTTTCTTGGCCTCGTCATCGCCGATGCGCGCGCGGCTGAAACCGGTGCCGACCGGGTCGATGAACACCAGGTCGGTGAAGTCCAGCCAGGTGCCGGGATTGTCGTGCAGGGTGGCCGGTGCCGAGGCGCTGTCGCCTTCCGAACCGAAGGTGACCACCTTGGGGCCGATCGCACCCATGTTGAGGTAGACCGACGATGCACCCGGGCCACCGTTGAGGGCGAAGGTCACCGGCCGGTCCTTGCCGGGCATGGTGTAGGCGGTGAACACCACATCGGCGATCACTTTGCCCTTGTCATCGCGCACCGGCAGGGTGCCGACGGTGGCGGTGTAGTCGAGGGTGCGGCCGGCCAGGCGGATGCTCTGGCGGGCCGAGGCGTCGGCCGGCAACGCGGGCGCTTCGGTCGGGTCGCCCTTGGAGTCGGACTTGGATTCGGCGGCCGACGCAGTGACGACGCCGGCGGGGGTAACGAGCAGGCCGACGCAGAGCGCGGCGATGTGCAGCAGGGACTTCATGGCACCAGGACGGTAGCGGAAGAGGGTCCTGATGCTAGGCCGCTGCCGCGCGTGCCGGATGTGTCCAAAGGCATGGCCGCGGCGGATGGCCGGTTGCAGCCAGATTCGGTCAAGCGGGCAGGGCGCTGCGTGCGGTGTCGTCGGCCAGCAGGCCGTACACCGCCGAATCGGACGGCTCCCCCTGGATGCGCCAGCGTTGGCGCAGCACGCCTTCCAGATGGAAGCCGAGGCGATCGAGCACGTGCGCGGAAGGGCGGTTGCGCGGGTCGATCTCCGCTTCCACCCGGTGCAGGCCGAGGATCTCGAACAGATACGTAACCACCTGCTGCAGCGCTTCGTGCATGTAGCCCTGGCCCTGCTTGTCCGGGGCCAGCAGGTAGCCGATCTCGGCGCGGGCCGCGTCGCGGTCCAGGGCGAACACTACGCAGATGCCCAGCAGCGGGCCGTCCAGCGATTCGCGCACGGCCAGCTTGAGCTGGGTGCCGGTGGTGTGCGCGGCGAGGTCGTCGTCGATCTGCGCGCGGGCCTCGGTCGGCCGCGTCCACGCCGGATGGTTCCAGAAGCGCATCACGTCCGGGTCGGACTGCAGGGCGAACAGGGCGGCCGCATCATCGCGGCGGATCGGGCTCAGGACCAGGCGCGCGCTGTGCAGCGGCAATCCCGGGAACAGCAGCGAGTGGCTGGCCAATACGAGGGTCCAGGCGGAGACGCACGCATTATCGCGCCACCGGGTTTGCAGAGGGTGGCGCAATGCCGGTAGAGCCGAGCCGATGCTCGGCTCTACAGAAGGGCTGCGAGGATCAGGCTTCCAGCGAAGCCAGGTCGCCCTTGCTCTCCAGCCAGCCCTTGCGATCGGACGCACGCTTCTTGGCCAGCAGCATGTCCATCAGCGTACGGGTCTGTTCGCCGTCGTCCACCGTCAGCTGCACCAGGCGGCGCGTATCGGGGTGGATGGTCGATTCACGCAGCTGCGGCGGATTCATCTCGCCCAGGCCCTTGAAGCGGGTGACATTGACCGCGCCCTTGATCTTCTCGCGTTCGATCTTGTCCAGGATCGAGCGCTTTTCTTCTTCGTCCAGGGCGTAGAACACCTGCTTGCCCACGTCGATGCGGAACAGCGGCGGCATCGCCACGAACACATGGCCGGCATCGACCAGCGCCGGGAAGTGCTTGAGGAACAGCGCGGTCAGCAGGGTGGCGATGTGCAGGCCGTCCGAGTCCGCGTCGGCAAGGATGACGATCTTGCCGTAACGCAGGCCGGCGATGTCTTCCTTGCCCGGGTCGCAGCCGATGGCCACGGCCAGGTTGTGCACTTCTTCCGAGGCCAGCACGCTGTTGGAGGACACTTCCCAGGTGTTGAGGATCTTGCCGCGCAGCGGCAGGATCGCCTGGAAATCCTTGTCGCGCGCCTGCTTGGCACTGCCGCCTGCCGAGTCACCTTCCACCAGGAACAGTTCGGTGCGCGACAGGTCCTGGCTGATGCAGTCGGCCAGCTTGCCGGGCAGGGCCGGGCCCTGGGTGACCTTCTTGCGGACGACCAGCTTCTCGGTCTTCAGGCGTGCACTGGCGCGCTCGATGGCGATCTGCGCGATCTTCTCGCCCAGCTCCACGTTCTGGTTGAGCAGCAGGCTGAAGGCATCGTGGGCGGCGCCTTCGACGAAACCGGCGGCCTGGCGCGAGGACAGGCGTTCCTTGGTCTGGCCGCTGAACTGCGGGTCGGTCATCTTCAGCGACAGCACGAACGACACCCGGTCCCACACGTCTTCCGGGGCCAGCTTGACGCCGCGCGGCAGCAGGTTGCGGAAGTCGCAGAACTCGCGCAGCGCTTCGGTCAGGCCGGTACGCAGGCCGTTGGCGTGGGTGCCGTGCTGGGCGGTGGGAATCAGGTTGACGTAGCTTTCCTGCACCAGCTCGCCTTCCGGCAGCCAGGCCACGGCCCAGTCAACGATCTCCGTGTCCTTCTTCAGGTTGCCGACGAACAGATCGGCCGGCAGCGACTCGCGGTCGCCCAGCTCCATCTTCAGGTAATCGCGCAGGCCGTCTTCGTAGTACCAGGTGTCGACTTCGCCGGTGGCTTCGTCGGTCAGCTTCACGGTCAGGCCCGGGCACAGCACGGCCTTGGCTCGCAGCAGGTGCTTGAGCGCGCGCACGGCGAACTTGGGCGTATCGAAGTACTTCGGATCCGGCCAGAAGCGCAGGCGGGTGCCGGTGTTCTTCTTGCCGACCGTGCCGACCACTTCCAGCGGCGAGGCGCGGTCGCCATCGCGGAAGGTGATGCGGTGTTCGGCACCGTCGCGCTTGATGTGGATCTCGACCAGGGTGGACAGCGCGTTGACCACGCTGACGCCCACGCCGTGCAGGCCGCCGGAGAAGGTGTAGTTGTTGTTGTTGAACTTGCCGCCCGCATGCAGGCGGGTCAGGATCAGCTCGACGCCCGGGATCTTCTCTTCCGGATGGATGTCCACCGGCATGCCGCGACCGTCATCGCTGACTTCCACGCTGCCGTCCTTGTACAGGGTGATCTCGATCGAGCGGGCGTGGCCGGCGAGGGCCTCGTCCACCGAGTTGTCGATCACTTCCTGCGCCAGGTGGTTCGGGCGCGCGGTGTCGGTGTACATGCCAGGACGGCGCTTGACCGGGTCAAGGCCGGACAGGACTTCAATATCGGCGGCGTTATAGCGTGCGTTCATCTATCTTCAAAGCGCGGAGCGACGCGCAAGTGTGCGGCGTGGACGGGAATTTTGCACGCCTGCGGTTCAGCCTCGGCGCCGGGGAGGGGGTAAAATGACAATCGCTGGAATCTGAACGCCGGCGCCCCCATGTCCAAGCCATACGCGAGGAGGACTCCATGAAGAAGTTGCTGACCATTGCGATCCTGGCCGCTGTCGCCGTTGCGGTGCCGCTGGTGATGGCGCAGAACGCAGGCCCGTCGGCCCCGCAGCAGGGCGACCAGGCGGACAAGGCGGCGCAGTCCGAGGCGGATGCCAAGGCCAAGCGCCGTGCGCAGGCCAATGCCGAAATGAAGGCCAAGGGCCAGCCGGTCCCGCAGCAGGAAGAAGAGGAAGAGGCGCGGAAGAAGAAGTAAGGCTTCCGCCGCCAAGGCTGCTGCCGCAAGGCTCTGGCCCCTGAACGCCCCGCAGTGCGGGGCGTTTTCTTTAGGTGGTGACGCCATCTCCCCCTTGGGTTGGCGGCCATCTATCTGTAAACTATGGCTTTCCGGGAGTAGTGCGTGTCCACCATTTGCGAATGGGCTGGACCGGCCATGCGTGGCCTCCAGCAATGCGGGTCGCAGGTGACGGTCGAATTGACCGGCACGGCCGCCCCGACCTCGCACGATGGTCCCCGTCCGGCGCCTGCCGCCGACCGGTCCCGCGCCTCCCTCGCTGCCCCAGCGAACCGGAAAACCCCCTTTCTGCTCCACGCCCGCCCCTCGGGCAGGCGTGGCGCTGCCGTTTTCCATTTCCAGACAGGATGCTTGCAGCCATGACTCCCTTGATTTTCGTAACCGGCGGCGTGGTGTCCTCGCTCGGCAAAGGTATTGCCGCTGCGTCACTGGCCGCCATTCTCGAAGCGCGTGGCCTGAAGGTCACGATGATGAAGCTCGACCCGTACATCAACGTCGATCCGGGCACCATGAGCCCGTTCCAGCACGGTGAGGTCTACGTCACCGACGACGGCGCCGAGACCGACCTCGACCTGGGCCACTACGAGCGTTTCGTGCGTACCCGCCTGAGCCGCAAGAACTCGGTCACCACCGGCCGCATCTACGAGAACGTCATCCGCAAGGAGCGTCGCGGCGACTACCTGGGTGCGACCGTGCAGGTCATCCCGCACATCACCGATGAAATCCGCCGCTGCATCGACGAAGCCACCGAAGGCTACGACGTGGCCCTGGTCGAGATCGGCGGCACCGTCGGCGACATCGAGTCGCTGCCGTTCCTGGAAGCGATCCGCCAGGTGCGCACCGAGCGCGGCCCGGAGAAGGCGCTGTTCATGCACCTCACCCTGGTGCCGTACATCGGCGCCGCCGGTGAGCTGAAGACCAAGCCGACCCAGCACTCGGTGAAGGAACTGCGTTCGATCGGCATCCAGCCGGACGTGCTGCTGTGCCGTTCCGAGCAGGCCGTGCCGGATTCGGAGCGCCGCAAGATCGCCCAGTTCACCAACGTTTCCGAGCGCGCCGTCATCAGCGTGCCGGACGTGGACGTGCTGTACCGCATTCCGTCGGGCCTGCACGCGCAGGGCCTGGACGAGATCGTGGTCAACCAGCTGAAGCTGGCCGACAAGGCCGGCCCGGTCGACCTGTCGATGTGGGAGGACGCGGTCGACGCGACCCTGCACCCGCTGGATGAAGTGACCATCGCCGTGGTCGGCAAGTACGTCGACCACCAGGACGCCTACAAGTCGGTCGGCGAAGCCCTCAAGCACGGCGGCCTGCGCCAGCGCACCAAGGTCAACCTGAAGTGGCTGGAAGCGCAGGACCTGGAAGGCACCGACATGGCCGCGCTGGCCGACGTCGACGGCATCCTGGTGCCGGGCGGCTTCGGTGACCGTGGTTTCGAAGGCAAGGTGCTGACCTCGCAGTTCGCCCGCCAGAACAGCGTGCCGTACTTCGGCATCTGCTACGGCATGCAGGCGGCCGTGGTCGACTACGCGCGCCACGTGCTGGGCCTGGAAAACGCCAACAGCACCGAGAACGACCGCCAGTCGCCGGACCCGGTGATCGGCCTGATCACCGAGTGGCGCACCGCCACCGGCGATGTCGAGAAGCGCGATGACAAGAGCGACCTCGGCGGCACCATGCGCCTGGGCCTGCAGGAGCAGCGCCTGAAGCCGGGCACGCTGGCCCGCGAGCTGTACGGCAAGGACGTGGTGTCCGAGCGCCACCGCCACCGCTACGAGTTCAACAACCGCTACCGCACCCAGCTGGAAGATGCCGGCCTGGTGATCTCGGGCAAGTCGATGGACGACACCCTGGTGGAAGTGGTCGAGCTGCCGCGTGATGCGCACCCGTGGTTCCTGGCCTGCCAGGCGCATCCGGAGTTCCTGTCCACGCCGCGCGATGGCCACCCGCTGTTCATCGGTTTCATCCGTGCCGCGCGCGAGCGCAAGGCCGGCGGCGCGCTGCTGGCGCAAGCCCGCGCCTGACTTGTGAAGGGGGGCTTCGGCCCCCATCCTGCATGCTTCAACCCCAGCACGCCGGTCCTGCCGGCGTAGCGGACAACAAGGAAACGCCATGAAACTGTGTGGATTCGAGGTTGGGCTGGACCAGCCCCTGTTCCTGATCGCCGGCCCCTGCGTGATCGAGTCGATGCAGCTGCAGCTCGATACCGCCGGCAAGCTGAAGGAGATCACCGATCGCCTCGGCGTCAACTTCATCTTCAAGTCGAGCTTCGACAAGGCCAACCGTACCTCGGGCACCGCCTTCCGCGGCCCGGGCATGGAAGAGGGCCTGAAGGTGCTGGCCGAAGTGAAGAAGCAGATCGGCGTGCCGGTGCTGACCGACGTGCACGAATACACCCCGATGGACGAAGTGGCCTCGGTGGTGGACGTGCTGCAGACCCCGGCGTTCTTGGTCCGCCAGACCGATTTCATCCGCAAGGTGTGTGCGGCCGGCAAGCCGGTCAACATCAAGAAGGGCCAGTTCCTGGCGCCGTGGGACATGAAGCCGGTCGTGGAGAAGGCCAAGTCCACCGGTAACGAGCAGATCATGGTCTGCGAGCGTGGTGCCAGCTTCGGCTACAACAACCTGGTCAGCGACATGCGTTCGCTGGCAGTGATGCGCGACACCGGTTGCCCGGTGGTGTTCGATGCCACCCATTCGGTGCAGCTGCCGGGCGGGCAGGGCACCAGCTCCGGCGGCCAGCGCGAACACGTGCCGGTGCTGGCACGTGCGGCGGTGGCCGTGGGCATCTCCGGCCTGTTCGCCGAGACCCACCCGGATCCGTCCAAGGCACTGTCCGATGGCCCCAACGCGTGGCCGCTGGACCAGATGGAAGCCCTGCTCGAGACCCTGATGGAGCTCGACGCGGTGACCAAGAAGCACGGTTTCTCGCGCTTCGCGTGAGTTTTGACCCGTGGGCGGCGCTGGAAGCCCAGCGTCGCCGGCGGCATTGGCGCAGCTGGCCGTGGGGCTGGGTGGCGCTGCTGTTTGGCCTGCTCGCCTGGGGTGCGTTCGGCTATGCGGTGCTGCTCGCCGCCGCCGGTACGCGCATGCCGGGCGATGGTGCGGCCCCGCACTGGCAGGTCACGATGCTCAAGGTTTCCTTCTGCGCGGCCGTCGTGATGTATGCGGCCGGTACCGCAAGCACCGTGCTGGGCTGGCGGCTGCACCGCGCGCGCGTCGCCGCTGCGCTGGCTGCGGTGCTGCTGGTCGTGCCTTCGCTGCTGCTGGTCTGGGCCATCCTGGCCCAGCTGTAATCGTTCGCCGGCGCGCACTGCGCCCATTCATGCGGTACCCATTCAGATGACAAGCCCGACCACTTCCGCGCGCGTGCTGCGCCGACCCTGGCCCTGGGGCGTCTGCGCGCTGGGTCTTGCCGTGCTCGCCTGGGCCGCCCTGGGTGCCGGGCTCATGGTCTTCCTGTCTGCGATCGGCATGCCGGGTGATGGCAGCCATGCGCTCGCCTCCAGGCAGTGGCTGCTGATGCTGGCGATGGCCGTGCTGGTGCTGTCCGCACTCGGCAGTGGCGTGGCCTCGGTACTGGCCTGGCGCAGGCAGCGTGGGCGCGGCATGGCTGCGGTGGCGGCGTTGCTGCTGGCGCTGCTCGGCCTGCTGATCGCGGTGCCGCTGCGGGTGCAGGGCGCCGATCCGGTGGTGGCCGACGGCACCATTTGGCAAGCGGCGGGCAGCCGGGGATAATCACGCGGCATTTCACATTTGTCGCATTCCCTCCTCCAGACAGGTAACCGGTCCGCTCATGAGTACGATCCGCAGCATCCACGCCCGTGAAATCCTCGACAGCCGTGGCAACCCCACGCTGGAAGCCGAAGTCATCCTGGAGGACGGTTCGTTCGGTCGCGCCGCGGTTCCCTCCGGCGCCTCGACCGGCACCAAGGAAGCGGTCGAGCTGCGTGACGGCGACAAGACCCGTTACCTGGGCAAGGGCGTGCGCAAGGCCGTCGAGAACGTCAACGGCGCCATCGCCAATGCACTGAAGGGCTTCGAAGCCGTCGACCAGGCCGGCCTGGACCGTCGCCTGATCGATCTGGACGGCACCGAGAACAAGGGCCGCCTGGGCGCCAACGCGCTGCTGGCCGTGTCGATGGCCGCCGCACATGCCGCCGCCGCTTCCAGCAAGCAGGCCCTGTGGCAGTACCTGGCCGCCAAGACCGGTGCGACCCCGTCGCTGCCGGTGCCGATGATGAACATCATCAACGGCGGCGCCCACGCCGACAACAACGTTGACTTCCAGGAATTCATGGTGCTGCCGGTGGGCTTCACCTCGTTCTCCGAAGCCCTGCGCGCCGGCACCGAAATCTTCCATTCGCTGAAGTCCGTGCTGAAGAGCCACGGCCTGAGCACCGCCGTGGGCGACGAAGGCGGCTTCGCGCCGGACTTCCGCAGCAACGTCGAAGCGCTGGACACCATCCTGGAAGCGATCGGCAAGGCTGGCTACACCGCCGGTGAAGACGTGCTGCTGGGCCTGGACGTGGCCTCCAGCGAGTTCTTCGAGAACGGCAAGTACAACCTGGTGGGCGAAAACAAGCGCCTGACCTCCGAGCAGTTCGTCGACTTCCTGGCCGACTGGGCCGCGCAGTACCCGATCATCACGATCGAAGACGGCCTGGCCGAGAACGACTGGGCCGGCTGGAAGCTGCTGACCGACCGCGTCGGCAAGAAGGTGCAGCTGGTGGGCGACGATCTGTTCGTCACCAACCCGAAGATCTTCCAGGAAGGCATCGATTCGGGCACCGCCAACGCGATCCTGATCAAGGTCAACCAGATCGGCACCCTGAGCGAAACCCTGGAAGCGATCGCCATGGCCGACCGCGCCGGCTACGCCGCCGTGGTCTCGCACCGTTCGGGCGAAACCGAAGACACCACCATCGCTGACATCTCGGTGGCCACCACCGCCACCCAGATCAAGACCGGCTCGCTGTGCCGCAGCGATCGCGTGGCCAAGTACAACCAGCTGCTGCGCATCGAGGAAGCCCTCGGCGCCAGCGCGCGTTACGCCGGTCGTGACGCGTTCGTGTCGCTGAAGCGCTGAGCCCATGCGCGACTGGCGCTGGCTGCTGTTGCTGCTGGCCCTGCTGCTGGCATGGCTGCAGTACCGTTTCTGGTTCGGCCCGGGCAATTCGGGTGAAGTGATGATGCTCGAAGCCCAGGTCGCCAACCAGGAGCGGGACAATGAAGGTCTGCAGCAGCGCAACGACGCGCTGGCTGCTGAAGTGAAGGACCTCAAGGAAGGCCAGGCCGCCATCGAAGAACGCGCGCGCAGCGAGCTGGGCATGATCAAGCCCGGCGAGAAGTTCTACCGCGTGGTGGAGGATGCGCCGGTCCGTCCGGCGCAGGCTGCACCGGTCGCGGCGCAGGTCGGCGACCACCCGGCGGACGTGCCGTGAGCGCGGCCATCTGGGCGGTCGTCCCGGCTGCCGGGCGTGGCACCCGTTTCGGCGCGCCGTTGCCCAAGCAGTACCTGCAGGCGGGCGGGCAGATCCTGCTTGCCCACACCCTGGATGCGCTGCTGGCGCACCCGGCGGTGGCCGGGGCGATGGTGGTCATCGGCGAGGACGATGCGGATTGGCCGGGGTGGACCGGGTGGTCCGGCAAGCCGGTGCTGACCTGCGTGGGTGGTGCGACCCGCGCCGCCTCGGTGCTGGCCGGCCTGCAGGCGCTGCCGGACAGCGTGCGCGCCGATGAGTTCGTGCTGGTGCACGATGCTGCGCGGCCCAACCTGTCGCTGGCTGATCTGGGGCGCCTGCTGGAAGTGGGGCGTGCCGACCCGGTCGGCGCGATCCTTGCCGCGCCCGTGCGCGACACCCTTAAGCGTGCCGGTGACGATGGTGGCATCGATGGCACCGAGCCGCGCGAGCGCCTGTGGCGCGCGCTGACCCCGCAGCTGTTCCGTCGCCACCAGCTGATCCGCGCGCTGGCCGCTGCGGCCGCCAGTGGTGTCGACGTCACCGACGATGCCATGGCCATGGAGCGCCAGGGCCAGCGTCCGCTGCTGGTGGAAGGCAGCGAGGACAATTTCAAGGTCACCACGCCGGCCGACCTCGACCGTTTCGAATTCGTACTTTCCCGCCGCGCCGGCTGATCGCCCGCGCGGCCCTGCTGCAAGGGTTGCATCCATGAGCACCGCTCCGTTCCCGCCCGTCCGTATCGGCCAGGGCTACGACGTCCATGCCTTCGGTGAAGGCGACCACATCATGCTCGGCGGCATCCGCGTGGCGCACAGCTGCGGCGTGCTGGCCCACAGCGATGGCGACGTCATCCTGCACGCGTTGTGCGATGCCATGCTCGGCGCCATCGCGCTGGGTGACATCGGCCAGCACTTCCCACCCAGTGACGACCGCTGGAAGGGCGCCGACAGCAGTGATTTCGTCCGCCACTGCGACAGCCTGCTGCGCGAGCGCGGCTGGCGCGTCGGCAACACCGACATCACCGTCATCTGCGAGCGGCCCAAGGTCGGCCCGCATGCGCTGGCCATGCGCGAACGCATCGGCGGCCTGCTGCAGCTGCCGCTGGACGCGGTCAGCGTCAAGGCCACCACCTCCGAGAAGCTCGGCTTCACCGGCCGTGGCGAGGGCATCGCCGCGCAGGCCGTGGTCCTGCTGGTGGCGGCATGATTCCGTTGCCGCTGGCCTTTGGCGCGCCGCTGCTGAGCGCGCGCATCCGCACCACGCCGGAGGATTTTCAGGTCGACGAACTGCCGGCCTTCGAAGCCACCGGTGAAGGCGAGCACCTGCTGCTGCACATCCGCAAACGCGGTGCCAATACGGTGCACGTGGCCAAGGTGCTGGCGAAGTGGGCCGGCCTGCCGGAAATGGGCGTCAGCTACGCCGGCATGAAGGATCGCAATGCGGTCACTACCCAGCGTTTCAGCGTGCACCTGCCCAAGCGCATCGCCCCGGATCTGGCTGCGCTGGCCAGTGACGAGATGGAAGTGCTTGAGGCTACCTGGCACAACCGCAAGCTGCAGCGCGGCGCGCTGGCCGGCAACCGCTTCAAGCTGGTGCTGCGCGACGTGCAGGGCGATGCCGCGGCCATCGATGAGCGCCTGCAGCAGATCGCCACGCGCGGCCTGCCGAACTGGTTCGGTGAACAGCGCTTCGGGCGCGACGGCGGCAACGTGCCGGCGGCGCTGGCGATGTTTGGTGGCCGCCGCATGCGCCAGGACCAGCGTTCGCTGCTGCTGTCGGCTGCGCGCTCGGCGCTGTTCAACCGCGTGCTGGCCGCGCGGGTGGAGCAGGGCAGCTGGGACCAGCCGCTGGAGGGCGAGGTGTGGATGCTTGATGGCAGCCGCAGCGTGTTCGGCCCCGAGCCGTACACCGATGTGCTGGCCGAGCGCCTGGCCCGCTTCGACATCCACCCCAGCGCGCCGCTGTGGGGCGAGGGCGAGCTGCGCAGTACCGACGCTGCCCGCGCGCTGGAACTGGCCGCGCTGGACGATGAGGAATCCCAGGCGCTGCGTACCGGCCTGGAGGGCGCGCGCCTGAAGCAGGAGCGCCGCGCGCTGCGCCTGCGTCCGGCTCTGCTGCAGCACCAGTGGCTGGCCGCGGACGTACTGGAGCTGTCGTTCGCCCTGCCGCCGGGCTGCTACGCCACGGCCGTGCTGCACGAACTCGGCCCGGTCGAAGACGCCTCTCAGGCCTGATCGCCCCACGGGGTCGGGGTATCCACGCATGGTGTGGATCTACTGCGTGATCGCATGGATCCCCGCGGTGGGTCGTAGATCCACGCCATGCGTGGATGAGGCGATCAGCGCCGTGCCAGCAGCACCAGCACTGCGCCGGTGCCGCCCTGGCCGGTCGGTGCCGAGTGGAACGCGAGCACGTCGTTGCGCAGCCGCAGCAGGCGATCCACCAGGTTCTTCAACACCGGCGCGCCGCCATCGGACTGCAGGCCCTTGCCGTGGATAATGCGCACGCAGCCGTACTCGTGCGCGTGTGCTTCCAGCAGGAACTGGCGCAGCAACGTTTCGGCCTGCGCGGCCGTGGCGCCGTGCAGGTCCAGTTCGTCCTGTACCGAATACTGGCCGCGCTTCAGACGCTGGAACATCCGCGGCGGCAGGTTGTCGCGGCGGTAGCTGGCGGTGTCGCCGGCTTCCAGCGGGCTGCTGTCGCGCAGCAGGCGGGCGAACTCGCCCGCGGCCTCGGCTTCATCGCGTTCGGCCATGCGCGCGCGCGGCTTCGGCTTCGGCGCGGACGGTGCCGGCTCGACCTCTTTGCGCAGCGGCTTTACTTCGCCGATGGCCGCACGGAACAGGGCGGCCGGATCTTCATCTTCAGGGTGCGACATGCGCACAGGGTAAACCGCCGGCACGGGTCTGCCTATGTCGATTCGATGACGCCCATCACCACTGGCAGGGTAGGACCGGCGGCCCGCTTGCGGCACAATAGCCGACGCACTTGCGCGATCGCCGGCACCCGACAGTGGCCCGGCCGGTCCCGCCCACGCGACAAGGTGACGGAATCGAATTCTTGGAAAATCAAGCGGTTAAATCGAAGATGCGCATCCTGGTCAGTAACGATGATGGCGTCGACGCCGCAGGCATCCGGATGCTTGCCACGGTGCTGCGCGAGGCCGGCCACGAAGTGACGGTGGTCGCACCCGACCGCGATCGTTCCGGTGCCAGCAATTCCCTGACGCTGGACCTGCCGATCCGGGTGAAGCATATCGACCATTACACCGTCTCGGTGGCCGGTACTCCGACCGACTGCGTGCACCTGGCGCTGACCGGCCTGCTCGAATTCGAGCCCGATATTGTCGTTTCGGGCATCAACAATGCCGCCAACCTCGGTGACGACGTCATCTACTCGGGCACCGTCTCGGCGGCGATGGAAGGGCGCTTCCTCGGCCTGCCGGCAGTGGCCGTTTCGCTGGTCACCCGCAACCACGACCCGAAGCACTTCGAGACCGCCGCGCGTGCCGCGGTGGAGATCGTCGCCCGCCTGAAGGCCGATCCGCTGCCGGCCGACACCATCCTCAACGTCAACGTGCCCGACCTGCCGTGGAATGAGGTCAAGGGCTTCGAAGTGAGCCGCCTGGGCAACCGCCATCGCGCCGAAGGCTGCATCGCGCAGAAGGACCCGCGCGGCAACGAGGTGTACTGGATCGGCCCGGCCGGCCGCGAACAGGATTCCGGCCCCGGTACCGACTTCCATGCGGTGCGCACCGGCCATATCTCGATCACCCCCATCCAGGTCGACCTGACCCGCTACCAGGCACTGGAGAAGGTGGCCAGCTGGGTCGGCGGCCTCAGCGCCGCGCTGGACCCGCCGGCATGAGCCCGCGCCTGCGTCTGCAACCGGAAGCCGTCGGTATCGGCATGACGTCGCAGCGGGTGCGTGACCGCCTGGTCGACCGCCTGCGCGAAGCCGGCATCGTCGACGAGTCCACGCTGAACGCGATCCGGGTGGTGCCGCGGCATCTGTTCATCGACGAGGCGCTGGCTTCGCGCGCCTACGAAGACACCGCGCTGCCGATCGGTCATGGCCAGACCATCTCCCAGCCCTGGGTGGTGGCGCGGATGACCGAAGCGGTGTTGCAGGTCGCGCCGAAGAAGGTGCTGGAAGTGGGTACCGGCTCGGGTTACCAGGCCGCCGTGCTCGGCGCCGTGGGCCTGGAGGTCTATACCGTCGAGCGCATCGGCGATCTGCTGCGGCAGGCGCGCAAACGCTTCCGCGCACTGGGCATGAACATCCGCACCAAGCATGACGACGGCCGGGTCGGCTGGGCCGAGCATGGTCCCTTCGACGCGGTGGTGGTGACGGCCGCGGCGCCGGCGCTGGTTGATGCGCTGATCGAGCAGCTGGCTGTCGGCGGGCGCCTGGTGGCGCCGGTGGGTGGCCCGGGTGGCCAGTCGCTGGTGCAGCTGGACCGCAGGGAAGACGGCAGCATCGAACAACGCGTACTGGCACCGGTCACGTTCGTGCCGCTGCTGTCTGGCATGCTCGATTGAATCCACGGAGCAGGGTTGCATGAAGATTTTCGGGCCGCTGTACGAGCGGGCGATGAAGTGGGCGGCGCACGAACGCGCGCCGACCTATCTGACGGTGTTGAGTTTCTTCGAGGCCATCATCTTCCCGGTCATGCCGGAAGTGATGCTGGCGCCGATGTGCGTGGCCCAGCCCAAGCGAGGCTGGTGGTTCGCCACGCTCAGCCTGGCCGGCTCCATGGTCGGTGCGGTGGTCGGCTACGCGTTGGGTCATTTCGCGTTCGAAGCGATCAAGCCGCTGTTCGAGGCGCTGGGCATGCTGCCGGCCATCGAGCAGGGCATCGCCACGGTGCAGGCCAAGATGGCCGAGTCGCCGTGGGCGGTGTTCACCTTCCTGGTGCTGGGCGGCTTCATGCCCATCCCGATGAAGGTCTTCACGTGGGCTTCGGGTATCGTCGGCGTGCCGATGCCGCAGTACCTGCTGAGCATGTTGATCGGTCGTGGCAAGCGCGTGTACGTGCTGGCTGCGGTCATCCGCATCGGTGGTGCGCGGGCCGAGGCGGCGCTGCGTCGCTGGATTGAACCGCTGGGCTGGATCGCCACCGTGCTGGTGGTGGGGCTGGTTGCCTGGCTTGTATGGAGGTCGAAGTTCGCATGAGTGCAGATCGTCTGAGCAAGGGAGTGCGCATCGGCGCGCTGGCGTTGCTGGTATCCACCCTGGCCGCCTGTGGCACCGCCACCGTGGTCCGCCCTGGCGGCAGCAGCGGTGGCAGCACTGTCAGCACGCCGAAGACCTCGGTGCCCAAGCCCGGGCAGACCGTGGTCGTGCGCAAGGGCGACACGATCTATGCGCTGGCCCGCATCCATGACATCACCCCGGCCGACCTGATCGCCTGGAACCGGCTGGACAACCCGTCGCAGATCTACCCGGGCCAGATCATCCGCCTGTATCCGGCCGGTGCCACCGGCGGCCGTGCGCCGACCACGGTGGTGACCCCGCCGCGCGGCAGCGCAGGCACCACCGCCCCGGCGCCGGCGCCCACTGCACCGGTCGGTCCGGTGAAGAGCAACATCGACTGGCGCTGGCCGGCCGATGGCGCGATTGTCGGACGCTATGTGGCCGGCGATGCGACCAAGCAGGGCGTGGACATCGCGGGTGCCAGCGGTGCCGCCGTGCGCGCCACCGCCAACGGCGTGGTGGTGTACTCCGGCGCCGGTCTGGTCGGCTATGGCGAGCTGATCATCATCAAGCACAGCGACCAGTGGCTGTCGGCCTACGGCCACAACCGCAAGCGCCTGGTCAACGAAGGCCAGAACGTCAAGGCCGGTGAACAGATCGCCGAAATGGGCCGCTCCGGCGCCAACCGCGACATGCTGCACTTCGAGATCCGCTACAACGGCAAGCCGGTCGACCCGCAGCAGTACCTGCCGGCGCGTTGATCGTCGATTCGCTTTCTGGGCGGATCCCCGGCCCGGCGTAGCACGCCGGGCGTTCGCCGACGGCGCGGCCCATGGGCCGCAAGCGCAGACGGCTCACCCGCTACAACGGCAAGCCGGTCGACCCGCAGCAATACCTGCCGGCGCGCTAGCGCAGGCAGATACCGGTAGCGCCGGGCCATGCCCGGCGGCTTCACCTGTAGAGCCGAGCCATGCTCGGCTGCTCTTCGCGACCCAGCAAAAACGCCCGGGCATCGGCTCGGGCGCTACGGATACTGCGATCTGATCCGGGCCACGCCCGGCGGCGCGCCCGCGCTCAACCTTCCAGAATGAAGGCAGCGGCAACCTTGCGGCCTTCGCCGGCAAGAATGTTGAACGTGCGCGCAGCAGCCGGGTTGTTCATCACTTCCAGGCCGATGCCACGCGACAGGCAGGCGGCCATCACAGCCGCCGGCGGAAACACTTGGCGGTCGCCGGTGCCCAGCACGATCAGCGCCGGATTCAGTGCAAGAATCGCTTCGATGTCGGCCAGCTGCAGGTCGGCTGCCTGGCGCACCGGCCACTGCGCGACCAGCTGGTCCGGGGTCAGGAAGAAGCTCTGCCCCAGCACCTGGTCGTTGACCTTGGCCGAGCGGCCGTCGGCTGCGCGCAGGCTGTAGGCGTAATCGGGCGGTTCGTGGTTCAGCTGCATGAGGGCAGGGCGATCAGCCGCGCGGCAGCACGATCTGGCGCTGTTCCCTGCTCGGGCGATACAGCACGGCCACGTGGCCGATGCGCTGCACCAGCGCAGCCTCGGTGGCTTCGATGATCTCGGCGATCATCGCGTCACGGGCGTCGCGGTCCTCGGCGGCAACCTTCACCTTGACCAGTTCGTGGCGTTCCAGGACTTCGTTCAGCTCGGCGATGAAGGCCGGGGTGATGCCCTTGCCACCGGTCTGCAGCAGGGCCTTGAGGTCGTGGGCTTGGCCGCGCAGGAAACGGGTCTGGGAAGCGGTCAGGGCGATGGACATGCAGGAAAAGGCGGTTGAATGGGACGATCAGGGTATCATGACGACCCCATCTGCCCCTATTTCCAATGGCCACCCGTAGCAAAAGCAGCCAGCGCTGGCTCAAGGAACACTTCTCCGACCCCTTCGTGAAGAAGGCACAGGCCGAAGGCATGCGCTCGCGCGCCGCCTACAAGCTGGAGGAGCTGCTCGAACGTGACCGGTTGCTGAAGCCGCATATGGTGGTCGTCGACCTGGGAGCCGCCCCGGGCGGTTGGTCTCAGCAGGTCCGGAGACAGATTGGCGACACCGGCCGCGTGCTTGCGCTGGACATTCTGGACATGCCGCCGCTGGCCGGCGTGGAGTTCCTTCACGGTGACTTCAGGGAAGAAACCGTCCTATCGCAGTTTGAAGCCATGCTCGGGAATCAGCCGGTAGACCTTGTGCTGTCGGACATGGCCCCCAATAAGAGTGGTGTGGGCGCGGTCGACCAGCCGCGGATGATGCACCTGGCCGAGCTTGCGCTGGACTTCGCCGACAACCACCTAAAGACCGGTGGGGCATTCCTGATCAAGCTGTTCCAGGGCGAAGGCTTTGACGACTACGTGCGCGAGATGCGCCGCCGGTACGACAAGGTCTCCATCCGCAAGCCGGAAGCCTCGCGCAAGCGCTCGCCCGAGGTGTACGCCTTGGGACAGGGAAAACGCGCCCACATGAAGTAAGCTCGCAACGTACGCTCGACCCCAACGCAAGACCCGCACTAAGAGGAACGCCGGAGCCAATGAGGATGAACGACTTGACCAAGAACCTCCTGCTATGGGTGGTCGTCGCCGTCGTGCTGATGGTGGTCTTCCAGAGCTTCTCGCCCAAGTCCTCCGGGGCCGGGGCGCAGGGCGCGACGTATTCGCAGTTCCTGGACCAGGTGGACAGCGGCAACGTGCAGAAGGTCACCTTCGGTGGCGATTCGCGTGGCCTGACCAACCAGATCACCTACACCACCCGTGGCGGCCAGACGGCCACCATCGCCGCGCCGGCTGATCGCGACCTGATCAACGTGCTGCGCACCAAGAACGTGGACATCGTGCAGGAAGAGCCGTCCAGCGGCATTTCCTTCGCGGCCATCCTGATGAACTTCCTGCCGGTCATCCTGATCATCGGCTTCTGGCTGTTCATCATGCGCCAGATGCAGGGCGGTGGCGGCGGTGCCAAGGGTGCGATGTCCTTCGGCAAGTCGCGCGCCAAGCTGCAGGGCGAGGACCAGATCAAGGTCACCTTCGCCGACGTTGCCGGCTGCGACGAGGCCAAGGAAGAAGTGGGTGAACTGGTCGACTTCCTGCGTGACCCGTCCAAGTTCACCAAGCTCGGCGGCAAGATTCCGCGCGGCGTGCTGATGGTGGGCCCGCCGGGTACCGGCAAGACGCTGCTGGCCAAGGCCATCGCCGGCGAAGCCAAGGTGCCGTTCTTCTCGATCTCCGGTTCGGACTTCGTCGAAATGTTCGTCGGCGTCGGCGCCAGCCGCGTTCGCGACATGTTCGAGCAGGCCAAGAAGCACGCGCCGTGCATCATCTTCATCGACGAAATCGATGCCGTCGGTCGCCACCGTGGTGCCGGTCTGGGTGGCGGTCATGACGAGCGCGAGCAGACCCTGAACCAGCTGCTGGTGGAAATGGACGGCTTCGAAGGTGGTGAGGGCGTGATCGTCATCGCCGCGACCAACCGTCCGGACGTGCTGGACCCGGCGCTGCTGCGCCCGGGCCGTTTCGACCGCCAGGTCGTGGTCGGCCTGCCGGACGTGAAGGGCCGCGAGCACATCCTGAAGGTGCACATGCGCAAGCTGCCGTTGGCCAACGACGTCGAGCCGATGGTGATCGCGCGTGGTACCCCGGGCTTCTCCGGTGCCGACCTGGCCAACCTCTGCAACGAGGCCGCCCTGTTCGCCGCGCGTGGCAACGAGAAGGAAGTCCGCATGGACCACTTCGACCGTGCCCGCGACAAGATCCTGATGGGCGCCGAGCGTCGCTCGATGGCCATGAGCGAGGACGAGAAGACCCTGACCGCCTACCACGAGGCGGGCCACGCCATCGTCGGCCGCCTGGTGCCCGAGCATGACCCGGTCTACAAGGTCACCATCATTCCGCGCGGTCGTGCGCTGGGCGTGACCATGTACCTGCCGGAAGGCGACAAGTATTCGATGAACCGCGTGGCGATCAAGTCGCAGCTGTGCTCGCTGTACGGCGGCCGCGTGGCCGAAGAGCTGATCTTTGGTGCCGACAAGGTCACCACTGGCGCCTCCAACGACATCGAGCGTGCCACCAAGATGGCCCGCAACATGGTCACCAAGTGGGGCCTGTCCGACCAGCTCGGTCCGATCGCCTATGGCGAGGAAGACGACGAGGTGTTCCTGGGCCGTTCGGTCACCCAGCACAAGAGCGTGTCCAACGACACCGCTCGCCGCATCGATGAGGAAGTGCGCAGCATCCTCGACGAGGCCTATGCACGCACCACCGAGCTGATGACGGCCAACATCGACAAGCTGCACGCGATGTCCCAGCTGCTGCTGCAGTACGAGACCATCGACGCGCCGCAGATCGACGCCATCATGGAAGGCCGCGATCCGCCGCCGCCGGCGGGCTGGAACAAGTCCAACAAGGACGGTGGTGGCAATGACAAGGGCGGCGACGCTCGCCCGCTGCCGCCGATCGCCGGCCCGGCCGAGTCGCACTGACGGCCCGCCATTGCTGATCGCAGACGAGGCCGGGGAAACCCGGCCTCGTTGTTTCCGGGCCTGCAGCCCGACCGAATTCCCTGCCTTATGCTGGAGCCTGCATGTCCGTTCCCCCGCCGCAACCGATCTCCCATACCGTTGAAATGGTCATCGCGACCATCGTCGGCGTCGCCGTGGGCCTGAGCGTGGACAACCTGCTGCTGGGCTGCGGTGTCGGCATCGCCGTTGGCATCCTGCTGAGCATCATCAAGACCCTGTACGTGGACCGGAAGCGCCGCCGGCAGCGTTGAGGGTTTTCCCGGCAGGGCTGCGCCCTGCACCTGCAGAAGCAGCTTCAACGTCAACGTCGGCGTCAAAAGCGGGCTATCCGTGGGATGGCGGGACGGTGTGGGTGGTCAGGACACGCCGTAAACCCATCCATGGGGGCTCGATGGCGCCATCCATGGCGCCAACGGTCCTGCCCACCCACACCACCCCACCTCTGACAGTTTCCCGCGACTGTTGGTAGGTGCCGACCTTGGTCGACACGGTAGATCCACGCCATGCGTGGATGGGGCGGGCCTTGCGTGTTACCGCTGCTGCGGGTCAGGATGCGCCACCACGGCCGCCATAGGGGGAGGCCGGGTTTACAGGGGATCACCATGAAACTGCTGCTTCCGCTTGCCCTGGCAGGGCTGGCGACGTTTGTTCTGCCCGCCGCCGCCGCTGAAATCCGTGTCGTCCAGCCGGTACCTTTCAGTGAATCGGCGATCATCGCCGAGGCCATCAAGAGCGAGTGCAGCATCGGCGCCACGCTGGCGCAGTCGCTGGCTTCCAACGCCAGCCGCCACGGCAACACCATCGTGTCCGGGCCGGTAGGGGCCGACAGCGGCAGCGGCCGCTCGTTGAAGCTTGAGCTGGTCGAGGCGCAGAGCGCAGGCAATGCCTTTGCCGGGCACTTCAAGTCGGCTGCGGTGCGTGGTGTGCTGTTCGAGGACGGCCATCAGGTCGCGACGGTCACGGCGCGCCGGATCTCACGCGGTGGTGCGTTTGCTGGTTTCAAGGGGTCCTGCACGGTGCTCGACCGCACCGTAAACGCGATTGGCGAAGATCTGGCGGGCTGGCTGGCTGCCCCGGTAGACAACGCGCGCCTGGGCGACCTCTGACCGGGTCGGATCGGCGCTTCAGGGAGATGTGCCGGCAACGGGCCGGCACACACCCGCCGTGCAGCGCGTAGTCCTGCGGACTTAAACTAGCCGCTGTTGCCCGCAGGATTGCCCATGTTCGATATCTCCCCCCAGCTCGACTGCGCCGGTCGCATCCTGCGCCTGGACCGCGCCCGGGTCATGGGCATCGTCAACGTCACCCCGGATTCGTTCTCCGATGGTGGCGCGCACGACAGCACCGATGCCGCCGTGGCCCATGGCCTGAAGCTGGTGGAGGAGGGTGCCGACCTGCTCGATATCGGCGGCGAATCCACCCGCCCGGGTGCGGCGCCGGTGTCGGTGGAAGAGGAACTGCAGCGCGTGCTGCCGGTGATTGAACAGCTTGCCGCCCGCACCACCGTGCCGATCAGCATCGACACCTTCAAGCCCGAGGTGATGCGCGCGGCCGTGGCGGCCGGCGCCGGCATGATCAACGACATCTTCGGCCTGCGTCAGGACGACGCGCTGGACGCGGCCGCCGATACCGGGGTGCCGGTGGTGCTGATGCACATGCAGGGCGAACCCGGCCACATGCAGGCCGACCCGCATTACGACGACGTGGTGGCCGAGGTCCACGGTTTCCTCGTGCAGCGCCTGTTTGCTGCCGAGATGGCCGGCATCGCCAGGAAGAACCTGCTGATTGACCTGGGCTTCGGTTTCGGCAAGACCACCGCGCACAACATGACCCTGCTGGCCCGTTCCGAGCGCTTCCTCGAGCTGGGCGTGCCGATGCTGGCCGGCCTGTCGCGCAAGCGCAGCCTGGGTGAGCTGACCGGCCGCGAGGTGGCGACCGAGCGCGTGGCCGCGTCGGTGGCGGCGCACCTGATCGCCGTGCAGCGCGGCGCCCGCATCGTGCGTGTGCATGACGTGGCCGCCACGGTCGATGCCCTGAAGATCTGGGAGGCCGTGGACGCGGTGCCCGCACCCCGCGTCGATGCTGCCCCGTCGACCCGCTGGCCGGACGAAGACTGATGGCTGTCGACCAGCGTCCGCTGGCGATCGCAGTGATGGGCCCGACCGCCAGTGGCAAGACCGCCACGGCGATCCGCCTGGCCCAGGAGCTGGACGGTGAGATCGTCAGCGTCGATTCGGCGCTGGTCTATCGCGGCCTGGACATCGGTTCGGCCAAGCCCGACGCCGCCGAGCGTGCGCAGGCGCCGCACCATCTGCTCGATCTGCGCGATCCCTGGCAGACCTATTCGGCGGCCGAGTTCGCCGCCGATGCCGGTCGCGTGGTGGCCGACATCGTCGCCCGCGGCAAGACCCCGATCCTCGCTGGCGGCACCGGGCTGTATTTCCGCGCCCTGCTGCAGGGACTCTCGCCGATGCCCGAGGCAGACCCGGCAATGCGCGAGGTGCTCAGTGCCGAGGCCGCCGAACGCGGGTGGGCCTCCCTGCATGCCGAGCTGGCGCAGGTCGACCCGGCCGCCGCCGCACGCATCCATGCCACCGACCCGCAGCGCATCCAGCGGGCGCTGGAGGTCTACCGGCTGACCGGCACCCCGATCACTGAATGGCAGCGCCGCCCCGGCGTGGCGCCATTGCCGGTGCGGACCCTGAAACTGATCCTGGCCCCGTGCGACCGGGCCGTGCTGCACCAGCGCATCGAGGCGCGCTTCGACGCCATGCTGGGGCAGGGCTTCCTGGACGAGGTGCGCGCCCTGCGGGCGCTGCCGCAGATGGCGGCGGTGGCCGCGCCGCTGGACCTGCCGGCGGTGCGCGCGGTCGGCTACCGCCAGGCCTGGGAATTCCTGGACGGGCAGGGCGACGCCGCCCGCTTCCGTGACAAGGCCATTTTCGCCACCCGGCAGCTGGCCAAGCGCCAGCTGACCTGGCTGCGTGGCGAGCTTGATGCCCGCTGGTTCGACCCCCATATCGACCACGAGCGCCTGTCCGGCGCGGTGTCGACCTTCGTCGCACGCTGAACCGCCGCTGGCCGTGTACCATCATGGGTCGGCGGGCGGCTCGGGGGCCGCGGCATCCGCCGGCAACCCAATAAGAACAATAATCAGGAGTTAGCAATGTCCAAGGGGCAATCGCTGCAGGATCCTTTCTTGAACGCACTGCGGCGCGAACGCGTGCCGGTTTCGGTGTACCTGGTCAACGGCATCAAGCTGCAGGGCACGATCGAATCGTTCGATCAGTTCGTGGTCCTGCTGCGCAACACCGTCAGCCAGATGGTCTACAAGCACGCCATTTCCACCGTGGTGCCGGCGCGTAACGTGAAGGTCGGGCCGGGTGGTGGCTATGTGCAGTCAGGTGAGAATGATGGTCAGGCGGGTGATGAAGCAGACGAGTAATTGCGGAGCGGTGAATGTTTGACCGCTCGAAAAAGGGTGAAAACGCCCTGTTGATCCAGCCCCATTTCGGCAAGCTGGAAGAAGACGTGCTGGAAGAGTTCGGTGATCTGGCCCGCTCGGCAGGGGCCAGCATCGCCGCCACCATCACCGCGCGCCTGGATCGTCCCAACCCGTCGACCCTCATCGGCAGCGGCAAGCTGGACGAGATCAAGGCTGCAGCTGACGCAACCGGCGCGGATCTGGTGCTGGTCAACCATTCGTTGAGCCCGGGCCAGGAGCGCAACCTGGAACGCTTCCTGGAGCGCCGGGTGATCGACCGTACCGGCCTGATCCTGGACATCTTCGCCCAGCGTGCGCACAGCCACGAAGGCAAGCTGCAGGTCGAGCTGGCGCAGCTGCGCCATATGGCCACGCGGCTGGTGCGCGGCTGGACCCACCTTGAGCGTCAGCGCGGTGGTTCGATCGGCCTGCGCGGCCCGGGTGAAACCCAGCTGGAAACCGACCGCCGCCTGCTGCAGAAGCGGGTGGAGCAGCTGCAGAAGCGGCTGGAAAAGGTTGAAACGCAGCGCACCCAGATGCGCCGCGCACGCCTGCGCAGCGAACTGCCGCGCGTGGCCCTGGTTGGCTATACCAATGCCGGCAAGTCGACCCTGTTCAATGCCCTGACCGGCGCCGAGGCGTACGCCGCCGACCAGCTGTTCGCTACCCTGGACCCGACGGTGCGCCGCATCGCCGTGCCCGGTGGCAGCGTGGTGCTGGCCGATACCGTGGGTTTCGTCCGCGACCTGCCGCATGACCTGGTCGCCGCGTTCCGCTCGACCCTGTCCGAAGCGCGCGAGGCCGATTTCCTGCTGCACCTGGTCGACGCCGCCGATCCGCACCGCGAGGAGCGCATCGCCCAGGTCGATGAGGTCCTGACCGCGGTCGGTGCAGGCGATCTGCCGCAGCTGCTGGTGTTCAACAAGATCGACCGCATCGAGGGTGCCGAAGTACGCCACGACGGCCAGGACGGCATCCCCGATCCCTCGCGCCGCGAGCGGGTCTGGATCTCGGCCCGCGACGGCGAAGGGCTGGAACTGCTGCAGAGCGTGCTGGGCAAGCGGCTGGGCCTGCAGCACATCACCGGCGAACTGCGCCTCCCGCCCAGCGCCGGCCGCCTGCGCGCGCGCCTGCACCAGCTGGAAGTGATCCGCAGCGAAGCGGCCGACGAAGACGGCTGGATGCTGCAGGTCGACATCCCGATCGCCGAAGCCGAGAAGCTGGCCGCCAGCCCCGACGGTGGCCCGATCCGCGCCCTGCTGCCGGAAAAACTGCCGGAGTGGTAAACCACGACGGGTGGGGTCAGAGCCCTTTGCTGCGCAAAGGGCTCTGACCCCGTGCCGACCAACGGTCGGCACCTACCAAAGCAGAGCGCCTTTCCGACAGCCCGCAGAAATCTGTCGAAGGCGGGGCACTGTGGGTTCACGGCGTCCCCGCGAACCCACAGTGCCCCGCCCTCCCACGGATAGCAGCATTTGACGTTGACGTTGCCGTTGCCGTTGATTGCTGCAGGTGCAGGGCTGCAAGCCCTGCTGGAACACTCCATATCGCACTCCCGGCCGATTACCGCACTCCAGCCGCCCGATAGTGCACATCCCCTCACGCCCGCCGGGCGGATGATCCGAAGGTCTGCCCCCACGGCACCCCGGAGTCCCTTCCATGTCCCACGTCAGCCCTGACGCACTGCCCCAGTACACTGCGGCGGAAAAACGCCACCGCGTGTTCGCCATCATGTCGGCCTCCTCCGGCAACCTGGTGGAATGGTTCGACTTCTACGTCTACGCGTTCTGCGCCATCTACTTTGCCGGCGCGTTCTTCCCCGCCTCCAACCCGACCGTGCAGCTGCTCAACACGGCAGGCGTGTTCGCCGCCGGCTTCCTGATGCGGCCCATCGGCGGTTGGCTGTTCGGCCGCATCGCTGACCGCCTGGGTCGCAAGAAGTCACTGCTGATCTCGGTCAGCATGATGTGCGGCGGCTCGCTGATGGTGGCCTGCCTGCCGACCTACGCCACCATCGGCGCGATGGCCCCGGTCCTGCTGCTGGTCGCCCGGCTCATCCAGGGTCTGTCGGTGGGCGGCGAATACGGCACCACCGCCACCTACATGAGCGAGGTCGCCCTGCGCGGCCAGCGAGGGTTTTTCTCGTCTTTCCAGTACGTCACCCTCATCGGCGGCCAGCTGCTGGCGGTGCTGGTCATCGTCATCATGGAGGCGCTGTTGAGCGAGGCGGAAATCCGCGCCTGGGGCTGGCGCATCCCGTTCGTGCTCGGTGCCGTCGCCGCCGTGGTCGCGCTGCTGCTGCGCCGCACCCTGCACGAAACGCAGAGCGAGGCCGATCGCGGCGATAAGGATGCCGGCAGTCTGTCGGCGCTGTTCCGTGACCACAAAGCGGCCTTCTTCACCGTGCTTGGCTACACCGCCGGCGGCTCGCTGATCTTCTACACCTTCACCACCTACATGCAGAAGTTCCTGGTCAACACGGTGCACCTGCCGATCAAGACCGCCAGCTACGTGATGACCGGCGCGCTGTTCCTGTACATGTGCATGCAGCCGCTGTTCGGCATGCTGTCCGACCGTATCGGCCGCCGCACCAGCATGATGCTGTTCGGTGCGCTGGGCGCGCTCACCACCGTGCCGATCCTGATCACCCTGCAGCACGTCAGCAGCCCGTGGGCGGCGTTTGGCCTGATCGTGCTGGCGCTGGCCATCGTCAGTTTCTACACCTCCATCTCCGGCATCGTGAAGGCCGAGATGTTCCCGCCGCAGGTGCGCGCGCTTGGCGTCGGCCTGGCCTACGCCATCGGCAACGCGATCTTCGGCGGCAGCGCCGAGTACGCCGCGCTGGGCCTGAAGAGCCTGGGCCACGAGCAGCTGTTCTTCTGGTACGTCACGGTGATGATGGTGGTGGCCTTCCTGGTCAGCCTGCGCCTGCCGCGCCAGGCCCGTTACCTGCACCACGACCACTGAAGGGCAGGGGAGGACAGCGCTGCCGATCTGCGGTACAAGATGACCGTTGCTACCTCGATCCATGCCGATGTCCTTCCCCTCCGACGCCGATCTCCATGCCCAGGCCGCCGCGCTTGGGCAGCGCCTGCAGCAGGCCGCGCTGCAACTGGTCACCGCTGAAAGCTGCAGCGGTGGCTGGATCGCCAAGTGCATGACCGATATCGCCGGTTCCTCGGCGTTCTTCGACTGCGGCATGGTGGTCTACAGCTACGAAGCCAAGCAACGCCTGCTGGGCGTGCGCGCGCAGACGCTGGAGCAGTTCGGTGCGGTCAGCCGTGAGGCCGTGCTGGAAATGGTGTCCGGCGCGCTGATCAATTCCGGTGCCGGCATCGCCGTGGCCGTTACCGGCATCGCCGGGCCCGGTGGCGGCAGCCCGGACAAGCCGGTGGGCAGTGTCTGGATCGGCTGGAAGCGCCGCGGCGGCTACGCCCGCGCCGAACTGTTCCAGTTCGACGGTGACCGCGAAGCCATACGGCGGCAGACCGTGGCGGCGGCATTGCATGGCATCGACGCCCAGCTGTGACATGCTGGCCCGGTATGGAACCGGAGTAGGCATCGATGTGGGAGACGCTGGGTACCGTCCGTGACCTGGGCCGGCTGCAGGAAATCGCAGCTGTCCTGATCCGCTACGGCTTCGGCGACGTGGTCCGGCGCATCGGCCTGGCCGCCGTGCTCGAGCGCGCCGGCCGGCTGCTGCACTGGAACGAGGAAAGCCAGCAGATGCTGCGCATGACCGCGCCGGTGCGCGTGCGCAGCGCCCTGCAGGATCTCGGCCCGACCTTCGTCAAGCTGGGTCAGGTACTGGCCACCCGTGTCGACCTGCTGCCGCCGGAATGGATCGCCGAGCTGTCCGAGCTGCAGAACGCGGTGCCGGCGCTGCCGTATGCGGCCATCCGCGAACAGCTGGAATCCGACCTCGGCGCGTCGCCGTCGCAGGTGTTCGCCTTCCTCGATGAAACCCCGATGGCGGCGGCCTCGCTGGCGCAGGCCCATCGCGCGCGCCTGCATGACGGCCGCGAAGTGGTGCTGAAGGTGCGCCGCCCCGGCATCCGCGACGTGGTCGAAGCCGACCTGCGCCTGCTCGCGCGGCTGGCCGAGATCGTCGAAGCGCGGCTGCCCGACCTGCGCCGCTACCGCCCGGCCGAAGTGGTCCAGCAGTTCACCGTTTCACTGCGCCGCGAGCTGGATTTTGCCGCCGAATGCCGCAACGCCGAGCGCATCAGCCGTAATTTCCAGGGCCGCGACGACATCCTGATCCCCGAAGTGCACTGGCCGTGGACCTGCGAGAGCCTGAACGTACAGGACTTCGTCGACGGCATTCCCGGTCGCGATCTGGCCGGCGTGGACGCGGCCGGGCTGGACCGCCGTGAGCTGGCCCGGCGCGGTGCCGACATCGTGCTGAAGATGGTGCTGGAGGACGGCAGCTTCCACGCCGATCCGCACCCGGGCAACATCATCTACCTGCGCGACGGCCGCATCGGCGTGATCGATTTCGGCATGGTGGGTGCGCTGTCCGAAGTGCGACGCTTCCAGGTCGCGCAGCTGCTGCATGGCCTGGTCGAACAGGACCCGCAGGGCGTGGCGGACGTGCTGCTGGACTGGGCCGGTGGGGTGGAAGTCGATGAGAACCGGCTGCAGCACGACATCAGCCAGTTCGTCGACCAGTACCGCGGCGTGCCGCTGAAGGACCTGCGCATCGGCCTGATGCTGGGGGACATCACCCAGCTGCTGCGCAGCTACAGCCTGACCCTGCCCGCCGACCTGGCGCTGATGATCAAGGCCTTCCTGACCCTGGAGGGCATGGGCCGCCAGCTCGACCCGGATTTCGACATGGCCAGCGCCGCCCGGCCGTTCCTGGAGCGGGTGGTGCTGCAGCGCTACGCCCCGCGAGCGCTGCTCAAGCGCGGCCGGCGCAGCCTGCTGGGCATGATCGACTTCGCTGGCGAGCTGCCGCGTGACCTGCGCAAGCTGGTGCAGGCCGCCCGCCGCGGGCGCCTGCAGCTGAAGGTGGAAACCAGCGCCCTGCAGGGCTTCGGCGACCAGGTGAACCGCGCCGCCAACCGCCTGGTGATGGGCATTGTCACCGCGGCGCTGATCATCGGCTCGTCCATCGTCATGCACAGCGTCGGCGGCGTCTCCAGCCGCTGGCTGCTGGCGCTGGGGGTCTGCGGCTTCGTCGGCGCCGGCTTCTGCGGCGTGTGGATCCTGTTCTCGATCTGGAGAAGCGGCAAGCACACGTAGGCAGGTGCACGAAGTGCGCCTGTCGCGGTTCCAAAGGAACCGCAGAATTGCAAAGCGATTCTGGTAGCGCCGGGCCATGCCCGGCGACGATTGCCGATTGCCGAGCATGGGCTCGGCACTACCGAACCCGCCCGGGGCACTTGCGCCCCTGTGTATTAGTAGTAATACTACTAACCATGGACCTGACCGACACCCAGCAGGCGATCCTGCAGTTGATCGCCGAGCGTATCGAGAGCGAAGGCGCACCGCCGTCGCAGACTGAAATCGCCCGCGCCTTCGGCTTCAAGGGCGTGCGCGCGGCCCAGTACCACCTGGAAGCCCTGGAGCAGGCCGGTGCGATCCGTCGCATTCCCGGCCAGGCCCGCGGCATCCGCCTGGTGCAGGCGCCGCCGATCGAAAAGCTGGCCGAACCGGGCCTGCCCGACAGCGTCCTGCGCCTGCCGGTGCTGGGCCGGGTCGCCGCCGGCCTGCCGATTGGTGCGGATATCGGTTCGGACGATTTCGTGGTGCTGGACCGGGTGTTCTTCTCGCCGGCGCCGGATTACCTGCTGAAGGTGCAGGGCGATTCGATGATCGACGAGGGCATCTTCGACGGTGACCTGATCGGCGTGCACCGCACCCGCGACGCCCATTCCGGGCAGATCGTGGTGGCCCGCATCGATGACGAGATCACCGTAAAGCTGCTGAAGATCGGCAAGGACCGCATCCGCCTGTTGCCGCGCAACCCCGACTACAAGCCGATCGAGGTCCTGCCCGACCAGGATTTCGCGATTGAGGGCCTGTACTGCGGCCTGCTGCGGCCCAACCGCTGAGTCACTGGCAGCAGCCCTGTTCCACCAGCACTACCCCGCGGTCTTTTGTGGCGATTCTCTGGTTCCACTGAGGTTGGTACGGATGTCCGATAATTCTTTTCTGAGCGCCGGGCAGAATCTCAGCCTGTGCGATACATCCGACTTAAAGTGAACCCATGGCAAAGAAGACCCCGAAAGACAGCACCCCCAACGACATGACCTCTGCTAGGAGCAACACGATGGACGAGAACAAAAAGCGCGCATTGGCTGCTGCTCTGGGCCAGATCGAGAAGCAGTTCGGCAAGGGCTCGGTGATGCGCATGGGCGACCGCGTGGTCGAGCCCGTCGAAGCCATCCCGACCGGCTCGCTGATGCTCGACATCGCGCTGGGCATCGGCGGTCTGCCGAAGGGTCGTGTCGTTGAAATCTACGGTCCGGAGTCGTCGGGCAAGACCACCCTGACCCTGCAGGCCATCGCCGAATGCCAGAAGATGGGCGGCACCGCTGCCTTCATCGACGCCGAGCACGCACTGGACCCGATCTACGCCGCCAAGCTGGGCGTGAACGTGGACGATCTGCTGCTGTCGCAGCCGGATACCGGTGAGCAGGCGCTGGAAATCGCCGACATGCTGGTGCGTTCGGGTTCGGTGGACATCCTGGTGGTCGACTCGGTCGCCGCGCTGACCCCCAAGGCCGAAATCGAAGGCGAAATGGGTGACCAGCTGCCGGGCCTGCAGGCCCGCCTGATGAGCCAGGCGCTGCGCAAGCTGACCGGCAACATCAAGCGCTCCAACACCCTGGTGATCTTCATCAACCAGCTGCGCATGAAGATCGGCGTGATGATGCCGGGCCAGAGCCCGGAAGTGACCACCGGCGGCAACGCGCTGAAGTTCTACGCCTCGGTGCGCCTGGACATCCGTCGTATCGGCGCGATCAAGAAGGGCGACGAGATCATCGGCAACCAGACCAAGATCAAGGTCGTCAAGAACAAGCTGGCGCCCCCGTTCAAGCAGGTCATCACCGAGATCCTGTACGGCGAAGGCATCAGCCGTGAAGGCGAGCTGATCGACATGGGCGTGGATGCCAAGCTGGTCGAGAAGGCCGGTGCCTGGTACAGCTACGGTGAAGAGCGCATCGGCCAGGGCAAGGACAACGCCCGCGGCTACCTGCGCGACAACCCGACCGTCGCCGCCAAGCTCGAGGCCGAGCTGCGCGAGAAGTTCCAGCCGGCCGAAGCCGCCCGCGAGGAAGGCGACGACGAAGGTGACGATGAGTAAGGCTTGCTGTGGGGCAGGGCGGCGCCGTCAGTGACGTCGCTCTGTCCCGCAGGTTCGAACCGCCCACGGACGGGCAGGGTGCCAGGGACGGCGCCACCCTTGGAGTAAGCAATGTCCGATGCCGACGCCCCCACCGGCCGCAAGCGCCGGCCGCGCGAACAGACCCCCGTACAGCGTGCCCTGGGCTTGCTGGTGCGGCGTGAGCATTCGCGCAAAGAGCTGACCCGCAAGCTGACCGCCCGTGGCATCGAGGGCGAGGCCGCCGAGGCTGCCGTGGCCAAGCTGACCGAGGCCGGCTGGCAGGACGACACCCGCTTTGCGGAAAATCTCGTCCGGATGCGCGCCAACACCGGCTATGGGCCCATCCACGTCCGTGCCGAACTGGGTACCCATGGGCTGGACAGTGCGGCAATCGCCGCTGCCATGGACACCTACGAGGGCGACTGGCAGGAGAATGCCCGCGATCTGGTCCGCCGCCGTTTCGGCGAGGACGGTCCGCAGGACCTGGCACAGCGGCGCAAGGCCGCCGATCTGCTGGCACGGAGGGGCTTCGACGGGGACAGCATCCGTCGTGCGACCCGCTTCGACCCGGATGACTGAGACTGGCGGCGCCGGGCCTGATACCCTTTAGGTTTTCGGCGGTCCGTTACGACCCTGGCCAGTGAGGCCGGCGGTTCGGGGCTGCCGGCCCGCACACTGCCAGCCCCCTCAATGAACGCACCCGCCAAATTCACGACCTCCCAGATCCGTAGCGATTTCCTTGAGTTCTTCAAGGGCAAAGGCCACACCATCGTGCCGTCGGCGCCGCTGGTGCCGGGCAATGATCCGACCCTGCTGTTCACCAACTCCGGCATGGTCCAGTTCAAGGACGTGTTCCTGGGCGCGGAAAAGCGCAGCTACGTGCGCGCGGCCGACGTCCAGCGCTGCCTGCGTGCCGGTGGCAAGCACAACGATCTCGACCAGGTCGGCTACACCGCCCGTCACCACACCTTCTTCGAAATGCTGGGCAACTGGTCCTTCGGTGATTACTTCAAGAAGGACGCCATCGCCTGGGCATGGGAGCTGCTGACCCAGGTCTGGAAGCTGCCGGCCGAGCGCCTGCTGGTCACCGTCTACCAGACCGATGACGAAGCCTACGCGCTGTGGCGCGACATGGTCGGCATTCCGGAAGAGCGCATCGTGCGCATCGGCGACAACAAGGGCGCTCCGTTCGCCTCGGACAACTTCTGGCAGATGGCCGACACCGGCCCCTGCGGCCCGTGCACCGAGATCTTCTACGACCACGGCGACCACATCGCGGGCGGCCCCCCGGGCTCGCCGGATGAAGACGGTGACCGCTTCATCGAGATCTGGAACCTGGTGTTCATGCAGTTCGACCGCCAGACCGACGGCACCCTGGTGCCGCTGCCGGCACCGTGCGTGGACACCGGCATGGGCCTGGAGCGTCTGGCGGCGATCCTGCAGCACGTGCACACCAACTACGAGATCGACCTGTTCCAGGCGCTGATCCGCAAGGCGTCCGAGCTGACCGGCATGGCCGACCTGGAGAACAAGTCGCTGCGCGTGATCGCCGACCACATCCGTGCCTGCTCGTTCCTGATCGTCGACGGCGTGCTGCCGTCCAACGAGGGCCGTGGCTACGTGCTGCGCCGTATCATCCGCCGCGCCCTGCGCCACGGCTGGATGCTGGGCGTGCGCCAGCCGTTCTTCAGCAAGCTGGTGCCGACCCTGGTCGAGCTGATGGGCGAGGCCTACCCGGAACTGCCGGCCCAGGCCGACACCGTGGTCCGTGCGCTGCAGGCCGAAGAGGAGCGTTTCGCTGAAACCCTCGACGCCGGCATGAAGATCTTCGAGGACGTGGCGGCCAAGGCCAGCAATGGCGTGATTCCCGGCGTCGACGCGTTCCGCCTGTACGACACCTACGGCTTCCCGCTGGACCTGACCCAGGACATCGCCCGCGAGCGCGAGCTGACCGTTGATACCGACGGTTTCGACGCTGCGATGGAGCAGCAGCGCGAGACCGCGCGTGCCGCCGGCAAGTTCGGCGGTGGTGTGACCCTGCCGGCCGAGCTGGTGGCGACCCTGACCCCGACCCTGTTCCTGGGCTACGACCGCCTGCAGGCCGACGGCCTGACCGTGCTGGCCCTGCTCAAGGACGGCCGCCCGGTGCAGTCGGCCGAGGCCGGCGACGCTGTGATCGTCATCACCAACCAGACCCCGTTCTACGCCGAATCCGGCGGCCAGGTCGGTGACACCGGCGTGCTCGCCGGCAACGGCGTGCGTCTGGCGGTCAGCGACACCCAGAAGTTCGCGGGCCAGTTCCATGGCCACGTCGGCACTTTGTCCGAAGGCGGCCTGAAGGTCGGCGACGTGCTGTCCGGCCAGGTCGATGGCGAGCGCCGCGGCGCCACCATCCTCAACCACTCGGCCACCCACCTGCTGCACGCTGCCCTGCGCGAAGTGCTGGGCACCCACGTGCAGCAGAAGGGTTCGCTGGTCGCACCGGACCGCCTGCGTTTCGACTTCTCGCACTTCCAGTCGATCAGCGCCGAAGAACTGGCCGTGATCGAACGCAAGGTCAACCAGCAGGTGCGCGCCAACAACGCCGCCGAAGTGCACAACATGGGCATGCAGGAAGCGCTGGATTTCGGCGCGATGGCCCTGTTCGGCGAGAAGTACGGCGAGAACGTGCGCGTGCTGAAGATGGGTGACTACTCCACCGAACTGTGTGGTGGTACCCACGTCAGCCGCACCGGCGACATCGGTCTGTTCAAGATCACCTCCGAAGGCGGTGTTTCGGCCGGCGTGCGCCGCATCGAGGCGGTCACCGGCCAGGGTGCGCTTGATTATGTGGCGGCCGAAGAGGCCCGCCTGGCCGAAGCGGCGGAACTGCTGGGCGGCAGCGCCGCGGACGTGGTCGAGAAGATCCGCGCCCTGGGCCTGCGCCAGAAGCAGCTGGAGCGCGAGCTGGAGGCCGTGAAGGCCAAGGTCGCCGCCGGCGCCACCGCCGATCTCTCCGGCCAGGCCGTCGAGGTTGCCGGTGTGAAGGTGCTGGCCGCCCGCCTGGAAGGTTTCGACGCCAAGGCCCTGCGTGATGCCATGGACCGCCTGAAGCAGCAGCTGGGCAACGCCGTGATCGTGCTGGCCGGCACCCAGGACGGCAAGGCCGCCCTGGTCGCGGGCGTGAACGGCAGTGCAATGGGCAAGGTCAAGGCCGGGGAACTGTTGTCCCATATCGCCAGTCAGATCGGGGGCAAGGGCGGCGGACGCCCGGACCTCGCCCAGGGTGGTGGCGAGGACGGGCCCGCCCTTGCTACCGCTCTGGCCGCGGTTGTCGAATGGGTCAGCCCCCGCCTGTGATGTGAACCCCTGCCGTCCCCCTCCTTGTAGGAGCGGGACGGCTGACGGTACCATTGCGAAATCTTTTCCCTTTGTCGTGGGGACGCTTCTTGACGGAGCGTCAAGCCGGTGGGGGATACCCTTCCACACGGTTCCATGGAGACTTACTAAAATGTTGATCTTGACTCGCCGCGTCGGCGAAACCCTGATGATCGGAGACTCGGTGAGCGTCACCGTGCTCGGCGTCAAGGGCAACCAGGTGCGCATCGGTATCACCGCACCGAAGGACGTTGCTGTGCATCGCGAAGAGATCTACCAGCGCATCCAGCGTGGTGATGAAGCCGGCAGCACCGGAAGTGAAAATTCCGGCGAATAAAAGCTTTACCTTCGCGTCTGATTAACGTTATGATTCACGCCCCGCTGAGGTGCACCGCACCAGACGCGGAGAAAACCCCGGAGCGATGCCCGAGTGGCTGAAGGGGCTCCCCTGCTAAGGGAGTATAGGGTCAAAAGCTCTATCGAGGGTTCGAATCCCTCTCGCTCCGCCAGATACAAGAAAGCGCCCGCAGATCCTGGATCTGCGGGCGTTTTTCGTTGCATGTGATGTCGCTGCACCTGTTCGCAACCTGTCGCGCGTTCTGCGGTGCAGCTGCACTTGCCAGGCACTCGGGGGCCACTGGACAGAGGAAATGCGCGCGTGGCGGGTGGTGGGCGAATCTGAAGGCTGCGCGCTCCTGGTGGGAGCGAGCTGCCAACCGTAGGGCGATTCCTTGATTGCGCGTCGATGCATGAATCACACAGGGCGCTGATCTGATGCGCGTTGTGCACGGTCCTGCCGGGTGCAGGTGTGCAGCCGAAGGCGGTAACGCCCCAGGTTGCCGCCGCTGCGTGCAGCATCTGGGGCCGTGTGGTCCGGAGGGACCACACTTGTAGCTGCGATCAGCGCGCAGACCGCTTACGCGTCTGCATCTGCGCTGTTCGAGGAGAAGTACATGATCAGAGCGCGTCACAAACCTTGTACCGGTGCAGGCACCAATGATTGCCAGCCACCAGGTGGTGAAGGCAAGCAATGCGCCGATACCCGCTGCGACGATCATGGTGATGTGCAGCTCCTCCGTCAGCGCAGACGAGGG
>NZ_DASQCB010000017.1:0-8342 GCF_035634915.1 Stenotrophomonas sp.
GGTCAGCTGCTGGGAGAGCGCCAGGGCGCTGTAAAGATGGTAATCCAGCAGATGAATATGACCCGGCGCGGACCAGGCGAACTGCCCGGCCTGCTCGAGATTCTCCGCCGCCTGCGGGAACTCGCCGCAGGCGAAGTGGGCCATCCCGCGATAGAGCCAGAACCAGAACAGCATGGTGGAGGTCTGCTCCGTGGCCTGCTCTGCGGCGGCGGGCAGCAGGGAGTGCGGCAGCACCTCGCTGGCGGTCCAGTGGCCGCTCACCGGGGTGCGCAGGTGCTCCACGTAGTGGCGCTGCATCAGCAGGATCGCCTCCACGTCCTGGTAATGGGTTTTGCGCACAAAAGCCAGGCCGCGCTCGATGCTGGTCAGCACCCCGTCAAGGTGATCGCCCCGGGTAAGGAAGTTGATTACCTGATGACAGGCGGCAAAGCAGGCCACCGTCATGTCTCCGTGGGTGACGGCAGAGGTGAAGCAGGCCTTGGCGCACTCGATGGTGTAGCCCAGCGGCTGGGTCCAGACGCTGAGCTGATCCAGCGGCAGCAGGGTTTTGGCCTCAAAGGCGTCGTAGCCGTGGCGGTTGACCAGCTCCCGCGCCAGGGTGCCGTACTGAAAGCCGAGGCGATACTCGGCGTAGCGGTGGCCAATCAACACCCCGAACCACGCCATCGCCGGGGCGGACGCGCCGGTAATGCCGTGATCCAGGGTCAGGTGCATCATCCGGCACAGCAGAATGAAATGCAGGCGCGAGCGGGTAAAGCTGGCGAACACGCAGGCGCTGTTGAGCAGGTTCATCACCGCCTCGGTGTCGCCGTCGTTCATCAGCGGCAGCCCGGCAAAATGGCCCTGCGGGTTATCGCCGACGCGGTTGCACAGGCTGTGCCAGGCCTCGTCGCACTCGGCGGCCTCCGGGTAGCGGCTGACGTGAATGCCAAACACCGCCAGCCAGCTCAGGGCCGCCTCCAGCGCCAGCCGGTTGTCGGACTGGCGCATATAGACTTCGGCCAGCAGGTTCGCCGCCAGCGCTTTTTCCGCCAGCCCGCCAGGGGAGTTGAGAATGCGGTCGCACAGTCGGCGGGTGCAGTCGAGATTGCCCAGCGCAAACTGGCACCCGGCCTCCTCGCTGTCGAGCGTGAAGTCGCTGGCGCTCTCCGGCAGCGCACCGACGTTGCCCAGGGCGCGGGCGGTCTGGATATAGCTCAGGGCCGAGAGGTAATCCCCCGACCGGCGGGCGCGGCGGGCCGCCAGCAGGCTCAGCTCACGGAACATCTGGCGCTGGGGCGCAGGCTGAATGCAGTCCAGCGCCGCCGTGACGTGATGCACGGCGCGAAACAGGATCTCGTTGCCCGCCGCCTGACGGGCCGACTCCGCCAGCAGGCTGGCGGTGGTAAGGTGTAGCCGGCTGCGCTCGGCGTTATCCAGCAGGGCAAAGGCCGCCTCCTGGACCCGGTCGTGGGTAAAGGCATAGCTCCCGGCGTTGAGCGTGATCAGCTGCGCCGTCACCGCCGGGTGCAGGGCATAGCGGATCTCCGCGACCGACATCGCTACCACCCGGCACACCATCTCCAGCTCGCCGCTGCCGCCGAGGCAGGCGATGCTGCCCAGCAGCAGCTGGGTCTCTTCAGGCATCTCCTCCAACTGCTGCAGTACCAGGGTGACCACGTTTTCGGTGTAGTGCCGGGTGCGGATGGCGTGCAGATCGTAGTGCCATTTATCCTGGTACTTGTTGTGCGTCACCAGCCCGTCATCGACGATGCGGCGGAAAAACTCATGCACAAACAGCGGGTTGCCGCCGGTTTTTTCATGGATCAGCCCGGCCAGATCGAGGGTGCTGGCCGAGCGGGTATGGAAGATATCCGCCAGCCAGCGCGACACGGCCTTCACCGACAGCGGCTCCGGGCGCAGCTCGGTGGTATTACGCGAGGCCAGGTGCAGGCTCGCCAGTTGATGATGCAGGGTGTTGTCCGGCAGCGAGCAGGCATCCCGGTGCGCCACCACCATCAGCAGCGGCACGGTGCTGGCGTGGGTCAGCAGATACTCCAGGATTTGCAGGCTGGCGGGGTCGATCCAGTGGATATCGTCCAGCAGCAGCACCAGCGGGCAGCCCGCGCTGGCGAAGGCCTTCACCAGGGCCAGCACCATGTGGCTGAAGCGCGCCCGGGCGTCGATGGAGAAGATGTCGCTGGAGAAGCGCGGCTTGTTATCGAGCAGCAGCCGCAGCTCCGGCACCAGGCTGACGGCCAGAGCTTCGTAGCCCTCCAGCTCGCGGGACAGGCGGATCTTCCACTGGGCCACCTCCTCCGCCGACAGCCCCAGCAGATGCAGCGTCAGGTTACGAAACGCCGAGGTCAGCGCCGCGTAGGGCAGCGTGGGGGAAAACTGGTCCACCTTGCCCACCGCCAGCAGCACGCTGCGGTTTTGCAGGGCCTTCAGCCCCGAGGCGATCAGTGACGATTTGCCGATCCCCGACGGGCCGCTAATCGCCACGAATCCGGCGATGGCATCGCGATTGACCCGCTCAAAGGCGTGGAGCAGCTCCGCCGCTTGGGGATGGGCGGTGTACAGGGTATCGGTGAGATGAAAGGCCGGGGAGCGATCCTGCAGGCCGGGGGTAAAGGCAGCGATCTCCCCGTCGTCACTCAGGGTGGCCTGGCAGCGGCGCAGGTCGGCAATCAGGCCATCGACGGTCTGGTAGCGGTTCTCCGGCTTTTTCGCCAGCAGCTTGAGGACGATGGTCGACAGCATGGCGGGCACGCCGGGACAGACTGCGCCCGGAGCGCGCGGCTCGGAGGCGATATGATAGTGCGCCCACTTGCCCTGATCCTCACCGCCCAGCTCAAACGGCAGGCTGCCGGTGAGCAGCTCGTAAAGCACTACGCCCAGGCTGTAGAGATCGCTGCGGTTATCCACCGCGCGATGGGTGCGGGTGGTGTGCTCCGGCGACATGTAGGCGGGGGTACCGCCCACCACCGCCAGCCGGGATTGCTGAAGTTCTTCCGAGGTGCCGGACGACAGGCCAAAGCCCCCCAGCCGACAGCGGTTGTCATCGTGAATAAAAATATTGCCGGGCTTGATATCGCCATGCACCAGGTTGCGCAGGTGCATCAGGCGTAAAGGCAGGCTGATGCGGATCGCCAGATCGAGGAAGCTCTGGATACAGGCCATCGGCACACCGACGATCCGGGTTAACAGCACAAACGAAAAGGGGGCATAAACCAGTGCAAAGCGCCCGTGGTACTGCGTGCTGGCCACCGGGCGAATGGCCCAGTCGTCGCTCAGGTACTCCCGCAGGGCAAACTCGTTGCGCAGCAGGCGCGTTGCGCTGGCCTCTTCTTCATCGCTCACCCCGGTGGCGATGATAAACGACCCGCCGGAGGTGGGCAGGCGGGCATTGAGCCAGCAGAGGCTCCCCTCCTGCCCTAACGGGGTAAAAATGACGTCTTCTTTAAGCACAAAAGCCCGCCCTTCCGCTAAATTTTCGGGGGCAGGCCAGAGCGCAGGCAGCGATGGGTTGTTCATCCACGTTCCTTATTTTTCTTCGTTAATGGTTCTCGTGGGATCGGTTTTGCAGGTGTTGTCAGGTGGCGAGCGCACGTTGAATGTGCGCCAGCAGCACATCGACATTAATCGGTTTGCGCAGAAAAACAACAGCGCCGTGTTCAACAGCGTAGCGTTGAATATTTTCATCCGCATGACCGGAGATAAAAATAAGCGGCGGCGGCGAGGGGGCGATAAGGTGCAGTTTGTCGAGCATCTCGAGACCCGTCATCCCCCGCAGGCGAATGTCGGCGATCACCAGCGCCGCATCTGCCAGCGCGGTGGGGTGGCTGAGAAACACTTCCGCCGAGTCGAAGGCTTCTGTGGCATACCCCTCCGACTGCAGCAGGTTGCTTAACCCGCTGCGAACAGACCGTTCATCATCAATGATGGCTATGCGCTGCGGCATGCTCGTGTTCCTCAAACTAAAGGTGATTAACCCTCGCTACCGTCACCGGGACGGGCCGGAGGTGGAGTGCCGCTGATTTTGGGGACGCATTCATGGCGAAACCACGCCATCGTCAGCTGGCGGCTGAACAGGCGGCGGCCAATCGGGATCAGCTGTTCGCCCACCAGCATGCCAAACAGCCCCAGCAGGGCGACAACCGGCGGCGCGGGCGAGTGTACATCAATTGCGGCATAAATCACCCCTGCCAGAATTCCACAGCTCAGTGAAACGACCCAGGCTTTCATGACGAGGCTCCTGTGGTAATGGCAACGGGGGCTTTTTGCGCGGTGTCGTCAGCATGCAGAAAATGGCGGGTAGCCTGTTCGCCAGCCAGCATCCCCAGCAGACCAATCAGCGCCAGCGCGGGCGGCGCCGGGGAACGGACTTTCAGCAGCGCGTACAGCAGGCCGATCAGCACGCCTGCCGCGAGGGAAATTAACCCAGTACTCATGATGGACTCCAGAGAGGTCAGCGGCAGGCCGGATGAGGGCCCAGCCTGCCGCTGAAAACTTAGCGAACCGGGGCCGGAACCGGCGCAAGGGTTTCGTGCTCGCTCTTCTGGCGAGACGGGGCTTTGTGCACCATGGTGTAGGCATAGTCCACACCCATGCCGTAGGCACCGGAGTGCTCACGCACGATATCCATCACCGCGTTGTAGGTCTCTTTGTGGGCCCAGTCACGCTGCCACTCCAGCAGCACCTGCTGCCAGGTTACCGGGATCACGCCGGCCTGGATCATGCGCTGCATGGCGAAGTCGTGGGCCTCTTTCGAGGTGCCGCCGGACGCGTCAGCCACCATGTAGATCTCGTAGTCGCCTTCCAGCATCGCGCACAGGGCGAAGGTGTTGTTGCACACTTCGGTCCACAGGCCGGAGACCACCACTTTCTTCTTGCCGTTGGCTTTCAGGGCGTCACGCACTTTCTGGTCATCCCAGGAGTTCATGGAGGTACGCTCAAGAATGTCTTTGCCCGGGAAGACGTCCAGCAGTTCCGGGAAGGTATTACCGGAGAAGCTCTGGGTTTCAACGGTGGTGATGATGGTTGGGATGTTGAACACTTTGGCCGCTTTCGCCAGCCCTACCACGTTGTTTTTCAGCACCTGACGGTCGATAGACTGCACGCCAAACGCCATCTGCGGCTGCTGGTCGATGAAGATCATCTGACAGTTATCGGGGGTTAACACTTCGAGTTTTGAGTTAGACATAATGGTATCCAGTGAGGTTAACAGGTGAAATCCGTCGCACGACGCGGCGACGATGCGATACCTGTATCCTGGATGACTCTCCGCCCTGGCGTAATTATCTCTTTGTATAATTAACCTTTCGTATAGTTATACGCAGGTATAGTTATACTTTGGTATAGCTATCCCTTTGTATAACTGGTTTTTTCCGGTAACCGGTTCCAATAATCCTGACATTTCCCCTCTCAGTCAGGAGCAGTTATGACTTCCTCTGCTACAGCAGATTTGATTCTGGTGAATGGCCAGTTTCATACCGTCGATCGTGAAAATCCCCTCGCCGAAGCCGTGGCCGTGCGTGACGGCAAATTCCTTGCAGTGGGCACCGTTGCCGAGGTGATGCAGTACCACGACGACGCCACCAAAGTGGTGGATCTCAAAGGCCACACCGCCATCCCCGGCCTGAACGACTCACACCTGCACCTGATCCGCGGCGGGCTGAACTACAACCTCGAGCTGCGCTGGGAGGGCGTGCCGTCGCTGGCCGATGCCCTGCGGATGCTGAAAGAGCAGGCCCTGCGTACGCCGTCCCCCCAGTGGGTACGCGTGGTGGGCGGCTGGAGCGAGTTCCAGTTTGCCGAGCGCCGGATGCCGACCCTGGACGAGATCAACGAGGCCGCGCCGGAGACGCCGGTGTTTATCCTGCACCTGTACGACCGCGCCCTGCTCAACCGCGCGGCGCTGAAGGTGGTCGGCTACACCAAAGACACGCCGAACCCGCCGGGCGGCGAGATCCAGCGCGACGCCAACGGTAACCCGACCGGGATGCTGATCGCCCGTCCGAACGCCATGATCCTCTACGCCACCCTCGCCAAAGGGCCAAAACTGCCCCTGGAGCAGCAGGTGAACTCCACCCGCCAGTTTATGCGCGAGCTCAACCGTCTGGGCTTAACCAGCGCCATCGATGCCGGCGGCGGTTTCCAGAACTACCCGGAAGACTACGAGGTGATTGCCGAGCTGCACGACAAAAAGCAGATGACAATCCGCATCGCCTACAACCTGTTTACCCAGCGTCCCGGCCACGAGCTGGAAGATTTCGAGAAGTGGACCGACATGCTCAAGCCGGGCCAGGGCACCGACTTCTTCCGCCATAACGGCGCGGGCGAAATGCTGGTCTTCTCCGCCGCCGACTTCGAGGATTTCCTGGAGCCGCGCCCGGATCTGGCCCCCGGCATGGAGGACGAGCTGGAGCGCGTGGTGCGCCATCTGGTCGAGCACCGCTGGCCGTTCCGCCTCCACGCCACCTACGACGAATCCATCAGCCGGATGCTGGACGTCTTTGAGAAGGTGAACCGCGACATTCCGTTCAACGGTCTGCACTGGTTCTTTGACCACGCCGAGACCGTCACCCAGCGCAACATCGACCGCATCAAGGCCCTGGGCGGCGGCATCGCCGTGCAGCACCGTATGGCCTTCCAGGGCGAGTACTTTGCTGAGCGTTACGGGATGGAAGCGGTGCGCCACACCCCGCCGGTCACCCGCATGCTCGAAACCGGCGTGCCGGTGGGTCTGGGCACCGACGCCACCCGCGTGGCGAGCTACAACCCGTGGACCGCGCTCTACTGGCTGGTCTCCGGCCGCACCGTAGGTGGGATGCAGATGTACGATCACAGCGCCCGTCTGGATCGCGACACCGCCCTGATGCTCTGGACCCAGGGCAGCGCGTGGTTCTCCAACGAGCAGAGTCAGAAAGGCCAGATCAAAAAGGGCCAGCTCGCGGATCTCGCGGTACTGAGCAAAGACTTCTTCCGCGTGCCGGAAGAGGAGATCAAGGGCATCGAGTCGGTGCTGACGGTGGTGGATGGCAACATCGTTTACGCCGCAGGCAGCTTCGGCCCGCTGGCGCCGCCTGCCATCCCGGTCCTGCCGGAGTGGTCGCCGGTAGTCAAGGTGCCGGGTCATTACCGCAGCGCGCCACCGCAGGCCGCCCGCGTGGGGATGCAGGCCGTGCACCACTGCAGCGGCCCGTGCGGGGTGCATAACCATTCCCACGACTTTGCCCGTACGGCAGAGATGCCGGTGGCCGACGATAACGCCTTCTGGGGAGCGCTGGGCTGCAGCTGCTTCGCGTTCTGATCATGATGAACTCAACCCAACCTAACCTGCCCCGGATTGACCTGGGGCTGTTCTTCCTGCGGATCGCCGGCAGCCTGCTGCTGCTCTACGTGCATGGCCTGCCAAAGGTGCTGCATTTCAGCGAAGAACTGACGCGGATCGAAGATCCCTTTGGCTTCGGGCCGTACTTCAGCCTGATCCCGGCGATCTTCGCCGAGGTGATCTGCCCGATCCTGATCCTGTTCGGCGTGGCGACCCGGCTGGCCTGCGTGCCGATCATCGCCGTGCTGCTGGTGGCGATGCTGGTGGTGCATCCGGGCTGGTCAATTGCCGAAGGTCAGTTTGGCTGGCTGCTGCTGATTATCTTCACCACGCTGGCGATCACCGGCCCCGGCGCGTGGCGGGTCCGCTCGCGCGTCACGGAGAGATTCGCATGACCCAGATCACCGACGCACACGTGGAGCATCCGCCTGCCCCGACGATGTCCACCTGGCAGCCGCTGCACCAGCGGGTGTTCCGCATGCTGTGGATCGCCACGGTGGTCTCCAACGTTGGCTCGTGGATGAGCGACGTGGGGGTCAACTGGAGCATGCTGACCCTCAGCGCCGATCCGCTGGATATCGCCCTGGTGCAGGCGGCCAGCAGCCTGCCGATGTTCCTCTTCGCCCTGCCTTCCGGGGTGATGGCGGATATCGTCGACCGGCGTAAGTACCTGCTCTTCTCCCAGCTGTGGATGTTTATTGCCGCAGCGGGGCTGGCGATCCTCTCCTTTACCGGGCAGGTCACGCCGACGGTGCTGCTGGCCGCGGCCTTTCTGCTGAGCGTCGGCAGCGCCATGAGCTCGCCGCCGTTCCAGGCGGTGGTGCCGGATCTGGTGAGCAAGGCCGAGCTGGGCCCGGCGGTGGCGCTGAACTCGCTGGGGGTCAATATCAGTCGCGCCATCGGCCCGGCGCTGGGGGGCTTTTTGCTCTCGCTGGCCGGACCCTGGATGGTGTTCCTGCTCAACGCCCTGTCGGTGCTGGGCGTGGCCTGGGTGCTGTGGCGCTGGAAGCCTGCCGCCTCGGTGCAG
>NZ_DASQCB010000018.1:0-484116 GCF_035634915.1 Stenotrophomonas sp.
TCAACATCCTGGCCAGAAAGCTGGCCAGAATCGCGTGGGGCGTCTTCAAGAGCGGCCGGGACTTTGACCCGAGCATGCTGAAGGTGGGGCAAGCCTGCTTCCAGCAGGCTTGACCACGAACATAGGATCTCGACTCTACAAGAGAGCATCCACGCATGGCGTGGATCTACTGCCTCAGAACGGCTTGGCCAGCACCAGCCACACGATCGGGATGAAGGCCAGCAGCGGAATCTCGTTGATCCAGCGCAGCGCGCGCGAGGACGGCAGCGCGCGGCCCTTGGCCACGCCCTTGAGCAGGCGGCCGGTCCAGATGAAGTAGACCAGCAGCAGCACCACCAGGCCCAGCTTGGCGTGCAGCCAGCCGGCGCCGCCGGGCGCGACCATGGTCGGGAAATCCGGGATGACCTTGTAGCCCAGCCACAGCACCAGGCCCAGCACGAAGGCCAGGCCGAACATCGAATGGCCGAAGCGGTACAGGCGCAGGCCCATCAGCTGCAGGCGCTCGCCCACCGCCGGCTGGCCCGCGGTCTCGGCCAGGTTCACCAGGATGCGCGGCAGGTAGAACACGGTTGCCATCCAGGCCACCACGAACACGATGTGGAAGGTCTTGACCCAGTAGTAGCTCTGCATGCGCTCGCTCCGGCGGCTGGCGGGAAGGGCCTATTGTCGCAGTAGAGCCACCCCATGGGTGGCTGCCGCGGCCAATCGACGCACCATCGCAGCCACGCATGGCGTGGCTCTACTACGGCCAACCCGCCCCACCCGGTGCCCGCGACGCCGTACGATAGGCGCCGTTTTCATCATCACCCGCCTGCCCATGGACAAGACTTACGACGCCGCCTACTTCCAACGCTGGTACCGCCGCGCCGACATCGGCGGCAGCGCGCGCCTGGCGCGCAAGGTCGCCCTGGCCGTGGCCACCGCCGAGTACTACCTGGAGCGGCCGATCCGCAGCGTGCTCGATATCGGCTGCGGCGAAGGTGCCTGGCGTGCGCCGCTGCTGAAGCTGCGTCCGAAGGTCCAATACCTTGGCTTCGACAGCAGCGAGTACGCTGTGCGCCGCTACGGACGTACCCGCAACCTGCACATGGCCAGCTTCGGCGATTTCGCCTGGCTGCGGCCCTGCGCTCCGGTCGACCTGCTGGTGTGTTCGGACGTGATGCATTACGTGCCCGACCGCGAACTGCGTGCCGGACTGGCCGGAGTAGCCGAACTGACCGCCGGCGTCGCCTTCCTGGAGACCTTCGCGGCCGAGGACGCGTTCGAAGGCGACCACCACGGCTTCCAGGCCCGCCCGGCCCGATGGTACCGGCGGACGCTGGCCCGGCACGGCCTGCTGCCGGCAGGGTCGCACTGCTGGCTCAGCCCCGCCCTGGCAGGCGATGCGGCCGCGCTGGAACGGATGTGAATCCGGATTCATTATTTTCAGCCAACTTAACCCGTGGGACATCGGGATGCGATATGCTGCACGGCAACATATGACCATACATATTCGGTCGTCATGCTCTATCAACTACACGAACTGACCCGCAACCTGCTCGCCCCCTGGGTGCACCAGGCCCAGGCCAACGCCAGGTTCTTCGCCAACCAGGGCCACTGGTGGTCGCAGATGCCAGGTGCTGATCGCCTGGCGGCGGTCAATGAACTCTTCCATCGCATCGGCAAGGATTACGAGAAGCCCGAATGGGGCATCAACGAAATCGAGGTCGAGGGCGAGCGCGTGCCGATCGTCGTGCACGAGGAAGTGAGCAAGCCGTTCTGCAAGCTGCTGCGCTTCAAGCGCCACAGCAACGAAGCCGACCAGCTGCACACCATGCTCAACCAGCCGTTCGTGCTGGTGGTGGCGCCGCTGTCGGGCCACCACGCCACGCTGCTGCGCGATACCGTGCGCACGCTGCTGCGCGACCACCGCGTGTACGTCACCGACTGGGTGGACGCGCGCATGGTGCCGGCCAGCGAAGGTGAGTTCGGGCTGGACGACTACATCGCCTACATCCAGGAATTCATCCGCCACCTCGGCGTCGAGCGCCTGCATGTGGTGAGCGTATGCCAGCCGACGGTGCCCGTTCTGGCGGCGGTTTCGCTGATGGCCAGCCGTGGCGAGCCGACCCCGCGCACGCTGGTGATGATGGGTGGCCCGATCGACGCACGCTGCAGCCCCACCGCAGTGAACAACCTGGCCACGCAGAACCCGCTGTCGTGGTTCGAGAACAACGTCATCCACACGGTGCCGGCCAGCTACCCCGGCGTGGGCCGCCGCGTGTACCCGGGCTTCCTGCAGCACGCTGGCTTTCTGTCGATGAACCCCAGCCGCCACTTCAGTTCGCACTGGGATTTCTACACCGACCTGGTCAAGGGTGACCTGGAAGATGCCGACGCGCACCGTCGCTTCTACGACGAGTACAACGCCGTGCTGGACATGCCGGCCAAGTACTACCTGGATACCATTTCGGTGGTGTTCCAGGATTTCCTGCTGCCGCGTGGCGAGTGGGTGGTCAACGGCGAGAAGGTTGACCCGTCGGCCATCCGCGATACCGCCCTGCTGAGCATCGAAGGCGAGCTGGATGACATCGCCGGTCTGGGCCAGACCGAAGCGGCGCAGGCGCTGTGCACCGGCATTGCCGCTGATCGCCGCGAGCACTTCATCGTCGAAGGCGCGGGCCATTACGGCATCTTCAGCGGCCGCCGCTGGCGCGAGGTGGTGTACCCGAAGGTACGCGATTTCTTCGCCGCCCATGCCGAGGCCCCGGCGGCCAAAGCCACCAAGAAGAAAAGCAACGTCACCCCGCTGCGGCGCAAGGCCGGCTGAACCCCGGCCCGGGGTCGGATCGTACCCGGGCCTTGGTAGATGCCAACCTTGGTTGGCGCTCTACCGTGAATCGCGACGCCCGATGGTGCGTGCCAACCAAGGTTGGCACCTACCAGAGCAGCCCCTGCGCTGTTACAACCGCACCAGCAGGTTCTTTGCCAGCAGTCCGTGCAGCTTGCCGATGCCGCGTGCCAGGTGCATCGTCAGCAGCAGCAGCAGCACGCCTACCACCGCCAGCAGCGGCGTGAACGCCAGCGGCAGCACGTTGGTGCCATCGATGTAGATGCTCGGTGCGGTCGAGTCGAACAGCGCCGCCACCGGCGACCAGATGAAGGCCAGCGACACCGACAGCAGCGTCACCGCAATGGTGAAGTAGACGATGCCCAGCGGCAGCATCAGCAGGAAATAGAGCAGCGTCAGCCAGGTACGGCCGTCGGTGAACATGTCGCCGATACGCTGCAGCCAGCTGCGGCTGCGGTCGGTGTACTGCGGCCGGCGCGGCATGCGCTCGCCCAGCAATGCCTCCACCAGCCGCCCTTCCAGCAACGCCAGCCCGCGCACCGAACCAAAGAACAGCACCGTCAGCGGCACACCGATGATCAGGATCATCAGCCCCAGCGACAGCGACAGGCCGGTCACCACCCAGGTGAAGAAGAAGGTGCCCGTGGCCAGCGACAGCAGCATGTAGAACAGCGCACCATAGGTGTGCGGGTCCATGACGACGCCGAACACCCGCGCCATCAGCGAACGCTGCACCGGTACCGGCGTCGGCGCGGCCGGCGCCACGCCACTGGCCTCGGCGGCGGCGCGCAGTACCGGGCGGGTGTCCGCACGCGGCGTACGCAGCGCGCGGTTCACGGTCACCTCGGTCTCGCGATAGATCTCCGCCACCTCTTCCGGCGCGCCGTAACTGCCGGCCACGTCGGCGATCACCTCGGCCTCGCTGCGGCCTGGCTGCGCGGCCAGTTCGGAACGCAGGTACTCCTCGGCGTCGTACAGGGCATCCTGCACCATCGCCGGGTCGGCGCCCTGCAGGGCCGCGCGCAGCTGTGCCAGGTACTGCGCGATGGTGGTGGGCAGGCCAGTGCCTGCCAGGTTCGGCTCGTTCATTGCGGTACCCCCTCCAACACGGAATCGACGGAATCGCGGGTGGCCTGCCAGGCCTGGCGCCACTGCGCCAGCACCTCATGGCCACGTTCGTTGATGCGGTAGTAGCGCCGCGGCGGGCCACTGCTGGACGGCTCGACATGGCTTTCCAGCAGGCCGGCACCTTCCAGGTTGCGCAGCACCGGGTACAGCGCGCTCTGCTTGCCGCTCAGCACGCCCTCACCCACGCGCTCCAGCTCCTTGGCGATCAGGTAGCCATACAGCGGCTCCCCGGCCCGGGCGAGCACCGCCAGCAGCGCCAGCGATACCGTTCCCGCACTGAGTTCCTTCTGGAACTTCTTCAGGTGGACATCGTCTTCGCCCATGGCCGGCCCTCCACTACGTTGAAGTCAACAGTAGTGCGAAGTCCGGTATAGCGAATGTGTCGTTAGTCACCGTGCCGACCGTTCTGTCAGAATTGGCCCTCATTCAAGGAAGCTGAATCCGATCATGAAGATGCTTGCCCTGCTCATCCCGCTGGCCCTGCTGGGCACGGCCCCTGCCCAGGCGATGACCGGGTGTGACCTCAGCAAGGGCGCCTATGACGCGCTCGACTTCTCGGCAAAGATCCTGGAGGCGCACAGCCGTGGCGAGGACAGGCAGAGCGTGCTGGCACGCGCACTGGCAGATACCAGCCGGCCGGCCTGGTATGCGGACATGGCACGCGAAACGGTGGCCGAGGTCTACAGTGGCCTGCCCCCCATCAAGGCGCCGGTCTATTCGGTGTACCGCGGGATGATCTGTTACTACGCCCTGCTGCGCCCCAACGAGAACATCGTGGTGAACTACGCCGCCATCCATCCGGCGCTGCAGGCCTGCGAAGCGAAGGGCGGGCAGCAGGCCCAGGCACAGTGCAGTGCACAGGCAGTCGACAGCTACTTCCGCAAACGGGCGAAGTAGAGCCGCATCCGCGGGCACATGACATCCCGCCCTCCGCTCGCGCATGATCGGCGGACGCCATTTCGCACTGGACCACCATGCCCAATCGCCGTTCCGCCCTGCTCTCTTTCACCCTGGCCTGCCTGCTGCCAGCTGTGGCAAGCGCGGCCACGCCGTACCGCAGCCCGCAGCAGATCCTTGATGCCTCGGCGGCCAGCGACTGGCGCACCCCGGACCCGGCCAACCTGCTGTACATGGATCTGCCGGCTGGGCGGGTGATCATCGAATTGGCGCCGCAGTTCGCCCCGCGCCACGTGGCCAACATCCAGACCTTTGCCCACGAGCACTTCTGGGACGGCACCAGCATCTACCGTTCGCAGGACAACTTCGTGGTGCAGTTCGGCGACGCCGACGCCGATGACGCGGCCAAGGCCAGGCCGTTCGGCAGCGCCGCGCGCAAGCTGCCGGCCGAATTCGAACGTGCCAGCGCCGGCCTGAAGGTGAGCGTCCTGCCCGACCGCGATGGCTGGGCCGCGCAGACCGGTTTCGTCGATGGCTTCCCGGTGGGCCAGGATCCGCAGGCCGGCAAGGCCTGGCTGGCGCACTGCTACGGCATGCTGGGCGCGGGCCGCAGCAACGAAGAAGACAGCAGCATCGGCGCCGAACTGTACGTGGTGACCGGGCAGTCACCGCGCCAGCTGGACCGCAACATCACCGTGGTCGGGCGCGTATTGAAGGGCATGGAACTGCTCAGCGCCATCCCGCGCGGGCCGGCGCCGATGGGCTTCTACGAAGACCCGAAGCTGCGCACGCCGATCGTCTCGATCCGCCGCGCCAGCGATGTGCCGGCCGCCGAGCGCACGCCGATCCAGGTGCTGCGCACCGATTCGAAGACCTTCGCCGATACGGTGGAAGCGCGGCGCAACCGCGTGGATGATTTCTACAAGCGCCCGGCCGGGCACATCGACCTGTGCAATATTCCGGTGCCGGTGCGGTAAGGATTCGGCTTTTGCGCTGAGTTCGCGCCATGCCAGGGCGCGCGGCTGTGGCCTTTGATCTGGGTCCGCCTTGGAGCGAGCCGAGCACCGCAGGTCCGGCGAGGGCGAAGAGGCGCGGGTGTCTGAGCGCAGCGAGTTCCGCGCCGTCCCTCGACGGACCGAGGAGCGCAGGGAACCGGCGCGTAGCGCCGGCTCGCGGACGGCGGCGTGTTTCTTTGGTTACTTTCTTTGCACGAGCAAAGAAAGTGACACCTCTCCGCAGGCGCAAAAAAGGGCTGCCGGGCAGCGCCCGGGACCACACGTGTGTGGGCGCCCTCAGCCCTTCTGGCTGACGGCCACGCTGCCCAGGATCAGAGCTCCGGCAATCAGCATCTGCAGGGTCACCGGTTCGCCCAGGAACAACCACGCGAACGCCGCGCCGAACAGCGGGATCAGATAGGTCACCGTCGACGCGCGCGACGGGCCGATGCGGCCGATCAGGCGGTAGAACATCAGGAACGCCAGGCCAGTGCAGGCCACGCCCAGTGCGATCGCTGCGCCCCAAGCCTTGCCCGGGATCGCCGCCTGCGGCCAGTGGGTCACCGCCATCGGCAGCATCCACAGCGAGGCGCAGCCCAACGTCGCCGCAGCCGCAGCGGCCGACGGCAGGCCGGTCATGTGCCGCTTCACCAGGTTCACGCCCAGGCCGTACAGCAGCGACGCTGCAGCACCGGCCAGCACGGCCATGCCGATGCTCAGGCCCGATACCTTGGCCGTAGCCAGCACCACCACGCCGGCAAAGCCGACCAGCAGTGCACTGGCGCGGCGCACGCCGATCTTCTCCCCGAAGAACAGGAAGGCGATCAGTGCGGCAAACAGCACGGTCATCGCATTGCATATCGCGCCGATGGCCGCCGGCGCCTGCTCGGCCGAATAGGCAAACAGCACGAACGGCAGCGCCGAATTGATCAGGCCGATCGGTGCCAGCCACAGCCAGCGGCGCGGCGGAAACAGTGCGCGGGCGCGCCACAGGAACGGCATCAGGACCAGCGCGCCCAGCACCAGCCGCACTTCCACCAATGCGAACGGGCCGAACGAGGGCACGGCCACGCGCATGAACAGGAACGAGCAGCCCCAGATCGCGCCCAGCAGGGTCAGTTCCAACGGGGTGCGCCAATCGCGTTCTGCCACCTGCGGTACCGCGTTCATGCCCTGCCTCCGTCCTGCGCCTGCGCTGTGTATGGATCGACAGGATGGTGCGCAGACGCCTGCTGCACAAGCGCGTAGTATCGCTGCCAGCCACAAATATGGTTTGAGGCTGGACATGCAGCTACGCCCTTCCCTGCTCCCCGCGCTGGCCGTGTTCACGGTGGCCGCGCGCCACCAGAACTTCGCCCAGGCCGCGCTGGAGCTGAACCTGACTGCCAGCGCGGTCAGCCACCATGTGCGCCGCCTGGAAGAAGTCCTCGAAGTCCGCCTGTTCCTGCGCCACGCCCGCGGCGTACGCCTGACCGCCGAGGGCCGGCAGCTGGCCGACGCCGCCAGTGCTGCCTTCACCGATGTGGCTGCCGTCGCCCACCACCTGCAGCCGGATGCCGACAGCGTGCCGCTGCGCATCACCACCCTGCGTTCGCTGTCGTACTGCTGGCTGCTGCCGCGCCTGCCGCGCTTCACCCAGGCGCATCCGCACATCCGCATCGAACTGCACACCGGCAGCGGCCTGGACCGCTACGACGAGAACGGGCCGGAGGTCGGCATCCGCTACGGCCTGGGCCAGTGGCCGGGCCTGCATGCGCAGCACCTGATGGATGACAACCTGTTCCCGGTCGCCTCCCCCGCCCTGCCGGGTGTGGAGACGCTGCAGGACCCGGCGCGCATTGCCGATCTGCCGCTGCTGACCGACCTTTCGCCGCAGGGCTGGCGCGACTGGTTCCGCCATGCCGGCGTGCGGCCGCCCTCGCCGCTGCCGCCCATGCACACCTTCGCCGACAGCACCGATGCAATGCGCGCGGCGGTGTACGGCATGGGCGCGGTGCTGGCGCGCACCCATGTCGCCCAGCCTTACCTGCAGCGCTATGAAGTGGTGCGCCTGCCCGGGCCGGCGCTGAAGGCGCGCTATGCCTACTACGTGGTGCATGCCGAAGGGCAGCCACCGAGCCCGGCCGCACGCTTGTTCATCGATTGGCTGCTGACCCAGGCGCAGGACGAACGCACGCCCATTCCGGCCCTGCCCGACAGCCTGCTCGGGCGCCCGCCCACGGTCGGCTGACTGCGCCCTCACCCGATCTTTGCCCGCCGCTGGCTAGGCTGCTGGCAACTCCACACCGTGTACCTGCCATGGCAATGCTGCGACTGCGCATCACCGGAACCGAAGACGACGCCCGTGCCATCAGCGATCTGCTGCTGGGCCTGGACGGCATCGAACATGTCGAGGAAACCGACGACCTGATGCCGCACATGGACGACGACGATTCCAGCTCGGCCGGGCTGTCCGATGACATCGGCCCGGGCATCCACGAACTGGAAGTGGAAGTCGGCAACGAAAGCACCGCGCAGAAGGTGCGCGATGCGGTGCAGGAGCTGGCACTGGAACTGGATGTGTTCGTCGAGTACGAGACCGACGAAGGCTGAGGGCTCGCCGGGCATGGCCCGGCGCTACCCCCTCCCTGCATCCGATCAGGCCTTGCGACGGCGCCTGCGCAGCCATGTGCGGATGCCCCAGCCAGCCAGCAATGCCAGTATGGCCACCGGCAGCAGGGCCGCCGCCGCGCGGATCAGGAACGCGATGCTGGTACTGAGGATGTTGCCCGATTCGCTCAGTGCTTCACCGATCTCACTGCGGCTGCGCTGGCCCGACGTGGTGTCGAAGTGCAGCGTCACCAGCTGGGTATCGATGCGACGGCGCTGCTGCGCGGCATCCTTGTTGGCCTGCTCAACGCCCGCCTCGATCGCCGACAGGCGCGTGGTGATCGCCATCAGTTCCTCGATCTTCAGATCCTTGCGGTCCTGGTAGGACAGCAGCCGGGCATGTTCCTTTTCCAGCCGCGCCTTGGTCAGCGCGGTGTCGGCCACCTGCTGGGCCAGATCTTCGGCGCGGGTGTTGCGCGCCTGTACCTGCCCGCCTTCACCGGCCAGGCCGATCAACGGCTCCACGCCCTTCGGCGCGATGCGCACCTTGACCTCGCCACTGGGGCGCTCGCCGCTGCGCTGGTGGACTTCCAGCACCGCACAATCACCGAACTTCGCCCCCTGGCAGGCCTGCGTGACCTGCTGGATGCGCGCTGCGATCTGCGTGGCGTCCAGCTGCACCTGCACATCGTGCTCGTAGGCGAGGAACGCGCCGTCCGGTGAGGCCACCGCCTCGGCCGCGGCGCCGCCAGCGGAGGCAGCGTGATCGCCCTGCGCCGCGCAGCCCGCCAGCGCTGCTGCCAGAACGAGGGCCGCCAGCCTGCCTCGCGTGCTGAAACTGCTTCTTCCGTGAATCTGCATGGGGTCGCCCTCCGGGGCGCTGGGAGTCCTGCCAGCGCCCATGGTAATCCTATGGCAGGGGGACAAAGCGCCCCGCGCGGCCTATGCTCGGGGATTGATCCCAGTACAGGAACGCCGATGCGCCCGCATCTCCTTGCCCTTGCCCTGGTCGCCGCTCTGGCCGGTTGCCAGCCGGCCGACGCCCCGACCAACGGTTCCACCCCGGCCGCCAGCCAGCAGGCCGGCGATGCGGCGGTCGACACCGCCTTCGCCGACCTGTCCAAGCGTGCGCTCGATACCTGGATGCAGCTGTCACCGGTCAGTGCCACCCAGATCGGCGACCACCGCTACGACAGCGAGATCGACGACCTGAGCGCGGCCGGCCAGCAGAAGACCGTGGCGGCCTACAAGGGCCTGCTCGCCGAACTGGACAGGATCGACGTGGCCAAGCTCGGCCGCGAAAACCAGGTGGACGCGGCGATCCTGCGCAACCAGCTGCAGTCTGAAATCTGGAACACCGAGGTGCTGCAGTCCGGCAAGTGGGACCCGCAGGTCTACAACGGCCTGGCCGGCAGCGCCCTGTACGGCCTGATGGCCCGCGAATTCGCACCGCTGCCCGAGCGCCTGAAGTCGGCCACCGCGCGCATGGAAAAGCTGCCGGCGATCTTCGCCCAGGCCCGTGAGAACCTGGACCCGGCCCGCGTGCCGAAGATCCACGCCGAGACGGTGGCCAAGCAGAACAAGGGCATCCTCAGCATCGTCGATACCTTCATCACCCCGCACATCGGCGAACTGCCGCAGGCCGACCAGCAGCGCCTGCAGGCCGCCATCGACGGCCTGAAGAAGGCCGTGGACGAGCAGCAGACCTGGCTGGACAAGACCCTGGTGCCGAACGCCAAGGGTGACTTCCGCATCGGTGCGGAAAAGTACGACCAGAAGCTGAAGTTCGCACTGAACTCCTCGCTGTCGCGCCAGGAGATCGGTGAGCGTGCGCGCGCCGAACTCAAGCGCGTGCGCGAGGACATGTACGGCATCGCGCAGACTGTGCTGAAGGACAAGCCGGGTGCGCCGGAGATGCCGGCCAAGCCGACCGACGAGCAGCAGCAGAAGGCCATCGAAGCCGCGCTGGAACTGGCCTACGCCGACAAGCCGGCGCGCGACAAGGTCGTCGACGATGCCAAGGCCGCGCTGGAACAGTCCACCGCGTTCGTGCGCGAACACGACCTGATGACCCTGCCCGATGCACCGGTCGACATCATCCTGATGCCGGAATTCCAGCGTGGCGTGGCCGTGGCCTACTGCGATTCGCCGGGCCCGCTGGACAAGAACCTGAAGACTTTCTACGCCGTCTCGCCGATTCCGGACGACTGGAACGACAAGCAGGTCGACTCGTTCCTGCGTGAGTACAACTCGCGCATGATCCACCTGCTGAGCATCCACGAAGGCACCCCGGGCCATTACCTGGAAGGCTGGCACTCGGCCAAGTTCCCGTCGACCCTGCGTGCGGTGCTGCGTTCGGGCCTGTTTGCCGAAGGCTGGGCGGTCTACACCGAGCGCATGATGCAGGAGCAGGGTTACCTCAACAACGACCCGCTGTTCCACCTGGTACAGCTGAAGTTCTACCTGCGCACGATCTCCAACGCGATCCTCGACCAGGGCGTGCACGTGGACAACTGGGATCGCGAGAAGGCGATGCACCTGATGACCCACGACGCGTTCCAGCAGGAAAGCGAAGCCTCGGGCAAGTGGGTGCGCGCGCAGCTGACCTCGGCGCAGCTGCCGACCTATTTCGTCGGTGCGCAGGAACACTTCGACACCCGCAAGGCGATGCAGGAAAGGCTGGGGGACAAGTTCAACCTGAAGGCCTACCACGACCAGATGCTGTCCTACGGCGCACCGCCGGTGCGCTTCGCCCGCCAGCTGATGCTGGACCAGCCGATCGAGTGATCGGTTGGGTGTGAGTTGGAAATGGAACGGCCCGGGGAAACCCGGGCCGTTTTTTTGTTCGGCGTTGCCGGATGGGGTTCATCCACGCATGGCGTGGACCTACGCGTGGCATGGATGTTGCCGGTATGCCAGTAGATCCACGCCATGCGTGGATGGCACTCACTTCGCTGCGCGATGCAGCAGGCGCTCGAACTGCACGACATTGCATCCTTCCTGCCCGCATCCCGGCAGGGTCAACTCCACCCGCCTTGGCGGCTGTGCATCCGTCAAAGGCAGCGCATCACGCAATTGATCGCGGGTCGGATAGATGTATGCCAGCCGGTAGCGCGCTTCGCCGCGTTGCCCGCGCCATCGCTCGAACTGCAGCAGGCCACCGATCGGCGTTTTCTCCAGCTGGCCTGGCAGCGTGTAAGCAGACACACCGATCGCCGCGAGCACCGAGCCGATATTGGAATCGTGGCCCACCAGCAGGCTGACCTTCGGCGACTGCGGGTCATCAAACAGCGCACCGATATGCGACAGCAGCGGGGCCGCCACATCGCGCGCGACCTCCGGCGTACCGAACAGGATGTCCTGGTAGCCATTGCGCACCCGCGCCAGGGCCTGCCACTGCGCGTCGTCGTGCAGCCTGCCCCAGCCTGCCGCGGTGCCGTCAGCGTTCTGGTAATCCTCCATCAGCAGCGCATCGACCATGCCGTTGGCCAGCGCCAGCGATCCCGACGCCGCGGGTTCCTTCCCGGCCTGCGCACGGAACTGGGTGTCACCCGCACGCAGCGTGCAGTTGCGACGTTCCGTGCAGGCCGGCGAGGCCGCGTGTTCAACCACGCCCTCCACCACCTGCAGGTCCGGTCCCAACCGCGCCTTTGATTCGGCCTTCTGCATGGCATGCACGGCGCGGCGCTGGAAGCCGGCATCGTCGCGGTGAATCACCGGGTCGAACAGCGGATCCATCGTGCCCAGCGGCCGGCGCTGTTCCACCGTGACGTGGCAGCCCGGGAAGGCGCCGGCAATGAAGAACTGCGCGGTGGCCTGTGTGCGCTGCAGGCTGTTGGCCAACGCGTGGAAATCCCCGGCCTGCGGACAACCAATCGGCAGCACGTGCTGCGCGCGCAGCCACTGGCCGAGGTAGCGGCCCATGTAGACCTCAAGCACGCCGCCCTTGGTGGTCAGCTCGCCAGCGGAAACATCCCACTGGGCCCAGGCATGGGGCGTGGCTTCAGCCAGCGTGCCGGAAGACACCAGCGGCGCACGCAGGTTGTGGCGGCTGAGCAGGACGACCTGTTCGAGGTGGTCGTCCTGCACGGGTGCCGGCGAGGCTGTCGCGGCTGAACTGACCAGGGCAAGCGCGAGCAGCAGAGGACGTAGCGGGTGGATCATGCGGGTCTCCGGAAACACACTGGGGTCAGAGCCCTTTCCTGCGCAAAGGGATCCGACCCCGATCCCATCATTGATCGGCAGCAACAAACCCACCGGTCTGCCGCGCCCACAAGCGCGCGTACAGGCCTCCGGCGGCGATCAGCTCGGCATGGGTACCGGTCTCGGCGATGCGGCCCTGGTCCATCACCACCAGCCGGTCCATGCGTGCGATGGTGGACAGGCGGTGCGCGATCGCAATGACCGTCTTGCCGCCCATCAGCTCGTCCAGGCTGTCCTGAATGGCCGCTTCCACTTCTGAATCCAGCGCCGAGGTGGCTTCGTCCAGCACCAGGATCGGCGCGTCCTTCAGCAGCACGCGGGCGATGGCGATGCGCTGGCGCTGGCCGCCTGAAAGCTTCACACCGCGCTCGCCGACATGCGCGTCATAGCCACGGCGACCCTGCCCGTCCACCAGCGTGTCGATGAACGCTTCGGCGCGTGCCTTGGCCACGGCCGCACGCAGCTGCGCATCGCTGGCATCGGGGCGTCCGTACAGCAGATTGTCGCGGATCGAGCGGTGCAGCAGCGAAGTGTCCTGGGTCACCACGCCGATCTGCTGGCGCAGGCTTTCCTGGGTGACGTGGGCGATGTCCTGCCCGTCGATCAGGATGCGGCCGCTTTCAAGGTCGTACAGGCGCAGCAGGATGTTGACCAGGGTCGACTTGCCGGCACCGGACGGACCGACCAGGCCGATCTTCTCGCCGGGCTTCACCACCAGGTCCAGGCCGGCGATCACGCCGCCCTTCTTGCCGTAATGGAAGTGGATGTCCTGGAAGTGCACGCCGCCCTGGCTGACCTGCAGCGGCACGGCGTCCTCGCGGTCCTGCACGGTCAGCGGCTGGGCGATGGTGGTGATGCCATCCTGCACCGTGCCGATGTCCTCGAAGATGCCGTTGATCGTCCACATGATCCAGCCGGACATGTTATGGATGCGGATGACCAGACCGGTAGCCAGGGTGATCGCGCCCACGGTGATGTGCCCGCCATTCCACAGCCACAGCGCCAGGCCGCAGGTACCAGCGATCAGGAAGCCGTTGACGATGGCGATGGTCAGGTCCATGCCGGTGGTGATGCGGGTCTGTGCGCGGTGCTTGACCGCCAGTTCCTGGATCGACTCGGCGACGTAGGCCTGCTCGCGGCCACCATGGGCGAACAGCTTCAGCGTCGGGATGTTGGTGTAGCCATCGACGATGCGGCCCATCGCCTTGGAACGCGCTTCCGAGGCGATCCATGCCCGTTGCTTCGCGCGCGGAACGAAGTAGGCCAGGATCACCGCATAGGCCAGCAGCCACAGGATCAGCGGCACCATCAGGCGCCAGTCGGCCTGCGCGAACAGGTACAGCGCAGTGCCGGTGTAGACCACGATGTACCAGAGCGAATCGACCATCTGCACGGCCGATTCGCGTAGTGACGTCCCGGTCTGCATCACCCGGTTGGCGACGCTGCCGGCGAAATCGTTCTGGAAGAAGCTCAGGCTCTGCCGCACAACGTAGTTGTGCATCAGCCATCGCGAGCGGTTGCTCAGGCCTGGCACGATGGCCTGGTTGACCAGCAGGTTGTGCAGGCCGACCAGGATCGGCCGGGCGATGACCGTGATGAACAGCATCCAGCCAAGTTCGTTGGCATGGCGCTGGAAGAAACCGGCGCCCGGCTGCTCGGCGACCATGTCCACGATGCGGCCCAGGTAATCGAACATCGCCACTTCCACCAGCGCCAGCAGCAGGCCGGCGATGAGGGTGGCCAGCAGCACCGGCCACACCGGGCGCAGGTAGTGCAGGTAGAACGGCAGCACCTTCTGCGGCGGCATGCGGCCATCCACGGGCGGGAACACCGGAATCAGCGATTCAAACCAACGGAACATCACCTTCCCTCGCCAGATCAGCGCGGGGAGTATCCCATGGACGGTGTGTTCACTGCGCTCAGGTAGTCGCCCGCCTCGGTGGGCGTCCCAGGGAATGCCGACCGAGGTCGGCATCTACCGGGCAGTCGGGGTGAACAGCAGGTCCTGGAAATCGAAGCTGAAATCGGTCAGGTCCGAGATCGACTGCATGCGCACCTCGCGCACCTTGCCGTCCGGGTCCAGGCTGAAATTGACGAACGCATCAGCGTTGAGCGAGCGGTCATCCCAGCGCACGATGAAGGTGTCGTGCTGCCAGTGCTCCAGGCGGCCGCTCAACTGCGCGGTGCTGGCAAAGCGCAGGCGCAGGCCCTTGCCCTCGGCCGATACCACCATGTCGCCATACCAGCGGTCGCGGTAGGTTGCTGCGTAGCCGGCCGGCGGCAGCGACGGCGTGCTGCCCTTGGCGCGCGCGGCCTGGTGCTTGGCCCAGGCTTCATCGGCCTTGTCCTGGCCCTTGGCCACGCCCTTGGCGTAGGCGTCGACCCAGTCATGCTTCTCGCCGCCCAGGTAGGCATCGAGCACGCTCAGGGTGATGGCGTTGAACGCTGCACCGGATTCCTGGTTGGTCAGCACCACCACACCCAGCTGCTGCCCCGGCACCAGGGTCAGGCGCGACACCATGCCCGGCCAACCACCGGTGTGCCACACCAGCTTCTGCCCGCGGTAGTCACTCAGGCTCCAGCCTTCGCCGTAGCCGGCGAAGTTGGCACGGGCCGGTTCCAGCTCGGGCACGCTCGGCGCAGCGATGGCCTGCGGCGTGATCATCTGCCACATCTCTTTCTGGGCCTTGGCACTGAACAGCGGCGTGCCATCGGCCAGCTTGCCCTCGGCCAGCTGCACCTGCATCCAGCGCGCCATGTCATGCGCGCTGGAATAGATGCCGCCGGCACCGGCATTGTTCGACCAGGTCAGCGGCGCGACGGTGCGCAGATCCTTGAAATCGTACTTGGCGTGGCCGACTGCCGCGTTGTCGCCGGGCTGCAGGTGGTCGGCGTTGTAGCGCGTGCCGGCCATGCCGACCTTGTCGAAGATGCGCGTCTGCAGGAACTGCTGGTAGCTCATGCCCGACACTTTTTCGATCACCTGCTGGGCGACCGCATAGAGGATGTTGTCGTAGGCATAGCGCTCGCGGAAGCCGCCCTTCAGCGGCACCTGGCCCAGCCGCTGCACCACCTCGGCATTGCTGTAGGAGGTGGTCGGCCAGAACAGCAGGTCGCCGGCGCCCAGGCTGAGGCCGCTGCGGTGCGACAGCAGGTCGCGGATCGTCATCTGCCCGGTCACGAAGGGATCGGACATGCGGAACGACGGCAGATGGTCGATCACCTTGTCGTCCATCTTCAGCTTGCCATCCTCGGCCAGCAGGTTCAGCGAGGTGGCGGTGAAGGCCTTGGTGTTGGAGGCGATGGCGAACAGGGTGTCGGCCTGCACCGGCGCCGGCTTGCCCAGCTCGCGTACGCCCCATCCACGTTCCAGCACCACCTTGCCATCCTTGACCACGGCCACGGACACGCCGGGCACGTCGAACTGCGCGCGCACGCGCTCGACCGTGGCATCCAGATCCTGCAGCTGCGCCGGGGTGGGCGCGGCGGCAGCCACATTCGCCATCGTTGCGCAGGCCAGCAGCACGGCGCCTCCAATCCAGTTGTTCATCCAGCACCATCTCCGAACGGGGGTCGCGGCCATGTGCAGGCCGTCACCGGGGTTTCGCGCGATGGTAACGGCCAGCGGCCGATGCTGCCCTGTGCCATAGGAGGGGTGTCATGGCCCACAGCGATCCAACCAGCTCCGGTTCCACCATCATCCCGTGCCTGCGCTACCGCGATGCGCTGGCCGCCATCGACTGGCTGCAGCGTGCGTTCGGCTTCCATGCCCAGGCGGTATACGCCGAGGGCGAAACAGTCTTCCATGCGCAGCTGGTGTTCGGCAGCGGCATGGTCATGCTCGGCTCGGCCAGCAACGGCGGCGAATGGTCGAAGCTGGCGGTGATGCCCGACGAAGTCGGCGGGCGGCAGACCCAGAGCGCCTGCGTCATCGTCGCCGATGCCGACGCCCATTACGCGCGTGCCAAAGCGGCCGGCGCACGCATCGTCATCGACATCGCCGACCAGGACTACGGCGGCCGGGGCTACGCCTGCGCCGATCCGGAAGGCTACCTGTGGTGGTTCGGCAGCTACGACCCGTGGCGCGCGGACCACGGCCAATGAGGCCTGCGGCGGTCCGCTGCGGCATCGGCGGCTGGGTATTCCCCGAGTGGCGCGGCGGTGTGTTCTACCCCGCCGGACTGCCGCAGCGCGAGGAGTTGGCCCACGCCAGCCATGCGCTGCGCTGCATCGAGATCAATGGCACGTTCTACCGCACGCCCACCGAAGCGCAGTGCGCGCAGTGGGCGGCACAGACGCCGGATGGATTCCGATTCTCGATGAAGGCGCCGCGCTACCTCGTGCAGCGCCGCGAACTGTCCTCCACCGTCGACGCGGCTGCGCCGTTCCTGCTGGCCGCGCTGGCGCTGGGTGATCGGCTGGGCCCGCTGCTATGGCAGTTCGACCCGAAGCACCCGGCCGATGCGGTGGCACTGGAAGCGCTGATGGCCGCGCTGCCGAAGACGCTGCAGGGCGTGCCGCTGCAGCACGCGCTGGAAGTGCGCAACGCGCAGGTGCATGGCGCCGACCTTGTCACCGCCGCGCGCCGCCATGGCGTGGCCCTGGTCATCGAGGACAGCGACGAAGCGCCGCTGCACGGCGATGTCAGTGCCGGTTTCGTCTACGCGCGCATCAAGCGCAGCCAGGCGCGCCTGAGCGAAGGCCTGCCACACCCGCAGCAGGTGCGCTGGGCCGAACGCGCACGGCGCTGGTCGCAGGGCGAACCGGTGGACGACCTGCCCTGCCTGGCCGAACCTGCCGCGCAGCAGCCGCGCGAGGTCTACCTGCTGTGCATTGGCGCGGGCAAGGCGCGCAACCCGGCCGCGGCGATGGCCCTGCAGCGGCTCAGCGACGGCGCCAGCGATCCAGCGCCCACAGCAGGGTCCAGCCCAGCACGAACACGCCGGCCACGCGCAGGAGATTGAGCGCGAACGCCGCCGCGCCAAGCCGCTTCCATTCCAGGAACGGGTACGGGGCCTGCCCGGTCAACGCGGTCACCACCATCGCCCAGCCCAGGTAGGCCACCGGCACCAGCATCACCGCACCCAGCGCGCGCCAGCGCAGCCCGCCGTGCGGCAACAGCAGCAGCCAACCGGCCAGATACAGCGCCGGCACCGCGTAGTGCAGGCCCATGTCGACCCACCATTGCAGGCCGGCAGGCTGCCATAGCCCCTGCAGCGCCAGTACATAGATCAGGCCGGTCACACCGATGCACAGCGCCAGCACCGCTGCCACCGGCGCACGCAGCGCTCGACCCGAGGCCAGCCGCGCGCCCCCCAGGCACACGCCCAGGTTGCTGGGGATGGTGAAGTAGCCGAAAAAGCGCAGCGTGGCGACGGCACTGCCCACGCTGCCGCGCAGCAGCAACAGATACTGCAGCACCAGCGATAGGGCGGCGACCAGCGCGGTCAGCGCGGCCCATCCCCGCAGCAGCGAACGTTCGGCAGGCATGCACGGCTCCATGGACAGGGTGCAGCAGGCGCGCCATCACCCTCGCCGGCCGCCCTGCGCTTGCCGCACAATACACCGATGACGACCCCCGACACCCGCAAAGCGCTCTGGCAGATCCATTTCTGTGTCCTGTTGTGGGGTATCACGGCCATCCTGGGCAAGCTGATCACCCTGCCGGCCCTGCCGCTGGTGTGGTGGCGCATGCTGCTCGTGGTGGCGATGCTGGCCCTGCTGCCACGTGTCTGGCGCGGGCTGCGCACCCTGCCCCTGCGGCTGGTGGCCGGCTATGCCGGCATCGGTGCGCTGGTCGCCCTGCACTGGCTGACCTTCTACGGCGCGGTGAAGCTGGCCAATGCCTCGGTGGCGGCCACCTGCATCGCGCTGGCACCGGTGTTCACCTCCATCATCGAACCCTGGGTGGCCAAGCGGCCGTTCCAGCTGCGCGAGCTGGCCTTCGGCCTGGCGGTGCTGCCTGGCGTGGCCCTGGTGGTAGGCGGCGTGCCCGATGGCATGCGCCTGGGCGTGCTGGTCGGTGCGCTGTCGGCGCTGCTGGTCGCCGTGTTCGGTTCGCTCAACAAGCGCATGGTCAGCCATGCCGATCCGTTGACGGTCACTGCGCTGGAACTGGGCGCAGGCACCTTGACCCTGACCCTGCTGGCCCCGCTGATGCCTTACCTGCTGCCGGCGCTGGCCAGCCCGCTGTGGGTGGTGCCCAACCTGCACGACGGCATCCTGCTGCTGGTGCTGGCAGGCGCCTGCACCTTGCTGCCGTTCGCCCTGGCCCTGGTCGCCCTGCGCCATCTCAGTGCCTACACCGTGCAGCTGGTGACCAATCTGGAGCCGGTGTACGCCGTGCTGCTGGCGGTGGTGCTGCTGCGCGAGCAGCATGAGGTCACACCGTGGTTCTACCTGGGTGTGGCAATCATCGTCGGCGCAGTGTTCCTGCACCCGCTGCTGAACCGCCGCAAGCCGGTGCAGCACCCGGAAATACTGGGCACCGCCGAGGCACGCAACATCGCCGAGTGAGGCGCGGCCTCAACGCTGCGGCCAATGCCATGCGGGGGCATCCAACAACCCCTGGCCGCTCAACAGTGTGCGGCCCTGTTCCTTGTGCAGGTGCAGCGAGTGGCAGTCCGGCGCCTGTTCCAGTGCTGCGATGAGCCGACTGGAATGAGACACCACCCAGACCTGGCTGCGCGCACTGGCAGCGATGATCAATCGCGCCAAGGCTGGCAGCAGATCTGGATGCAGGCTGGTTTCCGGCTCGTTGAGCACCAGCAGCGGCGGCGGCCGCGGCGTGTGCAGTGCAGCGGCCAGCAGCAGGAAGCGCAGCGTGCCATCGGACAGTTCTGCCATGGACAGCGGTCGCAGCAGACCGGGCTGGTGGAAGCGCAGGACCAGCCGCCCGTCACCTTCATCGAAACTGACCGTGGCCCCGGGGAAGGCGTCGTCGACCGTATGTGCCAATGCCTGCGGATCTCCGATTTCCAGGATGGTGACCCAGGCCGCTGCCAGGTCACGCCCATCGTGGTGCAGCACGGGCGTGCGCGTGGCCATCGCCGGCTGTCGCGCAGGCGCATCGGCATCGCTGCGGAAGTGATCGTAGAAGCGCCAGCGCCGGATGTACTCGCGCAGCGCAATGGCCTCCGGCATCCGCTGCGGATCACCGACCTGGGTGAACAGGCTGTCGAACAGTGACAGGCGGTCATCGAGCACGTCCCAGCCGGCGCCATGGCGCTGCCGTACCAGCGCGCCACGGCGGTCCACCAGCAGATTGGCGCTGCGCAGGAAGGGACCGGCCCAGATCGCCTCGGCCTTGATCTGCGGATCGAGCGCGAAGGCGGAGCGGCTGGGCGGCGGGTAGCCCAGATCGATGGCATAGCCGAATTCATCGGTGGCGAAGCCGAGCTTCAAGCCCACCGACTCCTGCCGCGGGCTGCCCTGCAGCGGAACCTCACCGCGCAGCACGCGAGGATCGATCTTCTCCGGGCCTGCCCACAGCGCCGACGCCAGGCCACCTTCGCGGGCCAGCACGGCGGCCACCCCGCCCTGCGCGGTTTCGGCCAGCAGGCGCAGTGCACGGTACAGGCTGGATTTGCCGCTGCCGTTGTCGCCGGTGACAACGTTCAACTGCTGCAGCGGCAACACGAGGTTGTGCAGCGAACGGTAGTGGGCGATGGCCAGGGTCTGCAGCATGCGCGGCGTCCTTGCAGGGGGGAACTCCATGGTGCGGCGTGGGCATCGCAGGGCCTGCGACGGGCCCGTCATCCGCACAGGGCGGATCGTCCGGGCCACGTCACGACGCGGTGCTCTAAGGCGCCAGTTCCACCCGGTTGCGGCCGTTGCCCTTGGCCCGGTACAGCGCCGCGTCGGCACGGGCCAGGGTCTGGTCGGTGCTCTCGTCCGCCTGGTGCTGGGCCACACCAATGCTGACGGTCACCGGGAATCCCAGCGGCAGGTCGGCCACGGCCATGCGCAGGAACTCGCATTGCAGCTCGGCCGTGCGCAGGTCCACGTCCGGCATCAACGCCACGAATTCCTCGCCACCATAGCGCGCGGCCAGGCCGCGGCCGGCAAAGTGCGAGCGCAGCAGCACGCCCAGCTCGGCCAGCACCCGGTCGCCGGTGGCATGGCCCTGGAAGTCGTTGATGTGCTTGAAATGGTCGATATCGATAAGGGCCACGCAGGTCTGTCGCGGCTGGCCATCGGCACTGACCACCGCATCCTGCAGCGCGGCGGCCATCGCGCGGCGGTTCGGAAGGCCAGTCAGTGCATCGGTGCGGCTCTGCTCGGTCAGATCGGCGTTCTGCGCCAGCAGCACGTCGTGGTACTCCGAGAGCAGGCGTTCGTAGTCATCGCGCTGGACCATGTGGCTCTGGATATCCAGCGCGAAGCGGCGCAGTTCCATCACCAGCATCACCTGGCGCGAAAGCGCGGCCAGCGCCTCGGCCTTGTCCGGCGCCAGGTGCTGCGGATTCGGATCGAACACGCACAGCGTGCCCAGCGGCAGGCCATCGCTGCTGATCAGCGGTGCGCCGGCATAGAAGCGCACGTGCGGGTCGCCGGTGACCACCGGGTTGTCGTGGAAGCGGACGTCCTGCTGCGCATCCTCGACCACCATGATTTCGCGTGGCTGCAGGATGGCGTGGCCGCACATCGATTCGCTGCGCAGGTTCTCGGCGGCATCGATGCCCTGGATCGACTTGAACCACTGCCGCTCGACGTCGATCAGGGTGACGGCGGCCATCGTCGTGCCGCACACCGCCTTGGCGATGACCACCAGGTCATCGAAGGATTTCTCGCGCTCCGAATCGAGGATGCGGTAGCGGTACAGCGCCTCCAGGCGCTGGGCTTCGTTGGCAGGCTTGTCGGGCTTGATCATGCAGCGTCATGTTCCGGCAGGTCACTGCGGAGTCTAGCCGATCATGCCGTCCGCCAGCCGAGCGTGGGCTCGGCTCTACAGACGCGCGTTACCAATCCTGCTGCTTGGGCAGCAGGCCGTGCAGTTCCTGCTCGGTCAGGTTGCGCCACTGGCCCGGCTTCAGCGCACCGATCTTGATGTTGTCGATGCGCACGCGACGCAGCTGGGTGACGCGGTAACCGAAGGCCGCCGCCATCAGGCGGATCTGCCGGTTCAGGCCCTGCTCCAGGGTAATGCGGAAGCCGAACTTGGCGATGCGCGACGTGCGGCACGGCAGGGTCATCTGGTCGTGGATGCGCACGCCGCGGGCCATGCCGCGCAGGAATTCGTCGGTGACCGGCTTGTTGACCGCCACCAGGTATTCCTTCTGGTGGCCATTCTCAGCGCGCAGGATCTGGTTGACGATGTCGCCGTTGCTGGTCATCAGGATCAGGCCTTCGGATTCCTTGTCCAGGCGGCCGATCGGGAAGATGCGCTGTTCGTGGCCGACGAAATCGACGATGTTGCCCTTGACCGAGCTTTCGGTGGTGCAGGTCACACCCACCGGCTTGTTCAGCGCGATGTAGACGTGGCGGCGGGTACCGGGCTTGCGGGCCACGCGCACCTGCAGCGGCTGGCCGTCGACCAGGACGGTATCGCCCTCGCCGACCACCGCGCCGGTACCGCCCGGATGGCCGTTGACGGTGACCCGGCGGGCGGCGATCAGGCGATCAGCCTCGCGGCGGGAGCAGAAGCCGGTTTCGGCAATGTATTTGTTGAGTCGGGTGGTCATCGGCCTATTATCGGCCATCCCCGCCCCGACCGGGTCACGCTGGCAGCAATGGATCGACGGTTTCTCCGTCGAACACCCGGTTGCGACCGCTGCGCTTGGCCACGTACATGGCATGGTCAGCACGCCGCAGCAGGGCGGCCTGGTCATCCTCGCCCGGCCGCCACTGCGCCAGGCCGATGCTGGCGGTCACCTCCAGGCCTGGCACCTGCAGGTCCCGGCAGACGACGGTGATGCGCTGGCGCAGCTGCTCCAGGCGGCCGGTGGCGATGTCGCGCGGCATGCCCGGCAGCAGCAGCAGGAACTCTTCCCCGCCCATGCGGACCACTTCGTCCTGGTTGCGCACGGCCGCACGCAGGGCCTGCGCCACGGCCACCAGCACCTGGTCACCGACCGCATGGCCGTGGCGGTCATTGATGTCCTTGAACAGGTCGATGTCGAGGAAGCCGATCACCAGCGGGCCGCCATCGCGCTGCACCTGCTCCAGCTGCTGGGCCAGGTGCTGCAGGCCGGCACGGCGGTTGGGCAGGCCGGTCAGCATGTCGGTCTCGGCCAGCTGGCGCATCTCGTCACGCTGCTGGCGCAGCCGGCCCATGCTCAGGTTCAGCGCATAGGCGGCCATCATCAGCAGCCAGGTGATGGCCAGCTGCAGCGCTTCGACCCGGTATTCGTACAGCCAATGCGCGCGGGCCAGGTCGGCCGCCACCAGCACCAGCATCGGCGTCAGCGCGGCCAGCCCGGCCAGGGCCCAGGCATCGCCACGCAGGCGCGCCCAGATCCCCACCGCCAGCGACAGCGCGCAACCGGCAACGAAGCTGCCCTGCAGGACCTGCCCTACCACCACCAGGCCGTCCCGATCCAGCCAGGGCACCAGCGCGGCCATGCCCATCAGCCCGCACAGCACCAGCTGCTGGACCACGCGCGAACGCGGCAGCAGGCGGTCTCCGCCGTTCAGTCGCCACAGCGCGGGCAGCACCAGCGCCTGGGTAGCGGCGGTCAAGGCCAGCAGCCAGCAGGCACCGTGCTCGCCTACCGGCAGCCAGGGTTCGGGATAGCCGCTGAGCCCCCCGAGGATGGCCTGCCACAGCACCAGCACCAGGGTGGCACCGATATACAGGAGGAAGCTGCGGTCGCGCGTGGTCAGGTAGGCCATCAGCGCCGAGAGCGCCAGCGCGATGGCCACCGCGATGCAGGCCGCGCGAACCAGCAGGCGAGCGGTGTCGTTCTGCTGCACGGGGCTGGGCGCCCCCAGCTGCAGGGTAGGCACCCAGCGCGCCTTCAGCGGGGTCTGCCAGGAGACCAGGAACGGTTCATGGCTGCCGGCAGGCGGTACGGCAACCATGCCGATGCCCGCCCGGAAGCGCGAGTCGCGGGTGCGTGCGTCGTGCATGTTGCCGCAGATCTCGCGGTCGCCGTACCTGAGTTGTACTTCGCCGGCAAACACGTTGAACACATCCAGCGCCTGCGGCTCGCCGGACCAGCCTTCGGGTGGGGCGTGGACGGTGACCTGCTGGCGGTTGCCGGCGAGCATCTGCGGGGTGCAGGTGCGATGGGGCGTGGGTTCGTCGGTGGCAGCACCGACCATCAGGTAATCACGGCCGTTCTCGACCGTGCGCGCATGGCCCAGCCATGGCATGGCCAGCACCATCAGCAGCACGATCAGCACCACCCCCGTTCCGTAACGCCACTGCCTGACGACCACGCTGGATCCTGTTCCTGCTCACGCCCGCGCCCGTTGCGCGTCGCCCCTGGGGGACATTATCGCAGCCAAATGGGCCTTGGAAGTGTAGGCCAATGGTGGTAGGCGGGGATTGGCGTGGCAGGGCCTGCAGCCCTGCACCTGCTGAAGCGGTAGTGCCGAACGTTGGTCGGCACAGTAGATCCACGCCATGGGTGGATGATTTCATTCGATATCTGACAGATGTGTCGACCAAGGTCGACACCTACCAACAGCCGCGTGAACCTGTCGAAGGCGGGGCCCCGCTGTTGAGGCTGCCGGCCAGCGGCCGGCACTACCGCAGGTGCAGGGCTGCAAGCCCTGCCGCCCCCCCTACCCCGTCGGGCCCTGGCTGCCTACCAGCCGTACCGGCCGCTGGTTGGCCAGGGTCAGCCGCTCCAGCGGCTGCGGGCGCTCGATGCCGTAGCCCTGCAGCCCCTGCACGCCCATGTCGGCCAGCGTCTGCGCCACATCGGTGGTCTCCACCCACTCGGCCACCACCTCCATCTGCAGTTCGCGCCCCAGTTCGCTGATCGCACGCACCGTTGCCCGGCTCACCACGTCGGTATCCATGTCCCGCACGAACGCGCCGTCGATCTTCAGCATGTCCGCCGGCAGCTGACGCAGGTAACCGAACGAGGACAACCCCGAACCGAAGTCATCCAGCGCCATCCGGCAGCCACGGGCCTTCACTGCATCGATGAACGCCCGCGCCTGGGTCAGGTTGCTGATCGCCGCCGTCTCGGTCACCTCGAAGCAGAGCTTGGCCGCCAGTGCGCGGTTGCGTTCAAGCAGGTCGCAGACGAACGCCAGGAAACTCGGTTCGGCGATCGACTGCGCCGACACGTTGACATTGCACAGGCCAAGCTGGCGTACATGCGCCGGGCACACCTGCAGGTGGCGGAACAGCAGCCCCAGCACGTGCCGGTCCAGCGCCACGGCCATGCCATAGCGCTCCACCGCCGGCATGAACTGCCCCGGCAGATGCAGCGCGCCGTCGGCATCGCGCATGCGCACCAGCACCTCGTAATGCAGGTATCCCGGGTCGCCGACCTTGGCGATGCGCTGGGCATACAGCAGCATGCGGTTCTCGGCCATCGCCCGGCTCACCCGCTGCAGGCGTTCGGCCTCGTGGCGGCGCTCGTCCAGCGCCAGCCGGTCCTCGTTGAAGCAGTGCACGCGATTGCGGCCGGCCTGCTTGGCGGCATAGCAGGCACTGTCGGCCGCACTCATCAGCCAGTTCACGTCTGCTGCGTCGGCCGTCACCTCCACCACGCCGATACTGCAGCTCAGCTGCGGGCTGCCTTCGCTGATCGGGAACGTTGCCTGCCCCAGGTTGCGGATCAGCCGCTGCAGCACGCGCTTGGCCTCCTCCTGGCTGGCGCGCCCCAGGAAGACCGCGAACTCGTCGGCCCCCAGCCGTCCCACCCAGTCCCCTTCGCGCACCGCGCCCATCAGGTACTCGGCGAAGCCGCGCAGCATCTGATCGCCTGCGGCGTGACCGAAGCTGTCGTTGACGAGCTTGAAATGATCCAGGTTGATGTAGCACAACGCATGCGTGCCACCGTCGGAGCGGACCTGCATCAAGGCCTTTTCCAGCAGCCGTTCGATCTCGCGGCGGTTGATCAGGCCGGTCAGCGGATCGTGGCTGGCGTGATGCTCGATCTCACGCGCCAGCGCATGGTTCTGGCTGACATCCTCGATGATGGAAAACACCGACAGCCGGCCGCCGGCGCTGCGCACGCCGGTGCCGCTCCAGCGACCCCACACCAGGCTGCCGTCGCGGCGGCGGAAGCGCAGCTCGCTGGGCCGCAGCTGGCGGTCCCAGTCGATCCGTGCTTCCTCGTCGAGCACCAGCTCGCCGTCCATCAGCAGGTCGCCCAGGGTCATCTGCTGCAGCACGTCGCGCCGGTAGTCGAGGATGTCGGCCATCGCCTGGTTGGCTTCCATCACGCGCCCGGCCGCATCCAGCTTCAGCATGCCCACGTTGGCCTGGTAGAAGGCCGCGCGGAAGCGGCTTTCGTGCTCGGTCAGGTCCTTGCCGACGCGACGCGCAAGGGCCACCGCCATCAGGGTGATGGCCAGCACGGAGAAGCCACCGACCACCAGCGTGACGATGCGTACGGTGTGCGCCATGCGCAGCAGGGCCTGCGAGAATGCCTCGGCCTGCGATTGCAGCTGCAGGTCAAGATCGTGCACGCGCTGCATGTAGCGATCACGCAGGGCGGGCTGCTGCAGGAAATCCGGCGGCATGCTCTCCAGTTCCTCGATCAGCGCCTGCATCGCCAGCAGGTGCGCATCAGTCTGCCGCCACAAGCGGGTGGCTTCACGGAACGGTCCCAGCTCGCGCGCATAGCGGAACGAGAACACAAGCCGGGAGACATCGGCGCGTGCGTTGCCGCCGCGCAGGAAGCCCTCGCGTGCCTTCACTTCATCCGGATCGGACTGCTCCAACGCCAGCCGTGCCTGCAGATCGCCCAGCGGCACCTGCAGCGCGCGCCGCGCATCTTCCAGGTCATGCGCCGCGCCGCGCGCCAGATAGCGGCTGAGCGCGGCGGTGGCATCCTGCTGGCCACGCGACCAGTGCCCCTGCCCGGCCATCCACGCGGTCGATGCCGCCTGCAGTTCCTGGATCAACGCGGACAAGCCGACCAGTCCGATCGCCATGCCCGTCAACAATGCAAACCGTAACCCCAGCCCGCGGGTCATGGGTACCCGCCGCTGATGGTGCTCCCTACCACTCCTACCCATCCCGGATCCCCCCGAATGTGCCGGACTGCCTCCTTGTGCAACCGTTTCAGCGTATGGCCGGGCATGTGTGGGCCATGCGAAACCGGGCCGGCAGAAAGGGGACGGAGGGGATTAAACCGATTTAATCCCCTCCGTCACCTTTTTGCCGGCGTGAAACGAACAACGCCAGCGCGGAGGCTGGCGTTGTTTTTCACATTCTGGGGATCAGTAGCTGCGCGGGCCGCGTGGCTTGAAGCCGTCACGACGCGGCGGGCGGCTGTCGCGGTCACCGCCGCGGTCGCCACCCGGACCGCCGGGGCCGCTGCGGCGCGGGCCACCCGGACCACCCGGACCACCCGGACCACGCTTGTCAAAGCGCGGCTTGAACGGACGCGGTGCCGGGTTGGTGTCTTCACCCGGGGCCAGCGCACGCATCTGCAGCTGCTGGCCGGACACCCAGACCTTCTGCAGGTGCGACAGCACGTCCGGCGGCATCTGTGCCGGCAGATCCAGCAGCGAGAAGTCGTCGTGGATGTCGATGCGGCCGATGAAGCGGCTTTCCAGGCCGGCTTCGTTGGCGATGGCACCGACGATGTTGGCCGGCTTCACGCCATGCTGGTGACCCACCGAGATGCGGTAGGTCTCCATGCCCTGCTCCGGCGCACCGCGCGGCGGCACGTCACGGCGCGGACGCTGCTCGAAGCCGCCTTCACCGTCTTCGCGACGCGGGCCACGCTCGAAGCGCGGACCCCGCTCCGGGCGGTCGCCACGGTCGAAACGTTCACGCGGGGCACGTTCTTCACGCGGGGCACGCACCGGCGGCTGCAGCAGGAACGGCGTATCGCCCTGCAGCATCTTCGCCAGCGCAGCGGCCACTTCGATGGCCGGCACGTTCTGCTCGTTCTCGAAACGCTCCAGCAGCTGGCGGTAGAAGTCCAGGCCGCCGGCAGCCAGGGTTTCGGTGATGCGCGAGGTGAACTTGTTGATGCGGGTGTCGTTGACCGCTTCCACGCTCGGCAGCTGCATTTCTTCGATCGGCTGGCGGGTGGCGCGCTCGATCTGGCGCAGCATGCCCTTCTCGCGCGGGGTGGCGAACAGGATCGCCTCACCGCTGCGGCCGGCACGGCCGGTACGGCCGATGCGGTGCACGTAGCTTTCGGTGTCGTACGGGATGTCGTAGTTCAGCACGTGGCTGATGCGCTCCACGTCCAGGCCGCGGGCGGCCACGTCGGTGGCCACCAGGATGTCCAGCTTGCCTTCCTTCAGCATCGCGATGGTGCGCTCACGCTGGGCCTGCTGCATGTCACCGTTGATGGCGGCAGCGGCCAGGCCACGGGCCTGCAGCTTGCTGGCCAGTTCCTCGGTGCCGGCCTTGGTCCGGGCGAAGATGATCATCGCGTCGAACGGCTCGACTTCCAGGATGCGGGTCAGCGCGTCCAGCTTGTGCATGCCACTCACCCACCAGTAACGCTGGCGGATGTTGGCCGAGGTGGTGGTCTTGGCCGCGATGGTCACTTCCACCGGGTCCTGCAGGTAGGTCTGGGCGATGCGGCGGATCTGCGGCGGCATGGTGGCCGAGAACAGGGCCACCTGGCGCTGTTCCGGCAGCTTCTTCAGCACCGCTTCGACGTCGTCGATGAAGCCCATGCGCAGCATTTCATCGGCTTCGTCCAGCACCAGGGTCTTCAGCTCGGACAGGTCCAGGGTGCTGCGGTCCAGGTGGTCGATCACGCGGCCGGGGGTACCGACCACGATGTGCACGCCGCGGCGCAGGGCCGACAGCTGCTGGCCGTAGGGCTGGCCGCCGTACACCGGCAGCACGCGGAAGCCGGGGATCTTCGACGAATAGGACTGGAACGCCTCGGCGACCTGGATGGCCAGTTCGCGGGTCGGCGCCAGGATCAGGGCCTGGGGCTTGATCTGCTGCAGGTCGATGTTGGACAGTACCGGCAGTGCGAACGCTGCGGTCTTGCCGGTACCGGTCTGCGCCTGGCCCAGCACGTCGCGGCCTTCCAGCATCGCCGGGATGGTGGCGGCCTGGATCGGCGACGGGGTTTCATAGCCGATGGCGCTGACGGCCTGCATCACAGGCTCGGACAGGCCGAGCTGCGCGAACTGCAGCGGCGCTTGGGAATCTTGGGACATGGGAAACTCCAAAGGCACGGCCATCTGCATGGCAGTGCGATAAAAAAGGGATGGTCCGCGCTTTGGGCGCCCTTCTTATCGCGTGCCCTGGCGCTGCTCGGTCGGAGGAGAATTCACTCACTCAGAGCGGAATGATACCGCACTCTTCCTGAACCAGGCGTACAGGAAACCATTCGCATCCCCTTCCAGCTCGCGCTGGCGCACAATACGCGCCCCTCCCGCCTGCTCCCAGGACACGCCCGACCATGCAGATCCTCGAATTCGACCTCGACGGCGACTACGTCGAACTCAAGCAGCTGCTCAAGCTGGCCGACCTGGTCACCAGCGGCGGCGAGGCCAAGGTGGTCATTGGTGACGGCCAGGTGCGGGTGGACGGCCAGGTCGAGCTGCGCAAGGCCTGCAAGATCCGCGCGGGCCAGGTGGTTGAATTCGCCGACAGCCAGATCCGGGTGCTGGCGGCCAGCTGACCCGGTTCAGGCAACGCGCTGGGTCAGGTGCGAGGCGATCAGCTGCCTGAACGGCGCCACGCCCTGCGCCACACGCAACCCTGCCGCACGCAGCAGGCGTGCCGGCCGGCGGTCGTCGGTGTACAGGCTGGCGATCGCATTGGTGGCCTCGTACAGCGGCCGCGATGCCAGCCGGTGGCTGCGCTGGTAACCGGCCAGCATGCCGGCCGCGGCGATGTCCGCGCCCCGCCGCTGCTGTGCCAGGATGCCCTGCGCCAGGCGCTGCGCACTGGCCAGGCCCAGGTTGAATCCATGCGCGGTGACCGGGTGCATGCCCACCGCCGCATCGCCGATCAGTGCCGCGCGCTCGCCAGCGAAGCGGTGCGCGTACACCCCCACCAGCGGATAGGCCTGCGGCGTGGCCACCGGCTGCATCTGTCCCAGGCGGTGTTCGAAGCACGCCGTGATCGCCTCACCGAAGCTCACCTCGTCCATCGCCAGCAGGTCTTCGACCTGCCGCGGCGGCAAGGTGATGACCGCCGAGGCCTGGCCTTCGTTGAGCGGCAGCAGCGCCATGGTGCGGCCGTAGCCGAACCATTCCCACGCGGTGTGGTGATGGTCGCGCTCGACCTGCATGCGGCACACCAGCATCGACTTGCCGAAGTCACGCATCTGCGCGCCGATGCCGAGCATGCGGCGCGTGGCCGAAAAGCGGCTGTCGGCAGCGACCAGCAGCCGCGCATGCAGCGCGCTGCCGTCATCGAGCGTGACCACGTGCCCCTGCGAATCGGCCTGCACGGCCTGCACCTTGCGGCCATCGAACAGCTCCAACCCGTCCTGGCCCTGCACCGCCTCCCAGGCGGCTCGGCGGATCAGGTGGTTGGGCAGCAGCCAGCCGAGCGGCTGTCCGTCGCGCTGGCCACTGGCGAAGGTCAGCGCGAACGGCGAACCGCCGTTCATCACCCGCGCATCGCGCAGTTCGGCAATTTCGGCTTCGGGCAGGCGCTGCCACAGGCCCAGCTGTTCCAGGCTCTGCCGCGAGGCGTGGGTCAGGGCGATCTCACGGCCATCGAAGGCCGCCTGGGCCAGCGCCTGGCGTGGCTGCACCTCGACCAGGCCGATCTGCAGGCCGCTGCCGGCCAGTGCACGCGCAAAGCACAGGCCCGCCGGGCCCGCACCGACCACCACCACGTCCATCCTGCGCATCCGCGCCTCCTGCCGTTGATTCCAGTCACGCCCAGCATAACGCCCGGCGCATGACTGGCCTTGATCTGGATCAGGCCCATGCCTGCCTCAGAGCAGTGCGAACACCAGCTTGGAGATCGCCACGATCGAGACCACCCAGACCAGGCTGCGCACGTAGGGCACGCCCGCCGCGTACAGCGGCAGGTAGACCACCCGCGCCCAGACATAGACCTGCGCGGCCAGCACCGTGCTCTCGTTGCTGCGCCCGGCCACCACCACCGCGATCGCGGCGGCAGCGAAGAACGGGAACGTCTCGAAGAAGTTGGCCTGCGCCCGCTTCAGCCTTCCCGCCAGCGGGCTGAGTGGCACGTCAGGCGCATCGCGCGCCGACGCATTCCATTTCATCCCGCGCTCGCGGGTGACCACGGTGGACGCGGCGAAGATGTAGACGAAGCCGAGCAGCATCGCCCAGGCCAGCATGCTCAGTTCGGTGGCCATCGAGGCTCTCCGTCAGGGCGCGGACGCGCGCAGGCTGTAACCGGCCAGGCGCCAGGTCTGGTCCTCGTCGAAACGGAACGAGACCAGTTCGCGCACCGGCTGCGCGCTGTTGGCGAAGCGGGTCGGGAAGCTGACGTTGATGTACAGCCCTTCGGGCACGGCGGCGCCGGCGGCGTACTTGACCCGGGTGATGGTCGGCTGGCCGCGGCCGTTCATGGTGCCAAGGCGGGTGCGATCGGCGGCCAGCTGGCTGACGAAGGCCGCCTTCGGCACCGCGCGGCGCGCCACGACCGAGGCGCCGTCCCACAGCTCACCGGCGCGGTTGCTGTCGACCAGCTGCGCGGCCTTGAGAGCCGCAGCGCTCATCTCCGCATCCTGCTTCTGCACCTGCGCCTGCTGTGCGGCGGTCAAGGCCGGTGCGGCGGGTGCGGCCGTGGCCGGCTTGGCGGCGGCCGGGGTGGCAGGCGCAGGTCGCGCCAGTGCCGGCGCAGGCGTTGCCGGCGCGGGAGCTTGTGCCAGTGCCGTCAGCGGCAGCAGGGACAACAGCAGGAACTTCGGCAAACGCACGCGTTTCATGGACACCGCCGGTTCAAGAGTAAGAATCCCAGTCTACTGCAGGGCAGTGAGTGCCTCGTCAGCGCGCGGGCGCGCTGGCTTCCACCGCCGCGGCATCGCCCGGCAGCTGATCGGCGACCGGCGGTTTCTCCGGCGGCGCTGGCGGCAGCGTGGCCACATCGATTTCAGACAGCGGGCTCTCTTCCGGGCACACCGCATCAGGGAAGCCGAAGCGCTGCTTCAGGGCCTGGCCGCAGCTGTTGATCGACTCCATGTCGGCGCCTTCGCGCTTGCACTGCTGGTCGAAGGCCACCAGGAAGGCATCCTTGCGCTGCACGAAATCATCGCCGCAGGCACGCATCTGCTTGATCCGCTCCAGATCGTCCTGCACCGCATTGGTGCCGTCCAGGCCGAACTGTCGCAGTTCGTCGGGAGTGAGCAGGCGCAGGCTGCGGTTGGGCACGGTCATCATCAGGTCGGCCACGCCCACCGCCACGCCGTTGCGCTGCAGGTAATCCTTCACGTTGTCATAGACCTCATGCAGCTCACGGTTGAGCTCGGCGCGCGAGGTGGCCTTGGAACTGATGCGCATCATGCGATGGATACCCACCTTGCCCGACAGCAGCCGGTTGTCGCCCGCCGCCAGCACGAACACGCAGGCGCTGTGGCAGATGGATCCTTCCCGAACCCAGATGGTCCAGCCGGACTCGCCGATGCTGTCGCCGGCCACGATGGCCGATTCCACCTGGCCGCCGCTGGAGTCCAGATCGAGGATGCGCTTGTGGATCTTCAACGCATCGGCCACCACCGCCAAACGCCACATCATCTCGGCAAAGCCCGGATTGATCTTGCCCTGGTAGCGCACCCGCAGCAGCCCGCGCTCGGCGCAGGGCAGCATGGCCTGCTGGATCTGCTCGCGTTGCAGGCCTTCCAGCGCCACGCCATCACCGCTCTCGGCGGCGTAGTCGGTGCCACAGCTGAGCCAGGCCTGGCCGTTTTCCAGCTGCGCCTGCGACCACGGCCGATCCGCACGGCTGCTCGGGGGCGCGACCGGCGGCGGTGGCGCATCGGCGGCATTGATGGACACCATGTTCTCGCCATCGCTGGCCGGTGCCCGCGTCGCCTTGTCAGCGGCCGTCACGTTGCCAGGGTTCTCCAGCTGGCTGCAGCCCGCCAGGGCCAGGCACAACAGGGGCAACCAGCGGAATCTGACGGACATCGGGCAACCGGTCTTCGCGGGAACAAGGCCCCCAGTCTACCTGTCCCCGCCGCGCATTCAGCGCGCAGCACTGAACCCCCTCTGACCCGGGAAGACGCATGTCGACCAAGGTCGACACCTGCCAAAGGCACAGCAAAAGCATGTCAACCAAGGTTGACACCTACCAGAGCGCAGCGACGTCCCAACAGAAGACGGATCCGACCCCGTGCCGACCAACGGTCGGCACCCACCAACAGCAGCGGGAAGCTGTCAGAGGCGGGGCGGTGTGGGCTGGCAGGACCGTTGGCGCCATGGATGGCGCCATCGAGCCCCCGAAGTGGCTTCGGCGGGTGCAGGGCCGCAAGCCTTGCCATCAACCCCCTCCAACATCCATGTCCGAATCCGGCGAGTATCTCCCCCCGCCCCGCCCTAGACTGGCGCCATGGACACCTCCCCCGCCCTCGACCACGCCGCCTGCGACCGCGCCCGCCTGGCCCGCGACGCGCGCTTCGACGGCGTGTTCTTCACCGCCGTGCGCAGCACGGGCATCTACTGCCGCCCGGTCTGCCCGGCGCCACCCCCGAAGCCGCGCAACATCGCCTACTACCCCACCGCCGCCGCGGCTGCGGCCGCCGGCTATCGGCCCTGCCTGCGCTGCCGGCCCGAGCTTGCCCCGCAGGCACAGCAGGCCCTGGCCGGGCAGACCGTGCAGCGCGCCCTGGCCCTCATCCACGGCGGCTTCCTGCAGGACCAGGCCGTGACCGGACTCGCTGCGAAGCTCGGGGTGAGCGCACGCCAGCTGCAGCGCGTGTTCGTCGAGCACCTGGGCGCCACGCCGGGGCAGATCCACGCCACCCATCGCCTGTTGCTGGCCAAGCAACTGCTGACCGAAACCACCCTGCCGGTGACCGATGTCGCCCTGGCCGCCGGCTACAACAGCCTGCGGCGCTTCAACACCGCGTTCCTGCAGGGCTGCGGCATGGCACCGACCGCACTGCGCCGCCAGCACGCGCCCTCTGCCGCCGACGATGGCAGCCTGGTCCTGCGCCTGGGCTATCGCCCGCCGCTGGATTTCCCGCGCATGCTCGCCTTCCTGCGCAAGCGCAGCCTGCCGGGCATCGAACTGATCGGCGATGACAGCTACCAGCGCGTGCTCGGCACGCCCGAACGCCCGACCCTGCTGCGGGTGACCGCCGACCCCAAGCGGCCGGAACTGCGCCTGCAGCTGGGCGCGGTCGATCCGCGGCTGATTCCGGACATCGTGCGCCGCGTGCGCCGGGTGTTCGACCTCGATGCCGACCTGCAGCAGGTACACGCTGCCCTGGCCGAAGAACCGCTGCTGGCACGCGGCATCGCCGAGCGGCCCGGCCTGCGCGTGCCCGGCGGCTGGGATGGTTTTGAAGTGGCCGTGCGCGCGGTGCTGGGCCAGCAGGTGACCGTCGCAGCGGCCACCACCTTCGCGCGCCGCCTGGTCGATGCCTGGGGCGCACACCTGCCCGGCATGCCGCTCGAATTCGACCGCCAGTTTCCGGCGGCAGAGGTGCTGGCTGAAGCGCCGCTCGAGTCCATCGGCCTGCCACGCACGCGTGCGGCGACGGTGCGTGCGCTGGCGGCAGCCTGTGCCAGCGGCGAACTCGATTTCGGCCCCGGCCAGGCGCTGGAGGATTTCGTCACCCGCTGCGTGGCGCTGCCCGGCATCGGGCCATGGACGGCGCAGTACATCGCCCTGCGTGGCCTGGGCCAACCGGATGCCTTCCCTGCCGGTGACCTGGTACTGCAACAGGTGCTGGGCCATGCGCAGGGCCAGCGCCTGAGCGAACGCGCCACCGAAGCACGTTCGCAACCCTGGCGGCCTTGGCGCGCCTATGCGGTGCTGCACCTGTGGCACCTGTCCGGCACGTTTGTTGGAGAACCGACATGACCCTGTTGTTTGATCGTTTCGACAGCCCGATCGGCGAGCTGACCATCGCCGGTGACGAACGTGGCCTGGCCCACGTGCTGTTCCCGGAAAACCGCCATCCGGCGCGCGGCCGTGGCGACTGGCGGTATGCCCCAGGCGCGCTGCCGCAAGCACGCGAACAACTGCTGCAGTTCCTGCACGGCGAGCGCAGCACCTTCGATCTGGCACTTGCGCCGCACGGCACGCCGTTCCAGCTGCGGGTATGGCATGCGCTGGCGCTGATTCCGTTCGGGCAGACCTGGAGTTACCTGCAGCTGGCGCAGCAGCTTGGCCAGCCGACGGCGACGCGCGCGGTGGGGGCAGCCAACGGCCGCAATCCGCTGCCGATCATCCTGCCGTGCCATCGGGTGATCGGCAGCAATGGTGCACTGACCGGGTTTGGGGGTGGGCTGGAAACCAAAGCCGCCCTGCTGCGGCTGGAGCAGCGGCAGGCACCGTTGTTTGCCTGAGTGTTTGGGTAGCTGTTGGTAGGTGTCGACCTTGGTCGACACGCGCGGCAGCGCTGCGCCCTGCACCCGCTCAATGCAACGGCAACTTCAAAAGCCGGAGCGGCATTCCGTGGGATGGCGGGGCACTGTGGGTTTGCGGGGACGCCGTAAACCCCCCTCCGGGGTCCGGCCCAGCCGCTGGCGGCTGTGCGTTCGGGCGCTTGCGAAGCAGTGCTTCGCAAGCAAAGCGCCCTCACCCATGGGGGCTTGGTCGCCGCTTGCTCGTGTGCGCTCTCCTGCGCACACGGCAAGACCGGGGTTGGGCGTCCTGCCCAACCCGCCCGAGGCATGCCTCGGGCCCATGCGGCTCACACCCCGCAAACCCACAGTGCCCCGCCTTCGACAGTTTCCCGCGGCTGTTGGCAACTGCTGGTGGTAGGTGCCGACCGTTGGTCGGCACATCTGTCGCGGCCGTTGGTAGGTGTCGACCTTGGTCGGCACGCTATGGCCCCATCAGACGTGAAATGAAATCGACGGGGTGTGTCTGGTGAGGAGCCCCTTGTTGTTCAAGGGGGCGCGCCGACGGCGCGGGATAAGGAAAAATGCGTGGACACGGCGCGCTTCTGCGCGCCGTGTCTTGGGCACGTCATTGCGCCCGCTTATGATGTCGCGATGACTTCCGTACGCCTGACCTGCTCGCTGGCGTTGCTGCTGCCCCTGGCGGCCTGCACGACCACGCCTTCTTCGTCCGCGCCGGTTGCGCGCGCCGACGCGCCGCCACCGAAGCTGCTGCTGATCTCCATCGATGGCCTGCGTGCCGATGCACTGGACCGTGGCCTGACCCCGAACCTGCAGCGCATCATCGACAGCGGGGTGCGTGCCCGCTGGATGACGCCGTCCTACCCGTCGCTGACCTTCCCCAACCACTACACCATCGTCACCGGCCTGCGCCCGGACCACCACGGCATCGTCAACAACAGCATGGACGACGCACAGCTCGGGCGCTTCAGCCTTGGCGACCGCGATGCGGTGACCAACAGTGCCTGGTGGGGTGGCGAACCGATCTGGGTTGGCGCCGAGAAAGTGGGCGTGCGTACCGCGACCACCTCGTGGCCGGGCAGCGAGGCCGAGATCCATGGCACCCGCCCCAGCAAGTGGCAGGTCTACGACGGCAATGAACCGCTGCAGCAGCGCGCACGCACGGTACTGGAATGGCTGGCGCAGACCGATGCCGATGCCCCGCGGCTGACCACGCTGTACATGGAGAACGTGGACCACGCCGGCCACAGCTATGGGCCGGATTCGACCGAATACCGCGATGCGATCGTGCAGGCCGACCAGGTCATCGGCCAGGTGCTCGATGGCCTGGATGCCGGCGGTCTGGCGGCCACCACCAACGTCATCGTGGTCTCCGACCATGGCATGGCCAGCGTGGCCGAAGGCCATGTGGTGTCCACCGAGTCGATGGCCGACCCGTCCATCGCGCACAATGTCAGCCAGGGGCAGTCGGTCGGTTTCGCCCCTGTGGCCGGCCGTGAGGCTCAGGCCGAGCGCGCCCTGCTGGGCCGCCACGCGCACTACGAATGCTGGAAGAAGGAAGCGCTGCCGGCGCGCTGGCACTACGGCAGCAACCCACGCGTGCCCGCCATCGTCTGCCAGATGGATGAGGGCTGGGACGCGCTGCGTGCCGACCGCATCGCCAAGCGCGACCGGCAGGAACGCGGCTCGCACGGCTTCGACAATGCCCTGCCTTCGATGCGCGCGGTGTTCGTGGCGCGCGGCCCGTCGTTCCGGCAGGGGCTGGTGATCGATGGCTTCGACAACGTCGATGTGTACCCGCTGCTGGCGGAACTGCTGCAGGTGCCTGCCGCACCGAATGACGGCAACGCCGAAACGCTGCAGAAGACGCTGCGCTGAGCCGCAACGGCCGCCGGGCCATGCCCGGCGAGCGCTGCGGCAGGAAGGCCAGGCACAAAAAAACGCGGCGCCAGGCGCCGCGTTTTTCCTTGGACTCTCTACCCGGCCGGATCAGGCCTTGGCAGCAGCCTTCTTCGCCACGGCCTTCTTGGCCGGAGCCTTGGCCACGGTCTTCTTGGCAACCGGGGCACCGGCGCCTACAGCGACCTTGCTCGCGGTGTGCGAACGGGCGTTGCCGTAGCTGGCGTTGTAGCGCTTGCCCTTGGCGGTCTTGCGGTCACCCTTACCCATGTCTTCAACTCCTCAAGTGTGAAATCTGGTTACCCCGTACTGACACGGGTTCGGCGGGGCCGCCTTGCTGGGCGCCCCCGCGCACGATCAGAAAGCCTATCACGACGCGCCTAGTGCGCGCAGCTGGCGTCGTGGACGTGCACGTGGTTGAGGCGCAGGTTGACCAGATGGGCCACACCCACCAGCAGGCCGCCGAGGGTCATCACCACCGCATGCGGCACGGCATTGTGGTGCAGCGCATCCACCAGCACGCCCGCCCACAGCGCGACCAGGCCGGGCAGCAGGAAGCCCAGCGCGCGCAGGGCACCATGGCGGCGGTAGCCCATGACCAGGCTGAACAAGCCGAGCAGGGTCACGAATACCACCAGCGTCATTTCCACGCCGTCGCTCAGCCAGAACGAGAGGCCCAGCGAGGGGGCGATCGCCAGCAGCACCGGGATCACCGCGCAGTGCACGGCGCACAGCATCGAACCGGTGGCGCCGAAGCGGTCGAGCAGGCGGCGGAAGGAGGAGGACAGGGACATGACTTCCAGCAGGGTCGGCGAATCGTTATGGAATAATATAACATCCCTCCCCGACCCGCACGGTTTCCCTCCCCCTGTCCCACGACGGGATACGTGCGCCACCCGATTGATACAATGTAACAAAGGAAGCACCGCATGCCCTCGCACGCCCCACGTTTCAAGCCGCATTCCCTGGCCCTGGCCCTCGCTGCCCTGCTGCCGTCGGCCGCCTTTGCCGCCGCCGACCAGGACACCCATCGTGACCGCCACCTGACCGAGCTGTCGTCGGTGCAGGTAACCGCCTCGCCGCTGCAGGGCGATGCCGAGTCGCTGGCCCGCCCGGTGGACGTACTGGCCGGCGAACGCCTGGACGAGCAGAAGGCCGGCACCCTGGGTGACACCGTGGCCAAGCTGCCCGGCGTGCAGAGCACCTTCTTCGGCCCCGGCGTCGGCCGCCCGATCATCCGCGGCCAGGAAGGCCCGCGTGTGGCCGTGCTGTCCAACGGCATGGGCAACATGGATGCCTCCACCGTCAGCGCCGACCACGCCACCAGCATCGAGCCGTTCCTGGCGGACCAGATCGAAGTACTGAAGGGCCCGGCCACCCTGCTGTTCGGCAGCGGCGCCATCGGCGGCGCAGTGAACGTGGTCGATGGCCGCATCGCCCGCGAACTGCCGGACCGTCCGCTCAGCGGCCGCGCCGAAGTGCGTGGCAACTCGGTCAACGACGAGCGCAGCGGCATGTTCCGACTCGACGGCGTCAGCGGCAACGTCGTGCTGCACGTCGATGGCCTGGTGCGCAACGGCGATGACTACCGCATCCCCGGCTACGCGGTGATCGACAGCCTGGAAGACCATCACGAAGACCACGACCACGCAGGCGAGGAAGGCGAAGAGCCGCGCCGCGGCCGCCTGGACAACAGCTCCATCCGTACCCGCGCCGGCGGCGTCGGCGCCACCTGGCTGGGTGAAGGCGGCTACTTCGGCGTGTCGGCCAGCACCTACCGCACCAACTACGGCATCCCCAACGGCGCCCACGTGCACGCCGAGGGCGATGACCACGACCATGACCACGACCATGGCGACGAGGAGGAGGAAGGCGACGAGCATGACGTCCGCATCGACATGGTGCAGAACCGCTTCGAGACCAAGGCCGGCATCTACAACCCGGTCTCGTTCCTGAAGAACGTCAACGCGCGCGTGGCGTACACCGATTACGAGCACGTGGAGCTGGAAGCCGGCACGCCGTCCACCCGCTTCACCAACCGCGGCATCGAAACCCGCCTGGAAGCCGTGCAGCAGCAGATCGGCGGCTGGGACGGCGCGTTCGGCGTGCAGTTCGGCAACAGCGATTTCGGCGCCATCGGCGAAGAAGCGTTCGTGCCGAACACCAACACGAAGAACGCCGGCCTGTTCGTGCTGCAGGAAAAGCAGTTCGGCCCGTTCAAGCTGGAACTGGGCGGCCGCCACGACCAGGTGAAGCTGGACCCGACCGGTGACTACCGTCGCCGCAAGTTCGACGCCACCAATCTGTCCGCTGCGGGCATCTGGAAGCTCAACGAAGCGGTCGACCTGCGCATCGGTGTGGACAGCTCCGAGCGTGCACCGACCAATGAAGAGCTGTACGCGGCCGGCGCGCACATCGCCACCCGTTCGCTGGAAATCGGCGATGCCGACCTGAAGACCGAGCGCGGCCAGCGCGTCGAGCTGGGCATCCACACCCACAGCGACCGCCTGGATTTCTCGGCCTCGATCTACCAGACGAAGTTCAAGGACTTCATCTACCTGGCCGACACCGGCATCACCGAAAGCCTGCCGGTGCGTACCTGGACCCAGCAGGATGCGGTGTTCAAGGGTGCCGAGGCCGAGGCGCTGGTGCACCTGTTCGAAGGCAATGCCGGCGACTGGGACCTGCGCGTGTTCGGTGACTACGTGCAGGCCAAGCTGGATGGCAGCGGCAGCCGCACGCTGGACATCGCCGTGCCGCACGGTGACCACAACCACAACTACCGCGTGGACCTGGCCAACACCGGTTACCTGCCGCGCATCGCCCCGGCCCGTGTGGGCGCCGACCTGCGTTGGGCGAAGGACGGCTGGCGCGCCTCGGTGGGCGCGGTGCGCTACAGCCGGCAGAAGGACGTGGCCCAGAACGAGGAGCCGAGCGACGGCTACACCCTGGTCGATGCGCACTTCGCCTACCGCTGGGACCGCAGCGACAGCAACAGCTACGAGGTGTTCCTGGATGGCAGCAACCTGACCAACCGCGAAGTGCGTCCGCACACCTCGCTGCTGCGTGACTACTCGCCGCTGCCGGGCCGTGGTGTCGCCTTCGGCATTCGCGCGTACTTCTGATCGGTCATCCAAGGATGGCGTGGATCTACGGGTCCCAGCCAACCATTTCCTGGCGACGTTCATCGTCGTTCTCTCCCCGGGGGCCTTGTGGCCCCCGTTTTTTATGGGCGCGCTTCCCCGGACACCCTCTTCACGCCGCCTTTACAAAGATGTGCGTACAGCAACAACCGGACATTCCCGTCACTCAACGTCTCGCCAACCGGACATATTTGTCCGATAATGAAGCCATGACCACCCAACGTGCCGATGCTGCTGCCCGCCGTGCCCTCATCCTTGATGCCGCCGACCATGTGTTCGGCCAACACGGCGTCACCGCGCCCCTGGACCTGGTGGTCGAACGCGCCCAGGTGGGCCGCGCCACCCTGTACCGCAACTTCCCCGACCGCACCGCGCTGATCCAGGCGCTGCTGCAGCGGACCGTCGACCGCATCCGCCGCCAGGTGGAACAGTTGGGCGACCGCGACGACGCCCTGTTCGAAGTCTTCGAAGGCATGGCCCAGCGCATCATCGATTCGCCGGCGCTGGCCGACTACTGGCGCGCGGTGGATTCGGACGTACCCGCCATGCGCCTCGCGCGCGAGACCGTACGCGACCTGCTGGAAGCACCCATCGCACGCGCCAAGGCCGCCAGCCTGTGCCGCCCCGATCTGGAAAAGACGGATATTTCACTGATCTCGGGCATGCTGGGCGCAGCCCTGCGTGGCAAGACCCGCGAAGAGCGCGCCCAGCTGGCCGGGCGCGCCCTGCAGCTGCTGCGTGGCGGCCTCCAGGGAGCAGCCAACCAGGGGCACTGATGGTCCAGCCGTACCTCAAGCCGGTTCCGGACTGGGAGGAACACGAGAAGCCGACCATGCCCGGATCGGCCTCGATGCCTTGGCATCCTCCGTACCGCCGCGTGGCCTACGCGCTGGTCTCGCTGCTGGTGGCCATCACCGGCGGCCTCGGCAATGCGCTGGTCACCGCCAACCTGCCCTTCCTGCAGGGCCAGCTGGCGCTTACGCCTACCCAGGGCAGCTGGCTGGTGGCGGCCTATGCCATGGTCAACGTCACCGCCAACCTGCTGGCCTTCAAGTTCCGCCAGCAGTACGGCATCCGCCTGTTCGCCGAGATCGGCCTGGGCCTGTATGCGGCGCTGGCGGTGCTGCACCTGTTTGTGGGCAGTTTCGAAACCACGCTGCTGACCCGCGCGGCCAGCGGCTTTGCGGGTGCGGCGTGCTCGACGCTGGGCACGCTGTACATGCTGCAGGCGCTGCCGCGGCGTTTCACCGGCAACCTGCTGGTGGTGGGCGTGGGCCTCTCGCAGCTGGCGGTGCCCATCGCCTGGATCGTCTCGCCGGCACTGGTGGATACCGGCCAGTGGCACCAGCTGTACTCATTCGAGGCCGGGCTGGCCCTGTGTGCGTTTGCCGCGGTGGTGGTGCTGAAGCTGCCGCCAGGCATGCAGGTCAAGGCGTTCGAGCCGCTGGATTTCCTCACCTTCGCCCTGCTCGCGCCGGCCGTGGCCCTGCTGGTGGTGGTGCTGGCGCAGGGCTACACGCGCTGGTGGTTGAACACCCCATGGCTGGGCTGGGCGCTGGTCGCTTCGATCACGCTGGCGACCACCGCGCTGATCATCGAGCACTACCGGCGCAACCCGCTGCTGCAGATCCGCTGGCTGTCGACGCTGCCGGTACTGCACTTCATCGTCGGCGCGTTCCTGCTGCGCTTCCTCACCACCGAACAGTCCTACGGCGTGGTCAACCTGATGCGCACGCTGGGCATGGGCCCGGACCAGATGCGCCCGCTGTTCGTGGTGATCCTGGCCGGGGTGATCGTCGGCATTGCCGGTGCCTCGCTGACCTTTGGACCGAAGCGCCTGATCGCGCAGTTGCTGATGGCCATCCTGCTGCTGGGAACCGCCGCGTTCTTCGACCAGAACCGCACCAGCCTGGACCGGCCACATGATTTCTACATCAGCCAGTTCCTGGCCTCGGTCGGCGCCGGCATGTTCATGGGCCCGCTGATCATGCTCGGCATTTCCGCGGCGCTCAAACAGGGCGTGGACCACATGATCACCTTCCTGGTCACCCTGTCGATCACCCAGACCCTGGGTGGCCTGGCCGGTTCGGCGGTGCTGGGCACCTTCCAGCTGCACCGCGAGCAGCTGTATTCCAGCGCGATCACCAGCCAGCTCGATCCGGCCGACCCGGTGGTCGCACAGCGCCTGCGCATCCAGCAGCAGATCTACGCCGCGCAGATCACCGACCCGGTGCTGCGCAGCGCGCAGGGCACCGCGCAGCTGGCGACCACGGCCCGCCGCGAAGCCAATGTGCGCGCCTTCAATGATGTGTTCACCCTGAGCGGCTGGCTGGCCATCGGCTTCCTGTGCTGGTTGCTGCTGCTGTCGCTGCGCACCGCCGTCCTGAAGCAATGGCACAAGCGCCATCCATCTCCGCCCCTTGCGGTCACCGCCGCCCCGCCCCACTGAGCCCGCCGCCATGTCCCCGCTACCGCCCCGCCCCGACAGCGACGCCCCCGAGAACGTCAGCCCACCGCCGCCGACCGATGCCGCGCCTGCGCCCACGCCTGCCGCGCCGGCGGCGGCACCGAAATACCTCAGGCCCAGCGCCCGCAGCGTGGTGGTGATGGTGGTGGTGGCGCTGCTGGGCATCGCGCTGATCCTGCGTGCCTGGAACCTGTGGCCGTTCACCAGCAGCGTGATGGTCACCGACAACGCCTACGTGCGCGGGCAGATCACGGTGATGGCGCCGCAGGTGGCCGGCTATGTCACCGAGGTGCTGGTGAAGGACTTCCAGCACGTGAAGAAGGGCGAGCCGCTGCTGCGCATCGACGACCGCATCTACGCGCAGAAGGTGGCGCAGGCCGAAGCGACGCTGGACAGCGCGCGCGCGGCATTGGCCAACTCGGACCAGTCGCAGGCACAGAACCGCGCACAGATCGCGTCGACACGCGCCACGCTGTCGGCCGGCCAGGCCGAGCTGCAGCGCTCGCGCAACGAAGCCAAGCGTTATGAGGAACTGGCCGCGCAGCAGCTGGTGTCGATCAACGATCGCGACAAGTTCCGCACGTCGCAGGCATCGGCCCAGGCCAGCGTGCAGCAGTCGCAGGCACAGATCCGCATCGCCGAGGAAACCCTGGTGTCGACCCAGGTGGCGCGCAAGGGCCTGGAGGCGCAGGTGGAAAGCGCGCAGGCGCAGCTGGAACTGGCCCGCATCGATCTGGCCAACACGGTCATCCATGCGCCGCGCGACGGGCAGATCAGCGAGGCCAGCGTGCGCGTGGGCCAGTACGTGGCGGCCGGTTCGCAGCTGCTGTTCCTGGTGCCGGAGGCGCTGTGGGTGGTGGCCAACTACAAGGAAGGCCAGACCTGGCAAATGCGCATCGGCCAGCCGGTCACCTTCACCGTGGACGCCTTCCAGGGACAGGTGCTGCGTGGCCATGTGGAGCAGATCGCGCCGGCCACCGGCTCGGAGTTCAGCGTGCTGCGCCCGGACAATGCCAGCGGCAACTTCACCAAGGTGGTGCAGCGGTTGCCGATCCGGATTTCGATTGATCCGGGGCAGGCGCTGGCGGCGCGGTTGCGGCCGGGGATGTCGGTGATCGCGCGGGTGGATACAGGGGCGGAGCCTGCGCCTGCGGCGACAGCGGCACCGGCACCGGCACCGGCACCGCAACGGTAGAGTCGACCGTTGGTCGACTGCTCTTGCTGCCCAACCGCGCGGCTTCGCCGTAGGCGGCGAACGGCGGAGCCCCTCGTGGCTGATCGTTGCGGTTGGATTGCTGGATGGGCCGGGTGAGTGGGGCAGGCGGGACACGCCGTAAACCCGTCCATGGGGGCTCGTAGGCGCCATCCATGGCGCCTGCGGTCCCGCCTGCCCCACCCACCCGGCCACGGACATTCTGCGTGCGCGTCAGCCACGTGATTCAAAGGAATAGAATCAAAAGCAGGGCCTGAGGCTCCGCCTTATTTGTAGAGTCGAGCCATGCTCGACTGCTCTATGCCAGGAACATGCAGAAGACATGAAATTCAACGCACTGGCCAAGAAGGCGGCCAAGGGGCCTGCGCCGCTGGAACATGGCGGCGCTGTGGAAGTGGAGGATCTGATCCGCTTCGTGCTGGAACACGGTGCAGAAGGCGCTGCCGAGATCGAGCGTCTGTGTGCGCTGTACGGCTGGCGCGAGGAGTTCCAGTACAACGCCGATGGCACCCACCTTGCGCCGATGGCGCCGTGGGCGCAGGCGTGTGCGGCATTCGGCCATGGTGGCGTGGCGGGGCTGCAGCCGCTGCTGGATGATCCGCGGCGGGCGACCTATGCGATCGGTGTGCTGGAGGACGTGCGCAGCGAGGCGTCGGTGATGGCGCTGCTGGGGTTCTGCGCGCAGGCGGATTTCAGCCAGGGCGATCCGATGTCGGCGCCGTCGCGGGCGCTGGCTGCGTTGAATTCGCTGCTGTCGTTCGACAAGGGCGTCGTGGTGCCGGTGGCGACGCAGCAGGCGCTGTTGCGCCAGGTCCAGCGCGCGTGGGAACAGGCGCCGACGGCGCAGGGCCGCAGCTTGGCGCTGTATGCCGCGCGCGGTGCATCGGTGGCGGAAGCGATCGCGTGGCTGCAGTCGCTGCCGCTGGAGGAGGAAGAGATGGTTGCTGCGCGCAAGGTGGCGTTGAAGCGGCTGCGGCAGCGTCTGTGAGATGGGGTCAGAGCCCTTTGCCTGGGGCAAAGGGATCCGACCCCGGTCGTCATGCGCTTCGCGCGATAGTCGACCAACGGTCGACTCTACCCCCCGTGGCTGTCAGCCGGCGCAGCGGGCGCAGAGGCCGTGCACTTCCAGAGTCTGCGCCTGCGGCTGGAAACCCAGTTCCTTGGCGCGCTTTTCCAGCTGGGTGACGATTTCCCGGTCTTCCAGCTCCACCGCGCTGTGGCAGCTGTTGCAGATCAGGAACGGCACCGAGTGCGCCGCGCTGCTGGGGTGGTGGCAGGCCACAAAGGCATTCACCGATTCCAGCTTGTGCACAAAGCCATTGGCCATCAGGAAGTCCAGCGCGCGGTACACGGTGGGCGGGGCATCGGCGCCCACGCCCTTGCCGTTGCGCACCCACTCCAGCAGCTCGTAGGCCTTGACCGGCTTGCCGGCCTCGGCGATCAGCTTGAGCACGTTGGCGCGGATCGGGGTCAGGCGCAGGCCGCGCTCGCGCGAGACACGCTCGACCACCGCCACGAAATCCGATGCGTCGTGGACGTGGTGGTGCGGGGCGGTACAGGCAGAAGCAGGTTTGGCGGGCATGCGCGTTCTCCGGTTGGGTCTGGGCCGCAGGGCTCAGGCCGTTGCTACCTTGGTGATGGCCACATCGATGCGTTTCAAGGCCTGTTCGCGCCCGGCCAGGTACACGGTATGGGAAATGTCAGGGCTGACCTGGGTGCCGGTGATGGCCACGCGCAGCGGCTGGGCCACCTTGCCCATGCCCATTTCCAGGGCAGCGGCGGCGTCGTGCAGAGCCACGCCCACCGCCTCGACGGTCCATTCCGGCAGGGCTGCCAGCAGCTCGCGGGCCTTGCCCAGCGGCAGTTCGGCGCCGGCCTTGAAGTGCTTGGCCACGGCGGCGTCGTCGTACTCGGTCAGCGGCTGGTACCAGACCACGGCCTTCTCGGCCATTTCCTTCAGCGTCTGCACGCGCTCGCGCAGGGCGATCACCACGTCCACCGGGGCCGGGCCGGCAGCCACGTCCAGGCCCAGCTTTTCCAGCTGGTAGACCAGGTGCGGCACGATGCTGGCCGGCTCCTCGGTCTTCAGGAAGTGCTGGTTGACCCAGCCCAGCTTGGCCATGTCCAGACGCGACGCCTTGGAATTGCAGTTGGTCACGTCGAACAGCTCGATCAGTTCCTGGCGGCTGAACAGCTCCTGGTCACCGTGCGACCAGCCCAGGCGGGCCAGGTAGCTCAGCAGCGCGTCGGGCAGGTAGCCGGCGTCCTTGTACTGCATCACGTCGGCCGCGCCGGTGCGCTTGGACAGCTTGGCGCCCTGCTCGTCCAGGATCATCGGCATGTGGCCGAACTTCGGCACCGGGGCGCCGATGCCTTCGTACAGGTTGATCTGGCGCGGGGTGTTGTTGATGTGGTCGTCGCCGCGGATGACCTCGCTGATGCCCATGTCCCAGTCGTCCACCACCACCGCGAAGTTGTAGGTGGGGTAGCCGTCAGGGCGGAAGATGACCATGTCATCCAGCTCGCTGTTGGCGATCTCGATGCGGCCCTTGATCAGGTCGTCGAACACCACGGTGCCGTCGAGCGGGTTCTTGAAGCGGATGACGCGGTTCGGGTCGTCCCTGCGCGGCAGGCCCAGCTCACGCGCGGCGCCGTTGTAGCGCGGCTTTTCCTGCTTGGCCATGGCGGCCTCGCGCATCGCGTCCAGCTCTTCGCGGGTCTCGTAGGCGTAGTACGCCTTGCCGTCGGCCACCAGCTGCTCGGCCACTTCCAGGTAGCGGGCTACGCGGTCGGTCTGGTAGATCGGGCCGACGTCGTAGTCCAGGCCCAGCCAGTCCATCGCCTCCAGGATCGCGTCGATCGCGCCCTGGGTGCTGCGTTCACGGTCGGTGTCCTCGATGCGCAGCACGAACTCGCCGCCACGGTGGCGGGCCTCCAGCCAGCAGTACAGCGCGGTGCGGGCACCGCCGATGTGCAGGTAACCGGTGGGGCTGGGGGCGAAGCGGGTGCGGCAGGTCATGGACGGCTCGGGGAACGGGAATCCGCCGATTTTACCACCAGCCCCGTAAGGGCAAGGAGGGGCGGACGCGTCCGGCCCCTCCCCGCCTGCCTTTTACGGCTGCGGTTCAGCCTTGCGCGGGAAAGACGGCTCGCGCATCGCCGCGTTGTAGGCGAAGGAGGCGACGATGGCCGCGGCCTGCTTCAGGTCGTCCGGCTCGGCGTGGTCCCAGGTATCGAGGTGGCTGTGGTGGACGTTGGTGAAGTAGTCCAGCCGGTCCTGGATGAACTGGAAGCCCGGCAGGCCGATGCGGTCGAAGCTGATGTGGTCGGTGCTGCCGGTGTTGCGGGTCGCCACGGTGGTGGCGCCCACGTCATGGAACGGGGCCAGCCAGGCTTCGAAGATCGGCATGGCCGCCAGGTTTTCCTGGGCATAGATGCCGCGGAACCGGCCCGAGCCGTTGTCCATGTTGAAGTAGACTTGGAACTTGCCGTAATCGCGGGTCTTCTGCAGCGCACCGGTCGGGTCGCGCAGCGACGCCGGCAGCGCCTTCTGCGCCGGGTCGTTGGGTTCCGGGAAACGACCGAAGTGCTTGGCCACATAGGCCTGCGAGCCGATCAGGCCCTGTTCCTCGCCGCTCCACAACGCCACGCGGATGGTCCGCTTCGGCTTGGCACCGGTGGCCTTGAGGATGCGCATGGCCTCCATCATCACCGCCACGCCGGCGGCGTTGTCGGCCGCCCCGGTGCCGCTGTGCCACGAATCCAGGTGGGCGCCGATCATCACCACTTCATCGGGCTTGCTGCTGCCGCGGATCTCGGCCAGCGTGTTGTAGCCGGGCTGGTCGGCCTCGTCGGTGAAGCGCGCGGCCACGTCCACGCGCAGGCGCACGGTCTGCTTGGCGTCCAGCGCGCGCACCAGCGGGTTGAAGTGCTCGGCGATCATCGCCAGTTCCGGGATGCCCACCGATTCGCCAGCCTTGCGCGAACCGCCACCGGCGACGCGGATGATGCCGTTGTCCCAGCCACTGATGCTGATCGACGCCAGCGCGCCCTCTTCCACGAAGAAGGCGTTGACCTTGGCGGTCAGCTCCTGGCGCTCCTTGTACTCCTTCACCCGCTTTGCGCGCTCGGCAGCCGCGTCCTTGGGCAGGGTGAATTCCTGCAGGCCTTCCAGCGAGGTGGCGTCGTGACGATGCGAGTCCGGCTCGGTACCGCGCTTGTACTCGCGGGCCTCGCCCAGCAGCAGGATTTTGCCGCGCAGCTTGCCGCGGTACTGCTCGATGTCCTCGGGCTTCTTGATCTCCACGTGCACCAGCTCGCCCTCGACCGGGCCGCGGGTGCCGGGCGTCCACGCCTTGGGCAGGGCGTGCAGCGGCTGCACGCGGTCGCCCAGCATTTCCACGCTGGCCGAGGTGAATTCCCAGCCGCGACCGAACTCATCGAAGGCTTCGTCGTGCACGTTGTCCAGCTTCCATTCGCTGAACTTGCCGCGGGTCCAGGCATTGGCGCGGCCCATCGCCGGCGAATTGGTCAGGCGCGGGCCGATGCGTTCGGTGAGGTAGCTGAAGGTGTCCATCACCTGCGAACGGTGGAAGGCCTCCTGGCGGATACGGCTGACCATGTCCAGATCCACCGGTTCACGCTGCTGCGCCATTGCATTGCCACCCATCGCCAGCGATGCGGCCAGCACACCCCACTTCAGCCCGTTCCACTTCAACACGCCACACCCCTGCCCTTCGGCTTGATCGTCAACCCATCGAGTCTAGCCAGCAGCAGCGCAGCGCCCCCGTCCCATCGGTCATGGGCGGCACATGAGCGTGCGAACCAAGGTTCGCACCCACCAGATTTCGGCCGTTCGCACCCACCAGGTCACGGTGAATCACCCGCGCCACCCCAGCCACAGCTGCGCGCGCTCCGGCAGCAGCAACAGCCAGTGGCGCTGGTCCACGCTGCTGCAGCCGTACACCGCTGCATGCGCCGGCCAGTCCGGCGGCAACCCATCGATGCCGATCTCCGCCAGCGCGGCCGCCCCGGCCTGCCATGGCCGGTAGCGCGGCACCCGCCCGGCCAGCACGCCGCGTCCGTGATGCGCGCCCACCAGCCAGTCCAGTCCCTGCCGCTGCAGTCCTTCGCAGGTCACCGCCGCCAGCTGGAAACGGACCAGGCCGGGGGCGATCCGTGCCCCCGGCAGGGCCGCCAGCACGCCATGTGCCTGCAGCAGCGCATCCACTTCCAGCAGGGCCGGAATGCCCTGCCGTGCCCGTTGCCGTAATCCCTGGCGCCAGCCCATGGCCTGCTCCTTACTTCAGTTCCGCGCCCAGCGCGTACCAGTCGACCCGGCGGGTCACCCACATCGCCAGCGCCAGGATCACGAACAGCAGCAGCGATCCCATCAGCAGCGCGTTGTTTTCCGAGACCAGCAGGCCATACAGCGCGCCGTACAGCAGCGTCAGCAGCGCGGCGAAGCCGAGGCCGCGCTTCCAGTGCCCCAGCACATGGGCCAGGTACACCGCCTGCAGGCCGATGCAGGCCACGGCCGAGACCAGATAGGCCTTCCAGAAGGTGATGTGCTCGGACAGGCTGATCAGCAGCAGGAAGAAGATCGCCAGCGCCAGGCCGACCATCAGGTACTGCAGCGGGTGGATGCGCAGCGACTTGATCAGCTCGAACAGAATGAAGCCGACGAAGGTCAGCACCACGAACAGGATGCCGTACTTGGAGGCGCGGTCGGCCTGGGTATAGGTGTCGACCGGATCGACCAGCGACACGGTCACCGCCTGCGAATCCATCGCACCGTCACGGCGCAGCTGTGCCTGTGCATCCGAGGCCAGCGAGGACACCGCCCACTGCGCGTTGAACCCCTGCGCATCGACGCGGCGTTCGTTGGGCAGGAACGCACCGCTGAAGGATGGGTGCGGCCAGCGCGAGTGCAGTGCGATCCGGGTGTCATCGCCCACCGGCACCACCGACAGCGCGCGGCTGCCATCCAGGCGCAGGTCCAGTTCGATGCTGCTGCCGGCCAGGGTGCCACCGTGGCTCTCGGCGAAGCCGGCCACCGGCGCGTGCAGGCCACGGCCGACCTGGCTGGCCGCGCCGACGCCCGGCAGCAGCCGTACCTGTTTGCCATCCACACGCAGGTCCGGCGTGCCGACCAGGCCGCGCGCATCGGACACACCCAGCACCACGTACGGCTGGCCGTAACTGCGGCCAGGCTTCACCGGGTAATCGTCGGCGGCGAAGGTGGCCTTGATCTGGCCGTTCCAGCTGTACACCGGCACCTTGAACAGGCCGACCTCGCGCTGGCTCGGCAGCATCTCGCCGCCCACGTCCAGCGACGCCGGCATCTGCAGCCAGTGTCCTTCGGTCACCTGCTCCTCGGTCTTCTTGTTGCCCTTGGCATCGACCACCTCGACCTGCTGGCGTTCCACCCACGGCACCACCCGTACCGGGCCGACCAGACGCTGCGCACCGGCGCGGCTGTCGGCTACCCGCGCGAAAGCTTCGTCGCGGTACGCACTGCGTTCGTTGATGACGCCGCGGATCATCGTCAGCGGGATCAGCAGCAGCAGGATCAGTCCGCCGACGATGGCGAACCGCAACAGCATCTTCAGGGATTTCATCGTCCATCCTCGTTGGAGAGGGCTGCAGGATGGACGGCGGCGGTGAGCGGGGTTTGTGGCGAATTTGAAGCGAGTGTGAAGTCAGCGGCGGGCGCGCTGTACCGGCACACCCAGCGGCAGCCACAGGCTGGCCACGGTACCGCCGCCGGGCCGAGGCTCGAGGCTGGCGCGGCCATCGTGCAGGCGCGCCACTTCCTGCACGAACGGCAGGCCGAGACCAGAGCTGCGCCGGCCACTGCGCGGCCGGGCCAGCGAATAGAAGCGCTCGAACACCCGGTCACGCGCGTACTCGGGCACGCCCGCGCCACGATCGGCCACCTGCAGGCGCACGCCCCGGCCATCGGCCACTGCGTCCAGCTCGACCTCACCGCCGGGCGCCGAGAACGCCACCGCGTTGTCGATCAGGTTCTGCAGCGCCTGCCGCAGCAGGTAGGCATCGCCGTGCACGCGCAGGTCCGGCACCGCACCGATCCGCACCCCTACGCCGGCCGCCTGTGCACGCACCTGTGCGGCAGCAGCGGCATCATCAAGCAGCGTGGCGGGCGCGATCGGATCGCGGGTCTGCAGCCAGCCATGCTGTTCCACTTCGGCCAGCGCCAGCAGCTTGTCGATGGTCTCGGTCAGCCGCTCCTGCTGGTCGACGATGCTGCGTGCGAAGTGCGCGCGGTCGGCATCGGGCATCGGCTCCTGCAGCAGTTCGGCGGCCCCGCGGATGGCGGCCAGCGGGCTTTTCATCTCGTGGGTCAGCGACTGCACGTACTGCTCGACATAGGCCTTGCCTTCCAGCTTGCGGCGCATCGTTTCCAGCGCCTGGCCGAGATCACCGATCTCATCGCGGCGGCGTCGGGGCGGCGGCACCGGCTCACCTGCCGTGACCGCACGCGCATATCGGCTTAGCTGGCCCAGGCCGGTGGTCAGCCACATCGTCACCAGCACGCCAACCAGCGCCGACAGGCCGATCAGCCATGCGCCGCGCTCCATGATGGCGCGCTGGCTGGCGGCAATGAACGGATCGATGCTGCGGTTGGGCTGGGCCAGGCTGAGCACGCCGATGATGGTATGGCCGTCGGCGGGGTCGTAGACCGGCGCGGCCACGTGCATCACCGTGTCGCCGTCGGTGCCGGGTACTTCCGGGCTGGAGCGCGCGCCGTACTCACCGCGCAGCGTGCGGTAGACATCGTTCCAGCGCGAATTGTCGCGACCGACGTCGCGGCCCAGCGAATCGTAGATGACGATGCCGCGCGCATCGGTGATCGTCACCCGGTAATCCAGCGAACGTTTGGGAAAGCGCCAGACCATCGCCTTCAGGTCGCGCTGGCGGGCCTTGGCCAGGTTGCGGGTGAAGCTGCCTGTGCCGATCGTGCCGGCCTTGACGTCGGAGGCAGCCATTTCGGCCAGTACGTTGGCCGCATCCACCAGGGTCGATTCCATCGCCTCGCGCACGCCGGGCTTCACCTCGTTGACAAACACGCGCATGACGAAAAACGCGGCGATACCCGTAATGAGGAAGAAGCCCAGGAACAGCTTCAGTACCAGGCGCATGGCTCAGGTCTCCAGCGCGTAGCCCAGGCCACGATGGGTGCGGATCGGGTCGTCGCTGGCACCGGCGGCACGCAGCTTGGCGCGCAGCGTCTTGACGTGGGTATCGACGGTGCGGTCGGCACTGTCGGCGCTGCTGTCCCAGCCGCGGTCCATCAGCTGGGCGCGGCTGAGGATGGCGCCGGGGCGCTGCAGCAGCGCTTCCAGCAGGGCGTATTCGTAGCGGGTCAGGTCCAGGGTGTGGCCCTGGTAGCGGATGCGCCGGCCCTCGCGGTCGATGGCGAATGCACCGTGCTCGCGCCAGCCGGGCTCGACTGCCGCCACGGCCGGCGCGGCGGGCACCACCCGGCGCAGCCGGGCACGGACCCGGGCCACCAGCTCGCGCGGCGAGAAGGGCTTGGCCATGTAATCGTCGGCGCCCAGTTCCAGGCCCAGCACGCGGTCCAGCTCATCGTTGCGGGCGGTCAGGAAGATCACCGGCACCTGCGCCTGCGGCCCCGGCAGGGCACGCAGACGGCGGCAGACCTCGAAGCCACTCAGGTCGGGCAGGCCCACGTCCAGCACCACCACGTCCACATCGCCCTCCTGCAGGCGCTGCAGGGCCTGCCCGCCGAGCAGGCAGTGGCTGGCGGCGTAGCCTTCGCTGCGCAGGGCGTACAGCACGGTTTCGGCGATGGCGGCTTCGTCCTCGACCACCAGGACCTGGGCAACGGGGTGTGTCATGGCGCGCAGCATAGCCGCTGCGGCCACCGCCCCGTACACTGCCGCCCATGAACTATCGCCACGCCTTCCATGCCGGCAACCATGCCGATGTCCTCAAGCACATCGTGCAGCTGGCCCTGATCGACAGCTTCAAGCGCAAGGACAGCCCGTTCTTCGTGCTCGACACCCATGGCGGTGCCGGCCGTTACCTGCTGGCCAGCGAAGAGGGCCGCAAGACCCTGGAGGCCGAAGCGGGAATCATGCGCCTGATGGCCCAGCCCAAGCTGCCGGAAGTGGTCGAGCGCTACCTGAAGGCCGTGCAGGCCGACAACCCGGTAGGGGCGATGATCACCTACCCGGGCTCGCCGCTGCTGAGCGCCCAGGCCATGCGCGCGCAGGACCGGATGGCGGTCTGCGAGCTGCAGGACGACGAAGCGGCCTCGCTGAAGGCGCTGTTCGCCCATGACAGCCGCGTCGGCGTGCATCAGGGCGATGGCTACGCGCTGCTGCGTTCGCAGCTGCCGCCGAAGGTCAACGGCAGCAAGATCGGCCGTGGCCTGGTCCTGATCGACCCGCCGTATGAAGCGCAGGATGCCGAATACCAAGCCATCCTGGCTGCGCTGGCCGAGACCCTGGCGCGCTGGCCGCAGGCCACCTGCGCGGTCTGGTTCCCGATCAAGCAGCGCCGCACCATCCTGCATTTCCTGCGCAAGGCCGCCGCCCTGCCGGTGAAATCGGCCATGACCATTGAATTCCTGGTGCGTCCGGACGATTCCCCGCTGCGCCTCAACGGCAGCGGCATGCTGCTGCTCAACGCCCCCTGGCAGTTCGACCGGGTGGTCGGCCCGGCCCTGCCGGCGCTGCGCCAGCACCTGGGCGAGCCCGGGGCCACCACCCGCCTGGATTGGCTCAAGGCTCCGGAATAAGGCACGCTGGGTCGACAATCAGGGGACGATCTGCCGTCTTCACGAGGCTGTACGCACGTGAGCCTTTCGTTCACGGAATGCAGCCCCGGTGATGCCACAATCGATGGACCACCAAGGAATCACCCGGTATGGCCACTCGCAACCGCATGCCGCCCTGGCATGAGATCTTCAAGGCTCCCAGCGGCCACGAGCTGCTGATCCGCCCCATCCGCCCGGAAGATGGCGCGCCGCTGCAGGCGGCCTTCAGCCTGTTCGGGCCGGAAGAAATCCGCGACCGTTTCCTGCAGTCGGTGACCGAGCTTTCGCCGGACACGACCCAGCGCCTGACCCACCCCAACCCGAAGACCGAAATCACCCTGGTGGCCGCCGAATCGCTGCCGGCCGGTGAAGCGGTGGTCGGCGCGGTCGCGCGTGCCTCGATCATCCCCGGTACCCGCGAAGCCGAGTACGCGATCCTCATCAGCCGGTTCCTGATCGGCCAGGGCCTGGGCCGCCAGCTGATGCGCAAGCTGGTCAAATGGGGCCGCGGCAAGTACCTCGACCGCCTGTATGGCGACGTGGCCGCCGAAAACGAGCCGATGAAGCAGCTGGCCGCCTCGCTGGGCTTCAAGCCGGTGCCGCACCCCAATGGCGCCGACGGCCTGGTGCGCATGGTGCTGGAACTGGACAATTGAGGTAGCGCCGGCCGCTGGCCGGCGTATCTTCACCGGAATTTCTTCACCGGAAGTCGAGCAAGCTCGACGCTACGCGGGAAGCATGCCGGCGCTACGGCATGGTGCGCACACGGTAGCGACACCCCCTTCTGCTAAGATCGGCGGTCCATGTCGCGTACTTCATACCCCGCCCCGCCGCTGCCTCGTGCCGGCCAGCTCCGCGCCTGGTGGCGCGCCCCCGCATCACCGACCGCCCTGGCCTGGTACCTGGTCCAGGCGGCGCGCACGCACGACGCGCCGCTGCTGGTGATTGCCCGTGACAACCACGGTGCCAACCAGCTCGAAGCCGACCTGCAGACCCTGATCGGCGCTGATCCGGACCTGCCGGTGGTGGCGTTCCCAGATTGGGAAACCCTGCCCTACGACCGCTTCAGCCCGCACCCGGACATCATTTCGCAGCGCTTGGCCGCCCTGCACCGCCTGCCCTCGCTCAAGCGCGGCCTGGTGGTGGTGCCGGTGCAGACGGTGCTGCAGCAGCTGGCCCCGTGCAGCTACGTCATCGGTGGCAGCTTCGACCTGAAGGTCGGCCAGCGCCTGGACCTGGAGGCCGAGAAGCGCCGCCTGGAAAGCGCCGGCTACCGCAACGTGCCGCAGGTCATGGACCCGGGCGATTTCGCCGTACGCGGTGGCCTGCTGGACGTGTTCCCGATGGGCGCCGACGAGCCGCTGCGGGTGGAACTGCTGGACGAGGACATCGATTCGATCCGTGCCTTCGATCCGGAAAGCCAGCGCTCGCTGGACAAGGTCGAGGCCGTGCACATGCTGCCCGGCCGCGAAGTGCCGATGGACGATGCCAGCATCGCCCGCGTGCTGGGCACGCTGCGCGAGCGCTTCGATGTCGATACCCGGCGCAGTTCGCTGTACCAGGATCTGAAATCCGGGCTGGCCCCGGCCGGCATCGAGTACTACCTGCCGCTGTTCTTCGACCGCACCGCCACCCTGTTCGACTACCTGCCCGCCGGCAGCCTGCCGGTGGTGTGCACCGGTGCGGATGAAGCGGCGGTGGCCTTCTGGGCGCAGACCGGTGACCGCTACGAGCAGCGCCGCCACGATGTCGAACGGCCGCTGCTGCCGCCGTCGTCGCTGTACCTGTCGCCGGAACTGCTGCGCGAACGCTTGAACGATGCCGCGCGCATCGAGGTGTGGGCACCCGAGCACGCCCGCATCGCCGATGCGCATGCGCTGGGTGACCAGCCGTTGCCGCCGCTGCCGGTGGCCGCGCGCGATGCGCCCGCCGGCGATGCACTGAAATCCTTCCTCGGCCACTACCCGGGCCGGGTGCTGATCGCCGCCGATTCACCGGGCCGCCGCGAAGCCCTGCTGGAAGTGCTGCAGGCCACCGAGCTGAAGCCGCCGGTGGTGGCCGACCTGCCAACGTTCCTGGCCGGCGACGCGCGCTTTGCCATCACCGTGGCACCGCTGGAAGACGGCTTCGCGCTGGACGAGCCACGCATCGCGGTGCTGACCGAGCGCCAGCTGTTCCCCGAGCGTGCCGGCAGCACCCGCCGCACGCGCCGTGCCGGCCGCGAGCCGGAAGCCATCATCCGCGACCTCGGCGAGCTGACCGAGGGTGCGCCGATCGTGCACGAAGACCATGGCGTGGGCCGCTACCGCGGCCTGATTGCGATGGACGTCGGCGGCATGCCCGGCGAGTTCCTGGAAATCGAATACGCCAAGGGTGACCGGCTGTACGTGCCGGTGGCCCAGCTGCACCTGATCAGCCGCTACTCCGGTGCCTCGGCGGAAACCGCGCCGCTGCATTCGCTGGGTGGCGAGCAGTGGACCAAGGCCAAGCGCAAGGCCGCCGAAAAGGTCCGCGACGTGGCCGCCGAGCTGCTGGAGATCCAGGCCCGCCGCCAGGCGCGTGCCGGCCTGGCGCTGCAGGTGGACCGCGCCATGTACGAACCATTCGCGGCCGGCTTCCCGTTCGAGGAAACCCCCGACCAGCTGGCCGCCATCGACGCGACCCTGCGCGACCTGGCCAGCAGCCAGCCGATGGACCGCGTGGTCTGTGGCGACGTCGGCTTCGGCAAGACCGAAGTGGCCGTGCGCGCGGCGTTTGCCGCGGCCAGCGCCGGCAAGCAGGTGGCCGTGCTGGTGCCGACCACGCTGCTGGCCGAACAGCACTACCGCAATTTCCGCGACCGCTTCGCCGATTACCCGCTGAAGGTGGAAGTGCTGTCGCGCTTCAAGAGCACCAAGGAAATCAAGGCCGAACTGGAGAAGGTCGCCGCCGGCACCATCGACGTCATCGTCGGTACCCATCGCCTGCTGCAGCCGGACGTGAAGTTCAAGGACCTGGGCATGGTCATCGTCGACGAGGAGCAGCGTTTCGGCGTGCGCCAGAAGGAGGCACTGAAGGCGCTGCGCGCCAACGTGCACCTGCTGACCCTGACCGCCACGCCGATCCCGCGAACCTTGAACATGGCCATGGCCGGCCTGCGCGACCTGTCGATCATCGCCACCCCGCCGCCGAACCGGCTGGCGGTGCAGACCTTCATCACCCAGTGGGACAACGCGCTGCTGCGTGAAGCCTTCCAGCGCGAGCTGGCCCGTGGTGGCCAGCTGTACTTCCTGCACAACGATGTGGAAAGCATCGGCCGCATGCAGCGCGAGCTGTCCGAGCTGGTGCCGGAGGCGCGCATCGGCATCGCCCACGGGCAGATGCCCGAGCGCGAGCTGGAAAAGGTGATGCTGGATTTCCAGAAGCAGCGCTTCAACGTGCTGCTGTCGACCACGATCATCGAATCGGGCATCGACATCCCCAACGCCAACACCATCATCATCAACCGAGCCGACCGCTTCGGCCTGGCCCAGCTGCACCAGCTGCGCGGCCGCGTGGGTCGTTCGCACCACCGCGCCTATGCCTACCTGGTGGCGCCGGACCGTCGTTCGATCACCCCGGATGCGGAAAAGCGACTGGAAGCCATCGCCTCGATGGACGAACTGGGCGCCGGCTTCACCCTGGCCACGCACGATCTGGAAATTCGTGGCGCCGGCGAGCTGCTGGGCGAGGACCAGAGCGGGCAGATGGCCGAAGTGGGCTTCAGCCTCTATACCGAGCTGCTCGAACGCGCGGTGCGCAGCATCAAGCAGGGCAAGCTGCCCGACCTGGATGCCGGCGAGGAAGTGCGCGGTGCCGAAGTGGAACTGCACGTGCCGGCGCTGATTCCGGAAGACTACCTGCCGGACGTGCACACCCGCCTGACCCTGTACAAGCGCATTTCCAGCGCGCGTGACAGCGATGCGCTGCGCGAGCTGCAGGTGGAGATGATCGACCGCTTCGGCCTGTTGCCGGATGCGGCCAAGCACCTGTTCGCCATTGCCGAACTGAAGCTGCAGGCCAACACCCTGGGCATCCGCAAGCTGGATCTGGGCGAGAACGGCGGCCGCATCGTGTTCGAATCCAAGCCGAACATCGACCCGATGGCGGTGATCCAGCTGATCCAGAAGCAGCCCAACCTGTATGCCATGGACGGGCCGGACAAGCTGCGCATCAAGCACCCGCTGCCGTTGCCGGAAGACCGCTTCAACGCGGCCCGCGCCCTGCTGCTGACCCTGGCGGTACGCTGAGGCGGCCACGCGCGGTACCCTATGCATCCCCCAACCCAACCGGGCCCGCACATGCGGGCCTTGTTGTTTCCGCGTGCCAAGGTGGCGCACCGTCTCTCCATGCTCCATTCCACTCCCCCCGACCTGCTGCATACCGATGCCTGCCTGATCGATGCGCTGTCGATGTCGCTGCAGATGCGCGATGCCTACACCCGCCACCACTGCGACCGCGTTGGCCTGCTCGCCCAGCGCCTGGCCGTTCACTGCGACATGGACGACGAACGCTGCGGGCACGTCGCGCTGGCGGCGCGCTTCCATGACATCGGCAAGATCGGCATTCCCGACGACGTGCTGTTGAGTCCGCGCCGGCACACCGAGCAGGAGCGCGCGATCATGCGCGAGCACCCGGTGCGCGGCGAGCACATCTTCCTGGCCACCGGCCGCAGCGATGCCGTGCCCGTGGCGCGCTTGATCCGTGCCCATCACGAGGCCCACGACGGCAGCGGCTACCCGGATGGCCTGCGTGGTGAAGCGATTCCGCTGGGCGCGCGCATCCTCACCGTGGTCGATGCCTACGATGCGATGACCAGCGCCCGCCCCTACCGCGAGGCGATGGAGCACGAGGCGGTGCTGCGCATCCTTGATGGCCAGGCTGGCGGCCTGATCGATCCCTACGTACTGGGCCGTTTCCACGGCATGCTGGCCCGCGAACCGGCGCTGGCGGGGTAGCGTCGCCCATTCCCGGCCAGACCGGGCAAACAAAAGGCCCCGCTTTCGCGGGGCCTTCTGCAATCAAACAACCGCAGCAGTGATTACCAGATCACCACGCGCTTGTCGTCGGCGCGCACCATCGCATCGCCTGCTTTGCACTGGAACGCAGCGGCGAAGGACGGCATGTTCGACGGTGCACCGTTGGCGCGGAAGTTCGCCGGGGCATGCGGGTCGGTGTTCAGGCGCACGCGCAGCTCGCCATCGGTGAAGTTGCGGCGCCACACGGTGGCCCAGTTCATGAAGAAACGCTGGTCCTGGCTGTGGCCGTCGACGTCGACGTTGGCCTTCGGATCTTCCTTCAGGGCCATCTGCAGCGCGTCGTACGCCACGGTCAGGCCGCCCAGGTCGCCGATGTTCTCGCCCAGGGTCAGCTTGCCCTTCACGAACACGCCCGGCACCGACTCATAGCCGTCGAACTGCGCGACCAGCTTGTCGGTACGCTCGGTGAAGGCCTTGCGGTCACCGTCGGTCCACCAGTTGTCGAAGTTGCCGTTGGCGGCGAACTGGCTGCCCGAATCGTCGTAGCCATGCATCATCTCGTGGCCGATGACCGCACCGATGCCGCCGTAGTTCAGCGCCGGGTCGGCCTTGGCGTCGAAGAACGGCGCCTGCAGGATCGCGGCCGGGAACACGATCTCGTTCTTGGTGGCGTTGTAGTAAGCGTTGACGGTCTGCGGGGTCATGCCCCACTCGGTCTTGTCCACCGGCTTGCCGATCTTGTCCAGCATGTAGCGGTAGTTGAACGCGCGCGCCGCCTGCATGTTGCCCAGATAGCTGTCACCGTTGGTCTGCAGGCCCGCCCAGTCACGCCACTTGTCGGGGTAGCCGATCTTCGGGGTGAAGCTCGCCCACTTTTCCAGTGCCTTCTTCCTGGTTTCCTCGCCCATCCACGGCAGCTGCTCCAGGCGCGCCTTCAGCGCCTGCGACAGGTTCTCCACCAGGTGCTGCATGGCGACCTTCGACTCGGCCGGGAACACGGCGTCGACGTACAGCTGGCCCAGGGCTTCGCCCATGCCGCCGTTCACCGATTCCAGCACGCGCTTCCAGCGCGGCTGCATTTCCTTCTGGCCACGCAGGGTGGTGCTGTAGAAGTCGAAGTTGGCCTTCTCGAACTGGCTGCTCAGGTACGGGGAGGCATCATCGATGGTGTGGAAGCGCAGGTAGGCCTGCCAGGTGCTGGCCGGCACGTCGGCGAGCATCTTGTCCATTTCAGCGAAGAAGCCCGGCTGGGCCAGCGAGAACTTCTGCGCGGCCGGCACCTTCAGGGTGTCAAACAGCGCGGTCCAGCTGAAGTTCGGGGTCAGCTTGTCGGCGTCGGCGGCGCTGAGCGGGTTGTAGCGCTTGGCCGGGTCACGCATCTCGATGCGCGACATCGACGCCTTCGCCAGGCGGGTTTCGAAGGCCATCACGGCCTTGGCCTGCTCGGCAGCCTGCGCCGCATCCATGCCCGACAGGGTCAGCACCTGGGCGATGTAGGCTACGTAAGCCTCACGGATCTTCGCCTGCGATTCGTCGAAGTAGTAGCCCTTCTCCGGCAGGCCCAGACCGCCCTGGCCGACGTAGGCGATGACATTGGCCGAATCCTTGTAATCGGCATTGGCGAACAGCGAGAACAGCACGCCCTTGCCCTCGGCCTGGCTGTCGCGCAGGTACTGGGTGAGGGTGGCGGTGTCACTCAGCGCGGCGATCTTGTCCAGCTGCGGCTGCAGCGGGGCCAGGCCGGCGGCCTCGATCTTCGCTTCGTCGTTGCCGGTCTTCCAGATGTCACCGATCTTGGCTTCCACCGAGCCGGCCTTGGCCTGGCTGGCGGCGGCCTGCTCGACCAGCGCGTGCTGCACTTCCAGCGAGCGCTCGCGCAGGATCTCGAAGCTGCCCCAGGTGGTCTGGTCGCCCGGCACCGGGTTGGCCTTCAGCCACTTGCTGTTGACGAAGCCGTTGAGGTCGGTACAGGCGGCGATGGACGGATCCAGGTCGGCGCTGTTGAGCGAGATCAACGGGGTCTTGATCTGCGACTGATCGAAGGCCGGCTTGGCGTCGGCGGTGGCGGCCGGCGCGGGTTCATTCTTGCCACAGGCCGCCAGCGAAGCGGCGATGGCGATGGTCAGGCCCAGCGGGACCAGGTTGCGGACGTTCATGGAGTCTCTCTCCGGCGGCGAATCGTCCAGCGTAACGGGCGCGGCAGTGCGAGGAACCGGCCAAAGGTCACAGGGCGACGCCGGGCCGCTACCATGAGGGACGATGAAGATACTGACGCTTGCCACACGCCTGAACGCGCCACTGCGGCTCTACACCGGCAGTCCCGACATGGTCGCCATCAAGCATCTGCCTGATCCCGTTGCCGCTGCGATCGCGCCCGCGCCGCGGGGACATCTGCTTGCATGGTCGGCTGCAGACCTAGGAGTTGCCGGATTCACCCAGAACCTTCGCAGCGTTGTCCTTCCGTTCCCGATGCGGAGCGCCGGCATCGGCAGCATGCAGCCGGCAAAAGGACGCGGCTTCGTCATGCTGTACGCGCGCACCTCAGATACCGGCATGATCCACATACTGGGCAGCGAAACGTTCCAGCAGGACGCCTTGGATGGCTTGCTGGCACAGCAGGCTGCGCTGGGCGAGCTGCTGGGCTGCACGCTGAGCGTGGATGACTGGGGGTTTGATTGCTGAGGGGGCACAGCCACCCATGGGGTGGCTCTACCCGGCCTTCAATTTTTTATTTCGCCTTGCCCTGGTTGGCCACCGCTTCAGCGGCCTTGCGTGCAGCTTCCGGGTCACCCAGGTAGCGGAACGACTTCACGGTCAGGTCGTCGTTCAGTTCGAACAGCAGCGGGATGCCGGTCGGGATGTTCAGCTCGAGGATTTCCTCGCGCGAGACGTTGTTGAGGTACTTGTACAGCGCGCGCAGCGAATTGCCATGGGCGGTGACCAGCACGGTCTTGCCGTCCTTCAGCTGCGGCGCGATGGCGTCGTGCCAGTACGGCAGCACGCGGTCGAGCGTGGTCGCCAGCGATTCGGTGCCCGGCAGGGCGTTGCGGTCCAGGCCCGCGTAGCGACGGTCGTGGATCGGGTGGCCCGGATCTTCCAGCTCCATCGGCGGCGGCGGGATGTCGTAGGAACGACGCCACACCTTGACCTGGTCCTCGCCGTGCTTGGCAGCGGTCTCGGCCTTGTCCAGGCCCTGCAGGCCACCGTAATGGCGTTCATTGAGGCGCCAGGACTTGTTCACCGGCAGCCAGTCCTGGCCCAGTTCGGCCAGCGCACCCTGCAGGGTGTGGATGGCGCGCTTGAGCACCGAGGTGTGGGCGACGTCGAACTGCAGGCCTTCTTCGCGCATCAGGCGGCCGGCGTTGGCGGCCTCGCTGCGGCCCTGGTCGGTCAGATCGACATCGACCCAGCCGGTGAAGCGGTTGTCCAGGTTCCACTGGCTCTGGCCGTGGCGCAACAGTACGAGTTTACGGGTCACTGCAGGATCTCCAACGCGAGGAAAGGCAGGCGGCCATTGTAGCCTTTGGCGGGCTTCCCGGACCTGCGGCGGCGCCTGGTAGAGTCGAGCGTTGGTCGACTGTCGCGCGCAGCGCGGAGATTTCGTGATCTGTCGGGAGAGCAGTCGACCAACGGTCGACTCTACCCAGCCAGGACCTGTTACCGGTGCACGTGGCCGTGATGACCCTGGGCATCGTGGCCATGATCATGATCATGATCGTGCTTCGCCGGTTGCCCGCAGGCTTCGCCGCAGTGGTCGGCTTCGATCTGCAGGGTCACGTGATCGATACCGAATGCTTCATGCAGGTGCGCGCCGAGTTCGCGGCGCAGCGCGTCGGCGTCGGTGCCATCACGCATCACCACGTGCGCGGTCAGTGCCGGCGTGCTCGATGCCAGTGCCCACACGTGCAGGTCATGCACGTCCAGTACAGCCGGATGCGCGCTCAGACCGGTGCGCACCTTGGCCACGTCGGTGCCCTTGGGTACGCCTTCCAGCAGCACGTTGATCGCCTCGCGCATCAACACCCAGGTGCGTGGCAGCACCCACAGGCCGATCAGCACCGCCAGGATCGGGTCGATCGGCTTCCAGCCGGTCCAGCGGATCAGCAGCGCGCCCACGATCACCGCCACCGAGCCCAGCATGTCCGCCCATACTTCCAGGTAGGCGCCCTTCACGTTGAGGCTTTCACCACTGCCGGCCTGCAGCAACCGCATCGAAACGAGATTGATGGCCAGGCCGATCGCGGCGATCACCAGCATGCCAGTGGAGGCGATCTCCTGCGGCTGGCGGAAACGCGCGATCGCCTCCCACAGGATGTAGCCGGCCACCACGAACAGCATCGCGCCGTTGATCATCGCGCCCAGCGCTTCCAGGCGGGCATAGCCGTAGGTGCGCCGCGCATCGGGCGGGCGCCGGCTCAACCGCACCGCGACCAGCGCGATCATCAGCGCCAGCGTATCGGTGGCCATGTGCGCAGCATCGGACAGCAGCGCCAGGCTGTTGGTCCAGAACGCCCCCACTACTTCCACCACCAGGAACGTGGTGGTCAGGCCCAGCGCCCACCACAGCGGTTTCTCGTGGCGGATTTCCGAAGGAAGGTGATCGTGGTCGTGCCCCATGGCAAAGCTCCTGTGCAATGCGGTCAGGCTACGCGCCGCGGGCGCGGGAGACTATTACGGTGTTTATAACATTGCAGTGCAGCGGCGCCTGGCGCTATCGAAGTACGCTGCGGACGACACGCCCATGCGCCCACCACAGCAGCGCCAGGATCGCGATGCCCGCGCCCAGCACGCACACCGCGTGCCAACCATGACGTGCCTGCATCCAGGTGCCGGCCGTCGCACCCACGCCACTGCCGACCGCATAGAACAGCATGTACAGCGCGACCAATCGCCCGTGCTGTTCGGCCGGTGCACGCAGCAGCAGCGCCTGGTTGGACACGTGCAATGCCTGCCCGCCCAGGTCCAGCAGCACCACGCCCAGCAATAGCAGCGGCAATGAGTGCGCCAGCCCGAGCAGCGGCCCCCAGGCCACCAGCATCAGCAGCAGTGCGGCCAGGCTGACACGCACGGCGAAACCGCGATCCATCCAATGGCCAACCCGGCCAGCCAGCAGCGCACCGGCAATGCCGGCCAGGCCCAGTGCGCCGATGGCGGCAGTGGACCACTGCAGCGGCGGCGCAGACAGCGGCAGCGGCACCGCCGCCCAGAACACGTTGAGGCCAGCGAACAACAGCAGCGCCAGCGGCCCGCGCTCACGCAGCGTGCGGTCGTCACGCAGCAGGCTGGCCATCGACGCCAGCAGGGTCCGCCACGACGGTGGCGGCACAGGCACTGGCAGGGCCGGCAGCCGCCGCCACAGCAGCAGCGCCAGCACCGCCATCAGCACCGCTGACAACACGTAGACCGCACGCCAGCCGGCCACGGCGGCCACGCTGCCAGACAGCACGCGCGCAGACAGCAGGCCGATGAACACCCCGCCCTGCACGGCGCCGACCAGGCGCCCGCGCTGCGCAGACGGTGCCAGGTTGGCCGTGTACGCGATCAGGCCCTGGGTGAGCGCCGTGCCCAGCAGCCCGGCCAGCAGCATGCCGGCCAGCAACCACGCCGCCGTCTGCGCAGCCGCCAGCAGCAGGAGCGCGGCCACCAGCGCCAGCAGCTGCACCCGCAGCAGGCGCCGGCGGTCGCCACGGTCGGCCAGCGGCAACAGCCCGAGCAGGGCCAGCACGCTGCCAGCCTGGGTGGCAGCCAGCACTGCGCCGGCCACGGCCGTATCCAGGGCGAAGGCCTGGGCCAGCCGTTCCAGCAGTGGTTGCGCGTAGTAGACATTGGCCACGCTGGCACCGGCGGCGACCGCCAGCAGGCCGAGCAGTGGCCGCGATATGGGCAGGCTCATCTTTGTGGTTGCATTTTGAAACTGGATGCACGGTAGCGACATTGGTTTTAAACTGCAACCAGATTTCCATTTAAAGCCCGCCATGCACGCCGACAGCCCCTGCCCCGTAGCCCGCAGCGCCGATCTGCTCGGCGACCGCTGGGCATTGCTGGTCATCCGCGATGCCTTCGACGGCATCACCCGCTTCGGTGATTTCCAGCGCAGCCTCGGCGCGGCCCGCAACATCCTCAGCGACCGCCTGCGCCGGCTGGTGGAAGCCGGCCTGCTGGTGCAGCAGCCTGCGGCCGATGGCAGCGCCTACCAGGACTATGTGCTGACGGCAGCCGGCCGCGACCTGTTCCCGCTGCTGGTGGCCCTGCGCCAATGGGGTGAACGGCACCGGTTTGCCGCCGGCGAAACTCATTCCACCCTGATCGAGCGCGCCAGCGGCGCCCCGCTGCCCCTCATGCACCCCCAGGATGCAAGCGGCCATCCCATCGCCTCCGAACAGACCATCGTCCGCAAGCTCTGAAAAAAAGGGGACGGAGGGGTTAAGGCGCATATGCACAAACGACTTAATCCCCTCCGTCCCCTTTTTCACGCGGTAGCATCGGGGGCGGGCCTTCGGGCCCGCCTTCTTTTGACCCGCCGAGGAACCCACCATGCTGCACCGCCGCCTGCTCCACCCTGCCCTGCTGCTGTTGATGCTGGCCCTGCTGGGTGCGCCGTCGCTGCAGGCACGCGAGGTGGCCGCGCCGGCCGAGCATGTCGACGCCGATGGTCCCTACGTGTTCCGCGTCGGCGACCAGCTGCGGGCGAAGTGGATCTGCGGCGACCAGGTGCAGATGCGCACCCTTCCGGCCGATGCCGAAGGCACCGATTTCACCCCGCAGTGTGGCTACGCCCACAGCGTGCATGTGCTGCCGCCGGTGGCGCCCTCGGTGTCGGTGCTGCCGGCCACGCCGCGCATCGTTGCGGTGTCCGACATCCACGGCCAGTACGGCCTGCTGGTGCGGCTGCTGCGCGCCAACAAGGTGATCGATGCGCAGGACCACTGGGCACTGGGCAAGGACACCCTGGTGATCGCCGGCGATGTGTTCGACCGTGGCCCGCAGGTGACCGAGGCGTTCTGGCTGCTGTACGGGCTGCAGCAGCAGGCCGCAGCGGCCGGCGGCGCGGTGCACTTCGTGCTCGGCAACCACGAAACCATGGTGCTCTACGACGACCTGCGCTACGTCAATCCCAAGTACCTGCGCAGCGCCCAGCTGCTGGGCCGCAGCTACCCGCAGCTGTACGCGGGCGATTCGGTGATCGGCCAGTGGCTGCGCACCCGTCCGGTGCTGCTGAAGATCGGTGACACCCTGTTCCTGCACGGCGGCATCTCGCCCGAGGCGGTGCAGCTGGCGCTGGACCCGGCCGCGACCAATGCGGCCTACCAGGCTTCGCTGGGCACACCCAAGGCCGAAGTGAAAGCCAACCCGGCCACCGCGCCGCTGTACGACGGCAAGACCAGCCCGATCTGGTACCGCGGCTACTTCGATGGCCAGCTGGACAGCAACGGCGTGCAGGCGGTTCTCGACCAGCTGCACCTCAAGCGCATCGTGGTCGGCCATACCTCGATGCCGCATGTCAGCACCTTCCATGGTGGGCGCGTGATCGCCATCGACAGCAGCATCAAGAACGGCGAGAACGGCGAGCTGCTGTTCATCGAGAACGGCATGCTCAGCCGCGGCCTGCTGGACGGTACGCGGGTACCGCTGGCCGAAGGCGTTCCCGGTCTGGAGGACCGGTAGCGTCGAGCCTGCTGGACTGCCGCTACCGACCCGGAATCCCCACCATGCCCCAGACCGTCATCCCGCAACTGCGCATGCTGCATGCCGACACCACCCTGCCCTTCTACCTGCAGGGCCTGGGCTTCAGCGTCGATTGGGAGCACCGCTTCGAACCGGGCATGCCGTTGTTCGCCCAGCTCACCCGCGATGGCCAGACCCTGTTTCTCACCGAACATGCCGGTGACTGCCAGCCCGGTGGCGCGGTGTATTTCAAGGTCGAGGACGTGGACGCGGTGTACCGGGCCTTCAGCGCCGCCGGCGTACCCGTTCCACAACCACCGCACGATACCGACTGGGGCACCCGCGAGATGCTGCTGCTCGACCCCAGCGGCAACCGCTTGCGGTTCGCCACGCATCGCGACGCGGCCTGACGCCTGCACGACGTGACATTGCGACGCACCAATTGACAATCATGACTGGGATGGAATTGTAATTTTTGCGTGATAGACTTCACAAAGTGGAATACGCATTCACATGCCTGTTCTCTTTTGCTTCAGCAGTTTGGCGCCGCTCCCACCGAGATCGGGCGGTTCATTCGTGAAGGATGCACGTCGTGTTGCGACGCAACATATAGGCGGTGTCCAAGGAAAGGACAGGCATGTACCGCACCGTCATTCGTCCGCAGGCCGCGCGTCACAGCGCCGGCTTCACCCTGATCGAACTGATGATTGTCGTGGCGCTGCTGGCCATCCTTTCGATGATCGCCCTGCCGGCTTACCAGAACTACGTGCTGCGTTCGAAGATCCGCCTGGCGCAGAGCGATCTGCTCGCGCTGTCGGCCAACGTCGAGAACTTCCGCCAGCGCACCCTTGGGGTGCCCAGCGACCAGGCCCAGGCTGAGCGTGGCTGGGCGCCGGCGTCCCGCAGCGCCGATTTCAGCTTCGCCTACAGCACCGAGGGCGGCAGCTACACACTGAAGGCCACGGCCGGTGATGCGCTGGGCAAGGCCGCCGGGTGCACGCTGAGCCTGGATGCCACGCTCGCCCGCTCGGTCAGCAGCGAATGCGGCACCGTCGGCGTATCGGACTGGTGAGGCCCATGCCCCGCCTGCGCCAGCAGGGTGTCACGCTCATCGAGCTGATGATCACCCTGTCGATCGTCGCATTCCTGCTGATGGCCGCCGCGCCCTTCGGAGCGCACTGGGTGCAGAGCAACCGCCAGATGCAGGCCCGCAGCCTGCTGTGGGAAGGTGTTTCGCAGGCACGGGCCATCGCGCTGCGCAATCCGCAGGCGCAGGCCATGGGCACGCCTGCAGCCACCCTGCAGATGCGCGCAGGCCAGCTGGAAGTGGTGGTACCCGGGATCGATGCCCCGCTGTGGACCGCGCCGCTGCGTGCGGGGGTCAGCCTGAAGCTGACCGACCACGACGGCTACGCCGATGCGTCTGCCATGCAGGCCACCGGCCATCCCGCGTTCGACTGCCTGAATTTCGACATGCGCGGCCTGCGCCTGCCGGGCGCGTCGGGCTGCACCGACAGCGCGCTGTCGCTGAACCGCATCGCCATTGGTCTTGCCAACCAGGATCCGCTGTATGTCGACCTGCTCTGACCACCGCCCGCGCCGCCGCAGCGAGCGCGGCGAAGTGCTGCTGGAAGCCCTCATCGGGGTGCTGCTGACATCGATCATCGCCGCCGGCCTCGCCCACGTGCAGGCACGACTCATGCAGGACCAGCGCACCACCAAAGTCGAGCGGCTGGTGGTGGGACAGCTGCGCAACCAGTTGCAGACCAGTGGCATCGGCCTGTGCGCAAGCGCATCGCTGCAGTTGCCGCTGTCGGACACGCTGAGCCGTACCGCCACGGTCAGCTGCGGCGGCGAGCCGCGGCTGAGCGTTGGCGTGGCCGGCGCAATGCTGGACATCGACGCGCCCGCCCAGGTGGACCTGACAGTGAAGGCGCAGGACCTGGAACTGGATGGCGGCCAGGCTGATGAGTCGGCCGTCGATCTGCGCCTGTCGAGCCGGCAATGAGCCGCTGTCCGGCACGCCGCCAGCGCGGCCAGAGCCTGATCGGCGTCATGGTGGGCCTGGTCATTTCACTGCTGTCCATCGCCGCCATGCTGGTGATGTACAAGAACATGGTCGAAAGCAGCGGCAACGCCGCACGTGCGGCCCAGCGCGACGGCCAGGTGGCCTCGGCCCTGTTGTCGGCGCAGATCGATCTGCAGCAGGCCGGCTTCGGCATTGCCGCCAGTGAAGCGTTGGCCACGCGGCTGGCCATCAGCGACGAGGGCAGGCAGGTGGTCTGGCGCTTCAAGCCCGCGCTGGGCCAGGCCGACCAGTGTGCCGGACTGCGGCTGGTGGAGGACAGCGAAGGTGGCGTGGAACGTGGCCTCTATCACCTGCCCCCCAAAGCCTGCAGCGACGTCGCCGGGCAGACCTGGAGCACCCTGCTGCTGCAGCCGATCGCGGGCAGCGCCGCGTTCTTCACCCCCACCCAGCGTGACGGGTCGGCGCTGACCGGCAGCGACCGCGAGATGGGGGCATTGACCCTTCAACCGGCCGAGAGCCAGGACGGTTACCGCTTCGTGGCCACCACCCGCAACTGCCTGCCGTTTGGCCAGCAGACCACGGTTGCAGGCGCGGCACAGCAATTGAGCCTGCAGCAGTCCAGCAGCGATGTGCTGTTCAGTGTCTGCCTGCCCAACCTGGCCGAGCCGGCCACCCCATGAGAGCCCCCCGGATGATGCTGCGCCCCCACGCTTCGTTTCCGTCCCGGCAGCGTGGCATGGCCACGGTGTACATCGTGCTGGCCGTTGGCCTGGCAGTATCGGTCACCGTCGCTGGCTCCATCTATGCCCTGCGTGGCAACGTGCAGCGCCAGGTCACAACGCATTCGGTGACCGCCGCACAGGCGGCGGCCTGGCGCGGAGTGGAAGTGGTCCGTCGCTATCTGGAAGCGGTCGACAGCACCACCCTCAGCCAATGGGCCTCCGGCAGCGGACTGGTCCTGCCGGCCACCGTGCAGGGGCTGGGCGAGCTGGGAATTCCGGATGGCAACGCCCGTATCACCGCCTTCAGCGGTACCGGCAGCAGCTTCCAGGCCACGGTCAGCATCACCGCATTGGCCGGCACCGGCGCAACCACGACCAGCGCCACGGTGGAAGTGGTCTATGACATCGGCGCCGGTGCAGGCAGCAGCAGCGGCGGCGGCCAGTGCGCAGTCATTCCGGTGGCGCCGCTGGTGTTCAACGGCAACCTGGAAATCGGCGGCGCCGCGCTGGACGTGCGCAATGCCGACGGCTTCGAGCAGATCGCGGTGAACGGCAACATCACCCAGAACGGCTCCAGTTCCACGATGATTTCAGGGTGCGCCACCGGCAACATCAGCCTCAACGGCGGTGGCGTGGTCAGTGGTGGGCACCTGTTCGCCGGTGGCACGTTGCTGATGGATGCGATGCAGACGCCCAGCGACGCCACGCTGTGGGCTCGCAACATCACCATTACCCAGGGCACCAGTGGCGGACGCCTGACCGCAGTACAGGCCGGTGCCTACAGCACCGAGGTCTACAACGGCGACACCCGCATCGGTACCGCCGATGTCGGCGGGCGGCTGGTGCCCTCCACGGTCAGCGGCGGCCTGCCCTGGAGCGTAGGTACGGTGGTGCCTGCCACCACCATGCCGGTGGCGATCACCCTGTCCACCGGCGATGTGTTCCTGCTGGACCTGCCGCGTGTGCAGATCGACAGCAGCAACGGTACGGTCACCGGTGCAGCAGCGGCCGAGCGCCAGTCCGGCAGCAGCAGCACGCCCCTGCCCGACCGCCTGACCTTCCGCGCTGTTGGCATCGCCGGCGGCACGGTGAAGGTGGCCTCGCCCACCATCACCACCACGTGGGGCCATCTGGTCCAGATCAGCGGCTACGACGGGGTGTTCGGCACCGTACAGGCCAATGGCGATCTGGAAATCACCCAGGGGCGTTTTGATCGCATCGTTGGCGGCCGTGACCTGATCGCGAAACAGGGCAACTACTGGTATGGCTACCCGACCATCGGCAGTGGCGACATTGCCGGCATCCTGCGCGATGCCAACGGCGCCAAAGCGGTGGCCGACCCCTCGGTCCTGCCGAAGAACCTGCGCGAACAGCAGACCGGCACCTCGCCGGGGCTGCCCGGCATTCCCTTCTGTGACACCCGGGTCAACGCCATCGACGTCAGCAACTACCGGGGTGCGGCCAACTACATTTTCGAATGGAAGGACGATGCGCCACGGCTGACGATCCAGAACGTGACCACCGCCGACGGACGCTCACTTGCAGGCCAGTACAACCTGCTGACCGATGACCTGCGGCGGTTGCCCGGCCTGGACCAGGAGTTCCTGGCCTGCAACTGGAACGTCTACCCGCAGGCCAGCGCCCATTGCTTCCGCGACAAGACCGCCAGCAGTGCCTGGTCGTTGAAGGGGCTGCGCGCGTTCCCGCGCGGCGTCGCCTGGTTCGACAACGATTTCACCGTTGATGGCCAGGGCATGACCAGCAATGACGGGGTCAAGGGTCTGATCAACACTGTCATCGCCAAGGGCGCGGTCAACCTGACCACCTCCGGCAGTGACTGGGTACTGACCGCACCGAACTTCGCCACGCCGGCACAGGTCTGCAGCGGCGCGCTGCGGCCCACCCAGCTGTGCGACATGACCGGTGCCACCCCGCAGTTCACCGAGTGGAAGGACACCGACGGCGTCAGCCATCGCGGAATCCCGACGGCGAACATGGCCCTGGTCACCGAAGGCCAGGCGACCTTCGGCAGCTGGACCATCAACGGCAATGTGCTGCTGGGGCGTGGCTTGGGCAACAACGCCGCGCGTACGCTCATCAACGGCACGCTGACCGTGGGCAGCAATGCCGCCGGCAGCAACACGGCCATCGGTTCGGGCGGGGCCACGGTCACTGTGCCCAGCAACAGTGACCAGCAGTACCAGCCCGGCATCTGCGAGGCCCCCGTCACCACGCCCGGTACCGCGGCCTCGGCCAGCGTGCGCTGGAGCCGCTACCTGTAGGCACCGGCCCACTTGAGCAGGAATATACGAATCATATATGCTTCGTATATTCCTTGTGAGGGCCTGCCAACCATGGGCATCGTCAACATCGATGACACCCTGCACGACCAGCTGCGTCGTGCCTGCACCGTCTCCAGCCGCTCGATCAACGCCCAGGCCAACTTCTGGATCCGCGTGGGCATGCTGTGCGAGATGAACCCGACCCTGAGCTTCCAGGACATCGTCGCCAGCGAACTGCGCGCGGCCGGCGTGCAACCGCCGCTGCTGGCACCTGGACAGGCCTGAGCCGATGGCGATCATCAAGCGCCCCGATGAGATCGCGCTGATGGCCGAATCCGGGCGCCTGCTCGCGCAGGTGTTTGCCGCACTGGACGCGCTGCCGCTGGAAGGTCGCAGCACGATGGACATCAACGACTTCGTCGAGCGGATGATCGTCGATGAGCTGCATGCGCGGCCGGCCAGCAAGGGCCAGTACGGCTTTCCGTACGTGCTCAATACCTCCATCGACAGTGTCATCTGCCACGGCGTGCCCAGCCACGAGGACGTGCTGCGCAGCGGGCAGATCGTCAACCTCGACATCACCCTGGAAAAGAACGGCTACATCGCCGATTCCAGCACCACCTACCTGGTGGGCGAGGTCGACTATGCCGCGCGCAAGCTGGTGAAGGTGGCCTACCAGGCCATGTGGAAAGGCATCGCCGAGGTCCGCCCCGGCGCACGCCTGGGCGACATCGGCCACGCCATCGCCCGCCATGCGCGCAGCCACGGCTACAGCGTGGTGAAGGAATACTGCGGCCACGGCATCGGCCAGGAGATGCACGAAGACCCGCAGATCCTGCACTACGGCCACGCCGGCACCGGCATGGAACTGCAGGAAGGCATGGTCTTCACCATCGAACCGATGCTCAACCAGGGCAAGCCGGCCATCCGCCAGCTGCCCGACGCATGGCCGGTGTACACGCGCGACGGCAAGCTTTCCGCGCAGTTCGAACACACCGTGGCGGTGACCGCGCAGGGCGTGCGCGTGCTGACCCTGCGCCCGGGTGAAACACCGCTGTGCGCGATTGAAACGGCCTAGAGCGGACGCAGCAGCAACAGCAGCGCCAGGCTGGCCATGAACAGCGCGATGCCCGCATCCAGCACGCGCCAGGCGGTCGGGTTGCGGAACAGCGGCTGCAGCAGCCGCGCACCATGGCCCAGCGCGCAGAACCACAGCACGCTGGCCACGCAGGCGCCGCCGGCGAACGCCCAGCGCAGATCACCGGGATAGCGCGTGGACAGGCTGCCCAGCAGCACCACCGTGTCCAGGTAGACGTGCGGGTTGAGCAGGGTGAAGGCCAGGCAGGCCAGCAGCACCTGGCGCCGGTTACCGCCCTCGCTGCTGGCGGCCGCCAGTGCGCTGCCACCGCGCCATGCCCGCAGTCCGGCCTGCAATCCGTACCAGCCGAGAAACGCCGCACCGCCCAAGCGCAGCACCTGCAGCAGCAGCGGCCAACGCAACACCAGCGCGCCCATGCCACCGGCCCCGGCCAGGATCAGCGCGATGTCCGCGCCCATGCAGGCCAGCACCACCGTGCCCACGTAGCGGCGCTGCAGCCCTTGGCGCAACACGAAGGCGTTCTGCGCGCCGATGGCGATGATCAGGCCGGCGCCGGCCAGCAGGCCGGCCACAGCCGCAGTGATCCACATGGGGAAGTGCCAGTCATCGGGGAAGGACGCGCAGGGTGGCGCCTGCGGGCAGTTAAGGCCAGCTGGTTTTCCTTTATCCTGTGCAGAAAAACTGAAGGGACCCGGCATGGACCTGGTACACCCGCAACTGGCCGCCTTCGCCGCGGTGCTGGAGGAAGGCAGTTTCGAAGCCGCCGCGCGCCGCCTGGCGATCAGTCCGTCGGCCCTGTCGCAGCGGATCAAGGCGCTGGAAGACCGCCTGGGCCAGGTGCTGCTGGTCCGCCAGGCGCCCTGCCGGCCCACCGCCGCCGGTGAAGTGCTGCTGCGCAGCGTGCGGCCGATGCAGGCGCTGCAGGCCGAGGCGCTGGCCGAACTGCTGCCCGAACGCGGCAACGATGCCACCCGCACACCGATCCCGCTGGCAGTGAACGACGATTCGCTGGATACCTGGTTCGTTGCCGCCATCGCCGATCTGCACCAGCGCCATGGCTACCTGTTCGATCTGCGCATGGACGACCAGGACCACACCCTCGAACTGCTGCGCGATGGCAGCGTGCTCGGCGCGATCAGCGCCGAAGGCCGGCCGTTGAAGGGCTGCAACGTGCACCCGCTGGGGGCCATGCGCTACCACGCCATCGCCTCCCCGGCCTTCGCCCGCCGCTGGTTCGGCCAGGGCATGCAGGCCGATGCGCTGGCCGTGGCGCCGATGATCGTGTTCAACCGCAAGGACGAACTGCAGGCGCGTTTCATGCGTCGCCTGACGCGCGCGCGCCTGCAGCCACCGGTGCACTACCTGCCCTCCTCCACCGGCTTCGTGGAAGCGGCCGCACGCGGGCTGGGCTGGTGCCTGGCGCCGGAAACCCTGATCGCGCCTGCACTGGCTGCAGAACAGATCGTGGTGCTGGAACCGCGCCGCTGGCTGGATGTGCCGCTGTATTGGCAGCACGCGGCGGTACGTTCCAGCACCCTGCAGCACATCACCCAGGCACTGCGCAGCGCCGCAGCGGACATCCTGCGCTGAGGCAAGCGCGCTGCGGCCGCGAACTACAACGGCTTCACGGCGCATCAACTAGTTTTTGCCGGACTCTTTACGGATGACGGACCCGACGTGCACCTGCAACGTCTTTCCCCGCGCCGCCACCGCGCACGCGGGCCACTGCTGGCCTCCGCCCTGCTGCTGACGGCCACCGGTTTCGCCCAGCCCATTGCCGACCCCGCTGCGGTGCCTGCACTGCACTGGGAACAGGCACGGCAGCGGCTGGAACAGGTGTCCGATGCGCTGGCGGCGGCCGATGCCGGTGTGCGCAACAAGCAGGACCTGCAGGAGGCCACGCGCCTGCTGCGGCTTCCCGAGATCACCGGCGAAGTCCGACGGCTGCAGTTCCAGAAGACCCTCACCCTGCCCTTGGGCTCGCTGGCGCCGGTCGCCGAGGCCTACGGCATCGACTCACCACTGACCTTCACCGAGCGCGACTGGCGCACCCGCCCGGTGGTGACCGCCGTGCTGCCGCTGTACACCGGTGGCGTGATTCCTGCCGCACAGCGCGCGGCCAGCGCCGCGAGTGAACAGGCCAGCGCCGAACGCGAGGCGCAGCGGCAGTCGCTCACCGTGCAGCTGGCCCAGGCCTATTTCGGCCAGCGCCTGGCGGAACAGGCGGTGGACGTGCGCCGCGACGTACGCGACGGGCTCAACCGCCACCTGTCCGATGCGGAAAAACTGGAACGCGAGGGCTTCGCCACCCGCGCCCAGCGCCTGCAGGCCACTGTGGCCCGCGACAAGGCAGAGCGTGAGTACCAGAAGACCCTCAACGACCTGGCCACGCTGAAGGCTGCGCTGGCCACCCTGCTGCGCAGCGGTGGTGACGTGCAGCCGCTGTCGCCCTTGTTCGTGCAGCGCGCGCCACTGGAACCGGTCGCCAGCTTCGAGCGCACCGCGCAGGCACGGCAGCCGCAGATCCGCCGTCTGCAGGCGATGGTTGCCCAGGCCGAACAGGGCGTGCGCGTGCAGCAGGCCAAGTTGAAGCCGCAGATCTTCGCGTTCGGCCAGTACGACTTCCGCCGCCGCGATGAAATGCTGACCGACCCGGACTGGGCCTTCGGCATCGGCCTGAAGTACACCTTCCTCTCGCCCAGCTCGCGCCCGGCACAGATCAGTGCAGCACGCGCGCAGCAGGAACAGGCCGAAGCCGGCCTGCGCGAAGCCGAGAACCAGGTGGCCCTGGGCGTGCGCAAGGCATGGAACGAACTGGAAAGCGCGCGCCAGCAGTTCGTCCTGCTGGACAGCAGCATCGCCCAGGCACAGGAAAACCTGCGCCTGCAGGAACTGGCCTTCCGCGAAGGCCAGGCCACCTCGCTGGATGTCATCGACGCGCGGCTGGGCCTGGGCGGCGCCCGCGTCGAACGCGCGCAGGCGGCCTACCAGTACGACATCGCCCTGGCACAACTGCTGGAAGTGAGTGGACAGATGGACCGTTTCGAAGACTATCGACGCCGTGCGGACGAGGTGATCGACCATGAGTGATGTGCTGCACGACGAATCGACCACGCCCCCCGGCAAGCGCCGCGTGGGCATCCTCCTGGTGGTGGTGCTGCTGGCCGTGGTGGTGCTGGGCCTGTGGCTGGCCTGGCGGCAACCGGCCGACCAGATCCAGGGCATGGCCGACGCCGATACCCTCAACGTCGCCGCCAAGATCACCGCGCGTGTGGCCGAACTGAAGGTGCGCGAAGGCGACCGCGTGCAGGCCGGGCAGATCCTGTTCCTGCTCGACAGCCCCGAAGTGGCGGCCAAGGAACAGCAGGCCCAGGGCGCGCTTGCGGCCGCACAGGCGGTGGCCGACAAAGCCGACGCCGGCGCACGCAGCGAGGACATCCGCGCTGCGGAAGCCAACTGGAAGCGGGCCGAGGCCGGTGCCACCCTGGCCGAAGCGACGGCCCGCCGCGTGCAGAACCTGTTCAACGAAGGGGTGATGACCCGGCAGAAGCGCGACGAAGCGCAGGCCCAGGCCACCAGTTCACGCGAACTGGCCCGTGCGGCACGCGCGCAGTACGACATGGCACTGGCCGGCGCCCGCGAACAGGACAAGCGCGCCGCGCAGGGCCAGGTGCAGCAGGCGCAGGGGGCGGTTGCCGAAGTCAACGCAGCGCGTACCGAAGTGGAAGGCCGCGCGCCGGTCGCGGGCGAGATCAACAAGCGCATGGCCGACCCGGGTGAACTGGTGCCGGCAGGCTATCCGGTGTTCACCCTGGTTGATATCGATCAGATGTGGGTGTCGATGAACCTGCGCGAATCGCAGATGCAGGGCCTGAAGGTCGGCAGCACGCTGCGCGGCAGCATTCCGGCACTGGACCAGGACGCCGAATTCAAGGTGTATTTCATCAACCCCGCCGGCGACTACGCCACCTGGCGCACCACCCGCCAGTCGTCCGGCTACGACGTCCGCAGTTTCGAGGTGCGGGTGCGCCCGGTACGCCGCATCGAGGGCTTCCGCCCCGGCATGAGCGTGCTGTTCGCATGGCCGCAGCACTGACAACGGGCAGCACCGGCTTCGCTGCATCGTGGCGGCGCGAACTGCGCTCGCTGCGCCACAGCCGTGCTGATCTGCTGCTGGTCACCGTGCTGCCGCTGCTGATGCTGGTGTTGATGGCATGGATGTTCAGCCCCTCGGTGATGCGCGATGTGCCCATTGCCGTGGTCGACCTGGACCACAGCAGCGACAGCCGCCTGCTGCTGCGCATGCTCGACGCCAGCCCCGGCGTACGCGTGGCCAGCCAGCCGGTGCACATCGAAGAAGCCCGCGCGCAGCTGCGCCGGCTGCAGGTCTACGCCATCGTGCTGGTGCCGCGCGACGTCACCCGGCAGGCGCTGCGCGGCCAGCCGGGCACGGTGTTCGCCTATTACAACGCCACCTACATGACCACCGGGCAGTCCGCCGCACGCGACATCGGCGAGGCAGTGACGGCGTGGAATGCTCGCCTGCTGCGCGAGCGCATCGCCCTGCAGGTCGGCCCGGCCAAGCTGCGCGCCGCGCCGATCGCCGTGCAGTCGGACATCCTCTACAACCCTGCGCGCAGCTACGAGCTGTTCCTGCTGCCGCTGATCTTCCCGGCGGTGCTTTCGCTGGTGCTGGCGCTTGCCGTGGCCGGCAGCCTGGGCCGCGAGATCCGCGATGGCACCCTGCCCGGCTGGCTTGGGCGCACGCCGTGGCCAGCACTCGCCGGCAAGATCGCACCGTATGTCCTGCTGTTTTCGCTGTACGGCGCGCTGGGTGTGGCCTACCTGGCCTGGCTGCGCGGCGACGGCATCGCCGGCAGCGTGTTCCTGCTGCTGCTCGGCCAGCCCCTGTTCTACCTGGCCACTGCGGCCTACGCCCTGTTCTTCGTCGGCATCACCCGTGACATGGGCACGGCGCTGTCGGCCGTCGGCCTCAGCATCGGGACCGCGCTGGCCTTTTCCAGCGCCACCTTCCCGGTCATCGACGCACCGCTGTTCACCCGCATCTGGCACCTGCTGCTGCCGCTCAGCGCCTACATCAAGCTGCAGACCCAGCAGCAGTTCGTCGGTGCACCGCTGGCGGTGTCGCTGTGGCCGCTGGCCACGCTGCTGCTGATGATCATCATCGCCGGTGGCCTGGGCGGCTGGCGCCTGCTGGCGTTCGCCCGCAGCACGCAGGCCGCGCGATCGGTCGGGGCCGACACATGAGCGCGGTCTGGGCCAGCCTGCGGCAGACATTGCTGGCGGTGCTGCTGGACCGCTACGCCATCGTGGTGATGGTCGGCGCGGTCATCCTGTACTCGTTCTTCTACCCTGCCGCGTACCGGCACCAGGTCGCCGGCAACCTGCCGATCCTGGTGGTGGACGAAGACCACAGCGCCACCAGCCGCGAACTGCTGCGCAGACTGGATGCCCCGCGCGTGGCCCGCGTGGTCGGCCAGACGGCCGGCATCGACAGCGCGCGCCGTCAGCTGGAAGCAGGCGATGCCGAAGGCATCGTGCTGATCCCGGCCAACCTGGAACGCGACATCCTGCGCGGCCATCCAGCGAAGCTGGTCCTGCTTGGCAACGGCGCCTACCTGGGCCGCGCCAGCTGGGTGCTGGGCAGCGTGGCCGACGCACTGGGATCGTTCGGGCGCGAGGCGGTGGTCACCCAGGCTGCCTTCATGGGCGTTCCGCAGGCGCCGCCGGTCACCCTGGTGCAGCGGCCGCTTTACAACACGCAGGAAGGCTATGGCAGCGCCATCGTGCCCGGCGTGGCCGAACTGATCGTGCACCAGACCCTGCTGATGGGCATCGGCGTACTGCTCGGCGGGCGCCGCCTGGCACTGGGCCGTCGCCTGCGCTTCGACCTGCCCACGCTGACCGGCATGGCCCTGGGTTTCGGCCTGATCGGCCTGTTCGGCCTGCTCTACTACACCGGTTTCACCGCCTGGGTGCAGGACTACCCACGCGGCGGCAATCCGCTGGGCCAGCTGCTCGGCGGCACCTTGTTCATCGCCGCCACGGTAGCCTTCGGCCTGTTCGTCGGCAGCTTCTTCCGCACCCGCGAACGCGCGTTCCAGTACATCATCGCCACGTCCATCCCGCTGTTCTTCCTGGCCAACCTGTCCTGGCCCACGGTGATGACACCACAACCGCTGGTGTGGCTGTCGCAGCTGCTGCCGACCACCTCGGGCATCAACCTGATGGTGCGGTTGACCCAGATGGACGCCCGCCTGGCCGACGTCAGCCACGAACTGATCACCCTCGGCGCACTGCTGCTGCTCTACGGCACCCTCGCCGCCTGGCGCCTGCACGAAAAAAAGGGGACGGAGGGGATTGATCTGAATTAATCCCCTCCGTCCCCTTATTTCTCTGAGTACCAGAACGGGATGAAGTACTCGCGGCGACGGTCGGCACCGCGCTTGGGGCCCGGGTCATTCCAGACCAGATGCAGGTCATGGCGGCCCGGTGCCAGGCCTGCCATCGGCAGGTAGCCCACCAGACCACGCATGTCCACGTCGCGGCGCTCCATCGGCACGAAGGCACGCACGTCCACCGGCTTGCCGTCCAGCTGCACAACCCAGAGCTGGGCCAGGCAGTCCACCGCGGCGGTGGCGGCGGCCGCCCCTTCGGCTTCATTGAGGCCCCCCGGCAGCTGCGGGCAGCGCTGGCGTGCCACCGTGTTGTCGCGCTGCGGGCGGTGCGGAATGAACAGCCGCAGCTGCGAACCACTGATGGTGTCGGAAGGAATCATCGGGTACGGCAGCAGCTGGTCGTGTGCCGAGCGCATCGATTCGTAGTGGGCGCTGAGCATGCCGTGGTCGACCGCCTCTTCGGTGATGACCTGGTAGCGGTTGAACAGCGAGAACTTCACCGAGCCCGCCACCTGCAGGCCGCCCAGCATCATCGCGACCATGATCGCCCCCATGTAGGCCAGCATGAAGTAGCGCGAGCGCAGGTTGCTCTGCATCGTCAGCTGCATGGTCTGGATCAGGCGCATCAGCGGCACCCGCTGCAGGGCCCCCAGCACAGTCTCCAGCACGCGCCGCTGGCGGTGCGCCGGTTTGCCCCGCGCCTCACGCCGTGCAATGGATTTCTCCATCATCGCCGGCAGCGCGCCCACCACCAGCAGGCTCGCCAGTACCACGCAGACAAATGCCGTCGCTGCGGTTTCCGAACCGCCAGACACAGCCCCCACCAGCATCGCCAGACCCAGGATGATGATCGCCATCACCAAGGTACCGGCCAGGGTCTGCACGCACATCAGCGTGGTGGAAAACAGCATCGTTGCCAAACGATCGGCACGCTGGATGCTGCCATCCAGGCCGCCGTCACGGGAACGCATGAACGCGCGTGCGACCGGCCCCATCTTCTGCAGGTGGTCCCAGTCGACGCCCTTGGGGAAGTGCGACTTCAAACCCACCAGGCCGATCCAGAATCCCCGCACCGTCAGGTGCGCGATCAAAGCCACCGCCAGCACGTAGCACATGCCCACGCTGATGCTGAAGGCGAACCACAGCACCTGGAAATACATGCCTTCGGTATGCAGGCTGCTGCGCGCCCATGCGTCGAACAGGTAACCCGGTACGGCCAGCAGCGCGAATGCCAGCAGGCCGGAGATGAACAGTTCGAGTTCATCGGTACGCTCGCGCAGACGCCCGAAGCGTGTATTGACCTCCTCCGCAGCATGGGCGTCGTTTGCAGGCGCAGCGGGATCGGCGGCAGGCGATTCGTTCACAGGGCGTTCATCCATGGAGGTCGCCGCAGTATAGGGGCCGCGCCGGTCCGCGCGATACGCCCCTCCTCAACGACGAACACCGGCCCTGGGGCCGGCGTTCGAAGCACCGCATCGTGGAAGGGAGCGGGTATCAGGTACTGCGGATGCTCAGCGGTAGACGCGCTCGCAGCGGCGTTCGACCACGCGATCACCGGTTTTGCTCTGGTGGTTGCCCTGAATCTGCCGGCCGGCCGCACCGCCCGCCACGGCACCGGCCACGGTCGCCAGCTTCTTGCCGTTGCCGCCGCCCACCTGGTTGCCCAGCAGGCCACCGACCACGGCACCGGTGGCGGTACCGGCGATGCGGTTCGGGTCACGCGAGTTGCGCTGCACTTCCACGTTCTTGCAGACCACGCGGCTGCCATCGTTGAACTTGCGGCCTTCATCGCGCGGCCCGTAACTCTGTGCGCTGGCCACCGACGACGCTGCAAGCAGGCTGCCCATCAGCAGGATGCGAAGGGAAGTATTCATGGCCATCTCCTGTAGTGCGGGTATGGGCCCAGTGTCTGGCCTGTGCCGCCAACCACAGGTGAAATCCAGGTCGACGGGGCCTGAACGTCCACGCGGCGTTCAGTGTTGCGACGCTTCCGTGTTGGACGCGGCTGCTCTGCATTACAGTAGGTCCATGAGCCTGCACCTGCAGATCGAAGGACGCGCCATCACCGGCATCGACGGCCTCTATGCGGAGATCAACCGCGTGTTCATGGCCGAAGAGGACTGGCAGCTCGGCGCCAGCCTGGATGCATTGGACGATCTGCTGTACGGCGGCTATGGCGCTCTGGCCGGGCACCCCACCGCCACCGTGGTCTGGCGCGATATCGAGCACAGCCGCATCGCGCTGGGGGCCGACGCCACCCGTGCCTGGCTGCAGTCGAAGCTGCAGCAGCCTGGCACCTTCAATGTCGATGCGATCCGCCGCCAGCTGGATGCGCTGGAGCGCGGTGAAGGCCAGACCTACTTCGAGATCGTGATGGAGATCTTCGCCGGCCATCCGCGCATCACCCTGCTCGCGCAGTGAGCGCACCCAGCGCTGACGCTACGCGTCCCAGCGGAAGCCGACGCTGTAGATGGATTTGATCCAGTCACTGCCGCCGCCGTCCATCAGCTTGCGCCGCAGGTTCCTGACATGGCTGTCGACGGTACGGTCAGCCACCACCCGATGATCGGAATACAGGTGGTCCATCAACTGGTCGCGCGACCAGATGCGGCCCGGCGCTGCCGCCAGCGTGCGCAGCAGACGGAACTCCACCGGCGTCAGGTCCAGCCACTGCCCATGCAGCGAGGCGCGACCACCAGGTTCGTCCAGCTGCAGGCCGGGCGCCGGTCCGGCTGCCACGCTGCCACGCGCACCGGCGCGGCGCAGCACCGCACCCACGCGCGCCACCATCTCGCGTGGGCTGAAAGGTTTGCAGATGTAATCGTCAGCACCCACCTGCAGACCCAGCAGGCGGTCCACTTCTTCCACCCGCGCGGTCACCATGATGATCGGCACCTCGCCAACAGCGCGCAGATCCCGGCACAGGGCAATGCCATCGCGGTTGGGCAGCATCAGGTCCAGCAGCACCAGCACCGGCTGCACGCGCGCGTAGGCGGCCATCACTTCGGCACCATCGGCGACCCATTCGGTGCAGTAGCCGCTGGCATGCAGGTAGTCCTGCACCAGGCGCGCCAGCTCCGGCTCGTCCTCCACCACCAGGATGCAATCACCCGTGCTCATGCGCGCACCGGCAGGGTCAGCACCACGCGCAGGCCGCCCAGCGCGGAGGCTTCGGCATGCAGGGTGCCGCCGTGCGCCTGGGCGATGTTTCGGCAGATCGCCAGGCCCAGCCCGCTGCCGCCGCTGGCGCGGTTGCGCGATTCCTCGGCACGGTAGAAGCGTTCGAACAGGCGGGCGCGCTTGTCCTCGGCCACGCCCGGCGCGCTGTCTTCGATGATCGCGCGCACCGTGTCGCCCTGGCGCTGCACCGCCACCACCACCTCGCCGCCGGGGTCGGTGTAGCGCAGGCTGTTTTCCAGCAGGTTGGCGAACAGCTGCTGCAGGCGTCGCTCGTCCCCGTTCACCGGGCACGGCTGCGCGGCAGCCAGTGCGCGCAGCTGCAGACCGGCATCGGCGAAGCGCCCGCGCATGCCATCCAGCGCCAGCTGCAGCACCGCGTCCAGGTCCAGTGGGGTCGAGCGGTACGCCAGCGCACCGGCCTGCGTCAGCGCCAGGTCGTGCAGGTCATCGATCAGCTTGCCCAGCTGCTGTACCTGCCGTTGCAGCGTGGCCAAGGTTTCCGGGGTCATTGGCCGGATGCCATCCTGGATGGCTTCCAGCTGCGCGCGCATCACCGCCAGCGGCGTGCGCAGTTCATGCGAAATGTCGGCCATGTAGCTGCGCCGGTTGCGCTCGGTGTCTTCCAGCGTATCGGCCAGGCGGTTGATGTCATGGCCCAGGCGGCCCAGTTCATCATCGCCGGTACGCGCAGCACGCGCACTGAAATCACCCGCGGCCAGCCGATGGATCGCGCCGGTCAAGCCCCCGACCTGGCGCAGCAGCGTGCGCGACAGCAGCCACGCCAGCAGCGCGGCAATCAGCACCGACGTAATGCCGTTCACCCAGCGCCCGCGTGACTGGTCTCGGGCAAAGCGCACGTCACCGGCAGCAATGGCCTTTTCGAAGGGAATCATCACCAGCCAGCCGACGGGAGCACCATCACGGCCAGGAACAGGCAGCTTGATGGCCTGCAACGTGGCCTGTGGATTGCCCGCCAGGAACCGTCCCTGCAGATCCAGCAGGGCAAAACGCAGCACCGCACCGGTCTGGTCCGACACTGGCGGTGCGCGCAGGTTGCCCGCCACGGGTACCCAGGTCGGCCGCATCAGCTGGAACCACACCTCGTTGTGGCCGCGCACGAATTCCCAGCTGCCTTCGCGTGCATAGGCCGCTTCCACCTGCGGCAACACCTCGCGCATGCGCGATTCGCCCTGCTCGTTCAGATAGCCCAGGAAGCCGCGCTCGAACAGGTAGCGGCCAACCACGCCGTTCACCGCCAGCACCACGCCGCACGCGGTCAATACCAGCAGGAACAGTTTGGCGGGCGTACCCAGTTTCATTGGCGCAGGGGCATCGGCTTCGGTGGCCACTACTTAGCCGCATCGCCCCGGCCCAATGCAAGGGAAATGGGGCTCGTTCAGGCGATCTCCCAATTTGCTGCGAATTTCGTACCGAACATGGCAGGCCTCAGAAACGCCCATGGGGTCGCCCGATGCCAGTGTCCGCTCGTCGTAGTCCGTTCCACCTGCCCTGGAAGCTGATGCCGGCCTCTGCGCTCGCCCTGGCCCTGGCCGCCTGCTCGCCCGCGCAGGCACCGCAGCAGCGCACCGCTGAAGTGGTGACCACGGCGGTCACCACCCAGTCACTGGCGGTGGAGCAGTCGCTGGCCGGGCGCACCGTGGCGGCGATGGTGTCCGATGTACGCCCGCAGGTGGGCGGCATCATCCGCACACGCGCCTTCACCGAGGGCGCACAGGTCGAGGCCGGGCAGCTGCTGTACCAGATCGATCCGCGCAGCTACCAGGCCGCCTATGACAGCGCCAAGGGCTCGCTGGCGCAGGCTGAGGCGGCCGTGCTGTCCTCGCGACCCAAGGCCGAGCGCTACCGCAACCTGGTCGATGCCGATGCGGTGAGCCGGCAGGATGCCGACGATGCGCAGGCCACATTGCGCGCCAACGAGGCAGCCGTAGTGGCGGCACGCGCGGCGCTGCAGACCGCGAAGATCAACCTGGACTACACCCGGGTGACGGCCCCCATCGCCGGTCGCATCGGCACCTCCACCTACACGCCAGGCGCGCTGGTCAACGCCGGCCAGGACACCGCGCTGGCCACCATCCAGCAGCTGGACCCGATCCATGTCGATGTCAGCCAGACCAGTGCGCAGCTGCTGGCCCTGCGCAGGCAGCTGGACAGCGGCGCGCTGCAGGCCGTGGACGGCAAGGCGCAGGTGCGCATCGTGCTGGAAGACGGCAGTACCTATGCCCACACCGGCACTTTGGAAGTGGTCGGCACCGCCGTCGATACCGGCACCGGCAACGTCACCCTGCGCGCCACCGTGCCCAATCCGGATGGCCTGCTGCTGCCGGGTGCCTATGTGCGCGCGGTGCTGCCGATGGCAGTGGACCCGAACGCGATCCTGGTGCCGCAGACCGCAGTGACCCGCAACACCAAGGGCGAGGCCCAGGTGAAGCTGGTCGGTGCCGACGGCAAGGTGGTCGAGCGGGTGATCCAGACCAGCGCCGCGCGCGGCGATCAATGGGTGGTCAGCAGCGGCCTGAAGGCGGGCGAGCAGCTGATCACCGAAGGCGGCAGCAAGGTCGGTGCCGGCCAGGCGGTGAAGGTGGCAGCGGCTGCATCAAACACCGCCAGCACCGCTGCGGCAAAGGACTGAGCCATGTCGCGCTTCTTCATCGACCGCCCCATCTTCGCCTGGGTGATCGCCATCGTGATCACCCTGGCCGGCATGCTGGCGGTGTACACGTTGCCGGTCGAACAGTATCCGGACATCGCCCCACCCAGTGTCTCCATCCGCGCCACCTACACCGGTGCCTCGGCTGAAACCACCGAGAATTCGGTGACCCAGGTCATCGAGCAGAACATGACCGGGCTGGACAATCTGATGTACATGTCCTCCAGCAGCAGCTCGTCGGGCAGTGCCAACGTCACCCTCACCTTCGCCTCGGGCACCGACCCGGACACCGCCCAGGTACAGGTGCAGAACAAGCTGCAGCAGGCGCAGTCGCTGCTGCCCGACGCGGTGCAGAGCACCGGCGTCACGGTCAGCAAGTCCTCTGGCAACCTGTTCATGGTGCTGGCCTTCACCTCCGATGACGGCAGCATGGACGGCACCGACATCGCCGATTACATGGTGTCCTCGCTGCAGGATCCGCTGAGCCGGGTCAGCGGCGTCGGCAACGTGCAGGTAATGGGCTCCGAGTACGCCATGCGCATCTGGCTGGACCCGGAAAAGCTGCGCACCTATTCGCTGATGCCCTCGGACGTGACCGCGGCCATCCAGGCACAGAACAGCGATGTCACCGCCGGTTCGCTGGGGGCACTGCCGGCCGTGGAAAGACAGTCGCTGAGTGCCACGGTCACCGCGCGCTCGCGCCTGAAGACCGTGGAGCAGTTCCAGGCCATCGTGGTGAAATCCAGCGCCAATGGCGCCGATGTACGTCTGTCCGACGTGGCCACCGTCACCCTGGGCAGCGAAAGCTATTCGGCGGTCAGCCAGTTCAACGGCAAGGCCGCCGCTGGCCTCGGCATCGAGCTGGCCTCCGGTGCCAACGCCCTGGACGTCTCCAAGGCGGTCGACGCCAAGCTGGCCGAACTGCAGCCCTACTTCCCCACCGGCCTGGCCTACCACGTGGCCTACAGCACCACGCCGTTCGTGCAGATCTCCATCGAAGAAGTGGTCAAGACCCTGATCGAGGCCATCGTGCTGGTGGTGGCGATCATGTACCTGTTCCTGCAGAACTGGCGCGTCACCCTGATCCCGGCCATCGCGGTGCCGGTGGTGCTGATGGGCACCTTCGGCGTGCTGTCGCTGCTGGGCTACTCGATCAACACGCTGTCGATGTTCGCGATGGTGCTGGCCATCGGCCTGCTGGTGGACGATGCCATCGTGGTGGTGGAGAACGTCGAGCGCCTCATGAGCGAGGAAGGGCTGTCGCCGCGCGCGGCCACCCGCAGATCGATGGGGCAGATCACGGGCGCGCTGGTGGGCATCGCCCTGGTGTTGACCGCGGTGTTCCTGCCGATGGCCTTCTTCGGCGGCTCCACCGGCGCCATCTACCGCCAGTTCTCGGTCACCATCGCTTCGGCGATGATCCTGTCGGTACTGGTCGCCATGACCCTCACCCCGGCGCTGTGCGCGACGATCCTGCTGCCGATCAGCAAGGGTGGCCACACCTCGAAGCCCGGCCTGCTGGCGCGCTTCTTCGGCACCTTCAACCGCTTCTTCGACCGCAATGCCGAACGCTACGAGCACGGCGTGGGCCGCGTGCTGAAGCACCGCCGCTTCGGCATCGCCGCCTACGTGCTGGTGCTGGCCCTGATGGGCGCGCTGTTCTACACCCTGCCCAGCTCGTTCCTGCCCGAAGAAGACCAGGGCATGCTGATGGTGCAGGTGAAGCTGCCCTCCGGCGCCACCCAGCAGCAGACGCTGACGGTGATCCAGCAGATGTCCGAGTACGTGCGGCAGCAGCCGGAAGTGGACACGGTGATGGCCGTGGCCGGCTTCAGCATGGGTGGCAGCGGGCAGAACTCGGGCATGGGCTTCGTCAAGCTGAAGGACTGGGGCGAGCGCGATGCCGACGCCAACAGCGTCGGCCAGCGCATCACCATGGCCATGGCACAGCGCTTCCGCGATGCGCAGATCTTCGCCATGGCACCGTCGGGCATTCCCGGCCTGGGCCAGAGCGCGGGCTTCTCGCTGGAACTGCAGGACGTCGGCGGCGCCGGACACGATGCGCTGGTGAAGGCCCGCGAACAGCTGCTGGCGTTGGCTGCCAAGAGCGATGTCGTGCAGTCGGTGCGCTATGACAACCTGGAAGACGCGCCGACCTTCGACGTCAAGATCGACGATGCCAAGGCCGGTGCACTGGACCTGGCGCAGAGCGATATCAATTCCACCCTGTCCACCGCACTGGGCAGCACCTACGTCAACGACTTCGTCAACCGTGGCCGCATCAAGAAGGTCTATGTGCAGGGCGAGGCCAGCGCGCGCATGCTGCCGCAGGACATCGAACGCTGGTCGGTGCGCAACAGCAACAACCAGATGGTGCAGTTTGGTGCGTTTTCCAGCAGCGGCTGGAGCTACGCGCCCGCCTCGCTCACCCGCTTCAACGGCACTGCCTCGATGGAAATCAGCGGCCAGGCCGCCGATGGCGTGAGTTCCGGCACCGCGATGGCCGAGATGGAAACGCTGGTCGGCCAGCTCGACGGCCAGTTCGGTGCGGCATGGTCGGGCCTGTCCTACCAGGAACGCCAGGCCGGTGCGCAGGCGCCGCTGCTGTACGCGGTCTCGCTGCTGTTCGTGTTCCTGTGCCTGGCCGCGCTGTACGAAAGCTGGTCGATCCCGTTCTCGGTGATGCTGGCCGTGCCGATCGGCATCGTCGGCGCCCTGCTGTTCACCAGCGTGCGCGGCCTGTCCAACGATGTGTACTTCCAGGTTGGCCTTCTGGCCACGGTGGGCCTGGCCGCAAAGAACGGCATCCTCATCGTGGAATTCGCCAAGGAACTGGAAGACAAGGGCATGGGCCTGGTACAGGCCACACTGCACGCGGCGCGGCTGCGCCTGCGGCCGATCCTGATGACCTCGCTGGCCTTCATGCTGGGCGTACTCCCGCTGGTGATCAGCAGCGGTGCCGGCTCCGGCGGCCGCCATTCGCTGGGCACCGGCGTATTCGGCGGCACCCTGGCGTCCACCGCGCTGGGCATCTTCTTCGTGCCGCTGTTCTACGTGGTGGTGCGCACCCTGTTCCCGTCGAAGCCGCGCCCGGCCGAAGACGATGCCCACGATGACGCCGATGCAGAGGTGAAGGCATGAACCGTTCGATCTTCAACAGCACGGCGCTGGCATTGGCCTGTGCAGCGGCACTGAGTGGCTGCGTCAGCATGGCCCCGGCCTACCAGCGCCCTGACGCCACGGTGCGCGACAGCTTCGGCAGCACCCCCAGTGTGGCGGTGGTCGAAGATGCGGTGCCGGTGGCACGGCTGGAATGGCGCTCGGTGTTCATCGACCCGCAGCTGCAGCAGGTCATCGCGCTGGCGCTGGACAACAACCGTGACCTGCGCGTGGCCATGCTCAACATCGAAGCCGCACGCGCCAAGTACCGCATCCAGCGCGCCGACCTGCTGCCCAGCGTGGATGCCACAGCCAGCCACACCGCCGCGCGCAGCAACACCACAGGCACCGGCAGCGAGGTGAGCCGCAGCGCCACCGCGCAGGTGGGCTTCAGCAGCTGGGAGCTGGACCTGTTCGGGCGCATCCGCAGCCTGAAGGACGAGGCCCTGCAGACCTGGCTGGCCACCGAACAGACCCAGCGCAGCACGCGCATGAGCCTGGTGGCCGAAGTGGCAGGCGACTGGCTGACCGTCGGCGCTTACCAGCAGCGGCTGATGCTGGCCGAGCAGACCCTGGCCAGCCAGCGCGAGAGCCTGGCGCTGACCGAGCGTCGTCATGCGCAGGGCCTGCTGTCCGGCGTCGACCTGGCCTCGTTGCAGGCCAGCGTGGAAAGCGCACGCGCCGACGTGGCGGCCTACACCACCTCGCTGGCGCAGGCACGCAACGCTCTGGATCTTGTGGTTGGCACTTCGGTGCGCGATGACCTGCTGCCCTCCGCTGCCGCCAACGATGCCGAAGCAGTGGCGCTGGCACCGCTGCCAGCCGAGCTGTCCTCGGCGGTGCTGCTGCAGCGCCCGGACGTGCTGTACGCCGAGCACACCCTGAAAGCGGCCAATGCCGATATCGGCGCGGCGCGCGCGGCATTCTTCCCCACCATTTCGCTGACCGCTTCAACCGGCAGCGGCAGTGATGCGCTGTCCAGCCTGTTCGACAGTGGCACGAAGCAATGGAGCTTCACGCCAACCATTTCCCTGCCGATCTTCCACGCCGGCGCGCTGAAGGCCTCGCTGGACCAGGCGAAGATCAGCAAGGACGTGAGCGTGGCGCAGTACGAGAAGGCCATCCAGAGCGCCTTCAGCGAAGTGGCCGATGCCCTGGCCACGCGTGCCACCGTGGATGAGCAGCGCGATGCGCAGCAGGCGCGTGTGAAGGCAACCACCCGCGCCCGCGAGCTGGCCGAAGTGCGTTACCGCAATGGCATCGACAGCCGTCTGGAACTGCTGGATGCACAGCGCACTGATGATGCCGCCCAGCAGGATCTGGTAACCCTGCGGTTGGCGGAGGCGACCAACCGGGTGACGCTGTACAAGGTGCTGGGTGGGGGTGCGGATGCGGTGGCGGGTGGTGGGGGAACGTGGGCGATGGAGGAGTGAGGTATCACAGCGGCACCGACACGCGTCGCCTGACTGCGATTGCTGATTCGACTTCCGCAGGTCGTGCGAACAGCTGGGTGGACTGCATCCAACATGCAACCCATCCAATCGTTCATCCGATCCAGTTCATGCATCCTGCGTTTGGTGAGGGCAATCCAGCAGATATCGCAGTGCAGCTGCGCGATCTTCCCAGCGATCAATACTCCATGAAGGATGATAGACCCAGGTCATCCAGGCCACTCCGTGGCCATATTCCAGAGTCCATAGTTCCCGCTCTTCCAGATACCGGCGCCGACGCTCCGCAGAGTTCGCCCGAGGTGCCAGGAACACGGGGTGATCCGCCAGCTTTCCGTGGTTGAACCGGCGCCAAGCGGTTCGCCCGAGCACCAGGATCACGTCAGGTCGAAGAATGGGGAGTATGTACTTCAACAATACGTCGCTGCCTTCCCGGAAATCATCGCTTGAGGGTCGGTGCCCAGATGCAGTACCCGCGAATCGCTGCGAAAGATTGCAGAATGCAACCTGCTGCCAAGCGTCTGCTGCCAGCGGCAGTGAAGGATCCGTCTGATTCGTAAGCAGACGATCCAGTTCATTGAAGAACTTGCCGCCCCCCTCCCGCGTGCAGGTCTGCATATCGTCGAATGTGCGTCGCGTGAATGGCCGCGTGATGAGGGGATCATTGTCGATTCCCTCGGATCGGTAATGGGACTCACCAAGCAAAAGCACCCGACGTCCCTCAAAGCCACCCAGGTAGCGTTTCCCCACATAGGGGACAAAGGCGATCTCTTCGGGCCAGTCGTCCATACTCAACAACGCTGGATCTTCCATTTCCTTCCCCTCTTATGCGCATTTGCGTATCAGCCTATGCTACCTGCGCAGTTGCCGAGGAAGGGATTTTCCCCCAGAAGTTCGAACCCGGGAGAGTCCCGCCGGTAGGGGCGCATCGGCGGATCTTGCGGGCTTGGCATCCCCCCGCCAATCGGCCCGCGTGCTTGCCCGACCAAGCAGTGAGGGTGCCGCGCCCCACCCTACCCGCTACCATAGAGGCTCCATTTCCGCAGCTGCCTGCCGCCGTCCCGGCGCGGGCGCCTGCCCCGATTTCCGAGTCCCATGTCCAAAGACAAGTCCGCCGAACACACCCCGCTGATGAAGCAGTTCTTCGCAGCCAAGTCCGACTACCCGGACCTGCTGCTGTTCTTCCGCATGGGCGACTTCTACGAGCTGTTCTACGACGACGCCCGCAAGGCGGCGCGGCTGCTGGACATCACCCTCACCCAGCGCGGCAGCTCCGGCGGCGCGCCCATCCCCATGGCCGGCGTGCCGGTGCATGCCTACGAGGGCTACCTGGCCCGCCTGGTGGCGCTGGGCGAATCGGTGGCCATCTGTGAACAGATCGGCGACCCGGCCCTGGCCAAGGGCCTGGTCGAGCGCAAGGTCGTGCGCATCGTCACCCCCGGCACGGTCACCGACGAGGCGCTGCTGGACGAGCGCCGCGACACCCTGCTGATGGCGCTGTCGCGTACGAAGCAGGGCTATGGCCTGGCCTGGGCCGATCTGGCCGGTGGCCGCTTCCTGGTCAATGAAGTCGAGACCGACGACGCGCTGGAAGCCGAACTGGCCCGCCTGGAGCCGGCCGAGCTGCTGGTGCCCGACGAAGAGAACTGGCCCGAATTCCTGCGCCAGCGCACCGGCGTGCGCCGCCGTGCGCCGTGGCTGTTCGATGCGGACAGCGGGCGCCGCCAGCTGCTGGCGTTCTTCAAACTGCATGACCTGAGCGGCTTCGGCATCGACGACAAGCCGCGCGCCACCGCAGCGGCCGGCGCCCTGCTCGGCTACGTCGAGGAAACCCAGAAGCAGCGCTTGCCGCACCTGACCTCCATCGCGATGGAAACCGCCGGCGAGGCGATCGCGATGAACGCTGCCACCCGCCGCCATCTGGAACTGGATACGCGCGTGGATGGCGACACCCGCAACACGCTGCTGGGCGTGCTCGACAGCACGGTGACGCCGATGGGCGGCCGCCTGCTGCGCCGCTGGCTGCACCGCCCGCTGCGCCTGCGCGAGGTGCTGGTGCAGCGCCACCACGCGGTGGAAACGCTGATCGACCGTGGCAGCGACGCTGACATCCGCGAGCAGTTCCGTCGCCTGGGCGATCTGGAACGCATCCTCACCCGCGTGGCGCTGCGCTCAGCGCGCCCGCGCGATTTTTCCACCCTGCGTGATGGCCTGGGCCTGCTGCCGGCCGTGCGCGAGGTGCTGGCGCCACTGGATTCGCCGCGCCTGCAGAGCCTGCACGCCGCGCTGGGCGAGCACGATGAGTGCGCGCACCTGCTGGCCAGCGCCATTACCGAAATGCCGCCGCTGAAACTGAGCGATGGCGGCGTGCTGGCCGATGGCTTCGATGCCGAGCTGGATGAACTGCGCCGTCTGTCCACGCACGCCGACCAGTTCCTGGTCGACCTGGAACAGCGCGAGCGCGAAAGCAGCGGCATCGCCACCCTGAAGGTGGGCTACAACCGCGTGCACGGCTATTACATCGAAATCAGCAAGGGCCAGTCCGACCGCGCGCCGGTGCATTACACCCGCCGGCAGACGCTGACCAATGCCGAACGCTACATCACCGAGGAACTGAAGGCCTTCGAGGACAAGGTGCTGTCCGCGCGCGACCGTTCGCTGTCGCGCGAAAAATACCTGTACGAACAGCTGCTGGACACGCTTGGCGGCCAGCTGGAACCGCTGAAGCAGTGCGCCGCCGCGCTGAGCGAACTGGACGTGCTGGCCGCCTTCGCCGAACGCGCGCAGGCACTGGACTGGGCGCGCCCGGAACTGCAGGCCGAGCCCTGCCTGAAGATCGAACGCGGCCGCCATCCGGTAGTCGAGGCCGTGCGCGAACAGCCGTTCGAACCCAACGATCTGGACCTGCATCCGGACCGTCGCATGCTCGTCATCACCGGCCCGAACATGGGCGGTAAATCGACCTACATGCGGCAGAACGCGCTGATCGTGCTGCTGGCCCATATCGGCAGCTTCGTGCCGGCCAGCCGTGCGCTGATCGGCCCGATCGACCGCATCCTCACCCGCATCGGCGCCGGCGATGACCTGGCGCGCGGGCAGTCGACCTTCATGGTCGAAATGGCCGAGACCAGCTACATCCTGCACCACGCCACCGCACATTCGCTGGTGCTGATGGACGAGATCGGTCGTGGCACGTCCACCTACGACGGCCTGGCCCTGGCCGATGCGGTGGCCCGCCACCTGGCCTACCAGAACCGCTGCTACACACTGTTCGCCACCCATTATTTCGAACTGACCGCACTGGCTGACGAGCAGCACGAAGGTGGCCGCAGCGGCATCGCCAACGTGCACCTGGATGCCGTCGAGCATGGCGAAGCGCTGGTGTTCATGCATGCGGTGAAGGACGGCCCGGCCAACCGCAGCTTCGGCCTGCAGGTGGCCGCGCTGGCCGGCCTGCCGCGCGCGACCGTGGCGCAGGCCCGCCGTCGCCTGTCCGAGCTGGAACAGCGCGGCGGTGAAAGCCATGCCGCTGAGGTCTCGCCGCAGGCGCTGGATGCACCGCAGCAGTTCGGTCTGTTCAGCACACCGGCCAGCAAGGCGCAGGAAGCGCTGGCCGCCATCGACCCGGACGAGCTGACGCCGAAGCAGGCGTTGGAAGCCCTGTACCGGTTGAAGACGTTGTTGTAACCGCATTGCCAGGTCAGGAGCAGCCGAGCGTGGGCTCGGCTCTACCTGGAATCCGGCGCACCGTTGTAGCGCCGAACCCAGGCTCGGTTGCCTTCGCATTCCCGTAGTGCACGCAGCGTTATGCTCGGGCGGTCCTTCCTTCACTGAACGGAGACCGACATGAATACGCAATCCCTCGCCGCGTCCCTCTTCCAGCAGCTGCAGCAGGGGCAAGGCCTGCAGCAGGTATCCCAGCAGCTCGGCCTGGACAGCAGCCAGACCACCCAGGCCGTGGGCAGTGCCCTGCCCCTGCTGCTGGGCGCCATGGGCCAGAACGCCAGTGAGCCGCAGGGCGCGCAGTCCCTGCTCAATGCCCTGCAGCGCGACCACAGCGGCGGCGGCGGTCTCGACCTGGGCGGCATCCTCGGTGCGGTGATGGGCGGTGGCGGCCGCGGGGCCACCGATGGCGCCGGCATCCTCGGCCATGTGTTCGGTGGCCAGCAGCCGCAGGCGGCCGAACTGCTCGGGCAGAAGACCGGCCTGGACAGCGGCACCACCAGCAAGCTGCTGGCCATCCTCGCCCCCATCGTCATGTCGTTCCTGGCCCAGCGGTTCGCCCAGCAGGGCAATGCCAGTGAACTCAGCTCCGCCCTTGGCCAGGAAGCCCAGCAAGCGGGCGGCGGCCTCGGCGGCCTGCTCGGCGCACTCGATCAGGACGGCGATGGCCAGTTCGGTGCCAGCGATCTGCTCAAGCTCGGCGCGGGCCTGCTCAAGCGTTGATCGCGCACATCGGTCCAAGCCCTGACCCTGATAGGTAGCCACTATCGCATCGGTTGAATCAATCAAATTTACCGATCAGTAGGTGCCACCTATGGTGGTCAGGCCTTCCCGATTCCACCTTTCGCCAGTCCACAGGTAGACACCCATGAAAAGCGAAGCCAAGTGCCCGTTCAACCACGCCGTCGTCGGTGACGGCACGACCAACCGCGACTGGTGGCCGAACCAGCTGCGCGTGGATCTGCTCAACCAGCACTCCAGCCGCTCCAATCCGCTCGATGCGGGCTTCGATTACGCGCAGGCTTTCAAGGGCCTGGACTACGCCGCATTGAAGGCCGACCTGAAGGCGCTGATGACCGATTCGCAGGACTGGTGGCCGGCCGACTTCGGCCACTACGGCGGCCTGTTCATCCGCATGGCCTGGCACAGCGCCGGCACCTACCGCATCGGTGATGGCCGTGGCGGCGGCGGTCGCGGCCAGCAGCGCTTCGCCCCGCTCAACAGCTGGCCGGACAACGTCAGCCTGGACAAGGCGCGCCGCCTGCTGTGGCCGATCAAGCAGAAGTACGGCCAGGCCATTTCCTGGGCCGACCTGCTGATCCTGACCGGCAACGTCGCGCTGGAATCGATGGGCTTCAAGACGCTGGGCTTTGCGGGCGGCCGCCCCGATACCTGGGAGCCGGACCAGGACGTGTACTGGGGCCGCGAGACCACCTGGCTGGGCGGCGACGTGCGCTACGCACACGGCTCCGAAGGCGTGCAGGAAGACCATGGCGTGCTGGTGTCCGATGACGACGCCGATGGCGACGTGCACTCGCGCAAGCTGGAAAACCCGCTGGCCGCGGTGCAGATGGGCCTGATCTACGTGAACCCGGAAGGTCCGGACGGCAATCCTGATCCGGTACTGGCCGCGCATGACATCCGCGATACCTTCGGCCGCATGGCCATGGACGACGAGGAAACCGTCGCCCTGATCGCCGGTGGCCACAGCTTCGGCAAGACCCACGGCTCCGGCCCGGCCGACAACGTCGGCAAGGAACCCGAAGCGGCCGGGCTGGAAAGCCAGGGCCTGGGCTGGGCCAACAGTTTTGGCAGCGGCAAGGGCGGCGACACCATCACCAGTGGCCTGGAAGTGACCTGGACCCGCACCCCGGCGCAGTGGAGCCACGACTTCTTCCAGATCCTGTTCGGCAACGAGTGGGAACTCACCAAGAGCCCGGCCGGCGCCCACCAGTGGGTGGCCAAGAATGCCGACGCGGTGATTCCCGACGCGCATGATCCGTCGAAGAAGCATCGCCCCACCATGCTGACCACCGACCTGTCGCTGCGCATGGACCCGGCCTACGAAAAGGTCTCGCGTAACTTCCTCGAGAATCCGCAGGCCTTCGCCGATGCCTTCGCCCGCGCCTGGTTCAAGCTGACCCACCGCGACATGGGCCCGCGTGCGCGTTACCTGGGCCCGGAAATCCCGGCCGAAGAATTCATCTGGCAGGATCCGGTGCCGGAAGCCAAGCACCCGCTGATCGACGCCAAGGACATCGCCGCGCTGAAGCAGAAGATCGCTGCGACCGGCCTCAGCGTCGCCGAGCTGGTGTCCACGGCCTGGGCCTCGGCCTCGACCTTCCGTGGCTCGGACAAGCGTGGCGGTGCCAATGGCGCGCGCATCCGCCTGGCCCCGCAGAAGGACTGGGCGGTGAACCAGCCGCAGCAGCTGGCCAAGGTGCTGGCCGCGCTGGAAAAGGTGCAGGCCGAGTTCAATGGCGGCGGCAGCAAGCAGGTATCGCTGGCCGACCTGATCGTGCTGGCCGGTGGCGTGGGCGTCGAGCAGGCGGCCAAGGCCGGTGGCCATGAGGTGAGCGTGCCGTTCACCCCGGGCCGCACCGATGCCAGCCAGGAACAGACCGACGTCGAATCCTTCGCGGTGCTGGAACCGGCGGCCGATGGCTTCCGCAACTACCTCAAGGGCGCTTACAACGTGCCGGGCGAAGCGCTGCTGATCGACAAGGCGCAGCTGCTGACCCTGACCGCGCCGGAAATGACCGCCCTGGTCGGTGGCCTGCGCGTGCTCGGCGCCAACGCCGATGGTGGCAGGCACGGCGTATTCACTGCACGCCCTGGCACGCTGAGCAACGACTTCTTCGTGAACCTGCTGGACATGGGCACGCAGTGGAAGGCCACCGGCCGCGAAAGCTACGAAGGCCGCGGCCGTGGCGATGGCAGCGCACGCTGGACCGGCACCCGTGCCGACCTGGTGTTCGGTTCCAATGCGGTGCTGCGTGCACTGGCCGAGGTGTACGCCAGTGCCGATGGAGAGAAGAAGTTCGTGCAGGATTTCATCGCCGCCTGGACGCGGGTGATGGAACTGGACCGCTACGACCTGCACGGTTGAGGGGATGCGGTGGCCGCCGTGCATGGCCCGGCGGCCATGCCCCGGTAGATGCCAACCTTGGCAATCCCCCGGTAGATGCCAACCTTGGTTGGCATGCACGGATCCGCCCACCAAGGTGGGCGACTACCAGAGCAGTCCCACGGTAGATGCCAACCTTAGCAATCCCCCGGTAGATGCCAACCTTGGTTGGCATGCGGCGCAGCCGCGGCGGTTTCAACGCGCGCCATCCTGCAACCGCTGCAGGATCGGCGCGAACAATGGCGCCTGCGTCGACCGTGGTGGCTGCACCGCCTCGCCCTTCTCCACCGCCTGCCAGTACGACCACGGCAGCGCCTTGTCGCCCAGCTCGTAATCCATCCCATCCCAGCCATCCTCACGGAAGGCATAGAACGCCCAGTGCACCCGCTGCTGCTCGGCCACCGCCAGCACATCGCGCAGGTAGGCAGCGCAATCCGGCCAGCGCCGCATGCAGCCGAACTCACCGATCACCATCCGGTTGGCACCGATGCCATGGGTCCTGGCCCAGTCCATCGGCTGCTGCAGGTAGCTGCGCACGCGCGCCGCATCCCAACGCTGCTTCCCGGGGCCAAACGGCACCGTGCCCGGGTAGCGGTACGGCGTGGCGCGCTTCTGGTTGGGCGCGCTGGTGGCCGCGTACGGTTCGTACATGTGCACGCTGTACAGCAGCTTCGTATCGTTCAGCGGCGCCGGCCAGTAATCGAAGGCATCGGCCGCCGCGTACCAGCCGGCATCCAGCATCAGCGGCATGTCCGCATCCACCGCACGCACGCTGGCAATCAGCCCGCGGTACAGCACGCGCAGATCACGCGGGCCGTCCTCCTCGCCGGCGTACCACTGCTGCATTGCCACGCGCGGCGCATGCTCGGCCAGCGCCGTGCCGTACTCGGGTGCCGGTTCGTTGATGAGGTTGTAGGCCGCCAGCGCCGGGTGCCCTTTCAGCGCTGTAGCCAGGTCGCGCCAGAAACGCTGCGCCGGCAGGTGGTTGTCCATCGACTGCCACAGCCGCTGGTCGACCACGTCATTGTTCTTCTGCTTCCAGCGCAGCAAAGGCAGCGACAGCGGCACCAGCACCACCTTCAGGCCCGAGGCATCCGCGTCATCCAGCGCGCGCCGCAGGGTTGCCACATCGGCCTGCACCAAGCCCGTGTAATGGTCGGCATCGCCCATCAGGAAGTCGCGGCCGCCGGCACTTTTCCACTTGTCCGGACTCAGCCGTACCCACGTTGCGCCGGTGTCGCGCAGCGCCTGGAAGTAGGCACGGTCGGGCGGATTTTCGTTGAAGCTGTTGGCGCCGCGCTGCGGCGTATCCCAGAAGGTGATGTCGGCGGCGAACGCCGGGGTGGCGGTGGCGAGGGCCAGGCACAGCAGGCTGTGGCGCAGGAGCATGGTGGTCTTCCATGAAGAGGAAGATCCAACGTGCGGGGTGAAAACCGAATGCTGGCTGAGTGCGCGCAGCGGCCATGAACCGGTAGATGCCAACCTTGGTTGGCATGCGCCACACGACGCCCACCAAGGTGGGCGACTACCGTCAAAGGGCGTCCAGATCACCCAGCGCGCGGATCAACCGTCGTGCGCGCTTGTCCGGTTTGTGCTCTGGCGGTTGGAAACCATCGCGGGCGGCGATGCGCAGCGCACGCTGCTCGGCGCGGCGGGCCTTGGAGGCTTCGCTTTCGGCATACAGCTGCTGCGCCAGCGGCGCCGGCCCGCGCTGGTCGCTCACGCCCAGCACCTGGATCTCGAAATGCTCCTCGCCGCGATCCACCTGCAGCTGTTCGCCCACGCGCACCGCGCGCGAGGATTTCGGGCGCTGCCCGGCCACGGCCACCTTGCCGGTTTCAATGGCCTGCTTGGCCAGGCTGCGGGTCTTGTAGAAACGGGCCGCCCACAACCAGATGTCCAGGCGGACACTGGGCGACAGCGGGGAAAGCTCGGACATCGGCAGGTACTACTCCGTGCGCTGGTTCAGGGGTCGCGGGTTGCTGGGGTCGGTGCGGCAGCCACTGCCCCCCATCAACGTGGGCGTGCCTGCCAGGTCCTGGCGCTGGTTGCCGACCAGGCACTCAGGGCGGTCGGCGGGCCGCACCTGGGCATCACCCAGCCGGTCACCCGTCGAACATGCGGCCAGCGTGGCCACGATCAAGGCCCCCACGCAGTGCCGCGCCAGCTGTTGTCGTTGATGCATTGCCACACCCCGCAAACCGGCTTGATGCTAGTGTGCGCCTCCCTGGAATCGATCACCAGCCCATGGCCAAAGCGCCGCTCGACCTGACCTCCGGCCCCATCGGCCGCAACCTGCTGCTGTTTGCACTGCCGATCCTGGCCGGCAACATCGCCCAGTCGCTGAACGGTTCGGTGAATGCGGTGTGGGTGGGCCGCTTCCTTGGCGAGGCGGCACTGACCGCCACGGCCAACGCCAACAACATCATGTTCTTCCTGATCGGCTCGGTATTCGGCTTTGGCATGGCCTCGACCATCCTGATCGGACAGGCCATCGGCGCGCGTGACATCGCGCAGGCGCGGCGCGTGGTCGGCACCAGTGCCACCTTCTTCATCGGCCTGTCGGTGATCATCGCCATCGCTGGCTGGTTCCTGGCCCACCCGCTGCTGGCGGCCATGGGCACGCCGGCCGCCTCGCTGCCGCTGGCCGAGGCCTACCTGCGCATCATCTTCCTGGCCATGCCCACGCTGTACGCGTTCGCCTTCCTCAGCGCCGCCCTGCGCGGTGCCGGTGATTCGCGCACCCCGTTCCGCTTCCTGCTGGTGTCGGTGGTGCTGGATATCGCGCTCAACCCGGTGCTGATCTTCGGCCTCGGCCCGTTCCCGGAACTGGGCATCGCCGGTTCGGCCTGGGCCACGCTGGTGTCGCAGACGCTGTCGTTGTCCGGCCTGCTGCTGTACATGCGGCACAAGCGGCACACGCTGTGGCTGGGCCGCGCCGACATGCACCTGTTCAAGCCCGACCTGGCCATCCTGCGCGCGCTGGTGGTCAAGGGCGTGCCGATGGGCCTGCAGATGGTGCTGATCTCGCTGTCGGTCATCCTGCTGATGACCATGGTGAACCAGTACGGCACGGCAACCGGTGCGGCCTACGGTGCGTCGCTGCAGCTGTGGAACTACGTGCAGATGCCGGCGATGGCCATCGGTGCGGCGTGTTCGTCGATGGCCGCGCAGAACGTCGGTGCGCAGCGCTGGGACCGCGTGCGCGGCACAGCGCGCCAGGGCGTGCTGTTCAACTTCCTGCTGACCGGCGCGTTGATCCTGCCGCTGGTGCTGCTGGACCAGTACTCGCTGGCACTGTTCCTTCCGCAGGGCAGCGAATCGCTGCAGATCGCCCGCCACCTCAACCACATCGTGATCGGTTCATTCCTGTTCTTCGGCGTCAGCTTCGTCATTTCCGGCGTGGTGCGTTCCACCGGTGCGGTCGTGCCACCGCTGCTGATCCTGGCGGCGTCGCTGTGGGGCGTGCGCGTGCCCTTCGCCGAGTTCCTGCAGCCGTACTGGGGCGCCGACGCCATCTGGTGGAGCTTCCCGGCCGGCTCGCTGGTGTCGATGCTGCTGTCGCTGGCGTATTACCGCTGGGGTGGCTGGCGCAAGGCGAAGATGATCACCCCGCCGGTGCACGCCGAGGAACTGGCCACGCCGTCGGAGATTCCAGCGTGCCCGCCGTCCCCGGTGGCGGACCCGGATGCGGTGACCCGGTAGCGCCGGGCCATGCCCGGCGAGCGCAGCGGTTGCCATGAATCCGCCGGCAAGCGGCCGGCGCTACCGCTTTTTCTTTTCTGCGTTGTGCCTGGCCGCCGCGCGCATCAGGGCCTTGAACGCGGTGGCGTCAGGCATCGCGCCCTCATGGATGTCGATCGCGCGCCGCGTGTTGCCTTCCAGGCTGGCGTTGAACAGCTTCTTCGGGTCCGGCAGCGCCGCGCCGTGGGCGAAGGTCAACTTCACCGCCTGCTTGTAGCTTTCGCCGGTGCAGAGGATGCCGTTGTGCTCCCACACCGGCGTGCCACGCCACTTCCAGGTCTCCTCCACGTCGGGCAGCGCCTCGTGGATCAATGCGCGCACGCGTGCCAGCGTCTGCCCACGCCAGTCGCCGAGTTCGTCGATGCGGGCATCGATCAGTTCAGAGGCAGAACGTGCTTCTTCGATGATTTCCGCGGCTTTTCTGGGCATGTCAGCACTCGCACGGTACAGCGGGAAAGGAAACCTACATGCGCGCGCCGGGAAGGGCACAGGCCTGGCGCAGCCAGTCCACCAGTTGTGCCCGGTCCAGCACGCTGTCTTCATACAGGTGCAGATACCGCGTGGTGGCCTGCTTCGATGGCTCGGGGGGCTCCGGCTGCAGCAGCGTGCCATGGAACAACGCGACCTTGATGTAGCGCGTGCAGCAGTGGAAGCTGAGGAACCAGCCCTGCCCTTCGGCAACGCCATACATCGGTGAGTTCCAACGCACGGCCTTGTGCACACCGGGCACGGCGTCGGTAATCAGCGCATCGAGCTGCTCGCCGAAGGCGCGTTTCCAGCCGGGCATTGCGGCGATGTAGGCCTGCACCGGGCCATCGCCATCGCCCTTGGCGATCTGCGGGTTGCCGCCGGACAGCAACTTGGGCGCAGCGGCGGCAGTTTGCTTGGCGGGCATTGCGCAGCGCTCCGTGGTCGCAGGTCAGCGGCTGGGCGCAGCCGGCAGGTCACGCCACAAGGGCAGACCACGGCGCAGGCGCATGACGCGCATCACGACCGCCATCAGCAGACCGAACAGTACGCCGGCAAGGAGCGCGCTGGACACCGCGAGTGCAGACGGCAGGCTGGTGTTGCGCCAGACCAGCAGCCACATCAGCACGCCCCAGCCCAGCGCGAACCAGATACCCATCAGCAGTGCATTGGAGGCCACGCTGGCCAGGATCGGCGGTGGCGCGTTGATGCCCATGCGCCACAGCAGGCGATGCAGGGGCGGCGCCGAGTGCCGGCGCTGCACGCCCGCAGCGTCGAGATGGCGCAGGGCGGCCTGCACCTTGGGCGGGTAACGCTGTTCAACAATATTCATGCCGCGAACATAGCGCCGGCCGCCGCACAAACGCAAACGGCCACCCGAAGGTGGCCGTCGCGGCAACAACCGAAGTTGTTTATCAGGCCTTTTCGGCCAGACGGGCAGCCTTGGCGGCAGCAGCGGCAGCCAGGTCTTCCTTGATGCGGGCAGCCTTGCCTTCCAGGCCACGCAGGTAGTACAGCTTGCCGGCGCGGACCTTACCACGACGCTTCACTTCGACCGAGTCGATGATGGCGCTGTGGGTCTGGAAAACGCGCTCGACGCCGTAGCCGTGCGAGATCTTGCGGACGGTGAACGAGGAGTTCAGGCCGCCGTTCTTGGTCGCGATGACAACGCCTTCATAGGCCTGCACGCGCTCGCGGGTACCTTCCTTCACCTTCACGTTGACGACAACGGTGTCGCCCTGGCTGAACTTCGGCAGTTCGCGGGTGATCTGGGCGGATTCGAATTCCGCGACGATGGACTTGTTCAGCTTGCTCATGGGTTACACCGATTCTTGTTCGGGTGGGTGTGTCGTGTCGTGTCGACAACGTAGGCTCATGCAGTCACGGAACTGTGCTGCACGTTTGTTGTGGGTACTGCGCGCACCAGCCGGGGCTGGCGGAATTGGCCATGATAGCCGATAAAGCCAGCCCTGCGCTAGGGGCTGGCCTTCTGTTTCCGGGCCAGGCGGGCCTGGTCCAGCAGTTTGCGGTCGGCCTTGCCCAGCGCCTGTTCATCCAGCAGGTCCGGGCGCCGCTCGGCGGTCCTCAGCAGCGACTGCTGGCGGCGCCAGGCAGCGATGGCCGCGTGGTTGCCCGAACGCAGCACGTCCGGCACGTCCCCCAGCGGGTGCTGGGCCGGTTGGCTGTAATGCGGGCAGTCGAGCAGGCCGAGTTCGCCTTCAAAGCTGTCCTGGGCCGCCGATTCGGCGTCGTTCAGGGCACCGTCCTGCAGGCGGGCCACGGCATCGATGATGACCGCCGCCCCCAGTTCACCACCGGACAGCACGTAATCGCCGAGGGAAATTTCCTCGTCGACGTTGGCCTCCAGGAAGCGCTCATCGATGCCCTCGTAGCGGCCGCAGAGCAGGACCATGCGCGGCAATGCCGCCAGCTCCCGCACCTTGGCCTGGGTCAGCGGCGCGCCCTGCGGGCTCAGGTAGATCACCCGCGCCGGGGTCGGATCGGCCTCACGGATCGCCTGCAGGCAGGCCTGCAGCGGCTCGATCAGCATCACCATGCCCGGGCCACCGCCGAACGGACGGTCGTCCACCCGGCGGTAGTTGCCTTCGGCGTAATCGCGGGGGTTCCAGCCGTGCAGGCTGAAAAGGCCCTTCTCCTGCGCGCGCCCGACCACGCCCAGCCCAGCGGACTGGGCGAGGAACTCGGGGAACAGGGTGATGACGTCGAACCGCATGTTCACACTCAGAACTCGGGATCCCAGTCGACCACGACCAGATTGGCCTCGAAGTCGACCGACTTGACGAAGTCCGGCTGCACGAACGGGATCATCCGCTCGCGGTCACCGCGGACCACGACCACGTCATTGGCGCCGGTACTGAACAGGTGCGAGACCTGGCCCAGGGCAACACCCTCGGTGGTCTTCACATCCAGGCCTTCCAGATCCACCCAGTAGTACTCATCGGGCTTCGGCGGCGGCAGCGCGCTGCGGGCCACGTAGATCTCGGTGCCGTGCATGGCTTCAACGACATCGCGGTCATCGACGCCGGGGAAGCGGGCGACCAGGTGCTTGCCGCTGTCACGGCCCCGCACGCCTTCAAGCGTGGTTTCCACGCCGGACGGGCTGCGCACGATCCACGGCTGGTAACGGAAAATGGCGGAACGTGGCTCGGTCCAGGACTCGAGCTTGATTTCGCCGCGCACACCAAAAGCGCCGACAACCCTGCCCAGCAGGATGCGGCGCTCGATATCTTTCATCTGCGTCAACCAAGAGGGCCACGCCGAAGCGTGGCCCTGCAGACTCAGGCCGCAGCGGCCTGGGACTTGGCCGCTTCCTTGATCAGGTTGCGGACCTTTTCGGTCGGCTGGGCGCCGTTCTTGACCCAATGGTCAACGCGGGCCAGGTCCAGCTCGATGCGCTTCTCGCCGCCCTGGGCGACCGGGTTGTAGAAACCAACGCGCTCGATGTTGCGGCCGTCGCGCGCGCTGCGCACGTCGGTCACGATGATGTGGTAGAACGGACGCTTCTTGGCGCCGCCGCGGGTCAGTCGAATCTTGACCATGGTGTTTTTCCTATTGCCCAGTCGCCAGGATGGCGAGGTAAGCGGGCGATTATAGCGGCAGAGTGCGCCCGAGCCAACCCCAGGGGTCACAGTAGCGCCGGGCGATGCCCGGCGCGGCACTCAACCCAGATCGTCCCACGGCACGCCCGCCAGCACCGCCCTGCCCTGTTCAGCCAAGGCCTGCGAACCCGGCAGGGCCTGTCCGTCAATGGCTTCCAGCGCCCACAGGCCACTGGCATTGCAGGCAAAGGCCGCCTTCACACCGGCCAGATCCGCCAGCCGCAGTGGCTGTATCACCTGCGCCCCGGGCCAATGCTGCTGCAGCAGCGCTTCGGCCGTCCCGCGCAGGGCCGGTGCCTGCGGCCAGAGCAGGCGTTGGCCATCGTGCAGAGCCAGATTCCAGGTACTGCCCTCACTGATCCCGCCCTCGGCGGACACGAACAACACGTCGTCGAAGCCAGCCGCCATCGCCGCACGGCGCTCGGCAAACAGGCCGAACGTGCCCACATGCTTGATCTGCGGCAGTTCGCGCTGCCAGCTCACGCTGCGCACCCTTTTCGGGGCGACCAGCGCCACCGGCGCGGACACCGCCACCAGCACATCCACCGGCACCGCCGCCAGCGGGTTGCGGAAATCGAAGTGCCGCGAGTACACCGTCACCCGCAGCGAAGCTTCGCCCCGCCCCGCCTGCTGCAGCGCCAGCGCCATCCACGCCTGCACCTGCACCACATCCAGTTCGCTGCCGAACAGTTCACGCGTGGCCTGCGACAACCGCGCCAGATGCAGGCCCAGTCCCTGCACGGCATGGCCACGCACCTGCATCGAGGTGAAGTGGCCGTAGTTGACCAGCGCCGGCAGCAGATCCTCCACCTGCGCCGGCCGGCCATTGCAGAACACCGTCATCGCAGCAGCGCCTGCGCCTGTTGCCACATGTCGCGCAGTACGTCGGCGGCGGGTGCTGCAGGTGCCATCCAGGCCGATTGCCCGGCCCAGGCCTGCATCGCGGCCAGTCGGTTTTCCTGCGCGGCCTGCCTGCGCATCGGCGCGGTCAGGCCGCGCTGCACCGGGTACGGGCGCGGCATCGGGGCGCCTTCCGCAGCGGAAGCGCGCACATACGGCGTGGCCAGGCCACGACCCAGACGGCCACTGAAGGCGCGGGTCGGCCAGGTATCTTCGGGCTCGGTGGCCGCCAGACCATCGGCCCAGGCCGAAGCGATCGCCGCTTCGGGCGTGCGCAGGAAGGCGGTGCCGATCTGCACCGCGCTGGCGCCCAGCGTGAGCGCGGCCGCGATGCCACGACCATCGGCGATGCCACCGGCGGCGATCACCGGAATCTGCAGGTGATCAGCCAGGCGCGGCAGCAGCGCGAACAGGCCTACCAGCTGGCGCTCGGCCAGGCTGGGGTCGAACGCACCGCGATGGCCACCGGCTTCGGCGCCCTGCGCCACCACCGCGTCGGCGCCCGCATCCTGCGCAGCGCGCGCTTCGGCCAGCGTGGTCGCGCAGGCGATCCAGGCGATGCCGGCGTCCTTCAACTGCTGCACGTGGCGCGGCGACAGCACGCCCATGATGGTCGAGGCCACCGCCGGGCGCGCGGCCAGCAAGGCAGCGAACTGTTCGTCGAAATCGGCCGGCGTGGCGTCCGCAGCACTGGCCGGCACGTCCGGGCCCCATTGGGCGAGGAAGGCGCGGCTGGTGGCTTCGGCGGTGACATCGCGAACGGGCGCCGGATCCGGTAGCCACAGGTTCACCTGCGCCGGGCCGGTGGACGCGGCGCGGAAGTCATCCATCCAGCGGCCGATGTCGGCAGCCGGCGACAGCACCGCACCCATCGCGCCCATGCTGCCGGCATTGGCCAGCGCGGCCGACAGCGGCACCGGGCAGGCACCGGCCATCGGTGCCAGCAGGATCGGAAGCTGCAATGAAAAACGCCGACAGAAGGTGTCGGCGCGTTCAAGAATCGGCGATGCGTTCACGCGACATACCTGTTGGAGAAGTCGCCGCCCAGCATACGCCAGTCATTGTGACCGGGGCCGGATCGCGATGCGCGCCGGCCCCGTCGCTGCATCAACGGAACGGCATGCCGCGGCCGCCCATGGCGCCCATCATGCCCTTCATGCTGCGCATCATGCCCTTCATGCCGCCGCCGGCCATCTTGCTCATCATCTTTTCCATCTGCATGTACTGCTTCATGAGCTTGTTGACGTCGGCCGGGGTCACGCCCGAGCCCTTGGCGATGCGCGCGCGGCGCGAGCCGTTGAGCAGGTTCGGGTTGCGCCGTTCCTTCTTGGTCATCGAGCTGATGATGGCGATCATGCGCGGCACTTCCTTGCCTTGGCTGACCTGCTGCTTCAGATGGTCGGGGATGTTGCCCAGGCCCGGCAGCTTGTCCATCAGGCCGCCGATGCCGCCCATGTTCTGCATCTGCTCCAGCTGGTCGCGCATGTCGTTCAGGTCGAACTTCTTGCCCTTGGCGACCTTCTCGGCCAGCTTGGCGGCCTTGTCCTTGTCGACCTGCTGCTCGACCTGCTCGACCAGCGACAGCACGTCACCCATGTCGAGGATGCGGCTGGCGATACGGTCCGGGTGGAACACGTCCAGGCCTTCCGGCTTTTCACTGACACCGACGAACTTGATCGGCTTGCCGGTGATGTAGCGCACGCTCAGTGCGGCACCGCCACGGGCGTCACCGTCGGTCTTGGTCAGCACCACGCCGGTCAGCGGCAGCGCATCGCCGAAGGCCTTGGCGGTGTTGGCCGCGTCTTGGCCGGTCATGGCGTCGACCACGAACAGGGTTTCGGCCGGGTTGACCGCCGCGTGCAGAGCCTTGATCTCGGCCATCATCGCTTCATCGATGGCCAGGCGGCCGGCGGTATCGACCAGCAGCACGTCCACGAACGACCTGCGCGCATCGTCGATGGCCGCGCGCACGATGGCTTCCGGCTTCTGGTCGGCGCTGGACGGGAAGAACAGCACGCCGACCTGGTCGGCCAGGGTCTTCAGCTGCTCGATCGCGGCCGGACGGTAGACGTCCGCCGACACCACCATCACCTTCTTCTTGCGCTTTTCCTTCAGGTGCTTGGCCAGCTTGCCCACGGTGGTGGTCTTGCCGGCGCCCTGCAGGCCTGCCATCAGGATGATGGCCGGGGCGGGAACGTTGAGGTTCAGGTCGCTGGCTTCGGCGCCCATCACCGCGGTCAGCTCGTCGCGCACGACCTTGATGAGGGCCTGGCCCGGGGTCAGCGACTTCAGCACTTCCTGGCCGACCGCGCGCACCTTGATGCGCTCGATCAGGGCCTGCACCACCGGCAGCGCGACGTCGGCTTCCAGCAGCGCGATGCGCACTTCGCGGGTTGCCTCGCGGATGTTCTCCTCGGTCAGGCGGCCGCGGCCACGCAGGCGCTCGATGGTGCCGGAAAGGCGCTGGGTCAGGGACTCGAACATGCGGCGCAACCTGTCTGAAAGCGGGGGACAATAAGGCAGACAGTATAACGGGTCCGCCCGCCTTCCCGGGCTGCGACCACCGGGCCGTCGCCAGTGCCCCGGGGGTATGCGAAACTGCAACGATGCTAATCGTTCTCATCGCCGCCCTGCTCTACCTGGCCGCCAGCGCCCTGCTGGTGCGCGCGCTTGGCCGCGATGATGCCGTCGGTTCGCCCACCTGGCTGTGGCCGGCGCTGCCGGCCATGCTGCTGCACGGCGGCTACCACGTGCTGGTGGCGATGCGCACCACCGGCGGCCCGGACATGCACTTCTTTGCCGCGCTGTCGCTGGTCGGCCTGGGCATGGCGTGGTTGACCTCGCTGGTGGGCGCGCGCGGGCGCATGTCGGCGCTGGGCGTGGTGGTGTTCCCGCTGGCCGCGCTGCTGCTGGCGGTCTACCACGGCTACGGCCACGAACCGAGCAAGGTGCTGGGCTGGCGCCTGGCCAGCCACGCCTGGCTGGCCCTGCTGGCCTACGCCACGCTGAGCATCGCCGCGCTGCTGGCAATCATGCTGTGGCTGCAGGAACGGGCGCTGCGCCGCCGCGAGTTCCGCCCGTGGCTGCGTGCGCTGCCGCCGCTGGCCGATCTGGAAGCGCTGCTGTTCCGGGTCATTACCGTGGGCTTCGCCCTGCTCACCCTCACCCTGGTCACCGGCGTCCTGTTCGTCGATGACCTGCTGGCGCAGAAGCTGGTGCACAAGACCGTGCTCAGCGTGCTGTCGTGGATCGTGTTCGGCGTGCTGCTGATCGGCCGCCGCCGTTACGGCTGGCGCGGGGTGAAGGCGGTGCACTGGACGCTGTCGGCGATGCTGTTGCTGCTGCTGGCGTTCTTCGGCAGCCAGTTCGTGATCGAGCTGGTGTTCGGGCATACGCGGTAAAGGCGTGCCGACCCAGGGTCGGCACCTGCCGGGGACCGTTGGTCGGCACCCACCGGGGCCGCATCCACGCATGGCGTGGATCTACTTGCGGCGAGGGTAGCGCCGGGCCATGCCCGACGAGCGCGCAGCGCGGTGGAACCTACAAGCCGTACCGCTCGATCACATCCAGATGCGGCTGCCGCTCCTGGTCGCAGGCCTCGGCCAGGCGCAGCCAGCACTGCGGGTGCGACCAGCCGGCGGTGGACTGCTGCAGGTAACGGTGCAGCGCGAGCGGCGCGTGCCCCTGCGGCTGGGCCACAGTGAACAGCAGGCCCGGCAGGGTGCCCTCCTCCGCATCCGGGTCGGTCACGGTGTAATCCGGGCGGCTGTGCGCCCACACCTGCCAGCCCTGCGCTTCGGCACCTTCCACGAACGCGTTCCAGGCCTCTTCGCCCGGGTGCGCGCCGTCGATCAGCCAGCTGCGCTCGAAGCCACCGCGTTCCAGCACGTGCACCTGCGCATAGGTCGGAATGAAGTGCTGGCGCTGCTCTTCCTCTTCCGGCGCCGGGTGCACCAGCGCAGCATCGAACACCACCCAATCACCCACCTGCTGGGCACGGTTGGCCGGCGCGTTCTCGACGATGCGCGCGGTCACCGGGCCGGTGCGGCGCGCGTAGTACTCCATTGGCTCGCCCTGCTCCAGGCTGCGGATGATCACCCAGCCCCACGGTTCTTCGACCACGCCGTCCTGGCTGGACAGCTCCATGCCGATGGCCGCGGCCGAGCGGCGCACCGCGTCCCAGTCGCGCGCGGCACTGGCGGCGCTCATGTGGTCCCAGTGCGCGGCATTGGGGTCTTCCAGCGTTTCCACCAGCTGCGCATAGCAGGCCTGCGCATCGCTGAAGCGGCCGGTTTCCATGTAGATGCGCGCCAGCGTGCCACGCGCGCCATGCGAACCCGGCGACAGCACCAGCAGCGCCTGAGCGGCCTGTTCCAGCGCCGGCCAGTCGGACACGCGGCGTGCGCGCTGCACCTCGCACCAGTGCGCGAACACCGGCACGCTGCCGCGATAGGTGTCGGCCAGGCGACGCAGGCCATCATCGTCGCCCTGCTCGGTCAGCCAGCGCATCAGCGTGTAGGCAGCGGCGCCGTCCTCCTGGGCGTGCGCACGTACGAAGTCCCACAGCAGCGCACGGGCTTCGGTCTGCGCGCCACAGGCGTTCAATGCCGAGGCGGCCACCTCGGCCAGCGCCTCGTCATCCGGGCACTGCGCGTGCGCCTGCAGCAGCCATTGCGCCTCGCGCTCGGGGTCACGCGACTGCTGCTGTTCACCACGCGCTTCCAGCCACGCCAGCAGTTCGGCAGCCGGTACCGGCAGCGGTTCGACCTCGGGCAGTGCGTCAATGCGGGCGGCCAGGCCGGCCACCAATGCGCCGGCACCGCGGTCCTGGCGCAGCTGTGCCAGGTGGGTGCGGGCCAGTCCGAGCTGGCGCTGCGCCACCCAGCGCGCGCCGCGCTGCAGGGCCAGTTCCAGGCTCAGGGCTGCCAGTTCGATCACCAGGCGGTGGGCCCCGACGCTGGCGAAGTGCTCGATGATGGTGTTGAAGCGCGTGCCGAGGTCCCAGGTGTTGCGGGCCGGGTCGCGGCTGCACAGCAGCGCCACCGTGTTGGCCCACAGGCGCCAGGTGTTCGGGGTCAGTTCGCTCCACGGCACCAGCTGCTGCAGCGCCTCTTCGTCGCGGCCCAATTGGGCCAGCGCCCACGCGCGCGACAGGCGGCGCGGCACCGTGCAGTTGGCCGGTTCGTACTCGCCGGCGGCGGCCACTTCCGCTTCGCGCTGCTCGATCAGCACCATCGCCTCGTCGGCGCGGCCGCTGGCCAGCAGGATCTTGATCTGCATTTCCGGGAAGCTGTCGAACACTTCCTTGCCGCGCGCTTCCACCGCGTCGGCCTGCGCCTTCAGGTAATCCAGCGCGTCCTGCGCGCGGCCGTCATCGAGCAGCGCATCGGCCTTTTCGCAGCTCAGGCACTGGAAGCAGGCCCAGGTCGGATCGATGCGCGCCAGCGTTTCATCGCAGACTTCGATGCGCTCGGGCACCCAGCCCGGGCCGTCGATGTTGCCGTAGCAGGCGGCCAGATCCTGGGTCACGCAGATCGACTGCGGGCATTCCAGGGTGTCTTCGCGGTGCGCGCGTTCGAACAGCGACACCGCCTCACCGAGCGCGCTCTCGCCTTCAACGCGGTTGCCCACGCGGTTGCGCAGCGCCCAGTGGCCGACGTAGACGTCGACCCAGGGGTTGTCCAGCGCCTTGCCCAGCGCTCGCGCCTCGGGCAGCAGCGCATCGACACGGTCGACCTGCAGTTCACTGACTTCGTCGGCAAGGCGGGTCAGCAGGTGCGCATTCTGCGCCTGGCCGGCCTGGCGCAGGTCTTCCTGCAGCTTTTCGACCCAGTTCCAGATATCCATGGGGTTGGTGCTCCTGTCTAGCGTGAGGCTGGATGAGAGAAAGTGTGTGCGGTGCTCAGCGCAGCATCTGCTGCAGAGCGCCGGCGATATCACTGAAGGCGCCGTTGAGGTCCGGGCCGGGCGCCGCTGCACCGCGGGCCAGCGGGCGGCCCTGCGCGGAGACGATGATCTTCAACGAGCGCAGCAGGCGTGCGGCGGCCGCCGCCTGCGGATGCCCCTCACGCTGGGCCTGCAGCAGGGCCTGCACGGCCGGGTTGTCCAGGTTGAGGTACAGCCGCGACGGTGCGCGCGCCTCGATGCGCGCGGTGAACTGACGCGCAAGGCGCAGCGCGGCCATCGACACGCGCTTGTCGTTCTCGTCGTCTTCCAGGCGCTGCTTCAGCTCGGCCTCGCGGTCGGGCACCACCACCACCGGCAGGGCTTCAGGGCTGAAACGGGCCGGCAGCAGCTGCTCGCCATCGCCCAGGTGTTCGCCCAGCCAGGCCAGCTGCGCCGCATCCAGGCTGTCATCGGTGCGGAACAGCGCGCGGTTGCCCTGTTCGGTACCCAACTCCACCAGGCGCAGGCCCTTGGCCTGGGTCCAGCGGCGCAGGAACGGCACCACCGCATAGCGATGGCCGTGCGCGACCGGCACGCCCATCGCACGGAACAGCATTTCTTCGAAGCCACCGCCGTTGTCGAGGATCACGTGCACGGCGCCACGCGCGGGCAGCGCGCTGGCTGGCAGGTCGCCCTGCGAGGTCGGCACGCGCACGTGTTCCAGCAGCAGCTCGAACAGGCGCTCATCGCACAGCGCGGCACCCAGCAGCGCCTCGTTGTGGCGGGCCAGCACGCGTCGCCACGCTTCGGGCTGCTGCCGCGCGACCTCGGCCAGGCCGTCGATCAGCGCTTCCAGCAGCGCGTGCTGCACGGCGCGGTACTGGTCGTCGCGCTGCAGATCTTCGCGGCTGGCGGTCGGGGTCAGGCGCGAGGATTCGATCACGCCGCCGATGAAGCCCGCCCACGGCGGCAGCAGGTCACGTGCATCGTCGTCGAGCAGCATGCCGCGCACGAACACCGACAGATTGCGGTTGTCGCTGGTGCCATAGGTCGCACCGTCCTGCACCCACAGCATGCCGGTGGCATCGCTGTCGGCGTCGGCACGCAGCGGCACGGTCACGATGGGCTCGAAATCATGCTCGAAGCGCGCGGCAAACTGCAGCGCCTGGCGGCGCGCCTGCACCGGGTGCAGGGCAACGTCGCCCTGCTCGCGCCACGGTGGCGGTTCGGGGTTGAGGGCCTCGGCGGCAGCGCCGATGAAGATCGGTTCGGACAGCAACGCGCAGTAGCGGCCCAGCACTTCGTACAGGCGTGCCTCGTTGGCCAGCGGCAGGAAATCGGCGTGCAGCTCCAGCTCCACTTCGGTGCCGACGGCGCGCGCCGGCACTTCGCTCACCGTGTACTGCTCGGCATTGCTGGACACATACAGGTGGCCCAGCTCCGGGGTCTGGTAGGAGGTGGTGCGCACGCTCACCCGGCGCGCCAGCACGAAGGCCGAGAGGAAGCCCAGGCCGAACATGCCGATCAGGCCGTCCTGGTCATCGCCGCCCTGGCGCAGGCCACGGGTGTAGCCGACGCCGACGGTGGCCAGGTAGTCGTGGATTTCCTGGCGGGTCAGGCCGGCGCCGGTGTCGGTAATGCGCAGCACGCCCGCGGCGGCATCGACCTGCACCGAAATGCGCGACGGCAGCTCGATGCCCGGCTGTTCAATGCGGCGGCGGATGATCGAGTCATGCGCGTTCTGCACCAGCTCGCGCAGGGCCACCATCGGGGTGGAATACAGGTGCTTGCCCAGCACCGTCATCAGTCCATTGAGATCGACCCCTGCGCGGCGGATTTCGGCGGCGGGGGTGCTGAGCGTCGGGTCCTGCATGAAATCGGTTACTCCTTGCCACACAAGGCGCCACAGGGCGCCGTCGTCGAGCGGGGAAAACTAGCACAGCGAAGCTGACCGTTACTGCATCGCAAAAAGGGGACGGAGGGGATTAATTCAAATTAATCCCCTCCGTCCCCTTTTTTGGTCACGCGGCGTCGATGGCCTCGGACAGGCGTTCGACCGCGATCACTTCCATGCCCTTCACGCTGCCGCCCTTGGGGGCGTTGGCCTTGGGCACGATGGCGCGCTTGAACCCGTGGGTGGCCGCTTCGCGCAGGCGATCCTCGCCATTGGGTACCGGGCGGATCTCGCCGGACAGGCCGACCTCGCCGAAGGCGATGGTCTTTTCCGCCAGCGGCCGGTCCTGCAGCGACGACAGCACGGCCAGCAGCACCGGCAGATCGGCGGCGGTCTCCTGCACCCGGATGCCACCGACGACATTGACGAACACGTCCTGGTCGCCCACCAGCACGCCACCATGGCGGTGCAGCACCGCCAGGAGCATGGCCAGGCGGTTCTGCTCCAGGCCAACGGCGACACGGCGCGGGTTGGACAGCGGCGAGGCATCCACCAGCGCCTGCACTTCCACCAGCAGTGGCCGGGTGCCCTCGCGGGTGACCATCACGCAGCTGCCCGGCTGGTGTGTGCTGGCACCGGACAGGAAGATGGCCGACGGGTTGGAGACTTCCTTCAGGCCCTTATCGCCCATCGCGAACACGCCCAGTTCGTTGACCGCACCGAAGCGGTTCTTGAACGCGCGCAGCAGGCGGAAGCGGCTGCCGCTCTCGCCTTCGAAATAGAGCACGGCGTCGACCATGTGTTCCAGCACGCGCGGGCCGGCGATGCCGCCTTCCTTGGTGACGTGGCCGACCAGGAACACAGCGGTGCCGGTTTCCTTGGCAAAGCGCACCAGCCGCGCCGCGCTCTCGCGCACCTGGCTGACCGAGCCGGGCGCGGCGGTCAGGGTTTCGGTCCACAGGGTCTGCACCGAATCGGCCACGATCAGCCGCGGCCCCGCCTTGGACGCGTGCTGCAGGATCGACTCGACGCCGGTCTCGGCCAGCGCGTTGACCCCGTCCAGCGGCAGTTCCAGCCGGTGCGCGCGACCGGCCACCTGGGCCAGCGATTCCTCACCGGTGACGTACAGCACCGGCAGCACGGCGGCCATCTTCGCCACCGCCTGCAGCAGCAGGGTGGACTTGCCGATGCCCGGGTCGCCGCCGACCAGCACCACCGCGCCCTCGACCAGGCCGCCGCCCAGCACGCGGTCGAACTCACCGATGCCGGTACTGACCCGGCGGTGCTCGGTCTGCTCGACGTCCTTCAGCGCGGTGATCTTCGGCGGGTCGATCTTGCCGGCCCAGCCAGCCCGGCGCGAGGCAGGCGCCTTGGCCGCCGCCGCGCTCTCCAGCACGATTTCCGACAAGGAGTTCCAGGCGTTGCACTCGGTGCACTGGCCCTGCCACTTGCTGTACTCGGCGCCGCATTCGTTGCAGACATAGGCAGTGAGGCGGGCTTTGGCCATGGGGCAGGACTTCGGTGCGGGGAGGTCAGGGAGGATAGCCGAGGCCGGTCGCAGGCGCTGCGACCCAGGGCATAAGCCAGCCCCGGTCATGACATCTTCGACTATGAGATGAACATCACACTTTTCTGGTCTAAGGTTCAGCGCCGCACAGCCGCTATAGTCCGCGCCGCCGTGCCCCCTCCCCGCCCACGAAGGACCCTCAATGACTGGCACCTACAGCCAGAGCCTGGTTGTTTTCTCGCTGCTGGTCGCCATCCTGGCGTCCTATACCGCACTGGACATGGCCGGCCGCCTGGCCACCACCGAAGGCCGCGTTGCCCGCTGGTGGCTCACCGGCGGTGCCACCGCCATGGGCCTGGGCATCTGGTCCATGCACTTCGTGGGCATGCTGGCCTTCAACCTGCCCATCCCGATCGGCTACGACCTGGCCATCACCCTGTACTCGCTGGCGGTCTCGGTGGGTGCCTCGGCCTACGCCCTGTGGCTGGTCTCGCGCCCGCAGTTGCCCCGCCGCCGGCTGCTGGCCGGCGCGGTGCTGATGGGCCTGGGCATCGCCACCATGCATTACCTGGGCATGGCCGCGATGCGCATGCAGCCGGGCATCGACTACGACCCGTGGTGGTTCGGCACCTCCATCCTCATTGCCATCGGCGCGGCCGGTGCCGCGCTGTGGATCGCCTTCCGCCTGCGCGCAGAGGGTGAGCGCACCTTCCGCCTGCGCCTGTTTGCATCGCTGGTGATGGGCCTGGCCATTGTCGGCATGCACTACACCGGCATGGCCGCCGCCCGCTTCCCCGAAGGCAGCATCTGCGGCGCAGTGATCGGCGGCGGCATCGACAGCCGCTGGCTGGCGGTGCTGGTCATCGTGACCACCCTGGGCACCATCGGCATCGCCCTGGTCGCCTCGCTGTTCGACCGGCAGATGCGCGAGCGCACCGGGCTGCTGGCCGAATCGCTGGAAAAGGCCAACGACAGGCTGCTGCAGGCCGCCCTGCACGACCCGCTGACCCAGCTGCCCAACCGCATGCTGCTGCAGGACCGCATCGAGCAGTACATCGAGAAGGCGCGCCGCCGTCACCATGGCCTGGCCGTGATGTTCTGCGATCTGGACGGCTTCAAGGCGGTCAACGACGCCTATGGTCACCAACTGGGCGACCGCCTGCTGGTGCGCATGAGCGAGCGCGTCAGCAGCCTGCTGCGCCCGCAGGACACCTTCGCCCGGCTGGGCGGCGACGAGTTCGTGATCGTGCTGGCCATCGACGAGCCGGACGATGCCGTGGTGGTGGCCGAGCGGATCATCGCTGCGGTGGCCGAACCGTTCCTGATCGATGCGGCCGAGCTGCAGGTCAGCGCCAGCCTCGGCATCGCCCTGTACCCGGACGATGCCACCACCGAACGCGAGCTGATGGCCCACGCCGACGCGGCGATGTACCACACCAAGGACGGCGGCCGTAACGGCTATACCTTCTTCACCCCGTCGATGCAGGTCAGCGCCAACCGCCAGCTGCGGCTGCTGCAGGACCTGCGCCGCGCTGCCGACCGCGGCGAACTGCGCCTGCACTACCAGCCCAAGTTCGTCGCCGCCGGCACCCCGGCCGTGGGCGCCGAGGCGCTGCTGCGCTGGCAGCACCCGGAACTGGGCATGCTCAGCCCGGATGTGTTCATTCCCATCGCAGAGCGCAGCGGCCTGATCCTGCCGATCGGCGACTGGGTGCTGGACCAGGCCTGCGCGCAGCTCCGTGCGTGGCACGATTCGGGGCATCCCGAATGGACGATGGCGGTGAACCTGTCGCCGCTGCAGTTCTCCTCGCCGTCGCTGGTGGACAACGTGCGCGACACGCTGGCGCGCCATGACATCGCGCCGCAGCGACTGACCCTGGAGATCACCGAAACCACCGCAATGAAGGACGTGGAAGCCAGCCTGGCCATCCTCAACGACCTGACCGCGATGGGGGTGCACATTTCCATTGATGATTTCGGTACTGGCTATTCCAGCCTGCTGTACCTCAAGCGCATGCCCGCCACCGAACTGAAGATCGACCGCGCGTTCGTGCGTGACCTGGAGCAGAACGCCGAAGACGCGGCCATCGTGTCGTCGATCGTGGCGCTGGGCCGTTCGTTGCAGCTGCAGGTGGTGGCCGAGGGCGTGGAAACGCGCGAGCAGCAGGAGTATCTGAGCGGCCTGGGCTGTGACCAGCTGCAGGGGTATCACCTGGGCCGGCCGATGGACCCGGACGAGTTCCTGCGCAAGGTGGGGTAAGCGGGCGGCTCATCCACGCATGGCGTGGATCTACTGACGCCGGGCATGGCCCGGCGCTACCGAAGCCCCCCCCAACCGGTAGCGCCGGGCCATGCCCGGCGGGCGGACGAAGCCCCCCCCCCCCACCCAAACGAAAAGGCCGCCCCGAAGGGCGGCCTTTCGTGTGTGGCAACGTCGCGAAGACGTCAGTGCATCATATGCACGTTCATGTTGTGCATGACCCACAGGGTACCGACCACGATGATGCCGATCACCACGATGGTGAAGGCCGCAGCGTTGACGTTCCAGCGGCTTTCCGACGAGCGGTCCAGGTGCAGGAAGAACACCAGGTGGACCAGCATCTGCAGCACCGCGGTGACCGCGATGACCACACCGCTGACGGTGCGCGAGAAGTCGCCGGACATCACCACCCAGAACGGGATGACGGTCAGCACCACCGCCAGCACGAAGCCGATCAGGTACGACTTGACGCTGCCGTGGCTTTCGCCACCCGCTGCGTGGTCGTGTGCATGGTTGTCATGTGCCATTACAGCGCTCCATTGAGGTAGATGACCGAGAACACGCCGATCCAGATGAGATCCAGGAAGTGCCAGAACAGGCTCAGGCACGCCATGCGGGTCTTGTTGGTCGGGGTCAGGCCGTACTTCTTCAGCTGCACGAACATCACCAGCAGCCACAGCAGGCCGGCACTGACGTGCAGGCCATGGGTACCGACCAGGGCGAAGAACGCCGACAGGAAGGCACTGCGGTCCGGACCGTAGCCCTGATGGATCAGGTGATGGAATTCATAGACTTCCATGCACATGAAGCCGAAGCCCAGCAGCCAGGTCACCGCCAGCCACAGGAACATCTGGCCAACCTGCTTGCGGTGCATGGCGATCATGCCTAGGCCGAAGGTCAGCGACGAGGTCAGCAGCAGCGCGGTTTCCCACGCCACGAACGGCAGCTCGAACAGGTCCTTCGGGCCGGGGCCACCGTCGGTGCCGCCAGCCAGCACCACGTAGGTGGCAAACAGCGAGGCGAAGATGAGGCAGTCGCTCATCAGGTACACCCAGAAACCGAAGACGGTGTTGCCGCCGGTGTCGTGGTGCTCGTGGTCGTCATGGCCATGGGCCGCCGCGTGTGCGGCGTGCCCGTGGCTCAGGGTCGAGGTATTGGTGCTCATGCCTTCAGCTCCGACTTCACCAGGCCCTGGGATTCCAGGTGCTTGCGGTGTTCGTTCTCGATGCGTTCCACCTCGGCGGCCGGGACCCAGTAGTCCACGTCCTGGTCGAAGGTGCGGTAGATGAACGTGGCGATCATGCCGACGAAGCCAATGATGGCCAGCCACCAGATGTGCCAGATCATCGCGAAGCCAAAGACCAGGCTGAAGGCGCCGATCACCACACCGGTGCCGGTGTTGCGCGGCATGTGGATGTCGGTGTACTTGGCCGGCTTCGGCCAGGCTTCACCACGCTGCTTGCGCTCCCAGAAATCGTCCAGCTCGGTGACTTCCGGCAGGGTGCCGAAGTTGTAGAAGGCCGGCGGCGAAGAGGTTTCCCACTCCAGCGTACGGGCATCCCAGGGGTCGCCGGTCAGGTCGGCGGTCTTCTTGCGGTCGCGGATGGACACGGCCACCTGGATGATCTGGCACAGGATGCCGGCACCCACGATGAAGGCGCCCACGGCAGCAACCAGCAGGAACGGCTCGTAGGCCGGGTTCACGGTGCTCTGCAGGCGACGGGTCATGCCCATGAAGCCCAGCACGTACATCGGCATGAAGGTCACATAGAAGCCGATGAACCAGCACCAGAACGCGCACTTGCCCCAGAACTCGTTCAGGCGGAAGCCGAACATCTTCGGCCACCAGTAGGTGATGCCGGCGAACATGCCGAACACCACGCCGCCGATGATGACGTTGTGGAAGTGGGCGATCAGGAACAGGCTGTTGTGCAGCACGAAGTCGATGGCCGGGATCGCCAGCATCACGCCGGTCATGCCGCCGATGGTGAAGGTGACCATGAAGCCGATGGTCCACAGCACGGGCGTGGTGAACTGCACGCGACCGCGGAACATGGTGAACAGCCAGTTGAAGATCTTCACGCCGGTCGGGATCGAGATGATCATCGTCGTGATGCCGAAGAAGGCATTGACGTTGGCACCCGAGCCCATGGTGAAGAAGTGGTGCAGCCACACAATGAACGACAGCACGCCGATGCAGGCGGTGGCGTAGACCATGCCCTTGTAGCCGAACAGTGCCTTGCGCGAGAAGGTCGCGATGACTTCGGAGAACACACCGAACGCCGGCAGGACCAGGATGTACACCTCCGGGTGGCCCCAGATCCAGATCAGGTTGATGTACAGCATGGCGTTGCCGCCACCATCATTGGTGAAGAAGTGCGTACCCAGGTAACGGTCCAGGGTCAGCAGCACCAGGGTGATGGTCAGCACCGGGAAGGCAGCGACGATCAGCACGTTGGTCACCAGGGCAGTCCAGGTGAACACCGGCATCTGCATCAGCTTCATGCTGGGGGTGCGCATCTTCAGGATGGTAATGAAGAAGTTGATACCACTGAGGGTGGTACCCAGGCCCGCTACCTGTAGGCCCCATATGTAGTAGTCCATACCTACATTGTTGCTGTACTCGATACCCGACAATGGCGGGAAGGCCAGCCAGCCGGTGGCGGCGAATTCACCGATCCACAGCGACAGCATGATCAGCACCGCGCCGGACACGAACAGCCAGAAGCTGAGCGAGTTGACGAACGGGAACGCGACGTCGCGCGCACCGATCTGCAGCGGCACGGCCAGGTTCATCAGGCCGGTGATCAGCGGCATCGCCACGAAGAAGATCATGATCACGCCGTGGGCGGTAAAGATCTGGTCGTAGTGGTGCGGCGGCAGGTAACCCTCGGACCCGCCGACGGCGATGGCCTGCTGGGTACGCATCATGATGGCGTCGGAGAAACCGCGCAGCAGCATGACGAAGGCGACGATGAGGTACATCACGCCGATCTTCTTGTGGTCCACCGAGGTGAACCACTCCTTCCACAGATAGCCCCACAGCTTGAACTTGGTGACCAGGGCCATGACGCCCAGGCCACCCAGCACCGCGCCGACCAGGGTGGTCAGCACGATCGGATCGTGGGGGATCGACTCAAGAGAGAGTTTTCCCAGCATGTTCATTCTCCCGAACCCATGTGGCCTTCGTGGCCAGCGTGTTCGTGTTCTTCGGTGGCGTCCAGGTTCTTCCCGGATTCCTTGGAGTCATGCGCGTCGGTCGGGGCGTGCCCCTCGTGCGCTTCATGGCTGGCCGCATCTGCCGCAGCAGCACCCGTGTGGGAATGCTTCATGCCGTAGTGCTTGTTGTCACCCATGTGCTTGGCGAGGACCCAGTCGAACAGGCCTTCTTCGACGGTGCCGTAGTAGGTCACCGGGTACCACTCGGAGTTCTTCGCTTCGCCCAGGGCCTTGAAGGAGGCCTGGTCCAGCGTTTCCTTGCCGGCGCGGACCTGGTCCAGCCACTGGCGGTACTGCGCATCGGTGACCGAATAGGCGGTGAAATGCATCTTGGCGAAGCCCAGGCCGCTGTAGTGCGAGGACATGCCCGGGAATTCACCGGTCTCGTTGGCGATCAGGTGGAGCTTGGTCTCCATCGCCGCCATCGAATAGATCATGCTGCCCAGGTGCGGGATGAAGAACGCATTCATCACCGTGTCGGACGTGATCTTGAAGTTCAGCGGCGTGTTGACCGGGAACTTGATCTCGTTGACGACCGCAACCTTCTCTTCCGGATAGATGAACAGCCACTTCCAGTCCAGCGAGATCGCCTCGATGGTGACCGGCTTGACGTCCGATTCCAGCGGCTTGTACGGGTCAAGCGCGTGCGAGGACCGCCAGGTCAGCACCGCCAGGACCAGCACGATCATGCAGGGGATCGACCACACCACCACCTCGATCGCCGTCGAGTGGGACCACTTCGGCTCGTAACGGGCCTTGGTGTTGGAGGCGCGATACTTCCACGCGAAGGTCAGGGTCATGATGATGACCGGGATGACGACCAGCAGCATGAGCACGGTGGCCGTGATCAGCAGGGTCTTCTCATCCTGGCCAATCTGGCCCTTCGGACTGAGGATGGCCACTGCATCGCAACCGGTGAGCATCACCAGCAACGACAGCAGCAGGCCCGGGCGCAACCAGCGCCCAAGGGTTTTCAACGGAATCATCGGTCGATCCAATTGCGAGGGAATGCCGTTCCCCGTCCTGCCCGCTCCGGCCAAAGCCGGTCCCGCCTGCGGTTGAGACAGGCAGTGAGGTGGGGTCGAGTCAGCCTTTCAATTTTAGGCCGTCACGCATCATTTAAGAAGGGCATTGACAATGATCCAGCGCAGGAAGTGGCCGGATATCGCTGCGACACGTTGTCGCACCGGGTGCGCAAGCGCGGGGATGCCGGAATCGGCAAAGCACGATGAACGCATTCAGGAATGCAGCCAGGGCGTGTCTGGCAGCCCGGCGAAGTCCTGGTCGTGCGCCTGCACCGCCTTCTCGATCGAATCGAACCAGGTGCAGCGCTGCAGCGGGCACTGCTCGCGCAGCAGTTCGACGAACTGCCGCTCGAACCGGGTGAACGCCGCCGGATCGTCATCGGTGAAGAAATCGGCACTCTGCACCGCGTACCGACCGGTGCCCAGGTGGTGCAGCACCGTGTAGCGGACGCAGGCGCCGTGCGGCAGGCGCTTCCAAAGGGCGTGGTGCATGTAGAGATCGTCCGGCTGCATGGCTGGCGCCCCTTACCGGGCCGCAGCGTCATGGACCGCCGGGTACTCAAAGCGCAGCTCACGCTGGCCCTCGCCCACTACCGGCAGCAGCGGATCGACGCCCACGCAGCCCATGCGCAGCCGCAGCTGATCCTCCGCAGGCACCCCGCCGCAACTGCCGAAGCTGGTGATCTCAACGCCCGACAGCAGTGTCCTGAAGAAGGTTTCCGCCTCGCGTCGCGCCTGCTCGCGGCTGGCCGCCGTCGCCTCCACGCTGTAGCGCAACTTGATGGCGTACATGCGGTCGATCGCGAAGACCATCACCGAGCTGTAAGCCGTGCCCTCGTGGCTGTAACGGAAGTCCAGCACATTCGCATCCACCCGTGCAGGCCCACCGGGCCCGAGACTGGCGACCGGCACCCCCATGGATTGCAGCGGGGACATGTCGCGCTCGCTGGCCATCTTTTCCCTGCGCGCGTCCAGCAACGCCTCGCGCTCGCCTTCGGCCGCCTCCCGCCGCTGGGCCGGTTCCTGCACGCCGGCGGGATAGAAGTACAGGTCGATCCAGCCGGTTTTGTCGCCCGGCCGCTCGAAGCGGACCGAAGCGCCACCCAGTACATCGTCGTACCGGCGCTCATCTACCGCCTGCCACTGGCCCACCTGCATCGGATAGACCACGCTGGTGCCGCGCAGAAAATCGCCCAGAAACACCGTGAGGTCCGACGGCGCTGCATCCTCCGCATCCAAGCTCAGGGTTTCCCGGGGAGCATCGGCGCCGCATTTCTCCTCAAGGACCGCCGCCACATGCGCGCGCAGGGTGCCGGCCTTCTTCAGCGCGGCCAAGTGATCCACGCCCGGGATCTTCAACGACGGATCAGCCTTGATGAACACCGCGTAGGCCTTCAGCGCACTTTCCACGCCGGCCAGCTGCCGATCCAGCTCGTCGCCGTCGCGGCCTTCGGTGATCTGGTACGCCAGGTTTCCGAAGGTCTGCTGCGCGAGTACTTCCGGCGCGATCGAGGTTTCCTCATCCACGGTCTCGGGCAGCCCGAGCACCGGGCAGATAATCACCTGATAATCCGGGGTTTCCAGCGCCCAGTTGAACAGCCACCGCCGCATGTCATCCGCGCCGGGCTGCAGCGGAGAAACTTCCAGCTGACGGGTTTCGCGCACGAAACGGGCGGTCTCGGCTTCCGGCGCGGCCCCTGCCAGCGCAGGCAGTGCAGCCGCAACCACGAGGGCTGCGGCGAGGATGGACCGGCTCAACACATTCCCTGATGCCATGGCACACACTCCCTGGGGCCGCGCGGCGCGGCGTGCAGACGCAGCGTATCAGGCAGCCCAGTGGCGGGACAGCGGGTTTGAATAGCCCCACCAGTGCGAATGGGCGGTCAGCTTGGCCTGACTTCCCTGCACACCAGTTCGGCCAGTTCGCGGCAGGCGAAGAAAAGTCCTTCGACCACGCCTTCATCGAGATGGCGCTTGGGCGTCGCCACCGACTCGCAGCGACTGGCCGCGTGCAGCATCTCCACCGCGGTGAGGATGGCAACGGCCGCGCGGCCGATGCGCGCCAGCGACTGGCGCCGGCCTTCGGACAGGTTTTCTTCCGGCCAGAGCATGCCATCGGAGCCTTCGCCATCACGGATGCGCCGGAGGCAGCCCTGGAAGGTGCTCAGTTCGTCGGCCGGGTTGGCGTCGTCGTTGATGGGGTCATCGATGGGGAACGGCGGAGTTCTGCGGGTGGTCATGGCATCGGCTTCCGTGGCTGTACTTAACAGCGCCACCGCGCGGAAGCGGGTGGCGGACGGTGCGGGTTCCAAACCGGGACGTTTAGCTGAGACCGGCGGATCCGAAGATCCCCACGCACCGCCCGCCATAGAGGCCGACGGATTGCCAGCCGACACCGCTTCAGGACGGTGCCGACTGGCAAGCGTAAAAAACTAAACGTCTTCGGGTTTGGATGCCCGGCCACCCGTTTTCGGTGGCGCGCCATGTTGTTTACGCCTGCACGTTCGATTCAATGAGAAAATTCCGAAAGGATCGGATGCATCGAGCGTGCGGGAGGGAGTGTTGCATGCGCGCGGGAGTGGCGGAGGCGACATGGAAAGTCGCGAGTGCGCCGATGCGAGGGCAGACAAGACATCGGGTGGCGCAGACGGACCGGAAATCAGCAGGGCGTGTGACGCTTTCCGCTTCCCAGTTGTTGCATGAGGAACCTCCAAGGCAGGCACGGACAACGCATGGACCCGGGCCGTTGTGACGCAAACGGCCGATGTGGCGTGCAGGAACCGACAGCCTTGGCGGTGGCACTTCGGCCTAAGGCAGGATCGCGGCGTTCTGGATGACACCAAGTCGCTCGGCGTCCAACGGATGCACCTCTCCATCAGGCAGATGGAACCTGCCCCGCACAAGAACGCGTGCAACACGCGCTCTCTGCAGAAGATCAGGCGCCATCGCTTCCCCATGAACAACCATGGACGAGACAGACTCAGCATCGTCCATGGCCTCCTTGGTCGGGAAGAAAAGGGTGGCATCGCTGGCCACGCGAGCCCAGGCCCGGAACTCCACATCCCGCCCCTCAAACTGCTCGGGATGCGCCATCAGATATACATAGGAAACAACGCAGAAATTCTCAGAATGTGAGTTTCCACGATATTTGCAGATGTCGAAGCGCGGCGGGGCTTCACAGCCGGACAGCGCCAGCAAAACGAGAACCGCAAGAACCAGACCACCCGACTTCATCATTGCACCCCGATGCAACGTTCTTCCATTGAATTGCGGCAGCTTGGGCTTTCGCCTCCGCAACCTCAAGCGTTCAACTTTCGCAGCTCCGCCCATGGGCCATCCACGATCCTGGCTCGCCACACACCTTCCCTGCCCGGCCCGATCACGATGATGGCCGCAGCCAGGTCGCCGTCATAGCCAGTGGCGATCAACCCGTCTTGCAGAACGAGCGACTGCGCGGCAACGTCGTTCTGCGTGCCGCACAGATTGAGCCGCAGGTGGCCGTCGGCATCGCGGTTGTTGAAATCAACAGACAGTCTCGCTGTGCACGGACCAAGGCACCACAGCATGGGAACAATCAGTTCCTCGCCTTCGTGCAACCTTCCCTCTTCCAGCGTGTCCTCCGCGATCAGGGCGATCTCCTCACCGTCCTGGTCCAGCCCTTGGCGCGATATCAGCGCAAACAAGCCAAGCAGCTCGGACCGTGCCAGCCGCTCATGGGCGAACAGCCAGCGAACCACGCGCATATGCAACGCGGGATGTCTAGCGGACAGGAAGTGATTGCGCACGAGCCACAACGCCGCGCGAATCAATGCATCGGCGTCCGCACGCAGCAGATACGCCTCAACATCCGCATCGATAGGCACCGGAACCATGATGTTTCCTGACCAATACGCGTCCATCTGCACTGGATCGATACCGGCGCCGACGGCCAACAGACCCGATTCAAGCAGATGTGCGAGAAAGGCGCGGTCCTCAGTTCCCACTACTGCGATCTCCCGAGCTACGTCCGCCCTATGCAGGCTAAACACTCATCAAGGCGTCCCAGAAAGGAATACGCCACTCACTTCGATAGCTTCTAGTCAAAGAGCAGGTAAATGCAACCGAGCTACTCCTGCCGACTGGATCTGTGGCAACCGGCCCCTCAAAAACGTAGTCGTCGTAGTCCAGCCGGAGAGAGTCCACCGAGTACACGACCGCAGGAACAGGGTCGCCCTGCCTTGCCACTTCAGCTCTCTTGATGCCACCAAGATCAACACGTTCCCTCGACCTCAATGAGGTCAGCCTGGCTTCGCTGAGAACAACACGCCCCTCGTTCTCGCCGACGATCTCAACTCTTAAATAGTAAGGAGACGATCTTTCTCTTGTCCGGCCGGAATCGAAGTTCCCGACCAGACTGACGACCAACTCAACAGGGCCTGCCGCCTCGCATTTTCCTTTATGATAGTCATAGTAGGAATACCGATCAAAAAGAAGCACGAACAGTAACGCAGCGGCCGCCAGCGAAGCCGATAGCCGTAACACTGCAGTTCTACGATCTGATTTCATGCCTGAATCACTTCCACGAGAACTTAGCGCACTGCTCATATGCAGTCACCGGATCCACCGACAGGAACACGTTCAACTGCGGACCTGAGCTTTCTCCCAGGCAGAACAGCTAATCCAATACTGGCAAGAGGTACCTATAGATCACCTCGCCATTTCGAGTCAGCGCATAAAAGTATGGATTTCCTTCACTGCAGGAAATCAGGCGCAACTGATCGCCTGACTGCTGCATGGACAGCATTTTCATCCAATCCGGATCTTTCTCTGGATCTGGATAGATTTCCCATTTCCTCCCGATCTCAACTGCCTCACTCGAGCTCAGCGGCATCGACACCTTGCATTTTTGCAGGCCAAGCTTGTCGGCAAATGATCGATCCTCGAGCCTCACTGGTCCAGCCGTGGTGGCGCAGCCCATAACGAGAAGAGCAACTGTGCCCACAATGACCACGCACAAATGACGAAGAAGATCGCCAGAACGACAAAGCTCATTTAATTTCATCGGATGCCTCATTGAAGGGCGGGTCTGATGATCGAGGTTGAAAAGCCCATTGGTCCATCCACCATTGTTGTTGAGCCCAGGTCGTCAGCGTGGATGTAGGTAGCCGTCGTCTGGGTAATTGCTGATGGCGATTGGCCAACACTCCCCCCGAACCTGCGCATCCGTCCAATCCCTGAAGCAAGGCTGGGTATTCGTAGCACGGAAATGGGGGGCTGCGGTCTCCGGGTCAGGAATTGTGCGAGGAGCCAAGCGCCTGGCAAGCCAGCGGGGCTGGGCAGCCGCGAGATTCGGAAATTGGGGGCTGCCAGCCATGGGCTGGCACTACCGGGGCCGGCATTCCGCCGGGCATGGCCCGGCGCTACCAGAGCACAAAAAAAGCCCCGACCAAGGCCGGGGCTCTTATACAACTGGTGCCGGAAACAGGAGTCGAACCTGCGACCTACGCATTACGAATGCGCCGCTCTACCAACTGAGCTATTCCGGCTGAGCAGGCGATTTTACGGGCAGCCTACCCCGCTGGTCAATCCGCCCGTACCCGGTTGGCACATGCCCGCCCGGCGGCGAAATCGGCCAGGTTGCCCAGGGTGATGGCCGAGATCTCCTGCAGCGCCTCCACGGTGAAGAAGCCCTGGTGGCCGGTCACCAGCACGTTGGGGAAGGTCATCAGGCGCTGGAAGGCCTCGTCGTCGATGATCTCGCCGGACAGGTCCTGGAAGAACAGCGCGCTTTCCTGCTCATAGACATCAATGGCCAGATGGCCCAGCCGCCGCGATTTCAGCGCGCGGATCACCGCGTGGGTATCCACCAGCCCGCCGCGCGAGGTATTGACCAGCATCGCGCCGGGCTTCATCCGCGCCAGCGAGGCGTCGTTGATGAGGTGCTGGGTGTCCGGCGTCAGCGGGCAGTGCAGCGAGACGATGTCCGCGCGCGCCAGCAGCTCGTCCAGCGCCACGCTCTCGCCCACGCCAACGAAATCCGGCGAGGGATACGGGTCATGGCCGAGCACGGTGCAGCCCATGCCACGGAAGATGCGCGCGGTGGCCAGGCCGATCTTGCCGGTGCCGACGATGCCCACGGTGCGTCCGTGCAGGGTGCGGCCCAGCAGGCCATCCAGCATGAAGTTGCCTTCGCGCACGCGGTTGTAGGCGCGGTGGGTCTGCCGGTTGAGGGTCATCACCAGCGCCAGCGCGTGCTCGGCCACGGCTTCGGGCGAATAGGCCGGCACGCGGGCGACGAACAGGCCCAGGCGCGCGGCCTCGGCCAGATCGACGTTGTTGAAGCCGGCGCAGCGCAGCAGCACGGCGCGCACGCCCAGTGCATGCAGCGCCTGCAGCACGGGGGCATCGAGGCGGTCGTTGACGAACACGCAGACGGCGGCGCAGTCCTGCGCCAGTGCCGCGGTGTGCACATCCAGTGCAGCGTCGAAATGGACGAACTGGAAGCCCTGCCCGGCGCCGTCGCGCGCGTTGGCTTCTTCCAGGAAGCGGCGGTCGTAGGGACGGGCACTGAACACGGCAATCTGCATGGGCGGGCCTGCACGGGAAACCTGCGCAGACCATAGCGCACCGGCGGCGATGCTGCCGCCGGTGCGCCCTTTACTCAGAACGCGTAGCCGAGGCCCAGCATCACGCCGTTCTGCACCTGGCCATCGCGGCGCTCACCGACGTAGTCGACCATCACCGACAGGCGGTCGCTGGCGCGGCTGGTGACGCCCAGGTTCCAGGCCAGCACCTGCTCGCCCAGCGTCTGGCTGCTGCTACCGAACACCAGGTCCGGGGCGGCGGCGAAGCCGGTGCTGTAGCGGGCCTGGGTGTCGCCCAGTTCCTTCTGCCAGACCACGCGCGCGCGCGGGGTGATGCGCTCGCCATTCTTTCCATCGAAGGTCTTGAACAGCTGCAGGCCGGCACCCACGCGGATGCTTTCCAGGCTGTCGCCACGGCCGGCCAGTGCGCCGGCGCCCTGCCCTTCATTGAAACGCGTGGCCGAGGTACGCGCGTAATCCACCACCGGCAGCAACGGCTGCACCACCAGGCCGTTGCCGGTGGTGAAGCTGAAGCCGTGTTCCAGGCGCGCGGAGATCGCATCGTTGTTGTACTTGGCGCGCAGCGGATCGCCCAGGCCGTCGATGCCGGCAATGCCGCGACGGGTGTCGTGGCGCAGGTCGGTGTAACGCACGGCTGCAGACAGGTAGCCTCGCGCATAGGTGGCATCGATGTAGCCACCGATATCCAGCGCGCGCACGTCACCGGTGAAGCCGGAACCATCGCGGGCCTTGGTCGACATGTCGGCCGCGGCAACGCTCACGCCCAGGCTGACGCGGTCATCGGCCACGCGCGTATCGGCACCCAGCACGATGCCGCCCACAGTGTGGGTCAGGCCGGCCACGCCGCCGTCGCCATCGATGCGGCCGTGGCTGCCGAAGCCGCGGCCCCAGAAGCCGTGGTTGCGCGTGCCTGCGCCGCCGTCCGAACCCGCTACCGCCTGCGCGGCCGGCTCCACCAGATGCATCGCCAGTTGGTTGAACAGGCTGCCGTTGGCCATGCCCGGCTGTGCCGAGGCGGCCTGCGCTGCCTGCGCGGCCAAGCCACCGGCATCGCCACTGCCACTGCGCAGGCCGGCCTGGTGCTGGGTGACCACGCTGCCGATGCTGCCCAGCAGGGCGTTGTCGGCCAGGCGCAGGGTGGCGTGCGCATCACCGCGCAGGGCACCGGTCTGCTGCGCGATGACATCGCGGTCAGCGAACTGCAGCGCGCCCAGCAGCGACTTCAAGCCGGCGTCCTGGCGCTCACCCGCTGCAGCCAGGGCCACGCCCAGGCTCTGGTTGCCGTTGCTGGCGGTCAGCTGCGCCAGCTCGTCGAAGCCCGGGTTGGCGGTCAGCGACAGGCCGTCTTCGCTCTGGTGGATGTTGAAACTGAGCAGCGAGTTGTGGCGCGGGCGGAAGACTTCGTTGTCGGTGATGCTGGCGCTGTAGCCGGTATCGCCCAGGCGCACGGCATCGGCAAAGCCCTCCTCGTAGATCGGGCCGGTGACCAGTTCGCGCTGGTAGTTGCCGGCGTAGAAGCCCTGGGCGACATTCAGTTCCAGGTGCGCGCCGGGCGAGATGACCAATGCGCCATCGTTCTGCCCACCGCTGTAGAAGCTGCCCACGCGCAGGCGGCCCGCTTCGCTGCCACCGGCTTCGGTGACATCGAACAGCACCTTGCCGCCCGGCATGATGTTGACGTAGCCATGGGTGACCAGATCGCCGCCGCGCGGCATCAGCGTGCCGTATACGCGCAGGCGGTTGAAGCCATCCTCGCGCAGCGACGGGCCGGTCGCGCCAAGCAGGGCATCGGTATCGGTTTCCAGCGAGGCGATGTCGCCGTGGCCGACCACCATGCCATCGGCCATCACCCGCACTTCCGGCGCGCGCAGGGCACCGCCTTCCAGGGCGATGGTGCCGCCATCGACCAGCATGAAATCGGCACCGGTGGTGGCCGAGGTGCGCCAGGTGCCGCCCTTGGCGACGCGGATCACGCCGGCCGAATTGGCCAATGCTGACGCGTCGAGGTCGGCCAGGCGCAGCTGGCCCAGCAGTTCCTGCTGGATGCCGGCATCGTTGAGGTAATCCTGTACCGAGAACGCGCCGATGCCGTTGGGACCGTTGCTGGCGGCGTTGTAGATGCTGACCGCGTAGTTGATGTAGGTGGTGTCGTACTCGTCGTCGTTCCAGCGCGCGAAGTCATCCTCGACAAACGCCTGCAGCTGGCGAGCGGTGGACAGGTAGCCCGGGTTGATGTCACCGCTGACGTTGCCGGTGACGGTCAGCGTATCGCCCGGGTCGCGGTAGCCGGCCTCGGTGATGATGTTGTTGCTGTAGATGTCCTGGCCCGGGAAGAGCTGCAGGCTGCGGCCGCTGCCATCGGGATCGAAGCTGACCGAGGTGCCGGTGGTACGGGCCGGGTCGCGGAAGACCAGCAGGCCGTTGGGCGCCACCACTTCATACATGGCCTTGTGCAGCAGGCCGGCGTCCATGCCGCCGCCATAGTTGCCGGTGTAGATCTCGGTCATCCGCGGCGAAGGCGCATAGGTGATCCGCCCACCGCTGCTGGCCGCGTGGATCTGCACCGAATCGACCACCGGCAGATCGCCGGCCAGGTAACGGTTGACGCCGCCGGACTGCATGATCGAGCACGAGGAAATGCAGTGGCCGGACACGATGGTGTCAAGGCCGTTGGTGCGGATGACGGCCTGCAGCCATTCACCGGCGATCAGCGCGCCACCGTTGGAGGTACGCAGCACCACTTCGCGGATCGGGCGGCCTTCGGCCTGTGCCTTGGCCAGCAGCGCCGGCAGCGCGACCACGTCGGCGAAGGTGACGCCACCGCTGAGGACGACGCGATCATCCTGCACGTGGTAGTTCATCGCCCCTGCGTCGCCGATCGCGCCCAGCGTTGCCATTCCCACCAGGCCGGCCAGGGCCAGGCTCAACTTCGAATGCTTCATTGCGGTTTCTCTCTCCAAACCCGCACCACGCGGGACGGAAGCAGAACGCAGCAGCGCGCTCATCTCCCCCAGTGGCGGCCGCGCAAAAATCTGAATGCATTCATGAATGCTCCATCAGAAACGCTGCGGGCTTCCCCCTGGAGTCACCGTCTTGTAAAACTCGATCCCGCGTCCGTCGTTCGAGGCCTTGCTCCTGTCCGCCCTTTCCCCCCTGCCCCGTCGCCCGCCGGACCCGGCCGGGGTTCCGGATGCGTTCGCCGCGTTCGTGCGTGAGGAACATGCGCCGCTGTGCGCCTTCCTGCGTGCGCGCGGTGTTGGCCGGGAGGATGCCGAGGACATCGCGCAGGACTGCATGGAACGGCTGATCCGCTATCGCGGCCATGACAACGACGCGCTGCGCCTGCTGCTGTACCGCATCGCCCGCAATCGCCTGGCCGACCGCGGGCGATCGCCGCAGGCGCGCCGCCACCTGGCACTGGATGAACGCGATGGCAGCGAGGAGCCGCAAGGCACTTCTCCCGATCCGCTGCGTCAGGCAGAATCCGGGCAGATGATCGCCCTGCTGCGACAGGCACTGTTCAAGCTTCCCGAACGTGCCCGCGAGGTGTACCTGCTCAACCGCATCACCGGGATGAGCTACGCACAGATCGCCCGGCATTGCGGCATCACCGCCAAGACGGTGGAAAAACACATCGCCCGTGCCCTGCAGGGCCTGCGCAAGGAGCTGGGCAGCAATCCTCTCCACACTGATGGAGATAGTGAGTGACCCGCGACGCCTACATGGATGACACGTTGCTGTTTGAACGCGCAAGCGCCTGGGTGGCCCGCCTGGAGGCCCCCGACTGCACCTCGATCGAGCGCGAGGCCTTCGAGGATTGGCTGGCCGAGCACCCGTCCCACGTCAAAGCCTGGGTACAGGCCGAGACGCTGCACCAGCGCAGCGCCGGCCTGTCCGGTGACCCGTGGCTGCGTACCGCTGCCGCACGCACCGCGCGCGCGCCCGTGCGACGCTGGCTGCCTTCGGTGGCGGCGGCGGCCGGCATCTGCCTGGCGGTGGGCATGGGCTGGATGGTCTATACCGACGGCAACCCCACACCGCAGATCTACGCCAACGCCAGCCACCTGCCGCAGGTCCGCACGCTGGCCGATGGCAGCATCGCCACCCTGGACGCCGGCACCACGCTGAGCGCCCGGTTCGGCTGGCGCAAGCGCGAGCTGGAACTGGAGCGTGGCCGCGTGCAGCTGCAGGTGGCCGCGTCCCTGCGCGCACTGCGGGTGCAGGCGGGTGGCAGCAGCATCCGTGACATCGGCACCACCTTCCAGGTCGAGCGCCTGAACGATGGACGGGTGGAAGTGGCGCTGCTGGACGGTGTGGTGGAAGTGACCAGCGGCCGTGCCCAGCACACGCTGGCGCCAGGCCAACAGCTGCAGGTGCTGCCGTCCGGGCGCATCCAGCCGGGCCCGCAGCTGGCCTCCACCGCTGCAGCCGAGGCCTGGCCGGAGGGGCGGCTGGTGTTCGATGCCACGCCACTGTCCACCGTGGTCGAACGCATGAACCGCTATGGCAGCACGCCGCTGGTGATCGCCGACCCGGACATCGCCGACCTGGCAGTGAGCGGCAGTTTCCGTGCCGGCGATGCGCACGAACTGCTGTCCGCCCTGGAACTGGGGTGGTCCATCGCTGGCCAGCCGCGCAAGGATGGCGCGCTGGAACTGCGCCGCACGTACTGAGGCGGCGCGGATGCCGACCGCCGGGGCACTGCGGCAGGGCCTGATGGCCCTGTTGTGGCTTGCCGCGGCCGACGCCCTGGGTACGCCCGTTGCTACGGCTGCTGCAACCCCACCGGCTGCCACGGCCAGCACTGAATACCGCATTGCCGGCGGCCCGCTGGTACCGGCACTGCAGCAGTGGGCGCGGCAGAGCGGCCAGGCATTGGTATTCGACGCCCGCGAACTGGCTGATCTGCGCACCAGCGGCACGCAGGGGAGGCAGGAACCGGCCGCCGCACTGAAGGCGCTGGTGGCCGGCAAGCCGGTCAACATCCTGCGCACGCCCAGCGGCGGCTTCGTGCTGCGTCGCCATGCCGTGCCTGCGGCAGCGCCATCCACACCCGCACCGGCACCTGCCCCACCGCCCCCACAGCGGCCAGCGCAGGTGGAGCTGGCGCCGATCCACGTCACCGGCAGCCGCCTGCCGCGCACCTCGGTGCAGACCACCCTGCCGGTGACCGTGATCGAGCACGAGGACATCCTGCGCAGCGGCTACGGCACCCTGTTCGACCTGCTGCGCCATCTTCCCGGGATGAACGGCCACCCGCCGTTGAGCACCTCGCGCGGAGGGGATTCGCTGTACCTGCCGGTGGGCGCGGCTGCGACCACCAGCCTGGATGGCATGGGGCCGCGCGCGACCCTGTTCCTGGTCAACGGCCGCCGCCTGCCGCGCTATCCCATGGTGTCGCTGGAGGAAGGCGCGTTGACCGATCTTGGCGGCATCCCGCTCAGTTTCGTCGAACGCATCGAACTGGTGCGCGGCGGCACTTCGGCCATCTACGGTGCCGACGCGATGTCCGGCGTGGTCAACATCATCCTGCGCGACCAGGCCGAAGGCCCCGAGGCCACGCTGCAGACCGGGGTCAGCAGCCGTGGCGACGGCGACCAGCAGCGCATGCAGGCCGCCACCGGCGGCGTGCGCGACAACGGCGACCGCTGGTTTGCCGGCATCGACCTGCACCGCATCCGCCACGTGGCCGGCGACCGCCGCCGCTGGCATGCCGACAGCGCGCTGTACCCGATCGGCCTGATCCTGGCCAATGGCGATTACTACCCCGCCACCGAATGCCATGCGCCACTGCAGGAGCAGGAGGACGGCTGCTGGTACGACAGCGTGCGCCCGCGTTCGCTGCAGCCGGCCTCGGACACGGTGGCCGGCTATCTTCGCTATCGTCACGAGCGTGGCGAAGGCCGCTATGCCTACCTGGAAGCGCGTGGCAGCCACAGCCGCCAGCGCTTCGAGCTGGGGCCGACGGCGGTGGCATTGAACTTCGGCAGTGCACTGCTGAACGTGGTGCTGCAGGAAGGTGGCGAGGTGCAGCCGCGCGTGCGCAGCAGCGAAGGTGACCTGACCTTCGGCGTGGGCCGTGAGCAGGCAGGCCGACGCTGGGAGGCCGGACTGAGCGCGCAGCGCAGCCAGGTGGACCTGCGTACCGGCGGCGCCGTGCGCAGTGAGCGCCTGCTGGAAGCGGCGCTCGCGCTGGACTTCCTGCCGGGCTTTTCCACCCTGCCACCGGGCCTGGCCGAGGATCTGTTTCCCTCCATCCGCAACCGCGGGCGCACCACGCAGTTGCAGGGCTGGTGGGGCATACAACGCGAGCTGATGGACCTGCCGGGCGGCAAGGCGCAGCTGGCCACCGGCATCGACCTGCGCCAGGAGCGCTGGCTGTCGCTGCCCGACCCGTTGCTGGGCAAGGGTGAGCTGGCCCTGGGCATGCCACTGGAGCAGCGCCGGCTGTCGCGTGAAAGCAGTGCCGCATACGCCGAACTGGGGCTGCCGCTGACCTCGACACTACGGGCCGATCTGGCCGCGCGGCTCGACCACGATGGCGGCGATGATGCGTTTTCCCCGCGAGCCGGGCTGCGCTGGACCCCCAGCCCGCACTGGTCGTTCCTGCTGGCCAGTGGCCGCGGCTATCGTGCCCCCAGTCTGTTTGAACAGCGGCGCCCGCCGGCCTACTTCGGCCTGTACGCCCTGCCGCCTTCGGACACCCTGCCGCCGTGCGCGCGCCCCCTGCGTGACGGCGGCTGCGCGGTGCGGGTGGACGTGGTGGAGAACGATGCGCTGCGCGCCGAGACCTCGCGCAGCCATTCGCTGGCGGCCAGCTGGACGCCGACAGACACGTTCTCGCTGACGCTGACCCACAACATCGTTGAACTGCGCAACGAGATCCTCGCACTGCAACCCAGCGATGCGCTGTGGAACCCCGACACGTGGGAACTGGACGAGCGTGGCCGCCTGCGTGACCTGCGCCTGTCCTTCGACAACATCGGCCGCACCAGCTCGCGCAACTGGGTGCTGCGTGGCGAGTACCGCATCGACACCGGCCGTGATGGCCAATGGCTGTTCTCGCTGGACGCACTGAAGCAGCAGACGCTGCGCCGCGACCGCGCCCACGGTGAATCGATTGACCTGCGCGGCCATGCCACGCCTGCGCTTGCCGGCATCATCAACGTGCAGTGGCAGAACCCGGCGTGGGACATCGCCCTGCGCGGCAACCGCGTGGGCCGCACGCGTGCGTGGCTGGCCGGTGAGGACTGCCCGCAGGCACAGCATGAGGCGCATCGCTGCATGAACCCCGCGCAGCTGCGCTGGAACCTGCACCTGGCGCGCAAGCTGAGCCCGCGCGTGGTGGCCGCGCTGGACGTGCACAACGTGCTGGATACCGCACCGGTGAACTACCTGGTCGGCAGCGGCGGGCAGATGGCCGGCCTGGATGATCCGCTTGGCCGTTACTTCCTGCTGACCCTGCAGTTCCGCTGACGCGCTTTTGTAGAGTCGAGCTTGCTCGACTGCTGTTGGCAGAAGCAGTCGAGCAAGCTCGACGCTACGCATTGCACGGCAGCCCGCAAACCGCTTTCACGCCTCCTCACCTACAGTGGCACCACACCCTTCTGGAGGCACGCCATGCGTCCCTCGATGTTCCAGGCCGGTGCGTCGCTTGCATTGCTGTTCTGCATGGCCGCTGCAGCCGCCGCAGCACCCACCCACGCCACTGCGCCTCCCGACCAGCAGCTGGCCCCGCTGTTCCAGCAGGTACAACGCGCGCACCTGTTTGCCGACCAGAAGACCTTCGCCGACGCCGTGCCACGCCAGCCGGCGGCGGCCGTTCTGGCCGACTGGCAAACCGCCCAGCAGCAACCCGGCTACACCCTGCGCGATTTCGTCGCGACCCGCTTCGACGTACCCGGCGATGCACCCGCCTACGTGCCCCCTTCCGGAGAGACGCTGCGCGCGCACATCGAAGGCCTTTGGCCGGTGCTGCAACGGCACACCAGCCGCGTCGATCCACACGGTTCACTGCTGCCACTACCGCATCCCTACGTGGTGCCCGGCGGCCGCTTCCGCGAGGTCTACTACTGGGACAGCTACTTCACCCTGCTCGGCTTGGCGTCCAGCCAGCGCTGGCAGCAGGTGCGCGACATGGTGGACAACTTTGCCTGGCAGCTGGACCAGTACGGCCACATCCCCAACGGCAACCGCAGCTACTACCTGAGCCGTTCGCAGCCACCGTTCTTCAGCCTGATGGTGGAACTGCTGGCCCGCCACGAAGGTAACGACGCGTACCGGCGCTACCTGCCGCAGCTGCGCATCGAACACGCGTTCTGGATGCACGGCGCCGAAGACCTTGCACCGGGCCAGGCGCGCGAACGCGTGGTGCGGTTGGCCGACGGCCAGCTGTTGAACCGCTACTGGGATGCGCGCGCCGTGCCGCGTACCGAATCGTGGACGGATGATCTGGCGACGGCTGCGCAGGCATCGCAGCGGCGGCCCTCGCAGGTCTATCGCGATCTGCGGGCCGGTGCGGAATCCGGCTGGGATTTCAGCTCGCGCTGGCTGGATGACCCGGCGCAGCTGTCCAGCATCCGTACCACGTCCATCGTGCCGGTGGATCTGAACAGCCTGCTGTTCCAGCTGGAACAGACGCTGGCGCGCGCCAGCACGGTATCCGGTGCGACTGGCGATGCGCGCCATTTCCAGCGGTTGGCGGCTTCACGCCGCGAAGCCATCAACACGCAGCTGTGGGATTCACGCCAGGGGCACTACGTCGACCGCGACCTGGACAGCGACCAGCAACGCCCCGCCCTGACCGCCGCGGCGCTGTTCCCGCTGTGGCTGAAGATTGCCGACACTGCGCAGGCACGACGTACCGCCGATGCCGTGGAAGCCGGCCTGCTGCGCTCCGGTGGCCTGCTGACCACCCAGCGCGACACTGGACAGCAATGGGATGCGCCGAACGGCTGGGCGCCGCTGCAGTGGGTGGCCGTGGACGGGCTGCAGCACTACGGCCAGCAGGCGCTGGCACGGACCCTGGGCGTGCGTTTCCTGCGCACCGTGCAATCGGTCTACGACCGCGACGGCAAGCTGGTGGAAAAGTACGTGGTGGATGGCTCGGCCAGCGGCGGCGGTGGCGGCGAATACCCGCTGCAGGATGGCTTCGGCTGGAGCAACGGCGTCACGTTGGCGCTGCTGGATCGTCTGTGCGCCCCAGAGCGCACCTGCGAAACCGCGGCCGATGTCGAATGACCGCATTTGTATGTAGAGTCGAGCCATGCTCGACTGCTGTTGGCAGAAGCAGTCGAGCAAGCTCGACTCTACAAAGGCCGGCTGCCCACCGAATGAGCGATGGCGTACTGCGCGGCGTAGTACGTGGACAGCACCAGCAGGCTGGCCAGTGGCAATCCGCCAGCAAACCGATCCCAGGCCAGCAGTGAATCGCTGGCGACGAACAACACGGCGCCCACCGCTGCCCAGCGTGCGCTGCACGATTCCGGCGCAGGCGCCTGCGGGCGAGCCCACGCACGTGCCAGCGCCAGCACCGCCATCGACGCCAGCACCACCACGTAGGCCAGCACCGGCATGCGCATCGGCGCCGGCAGGTGCGGCCACAGGCCCATCACATTGAGCGTGGCGAACGCGCCCAGCAACACGAACGCGGCCACCAGACCACGGCCCGCACGCAAGCCAGCACGGAACGCGACGATGTAGCAGACGTGGGCCAGCAGGAACGCGACCAGCCCCGGCACGAACGCATCCACCGGCAGCATCAGCGCGATGTCGCCTGCGCAGGACAGCAGCATGCCCAGCAGCACGGCGCGCCGATAGGACGGCGATGCCGCCGGCCGCGCCTGCCAGGCAATGGCCGCGATCAGCAGCGTGGTCGCTGGCTTGGCCAGCCAGTGCAGCCAGCGGCCATCGCCGTGCAGGAAGGCGCCAACGATGGCCAGGATCGCTGCCAGCAGGATCAGGCCATCGCGGCGCCCGTGCATCATCGGGCCTTCCACAGCTCGGCAAGGCGGTCCGGCTTGCCGGCGATGCGTTCCAGCACCGGGTACTGCAGGCCACCGTGGTAGTCGATGTTCATCGTCTCGATGCGGTCGAACTGCTTGACCAGCAGCACGATGGGCGCTTTGTCCTTGGCCGCGGCAGAGACGGCGTCTTTCAGGCGCTCGCTGCTGTATTCGCGGCCACCCACGGCAATCACCTTCATGCCCGGTGCCAGGCCGGCATTGAAGGCCGGGCTGTCCCAGATCACGTCGCCCACCACGCCGGTGTCGAGCACGGTGGCACCCAGCGAGTAGGCCAGCAGCGCGGCCTTGGCGCGCTTTTCCTGGGCCTTGTAGGCCTCGTTCGGCGTATCGCGGTAGGCCAGCTTCCACCCGGCGCGTTCGAGGCCACCGGTCAGCGTGCCATGGCCATCCAGACGCTCCCGCAGGAAGCTGGCCCAATCGAAGGCTGCGATGCCATTGAGCGTCGCCACCACGTCGTCGAAGGTGTACGTATTGACGTCCCACGTGCCGTTGCCGACGCCGAAGAACGCACGTGCGAAATCATCCAGGCTGCGGCGGTTGCCACTCAGCTCGCGCAGCTTGCCTTCCACGTCCAACCACAGCATCTGCCCACCGGAGTAGTAATCCTCGCTCATCTGGTAGTTGCGGTAGGCCAGCCCGCGACGCTGGGCGATGGTGGGGTCGTTGGTGGTGTCCTGCAGCGGCCGCCACGCCAGGCCCGGACGGCCACGGTCATAGGTCGCCGCGACATTGGCCAGCATGTCGCGGGCCTGGTCGGCCGACCACAGGCCCGAGCGCGCGGCCAGCACCTGGCCCCAGAACTGGGTCTGGCCTTCGTAGACCCACAGCAGGCTGTCGCCCATCGGCACGTTGAAATTGGCCGTGGCCAGGTCCGCACCACGACGGTACTTGCCGTTCCAGGAGTGGGTGTACTCATGCGGCAGCAGATCGCGCATCCACGCGTTCTTGTCCCATTCGGTGAAGTAGCCCGGGGCCGCGCTGTTCTCGCTGGAACGGTGATGTTCCAGGCCGATGCCACCGAGGCGGTCGGTCAGGGCCAGCAGGAATTCGTAGTGATCGTAGTGGCGCGCGCCGTACAGCTTGTCGGCCTGCTGCACCAGCGCGCGATGCTGCTTGATCTGCGCCTCGGTCGGCTTCAGCGACTTGGCGTCGTCGGCGAACACGTTCAGGTGCACCGGCACCTTCGCGCCCGGGTCGAGGTCGATGCGCTGGTGGTGCTCGCCGGCAAACAGCGGCGAATCGACCAGGTGGTCATAGGAGATCGGCTTGAACACCACGGTGTCGCCGTCGCGGCGCGCGGTTTCCAGGGCGGTGGCATATGCCCAGCCCTTGGGCAGGGTCACGCTGGCCTGCGCCTGCAGGTTGCGCGCATCGACGCCGGCCGGATACAGCGAGTTGGCGTTCCACTGCAGGTTGAGCATTTCCGGGGTCATCACCACCCGGCCCTGGCTGCCGCCCTGCGAGGAGAGGAAATCGAAGTGGGCGACGATCTCGCTGACACCCTCGGGCACGTCCACCTTGAACGCGTACACGTTGAACTGGTCGCGCTGCCAGGCCAGCGGCTTGCCGTTGGCGGTCACGCGCAGGCCGGCCAGCTTGTCGATGGGGCCGGTGGGCGAATGGTTGCCGGGAATCCACTGCGGGTACAGCAGGGTGACCGGACCGGGCGTGACCGGCACGGTGGCGGTCACCTTGAAGATGCGACGGGCAAGGTCACGTGCATCCACATCGATGCGCAGCAGGCCAGGCGCCGCGGCATCGCCCGGTGGCGGGGTCTGCGCCAGCGCAGGCGTGGACGCCAGCGCGAACAGCACGGACATCACCAGGGCACGGGTCTTCATCAGGCAGGTTCCAGCTACGGTAGAACCTTTGATGCTAGGCCCGTGCAGTGCAGAACCCCATGGCCGAAGGTCATGGTCGAGAGAACTGGTGAGGCACGACCATCACGGGAGCTGATTCGACGCCCCTTCCTTTTCAGCCGCGTCGATTTGCGCTTTCAATCGCGCCGGATCTTCGATCCTGACACCGGTCAAGCACCTTGAGCCGGTTGCATCGAAAAACACCGTCGACGCCGAGCCTCCCTGAAAGTGCGCATAACCCAGTACCGGCGCAGGAGAATCGGCCAGCGGCGCCCATACGATCTTGCCAAGTGTCAGCTTCGTCTTCGCAACCTCCCGCTCGACACACCCGCCAGATGCTTTCACAACGATCACGGTCTGGCCTGACCGTTGATCAAGCTCGGTGGCAAGTTCAATTCCACCGAAATTCCGGGCGATCCCAGAGACCAACGCAGCGTCCGCGCCGGAGCCGCTCTCGATATCCAACGCATCAGCGGCGGCCTGCGGCCCGACGCTTCGCGCCACCTCCAGCCTCTCGATGTAGTCCAGCGCTGCCAGTTGCGAAGCTTTTGCGGCGGGACTCCATGCTTGAGAAGAAGGTGCCGCCGCAACCGCTGCGAGGGGAATGAGCGCAGACGTGATCAGTAATGACTTCATTGTCACTCTCACGAATTCAGCGAAGATGATTCGCATCGTAGTGGCCCTCATGGTGCCAGGTCACTGCTGTGGACGAGGATCCCGCAATTGTCCGCCCGCGTCCCCTACGTGAAAATGCGACGCGCGTTTGTCCGCCTCCAGCAGTTCGACCGATGTCAGCCTCATCCGAGCGCCGGGCCATGCCCGGCGATCAACCTGCCAGAAGTGGATCCACGCCATGCATGGATGAATTACATCCACAAGCAGTGCGAACCAAGGTTCGCACCTACCATTCGGGCGGGTTCGCACCCACCATTCGGGCTGGTTCGCACCCACCACTCGGGCTGGTTCGCACCCACCAAGGGGATTGCCGGTCAGTCGACCAACCGCAGCCGCAGTTCCTTCGGCAGCGCGAACACCATCGATTCCGGCTCGCCATCCAGCTCGCCCACGCCGTTGGCGCCCAGTTCGGCCAGGCGGGCCAGCACGCCATCCACCAGCACCTGCGGTGCCGAGGCGCCGGCGGTCACGCCGATGTGCTGCTTGCCTTCCACCCAGCGCGGGTCGATCTCGTGCGCGCCGTCGATCAGGTAGCTCTCCACGCCTTCGCGGCGGGCAAGCTCACTCAGGCGGTTGGAATTGGAGCTGTTCGGCGAACCCACCACCAGCACCAGGTCGCAGCGCTTGGCCAGGTCACGCACGGCGTCCTGGCGGTTCTGCGTGGCGTAGCAGATGTCGTCGTTCTTCGGGCCCTGCATCTGCGGGAACCGCTCGCGCAGTGCCTCAATGATGCCGCGCGTGTCGTCCACCGACAGCGTGGTCTGGGTGGTGTAGGCGAAGTTCTCCGGCTGGTTGATCTCCAGCGTGGCGACCTGCTCCACGTCCTCGACCAGGTAGATCTGGCCGGTACCGGCTTCGCGGTTCCACTGGCCCATGGTGCCTTCCACTTCCGGATGGCCGGCGTGGCCGATCAGCACCACGTCACGGCCGGCACGGCAGTGGCGGGCCACTTCGAAGTGAACCTTGGTCACCAGCGGACAGGTGGCGTCGAACACTTTCAGACCACGGCGCTCGGCTTCCTGGCGCACGGCCTGGGAAACACCGTGCGCGCTGAAGATGACCGTGTTGTTGTCCGGCACTTCATCGAGTTCCTCGACGAAGATCGCGCCGCGCTGCTTCAGGTCATCGACCACGAAGCGGTTGTGCACCACTTCATGGCGGACATAGATGGGCGCGCCCAGCGTTTCGATCGCGCGCTTGACGATCTCGATCGCGCGATCGACACCGGCACAGAAACCACGCGGGTTGGCGAGCAGCACATCCATCAGTTCAGTCTCCCGGCAGCGGCCGGCTTACGGTTTCGGGCTGGCATTATCCGCCTTTTTGGCGGACTTGCCGTCGAACAGGCCAAACAGAGCGATGCCCACGGCACCGACCACGATGGCCGAGTCGGCAACGTTGAATGCCGGCCAGACGTGGTCACCGATATACCACTGGATGAAATCGACCACGTGACCGTGCACCTGGCGGTCGATCACGTTGCCGATGGCACCACCGATGATCAGCGCGTACGGCACGGCCGCCTTCCAGTTGCCGCGGGCGGTGCTGCGCAGCCACCACGCCATCAGGCCGCTGATGGCGATGGCCAGCACGGTGAAGAGGTACTTCTGCCAGCCACCGGCGTCGCTCAGGAAACTGAATGCCGCGCCGGTGTTGTAGGTGCGGTACCAGTTCCAGAAGCCGTCGATGACCACCACCGGCTGGAACTCCGGCAGGCTCGACAGCACCCAGGCCTTGGACCACTGGTCCAGGCCGATGATGGCGGCCGACAGCAGCAGCCAGACCAAGGCGTTCGGATGCGGACGGGGCGCGGCCATCAGAACCAGCTCCGCACTTCACCGGCACCGGTGATGTTGCCCGCGCAGCGACCACACAGTTCCGGGTGGTCGGCATGGCTGCCGACGTCGGCGCGGTGGTGCCAGCAGCGCACGCACTTGGTCTTCTGGGTCGGCTGGGCGCTGACGAACACCTCGTCGGTGGTCGCCGGGCGCACCTGCACATCGCCGCTGATGAACAGGAAACGCAGTTCATCGGCCAGCGGCTGCCACTTCGCGGCCTGTTCTTCGTTGGCGGCGATGGTGATCTCCGCTTCCAGCGCGGCACCGATGGCACCGTTGGCACGCATCGGCTCGAGCACCTTGGCCACCTGCTCGCGCACGGCCAGCAGCTGGTCGAAATCAGCGGCATTGAGCTGGGCATCGGCCGGCAGCGGCGCCAGGCCGTCGTACCAGGTGGTGAACAGCACGTGCCCGGCACGCTCGCCCGGAAGGTAGCCCCACAGTTCGTCGGCGGTGAAGGTCAGGATCGGTGCGATCCAGCGGGTGAACGCTTCGGCGATGTGGTACATCGCGCTCTGCGCCGAACGACGACCGTGCGAATCGGTCGGCATCGTGTACAGGCGGTCCTTGGTCACGTCCAGGTACAGCGAGCCCAGATCCACGCTGCAGAAGTTCAGCAGCAGCTGGACGATCTCGGCCATGTTGTAGTTGTCGAACGCGGCCTTGATCTTCTCCTGCAGTTCCCAGGCGCGGTGCACGATCCAGCGGTCCAGCGCGACCATCTCGTTCAGCGGGCGCAGGTGCTGGGCCGGATCGAACCCATCCAGGTTGCCCAGCAGGAAGCGCGCGGTGTTGCGCAGGCGGCGGTAGGCATCGGCGTTGCGCTTGAGGATTTCCTGCGACAGCGACATCTCGTTGCTGTAGTCGGCCGAGGCGATCCACAGGCGCAGGATGTCCGCGCCCAGCTTGTTCATGATGTCCTGCGGCTCGATGCCGTTGCCCAGCGACTTGGACATCTTGCGGCCGTGCTCGTCCACGGTGAAACCGTGGGTGAGGCACTGCTTGTAGGGGGCACGCTGGTCGATGGCCACGCCGGTCAGCAGCGAGGACTGGAACCAGCCGCGGTGCTGGTCGGAACCTTCCAGGTACAGATCGGCCGGCTTGCCGAAACCACGTGCGGCCAGCACGCCTTCATGGGTGACGCCCGAATCGAACCAGACGTCGAGGATGTCGGTGACCTTCTCGTAGTCGGCCGCTTCGGCGCCCAGCAGTTCGGCCGCGTCCAGCGAATACCACACGTCGATGCCCTCGGCTTCGACGCGGTCGGCGACCTGCTGCATCAGCTCCACCGTGCGCGGGTGGATCTCGCCGGTCTGGCGGTGGGTGAACAGTGCGATCGGCACGCCCCAGGTGCGCTGGCGCGAGATGGTCCAGTCGGGGCGACCGTCGACCATGCTCTGGATGCGCGCCTTGCCCCAGCTCGGGAACCAGCCCACGGTGTCGATGGCGGCCAGCGCGTCGTTGCGCAGGTTGGCCTTGTCCATCGAGATGAACCACTGCGGGGTGGCGCGGAACACCACCGGCGTCTTGTGGCGCCAGCAGTGCGGGTAGCTGTGGCGGATCGGGTGGAAGGCCAGCAGCGAGCCGTTGTCGCGCAGCACGCCGACGATGGCCTCCTGCGCCTTCCACAGGTGCTGGCCGGCCAGCACCACGTCACCGGCCGGCGGGGTCGATTCCAGGTACACGCCACGGCCGTCGATGGGGGTCACCTGGCCGGCGTTGTACTTGTCCAGCAGGCCGTACTTCTGGCTGACCACGTAGTCTTCCTGGCCGTGGCCGGGGGCGGTGTGCACCGCACCGGTACCGTCCTCGTCGGACACGTGTTCGCCGTTCAGCACGAGGATTTCGCGCTCGGGGTAGAACGGGTGCGCCAGCAGCTGGTTTTCCAGCGCGGCACCGTTGGCTTCACCGTGCAGCACCACCTCTTCGACGCCATAGCGCTGCAGCGCGCGCTCGGCCAGAGCGGCGGCCAGCACCAGCCAACGGCGCTTGCCGTTGTGCGCCGGGCCTTCGGCCAGCACGTAGCGGATGTCAGCGCCCAGCGACACGGCCAGCGAGGCCGGCAGCGTCCATGGGGTGGTGGTCCAGATCGGCACGGCCACTTCCACGTCGCCCGGCAGGCTCACGCCGAAGGCCTGGGCCACGGCCTGCGCATCGCGCGCGGCGTAGGCCACGTCGATGGCCGGCGATTCCTTTTCCTGGTATTCGATTTCAGCTTCGGCCAGCGCCGAGCCGCAGTCGAAGCACCAGTAGACCGGCTTGGCGCCGCGCACCAGGTGGCCATTGGCCACCACCTTGGCCAGCGCACGGATCTCATTGGCTTCGAAATCGAAGCTCAGGGTCTTGTACGGGTTGTCCCAGTCGCCGGTCACGCCCAGGCGCTTGAAATCGGCGCGCTGGATGTTGATCTGCTCTTCGGCGAACTCACGGCACTTCTGCCGGAATTCGACGGCATCGAGCTTGGTGCCGACCTTGCCCCACTTCTTTTCCACCGCGATTTCGATCGGCAGGCCGTGGCAATCCCAGCCCGGCACGTAGGGCGCATCGAAGCCGGCCAGGTAGCGCGACTTGACGATGATGTCCTTCAGGATCTTGTTGACCGCGTGGCCCAGGTGGATGCGGCCGTTGGCGTACGGCGGGCCGTCGTGCAGCACGAACAGCGGGCGGCCGGCGGCGTTGTCACGCAGCTGCTGGTAGAGCCCCTGCGCTTCCCACTGCGCCAGAATGCCCGGCTCGCGCTTGGGCAGGTCGCCGCGCATCGGGAATTCGGTGGCTGGCAGGTTCAGGGTGGTCTTGTAGTCCTGGCTCACGCAGTGGCTCGCAATCTATGTTCGGAAAGGATGGCACGCGCCTGGTCGGCGTCGCGGTGCATCTGGTCGGTCAGTGCCGCCAGATCATTGAATTTCTCTTCGTCGCGCAGCTTGGCAACGAATTCCACGTCGATGTGGCGGCCGTACAGGTCGCCCTGGAAATCGAACAGGTGGGCTTCCAGCAGCGGCTCCACGCCGTCCACCGTCGGCCGGGTGCCGAAGCTGGAGACCGACGGCCACGGCTGGTCGAACACCCCGTGCACCCAGGTGGCGTAGATGCCCGACAGCGCAGGCGTCTTCGGAAAGCGCAGGTTGGCGGTGGGAAAACCCAGCGTGCGACCGAGCTGGCGCCCACGCACCACCCGCCCGCTGATTGCATAAGGGCGACCGAGCAGATCGTTGGCACGGGTGAAATCACCGGCCTGCAGCAGCTGGCGGATGCGGGTGCTGGAAATACGCTCGCCGTGCAGGTCGACGGCTTCGATCTCGCCGGCGCTGAAGCCCAGCTCGCCGCCCATGGCCTGCAGCAGCGCCAGATCGCCACGGCGGCGGTTGCCGAAGCAGAACTCCGGGCCGATCCATACCTCGCGCGCACCCAGGCGATGGACCAGCAGCTGGCGCACGAAATCCTCGGCCGGCATGGCCGCCATCGCCGCATCGAAGCGCAGCAGGCCGACCGCATCGGCGCCCAGTTCGCGCAGGATCGCGACCTTGCTGCGGGCCAGGGTCAGCCGCGGCGGCGGTGTGCCCTGGGCAAAGAATTCGCGCGGCAGCGGCTCGAAGGCCACGGCCACGGCGGGTACGCCCAAGGCGCGCGCGCGGGCGACCGCGTGGCGGACCAGCGCACGATGGCCCAGGTGGAGGCCGTCGAATGCACCGATACAGACCACGCTTCCGTTGGGGAACAGCTCCCCGCCCTCGACGCTTCTGAACAGCCTGCTCATCAACTCTCGTTCCGGCCCACCCGGGGCCGCCGCTTCAATGGTGTAACCCTGAAGTATAGCCGTGGTGGGCCACGATCAATGCCCGCGCAGGTCGCGGGGGCGGAAGCCCATGGCCAGCATGGCCACGCCATAGGTCGCGCCACCGCCGCCGACCAGCAGCGCCAAGGCGCCGATCCGCTCCCACACGCCCATCGCCGAGAAGGCAGGCAGCCAGTGCAGCAGGGCCAGCAGCACGCCGACCATGGCCGCGCAGGCCACCAGCAGGCGCACCAGATAGCTGCCCCAGCCCGGCCGGCGCTGGTAGACATCGGTCTTGCCCAGCCAGTACCAGAGCAGGCCCAGGTTCAGGTAACTGGACAGCGCGCTGGCAATGCCCAGCGCCAGGTGCAGGCCGGGCTGCTTGCCGATGGCGGCCATCACGCCCTGCGCCTTCAGCTCGTCGGGCACCATCACCTGGTACAGCACGGCCAGCAGGGCGAAGTTGAACACCATGTTGGCCACCAGCGCGGCCACGCCGGCGCGCACCGGGGTCCGGGTGTCCTGGCGGGCATAAAAGGCCGGCAGCACGACTTTCAGCAGGGCAAAGGCCGGCAGGCCGAAGCTCAGGCCGTACACCGACAGCGCGGTCATGCGGGTGTCGAAAGCGCTGAACTGGCCGTGCTGGAAGATGGTGGCGATCAGCGGCTCGGCCAGGAACAGCAGGCCCAGCATGGCCGGCACCGAGATCAGCAGGGTCATGCGCAGACCCCAGTCCAGCGAGCGCGAGAAGCCTTCGCGGTCGGTGCTGACGTGGTGGCGGGCCAGTGCCGGCAGGATCACCGTGCCCAAAGCCACGCCGAACACGCCCAGCGGCAGCTCCAGGAAGCGATCGGCCAGCGACAGCCAGGACTGCGAGCCGTCGGTCAGCTTGGCGGCGATGACCGTATCCAGCAGCAGGTTGATCTGCGCGACCGAGGAGCCGAACAGTGTCGGCACCATCAGGGTCATCACCTTGCGCACGCCCGGGTGGGTCCAGCCCCAGCGCGGCAGGGTCAGCAGGTTGATGCCCTTCAGCGAGGGCAGCTGGAACAGCAGCTGCAGGATGCCGGCGGCCAACACCGCCCAGCCTAGCGCCAGGATCTGCTTTTCCGGGGTGCCGCCCAGCCGCGGCGCCAGCCACAGCGCGCCGGCGATCATGCACAGGTTGAGGATGACCGGGGTCAGCGCCGGCATGGCGAAGCGCTGGAAGCTGTTGAGCGCGCCACCGGCCAGGGCGGTGAGCGAGACGAACAGCAGGAACGGGAAGGTCAGGCGGAACAGGTCGACCAGCAGACCCTGCTTGACCGGATCGGTATCAACGCCGCTTGAGAACACCGACGCCAGCTGCGGCGCGAAGATCAGCGCCACGGCGGTCACCAGCATCAGGATGCCACCCAAGGTGCCGGCCGTGCGCGCCATCAGTTCGCGCAGCTCCGCATGGCTGCGGGTCTCTTTCACTTCCGTGAACACCGGCACGAAAGCGGTCGCGAATGAGCCTTCGGCGAACAAACGGCGCAGGAAATTGGGTACCCTGAAGGCGACCCAGAAAGCATCAGTGATGGCGTTGGTGCCGAACGTGGTGGTCACCACGAAGTCCCGGACAAGTCCGAGAACGCGCGAGACCATGGTCATGCTGCTGAACGACAGCAGGCCCCGCAACAACTTGGGTGAACTCACTCAGCGTCCCTCTTGACAATCGACTTGACGTGCATTTCTTACGCCATCATACTAGCTAGCTTGCTGTTCCCATAACACCGATTTTTTCAGGAAACCACCACCGTGGCCAATATCAAGTCCGCCAAGAAGCGCGCCAAGCAGACCGTCGTGCGCAACGCGCGCAACGTGGCTCAGCGCTCGATGCTGCGCACCGCTGTCAAGAAAGTGATCAAGGCGCTGGACGCCAACGATGCCGCCGGCGCCGAAGCCGCCTTCGCCGTTGCCCAGCCGATCCTGGATCGCTTCAGCGCGCGTGGCCTGATCCACAAGAACAAGGCTGCTCGTCATAAGAGCCGCCTGAACGACCGCATCAAGGCCCTCAAGGCCGCCTGATCCGGCGTTGCCGCCCCGCCCTTCGGGGTGCGGGCAGCAGACAAAAGCCCGGCCCCGGCCGGGTTTTTTGTTGCCTGCGATCCGCCCCATGTAGAGCCGAGCCCATGCTCGGCTGCTGTTCGCACGGCCAGCCGAGTATGGGCTCGGCTCTACAGAAAAGCGGCAGCCCACAAAAAACCCGGCCGAAGCCGGGTTTTTCGTGCGGAACCTCAACGGCATTACTGCGCGTTGCGGGCTTCCAGCTCGTCTTCCTTCTGGCGATCAAAGAACGCCATGATCCGGCTCATGATCGGGAAGGTGCCTTCACGACCCAGCGCCGAGACCAGGAACCACGGCTCCTTCCAGCCCAGCTCGGCCACGATCTGCTCGGCCGCGGCCTTGGCCTCGTCCTCGAACATCAGGTCGGCCTTGTTCAGCACCAGCCAGCGCGGCTTCTGCAGCAGCTCCGGGTCGTGCTTTTCCAGTTCGCGCTCGATGGCACGCACCTGCTCGACCGGGGAAATGCCTTCCACGCCACCCTCCATGGGGGAGATATCCACCAGGTGCAGCAGCAGGCGGGTGCGCTGCAGGTGGCGCAGGAACTGCGCGCCCAGGCCGGCACCGTCGGCCGCGCCTTCGATCAGGCCCGGAATGTCGGCGATGACGAAGCTGCGGTAGTTTTCCACCTTCACCACACCCAGGTTCGGGTACAGCGTGGTGAACGGGTAATCAGCCACCTTCGGCGTCGCCGCCGACACCGCGCGGATCAGGGTGCTCTTGCCGGCGTTGGGGAAGCCCAGCAGGCCGACGTCGGCCAGCAGCTTCAGCTCCAGCTTCAGCGTGCGCTCTTCGCCCGGCTCGCCCGGCAGTGCCTGGCGCGGCGAGCGGTTGGTCGAGCTCTTGAAGTGCATGTTGCCCAGGCCACCGCGGCCGCCCTGCGCCACCAGCAGGCGGTCACCGTGCTGGGTCAGGTCGCCGATGATTTCGTCGGTGGCCACGTTGATGATCACGGTGCCGACCGGCACGGTGATGGTCAGGTCTTCGCCACCCTTGCCATAGGCCTGGCGGCCCATGCCGTTCTCGCCGCGCTGCGCCTTGAAGATGCGGTCATGGCGGAAGTCGACCAGGGTGTTCAGGTTTTCGTCGGCGCGGATGTACACGCTGCCGCCCGCACCGCCGTCGCCGCCGTCCGGGCCGCCGAGCGGAATGAACTTCTCGCGACGGAAGCCAATGCAGCCGTTGCCGCCGTTGCCGGCGAACACTTCGATTTCTGCTTCGTCTACCAGTTTCATTGTTTCGATGCCTGCGATGGGCGCGGCCTGCATGCCGCCGCCTTGCTTGAATGTCGTGCCGGATGCGCCCCGGCTGCCGGGGCCGCGCCCCGCGATCGGGCCGTGCCCGTTGTACCACTGATTCCAACGAAAAGCCCCGCCGAAGCGGGGCTCTTCATGCAACGTGCGGTTCGACCAGCAATGCCATGCCGGGGCATGGCGGCCGGCCAGGCCTTATCAGGCTTCGACCGACACGACGCTGACGGTGCGACGCTTCTTGGCGCCCTTCACCGAGAACTCCACCTTGCCGTCCACGAGGGCGAACAGGGTGTGGTCGCGGCCGAGGCCGACGCCCGAACCCGGGTGGAACTGGGTGCCGCGCTGACGCACGATGATGTTGCCCGCCTCGATGGCCTGGCCGCCGAAGATCTTGACGCCCAGGTACTTCGGGTTGGAGTCGCGACCGTTGCGCGAGGAGCCTACGCCCTTTTTATGTGCCATGACTGCTTCTCCTGATGCTTAGCCGGCGATGCCGGTGATCTCGATTTCGGTGTAGTACTGACGGTGACCCTGACGCTTCATGTGGTGCTTGCGGCGACGGAACTTGATGATCCGGACCTTGTCAGCACGACCCTGGGACAGGACCTTGGCGGTGACGGCAGCGCCCTTCAGCGCATCGCCCAGCTTCACGCCATCGCTGTCGCCCAGCATCAGGATGTTGTCAAACTTGATCTCGCTGCCGACTTCGACTTCGAGCTTTTCGACGCGGAGCTTTTCGCCCTGCGCCACGCGGTATTGCTTACCGCCGGTGACCAGTACTGCGTACATGACCAGACTTCCTTTGTAGTTATTGTGGCCTATGGACTGCCGCCATCGAGGGCGAACAGAAGCGGGATTGTACGCAGATCAATGCCAGCCGGTCAAGTCAACCCCTGGGCGGCCCTGAACGGCCCCCTGCCCCACCCCTGTGGAGCCGAGCCATGCTCGGCTGAACGGTTGAAGGTCCAGGCAGCCGGGCATGGCTCGGCTCTACACAAAGCTGTCGCGTGGTCTCACAGGGTGAGACACCCGGCTGGCATTGTCGCCCATTGCCCCCATCTGGTCACCTCGGTAGGCTGACCGATTGCCGTCCCCCTGCTGGCCCGGCACCCAGCCAACGCCCCCCATAACCGGATCCCCCATGGCGATGGATTTCATCCGCATCCGCGGCGCGCGGACGCACAACCTCAAGAACATCGACCTCGACCTGCCCCGCGACAAGCTGATCGTGATCACCGGCCTGTCCGGCTCGGGCAAGTCCTCGCTGGCGTTCGACACCATCTATGCAGAAGGCCAGCGCCGCTACGTCGAGTCGCTGTCGGCCTATGCACGGCAGTTCCTGAGCGTGATGGAAAAGCCGGACCTGGACCACATCGAGGGCCTGTCCCCGGCCATCTCGATCGAGCAGAAGTCGACCTCGCACAACCCGCGCTCGACCGTCGGCACCATCACCGAGATCTACGACTACCTGCGCCTGCTCTACGCCCGCGTCGGCACCCCGCGCTGCCCGGATCACGGCTACCCGCTGGAAGCGCAGACGGTCAGCCAGATGGTCGACCAGGTGCTGACCCTGGACCCGGAACAGCGCTACATGCTGCTGGCCCCGGTCATCCGCGACCGCAAGGGTGAGCACGCGCAGGTCTTCGACCAGCTGCGCGCGCAGGGCTTCGTGCGCGTGCGCGTGGACGGCGAGCTGTATGAGATCGACGCGGTGCCGCCGCTGGCGCTGCGCCAGAAGCACACCATCGAAGCAGTGATCGACCGTTTCCGCCCGCGCGAGGACATCAAGCAGCGCCTGGCCGAGAGCTTCGAAACCGCGCTGAAACTGGGCGACGGCATGGCCTCGGTGCAGAGCCTGGACGCGGCCGACGCCACCCCGACCCTGTTCTCTTCCAAGTACTCCTGCCCGGTCTGCGATTACTCGCTGCCCGAGCTGGAACCGCGCCTGTTCTCCTTCAATGCGCCGATGGGCGCCTGCCCCGGCTGCGACGGCCTGGGCATGGCCGAATTCTTCGACCCGGCGCGCGTGGTGGTGCACCCGGAGCTGTCGCTGGCCGCTGGTGCCGTGCGCGGCTGGGACCGCCGCAACGCTTATTACTTCCAGCTGATCGCCTCGCTGGCCAAGCACTACCGGTTCGACGTCGATGCCGCATGGAACTCGCTGCCGGCCAAGGTGCAACAGGCCGTGCTGTACGGCAGCGGCGATGAGGCCATCACCTTCACCTACTTCACCGAAGCCGGTGGCCGCACCCAGCGCAAGCACCGCTTCGAGGGCATCATTCCCAACCTGGAACGCCGCTACAAGGAAACCGAATCGGCGGCGGTGCAGGAAGAACTGGGCAAGTACATCAGCGAACACGCCTGCCCCGAGTGCAAGGGCGCACGCCTGAACAAGGCGGCGCGCAACGTGTTCGTGGCCGACCGGCCGCTGCCGGAGCTGGTGGTGCTGCCGATCGACGAAGCGCTGAAATTCTTCAGCGAGCTGAGCCTGCCGGGCTGGCGCGGTGAGATCGCCGCCAAGATCGTCAAGGAGATCGGCGAACGCCTGGGCTTCCTGGTCGACGTCGGCCTGGATTACCTGACCCTGGAGCGCAAGGCCGACACCCTGTCCGGCGGCGAAGCGCAGCGCATCCGCCTGGCCAGCCAGATCGGCGCCGGCCTGGTCGGTGTGATGTACGTGCTCGATGAGCCGTCCATCGGCCTGCACCAGCGCGACAACGAACGCCTGCTGGGCACCCTCACCCGCCTGCGCGACCTCGGCAACACGGTCATCGTGGTCGAGCATGACGAGGATGCGATCCGCCTGGCCGACTACGTGCTGGACATCGGGCCGGGTGCGGGCGTGCATGGCGGCGAGATCGTCGGCCAGGGCACCCTGCAGGATCTGCTGGAGGCGCCGCGTTCGCTGACCGGCCAGTACCTGTCGGGCAAGCGCTCCATCAATATTCCGGAACGCCGGCACACGCCGAACCCGAAGTCGACCCTGCACCTGCGCGGGGCCAGCGGCAACAACCTGAAGGGCGTGGACCTGTCGATCCCGGCCGGCCTGCTGACCTGCGTCACCGGCGTGTCCGGTTCGGGCAAGTCGACGCTGATCAACGACACCCTGTTCTCGCTGGCCGCCAACGAGATCAACGGTTCCTCGCACCCGATCGCCCCCTACAAGGAGATCGATGGCCTGGACCTGTTCGACAAGGTGGTGGACATCGACCAGTCGCCGATCGGCCGCACCCCGCGTTCGAACCCGGCCACCTATACCGGCCTGTTCACCCCGCTGCGCGAGCTGTTCGCGCAGGTGCCCGAAGCGCGCGCGCGCGGCTATTCGCCGGGCCGCTTCAGCTTCAACGTGCGCGGCGGCCGCTGCGAGGCCTGCCAGGGCGATGGCCTGATCAAGGTCGAGATGCACTTCCTGCCGGACGTGTACGTGCCCTGCGACGTCTGCCACGGCAAGCGCTACAACCGCGAAACGCTGGAGATCCTCTACAAGGGCTACAACATCAACGACGTGCTGGAAATGACCGTCGAAGATGCGTTGAAGCTGTTCGAGCCGGTGCCGTCCATCGCCCGCAAGCTGGAAACCCTGGTGGACGTGGGCCTGAGCTACATCAAGCTGGGCCAGAGCGCGACCACGCTGTCCGGTGGTGAAGCGCAGCGCGTGAAGCTGTCCAAGGAACTGTCGCGCCGCGATACCGGCCGCACCCTGTACATCCTCGACGAGCCGACCACCGGCCTGCACTTCCACGACATCGAGGCGCTGCTGGGCGTGCTGCACAAGCTGCGCGACGAAGGCAACACGGTGGTGGTGATCGAGCACAACCTGGATGTCATCAAGACCGCCGACTGGATTGTCGACCTGGGCCCGGAAGGCGGCCACCGTGGTGGCACCATCCTGGTGACCGGCACGCCGGAAGACGTGGCGGCCTGCCCGCAGTCGTACACCGGCCAGTTCCTGGCGCGCATGCTGCCCTCGACCAGCGCACGCCCCGAGCAGCCGGCCGCCGTGGCCAACAAGCCCGACGCCCGCCCGCCGCGCAAGGTGAAGCCTGAAAAGCCCGCCAAGGTGGCGAAGAAGGGCGTGGCCGCCAAGAGCACCGGCAAAGCCAGCAAGAGCACGACCAAGAAGAAGGACGCCTGATGAGCAGCGAACACAAGATCCTGGCCCGCATCCCGATCAGCGTGCGCTGGCGCGACATGGACAGCATGGGCCACGTCAACAACGCCAAGTACATTTCCTACCTGGAAGAAGCGCGCGTGCGTTGGATGCTGGGCGTGGAAGGCGTTTCCATGACCGACCGCATCGCACCGGTGGTGGCCGCCACCAACGTCAACTACCGGCTGCCGATCGTGTGGCCCAACGACATCCTCGTCGAGCTGTTCGTCGAGCGCCTGGGCAACAGCAGCGTGACCATCGGCCATCGCATCGTCGACCAGCAGGACGATGCCAAGCTGTATTCGGATGGCAACGTGGTGGTGGTGTGGATGGATACGCAGACGGGCAAGAGCGCACCGCTGCCGGACGCGATCCGCAACGCCTCGACCTGATCCGCTTCTGGTAGATGCCGACCTTGGTCGGCGTTTCGCCCGCCGGGCACGGCCCGGCGCTACCGGATGCTGCTCTTCGTAGCGTCGAGCTTGCTCGACTGCCGTCTGCCGGATCAGTCGAGCAAGCTCGACGCTACCCCCCGTCCAAAGGACTGAGATGATCCACCACACGGAACTGCGCGACCTGCTGCCCGGCATGGTCGCCTTCCCCACTGGCGTCTTTCCCGACGACCAGGCCTGGCTGGGCCAGCACCTGCTGCCGCTGCTGAAGATCGACCTGGGCGTACTGCGGCCGGAACTGGCTGGCCAGGTGGCCACGATGCTGTGCCCGATCGAGCCCTATGAAGGCTGCATCGGTGACGAGACCACGGCCCACCACAACGCGTTTACCGCCAGCAACTGGATCGCCTTCGAGCTGACTGCCGACAACCAGATGCGCTTCCTCGGCAACGAAGCGTACTTCCTGGGCGATGCGGCCGATGATGGAGACGCACGTGCACACGTGGCCGAGATGCGCGACAGCCATGACCAGGCCAAGGCGCACTTCCAGCAGCACGGTTGTCTGGCCAGCTTCTCGCGCTACGGCGATGGGGAACCGGAGGAACAGGCATGGCTGGACCAGCTGGGCGGCCCGATCTGGTTCGGCAACTGGACCGGGTACACACGCATTCCGTCTGCCTTCGTGATCGAGGACCTCGCCGGTACCACCCAGCGCGGCAACCTGCATTTCCGCAACAGCAGCGACCACCTGCCCGACGATGGCATCCGCATCACCCGCGACGACCAGCCGTTCTTCCATGTGGCCAGTGTGGCCGCCTACCACTGGTGCGCCGCCGGTCCTGACGCCATCGTGATGTTCTACGAACCAAACAGCCGCACGGTCCTGTTTACGTTCGACTGGTCGTAGAACCCTGCCGGGTATTTCGCCTGCGCTGCGTAGAGTCGAGCCTGCTCGACTGCTGTTGGCCGGAGCAGTCGAGCAAGCTCGACTCTACTGCGGCCGGCCCCACTATCCCGTTACGGGGCAGCCTTGCGCACCGTCAACGTCACGCTGGCTTCGCCACCGCCGTCCAGCTGCAGCTGCAGCGGCACGACCTGCCCTTCCGTCAGCGCGCCCTTTCCCTCCATCAGCATCAGGTGCAGGCCGCCAGGCTTGAGCACGGCGCGTGCACCCGGTGCCAGCGGCAGGCGCTCGACCGCACGCATGCGGCTGACCCCATCGACAATCGTGGTTTCGTGCAGCGACACGTCGCCGAAGCTGGCACTGCGCGCGCCGGTGATGGCTACCGCTTTGGCGCAGCCGTTATGGATCACCCCGTAGCCGGCGGTCATCGGCATGGCCGGGTTTGGCGGCAGGCGCGCCCAGCCCTGCTGCACGGTGACGCAGGCCGGCACCGCGGCCGCCGCCGAGGCCGTGCCCGCACAGAGCCACAACAATACGCCAACGAATGGTTTGGTTATCATCGCCTCAGATTCCTGTCCGCAACGAGACCGCAGCATGACGACGCTGATCGAGGTGATCAACCATGGCCCCATCCGTGAACTGCGCCTGGCGCGGCCACCGGTCAACGCACTGGACACCGAGCTGTGCCGGCAGCTGATCCACGCCATCGAGCTGGCGATGGCCGAGGACGCGCACGGCATCGTGCTGTCGGGCAGCGAGCGGGTCTTCACCGGCGGCATGGACGTGCCGCACCTGCTCTCCCACGGCGATGACAGGCACAAGCTGCTGGACAGCTGGAACGCCTTCTTCGGCGCGGTGCGCAGCGTGGCCGAGAGCCGTATTCCGGTGGTGGCGGCCATCACCGGCCATGCGCCGGCCGGCGGCTGCGTGCTGGCGCTGTGCTGCGACTACCGGGTGATGGCGCGCAGTGCCGACCCGGCCCGCCCGTATGCGATCGGCCTGAACGAGGTACAGGTGGGCCTGGTGGCGCCGGAAGGCATCCAGCGCCTGCTGCGCCGCGCGGTGGGCGTGCACCGTTCGGGCATCCTGCTCAGCACCGGCGCGCTGGTACCGGCCGAACAGGCGCTGCAGATCGGACTGGTGGATGAGCTGGCCGAGGGCGACCTGGTGGTGGCGCGCGCCATTGCCTGGCTGCAGAACCTGCTGAAGCAGCCGCGCCAGCCGATGCTGCTGACCCGCGCGGTGGCCCGCGCCGACCTGCACGAAGCCCTGCACCCGGACCTGATCCAGCTGGACCGTTTCGTTGAAGCCTGGTTCGCGCCGGATGCGCAGAACGCACTGCAGGCGCTGGCCGCCCGGCTGGGCAAGTAGCGTCGAGCCTGCTCGACTGCGTACCCCCGGGGTCAGAGCCCTTTCGCACAGCGGAAGGGATCTGACCCCGGACCGGTATAATCGGGCCTTCTTCACTGCTGTGGCCGCCCCCTTGAACGACACGCCCGAACCCGTCGTCTCCGAGCTGATCGACCTGCTCACCCTGGAGCGGCTGGAGGACAACCTGTTCCGCGGGCAGAGCCGCGACATCGGCACCAAGTACGTGTTCGGTGGACAGGTGCTGGGCCAGGCACTGGCCGCGGCCCAGGCCACGGTCGACAACGGCCGCCACGTGCACTCGCTGCACGCCTATTTCCTGCGCGCCGGCAACATCGACCACCCCATCGTCTACGACGTGGACCGGACCCGTGATGGCGGCAGCTTCTCCGTGCGCCGGGTCACCGCGATCCAGCACGGCAAGGTGATCTTCTTCTGCGCGGCCTCGTTCCAGCAGGCCGAGACCGGTGCCCAGCACCAGCACAAGATGCCCGAAGTGCCGCAGCCGGAGGATATCGAGCCGAACCGCCCGCTGCCGGCCGAAGTGCTGGAACGGCTGCCGATCAAGGTGCAGCGCTGGCTCTCGCGCGGCGGCCCGTTCGAGTTCCGCCACGTGTACCCGCGTGACGAACTGAACCCGCCCAAGCGCCCGCCCTACCACCAGGTGTGGCTGCGCCTGAGCGAACCGGTGGGCGATGCGCCCGAGCTGCACCAGGCACTGCTGGCTTACGCGTCTGATTTCCACCTGCTGGGCACGGCCACGTTCCCGCACGGCATCAGCTACTACCATCCGCACGTGCAGATGGCCTCGCTGGACCACGCGATCTGGTTCCACCGCCCGTTCCGCGCCGACGACTGGCTGCTGTACTCGCTGGACAGCCCCAGCGCGCAGGATTCGCGCGGCCTGGCCCGCGGCCAGTTCTTCACCCGTGATGGCGTGCTGGTGGCCAGTACCGCCCAGGAAGGCCTGATCCGCGTGGTGCCGGACCAGGATGCCGCCGCCGCCGTGCCGGCCAAGGAGTAAGCAATGCGCCAGATTTTCAGCAGCCAGCGCGTGGAAACCGTCGAGGGCGTGGCCGAGCTGCTGCGCAGCCATGGCATCGAGGTGAAGGTGACCAATGGTCGTTCGTACAAGACCCGGCGGCGCGGTCAGTTCAGCTATACCGACCTGGGCAACAGCCAGGGCTACCCGGCAGTGTGGATCGTGCGCGCCGACGACCAGCCGCGTGCACGCGAGATCCTGCGTGACGCACGCCTGCTCGACACCACCCGCCGCGACCACCCGACCGCCGAATTCGCCTTCCGCGATACCGCCGAGACCTCGAACAGCGGCCGCGGCTGGGCCTGGCGCATCCGCATCGCCCTGCTGGTGGTGATTGCCGGCGTGGCGCTGGTGATCGGCCTGCGCCACCGCGGTGCCCCGGCGCCCGCAGCACCGCCTCCGGCCCCGGCCCCGCAGGCCCAGCCGCAGCAGACGCAGCCGGCCCCGCAGACCGCACCGGAAGAGGAAGAAGTCCGCGTCCGCATCCAGCCGTCCACGTAACGGTCGGCACAAAAAAGGGGACGGAGGGGATCAAGTCGTTTGTGGCTCAAACGACTTGATCCCCTCCGTCCCCTTTTTTGGTCACATCGGGCGCGTGGCTCCGTCTTGGGACACAATCCCAGCAGGAGCTGCCGCCATGACGACTTTCGCTGCAACGATTGACGAGACGCTTGAACGCGAGCTGCCGGCGGCCAGCAGTGGCTGCCAGCACGCCTATGGGCGCATCGTGCTGGCCTGCCAGAACACGGTCACCGCCATCGCCCTGGCGATCACCCGCGACCGCCAGGCCAGCGAGGACATCGCCCAGGAGGCCTTCGTCAAAGGCTGGCAGCAGCTGCACCAGCTGCGCAGCTCGACCAGCTTCCTGCCGTGGCTGCGGCAGATCACCCGCAACCTGGCCCGCGACTGGCTGCGCGCGCAGCGCGGACGCCCGCTGACCGGCGACGCCGCCGAGGTCGCGCTGGGCATGGCCGCCGACCCGACGCCGGGCGCGGCCGACCGCCTGCAGCGGCTGGAAGAAGAGGTGGCCGCCGAAGACATCATCTCGGCCCTGCCCAGCGACAGCCGCGAAGTGCTGCTGCTCTACTACCGCGAGGGCCAGCGCTCGCAGCAGGTGGCTGACCTGCTCGGGCTGTCCGATGCCGCCGTGCGCAAGCGCCTGTCACGTGCCCGCGCGCAGGTGCGCGACGGCCTGCTGCAGCGTTTCGGCGAATTCGCACGCAGCAGTGCACCCAGCGCCGCGTTCGCCACCACGGTGGTGTCGATGGTGCTGATCGCAGCACCGGGCACGGCCAGTGCGGCCATCCTGCTGGGTACCGGGGTCGGCGTGGGCGGCAGCAAACTGGGCCTGGGCGGGGTCAGTGCCGCCGGCGGTACTGCGCTGGGCTCGCTGGCGGCGGCGGTCGGTGAAAGCCCGCTGGTCAGCAACGGCTTCAACGCAGGCATGGTGGTCGGCGGGGTGATCGGCGGCTTCGTCGGCTGCTACCTCGGCGGGCGCTACCTGCTGTGCTTCACCGAAACGCCCACCGAGCAGGCGCAGATCATGCGCTTCGTCCGCTACAGCACTTTCACCGCGATGGGCACCTGCCTGCTGGTGCTGATCGGCGAAATGCTGAAGGCGCCGACGTGGGTGATGACCTCGTCGCTGCTGCTGGGCATGGGCGTGGTCAGCTACCAGTGCTTGGGGCCGCTGCAGCGGATCATGGCGCCGATGATCGCCCGCGACAACGCACGACGCGGACGCACGGGCCGCAACTGGGTGTACGAATCCATGTACGGGCGATCGGCGATCATCACTTGCTGCGTGTTGATGCTGCTGGTCGTCGCCGCCCTGCACTGGCTGGAGTCGCTGGCCTGACCCGCAAAGAACATCGCCGGCATGATGCCGGCGATGCTGGAACCCGAAGTACGCGCGATCAGTTGCGCGGCGGCTTCGGTGCATTGCCATCACGCGGGCCGCCATGGCGCGGGCCACCGTGCATCGGGCCCTTGGCGGCATCGAACTCGGCCTTGCTCAGCTGGCCATCCTTGTTGGTGTCGGCGGCGGCGAACCAGGCATCACGGTGCTGCTTCATGCGCAGCTCGCGGTCGGCCTTGTCCAGGTAGCCATCCTTGTTGACGTCCAGCTGGTCGAAGCGGGCCGCCAGGCGCGGGTCGGCCTTGGCTTCCTCGCGGCTGATGCGGCCATCCTTGTTGACGTCCAGCTTGGCCATCCAGGCACCGGGGCCACCACGACGGTCATGCTTCCAGCGCGGCAGCTCGTCACGCGACAGCTTGCCGTCCTTGTTCTTGTCCAGTTCGTCGAACTTGGCTGCCAGGCGCGGGTTGGCCGCCGCTTCGCTGCGGTCGATGACGCCATCGCCATTGGTGTCCAGCTTGGCATGACGCTGCGCCGGGGCGTTCGGGGTGGCCGGGGTATCGGCGGCCAGCGCAATGCCGGTGGCGGAGGTGCCCAGCAGCAGGGCCAGCAGCAGAGGGGTACGGATCATGGAGTCACTCCTGGTGTGGGATTGCGTCGGGGTGAACACTTCACCCTCGGGAGACAACAACGCCCGGGCGCGACATCGGTTGACGCCGCTGCCGGTTCCGTTCATCCGGCGGACAGTCGCGGCCATTGCGACACGCTGGGGCTATGCTGTGCCCATGGCGATCCACGGCGACAGAGACGACGAACTGCGACTGTTCCAGACCGGCGAGCACCCCTGCGGGTATTGGCCGGACCGCGTTGCGCGCGATCTGGTGCTGGACCCGCAGGATCGCCGTCTGGGCGGGCTGTACCCGCTGGCGCTGAGTTGGGGGTTCCGCCGCAGCGGGGATCTGGTCTACCGCCCGCACTGCGCGCAGTGCCACGCCTGCGTGGCCGTGCGCATCCCGGTGGCGCGCTTCGCCGCCGACCGCAGCCAGCGCCGCTGCGCCGCGCGCAATGCCGATCTGGAAGTACGCATCACCGCCGCCATGCCGCGCCAGGACCTGTTCGACCTGTACCACCGCTACCTGACCCACCGCCATGCCAACGGCGGCATGGATGACCACGGCCCGCACGAGTTCGAGCAGTTCCTGATCGGCAGCTGGTCGCACACCCGCTTCCTGGAGATGCGCCTGCCCGGCCATGACGGCCAGCCCAGCCAGCTGCTGGGGGTGGCGGTGACCGACGTGACCGAACACGGCCTGTCAGCGGTCTACACCTTCTTCGACCCGGACCATGCCGCGCGCGGGCTGGGCACCTTCGCCATCCTGCAGCAGATCGAGTGGGCCCGCCGCGAGGGCCTGCCGCACCTGTACCTGGGTTACTGGATCCGAGACCATCTGAAGATGGACTACAAGCGCCGCTACCGTCCGCTGGAGGCCTACGACGGCCGCCGCTGGCATGATTTCGACAGCGAACTGGACGGACGCTGACAAACCGCTGACACCGGGCCAGGTGCACAATACGGCCCATGAACATCACCCGCCGCCATCCCCTGATCCTCGCCCTGGCCCTGCTCTGCGGCGCCAGCGCCCCCGCCTTCGCCAAGTCCCCTGCGATGACCGAAAAGCCGTCCTCGACGCTGCGCCTGGCCACCTACAACACCTCGCTGTACTCGGATGATGCCGGTGGCCTGATCAAGGAACTGGAAGGCGACAGCGAGCACGCGCGCAAGATCGCCGCGGTGCTGCAGCAGGTGCGCCCGGACCTGGTGCTGCTGAACGAATTCGACTTCGACGACGCCCATCGCGCGGCCGACCTGTTCCAGAAGCGCTACCTGGAAGTGGCCCAGCCCGGCGGCGGCAAGCCGCTGCACTTCGCCTACCGCTACCTGGCCCCGGTCAACACCGGCGTGCCCAGCGGCCTGGACCTGGACGGCAACGGCACGGTTGGCGGCGAAGGCCGCAGCCGCGGCAACGACGCCTGGGGCTACGGCCTGCACCCGGGCCAGTACGGCATGCTGGTGCTGTCGCGCTACCCGATCGACGAAGCCAAGGTGCGCAGCTTCCAGCTGCTGAAGTGGAGCACGATGCCCGGCGCGATCCGTCCGGTCGACCCGCGCACCGGCAAGAGCTTCTACAACGACCAGGTGTGGTCGCAGCTGCGCCTGTCCTCCAAGTCGCATTGGGACGTGCCGGTGAAGACCCCGGCCGGCGTGGTCCACGCGCTGGTCTCGCACCCGACGCCGCCGGTGTTCGACGGCCCGGAAAAGCGCAATGCCGCGCGCAACCACGACGAACTGCGCCTGTGGCAGGAATACCTGTCGGCCGGCGACACGCCGTGGCTGTGCGATGACAAGGGCCACTGCGGCGGCCTGGCCCAGGACGCGCGCTTCGTGATCTTCGGCGATCTGAACAACGACCCGGTGGACGGCGACGGCCGCCACGACGCCATCGTCAACCTGATCGAGCACCCGCGCGTGCTGCGCTACCCCACCCCGCGCAGCGTCGGTGGCGAGCAGACCAGCCTGGCCTATGCGGCCAAGGGCATCGTGCGCAAGGGCGCACCGTTCCACGCCACCGGCGATTTCGGCCCGAAGTCCGGCACCATGCGCCTGGATTACGTGCTGCCCTCGACCGGCTTCGAGTACGTCGGCGGCGGCGTCTTCTGGCCGGCCAATGAAAGCCCGGAAGCGAAGATTGCCGACGGCAGCGACCACCACCTGGTGTGGGTGGACGTGAAATAAAAAAAGGGGACGGAGGGGATTAAGTCGTTTGTGGCACAAACGACTTAATCCCCTCCGTCCCCTTTTTTGCGTTACGGGCGCAATTCGACGCCGATGGCTTCGGCGGCATCGCGCGCGATCGAACGCGCTTCGTCGATGGTCTCCGCACGCGCCAGGGTCACGCCCACGCGGCGGTGGCCGTGCACGCTCGGCTTGCCGAACAGGCGCACGGCGGTGTCCGGCACATGCAGCGCGGCGGCCACGTTGTTGAAGTACGGCACGCCTTCGCCATGCGCCAGCAGCGCGCACGAGGCCGACGGGCCGCTCTGGCGGATCACCGGAACCGGCAGGCCCAGGATGGCACGCGCGTGCAGGGCGAATTCGCTCAGTTCCTGCGAGACCAGGGTCACCAGACCGGTGTCGTGCGGGCGCGGCGAGACTTCACTGAACCACACTTCGTCACCCTTCACGAACAGCTCGACGCCGAACAGGCCCCAGCCACCGAGGTCATCGGTGATCGCGCGCGAGATCTCTTCAGCACGCGCCAGCGCGGCGCTGGACATCGGCTGCGGCTGCCAGCTTTCGCGGTAGTCGCCGTCCTTCTGCAGGTGGCCGATCGGCGCGCAGAACGAGGTGCCAGCGGCGTGGCGCACGGTCAGCAGGGTGATCTCGTAATCGAAATCGATGAAGCCCTCGACGATGCAGCGGCCGGCACCAGCACGGCCGCCGGTCTGCGCGTATTCCCACGCCGGGGCGATGTCCGCGTCGCTACGCAGGGTGCTCTGGCCCTTGCCCGAGGACGACATCACCGGCTTGACCACGCACGGCAGGCCGATGGCGGCGACGGCGGCGCGGTACTCGGCTTCGGTATCGACGAAGCGGTACGGCGAGGTCGGCAGGCCCAGGGTCTCGGCGGCCAGGCGGCGGATGCCTTCGCGGTCCATGGTCAGGCGCGCGGCACGGGCGGTCGGAATCACCCGCAGGCCCTGCTCCTGCTCCAGCTGCACCAGCGTTTCAGTGTGGATGGCTTCGATTTCCGGCACCACCAGGTGCGGCTGTTCCTGGGCGATCAGCGCGCGCAGCGCCATCGCGTCGAGCATGTCGATCACGTGCGAGCGGTGCGCGACCTGCATGGCCGGGGCATCGGCGTAGCGGTCGGCGGCAATCACCTCCACGCCCAGGCGCTGCAGTTCGATGGCCACTTCCTTGCCGAGTTCGCCCGAGCCCAGCAGCAGTACGCGGGTGGCGGAGGGGGACAACGGGGTTCCAAGCTTGGCCATGGCGGGGGTCCGGCAGCGATGTGAAGGCGGGTGGGCATTCTAGCCGGTCTGCCCCGGCCAGCCGACGAACGGCACTTGCGAACTGATATCAATTTGATATCTTTTTTCCGAACCCTCCAGGACGTACTGCCATGAAAGAGAAGTCGCTTTCCTCCCTCAACGGCTTGGGCACGCTTGCTGGCGCACTGCTGGTCGCGCTGGCTGGCGGCGCGCTGTTCGTGCTCGGCGTCGCGGCCAAGGCGACTGCCGGCTCGCCGAACCTGCTGATGCTGTTCGGCGGGATCGTGATCGCGGCGCTGGCCATCTTCGCGCTGGCCGGCCTGTACACCGTGCAGCCCAACCAGGCGGCAGTGCTGAGCCTGTTCGGCAAGTACGTGGGCACCGTCAAGGACAACGGCCTGCGCTGGAACAACCCCTTCTACAGCAAGCGCCGGGTCAGCCAGCGCGTGCGCAACTTCGAAAGCGGCAAGCTGAAGGTCAACGAGCTGGACGGCAGCCCGATCGAGATCGCCGCGGTGATCGTCTGGCAGGTCGTCGATGCCTCCGAAGCGGTCTACAACGTGGACGACTACGAGAGCTTCGTGCACATCCAGTCCGAATCGGCGCTGCGCGCGATGGCCACCAGCTACCCGTACGACCAGCATGAAGAGGGCCAGCTGGCCCTGCGCAGCCACGCCAGCGAGATTTCCCAGCACCTGAAGAACGAGCTGGCCGAGCGCCTGGCCGATGCCGGCGTGCAGGTGATCGACGCTCGCATCAGCCACCTGGCCTACGCCGCCGAGATCGCCCAGGCGATGCTGCAGCGGCAGCAGGCCAACGCGGTGATCGCCGCGCGTACCCGCATCGTCGCCGGTGCGGTGGGCATGGTCGAAATGGCCCTGGCCGAACTGCAGAAGAACGGCGTGGTGCAGCTGGATGAAGAGCGCAAGGCGCACATGGTCAGCAACCTGCTCACCGTGCTGTGCTCGGACCGCGGCACCCAGCCGATCGTCAACGCTGGTTCGCTGTACTGAACCCTCGCAACGGGGCGCTCCACCGCCCCGCCAGGAGCTTGCATGAGTGAGAAGAAAGCCTACCCGCTGCGCATCAATGCCGAGGTCCTGGCCGCCGCGCAGCGCTGGGCTGACGACGAGTTGCGCAGCCTCAACGCGCAGATCGAATACGTGCTGCGCGACGCCCTGCGCAAGGCAGGCCGCCTGCCGAAAAACAAGCCACCGTCGGAGGACAAGGAATGAGCAAGCGCTGGAGCTACCTGACTGTTGAAGTGAAGACCTCGCTGATGGGCGTCCTCAAGCCCGAAGATGTGCAGGCGGAACTGAGCCGCCAGGGCCAGCTCGGCTGGGAACTGGTCAACATCGTCATCCCGGCGCCGATGCGCCCGGCCATGCTGGTCTTCAAGAAGGAGCAGTGACCATGCGCCTGCGCCCCTCCCTGTTCGCCGTCGCACTGGCCGCCTTCAGCGGCGGCGCCCTCGCCGCCGAGCCGCAGCAGGTGGCCTCGCAGCTGCTGGACCATCTGCAGGCCGGGCGCATGGCCGAGGCCGAAGCCATGTTCACCCCGCAGATGGCCGCCGCTGTCCCCGCCGGGAAGCTGCAGGGGCTGTGGCAATCACTGGGTGAGCTGAAACAGCGCGGCACCGCCCACAGCAGCGAACAGCAGGGCGTGCATCTGGTGGAAGTGCCACTGCAGTTCGCCAGCGGCGCGGTGATCGCCCAGGTGGCGGTGGACGCGCAGGACAGGATCGCCGGGCTGATGCTACGCCCTGCCCCGCCGGCCAAGGCAGCACCGCCGCCGGCCGACGCCGATTACGCCGAGACGGATTTCAGTGTCCCGCAGGCGCGTGGCGCATTGCAGGGCACGCTGGCCCTGCCGAAGGGCAAGGGGCCGTTCCCGGCGGTGCTGCTGGTGCATGGCTCGGGCCCGCAGGACCGTGACGAAACCATCGGCGCCAGCCGCCCGTTCCTGGACATCGCCCGTGGCCTGGCCGCGCAGGGCATCGCGGTGTTGCGCTATGACAAGCGCACCTTCGCCCGCCCGCAGGATTTCCAGAGCGGCACCTTCACCGTCGATGACGAAACCACCGACGACGCGGTGGCCGCTCTGGCGGCACTGGCGGCCAACCCGCACATCGATGGCCGCCGCGTGTTCGTGCTCGGCCACAGCCAGGGCGGCATGCTGGCCCCGCGCATCGCCAGCCGCTGGCCACAGGCACGTGGCGCGATCCTCTGGGCGGCACCGGCACGCACGCTGCTGGAACTGCTGCCCGAGCAGAACCGCTACCTGCTCAGCCTGGACGGCGGTATCAGTGCGCCGGAACAGACCTTCCTCGACAAGCTCGACGCACAGATCGCCGCCGCCCGTGGCAGCGCACCGGTCGCCGCCAGCGAACTGCCGCTGGGCGTGCCGCAGAGCTTCTGGAAGAGCATCGAAGCGGTCAACGCACGGGCAGATGCAAAGGCACTGCACAAGCCCCTGTTGATGCTGCACGGTGGCCGCGACTTCCAGGTGCCCGATGCGGACTGGCAGCTGTGGAAGCAGGCGCTGCAGGGCCGCAGGGATGTGCAGTGGCAGGCCTACCCGGCCCTCAACCATATCGGCGTGGCCGGCAGCGGCCCCAGCTCGCTGAAGGAATACGCCCAGCCCGGGCACGTCGACCCGGCGCTGATCGCCGATGTCGCGCACTGGGTGGAGGCACAGCGATGAGCGGCAGCGATCCGCGTACGTTCGACATTGCCGAAAGCTCGCCGCTGCGCGTGCTGTGGATCCTCGGTCCGGTGCTGGTGGTCTTTGCTCTCTGTGTCTGGGCCGAACTGAAGGACGCGCCCGCCGATGCGCCATGGATGGAAATCACCCTGTCGCCGCCGTTCTTCCGGATGTGGGGCAGCGCGGCCTGGAGCCTGGCCACGCTGGTGCTGATCGGTGCGGGCCTGGGTGCCGCGTTCTTCCGCCGCCGGGTCAGCCTGGCGGGCGATGTGCTGGACGTGCGCTCGACCCTGTACCGTCGCCGCACGCCAGTGGCGCAGATGCAGCTGGACCAGGCCGAGGTGGTCGACCTTGGCCGCGACCGCCGCTATGGCCTGCGCATGAAGACCAACGGCTACGCGATGCCGGGCTTCTACTCGGGGCACTTCCGCCTGCAGGGCGGCAGCAAGGGCTTCGCCCTGGTCACTGATCGCCAGCACACGCTGGTGATTCCAGTGCGCGGCGGCAGCACCCTGCTGCTCAGCCTGGACCGGCCGCAGGCCCTGCTGGACGCGCTGCGCAAGGTGGCTGGCACCACGCCACCGCAGTAAGCTGCGGGCATGCACCGTCATGCCCCCCTGCTGATCAACACCGAGGCCGTGGAACTGTGGCCGGCCGCCCTGCTGCGTGCGCGCAGCAACCTGGATGCGCGCCTGCTGGCGCGTGCGCGCTGGGTGCTGCGGCGCAAGCGCGATGGCCGCTACCTGGCCGCGGTGCTGCCACAGGGCGTGCATTCGCTGGTGCCGCACCTGCCGCGCGAACCCGGTGTGGAGGACGCGCTGACGCTGCTGGACGGCGGCGCCAATGCGCGCCCGTTTGCAGCGCCCCTGGACGCGCAGTGGCTGCCGCTGGCCGGCCTGCAGCAGCGCCTGCAGCAGCTGGGGCTGGATGCGCAGGACTACGCGCAGGCCAGCGGCCTGGCGCTGGAAGCCGAACCCTGCGTGCTGCATTTCGCTGGCCGTGACCGCTTCGGCCGGCCGCTGTGGCTGCGTCGCGGTGCCGCGCAGGGCTGGCGTCGCATGCGCGTGCACGCTGCGCGCGATGGCATCGCTCTGGATGCGATTTCCGGCTTCCGCAGCCACGCCTATCAGCTGGGCATCTTCGAACGGAAGCTCGCGCGCGGCCTGGGCGTGGCCGAGATCCTCAAGGTCAACGCGGCGCCGGGGTTCAGCGAACACCACAGCGGCCATGCACTGGACATCGGCACGCCGGGCGATGCACCGGCCGAGGAAACCTTCGAGGCCACCGACGCGTTTGCCTGGCTGCAGGCGCACGCGGGCGCACACGGCTTCAGCCTCAGCTACCCACGCGACAACCCGCACGGCATCGTCTACGAGCCGTGGCACTGGTGCTGGAACGGCTCACGCTGACCCGGCGCGGCATGGACGTCCTGTAGAGCCGAGCCCATGCTCGGCTCCTTCGCTGCGCCGATCAAAAGCAGCCGAGCGCAGGCTCGGCTCTACACGGCGCCCGCTGACCCGGTACCCGGCGGCCGTAGTCGCACCAGCGTTCAGCGCCTCAGCGCGTTGATCGCCAGCAGCACCCAGCCTGCCATGAGCGTGGTGCCGCCCACCGGCGCCAGGCGCGTCGGCCATTGCCACAGCGCCGCACCGGCCAGGCTGCCGGAGAACAGCAGCACGCCCAGCAGCAGCACATACAGCCCCAGGTGGGCGATCGCCCCCTGTGCGCGCGGGCCCAGCGCCAGCAGCACCGCGCCGTGGGCGAAGGCATACAGCGCGGCCATGTTCAGATGCTGCTGGGCCAGCGGATCGGCCACGCCGTGCGCCGCATAGGCGGACAGGCCGATGGAGGCCGCTGCCAGCAGTGCCCCCAGACAGGCCAGCAGGGAAGGCTTACGCGCGCGTCGTTCCGGATTGAACATGACTGCTCCTTGCGCAGCACCCCGCAGGGCGCAGATCAAAAAAAACGCGCCGCAGGAAGCGGCGCGTTTTCGTATCCAGCACTACATGGGTCAGCCGAGGCTTACTTGACGGCCCAGTAGATGTCGTAGGTACCGTCCTGGGTGAACGACTTGTCCAGACCGCCATTCCAGGATTCGTACGGACGATCGACCACTTCCGAACCGTTGGTCACAGCCCAGGCACGCAGTGCGTTGCGGGCGATGTCCAGGCCAGCCATGTGACCGGTGTAGGCCGCGTGGGCCGAGCGGTGCGGAGCAACGCGGACGTACTTGACCGGTGCACCACCGTCGATCTTGACGCTGAGTTCTTCAGCGGCGGTGCCTTCGGTACCCTTCTTCTTCACCGGCTGGGCGATGTCGAAGGCGTACTTCTCAGCACCGAAATCGGTGGTGATGATGCGGAACGGGCCAGCGGCTTCGAGACCATTGGCCTCCATCACGCGCTTGATCCACTCCTGGTTGTCCTTGATGGACTTGGTGATGGTGTCCTGGCCGCGGTCGACGTTACCGGCGTTGACGACCAGCAGGTCTTCGGCCGGCACTTCCACGATCGCCAGATCGGTCAGCGGGGCTTCGGCGGTGCGGTAGTCGACGTTCGGCACGGTGGCCAGCATGTTCGCCATGCGCGACAGACCCATCTTGATGTCATCGCCGATCTGGCGGCTGACATACAGGCCGGCGTAGCGGCCGAACAGGTCGAAGCCGTACTTCACCGAGTAATCCTGGGTGATCTTGACGTTACGGCCACCCTTGCCGGTCGGCTCCAGGGTGAAGGTGGTCACCTTGTCGTGGCCCTTGGTCGGGTCTTCGACGGCGATCACAACACGCTTGTTCTCTTCCGACTCGGTGATCTTCCAGGAACCGTTGCCCAGGTCCTTGGAGGAGAAGTCGAGGGTGGCACCGACGCCGGAGGCCGGGCCGGACAGCTTCAGGTCAACGGCGGGATCGCGCAGTACCAGCGGGTTCCAGTCCTTGAAGCGGCGCAGGCTGTTGACCGTGTCGTACACGATCGTCATCTTGCGGTTGGTCTCGATGCTTTCGGTGATGTGACGCTCGCCCGGCAGACAGACGCCAATAATGACGAACAGGCCAGCCACGATCCCCAAGGCGATCAGGAACTCGATAATACGGGTCATTCAGAGAGTCTCCGGGGCCGATCCCACGGCCGGGTTGATTGAAGCGAAGCGCCAATCCTAGCAGGCTTCGCAGGCATTGTTTATCGGATTGGCGCACCGGTTTCCGTGCCGGCTGCGTATTTGTATGGACAAAGATTTTGAAGGGTAACGCATCCAGCCCCCCGGGATGTAGGGGGGCGCCCTGCCCTGTCGCCCGGAATTTCATCCAAGCCTTTGTCGCAGAAGGATTTTTCTCAGACCAACTGAAGTTCGAACGCCTTCAGGACGGCGCGGGTGCGGTCGCGCACCCCGAGCTTGGACAGGATGTTGGACACGTGGTTCTTGATGGTCCCTTCGGCGACCCCCAGCGAATTGGCGATCTCCTTGTTGGAGAAACCGCTGGCCATCAGCCGCAGGATCTCGGTCTCGCGGTCGGTCAGCGGGTCCGGGCGGTCCAGGCTGACGAAATCGTTGCGCATGTGCTCCAGGCCCGACAGCAGGCGCTGGGTCACCGCCGGCTGCACCAGCGAGCCGCCATCGGCCACGGTGCGGATGGCACCGACCAGCTGCTCCAGGGTGACGTCCTTGAGCAGGTAGCCCTTGGCGCCGGCCTTCAGCCCGGCCAGGACCAGCTGGTCGTCGTCGAAGGTGGTCAGGATGATGGTCGGCGGCAGCTGTTCCTGGCGCGACAGCACCTGCAGCGCTTCCAGCCCGGACATCACCGGCATGCGCATGTCCATCAGGACCACGTCCGGACGCACCTGCGGCACCAGCTCGACGGCCTGGCGGCCATCGGCGGCTTCGGCCACCACTTCGATGCCGTCGTCGAGCGCCAGCAGGGAGCGGATTCCCTGCCGCACCAGGGTTTGGTCATCGACCAGGCAGACGCGAATCATCAACGCACTCCTTCAGGAACCTCGGTGAGGGCCGCCAGTACCGTCGCCGGTACCGTGGCCCGCAGGCGGAAGCCTTTGCCGGGGTGGGTGTCCACCTGCAGCTGGCCGCCACATTGTTGCAGGCGTTCGCGCATGCCGCGCAAACCATTGCCCACATTGACCATTTCCGCGCCGACCCCATCGTCGTTGGCTTCCACCACCACGAGGCCCGGCGCCTCACGGTACACCCGGATCCACAGGTGGCGGGCCTGCGCATGGCGCACGGCGTTGGTGATGATCTCCTGGGTGCAGCGCAGCAGCACGTGGGCGCGCTGCGGGTCTTCCACGTTCAGCGGCTCCTCCACGTCCAGCACGATGTCCAGCGAGGGCACGTTCTCGGTGAGCGGGCGCAGCGCCGCGGCCAGGTCGATGGCGCCGGTCTCGCGCAGCTGGCTGACCACCTCGCGCACGTTGCCCAGCAGCAGCTTGGCCAGGGTGTGCGAGCGCTTGACGTGTTCCAGGGCCTGGCCGCTGGCCAGGTGCCCGGCCACTTCCAGGTTCAGGGTCAGCGCGGTCAGCTGGTGGCCCAGCACATCGTGCAGCTCGCGCGAGATGCGGGTGCGCTCGTTGACCCGCGCGCTCTCGGCCAGCAGGGCGCGGGTCGCACGCAGTTCGGCATTCAGCCGGCGCTGCTCGTCACGGGCCTCGGTCTGCTGCCGCGCCACCAGGCTGGTCACGAAGATGAACATGGAAAAGCCGCCGTACAGCAGCGACTGCATGACCGCCTCGAACAGCGGGAAGCGCAGCAGCATGTAGTAGACCGGCGCCACCGCCAGCTGGCTGACCAGCAGCCACAGCACGCCCAGCCGTATCGAGAGCATCCACGGGATGACGCCGGCGGCGACCATCATCAGGATGCTGCCCAGGCCCGAGCCGCTGAGGAAGCTGACCCCCAGCGCGGACACCGTGAGCAGCAGCAGCAGGCCACGGTCCAGCCAGGTGGTATGGCTGTCGCTGCGCAGCGCGCGGGTCAGCCAGTAGTAGGCGGCCCCGAAGGACAGGTAGGACAGGAACAGCAGCACCGCCCAGCCGCCCATGTCGGCACGGGCATGCAGGTTCTCGAACTGCGAATAGGCCAGGGGCAGGCCGACCATGACCCAGGTAAACAGGCCGGCCAGGCGCAGGACACGTGTATGGCTGAGGGCTCCCAACATGCCAGCACTCTACGGTTGAACCGCGCCTGCTGCACTCCCACGGAAGTCATGCCTGCCGGTTCCCCTGTTCATGCCGCAGCCCGCCCCGGGCATGCAATAATCGTGCGCAGGGTCCGTTGATGGACCAACCGCGTTACCCCACGGAGTCACAATGTCGATTGTCATCCGCGACGTGCGCGAGCACGAGCTCGATTCCGTCCTGGCGTTGAACAACAATGCTGGCCTGGCCATCCTCCCGCTGGATGCCGCGCGCCTGCACCTGTTCTACGAAACCGCTGAGTACTTCCGCGTCGCCGAGCGCGACGGCAACCTGGCCGGCTTCCTGATCGGCTTCGGCAGCGACAGCCAGCACGACAGCAGCAACTTCGCCTGGTTCAAGCAGCAGCTGGACACCCCCTTCTTCTATATCGACCGCATCGTGGTCGCCAGCCGCCGCCGCGGCGGTGGCGTCGGCCGTGCGTTCTATGCCGATGCGCAGAGCTTTGCCGAACTGCGCTACCCGCAGATGACCTGCGAGGTGTTCCTGGACCACGGCGCCGACGCCGCCCTGCTCTTCCATGGCAGCTTCGGCTTCCGCGAGCTGGGCCAGAACACCATGCCGCACGTGGACGTGCGGGCCAGCATGCTGGCCAAGGAACTGTGCAGCTACCCGTGGGTGAAGGAAACCTACGGCGGCAAGCTGCCGGACGTGACATGGGCGCGTGACCGGCAGCTGCCGGTACAGGCACAGCGGCCGACGGGGACCTGAGCGTGGCGGTGAATTTCGATTACGAACAGGCCGGTGAACTGAAGATCGGCCAGGTGGGCATCGCCAACCTGCGCATCCGTACCCTTGATGTCGAACGCCTCGTGCAGGAAATGCAGGAACGCGTGAACCGGGCACCGAAGCTGTTCGGCCGCGCGGCGGTCATCCTCGATTTCGGCGGTCTGAGCCAGGTGCCCGACGTGGCCACCGCGCAGGCGCTGGTGGACGGCCTGCGCAGCGCCGGCGTGCTGCCGGTGGCGCTGGCTTACGGCACCTCGGCGGTCGACCTGCTCTCGCAGCAGCTGGGCCTGCCGTTGCTGGCCAAGTTCCGCGCGCAGTACGAACGTGCCGAGGCCGAACCGGCCCCACCGCCGCCGGCGCCCGCGCCGCGCCGTGCGGCCAAGGCCGAGCCTGCACCGGCACCGGCCGCACCGGTCGGCAAGGCGGCCGATGCCGCCGCGCCGCAGCCGGGCCGCATGCAGCTGGGCAACGTGCGTTCGGGCCAGCAGCTGTATGCGGAAAACTGCGACCTGACCGTGATGGCCACCGTCGGCGCAGGCGCCGAGGTCATCGCCGACGGCAGCATCCATATCTACGGCACCCTGCGCGGCCGCGCGCTGGCAGGGGCCCAGGGCAACACCGCGGCACGCATTTTCTGCCGCGATTTCCATGCGGAACTGGTCGCCATTGCAGGCCACTACAAGGTACTGGACGATGTGCCGGACAACCTGCGCGGCAAGGCCGTGCAGGTGTGGCTGGAACAGGACCAGATCAAGATCGCTGCGCTGGACTGACGCAGCCCACAAACAGAATCATCAGGAGAAGTCCTTTGGCTGAAATCATCGTAGTCACCTCCGGCAAGGGCGGCGTCGGCAAGACCACTTCCAGCGCGAGCCTGGCCTGCGGCCTGGCACGGCGCGGCAAGAAGGTGGCCGTGATCGACTTCGACGTCGGCCTGCGCAACCTCGACCTGATCATGGGTTGCGAGCGCCGCGTGGTGTACGACTTCGTCAATGTCGTGCACGGCGAAGCGACCCTCAAGCAGGCCCTCATCAAAGACAAGCGCTTCGACAACCTGTACGTGCTGGCTGCCTCGCAGACCCGCGACAAGGATGCGCTGACCCAGGAAGGCGTGGGCAAGGTCCTCAAGGACCTGGCAGCCGACGGCTTCGACTACATCATCTGCGACTCCCCGGCCGGCATCGAGAAGGGCGCCTTCCTGGCGATGTACTTCGCCGACCGCGCCGTGGTGGTGGTGAACCCGGAAGTGTCCTCGGTGCGCGACTCGGACCGCATCATCGGCCTGCTGGATTCGAAGACCCACAAGGCCGAATCAGGCCAGAACGTGCCGGCCTTCCTGCTGCTGACCCGCTACACCCCGGTGCGCGTGGAAAGTGGTGAGATGCTGAGCATCGCCGACGTGGAGGAAGTGCTGGGCCTGAAGGCGATCGGTGTCATCCCCGAATCGGGCGATGTGCTCAATGCCTCCAACAAGGGTGAGCCGGTCATCCTGGACGTGGAATCGGCGGCCGGCCAGGCCTACGACGACGCCGTCGCGCGCATCCTCGGCGAAGAACGCCCGATGCGCTTCACCAACGTCGAGAAGAAGGGCTTCTTCAGCAAGCTGTTCGGAGGGTAAGCATGGGCCTGTTCGATTTCCTCAAAGCGAAGAAGACCACCGCCGAAACCGCGAAGAACCGCCTGCAGATCATCATCGCGCAGGAACGCAGCCATCGCGGTGGCCCGGACTACCTGCCGCTGCTGCAGCGCGAGCTGCTGGAAGTGATCAAGAAGTACGTCAACATCGACGTCGACGCGGTGAAGGTCGACCTGGTGAAGGATGGCCAGCACGATGTGCTGGACATCTCCGTGGCGCTGCCTGAAGGCCCGGAAAAGCCCTGACCCCCTGCCCCGCCCGTGCCTGCATGGGCGGGGCAGTGTGACCCCGCATGACCGACACCGCACCCGAACCGAACGTCACCCGCGTCGGCGATATCGCCTTCGCCGATGCGCAGCGCCTGCTTGCCGCGCATGACCTGTGCCTGCACCACGTGGCGGCCGGGCAGCCGATTCCCGGCAGCTACTGGGGTGAACCCGAGGCCGGGATCATCGCCAGCGACGTCTATGTGCGCGACGACACGCCGGTGCATTCGATGCTGCACGAAGCCTGCCACCTGATCGTGCTGCCGCCGGAGCGGCGCGCGCAGGTGCATACCGACGCCACCGATTCGGTGCCCGAGGAAGATGCCACCTGCTACCTGCAGATCGTACTGGCCGGGCAGCTGCCCGGCGTGGGCAGCGACCGGCTGATGGCCGACATGGATGCGTGGGGGTATACGTACCGGCTGGGGTCGACCCGAGCATGGTTCGAGCAGGATGCCGAGGACGCGAAGGCGTGGTTGATCGAACGCGGGTTGCTGCAGGCGTAAAGCCGCAGGTGCGGTCGGCCATGGGCGCGTGGCTACGCGCCGAACCTTGCGGCGCCCCTCTTTTCACTCGGCGCGGTTCGAGCAGGATGCCGAGGACGCGAAGGCTTGGTTGATCGAACGCGGGTTGCTGCAGGCGTAAAGCCGCAGGTGCGGTCGGCCGTGGGCGCGTGGCTACGCGCCGAACCTTGCGGCGCCCCTCTTTTCACTCGGCGCGGTTCGAGCAGGATGCCGAATACGCACGGGCGTGGTTGATCGAACGCGGGTTGCCGGTGGCGTGATGCCCTGTGAACCGGGGTCAGATCCCCGGCGCCGTTGGTAGGTGCGGACCTTGGTCCGCACCCTCCACGCATGGCGTGGATCTACTACGTGGCCAGCGCGCGCAGGGTGATGCCGACGATGTAGGCCAGGTACGTGCCCGTCGCATAACCCATCGTTCCCAGCAGCACCCCCACCGGCGCCAGCGCCGGATGGAACGCGGCGGCCACCACCGGCGCCGAGGCCGGGCCACCGATGTTCGACTGCGAACCGATGGCGAAATAGAAGAACGGCACCTTCAGCAGCTTGCCCAGGCACCACAGCAGGGCGATATGCACGGCGATCCAGATGATGCCCAGCAGGAACAGCCATGGGCGGTCCAGCAGCGCCAGCAGGTCCATCTGCATGCCGATGCAGGCAATCAGGAAGTACAGCAGCAGCGAGCCCAGGCGCGAGGCGCCCGCGCCTTCCAGGGTGCGCGCACGGGTGAAGCTCAGGCTCAGGCCCAGCGTGGTCGACAGCACCACCACCCACACAAACGGCGCATCCAGGCTGAACTGCGAGGCCCAGCTGACGTTGTCCTTGAACCACGCCGCCAGCGGCGCGCCGATGGCGTGCGAAAGGCCGACGCCGCCGAAGGCCACCGCCACGATCAGCATCAGGTCGGTCAGGCTGGGAATGCGCTCGTGCTCGGCCTGGAAGCGCGCGATGCGCTCCTTGAGTTCATCGATGGCCGAGGTATCGGCGCCACTGCGCGCATCGATCTTCGCTGCGCGCCCGGCCAGGAAGATCAGCGCGGCCATCCACACATAGCCCACGCCGACATCGACCACGGCGAACTGGCCGAAGGTGGTGGCGTTGACATCGAACACTTCGCGCATCGCCAGCATGTTGGCGCCGCCACCGATCCAGCTGCCGGCCAGTGCCGCCATGCCGGCCCAGGTGTCGCCGGCCACGGTATCGGGATGGATCGCGCGCATCACCAGGAAGGCCACCACCGCGCCGAGCATGATGCTGGCCGAGGCACCCAGGTACATCAGCACCAGCTTTGGGCCCAGCCGCAGGATGCCCTTGATGTCCACCGCCAGGGTCAGCAGGATCAGCGCCGCCGGCAGCAGGATGTCGCGTGCGATGGGGTTGTAGAGCGTGGTGTTCTGCCCGTCGATGAGGCCGACGGTGTTGTAGATGCCGGGAATGAGGTAGCACAGCAGCAGGGCCGGCACGAAGGTGTAGAAGCGCTTCCACGCACCCTGTTCGCGCGAGGCGGTCCAGAACACGGCGCCGAGGGTGGCGGCGATCAAACCGAAGACGACGATGTCGTTCTGGATCATGCAGGCGCTCTGGGTACGGGGTCGGATCCCTTTCGCCACGCGAAAGGGCTCTGACCCCAGGGACGGTCAATGACGGGGTCGGAGCCCTTCCGCGGTGCGGAAGGGATCCGACCCCTTGGCGCTGGACCGGCTTATTCGCCGATGTGCTGCTTCAGCCAGGCGTTGACGGTGTCATGCCACAGGATGCTGTTGTTCGGCTTCAGCACCCAGTGGTTCTCGTCCGGGAAGTACAGGAACTTTGATTCGATGCCCTGGCGCTGGGCGGCAGTGAACGCGGCCAGCCCCTGCTCGACCGGAATGCGGAAGTCCTGCTGGCCATGGATGACCAGGATCGGCTTCTTCCAGTCGGCCACGTGGTTGACCGGGTTGAACTTCTCAAAGTTGGCCGCCTTCTCGTACGGCGTACCGCCCTGCTCCCACTCGGTGAACCACAGTTCTTCGGTGGCGTACCCCATCATGCGCTGGTCGAACACGCCGTCATGGTTGACCAGGCACTTGAACGGGCTGTTCCAGTTGCCGGCGATCCAGTTGACCATGAAGCCGCCGTAGCTGGCGCCCAGGGCGCAGGCCTTGTCGCCGTTGAGGAAGGAATACTTCTTCAGCGCCGCGCTCCAGCCCTTCTGCAGGTCTTCCAGCGGGCGGTCGCCCCAGTGCTGGCTGATCGCATCGGTGAAGGCCTGGCCGTAGCCGGTGGAACCGTGGAAGTCGATCATGACCACGGCATAGCCCTGGCCGGTGTAGGTCTGCGGGTTCCAGCGGTAGCTCCAGCCGTTGCCGAAGCTGCCCTGCGGGCCGCCGTGGATCAGGAACGCAACCGGATAGGACTTGCCTTCCTGGTAGTTGTGCGGCTTGACCACGTAGCCGTGCACGGTGTCGTTGTTCCAGCCCTTGAACTCGAACTGTTCGAAGTCGCCGAAGTTGACGTCCTTCAGCACCTCGCCGGCGGCCGGGGTCAGCGCGCGCAGCTCGCCGATCGGCTGGCCGGCGGCCGGCAGCATGCCGACCAGCACCTGGTCGTTGCTCTTCAGGCTGTTGCGGGTGATGGCCACGCTGTTGCCGGCCACGCTGACCGAGGACACGGTGCCATCGCCGATGACCTTGGTGGCCTTGCCGCTGGCCACGTCGATCTGGAACAGCGGGTGCTCGCCGAGGTCGTCAGTGGTGGTGTAGATGCTGGCGCCATCGGCGGACAGGGTGATCTCACCGGCCGAGCGGTCCCACTGCGGGGCGATCTCGCGGGCCTTGCCGCTGGCCAGGTCCATCGCCATCAGGCCGAAGCGGTCCGCTTCAAAGCCGGGGCGCTTCATGGCGCGGTAGAACAGGGTCTTGCCGTCAGCGCTGAACACCGGGCCGGCATCCCAGGCCGGATTGGCAGCGGTCAGGTTGACCGGCGCCTGCTTGCCGGCGGCATCGAAGCGGTACAGGTCGAAGTTGGTCGACCACGGTTCCTGCTTGCCGGCCACGCGGATGCTGGCGACCACGCTGGCGCCGTCCGGCGACCAGGTGAAATCGTCATTGCCGCCGAACGGCTTGGACGGTGCGTCGCCATCGATGGTCGCGCTCAGCGCCGAGGCGCCCTTCACCGGGCCGGCCTTGGCCGCCGGCAGCGGGGCCACGAACAGGGTGTTGCGGCGGCCATCGTTCCAGGTGTCCCAATGGCGCACGAACAGCGAATCGAAGACCTTGCCGCTGGCCTTGGCGTCGGCCACGTCCTTGAGCTTCTTCCCGGTGCAGGCCAGATCCGAGGCACAGGCCTGGAAAACGCCGGCGCTGAACAGCACGCGGTCGTCCTGCGGCGAGACGTGGTAGCTGTCCACGTCCACCGGGAAATCGGTCAGCTGGCGCGGGGTGCCGCCGCTGAGGGCCTGTGCGTACAGCTGCTGGCTGCCGTTCTTGGCACTGAGGAAGTACACGGTCTGGCCGTCGGCCGAGAGCGAGGCCGAGTTGACGTTCCAGCCGGCCGGGGTGATCTGCTTCGGCGGGGCCGCATCGCGGGTGCGCAGGTTGCGCGCGAACAGCGCGGTGCTGGCCTTGAGGTTGGCATCGGTGCTGCGCTTGGCAAACACCACGGTGCCACCGTCAGCGGTCAGGACCGGGGCGGAGACGCGATCCATGGCCACCATGTCGCGGACTTCCAGGCCACGGGCAGCGGCGACGCTGGGCAGGGCGGCCAGCAGGCTCAGTGGCAGCAGGGCATGACGCAGTTTCATCGGGATCTCCGCAGGACGGCAAAAAACCGATGGTAGGCCCGTGCAGGCGGGGCTGCCAAGGCCATCGGTCATGGCCGCCCGGGCGGGTTCGCCGCGCCGCCAGAAAAAGCAAACCGCGCCGTAGCGCGGTTTGTGGGTGGCGACGGGTCAGAGCCCTTCCTGGCGGGAAGGGATCCGACCCCTTGCTATTACGCCTGTGCGCGCTTGCCGGTGCGATAGATCAGCAGGCCGACCAGGAACAGCACGGCCAGGCCGAACCACTGTGCGGCCGGCAGGTGGAACGGCAGGGCCAGCACGTCGGCGCGGCTGCTGACCACGATCGGCACGGCGATGGCGATACCCATCAGCGCCTCGCCGGTGATCAGGCCGGCGGCGAACAGCACGCCCGGCTTGTGCACGCGGTCGCGGCCTTCTTCATCATCGCCACGCACCTTGTGGAAGCGCTCGACCAGGTAGGCGATCAGGCCGCCCAGGAAGATCGGCACCATCAGTTCCAGCGGCAGGTAGATGCCGATGGCGGCAGCCAGCACCGGCACGCGGAAGCGCGAATTGCGCGACTTCAGCCAGCTGTCGAACGCGATGATGACTGCACCGACCACGGCACCGATGCCGATGAAGGTCCACGGCAGCTCGCCACCGAACAGGCCCTTGGCCACCGAGGCCATCAGGTTTGCCTGCGGGGCGGCCAGCGCGTTCGGGTGCAGCTCGGACTTCACGCCGATGCCGTAGGCGGTGGCCAGCAGGTTCAGCACCGGGGCCATGATCAGCGCGCACGAGAACGCGCCGATGCCCAGCATCAGCTGCTGCTTCCACGGGGTGGCACCGACGATGTAGCCGGCCTTGAGGTCCTGCAGGTTGTCACCACCCACCGCCGCGGCACAGCAGACCACCGCACCGATCATGATGGCCGCCACCGCACCCAGCGGCGCACCGCCGGCACCGACCGGCTTCAGGCCGTCAGCGCCCAGCAGCACGACCAGCACGGCCGAGGCGAACAGGATGGTGGAGATGGTGATGCCCGAGACCGGGTTGTTGGACGAACCGATCAGGCCGGCCAGGTAGGCCGAGACCGACACGAACAGGAAGCCGGCGACGATCATGATGATGGTCATCGGGATCGACACGTGCCACTGGCCGACGATGGCCTGGTACAGGGCCAGCAGCGGCAGCACGAAGACCACCAGGGCGACCAGCATCCACTTCATCGGCAGGTCGCGTTCGGTATGCGCCAGCACCGGGCCGCCACTCTTGCGTGCTGCGGCGAAGCCGCTCTTGACGCCGTTCAGCAGCGACTTGCGCAGCGAGATCAGGGTCCAGATGCCGCCGATCAGCATCGCGCCGACGCCGAGGTAGCGCATCTTCGCGCCCCAGATGGCGAACGCAGCCTCGGTGGACGAGGCGGCGGCAACCGACGCGGCCAGGGCCGGATCGGTGTTCATGAAGAACGCCTGGTAGATCGGAATGGCGATGTGCCAGGTCAGGATCGAGCCGGACACGACTACGATGCCGACGTTCAGGCCGACGATGTAGCCCACGCCCAGCAGGGCCGGCGACAGGTTGGTACCGATGAAGGCGGTGATCTTGGAGCTGCCGACGTAGGCCGAGGTCGACCAGGCATCGGGGATCAGGCGCAGGCCGCTTTCGGCGGCGAGCTTGACGAAGGCGCCGATCACGGCCGACAGGCCGAGGATCTTCAGGCCCGGGCCGGGGTTCTCACCGGCCTTGAGCACTTCGGCCGCGGCCTTGCCTTCCGGGAAGGGCAGCGGATCTTCGACGATCATCGAACGGCGCAGCGGCACCGAGAACAGCACGCCCAGCAGGCCGCCCAGACCGGCGATGCCCAGCACCCACCAGTACTTGAAGTCCGGCCAGTAGCCCATGATGACCAGCGCCGGGATGGTGAAGATGACACCGGCGGCGATGGACGAACCGGCCGAGGCGCCGGTCTGGACGATGTTGTTTTCGAGGATGGAACCACCGCCCAGCAGGCGCAGCACGCCCATGGAGATGACCGCTGCGGGAATGGCGGTGGCGATGGTCAGGCCTGCGAACAGACCGAGATAGGCGTTGGCCGCCGACAGCACCACCGCCAGCACGATGGCCAGGGCCACTGCGCGGAAGGTGAGCTGCTTGGGCGCAGCGTCATGGTTCATGGAAGCCCCTGCTGGCAAAAAATCCCTGCCACGCTAGCGTTCAGGGCAGTGCAAGTCCAGCGTGCCAAAGGATGGGGCCGGCTGCTGCAGTGCAACGGGCCTGTGCGGGCATGGGCAACCGGCCGATGGCGCAAAGCCGGGCTGGTCGTCCTGCAAATGATATGTTATATCTTTATATCGATAGTCTGCGGTTGCAGCGCATGTCCCCTTCCCCCTCCCCACGGCTGGCCTCCATCGACCAGCTGCGCGGCACCGTGATGCTGCTGATGCTGCTGGACCACGTGCGCGAGACCTTCTTCCTTCAGTACCAGGTCGGCGACCCGATGGACGCGGCCAGCGTCTCCCCTGCCCTGTTCGCCTGCCGCCTGCTGGCGCATCTGTGTGCCCCGGTGTTCGTGCTGCTCACCGGCCTGTCGGCGTGGCTGTACGGCCAGCGCCAGGCCGACCCGCGGCGCGCCATCGCCGCCTTCCTGCTCAAGCGCGGCCTGTTCCTGGTGGTGCTGGAACTGACCCTGGTCAACTTCGCCTGGACCTTTCAGTTCCCGCCGGACACGCTGTACCTGCAGGTGATCTGGGCCATCGGCCTGAGCATGATCGCGCTGGCCGGCCTGCTGTGGCTGCCGCACCCGGTGCTGCTCGTGCTGGGCGTGCTGCTGGTGGCCGGCCACAACCTGTTCGATGGCGTGCGCGTGGACGGCAACGGCGTGCTGGCGGTGCTGTGGAAGGTGCTGCACCAGCGCGACTGGATCGAGACCGGCGTGCTGCGTCTGCGTACGTCCTACCCGGTGCTGCCGTGGATCGGGGTGATCGTGCTGGGCTACCTGATGGGGCCGTGGTTCGCCCGCGACCGCCCGCCGGCACAACGCCAGCGCTGGCTGCTGTGGGCCGGGCTGGGTGCACTGGCCGCCTTCGCCCTGCTGCGCCTGGCCAACGGCTATGGCGAGACGCCGTGGCAGCCCCAGGACAGCGCCCTGCGCACCTGGATGAGCGTGTTCAACGTGACCAAGTACCCGCCGTCGCTGCAGTTCCTGCTGCTGACCCTGGGCATCGGCCTGTTGCTGCTGCGCCTGTACGAATGGCCGCCGCTGGCCCGTGCCCTGCGACCGCTGGCCGACATCGGTGCGGCGCCGATGTTCTTCTACCTGCTGCACCTGTACGTGCTGAAGCTGTTGTACGTGGCCGCACTGGCGATCTGGGGGCCGACCCACGGCAGCCTGTACGCACTGGATTCGGTGGCCGGCCTGCTGCTGGTGGCCTGCGCGCTGGCGGTGGCGATGTACCCGCCGACGCTGCTGTTCGGCCGGTTCAAGGCCTGCCGCCGCGACCTGCCCTGGCTGCGCTACCTGTAGAAAAAAGGGGACGGAGGGGATTAAGTCGTTTGCGGCACAAACGACTTAATCCCCTCCGTCCCCTTTTTTCTATAATCCGCCGATGAATTCCACCGCGATTGCTTCCGACGACTTCCTCGGCCACCCGAAAGGCGTCTACGTCTGCTTCTTCACCGAAATGTGGGAGCGCTTCTCCTTCTACGGGATGAAGGCGCTGCTGCTGCTGTATCTCACCAAGTACCACCTGTTCGGCGACAAGGCCGGCCTGGACCTGCTGGGCGCCTACGGCGGCCTGGTCTACTGCATCCCCGTGTTCGGCGGCATGTTGGCGGACCGCTGGCTGGGCATGCGCCGGGCGGTGCTGTTCGGCGGCATCCTGCTGGTGCTGGGTCATCTCGGCATGGCCTTCGAGGGCCACGCCGCCTACCGGGTCAACGGTGAGGTGGTGCGCGATACCTCGGCCCTGGCAGTGACCTACCTCTCGCTGGCGCTGATCATCATGGGCGTCGGCTTCCTCAAGCCCAACATCTCCACCATCGTCGGCAAGCTCTACCCGCAGGACGACCCGCGCCGCGACTCGGGCTTCTCGCTGTTCTACGCCGGCATCAACCTCGGCGCGCTGTTCTCCTCGCTGGTCTGCGGCTTCCTCGGTGAGGCCTATGGCTGGAAGTACGGCTTCGGCGCCGCCGGCATCGGCATGATCGCCGGCCTGGCGATGTTCCTGTGGGGCCAGAAGTACCTGCAGGGCCATGCCGAGCCGCCGCAGCCGGCCGCACTGAAGCAGAAGGTGCTGGGCCTGCCGCGCGAATGGCTGATCTACCTGTGCGCGGTGGTCGGCGTGCTGCCGGTGGCGTGGCTGATGTGGGCGGCCGGCAACGGTGCCTTCGCCCTCGGCGGCGAGATCAGCCTGGCGCTGATGCTGATGCTGGTGGTGCTGGGCGGCGTGCTGGTCTGGTTCGCCTGGTTCACCGGCAGCAAGTGCACCCCGGTGCAGCGCCAGCAGATGATCGCGCTGATGGTGCTGATCTTCATGGCGCTGGTGTTCTTCACGATGTACGAGCAGTCCTACGGCTCGTGGGTCACCTTCACCGACCGCCTGCTGACCAAGGACATCGTGCCGGCGCTGGTCATCACCGGCGGCACCCCGTTGCCGTGGTCGATCGTCTCGCTGCTGCTGGCACCGCTGGGCTTCGTGGTCAGCGCACGCCTGTCCGAGCGTCGCCCGGGCTCGAACGCGCCGCGTGCATTCTTCATCGCCATCGTCGCGCTGATGCTGGTGCTGCTGGTGCGCGACTGCCTGGTGATTCCGCAGACCGCCGGTTCGCTCACCTATCTGGGCGGCCTGTTCCTGGTGCTGCTGGCCCCGGCCTTTGCCGCGCTGTGGACCTGGATGGACCGCCGCGGCTGGGAGCCGGGCAAGCCGGTGAAGTCGGCCTGGGGTCTGGTCATCGGTGCGCTGTCGTTCGTGCCGCTGGCACTGGCCGCGCAGCAGGTGGGCGCCACCGGCGAAATGGCCAGCGTGTGGTGGCTGGTGCTGGCCTACTTCCTGCTGGCCAGCGGCGAGATGTGCCTGTCGCCGGTGGGCCTGTCAGCGGTGACCCAGCTGGCCGTGCCGCGGGTGATGAGCCTGATGATGGGTACCTGGTTCCTGGCCACCGCGTTTTCCGAAACGCTGGCCGCGCTGTTCGGCAAGCTGGCGGCCATCGAGGTACCCGAAGGCGAATCACTGGACATGGTGGCTGCCGCAGGTGCCTATGCACACCTGTTCTGGCTGCTGATGTGGATCGGCCTGGGCTGTGCGGTGGCCGCCTTCATCGCCGCGCCCCTGCTGAAGCGGATGATGCACGGGGTCAAGTGACCCCGTTGCAGTGTTGCCCGCTCAGGGCGCCTTGCCCTTGCCCGTTGCAGCCGGCGCTGCAGTCGCCCCACCCAGACTGCGTGCGAGGAACGCCAGCAGCCGGGTGTAGTAGTCGCGCTGGCTGGCATCGCCATACAGGCCATGCCCTTCGCGTGGGTAGTACACCGCTTCCACCGGCACGCCGGCCTGCTTCAGCGCCGCCTCCATGCGTTCGGTGTGCTGCACCGGCGCACGCTGGTCTTCGCGGCCCGCACCCAGCAGCACAGGCACCTTGATGGACGCAGCCAGGTTCACTGGCGATACCGCCGCAAGGCCAGCCGGATCCCCCAGCCAGTCACGCAGGTAGTTCAGGCCCGAGGTGCGGTCCTGGATGTCACCGCGCTTGAACATCATCGGCAGGTCGTAGACACCCACGTAGCCGGCGGCGCACCTGTACAGTGCCGGCTCGCGCGCCGCCCCCATCATGGCCGAGTACGCGCCATAGCTGGCACCATAGATGCAGATGCGCTGCGGGTCGGCGATGCCCTCGGCGATGGCCCAGCGCGTGGCATCGGTCACGTCATCCTGCATGGCACGTCCCCACTGCTTCGCGCCGGCCTGGGTGTGGGCACGACCGTAGTTGCCCGAACCGCGGAAATTGACCTGCAGCACGGCGTAACCGGCCGCCGCCAGCAGCTGGTTGTCGCGCTCGAAGCCGCCCTCATCGAACTCGCCGAACGGGCCACCGTGCGGTATCACGACCATCGGCAACCCACGGCCGTCGCTTTCCGCAGGCACGGTCAGATAACCGTGCAACGGCAGGCCATCGCGCGCGGCAAGACTGACCGGGCGCACGCTGGCACCGCCGTCACGGTCGAACCAGCGATGGCGTGCGGTCAGGAATGCCGCTTCACGGGTCGCGGTATTGAACAGGAACCAGTCGCCGGGATTGCGCCCGGATCCGACCTTGACCAGGATCCGGGCATTGTCCGCAGTGGCCGACAGCAGGCTGACCACCTGGCCGGGGAACGCTTTCTCCAGCATGTGCTGGATCCGCGCCGTGGGCGATTGTTCGTCGAAGAATGCGCTGCGCGGCGCCGCGCCCACGAACTGCACGCCCACCGGCACCCGCGTGCCGGGCTGGTGGATGATGTAGGTCGGGTCGACCACGGTGTCCTGCAGCACGATGTGGCGCTCGCCGCTGCGCGGGTTCCAGCTGACCACCGCATCGGGCCCGCGGGCCTGTTCCACCACCAGGTAGGCCAGCTGGTTGTCGGCGGAAAAACCGATGGGCCGTTCGATGCGCTGGCTGATGCCTTCGTCGTTGAGCAGGGTCCAGCCACCGTCGTCCTGCCGGTAGTAGAGCTTGTTGACGTTGTCCTCGGCGGCACCACGGGCGAAGCGCAGCACACCGCCGTTGTCGGTGGTGAACGTGGCCCGCTGCACCGGCGAGCGCGATACCAGCACGCGCCGGCCGGTGATGACGTCCATCCGTTCCAGGCGCGCGCTGGTGTCGTTGGCGAACGGCCACAGCGAGATCAGCACGTTGCGCTCATCTCCCAGCCGCGGATCGGCAAGGAAGGCGGCGACCGGCTCGACCACGCGGCCGCTGACCAGCCCGGGCTCATCCGGGCGCGCGCGGTAACCGACCAGCAGGTCGCCGCGCTTGCCGTTGGCGTCCATCGCGTACAGCTCGCCGGTGGGCCGCGGTGCGTCGAGCGCCCCCCATTTCTCGGCCAGGCCGATCAGCAGGCGGTTGTCACTGACCCAGTCGACGCTGTTGGCGTGGTTGTTGCGCGGCGGGCGGAAATTGCCGACCAGTTCCAGGGTGCTGGTGCGCAGGACGGCAACCGCCGTCGCCCCTTCCAGCGGCACGGTCATCGCCAGGTACTCACCGGTGGGCGAGAGCTGGATGTCGTTGAATTCGGCACGGCGCAGGTAGTCGTCCAGCGCGACGTCGGCCGCTTGGACAGGGCTGGCGCCGCACAGCGCGAGCAGCCCGGCGAGCAGGAACACATGTTTCATGGGACCCCCTCCATGCCGGGCAGCCTGGGCTGCCCGGCATGCTGAAGCGCACCAACCGCGTGCGCTGGATGGCGTTACGGTGCCTTGCTGCCGCCTGCCGGCGGCGTGGCGCTGGCCGTGGCTCCGCCAAGGCTCTGCGACAGGAACGCCAGCAGGCGCGAGTAGTACTCGCGGCGGTGCTCGGGACGGTAGAAGCCGTGGCCTTCGGTGCTGTAGTAGAGGCTTTCCACCGGCGTGCCCGCCTTCTTCAATGCCGCTTCCATGCGCCTGGTGTGCTCGATCGGTGCACGCTCGTCTTCGCCGCCTGCGGCCAGGAACACCGGCACCTTGATCTGCCCGGCAAGGTTGACCGGCGAGAGCGTGCCCAGCGTGGCCGGATCACCCAGCCATTCGCGCAGGTAGGTCGCGCCGGAACCACGATTCTGGATGTCACCGCGGGTGAACATCATCGGCAGGTCGTACACACCCACGTAGCCGGCGGCGCACTTGTACAGGCCCTGTTCGCGTGCGGCACCCATCATCGCCGAGTACGCGCCGTAGCTGGCACCGTAGATGCAGATGCGGTCCTTGTTGGCGATGCCCTGCCCGATGGCCCAGCGCGTGGCATCGGTCACGTCGTCCTGCATCGTGCCGCCCCACTGCCGTGCACCCGCCTGGGTATGCGCGCGACCGTAGTTGCCCGAGCCGCGGAAGTTGATCTGCAGCACGGCATAGCCGGCGTCGGCCAGCATCTGCGATTCCATGTCGTAACGACCGTCGTCGAAGATGTCGTACGGGCCACCGTGCGGCAGGACCACCATCGGCAGGTTGCGGCCGTCACTGCCATGCGGCAGCGTCAGGTAGCCATGCAGCGGCAGGCCGTCGCGGGCCTTCAGGGACACCGCGCGCACCGGCGCGGTGGTCTCCACGTCCAACCAGTCGCTGCGGCTGATCAGGTGCTGGGCCGACTTGGCCACGGTGTCGAACACGTAGAACGAACCCGGGTCGTTGCCGGTCCAGGTCTCCACCAGCACGGTCTTCCCATCGCGCGTGCTGGAGGTGATCAGCACCGGTTGTTTGAAGGCCGCTTCCAGGCTGTGGTACAGCCGCGCGTCGGCCGATGCCTCGTCGAAGAAACGGCTGCGCGTGGTGTCACCCACGTACAGCGCGCCCACCGGCACGCTGGTGCCGTTGCGGTAGATGATGCGGTAGGGATCGACCACCTCGTCCACCAGCACGGTGCGGCGCTCCTTGGTGGCCGGGTTCCAGCTGACCAGCTGGTCCGGTCCCTTTGGCTCCTGCACCTTCAGGTAGGCCAGGCTGTTGTCGTCGGAAAAGCCGATCACTGTCTCGATGCGGCCGGTGACGGCTTCATCGTTGATCAGTGCCCATTGGCTGCTGCCCGATTCGCGGTAATAGAGCTTGTTGACGTTGTCGCTGCCCGCGCCATGCGCAAACCGGACCTCGCCCTTGTTGTCAGTGGCGAAATCGGCACGACGCACCGGCGAACGTGCCACCGGCACGCGATGGCCGGAACGGACGTCCAGGCGCTCCACGCGGGTGAACGGATCATCGTTGAAGGGCCATATCGCAACCAGCACGTTGCGGTCGTCGCCGACCAGTTCGTCGGTGAGGAACGCCGCGACCGCTTCCACCTTCTTCGGCTGGATGCGGGTGCCGGGGCCGTTGCTTTCCACGCGGTAGCCGACCAGCAGTTCGCCGCGACCGCCGTTGGCGTCGATGGCGTACAGCTCACCGGTACGCTGCGGCGTGTCCAGCGACCCGAACTTCTGCGACAGCTCGATCAGCAGGCGTTCGTTGCTGACCCAGTCAAAGCGGGTGGCGTGATTGTTGCGCGGCGGCCGGAAACTGCCGGTGATCTTGTTGTCCGAGGTCCGCATGATGACCACGGCGGTGCTGTCCTCCATCGGCACGGTGGCCGCGAAGTAGTCGCCCCCCGGCGAGATCTTGACGTCCTTGAACGTCTCCTGGCGTACGAACTTTTCCAGGTCCACGGCACCGGCCACGGTCGGCACGGTGCAGGCCAGCGCCAGCAGCGCGGCCATCATTGTCTTGCGCATCCTTCCCCCTATACGGCGGACACCTTGTCCGCTTCTGGATTGTAGGCAGGCAGGCAACGCGCCTGCCAGTGCCGGATTCCCTGCCCCACTCAGGGCGCCCGCCTGCCCCGACCTGCAGGTGCCGCCGCCGGACTGGCGGTGGCGCCGCCCAGACTGCGCGACAGGAACGCCAGCAACTGGGTGTAGTAATCGCGCCGGTTGGCCTCACGGTACAGGCCATGCCCTTCCTTCCAGTAGTAGTGCGTTTCCACCGGCACCCCGGCCTTGTGCAGCGCGGCGGCCATACGCTCGCTGTGGACCAGCGGCGCACGCTGATCGTCGCGCCCCGCAGCCAGCAGGACCGGCACCTTGATCTGCGCGGCGAGGTTCACCGGCGACCAGCGGGCCAGGTCATCTGCGTCACCCAGCCACTCGCGCAGGTAGGTCTTGCCGGAGACATCGGTGCGGATGTCACCGCGGACATACATCAATGGCAGGTCGTAGACGCCTGCAAAGCCGGCGGCACAACGGTAAAGCCCGGGCTCACGCGCGGCGCCCATCATTGCCGCATAGGCACCATAGCTGGCGCCATAGATGCAGATGCGGCCCGCATCGGCCCAACCCTGTGCGATGGCCCAGCGGGTGGCATCGGTGACGTCGTCCTGCATCGCCCTGCCCCACTGCTTCTGGCCGGCCAGTAGATGGTCGTGCCCATAGCCGGACGATCCACGGAAATTGATCTGCAGCACGGCGTAGCCGGCCGCTGCCAGCATCTGCGTCTCGGCATCGTAATTGCCGTTGTCGAACTCGCCGAAGGGTCCGCCGTGCGGCATCACTACCATCGGCAGGCCGCGCAGTTCATGGCCGTGCGGCACGGTGATGAAGCCATGCAGCGCGCGGCCGTCGCGGGCCTTCAACTGCACCGGCCGGACGCTGGCGCTGGCGGCCGGATCGATCCAGTCACTGCGCGCGATCAGGTGGCGGGCGGCCTTGCCGGTGGTGTCGTAGAGATAGACATCGCCGGGGTTGCTGCCCGACCACGACTCGACCAGCAGCGTGCGGCCATCGTAGGTACTGGAGGTGACATACACCGTGCTGCCAATGCCCGCTTCGAGGCTGCGGTAGAGGCGTGCCTCGGGCGATGCCTCATCGAAGAAGCGGGTCCGCGGCGTTTCGCCCAGGAACAACGCCCCCACCGGCTGGCGGGTGCCGGGACGCACCAGGATCCGCGCCGGATCAAGCACCGGGTCGCGCAGCACGTCGCGGCGCTCACCGCTGACCGGGTTCCACGCAACGATGGCGTCTGGTCCCTCGGCCTGCTCCACCTGCAGATAAGCGATGCCGTCGCTTTGGTCGAAGCCCAACGCCACTTCCAGGTGGCCACTGGTCGCTTCGTCGTTCACCAGTACCCAAGGGCTGCCTTCGCCCTTGCGGTAGTGGAGGCGAACCTTGTTGTCATCACCTGACGCGCGGGCAAACCGCACATTGCCGTGGTTGTCCGTAGTGAACACGGCACCGGCCATCGGCGCCTGCGCAACCGCGGTGCGGCGCCCGCTGACCACGTCCATGCGCTCGACCTGGGTGGAGGCATCACGGGAGAACGGGGTGACCGACAGCAGCACGTTCTGTTCGTCATCGCGCAGTTCGTCGGTGAGGAACGCCACCACCGAATCTGCCGGCATCACCGATCTGTCGCGGCCGCGGCCGGGTGAGCGGAAGCCGACCAGAAGCTTGCCGTCCTTGCCATCGGCATTGACCGCGTAAAGCTCGCCGGTCAGCTGCGGGCGATCCAGCGGGCCATCGGAGATGGCCAGGCCCACCAGCAGCCGATCGCGGCTGACCCAGTCGAAGCTGCTGGCGTGGTTGTTGCGCGTCGGCCGGAACGACCCCACCAGCTGCATGTCAGCGATCCGGTAGATCGCCACCAGGGTGCCGCCATCCACCGGCGCGGTCGCGGCCACGTAGTCGCCCGCGGGCGAGATCTTGATTTCGGAGAAGGCGTCTTCCTGCAGGAAGCGCTCCAGGTCGATCGTTGCGGCGGCAACGGGCATCGCGGCCAAGGCCAGGGCCAGCCCGGTGGCCAGAAACATACTGCGCATCCATCCCCTTCATTGCGGACACCTTGTCCGCCTGCGGGAGATTCTAGGCAAGCCCCCCCCGGGCCGCCAGCGCCACGCAGAAAAAAGAACGGCGGCACCGTTACCGGTGCCGCCGCAGCCACGACCTTGGAGAGAGTGTGGTGTAGGGGCAGCGCTCAGTGCACGCCGCGCACGGCCAGGGTAAGCGCCAGGATGCTGAGGATGACGGCGATGGTGCCGTCCAGCACGCGCCAGGTGCTGGGCTTGGTGAACAGCGGCGCCAGCAGGCGTGCGCCCAGGCCCTGCGCGGTCAGCCACAGGCAGCTGGCGGTGACCACACCGGCCGCGAATGCCATGCGCGCATGGCCGAAGTTCTCGGCGATCGAGCCGATGACCATCATGTCCAGCCAGAAATGCGGGTTGATGAGCGAGAAGCCGACGGCGGCCAGCAGCACCGCACGACGGCTGCCATCATCGCTGTCCGCCTCGCCCATGCCACCGCCACCGGCAAAGGCACGGCGCGCGGACTTCATCGCGTACCAGGCGAGGAAGGCCACACCGGTCCACAGCACGGCACTGGTCAGCCACGGCAGTGCCGAGGTGAGCGTGCGCAGACCGGCCACGCTGGCGAAGATGAAGAACGCATCGATGGCCGCGCAGGTGGCAACCACCGGCACGATGTGCTTGCGCAGGATGCCCTGGCGCAGGATGAAGGCGCTCTGGGCACCGACCACGGCGAACAGGCCGATGCCGGTGGCTGCACCAGAGAACCAGGCACCGAGGCCGGTGCTGGCGGAGATGACCGAGAACATGGGGGAACTGCCTTTTCTTGCTGGGGGGACGGTGCCTCGCGAAGGCGGACAGCACCGGGACAGGCTCAATTGTCGCGCCGCAACACAAAAAAGACGAGCTAAACTTACTAAACCAACATTAGCGAAACTTAATTCATTCGTCAGCGGGATGGCACCGCGCTGGTGCCATCGCCACCTTACGGCCGGGAATACCCCTGATCGGTCAGAGCGTCATCAACGGAACAGGCTCCGACTTGGGCACGGAGCCGGACACCGTGCAGCCGCAATCTCCACTCACGCTCCACAACTTCAGGACGTCGTTGGAATCGGTCTGGAAGGTCTTGGTGCAGACGCCCCAATGTGGGCCCGTTCCTTTCCAGGAGGCGATGCGGCTGCCATCGCCGTTGTCGAACATGCCCTGTGGCGGCCCCCACTTGCCGACCACTTCGCGCAGCGGGGAATCGATCCAGGACTGCATGTCATCGTTGAGGGTCCGCATGCGCTTGGACTGGTAGAACAGCCTCAGCTTGAGGTTCTGGCATGGGCCCAGCCGGCGGTCCTTGTTGTCAGCGGCGGCCACGCCGAGGCTGCCGGTAGCCAGCACGCCACAGGCCATCGCCACCACCACCCATCGCTTCACTGTGTGCTTCATCTGCATTCCTTTGATTGAGCGGTATCCGCGCGACGGATTCCATGCACTGCGCAATCCACCGGCAGCGCGGGAAGCGGCACGGCCCTCGCGACAAGCGCCTGGCCTGGCGGTTCAAATGCTTGGCAGCGCAGGCGATACGCGAGCTTTCGAATCGGTCGGAGCAAGTGCGATGCGCGACATTGATTAGGTGCGACGTGGCGTCAAAAACGTCACTTCGCCGTCGGCGTGGCGGCGTGCATCCGGAGTACCACGTGAAAGTGGAGCTAAACTGCGCCCAACAGCATTAGTGGAACTTAATTCGATGCGCATCGATCATGCCCAGCTGCGTGCCCTGGCCGCAGTGATCCGCGAAGGCAGCTTCGACCGCGCCGCGCAGGCGCTCAATGTGACCCCCTCGGCCATCTCCCAGCGGGTGAAGGCGCTGGAAGACCGGATCGGCCGCCTGCTGGTCAAGCGCGGCACCCCGGCCACGGCCACCGCGGAAGGCCAGCTGCTGGTGCAGCTGGCCGAACAGACCGCCCTGCTGGAACACGATGCCCTGCACCGCATGGGCCTGGCCGATGAAGACCTGCCGCAGGCCAGCATTCCGGTCGCGGTGAACCACGACAGTCTGGAAACCTGGTTCCCGCAGGCCGCACAGCAGTTCGCGCAGAACACCGGCACCACGCTGGACCTGCGCGTGGAAGACCAGGACCACACCGTGGAGCTGCTGCGCCAGGGCACGGTGCTGGGCGCGGTGACCACGCTGGACGAGCCGGTACAGGGCTGCCAGATCCACGCGCTGGGCAGCATCCGCTATGCGGCCACCTGTACGCCGGCGTTCCGCGAGCGCCATTTCGCCAAGGGGGTAACCGCGCAGGCACTGGCGCAGGCCCCGGTGCTGGTGTTCAACCGCAAGGACGACATGCAGTCGCGCTTCGCCCGGCGGATGGCCGGTGATGACCTGCCGGGCACGGCGCCGACGTGGTGGATTCCCTCCACGCGGGCGTTCGTGCAGGCCAACCTGGGCGGGCTCGGCTGGACGATGAATCCGTTGCCGCTGGTCAAGCGCCATCTGGATGCCGGGCGCCTGGTCTACGTGCGCCAGCGCGCGTGGGAGGACGTGCCGCTGTACTGGCAGCACTGGAAGGGCGATGTGCAGACGATGGCACTGCTGACCCGGGCGGTGCTGGAGGCATCGAGCACGCTGGTGCGGCGGAAGCGGTAGTGCCGGCCGCTGGCCGCTGGCCGCTGGCCGGCAACGTCAACGTCAACGTCAAAAGCGGGCTTCCTGTGGCCAGGTGGTTGGCCGCGATCTGGCAGAACGGCGTCCTGCTCTGGTGGGTGTCGACCTTGGTCGACACAGTAGAGCCACGCCATGCATGGCTGAATTCATTCGATATCTGACAGATGTGTCGACCAAGGTCGACACCTACCAACACCCCCATTTTTCGTGGCCTGCATCTGTGTCAGCATCGCGGCAACCGACCTTCTGGGGCTGGGCGATGCAGACCGATCCGGTATTCCTGCATATCCGCGTGGTGATGGGCATCATCCTGGGCCTGTCGATCACCACGTTGCTGAAGGGCCTGGCGCAGATCATCGAGCACCCGCAGCGGCGTGGCTGTTCGGCCCTGCATCTGTGCTGGGTGGCGTGGACGCTGGTTTCGCTGGTGACGTTCTGGTGGTGGGAGTTCCGGCTGATTGAAGTGCATCGCTGGACGTTCGAGACCTATCTGTTCGTGATCGCTTACTGCGCCGCGTGGTTCCTGCTGTGCGCGCTGCTGTTCCCCGATGACCTGCGCGAGTTCGGCAGCTACGGTACGTACCTGATGCAGCGCCGCCGCTGGATCTTCAGCGTCATTGCGGCATTGACGCTTCTGGATCTTGTCGATACGGCGATCAAGGGGCAGAGTCGCTGGCACCTGCTGGGCCAGGCGTATCCGCTGCACACCGCGCTGATGCTGGTGGTCTGCGTGCTGGGCTGGAAGCTGCGCACCGCGCGCGCGCAGGTGGTGCTGGCCGGGGTCGCGCTGGCTTACCAGGTGGGCTATTTCGCTGCGGAGTACTTCACCATCGGCAGTGATTGAACGCCACCAGCGCACCGGTAGCTGCCAACCTTGGTTGGCTTCCAAAAACCTCCACCAGGCAGGGCCTGGCGCTCCCCAGGGAACACCCATGACGATCCACTACCGCCCCGCCCTTGCCGCTGATGCCGCCGCCTGCATCGACCTGCGCGGACGCACCCGCGAGAACGCCTTCAGTGCCGCGCAGCTGGCCGAACTGGGCATCACCGAGGAGAGCTGGGCGGCAGGTATCGCCGAGGGCGACTTCATCGGCCGCATCGCCGAGCACGACGGCACGGTGGTCGGCTACGGCTTCGCCGACCGCGACAGTGGCGAGGTATTGGTGCTGGCGCTGCTGCCGGACTACGAAGGCCGCGGCATCGGCCGGCGGCTGCTGCAGGAGGTGGTCGATCTCGCCCGCGCCACCGGCCATGGCCGCCTGTTCCTGGCCTGCTCGGCCGATCCGCGCTCGCGTTCGCACGGTTTCTACCGCCACCTGGGCTGGCAGGCCACCGGCGAGGTGGACGAGGCAGGCGACGAGATCCTGGAACTGGTCTGAGGGCGCGAAGCCGGGGACCGGGATGCTGCATTGCATCAAAATGGGACCATATCGGGTTAAAATCGCGCCAGGCTGCTGCAAGGCATTGTTTCTTCACGCCATTTGCTGACCCAGCGCGCATCCTGCCCCCTTCCCCACGCCCCCACTATTCCCATGAAGAAATTTGGCAAGGCTCTTCTCGCCCTGCTCGTGCTGCTGTTGCTGGTGGCCGCGCTGTTCCTGTACTGGCCGCTGACCCAGCGTTCGGTGCCCGCCGCCAGCAACGACAAGCCCGTCGACGTCGTCCTGGTCGGCGGCGGCATCATGAGCATCACCCTGGCCACCTACCTGCAGGAACTGCAGCCGGACTGGAACATCCAGGTCTATGAACGCCTGGACGGCGTGGCCAACGAAAGCTCGGACGGCTGGAACAACGCCGGCACCGGCCATTCGGCCTTCGCCGAACTGAACTACACCCCGGAACTGCCCGATGGCAGCATCGAGACCAAGCGCGCAGTCGGCATCGCCGAGTCGTTCGAGGTTTCGCGCCAGTTCTGGTCGCACCAGGTGAAGGAAGGCCGGCTGAGCCTGCCCAGCGACTTCATCAATCCGACCCCGCACATGAGCTTCGTCTGGGGCGATGACAACATTGCCTACCTGCACAAGCGCCAGCAGGCGCTGGTGAAGAACCCGCTGTTCTACGGCATGCAGTACTCGGAGGATCCGGCGCAGATCAAGCAGTGGGCACCGCTGCTGATGGAAGGCCGCGACCCGAAGCAGAAGGTCGCTGCGACCTGGATGCCGCTCGGTACCGACGTCAACTTCGGCGTCATCACCCGCCAGCTGACCGCCGGCCTGCAGCGCAGCCCGAACTTCAGCCTGCACCTGAACCATGAAGTGCGCGCGCTGCGGCAGAACGCCGACAAGAGCTGGAACGTGACGGTGAAGGACCTGAAGGCCAACACCGAAACCACCACCCACGCCCGCTTCGTGTTCATCGGCGCCGGTGGCGCCGCGCTGAAGCTGCTGCAGATGTCCGGCATTCCCGAATCGAAGGATTACGCCGGGTTCCCGGTGGGCGGCCAGTTCCTCGCCTTCCAGGGCGCGGACGTGACTTCGCGCCACCACGTGAAGGCCTACGGCATGGCCGAGACCGGTTCGCCGCCGATGTCGGTGCCGCACCTGGATGCGCGCAAGCTGGATGGCAAGCCGGTGATCCTGTTCGGGCCGTTCGCGCTGTACAGCACCAAGTTCCTCAAGCACGGCTCGTGGTGGGACCTGTATTCGTCGGTCAACCACAACAATGTCGGCCCGATGCTGGAAGTCGGCAAGGACAACCTGGACCTGGTGCAGTACCTGATGGCCCAGGCACGCCTGGATGATGCCGACCGCCAGGCCGAACTGGTCAAGTACTTCCCCAATGCCAAGCCGAGCGACTGGAAGCTGATCACCGCCGGCCAGCGCGTGCAGATCATCAAGCGTGACCCGCTGAAGGGGCCGGTCCTGCAGTTCGGCACCGAGATCGTGACCGACAAGGACCACACCATCGCCGCGCTGCTGGGCGCCTCGCCGGGTGCCTCGACCTCGCCGCCGATCATGCTGGACCTGATGGCCAAGGCCTTCCCGGAACAGATGAAGGCCGGCTGGGAAGCCCGCCTGCGCGAGATCGTGCCTTCGTACGGTCGCAAGCTCAACGACAGCGCCGCGCTGACCAACGAGATCCGTACCCTGACCAGCCAGACCCTGCACCTGCCGTATCTGGACGTGCCGGTGGAAGGCGGTACGACGCCGGCGCTGGCCCCGGCCGCTGCCCCGGCCGCGCCGGAAAAGCGCAATGCCAACGAGGAACTGCAGGCGCTGTAAGCCTGCGCGCCAGTGCTGGAAACGGACGGCCACCTTCGGGTGGCCGTTCGCGTTTCGGGGTTCCGGGGGGATCAGGGCCCTCCGCCTGCGGCGCAGGGATCTGGCCCCTTCTGGATGCGCAAGGACCATTTCCCAGTGTCACGAATTGTAATGTTGTTAGGAACGATTTACATTTGCGTCCCGCGCAACACCCGCACGCCTCCCAGATGGATCTGAGCCCACCCGATGCCGCCGCCCGGGTGCTGGTCGAAGGCTGCCGCCCCCCTCCCATAGTCCCCCGAGCCCTCCATGACCCTGCCTGTCCGTTCCTCCCTGCCCCGCCGTGCGCTGCTGCCGGCGGCCCTGCTGTCCTGCCTGGCCGTGGTCGCGCCCGCTGCCTCGGCCGCCGATGCCGGTGCCGATGCCTCTGACGCCAAGACCCTGGACCGGGTAAGCGTGCGCGCCGAGCAGGTGGTGCCGGCCAGCACCACCCGCCTGCCGATCACCCTGCAGGAAACCCCGCAGTCTTCCACCGTGATCGGCCTGCAGCGACTGCAGGACGAGTCGCTGTTCAGCATCAACGACGTGATGCGCAACATCACCGGCGTCAGCGTGTCCTTCTACGACACCCAGCGCCCGCTGTACTACGCGCGCGGTTTTGCCATCACCGATTTCCAGGTGGATGGCATTCCCTCCTACAGCGGTTCGACCAACCAGGAATACGACACCGCGTTCTACGACCGCGTGGAAGTGATCCGCGGCGCCAACGGCCTGATGACCGGCGCCGGCGTGCCCTCGGCGACGGTGAACCTGCTGCGCAAGCGCCCGGGCAAGGAGTTCGATGCCTCGTTCTCGGTCAGTGCCGGCAGCTGGGATTACCGCCGCATGGAAGCGGACGTGACCGCACCGCTGACCGCCGATGGCCGCTTCCGCAGCCGCGTGGTCGCCGCCTACACCGACCGTGATTCCTATTACGACCGTTACCACGAAGACAAGATGGCCGGCATGGCCGTGCTGGAAGGCGACCTGACCGACACCACCACCGTGACCGTGGGCTACCAGACCCAGGACAACAACCCGGTCGGCTCGACCTGGGGCACCGTGCCGTTCTTCGACAGCGAAGGCAATTTCGCCCATCTGCCGCGGTCCACCAGCCTGGCGCCGAAATGGAGCTACTGGCAGCGCGAGACCAGCACGGCCTTCACCAACCTCGAGCAGCGCTTCGGCGAGGACTGGGTGCTCAAGCTCAACACCGCCTACACCCGCGGCAACGTGCAGAACGTGCGCATCTACGGCAGCGGCTACCCGAACCCGACAACCGGCGCAGGAATGTACCTGCTGGCCGGTGCCGGCGACGCCGAAGACACCCGCAGGAACGCCGACCTGTTCCTTTCCGGCAAGTTCTCTGCATTTGGGCGCGAGCATGACCTGGTGATCGGCGGCAGCTGGAACGACCTTGAAGCCACCACCTGGACGCTGACCTCGGTGGCCAGCTGGCGCTACGACATTCCCAACATCTACAACTGGGACGGCGACATTCCGGAACTGACCGCCAGCCGCACCGGCGCACGCCGCATTGCGCGCACCCGGCAGAGTGGCGCCTACGTGGCCACCCGCCTGCGCCTGGCCGATCCGCTTTCGCTTGTTGCAGGCGCGCGCCTGAGCCGCTGGGAAACACTGACCCGCAGCTACAACGCGGCCAGTGCCTACACCGGCACCAGCGGCGCTTACAAGGTGACCGATGAAGTCACCCCGTACGTGGGCCTGGTGTATGACATCACCCCGAACGTATCGGCCTATGCCAGCTACACCGAAATCTTCAACCCGCAGAACTACAAGGACAAGGACGAGAACCTGCTGGCACCAGTGCAGGGCTCGAACCTGGAAGCCGGCATCAAGACGCAGTGGTTCGACGGCCGCCTGACCGCCAATGCTGCGGTGTTCGAAGCCAAGCAGGACAACTATGCGGTGCGTGACATGAGCGTGCCGGACAATTCGCTCAGCGATGGCAGCTCGGCCTACATCGGGGTGAACGGCACCAAGGCGCGCGGCTGGGAAATGGACATCAACGGCGAGATCCTGCCGGGCTGGACGGTCAACGCCGGCTTCACCCATGTCAAGGTGACCCGCGCGGCCACCGACCTGCTGTACGCCAACCCGGCCGAAGACCTGCTGCAGCTCAACACGCAGGTGCGCCTGCGCGGCGCGCTGGAACGCCTGAGCGTGGGCGCTGGCCTGCAGTGGCAGAGCAAGGTGCAGGGTTACAACGTCACCTACCCGCTGGGCGGCACGGTGACGGTGAACCAGCCGGCCTACGCGTTGGTGCAGTTCAACGCCAACTACCGCATCAGTGACAACTGGACGGCGACGCTGAGCGTGCGCAACGCGCTGGACAAGACCTACTGGGCCAACCTGGACTACAACAACTACGGCGAACCGCGCTTCGTGGCGGCCAGCCTGCGCTGGAAGTTCTAATCCCGCCGCATGCCTGGGGTCGGATCCCTTTCCACAGGAAAGGGCTCTGACCCCATCGCGGGCTCCATCCACCCATGGCGTGGATGTACTGGCGCAATGCGGGTGGGTGCCGACCGTTGGTCGGCACATGCCTCCCCCGCGCTGCCACGACCAACGGTCGCGGCCTACCTGAATGGGCCCGCCTGCGTGCGGGCCCTTTTTTTTGCTGCGCCGCGGGTTGCACACGCCACCGTAATTATGCCGTAATTATTCCAACGCCAATCGGAAGCCGGTCGATGAACCCGAGCTGGGACACGTTGGAACGCAGCCGCCAGGCCCGCCTGGAACGGGCCGCGCCATGGGCCAGGGGCCGCGAGGTCGCCGCCGCGGATGTGGCCGAACTGCTGCACGCCCTGCTGGAGCCGGGCGACAAGGTCTGCCTGGAAGGAAACAACCAGAAGCAGGCCGACTTCCTCGCCCAGGCCGTGGCCGATCTCGACCCCGCCCGGGTGCACGACCTGCACATGGTGCAGTCGGTGCTGTCCCTGCCCTCGCATCTGGATGTGTTCGAACGCGGCATCGCCTCGAAACTGGATTTCTCGTTCTCCGGCCCGCAGTCGGTGCGGCTGGCCAACCTGGTGGCCGAAGGCCGCATCCAGATCGGGGCCATCCACACCTATCTGGAACTGTTCGGCCGCTACTTCATCGACCTCACCCCGCGCGTGGCGCTGGTCGCCGCGCAGGCCGCCGACCGTCACGGCAACCTGTATACCGGCCCGAACACCGAAGACACCCCGGTGATCGTCGAGGCCACCGCCTTCGGTGGCGGCATCGTCATCGCCCAGGTCAACGAAATCGTCGACACCCTCCCCCGCGTCGATATCCCCGCTGACTGGGTCAACTTCGTGGTGCAGGCGCCGCGCCCGAACCATATCGAGCCGCTGTTCACCCGCGACCCGGCGCAGATCTCCGAGATCCAGGTGCTGATGGCGATGATGGCCATCAAGGGCATCTACGCCGAGTACGGCGTCAACCGCCTCAACCACGGCATCGGATTCGACACCGCAGCCATCGAACTGCTGCTGCCGACCTACGCCGAGTCACTGGGGCTGAAGGGAAAGATCTGCCAGCACTGGGCGCTGAACCCGCACCCGGCGCTGATTCCGGCGATCGAGTCAGGCTTCGTCAAATCGGTGCATTCGTTCGGTTCGGAACTGGGCATGGAGAAGTACATCGCCGCGCGTGGCGATGTGTTCTTCACCGGTGCCGACGGCTCGATGCGCTCCAACCGCGCGTTCTCGCAGACCGCCGGCCTGTATGCCTGCGACATGTTCATCGGTTCCACCCTGCAGATCGACCTGCAGGGCAACAGCTCGACAGCCACGCGTGATCGCATCGCGGGTTTCGGCGGCGCGCCGAACATGGGCTCGGACGCACGCGGCCGCCGCCACGCCAGCGATGCCTGGATCAAGGCTGGCCAGCAGGCCGCGCGGCCGGGTGAAATGCCGCGCGGGCGCAAGCTGGTGGTGCAGATGGTGGAAACCTTCCGCGAGCACATGGCGCCGGCCTTCGTTGAACGACTGGACGCCTGGGAACTGGCCGAGCGCGCAGACATGCCGCTGCCGCCGGTGATGATCTACGGCGACGACGTCAGCCACGTGCTGACCGAGGAAGGCATCGCCAACCTGCTGCTGTGCCGCACGCCGGAGGAACGCGAACAGGCGATCCGCGGCGTCTCCGGCTACACCGCCGTCGGCCTCGGCCGCGACCGCGCGATGGTGGAAAACCTGCGCGACCGCGGCGTGATCCGTCGCCCGGAAGATCTCGGCATCTCGCCACGCGATGCCAGCCGTGACCTGCTGGCCGCGCGTTCGGTGAAGGACCTGGTGCGCTGGTCCGGCGGCCTGTACGACCCGCCCAAGCGCTTCCGCAACTGGTAAGGGACTGAGCATGGAAACCCTCGACTATCGATTCGACGGCCGCACCCGCGTGCAGTTCCCGCGCGATGCGGTGCTGGTGGGCGTGCTCGCCTCGGGCAACCTGGAAATCCTGCTGGAACCCGCCACGCAGGACGGGGCGATGACGGTGCGCATCATCACCGCCGCGCAGGGCTTCGGCACCATCTGGCAGGCGGTCATTGCCGACTTCGCCCAGCGCCATCCGCTGCGCGATGTGCGCGTGTCGATCAACGATGCCGGCGCGACCCCGGCCGTGGTCAGCCTGCGCCTGGACCAGGCCGTGGAAACCCTGCTGGCCGGAGGCACCCCATGAGCCACGTACAACGCCACAGCTATTACGAAGCCGATGCACGCGAACGCATCGCCGGGCTGGTCGATGCGGGTTCCTTCCGCGAATTCCTCGGCCCCGCACGGCGGGTGATGAGCCCGCACCTGGCCCAGCTCGACCAGCCGGCCGCCTTCGATGATGGCATCGTCGTCGGCGAAGCGACGCTGCAGGGCAAGCGCGTGCTGCTGGCCGCGCAGCAGGGTGAATTCATGGGCGGTGGCGTCGGCGAAGTGCACGGCGCCAAGCTGACCGGGCTGCTGCGCCGTGCGGCGGAAACCCGCCCCGACGGTGTGCTGCTGCTGCTGGATACCGGCGGCGTGCGCCTGCACGAAGCCAATGCCGGGCTGATCGCGATCTCCGAAATCATGCGCGCCACCCTGGGCGCACGCGCCGCCGGCGTTCCGGTCGTGGCCCTGATCGGCAGCGGCAACGGCGCGTTCGGCGGCATGGGCATCGTCGCCCGCTGCTGCACCACCGTCATCATGTCCGAGGAAGGCCGGCTGTCGCTGTCCGGGCCGGAAGTGATCGAGACCGTGCGCGGCGTGGAAGAGTTCGATTCGCGCGACCGCGCACTGGTCTGGCGGGTGACCGGTGGCAAGCACCGCTACCTGATCGACCAGGCGCAGGTGCTGGTGCCCGACGCCATCGAAGCCTTCGCCCGCGCCACCGCCAATGCGTTGCAGGCCGACGCCGTCAGCGCAGATACCGACGCTGCGCTGGCCGACCTGCAGGCCCGCCACGCCGCGTTGAAGGCACGCGTGCAGGCCTGGGGCGACTGCCGCGATGGACTCGAGATCTGGGCCCGCCAGGGCATCGCCGAGCCCGAGCGCCTGCCGCTGCTGGATACCGAGGCTTTCCTCGCCGCCACCGCCGACCGGAGCCTGCCATGAGCGCCCCGCTGCAGACCCTGCTGGACGCCCTGTTCCCGCGCGGCCACCGCATCGACATCCACGATTCGGTGCTGACCGGCACGGCCACCACCGAGGATGGCGAGGTGACGGTGATCGGCACCACCGACCGCATCGAGGTCGGCGTCGACCATGCGCTGGCCCTGGCCGAGACCGTGCTGGCCAGTACCGCCACGCATCCGCAGCGGCCGATCGTGATGCTGGCCGACACTGCCGGCCAGCGTCTGGCCCGCCGCGATGAACTGCTGGGCATCAACGGCTGCTTCGCCCACCTCGCGCAGACCCTCGACCTGGCACGCCGACGTGGCGCGCGCCTGGTCACCCTGGTCTACGGCGAATCGGTGAGCGGCGGCTTCCTGTCTTTCGGCCTGATGGCCGACCACATCCATGCGCTGCCCGATGCGCAGGTGCGGGTGATGGACCTGCGCGCGATGGCGCGGGTGACCAAGCAACCGCTGGAAAAGCTGCAGGCCCTCAGCCAGACCTCGCCGGTGTTCGCACCGGGCGTGGCCAACTATGTGGCGATGGGTGCGGTCGAATCGCTGTGGGATGGCGACCTCGCCCAGCACCTGCTGCAGGCGCTGCGCACGCCCAGCGACGGCGACCTGCGTGCCGCGCGCGGTGCCGAACGTGGCGGACGTGCGCTGGCGGCCGATGTCTGCACTGCGGTGGCCCGCGGCGATGCCTGACCGGCCCGCCCGCCACGCACTGGTCTGGCTGTCGGCGCATGCCGATTGGCGGGCCGATGTGGCCGCGCAGGAACCGCGTCTGGCGGCGTGGTTCGCGCAGGGGCTGCCGGCCATGGTGGCGCGGCGCGCCGTGGATGATCCGGACCCTCGCCTGCGCCTGGGCGTGCCGCTGCCGCCGAGCGAAGGCAAGCAGCGCCTGGCCCTGCGCGTACCGCTGCATGACGTGCTGCGCCAGCACCCGCCGCCGACGCTGGAAGCCATCCTCACCACCGGCGTCGCCAACGACTGGCAGGCCGCGCTGCACGCCCTGGCACGCCTTGCGCCGGCCCGTGTGTTCGGTGCGTTCGCCTGGCAGCACCTGAGTGGCCTGCCCTATGTACATGCGGCATCGGACATCGATCTGCTGTGGCAGGTGGACGCCACCACGCAGGCCGACGCACTGGTGGCACGCCTGCAGCAGTGGGAAGCCGAGCACGGCCGTCGTGTGGACGGCGAACTGTGCCTGGCTGACGGCGGCGCGGTGAACTGGCGCGAGTACGCCGGCGGCAGCCGCCAGGTGCTGGTCAAGCGCCTGGAAGGTGCCGCGCTGGAAGCCCGCGAGCGGCTGTTCGTGGCCACCGGAGTGGCCGCATGAACGCTCTGGCTCTGACCCACGCCACCCGCCCCGTCGCGCGCCGCGTCGACAGCGCACGCCTGGGCCGACTGGCCATCGCCAGCCTGCATGCCGAACTGGCCTGCGCACCCAAGCCGGGCCTGGTCACGCCGTTCGATACCGGCAGCCATGACGATATGGATGCTGGCACTTTCCTGCGCAGCCTGTTCGCGCTGCGCCACTACTTCACCGCGATCGCCGAGGCCGGTGCCACTGATGCGCCGTTCGCCCTCCTGCGCACGCACGGCATCGCCGCCGAGCACGCGATGCTGCGCGCCACCGGCGGCATCAACACCCATCGCGGTGCCATCTTCAGCCTGGGCCTGCTGGTCGCCGCTGCCGCTCGCTGCCGCCGCCAGCAGGGCCACGCCGCGCCGGCCGCGCAGGTCTGCCTGGCCGTGCGGCACTGGGCCGATGCGTTCGCCGCGGCGCCGCTGGATGCCTCCAGCCCCGGCCAGCGCGCGCGCCTGCGCCATGGCGTGCCGGGCGTGCGCGAACAGGCCGCCGCCGGTTACCCCATGCTGCGCGAGCTGGCCGTACCGACCCTGCGCCATGCCCTGCACAACGGCTTGGCGCGTGATGCGGCCATGTGCCAGACCCTGATGCAGCTGGTCGCGCAGGTGGACGATCTGAACCTGCTGCACCGGGGCGGCACCGAAGGCCTGGCCTGGGCGCAGCAGCAGGCGCGCCGCTTCATCGACGCGGGCGGTGCCTTCGCACCCGGTTGGCAGGCACGCCTGCGCGGCATCGGCGAGGGCTTCGTCGCGCGCCGCCTGAGCCCGGGTGGCAGCGCCGACCTGCTGGCCTGCAGCTGGTTCCTGCTGCAGCAGGAGGGCGCATGAGTCTGGCCCTGCTCTGCCCCGGACAAGGCGCGCAGCACGCGGCGATGTTCGACCGCGTGCGCGATCTGCCTGCGGCCCGCGATGTGCTGGCGCCGGCCAGCGCTGTACTCGGGCGTGATGTGTCCGCGGCCGCCGCCGACCAAGCACGCTTCGACAACGCGCTGGCGCAGCCCCTGCTGTGTGCCGCAACGCTGGCGCACTGGCACGGCCTGCGCGATGCGTTGCCGGCACCGCTGCTGGTGGCCGGCTACAGCATCGGTGAACTGGCCGCGCATGCGGTTGCCGGCAGCGTTGATGCGAGCACCTGCCTGGCCCTGGCCGCGCAGCGCGCACGGCTGATGGATGCCGCCAGCCCCGCCGATGCAGGCCTGCAGGCCGTGCTGGGGCTGGAGCGCCACACGTTGCAGCCGCTGTGCGATGCACACGGCGCGCACGTGGCCATTGCCAACGGCCGCGATCACTTCATCGTCGGCGGCACGCGGGCCTCCCTGCAGGCGCTGGCCGATGCCGCGCGCGCGCAGGGTGCGGAGATCCGCCCGCTGCCGGTACAGGTTCCCGCGCATACGCCGCTGCTGCACGCTGCCGTCACACCCTTCGCCGCCGCACTCGATGCCTCGGCGCTGCAGGCGCCGCGCCTGCCGTTGCTGGCCGGCATCGATGCGCGCCCGGTGCGGGACCGCGCGGCAGCGGTGAACACGCTGTCGGCGCAGCTGGCACAGACCATTGAATGGGCGCAGGTGATGCGCCAGGCCTTCGAGCGCGGCGCGCGGGTATTCCTGCAGCTGGGCCCGGGCAATGCATTGGCGCGCATGGTCGCGCCGTCCTACCCGTGCTGCGAGGTGCGCGCGGTGGAAGAGTTCCAGAGCCTGGACGGCGCGGCGGCATGGGTCCGCAGCGCGCTGGCGCGGCTGCAGTAACGGGTTCGAGCAGTACGTATCACGCATCACGTTGTACGACGCCTTACCCCGGGATGGCGGGTCTCCATCGAAGCTGTACGTGAGTCACGTGTCTGGGAGGGCGCATGAGTCCACAAATCGCAACGATCATCGGTCTGGTGATCATGTTCATCGTCGCCACCGCGATGCCCATCAACATGGGTGCGGTAGCCTTCGCGCTGGCCTTCATCATCGGCGGTGTGTTCGTCGGCATGGGCGGCAAGGAAGTCCTTGCAGGTTTCCCCGGCGACCTGTTCCTGACCCTGGTCGGCATCACCTACCTGTTCGCCATCGCGCAGAAGAACGGCACCATCGACCTGCTGGTGCATTGGGCGGTGAAAGCCGTGCGCGGTCACATCGTGGCCATTCCGTGGGTGATGTTCGTCATCACCGCCGTGCTGACCGCCTTCGGCGCGCTGGGCCCGGCTGCGGTGGCCATCATCGGCCCGGTGGCACTGCGCTTTGCCAAGCAGTACCACATCAACCCACTGATGATGGGCCTGCTGGTGATCCATGGTGCACAGGCCGGTGGCTTCTCGCCGATCAGCGTGTACGGCAGCATCACCAACGGCGTGGTGCAGAAGGCCGGCCTGGAAGTGACCGAGATGGCGGTGTTCCTGACCAGCCTCGGCTTCAACTTCATGATGGCCATCATCTGCTTCCTGGCCTTCGGTGGCATTGCGCTGATGCGCCGCGGTTCGATCACCGCCAGCGGCATCGTAGGCAATGCCGAGCTGGCCATGGCCGGTGGTCCGCAGGCGTCGTCGCGTCAGTTCGCCATTGAAGGCCACGGCGCGCTGGTGTCGGCCGGTGGTGGCACGCTGTCCAATGACCCGGCCGCGCTGGATGCAGTGGGCTTCACCCGCGAGCGTCTGTTCACCCTGATCGGCCTGCTCGGCCTGGGCGTGGCCGCACTGATCTACAACCTCAACGTTGGTCTGGTGTCGATCACCGTTGCGGTGGCGCTGGCGCTGCTGTCGCCGCAGAGCCAGAAGGGAGCGGTCGATGGCATCAGCTGGTCGACGGTGCTGCTGATCTGCGGCGTGGTGACCTATATCGGCGTGCTCGAGCATGCCGGCGCGGTCGACTTCATCGGCAATGGCGTGTCCAGCATCGGCATCCCGCTGCTGGGTGCATTGCTGGTGTGCTACGTCGGCGGCATCGTGTCTGCATTCGCCTCGTCGGCGGCGGTGCTGGGCGCGACCATTCCGCTGGCGGTGCCGTTCCTGCTGCAGGGCCACCTGGGTGCGGCCGGCGTGATCTGCGCGCTGGCGGTGTCGTCCACCATCGTCGACGTCAGCCCGTTCTCGACCAACGGCGCGCTGGTGGTGGCCTCGGCCGCGAAGGAAGAGCGCGAGACACTGTTCCGCCGCTTCCTGGTGTACAGCGGCCTGGTGGTGGCGTTTGGCCCCCTGCTGGCTTGGCTGGTATTCGTGGTACCGGGCTGGATGTGAGCGCGAAGGGCGCCGGACGATTCCGGCGCCCTTCAATGCACGGGCCGACTTCGGCTGGGTAGAGTCGGTTTTGCCCGTCGTTTTCCGGGTCGGTCGTATCGCGTTACAGGTTCCACGCAGGGATGCAGTACACTTTCCACCATGGCCATCGCACCCGCCCCGCGTTCACCGAAGAAGCGCGCACCTCTGTACGAAGAGGTGGCCGAGCACGTGCGCGAGCGCATCTACGATTACCGGCTGCCGCCGGGCGAGTGGATCGACGAACCGGCCTTGTGCGAGGAACTGGGCATCAGCCGCACGCCCCTGCGTGAGGCCCTGAAGCTGCTGGCCGCCGAAGGCCTGGTGCAGATCGATGCCGGCCGCGGTGCGCGGGTCACCCGACTCACCCTGGAAGACCTCAACCAGCTGTTCCCGGTGATGGCGATGCTGGAAGGCCGCTGCGCGCATGAGGCGGTCAAGCACATCGACGATGCCGGCGTGCAGCAGCTGGAAGACCTGCATGCGGCAATGGAAGCGGCGGCCGCCAACGGCAACATCGCCGAGTACTACCGCAACAACTACCTCATCCACGAAACCGTGCAGCACTACGCCGGCAACCCGTGGCTGATCCGCATCACCCACGACCTGCACCGCATCCTCAAGATGCACCGTGGCCGCCAGCTGCTGGCACCGGGCCGCACCGCGCAGTCGCTGGCCGAGCACCGCGAGCTGATGGACTGCTTCCGCCGCCGTGACGCCCAGGCGGCCGAACGCACGATGGAACGCCACCTGCTGAGCCAGGGCCAGGCTTTGGCCGCGTACGTGGCCGATGGTGGCTTGTTGAACGTGCCCGCACCGCTGCCGACCGAAGGCGGCGGCTGAGCGGGCTGTTGCCCGACACGACGAACCACGGCTGACCGCTGTTCTGTGGCCCGCCACGACGAACCACGGCTGACCGCTATTCTGTAGAGTCGAGCCTGCTCGACTGCTTTTCGGAAGCAGTCGAGCAAGCTCGACTCTACATCGCCTCAATCGCCGCAGCTGCCACCATCGCCGCCACCACTGTCGCTGCTGCAGTCCGATCCGCCATGGCTGTGGCTGCTGTGGCCGTCACCGGCATCCCCGCCCGAGGAATCGTAGCTGCCCGCGTAGCTGCCCTCACTGCGGTTGACCGAGCCATCGGCAGTGGCAATCGCCATGCACAGGATCGCCCCGACCAGCGGCAGCAGCCAGACCAGCAGCAGCTGCACCGTCCGCCCTCCCACCGACACATCCTCGCGCCGCACCACCACATACGTGGCGACCAGATTCAGGCCCAGCACCAGGGCGATCAGGACCAGGGTGACAACCAGCATGGCGCAGCTCCTTGCGCAGGGGGTGGCGGCATTATGCCCCCGCCGCGCCCCCGGTTCGCCCTGCCTGTCATGAAGATGGGACAATGTAGGGCGCGCCGGCCCGGCCCCAAGGGTCCCGCCGGCCCCCCTGCACCACACGGAAGAAGAAGAACAACAACATGCTGAAAGTCATTTTCGATACGGATCCGGGCGTCGACGACGCGCTGGCCCTGCTCTACCTGCACAAGCACGCCCAGATCGACCTGGTCGGCGTCACCACCACCTTCGGCAACGCGTCGGTGGATTCGACCACCCACAACGCGCTGTACCTGAAGCAGGCATGGGGCTTTGCCGCCCCGGTCGCGCGCGGCGCCGCCGGCCCGCTGCAGCCCGAAGCCACCCCGGAAGCCTGGCCGGTGCACATCCATGGCCACAATGGCCTGGGCAACCACCCGGTGCCGGCTGCGCTGGACGTGGCCGCCGATGCGCGCCCGGCCCACCAGCTGATCATCGACCTGGTCCGCGCCCACCCGGGCGAGGTGACCCTGGTCGCGGTCGGCCGCATGACCAACCTGGCCCTGGCCCTGCAGCAGGCCCCGGACATCGCCGGCCTGGTGCGCGGCGTGGTCCTGATGGGCGGCGCCTTCCACGTCAACGGCAACATCACCCCGGCCGCCGAGGCCAACATCTGGGGCGACGCCGAAGCGGCCGACATCGTGTTCACCGCGCAGTGGCCGGTCACCGCCATCGGCCTGGACGTCACCACCCGCGTGGAAATGGACCGTGACGGCCTGGACACGCTGGCCGCCATCGGCGGTGCCGATGCCGAGCTGGTGCGTGCGCTGTCGCAGGACTACGTGGACTTCTACCTGCAGGCCGGGCACAAGGGCATGGTCGTGCACGACTGCTGCGCCTGCATCGCCCTGACCCGCCCGGAGCTGTTCCAGTTCGAGCGCGCCAGCGTGCGCGTGGCCACCGACGGCGTTGCCCGCGGCATGACCATCCCCAAGCCGGAAGGCCTGGCCTTCGGCCCCAGCGTGTGGGATGGCCACGTGCTGCAGTCGATCGCCATCGGCGTGGACGCACCGGCCGTGCTGGCCGACATCGCGCAGACCCTGGCGGTCTGATCGCCTAGCGCCTGCCCCTGCCCGGGGTCGTCTCGGGCAGGGTCCACAGCACCGGCAGCACCAGCACCGCCACCAGCGCGATCATCGCGCCCGGCGCCGCCGTCCAGCCGCTGCGTTCCACCCACCACTGCGCCAGCCACGGTGTCGCACCGCCGAACACCGCCGTGGCCATGGTCACCCCCAGTGCCAGCCCGCTCAGCCGGCCCTCGCCCGGGAACTGCTCGGCCGTGGCCGGTGCCGCTACCGCGCTGATGCCACCCGCCACGCAGGCCAGCACCACCGCCGCCAGCGCGATGCCCAGCGGCGCGGCCTCGGCCATCCAGGCGAACATCGACAACGGCAGCAGCGCCGCCAGCACGGTCAGGCCCAGCAGCAGCGGTCGCCGCCCGAAGCGATCGGACAGCAGTCCGCACAGCGGCGTGATGGCGATGACCGCCACCGCCGCGACGGTCGACAGCCACAGCGCATCGCCTTCATCGTGCCCCTGCGCGTGCAGGAAGGCCGGCACATACGTGATGCCGACGTAGTAAGTGATCGAACCGAGTGCGGAAATCGCGAAGGTGCGCGCCACCGCGCCGGGATGGTTGCGCAGTACGTGGCGCAGCGGCGTCGCCGGAATGCTGCCCTCGCGCCGCTGGCGCTCGAATTCGGGCGATTCGTGCATGCCCGAGCGCGCGATGAGGATCACCAGCGCCAGCGCGGCACCGACGAAGAACGGAATGCGCCAGCCCCAGCCATCGAGCTGTGCGGGCGTGAGCATCGCCACCGTCACCGCGGAGATCGCCACCGCCAGCAGCGCGCCTACTTCACTGGCCGCCGAGGCCAGCGACGTCATGAGGCCGCGACGACGCGCCGGCGCGCTCTCCAGCAGGTAGGCGACCACCCCGGTGTATTCGCCGCCCACCGAAAAGGCCATCACGCAGCGCAGGACCAGCAGCAGCACGCCCGCCGTGGTACCCGCCGTCGCCGCAGTCGGCAGCAGGGCGGTGGCCAGCATCGCTGCGGCCATCAGTGCCATCGAGGCCAGCAGCATCCAGCGCCGGCCGAGGCGATCACCGAGGTGGCCGAAGCACAGCGCGCCGAGCGGGCGCATCAGGTAGGAGACGGCGAAGCCCGCGAGCGTGACCAGCATTGCCTGCTCGCCACCACCGAAGAACACCCGCGACAACACGGTGGCGAAATACAGGTACAGGGTGAAGTCGTACCACTCCACCACGGTGGACAGGCCCGCGACCCACATCGAGCGCTGCCGCGCCGCCGTCATTTCATTCATGCCCGGAGGGTGTCACGGCCGGGGTGACGGCGTGGTGCACCTGCCAACCAGGGTCGGAGCCCTTTGCCGTTGGCAAAGGGATCCGCCCCTTGGCAGGCATCACGGCGCGCGACGCAGGGTGAACAGGGTGATTTCCGAAGGCACGCCGATGCGCGCGGGGAAGCCGGCCCACAGGCCAGCGCCGTTGCTCACGTACAGGGTCATGCCATCCACCTCGTAGCGGCCGGAGACAAAACCACCGTTGGCCCGCTTCACCAGCTGGTCCATGCCGATGATCTGGCCACCATGGGTATGGCCGGACAGCTGCAGCTTCACCCCGCGCGCGGCCGCATCGGCAGCATTGCGCGGGCGATGGTCCAGCAGGATCACCGGTGCGGCCGGATTGGCTCCGGCCAGCGCCGCCTGCAGGTCGGGCAGCGGCAGGCCGTAGCGCGCCGCCACCGGGTCGGTGACGCCGGCAATGGTCAGCGCCGCATCGCCACGCCGCACCTGGGCATGGCTGTTTTCCAGCACCTGCATGTGCAGCGCGCGGAAGGCCTGCATCCACTCGCTGTACTGCGCGTAGTACTCGTGGTTGCCGGTGATGGCGATCACCCCGTCCGGCGCCTGCAGGTCGCCCAGCGGACGGAAATCATCGCGGCGTGCATCCACCGTGCCATCGATCAGGTCACCGGTGATCACGATCAGGTCGGGCTTCAGCGCATTGCTTTCGGCCACCACCTGGCGCACCCAGTCACCGGTCAGCAGGCGGCTGGCGTGGATGTCGGTGAGCTGCAGCACGCGATAGCCGTCGAACGCTGCCGGCAGATCCTTGATGGCCACCTCGACCTGACGCGGCTTCGGCACCGCCATGCCCTGGCTGACGCCGTAGGCACTGAGCAGCAGGGCGACACCTGCAGCCAGCGGACGCAGCAACGGCGTACGCAGGGCCGACACTGCTCGCGGCAGGCGCAGCACGCGCGCCAACAGCAGGCCGGCATCGAACAGCAGCATCGCCAGCGCCAGCAGCAGCACGGCGGTGGAGCCGGTGGCCAGCACGGCGATGGCCATCTTCGGGATTTCCGGCGAAGCCATCGTGCCCCAGAAGGTGGCGACGATGCGCAGCTGCACGGCCAGGCCCACCAGCAGCAGCGACAACAGGGCCTTGGCCCACAGCGGAAGACGCAGCGGCCAGAACAGGCGCCAGGCCACGTACAGGCCCATCAACAAACCAATCGTACTCAGCACTGCGGCATTCCAGAACGTGGGGCCCGCCATGGTGACGGGCGGAGGTTGCAATGGGTAGAGTCGAGCGTTGCTTGACTGCTTCTGCGTACGGCAGTCGAGCATGGCTCGACTCTACAAAAAATGCGCCGCGCGTTACGGCTGCGTCAGCCGCTGCAGGCGCAGGCGGGCAATGCGGCGCTTCTCCATGGCCAGCACGGTGATGCGCACGTCGGCCACGTCCACGGCATCGCCCTCGTCAGGCAGGCGCCCCAGCTGGTCCAGCACCAGGCCGGAAATGGTCATGTAATCGCTGCTGCGCGGCAGAGACACGCCCGCCAGGCGCTGCAGGTCGTCCAGGGTCAGTGCGCCGTCGGCTTCCCACTGGTCCTCGCCCTGCGCCACCACGCCGTAGCGCTCGTCCTGGGTATCGGCCAGGTCGCCGGCGATCGCCGCCAGCAGGTCGTTGGCGGTCACCAGGCCTTCCACGCTGCCGTACTCGTCCACGGCCACCGCCAGCGGCACCGGGTGCTGGCGGATCAGTTCCAATGCCTGCAATGCGCTGGCGCTGGACAGCACGTACTGCGGTGCGCGCAGGTTGCCCTCCAGCTGCAGCGGCCGGCCCTGCAGCAGGTCGGCCAGCAGGTCGCGGCTCTGCACCACGCCGCGCAGGCTGTCCAGGTCGCCCTCGCCCACCAGCAGCCGCGTATGCGGCGACGCCACCAGGCGCGCCACCACGTCGTCCTGGCCACGCGCCAGGTCGATCCACTGCACGTCGGCACGCACCGTCATCACGCTCGACACCGGCCGGTCGGCCAGGCCCAGCACGCTGCGGATCATCTCGTGCTCGGCCGGCTGCAGGCGCTCCTCCGCATCACCGTGCTCCTCTTCGCCGGCGTCATCGTGGCCGTTGGCCGGGCGTGCACCCAGCATGCGCAGCACTGCATCGGCGGTGCGCTGGCGGAACGGCTGGCGGCGCTCGTTGCGCTCGCGGTTGAAGCGCACCCATTGGTTGAAGGCTTCCACCAGGATCGAGAAGGCGATGGCCGCGTACAGATAGCCCTTCGGAATCTTGTAGCCCAGGCCTTCGGCCACCAGGCTGAAGCCGATCATCAGCAGGAAGCCCAGGCACAGCACGACCACGGTGGGATGCTTGTTGACGAAGCGGGTCAGCGGCTTGCTGGCCAGCAGCATCAGCACCATGGCGATGGTCACCGCGGCATACATCACGCCCAGGTTGTCGACCATGCCGACGGCGGTGATCACCGAGTCCAGCGAGAACACCGCGTCGAGCACCACGATCTGCGCCACCACCATCGCGAAGCTGGCATAGACCTTCTTGCCGTTGTCCTCGTGCTGGCGGCCTTCCAGGCGCTCGTGCAGTTCCATGGTGCCCTTGAACAGCAGGAACAGGCCGCCGCCCAGCAGGATCAGGTCGCGCCCGGAGAAGCTGTGATCGAACAGCGTCAGCAGCGGCTCGGTCAGTTTCATGATCCACGCCAGCGCGGCCAGCAGCACCAGGCGCATCAGCAGGGCCAGGCCCAGGCCGATCACCCGCGCGCGGTCACGCTGGTGCGGCGGCAGCTTGTCGGCCAGGATCGCGATGAACACCAGGTTGTCGATGCCGAGCACGATCTCAAGCACGATCAGGGTCGCAAGGCCCATCCAGATCGAGGGGTCAGCCAACCATTCCATTTCGGTTCCGTTTCTTCATGAGGTAAGGGAGAGAGGGGTGTTTCAGTTGTCGTCGTGCGCCTGCAGCGGGTCGTGTCCGAGCAGGTCACCCGGCGTGCACTGCAGCTCGCGGCAGATCGCATCCAGCGTCGAGAAGCGGATGGCGCGTGCCTTGCCGGTCTTGAGGATGGACAGATTGGCCAGGGTGATGTCGATGCGCCCGGCCAGTTCGGACAGGGTCATGCCCCGTTCCTGCAGCATGCGGTCCAGGGTGATGACGATCGCCATCAGATGACACCGTCGAGGTCATCACGCATGGCCGCACCGACGGCGAACACGCGCGCCAGCACGAACAGCATCAGCACCGCGATCAGGCCGGTGATGGACATGCCGCCACCGACTTCCATCCAGGCGAAGTCCGGGCCCATCCAGGAGGCGTACACGCCGATGATGATCGACAGCACTTCCATCGCCAGCATCAGCCAGGCCATGCGCTGCAGGCGCTGCGCATTGGCATGGGTGAACGGGCGCGCGCCGGCGGCCGAGCGCAGCAGGCGCGACAGGTGCCGCAGGAACACCAGGCACAGCACCAGCAAGGCAACGATGCTGCCCAAGCCGATGCAGAAATGCAGGAACAGATCGCTGCCGTGGACGGCCGCGGCGTGCGTGTCATGCACGCTGTCCAGCAGCCAGCGACGGTCGTAGGCCACCAGGGGAACGGCCAGCAGCGCGGCCAGGATGCCCAGCCAGCACATTGCCCGCACGGCCTGCACGGCGGTCTGGGCCAGGGTGAACAAGCCTCGCGCGGGTTCGGCGCGGGCGGGACGAGCGGTCAAGCAGCCTCCGGTGTGGGGCAGCCTCGCCGCCCGGGATGGATTTATCGATAAACGATATACCACATCGAGAACGATTGGATGAATCGCCGTCTCCGGGCAGGACGGCTTGACACGCGCCCGGCCTCGCCGGATCATCAATTAACGAATTAGTTAACTATCAACCCATGGACCGCATCTTCGAAGCCCTCGCCTCCGGCGCCCGCCGGCAGATCCTGGCCTACCTCAGTGCCGGTGAGTTGAGCGCGGGCGAACTGGCCGAGCGTTTCGACTTCAGCAAGCCTGCGCTGTCCAGCCACCTGCGCATCCTCGAGGACGCCGGCCTCATCGAGCGCGAGAAGCGCGGCCAGTTCGTGTACTTCCGCCAGGTCCCCGAGCGCCTGGCCAACACGCTGTTCTCCTGGGCGGCCGAAGTGTGTCCGGTCGGTGGCCCGCTCAAGCGCGAAGCCCGCGCCCGCCGCAAATCCCCTGCCCGCTGACAAGGAGCACGACGATGCCTGGTACGACCCGCAACCACCGTTCGTTTCCAGGTATCCAGCTGCCTGCCCAGGATGGCATCGGCCCCATTGAAGTCACCCTCATCGCCCAGCTCGGCATCGGCGCCGGCGATGCACTGGTGAAGGACGCGGGGGAACGACAGCGCCACCACCCGGCCTTCATCGATGCGCTCGATGAACCCTCCGCGCGCCTGGGCGGGATGCACCTGCAGCACGGCGATGCGTCCTCGTTGTACAGCTTCGTGGTCGCCGGCGGTGGCCACCCGTTCCATCGCCATGCCGGCCCGCGCATGTTCACCGCCATCGCCGGCAGCGCGGGGGCCGAACTGCGCTTCGCCACCGTCGCCGACGCGCAGCTGGCCAACGACCCGGCGGCTTTCCTGCGCAGCCTGCGGCGCATCCGCATTCCGCCGGACTGCCTGTTCACCGTGCGCTTCGGCGGTGGCACCTGGCACCAGTTTGCCTCCAACCATGCCGCCCACCCTGCCCTGTTCGCGCTGTCGTGCCACAGCAATGAACTGGCCGGGGCCATGAGCGAGACCACGCGTGCGCAGGTGCAGGCCAACCGCGCCGATATCCCCAGCCTGACCGACGTGCTGCCGCCAGCGCATTGGCCGAGCGCGGCCATGCTGGCTACCGCGCCCCTGCTGCAGCTGTCACTGCAGGCCGCGCCGCCCAGTCTGCGCGCGCGCCTGTGCGCGCAGACCCGTTCACTGCTGGGCCCGCTGCGGCAGATCAATCTGCGCCCGTTGCAGGGGTTCGTCGAACGCAGCACCCCGCGCTACCCGGTGCACAGTGGCCACCCTGACCCGCAGGGGCTGCTGGCCGGTGCGCTGGCACACAGCCACTACCAGGACCTGACCGTGCTGACCCTGCGCAGCGGGCACTGCACGCAGCGCTCGGCCTCTGCGCTGCTGGCCGGGGTGCTGGAAGGGTTCCTGCGCAATCCACCCGGCGGCGTCGGCCGCTTGATGGCACTGCGCAATCGCCTGGTCGCGCCGCTGCGCCTGCGTACCTCGCCGCTGGGCTGCCCGGTATCGTCGCTGCTGTCCACCGACCGCAGCCGCCTGTTCGCCAGCCGCTTCCCGGTGCTGGACGCGCGCGTGGATGACGATGACCGCAGTGCGGAAGTGCTGCTCGGTGCGGATGACCGCCACCTGCGCTTCCGCAGCAGCGTACGCGTGCAGCTCAACGACGACGGCACCGTGCAGATCAGCCTGGGCTCGCGCGTGCAGACGCATAACCGGTTCGGCCGTGTGTACATGGCGCTGATTGATGCCGTACACCGCCATTACATCGCCCCGGCCCTGCTGCGGCGTGCAGTGGAACATGCGCTGGCGCCGGAGCTGGCGGACTGGGCGGGTGCGGGTGTGGCTACGGCGGGCTGAGCCGCCGGGCATGGCCCGGCGCTGCCGTTTCATTGGGCGCCGCTGTGGATCCGCGCAGCATCAGGCTGAAATCCAGCGTCCGCTGCAGCGGTACATCCACCCGCTCGATGATGGCCAGCAGCAGGTTGACCGCGCGGGCACCGATGTCGCGCATCGGCTGGCGGATGGTGGTCAGCGGCGGTGTCAGGAAGCGGGACGAGGCGAGATCATCGAAGCCGACAATCGACAACTGGTCCGGCACGCGGATGCCCAGATCGCGGCAGGCCGCCAGCGCACCCAGTGCCATCTGGTCGCTGAAGCAGAACACCGCGGTCGGTGGCTGCGGACCGGCCAGCAGCGCCGTTGCGGCAGCGTGGCCCGATTCCAGCGAAAAATCACCCGGCACGACGCGCAGGCTGCGCAGCCGGCCGCGTGCCTTGCCCACACTGCGCACCCCTTCCAGCCGTTGCTGGTGCAGCGGATTGTCCGGCGGCCCGCCGACCACGGCGATGCGCTCGTGGCCGAGCCCATACAGATGCTCCATCACCGCGCGTGCGGCCGCCGCGTTGTCGATGTGCACGCTGGGAATGCCCAGCGCGGGATCGAACTCGCAGCCGTTGACCACCGGCGCAGCCGCTCCCTGCGCCCGCACGATCTCCCGCGCGGTGGGCGGCAGCCGATGCCCCAGCACGATCAGGCCATCGGCCTCGTTGCGCCGGAGCATCTGCGCGTAGCGCTCCTCACGGTCGGGCTGGTGCTGGGTGTCGCCCAGCAGCACCGCGTAGCCCGCCGTCTGCGCCGCATCTTCGGCGCCCTGCAGGATCTGCGCGAAGAACGGGTTGGCGATGTCCGGCACCGTAACGAGGATCTTGCCACTGCGCTGGGTCTTCAGCGTTCTGGCCACCGTGTTGGGCACATAGCCCAGCGTGGCGGCCGCCTCCTCGATACGCGCGCGCGTGGCCGGCAGCACTTTGTCCGGCCGTGACAAGGCCCGCGACACCGTGCCGGCGGAGACGCCCACGTGCCTGGCGATGTCGTAGATGGTTGCCATGTTCTCAGCTCTTCTGTGCGCTGTGCACTGCACAACGGGTCTGCGGGAGGCCCATGCTAGGGTAATGCAATCGATTGCATGCGGGGTGAATCACCTTGAAGACGCTCAAGGGTCCAGCGCTGTTCCTGGCGCAGTTCATCGGCGACAAAGCTCCTTTTGATCGACTGGACACGCTGGCCGGATGGGCTGCGGGTCTGGGCTATTCTGGCCTACAAGTCCCCACCACCGCGCCCCACCTGTTCGATCTGGCCGAGGCGGCGCGCAGCCAGACCTACTGCGACGACGTGGCTGGAATGCTGGCCGGGCACGGCGTGCAGATCACCGAACTGTCGACCCACCTGCAGGGCCAGCTGGTCGCGGTCCACCCCGCCTACGACAGCCTGTTTGACGGATTTGCCCCGGCAGACGCGCGTGGCAGGCCTGCCGCCCGCCAGGCCTGGGCGGTGGATCAGCTGATGCTGGCAGCACAGGCCAGCCAGCGCCTGGGGCTCACCGCACATGCCACGTTCTCCGGCGCGCTGGCCTGGCCGTACCTGTATCCCTGGCCACAACGCCCGCCGGGCCTGGTGGAAGAAGCGTTCGCCGAACTGGGCCGCCGCTGGCACCCGATCCTCGATGCCTTCGATGCCTGCGGCGTCGACCTGTGCTTCGAGATCCACCCGGGCGAGGACCTGCACGACGGCGCGACCTTCGAACGCTTCCTTGAAGTGGTCGACCAGCATCCGCGCGCGAAGATCCTCTACGACCCCAGCCACCTGCTGCTGCAGCAGATGGACTACCTCGGCTTCATCGACCGCTACCACCCGCGCATCGGCATCTTCCACGTCAAGGACGCGGAGTACCACGCCAGTGCCCGCAGCGGCGTCTATGGCGGCTACCAGGACTGGATCGACCGTCCGGGCCGCTTCCGTTCGCTCGGTGATGGGCAGGTCGACTTCAAGGCGATCTTTTCGAAGTTCGCGCAGTACGACTTCCCCGGCTGGGCGGTGCTGGAGTGGGAGTGCTGCCTCAAGCACCCCGAGGACGGCGCACGGGAGGGCGCCGCCTTCATCCGCGACCACATCATCCGGGTGACCGAGCGCGCCTTCGACGACTTCGCCGACAGCGGCACCGACGCCGCATCACTGCACCGCATGCTGGGCATCTGAGTTGACACCGCCCCGGGAGGGCAAGCCATGACGCACGCCATGTCGCGCTTGGGCGCGATGATGTTTCTGCAGTTCTTCATCTGGGGGGCGTGGTTCGTCACCCTCGGCACCTACCTGGTGCAGGGCCCGCTGCGGGCCAGCGCCAGCCAGGTGGCCACCGCCTTCCTCAGCCAGTCCATCGGTGCGATCGTCGCGCCCTTCCTGGTCGGCCTGATTGCCGACCGCTACTTCGCCGCGCAACGCATCCTTGCAGTACTGCACCTGGCCGGGGCGGTGCTGATGTGGCTGGCGTCCACCGCGACCAGCTTCAGCATGTTCTCCGCCTGCGTGATGGGCTACATGCTGCTGTTCATGCCGACCCTGGCGCTGGCCAACAGCGTGGCGATGCGGCACATGCAGTCGCCCGAGAAGCAGTTCCCGCTGGTGCGGGTGGCCGGCAGCATCGGCTGGATCATCGCCGGCGTGCTGATCGGCTGGCTGGGCTGGGAGCAGGCGCACCGGCTTGAACTCACCTTCCGGATGGCCGCGTTGGCATCGCTGCTGCTGGGGCTGTATGCCTTCACCCTGCCGCACACGCCGCCGCTGGCGAAGCAGCGCGACGCCGGGCTCGGGCAGATCCTCGGCCTGGATTCGCTGCGCCTGCTGAAGTCGCGCGCCTATCTGGTGTTCTTCCTGGCGTCCATCGCCATCTGCATCCCGCTGTCGTTCTACTACAACTTCACCAACCCCTACCTCAACGACCTGGGCGTGCGCGGCGCGGCCGGCCTGCAGTCGCTGGGCCAGGTGTCCGAAGTGCTGCTGATGCTGGCCATGCCGTTCCTGTTCGTGCGGCTGGGGGTGAAAACCATGCTGGCGGTCGGCATGGCCGCGTGGGTGGTGCGCTATGCGCTGTTCGCCTTCGGTGATGCCGGTGGCGGCTTCTCGCTGCTGGTGATCGGCATCGTCCTTCACGGCATCTGCTACGACTTCTTCTTCGTCACCGGGCAGATCTACACCGATGCACATGCGGGTCCTGAAGCACGCAGCAGCGCGCAGGGCTTCATCACCCTGGCCACCTACGGCGTGGGCATGCTGATCGGCACCTTCCTGTCCGGCGCGGTGGTGGAGCACTACACCACGGCCGCGGGCCCGGACTGGCAGCAGATCTGGCTGTTCCCGGCCGGCGTTGCACTGGTCGTGCTGGTCGCCTTCCTGCTGCTGTTCCGCGACCGCCCCGCCGCTGCCGCCGCAGCCACCACACGCTGAGAACAACGCCGATGCCAAAGCTTGGAATCGCCATTGTCGGCACGGGGATGATCGCCGCGGTGCACCGCCGCGCCGCCGTGCTCGCCGGTGCCGAAGTACGCGGCGTGGCCGCGTCCTCTCCGCAGCGCGCGCAGGAGGTGGCGCGGGCGTGGAATGTGCCGCACGCCTACCCCGATATCGAAGCGCTGATCGCCGATCCGCAGGTCCAGGTCGTGCACATCTGCACGCCCAACCACCTGCACCGGCCGATGGCGCAGGCCGCACTGGAAGCCGGCAAGCACGTGATCTGCGAAAAGCCGCTGGCCACGACCCTCGACGATGCGCAGGCGCTGGCGTCGCTGGCTGCATCCAGCGGCCTGGTCGCCACGGTGCCCTTCGTCTACCGCTACCACCCGGTGGTCCGCGAGGCCCGCGCACGCATCGCCGCCGGCGACCTCGGGCCCCTGCACCTCATCCACGGCAGCTACCTGCAGGATTGGCTGCTCGACCCGGCCAGCAACAACTGGCGCGTCGACCCGGTGCTGGGCGGCACCTCGCGCGTGTTCGCCGACATCGGCTCGCACTGGTGCGACCTGGTGGAATGGGTCAGCGGCGAGCGCTTCGCCGAGGTCAGCGCGGCCTTCGCCACGGTGATCGCCGAGCGCAGCGCCGAGGGTGCGCAGAGCTTCAGCGCACCTGCGGCAGGCGGCGCGACGCAGGCGGTGTCCAGTGAGGACGTGGCCATGGCGATGTTCCGCACCGGCGCAGGCACATTGGCATCGCTGACCGTCAGCCAGGTCTCGGCCGGGCGCCACAACCGCCTCTGGTTCGAGATCGATGGCGCCAAGGCCAGCGTGGCGTTCAACCAGGAAGATCCCGAGCGGCTGTGGATCGGTCGGCCCGACCAGCGCGAGGAATCCTTCGTGCGTGGCCCCGGCGCCGGCAGCGCCGAGCAGCGTCGTCTGTCTACATTGCCGCCAGGCCATGCGCAGGGTTACGCGCAGTGCTTCGAGGCCTTCGTCGCCGACACCTATCGCGCCATCGACGGCGAGACGCCGCAGGGCCTGCCTACCTTCGAAGACGGCGCGCGCTCGGCGCGGATCGTCGACCGCGTCATCGCATCGGCCAGGTCGCGCGCCTGGACCACCCTCGAATGAACCCCGGGAGGATCTACGGATGAAGGCTCCAACACGCAGGATCGCCACCCTCGCACTGCTGCTCGCCGCCCTGCCCGCCTTCGCCGCGGAAACCGGCAGCCCTGGAAAGCCCATCGCGGTGCAGATGTACACGCTGCGCAACGCCGGCACGCTCGACCAGCAGCTGAAGATCGTCCACGACGCAGGCGTGCATGCGGTGGAAACGGTCGGCACGCAGAACGTCAGCGCGGCCGAACTCAAGCAGTTGCTCGACAAGTACGGGATCAAGGCGATTTCCTCGCACACGGCACTGGCCGACCTGCGCAATGACCTCGACAAGGTGGTGGCCTTCAACCGTGCCATCGGCAACACCACGCTGGTGGTGCCCTACCTGGACAGCAAGGACCGGCCGAGCGATGCCGCCGGCTGGGCAGCGCTGGGCAAGGAACTGGGCCGCATCTCCGAACGCGTGCGCGCCAAGGGCATGCGCCTGGCCTACCACAACCACGATTTCGAGCTGGTCGACTTCAATGGCCGTACCGGCCTGGAGCTGCTGTTCGAAGCCGCCGGCCCGAACCTGCAGACCGAGCTGGACCTGGCCTGGGTGGCGCGCTCCGGCCACGACCCGGTGGTGATGCTGGGCAAGTTCCGCGGCCGCCTGTTCGCAGTGCATGCCAAGGACAACGCGCCCAAAGGCCAGGCCGAAGACGAAGGCGGATTCGCCGCCGTCGGCCAGGGCGTACTCGACTGGAACGCGATCCTGCCGGCTGCCGCCCGTGCGGGCGTGACGTGGTACATCGTCGAGCACGACCAGCCGCGTGACCCGGCCAAGGTGATCCAGACCGGCGCCGACTACCTGCGTGAACACCTGACCGTCAGCCTGCCCGCCCGCGCATCGCGCTAGCCGGCCAAGGAGCTTCGTTTGAAAACTGTCCTGACCCTGGCCCTGACCTTGTGCGCGGCAACCCATGCGCTGCCGGCGTGGTCCAAGGAAGACCCTGCTGCCGGCGCCAAGCTGTACGCGACGAACTGCGTGGCCTGCCACGGTGCCGATCGTGCCGGCATGCCCGGCACATTCCCCGCGCTAACCGACATCGGCAAACGCCTGCCGCCTGCGCAGATCAAGGAAAAGATCAGCAAGGGCGGCGGCCTGATGCCGCCCTTCTCCCAGCTGTCCGCGCAGGAGATCGATGACCTCGCCAGCTTCCTGGCGAAGTAGGCGCGCGTTACAGCTCGCGCACCCAGATGTTGCGGTAGCTGACCCTGGAGGCGTGCTCCTGCAGGTACAGCGGCGCGCAACCATGCGGCGAGTACGACGGCGCGCCGATGTACTCGGTCCTGCCCGCCAGCACGGTGTCGTTCTGCACCAGCACACCGTTGTGCAGCACGGTGATGCGCGCCGGCGAGGCCAGCCCGCCACCGGCCGAGAAACGCGGCGCCTTCCAGATGATGTCGTAGGCCTGCCACTGACCCGGCGCACGCGAGGCATTCACCAGTGGCATGGCCTGCTTGTAGATCGAACCGGCCTGGCCATTGGCGTAGGTCGGGTTTTCGTGACTGTCGAGCACCTGCAGCTCATACAGCTCCTGCAGGAAGATGCCGCTGTTGCCGCGGTTCTGGCCGTCGAATCCCTTGATGTCGCTGGGCGTACGCCACTCCACGTGCAGCTGCATGTCGCAGAAGCGCTGCCGGGTGCGGATGCCCTTGCTGCCGGGAACCACGGTCATCGCGCCGTCAGCCACGGTCCACGGTACGCGCCCGCCCTGCTCGGCCTCCCAGGCCGACGTGTCCTTTCCATCGAACAGCACGATGGCATTGGACGGTGCCGCGCCTGCGGGCGTGGCCACCTCGGCTACGGCCGCCCATACCTCGGTCTTCGCCGGATCGCGATCGGGGCCGGCAGCAGCCTGTGCAAAGACCGGCGCCGCAGCCAGCGCACCTGCGGTCATCAGGAAAGCTCTGATCATCCTGTCGTACTCCATCAGCTGGTCGCCCAGGCCGGCGTGCCGGGCGTATAGGCCATGTCGCCGTCATAGCGGCCAGGCACGGCGACGTACTTCAGCACGTCCGTCGCGCCCGGCTTCGAGGTGAAGAAACCGAAGATGGCCAACTGCTTGATCATCGTGAATGGATGCAGCTTCGCCTTGTCGGCCTCAGCGGTGCCGGTCTCGCTCACCTCCACCGCACGCCTGCGGGCCTCCGCGTCCAGCGTACGCAGCAGCTGGGTCCGCGCTTCCGGCGTCAGCGCAACGAATCGGCCGCCGGCACGTTTGTCGATGTCCGCCAGGCCTGCACGGAACGTCGCCTGCTGCTGGGCGGTGTAGCAGTCGCTGACGAACTGCGCCATGAAAGCGCCCGTCGCCGCGTCTTTCGCGCCCGGTGTGCGCGTGCGCGGCAGGATGGTTTCGGCAATCTCATCCAGCGTGGCGATCTGCGCAGCGGAGAAGGCAGCACCCGCAGTGGGGGCACTGGCACTGGACAGCGCAGGCAGGCCGACCATCGCCGCACCGGTGGCGGCGACAATCATCTTCAGCAGTTCACGGCGGTCCATCACAGGTTCCCCGCTTTCAGTTCGCGCACGGCGTGGTCGGCCGCGCGCGCGGTCAGCGCCATGTAGGTCAGCGAAGGATTCACGCAGGCACTGGAGGTCATGCAGGCACCGTCGGTGACATAGACATTGGGCGCATCCCAGACCTGGTTGTTGGCGTTGAGGACCGAGGTCTTCCGGTCACGACCCATGCGCGCGGTGCCCATTTCATGGATGCCCTTGCCCGGCGCGTAGTCGTTGTCGTGCATCTCCACGTCTTTGACACCGGCGGCCTCCAGCATCTCGGCCGCATCGGCCGCCATGTCCTTGCGCATCGCCTTCTCGTTCTCGCGCATGGCCACGTCCATGGCCAGCACCGGCAGTCCCCACTTGTCCCTGCGCGCGTGGTCCAGGCGGATGGTGTTGTCGTGGTGTGGCAGCATTTCGCCGAAACCGGTCATGCCGATCCGCCAGTCACCGGGCAGGCTCAGGGCCTCCTTCAGATCGGCACCGATGTTCAGCTCGGCGATCTCGCGCGACCAGCCGTTTCGGCTGGCACCGCCCTGGTAGCCGAAGCCGCGCAGGTAGCCACGCTTGTCGGCGGCCACGTTGCGGAAGCGCGGAACATAGAAGCCGCAGGGACGGCGACCGAAGTAGTACTTGTCGTCGTAGCCTTCCACGCGCCCCGATGCGCCCGCACCGAAGTGATGGTCCATCACGTTGTGCCCGAGTTCGCCGGACGACGAGCCCAGCCCACCTTCCCAGACATCGGTGGCCGAGTTCATCAGCAGCCAGGTCGAATTGAACGACGACGCATTGAGGAAGATGACCTTGGCCGTGTACTGGTAGGTCTGGCCGGTCTCGGCGTCGAGGACTTCCACCCCGCGCGCACGCCTGCGGTCCTTGTCGTAGAGCACTTCCTTGACGATCGAGAACGGCCGCAGGGTCAGGTTGCCGGTCTTCATCGCCGCCGGCAGCGTGGCCGCCTGGGTCGAGAAGTACGCACCGAACGGGCAGCCGAGGATGCACTTGTTGCGGTACTGGCAGTTCACCCGGCCCTGCTCGGGCATCGGCTTGGTGATGTTGGCAGTGCGCGAATGGATCATGTGGCGCGTGCCACCAAAGGCCTTCCTGATCCGTGCAGCCACGTCCTTCTCGACGATGTTCAGCGGGATCGGCGGCAGGAACTCGCCATCGGGCAGCACGTCCAGCCCTTCACGCGTGCCGGCGATGCCGGCGAACTTCTCCACGTAGTCGTACCAGGGCGCGATGTCGGCATAGCGGATCGGCCAGTCGGTGGCGATGCCGTCCTTGAGGTTCGCTTCGAAATCCAGATCGGAGAAGCGGTAGCTCTGCCGCCCCCACATCAGCGAACGGCCACCGACGTGGTAGCCGCGGAACCAGTCGAAGCGCTTGGTCTCGATGTAGGGCGAGTCCTGTTCATCGGCCCACATGCCCTCCAGGTTCTCCGCCAGGCCGTAGTCGCGCATCAGGACCGGAAAGGCGGCCTTCATCGCCTGGGTAGGCCGGTTGCGGTGCGGAAAGTCCCAGGGCTCCTTCATCGCATTGACGTAGTCCTTCACGTGCTCGATGTTGCGCCCGCGTTCCAGCATCAGGACCTTCAGACCTTTTTCGGTCAGTTCCTTCGCCGCCCAACCGCCACTGATTCCCGAGCCAACAACGATGGCGTCGTAATGATTATCTGCCATGGGTCTATCACCTGGGTGGATATCGTTTCAGACGTCGCAGAGACGGATCGCCTCGCGCAATGAGCCAACGGGATCGGGCGCTGCAGGCGTGAATTCCTGAGCCAGATACCCATCGAAACCGGTGTCGCGGATCGCGCGACAGATGGCCGGGTAGTTCAGTTCCTGCTGGTCGCCGATCTCATGCCGGCCCGGCACGCCGGCGGTGTGGTAGTGCTTGAAGCACGCGTGGTGCCGACCGATGGTGGCGATGATGTCGCCCTCCATGATCTGCATGTGGTAGATGTCGTAGAGCAGGCCGAAATTGTCCGAGCCGAGCCGCTTGCACAGCTCCACGCCCCAGGCCGAGTGGTCGCATAGATAGTCGGGATGGTCGACGCGGGAGTTCAGCAGCTCCATTACCAGCACCACGCCGCGCTTTTCGGCATGGCCCAGGATGCGCTTGAGCCCGGCTTCGGCATTGGCCAGGCCCTGCTGCGGATCCATGCCGTTGCGGTTGCCGGAGAAGCAGATCAGGTTGCGATACCCGGCATCGGCCACCAGGTCGATGTGCCGTGTGTAGCGCGCCACCAGTTCATCGTGGAATCCGCTGCCCGCGAAGCCCTTGGTCAGGCCCAGCTCGGCACCGTTGCACATCGCGCTGTAGATGCCATGGGCCTTCAACGCAGGCCAGTCTTCCGGGCCAACCAGGTCGATTGCGTCAAAGCCAATCCCCTTGACCGTCTGGCACAGCTGGCCGACCGACAGCTGCGGGAATGTCCAACGGGCAACAGACTGCTTCAGCCTGCCCTTGAGCGGCGCGGTGGCGGCCGTGGCGGGGAATGCACCGGCCGCGGCCAGGCCGAGACCCAATCCGCCCGCAAGCGCCGTGCGCAGCGCGTCGCGACGGCTGATGCCCGGCGCCGGCACCGGTTCGACTGAATGGATGGACATCCACTTGCCGGCCTCCCAACCGGTACATACGCTGAAGAATCACCGCAATGCAATCGATTGCACCATAAGGGAGGAATTATTTTTTTTGCAAGACGCGGTGCACGAAAATCCATGCTGCGCGGCACAACCGTTGCCGCGCGCCGCTGCGGTCAGCGCTCAGATCCAGCCCTGGTCGACCAGCTCGCGCTTGAGGTAGGCATAGAACACCGGCGCGGCCACCAGCCCGGCCAGGCCGAACGCCGCTTCCATTACCAGCATGGCCAGCAGCAGCTCCCAGGCCCGCGCCTGGATCTCACCGCCGACAATGCGCGCGTTGAGGAAGTACTCCAGCTTGTGGATGACGATCAGGTACAGCAGCGCAGCCACCGCCACGTAGAACGACACCGACAGCGCGACGATGGTGATGATGGTGTTGGAAATGATGTTGCCCACCACCGGCAGCAGGCCGGCCAGGAAGGTGATCAGCACCAGCGTCTTGGAGAGCGGCAGGTGCACGCCGCACAGCGGCAGCACGCCCAGCAGGAACACCGCGGTGAACACCGTATTGAGCAGGGAGATCTTCACCTGGGCAAACACCACCTGGCGGAAGGCAACCGCCAAGCGGGTGGTGCGGCCGATCAGTTCCTGCGCCAACGGGCCCATCTGCGGCAGCGGCAGCTCGTCGTACAGGGCGATCATCGCGCCCAGCACCATGCCGATGAGGATGCGCACCCCGACCTGCACCACCGAGGTACCGGCCACGCCCAGCTGCCGCTGGTGTTCGGCGGCCCATTCGTTCAGTGCCTCGCGCAGTCGGGTCAGGTCTTCGGGAATGTACGGCTGCAGCAGCGCCGGCACCTGGTGCCGGGAGGTGTTGAGGATGTCCATCAGCCGCGCCAGCAGCACGTCCGGGCCGCCGGTTTCGTTGCGGAAGAAGGAGGCCACGCCGATACCGGCGAGCACCAGCACACCGATGATCACCGCCGACAGCACGATGACCGCCACCGCACGCGCGCGCCCCGGCGGCAGCTTGCCTTCCACGCTATTGGCCAGCACATGGGTCAGCTGGAACACCAGCAGGCCCGACAACAGGGTGACCACCAGCCCCAGCTTCAGCGCCAGCCACATGCCCAGCAGCATCAGCAGCCAGGCGGCGATGCGGGCAGCGGGCGGCTTGGGCAGGGCGAGGCGTGCTTCAGTCATGGCAGGGCTTCCACGGGGGTGGCCCATGGTAGTGGATCGGCATGGCGGTTCCGGAGCAGGCTTTGAACGTTCGTTCAGGCGCCTGCACCGCGCAGGCGGGCGAACCGCGCCGGAGGCATCCCGACCAACCGCGCGAAGGCCACCCCGAAGGTGACGGCGCTGGCATAGCCCACCCGTTCGGCCACCTGCTCCAGGCTCAGCGAGCGGTCAACGAGCAGGCGCTTGGCCAACGCCATGCGCCACTGCAGCAGATATTCCATCGGTGCCACGCCGACCACATGCATGAAACGCGCGGCGAAGCCCGAGCGTGACATCGTTGCCTGCCCGGCCAGCTCCGCCACCGTCCATGCATGCTGTGGCCGCGCGTGCAGCGCACGCAGCGCAGCGGCGAGCCGCTCATCGCCGAGCCCACGCACCAGGCCGCTGCCGCCGACGCTGTCCATGCCGCTGCGCAGCGCCTCGATCAGCAGCACTTCCAGCAGGCGTTCCAGCACTACATCGCGGGCCGGCCGCTGCGCGCGCGCCTCCTCGCCCACCATCTGCACCAGCATGGCCAGACGCGGCTCGCCGCGTACATGCAGCAGGCGTGGCAGCAACGAGACCAGCAAGGCAGCGTCCGGCGAGGCGAAACCGCAGTGGCCGATCTGCGCGCACAACGCTGCCGGTCCGTCCTCGCGCCCCACCCGGAAGTGGCCCTCGGCGATGCGCATCGGCAGGCTGGGACTGATGTCCGGCGGCGCCTGCATGCTGGTGTTGACCAGCTCACGCAGGGCCGGCACGAGCACGAAATCGCCAGTCTGCAGGGTGATCGGCGCGCCACCGTCCACCGACAGCCGGCACTGTCCATGCAGCACCGCCATGTAGAACGGCTCGCCCTCGCCTTCGCGGCGCACGCACCACTCGCCGGCCGCCTCGACCCGCTTGGAAAAGCGTGCCGTGGGCTGCAGCAGGGAAACGACCTCGGACAGCGGATCGGACAACACTGGACGCTCGACGAGGAAATACGGACGCTCCATTGTAGCCCGTCCAGCCAGCGGGGCCGACCATGGTCACTCGTTCCCGCTGAGATGGACCCGATGCAAACCGTACTGATTACCGGCTGTTCCTCCGGCTTCGGGCTGGAAACCGCCCGCCTGTTCCTCGATCGTGGCTGGAAGGTCATCGCCACCCTGCGCACCCTGCGCACCGACCTGCTGCCTGCGTCCGAGCAGCTGCGCGTGCTCGCCCTGGACATCACCGACCCGGCCAGCATCGCGCACGCCATCGCCGAAGCCGGCCCGATCGACGTGCTGGTCAACAACGCCGGCTTCGGCGCACCGGTGCCGGTGGAACTGACACCGCTGGATACGGCACGCGCCCTGTTCGACACCAACACCCTGGGTACGCTGGCGATGACCCAGGCCGTGCTGCCGCAGATGCGCGAACGCGGCCATGGCGTGATCGTCAACGTGACCTCCACGGTGACGGTGAAGGCGCTGCCATTGGTTGGCGTCTACAGCGCCAGCAAAGCGGCGGTGAATGCCTTCACCGAGTCATTGGCCATCGAGGTCGCGCCGCTGGGCGTGCGCGTGCGCCTGGTGCTGCCCGGCCGCTCGCCGACCACGCGCTTCGGCGAAAACGCGTTCCCGCACCTGGGCGGCGTGGAGCACCCGGCCTATGGGCCGCTGGTGCAGGGCGTGCTGGCCAGCTTCCGCGACAGCAGCGGCCCGGTGACCACGCCGCAGGCCGTGGCCGAAGCGGTGTGGCGCGCGGTGACCGACGAGAATGCGCCGATGCGCATTCCCGGGGGCGATGACGCGGTGGAGTGGATGAACGCGGTGGGGTGATCGACGCCACAACGTGCAATAGAAAACCCCGGCAGGCCAAAGGCCTTGCCGGGGTTCTGTGCTGGCGTCAACCAGACTGTCGATCAGAACGGAATATCGTCGTCCGCGAAGTCGTCCATCGGCGGGGCCTGCTGCGGCTGCGGGCGCTGATTGCCACCCTGGTTGCCATAGCCGCCACCCTGGTTCCCACCGCCCTGGTTGCCGTAACCACCGCCCTGGCCGCCACGCTGGCCGCCGCCACCGCCGCCGTATTCCTGGCGCGGGGCCTGCTGGCGCTGCGGACGGTCGCCGCCGTAGTTGCCGCCACCGCCACCGCCGCCACCATCACCGCGGCCGCCCAGCATCTGCATTTCGTCGGCGATGATGTCGGTGGAGTACTTCTCCACGCCATCCTGGCCGGTGTACTTGTCGTAGCGCAGGCTGCCTTCGACGTAGACCGAGCTGCCCTTGCGCAGGTATTCGCCGGCGATTTCGCCGAGCTTGCCGAAGAACACCACGCGGTGCCATTCGGTGCGTTCCTGCTGGTTGCCATCCTTGTCCTTGCGGACGCTGGTGGTGGCCAGGCTGATGCGGGTGATCGCCATGCCGCCCTGGGTGTACTTCACGTCCGGGTCGTTGCCGAGGTTGCCGACCAGGATGACTTTGTTGATGCCACGCGCCATAGGTGTGTTCGTCCGTTGTACAGGGGCAGGCCGCCAGTGATAGCACGTCCTCCAGACGGGAGGCAGTGGCCGGGGCCGCCCCCGTTGAAATTGGGGGATGCAGGAATACGCCATCTTATCATCGCTGCCGCCGTGCGCCCGGTCAGGAAAGCCCCCGACGACGGCCGGAATGTGGCCCCATCCCCCACCGGGCCCTGCACTGCGTCGGCGGCGGGACATGCCAGCCGACGCCCCACACCAGCAACCCGGCTGTCGCGGGACGGTCAATCACTGTCCGTCCGCCCCGCCCCACAGGACAGGGTCAGGGCCAGCGCCGGCCACCCGTGGCATCATCCATGAATCCCTCCACCCGCACCGCCCATGACCATCAAAGGCAAAGCCACCTCCCTGGACATCGCCCACCTGGCCGGAGTTTCCCAGCCCACGGTGTCGCGTGCCCTGCGCGGCAGCCCGATGGTCAATGCCGAAACCCGCGAGCGCATCCTGCGCATCGCCCGCGAGTTGAACTACAAGGTCGACAAGAACGCCTCCAGCCTGCGCCTGCGCAATGCCGGCACGCTGGCCCTGCTGTTCTTCGAAGACCCGACCAATGACGACTCGCTGATCAACCCGTTCTTCCACTCGATGCTGGGCTCGATCACCCGCGCCTGCGCGCTGCACGGGCAGGACCTGCTGGTGTCCTTCCAGCAACTGTCCACCGACTGGCAGGCCGATTACGAGGACAGCAACAAGGCCGACGGCATCATCCTGCTCGGCTACGGCGACTACCACCAGTCGCGCGACCGCCTGCAGCGGCTGGTCGAACAGGGCACGCATTTCGTGCGCTGGGGCGCCGCCCTGCCCGGCCAACCAGGCGTGTCGATCGGCAGCGACAACTTCCAGGGCGGGCATGACATCACCGCCCACCTGCTGCAGCAGGGTTGCCGCCGCATCGCCTTCCTCGGCCATGCCTCCAGCCATTACCCGGAATTCGAGGAGCGCTACCGCGGCCATGTCGAGGCGCTGCGCACGCACGGCCTGGCCGCCGACCCGGCACTGCAGCACGATGCCATCACCACCGAGGCGTCCGGGCAGGAAGCCTGCCAGGCGCTGCTGGCACGCGGCGAACGCATCGATGCGATCTGCGCCGCCAGCGACCTGATCGCCATCGGCGCGATGCGGGCGCTGCGGGAAGCCGGGCTGCGCGTGCCGCAGGACGTGGCGGTGACCGGGTTTGACGATATCCCGCTGGCAGCCTCGGTGTCGCCGGCACTGACCACCGTGCAGCAGGACACCAAACAGGCGGGCCAGCTGCTGGTGGAGAAACTGCTGGCGCTGATCGGCCGCCAGCCGGTAGAGAGCCTGAGCATTCCGGTGAAGCTGGTGGTGCGCGAGTCGTCGCAGCGGATGTAGCGCCGAGCAACGGCAGCCGAGCATGGCTCGGCTCTACAGGGTCTCGTGCAAGCCGGTAATCCGCGTGACTTCCCCTACCGCGGATACGTGCGGGCCCTCATGGCAATGGAAGCGGACGCCCTCGGCGATCCGATCGCGATGCAGGGTCTGCCGCAGTTCCCGGTTCACGATACGCATCCTTGCCCGCAGCCACGGGCCGACCGGCAATGCGATGTCACCGACCAGAGGCTGGCCATCCTCGCCCAGAAACTCCGGGAAGATCATGAACAGCTCAAGCTCGCCCGACGGATCGGCATAGGCGAAGTCCCAACGGATGCCGTTGTACGCGGGGTGGCGGCGGCCGCCTTCTTGAGGTGCCAGCAGGCGGATGCGCGCCTCGAAATCGTCCTTCAGCAACAGATATCCGCCCACGCCCTGCTCCCTTTCCCTGGATAGCGCCCGATGATGACCGATCGGCGCACCGACGGGAATCGACAGGCACGGCAGTCGATCAAGCTCGACTCTACCGGGCTCCCGGCATGGCGGTACGCACTGCAGCGCTGAATTCATCCAACAGGAACGGCTTGGCGATCATCGCCATGCCTTCGTCGAGGAACGATGCGCGCTCCTGGGCCTTCTCCGCATAGCCGGTCATGAACAGCACCGGCAGCGACGGGCGTGACTGCCGGGCGATCTCGGCCAGCTGCCGGCCGTTCATGCCGGGCAGGCCGACGTCGGTCACCAGCAGGTCGATGGCCTGCGCCGAGGCCAGGATCGGAATCGCCGCATCGGCATCGCCCACCACCTGGGTGTGGTAGCCGAGGTCTTCCAGCACCACGGTCACCAGCATGCGTACCTGGGCATCGTCCTCCACCACCAGGATCGACTGGCCGGCACCGCGGCGGATCGCCTGCGTGGCCGCTGCCGGCGCGCTGGCCCCGGGCGCCTCGTCCATCGGCATGAACAGCGACACCACCGTGCCCTCGCCCACCTGCGATTGGATGGCGATATGGCCACCGGACTGCTGCATGAAGCCGTAGACCATCGACATGCCCAGGCCGGTGCCCTTGCCGATGGGCTTGGTGGTGAAGAAGGGCTCGAATACGCGTTCGACCACGGCCGGCGCCATGCCCGCCCCGGTGTCGGCCACCACCACCTGCACGTAGCGCCCGGCCGGCACGGCCGGATACTGCCCCTCGCGCACACTGGCTGAGGCAGTGCGCAGGGTCAGCTGGCCGCCATGCGGCATCGCATCGCGGGCGTTGATGGCCAGGTTGAGGATGGCGCTCTCGAACTGGTTGGCGTCGAGGGTGGCGTGCAGTTCACCGGCGCTGGGTTCGGCAATGATCCGCACCGACTCGCCCAGCGTGCTGCGCAGCAGGTGCTGTACCGATTCCAGCAGCGCGTTGATCTCCACCGGTCGTGCGTCCAGCGATTGCCGGCGGGAGAACGCCAGCAGCCGCTGGGTCAGCGCGGCCGCCCGCTGGCCCGATGCGGTCGCCGTGTCGAGGAAGCGATCCAGGTCATCCACCCGGCCCATTTCCAGGCGCATCCGCACGATATCCAGCGCCGACAGGATGCCGGTCAGCATGTTGTTGAAGTCATGGGCGATGCCACCGGTCAGCTGGCCGATCGCCTCCATCTTCTGCGCCTGGCGCAGTGCCGCCTCGCTGGCCTCGCGCGCGGCCATCTGCATTTCCAGCTCGCGGGTACGCTCGGCCACCTTCGCTTCCAGAGCCTGGGCGTGCTGCTGGCTGCTGGCCAGGGCCAGCTTGGCGGTGGTGATATCGGTGACGAACACATGGAAGCCATCGACGTGGCCCTGCGCATCGCGGCGAGGCGCGTAACGCACTTCGCAGTCGCGGCGACCGCGCAGGCGGTGTGGCCATTCGATCTCGAACACCGCGCCTTGCCCCTGCAGCGCCGCCTCCATCGCCGGCCTGCGCTGCTGCCAGACGGGTTCACTGATGACGTCGCGCACGTGGCGGCCGATCACTTCGCCGGTGGCCAGGCCGAACCAGTCTTCATAGGCGGTGTTGGCAAAGCGGAAGCACATCGTCGTATCGACGAAAGCGATCAGCACCGGCATCGTGTCGGCGATCAGGCGCAGTTCGGACTCGCTGCGCGCCAGTGCAGCCCGGCCATCAGCCAGCGCCTGCAGCTGGTCGCGCACCAGGAACTGCTTGTCGCGTGCGCGCAAGGCACCCTGTACCGCGCTGAGCAGGGAGACACTGCCCAGCGGCCTGTCCATCTCAACGACGTTGATCGATGAAGGAAGCAATGGATCACGTGTGGGGCGGCGATAAGACCGCGCGGAGCGCAGGAGAATGAAGGGAATATCCGACCAGGTGGGTTGCTGCTGCAATGCCGGCAGCAACGCATCGCCCCCACGCGCCATCGCTTCCTGGGTGACGACAACCAGCCCGGTGCTGTCGTCGAGTTGGCTTGCCAGCGCTTCCAGGTTGGGCGCAATGCTGGTGGCAAGGCCCGCAGCGCCGAGCACCGCCGCGATGCTGTCAGCGTCACGCCCGAACGGTGCAACGATGCGGACAACCGGCCCTCCTGCTCCGCTATCGGGCATCGGACTGGCCGAGCAGCGCCGCGCCATCGCCGACGAATTCCGGCGTCCCGGTAAGAATGCCCTGGAAGTCGGCCAGCGGTGCGCTGACGGTGATACCGCGCCCATCGATCTTCAGTTCACGGATGGTGTCCTCATGCGCGCCACCGCGGTTCTTGATGACCGAGATGGCCTTTCGGATGCGGCCCTTGGCCTCGAAAAAACGGAACAACACCACCGCATCGGCGATGTAGGACACGTTGAGGCTGCCGGTGGACATGGTGCCGACCAGGCCGTGCTGCGGGTTGACCAGGAACGTGACGACGCCCTTCTGGTTGAGATAGGACAGCATCTCATGCAGCTGCAGCATCAGCTGTTTTTCCTGCGGCATGGCGGTCACGTAGCCGTTGAGGCTGTCGATGACCAGCACGCTGCAGTTGCGCTGTTCGACGGACTTGCGCAGGTTCCAGGAAAACTCGCCGGGTGAGACCTCGGCGGGATCCATCTGCAGGATCTCCAGCAGCCCGCTGTCCAGATGCTTGTGCAGGTCGATGTCCAGCGCCTTGGCACGGGCCAGCAGGGTGCCGACTCGCTCATCGAATTCGAAGATGCAGGCGCGCTCGCCCCGTTCACACGCGGCCCAGACGTACTGCAGGGCAACGTTGGTCTTGCCGCTGCCGGCCGGGCCCGTCAACAGCGTGGAGGTGCCGCGCAGGGGGCCTCCACCAAGCAGTTGATCGATTTCCGGAACACCACTGCTGATCGGCGTGCCCAGGAAGCGCCCATGGTGCTCCGAGGCGATCAGTCGCGGGAAGATGTCCAGGCCACCGTGGCGGATGACCATGTCGTGGTAGCCGGCGACGAACTCGACACCACGAAGCTTCTGCACCTGCATGCGGCGGCGCGCGGGGCCGAAATCCAGGGTCAGCCGCTCCAGTGAGATCACGCCATGGCACAGGCTGTGCAGCTGGCCATCGCGCTCCTCGCCGGTAGAGGTCAGATCATCGACCAGGATGACGGTGGCGCTCTTCGGCCCGAAGAACTGCTTGAGCGCAAGGATCTGCCGTCGGTAGCGCAGCGAATCCTGGGCCAGCAGGCGCAGCTCGGACAGCGAATCGAACACCACCCGGGTTGGCCCGATGCTGTCCACCTTGGACATGATCATGTTGACCGTCTCGTCCAGCTCCATTTCCCAGGAGTGCAGCACCGACTGCAGGCGGCCATTGCCCATTGCGCCTTCGGCCGAGCCCAGCTCGAACAGGTGCAGGCCCTCCAGCGACCAGCCGTGCGCGTTGGCGACCTCGCGCAGCTCCTCGGCGGTCTCGGACAGGGTGATGTAGAGGCACTGCTCGCCCCGGCGCAGGCCTTCCAGCAGGAACTGCAGCGACAGGGTGGTCTTGCCTGAGCCGGGTGGACCTTCAAGCAGGTACAGCCGGGCCTGCGGCAGGCCGCCGCCCAGAATCGTGTCCAGTCCTTCCACTCCGGTGGCGATCCGCATGTGCGCCTGCATGGCTTTGAAGATGATGAAAGCCTAGCGAGGCCGCTGTAGAGGCATTGTGTGATCGAAGGCCGCTTTGGGACCGCGTTCAGGTTGATCTCACCGCCAACGTCCGCCCCTCGGGCACGAACCATGACCTTCGGCATTGACCAACAGCGTATTCAGCGCGATAAACGGCTCTTCACACACAGGGAAGAGGTGTACGCCGCATGCTGCAGATCGACTCGCTGTCCAAGACCTACGCCAACGGCGTCCACGCGTTGAACGCGGTCACTCTGGACATTCCGCGCGGCATGTTCGGCCTGCTGGGCCCCAACGGCGCCGGCAAATCCTCGCTGATGCGGACCCTGGCCACCCTGCAGGAAGCCGACAGTGGCAGCGCGGTGCTGACCATCCCCGGTGAATCGCCGATCGACGTGCTGCGCGACAAGGACGCCGTGCGCCGCCGCTTGGGCTACCTGCCGCAGGATTTCGGCGTCTACCCCAAGGTCAGCGCAGTGGACCTGCTGGAGCATTTCGCGGTGCTCAAAGGCCTGACCCAGCGCGCGCAGCGCCGCGAGGTGGTCGATGGCCTGCTGCAGCAGGTGAACCTGTGGGACGCACGCAAGCGCAAGCTGGGCACTTATTCCGGCGGCATGCGCCAGCGCTTCGGCATCGCCCAGGCGCTGCTGGGCGACCCGCGCCTGGTCATCGTCGATGAGCCCACCGCCGGCCTCGACCCGGAGGAACGCAACCGCTTCCTCAACCTGCCGGCTGCGATCGGCGAGAACGTGGCGGTGATCCTGTCCACCCATATCGTGGAGGACGTCACCGACCTGTGCCCGAGCATGGCCATCATGAACAAGGGCGAGGTGCTGTTGACCGGCAGCCCGAGCGACGCCATCGACGCGCTGCAGAGCCAGGTCTGGCGCAAGCAGGTGGAGCCGTCCGAGCTGGCTGACCATGAGGCGCGCTACGTGGTGCTGTCCACCCGCCTGGTCGGCGGTCGCCCGGTCATCCACATCCACAGTGCCAGCGATCCCGGCGATGGCTTCCGCGCGGTGGCCCCCGATCTCGAGGACGTCTACTTCCAGCGCCTGCGCCTGCAGGCGCGTGCCCGCGCGGCCTGAGCGGAGCAGACCATGATCCTGACCTTCTTCCGCTTCGAGCTGCGCGAGCAGCTGCGATCGCCGCTGCTGTGGCTGCTGGCCTTCCTGTTTGCCGCCCTGGCCTTCGCCGCCACCTCCACCGAAGCCGTGCAGATCGGCGGCGGCGCCGGCAACGTGCACAGCAACGCGCCCATCGTCATCGCGCGCTTCATGGGCGTGTTCACCATGATGTGCATGCTGGTGTCCACGATGTTCGTCAGCAATGCCCTGCTGCGCGACTTCGAGCTGGGTACGGCCGAACTGATCTTCGCCAGCCCGATCAAGCGTCGCGACTACCTGACCGGGCGCATCCTGGCGGCGATCTGCGCCAGCCTGGTGGTCTATCTCATCATCGCGCTCGGCATCCTGCTGGGGCCGCTGATGCCCTGGGTGGACAAGGCGCGGGTCGGCCCGGTATCGCTGGGCGCCTACGTCTGGACATTCACCTGGATCGTCCTGCCCAACGTGGTGTTCACCACCGCCCTGCTCTCGCTGCTGGCCGCGGCAACCCGCTCGATCCTGTGGGTCTACATCGGCCTGATCGTGTACTTCGTGCTGTACGGGGTCAGCGCGTCGCTGTTGAGCGACATCGACAACGTCTGGATCGCCACGCTGACCGAACCGCTGGGCATGCGTGCGCTGGGCCGTACCGTACGCTACTGGGCGGCCGAGCAGAGCAACACCCAGCTGCCGCAGATGGCCGGCTACCTGCTGGCCAACCGTGCGCTGTGGCTGGGCGTGGCCGCGGCGCTGTTCGCTGCCACCTTCGCCGTCTTCCGCACCGAACGTTCCGGCAGCGGGCGTCGCCGCTGGGGCCGGCGCAATGCCGTGGCCGGTGCTGATGCGGCGCGTCCGGTGCAGATCGTGGCGCCGCGTGTGCGCCCGGTGTTCACCGCCGCTACCGGCTGGCGCCAGTTCCTGCGCCAGGTGCGCTTCGACACCGTGGGCGTGCTGCGCAGCGTGCCGTTCATCGTGCTGCTGGTGCTGGGCCTGGCCAACTTCATCCCCGGCGCGCTGCACCAGAGTTCGCTGTACGGCACGCCGATCTGGCCGGTCACCAGCGAAATGCTCACGGCGCTGCAGCAGGCGTACAGCTGGCTGCTGGTGATCATCGTGCTGTTCTATTCCGGCGAACTGATCTGGAAGGAACGCAGCGTCCGCCTCAACGAAGTCAGCGACGCCATGCCCGTACCCAACTGGGTACCGCTGCTGGCCCGGCTCACCACGCTGGTGGTGATCGTCGCCACGTTCCAGCTCATCGGCGCGGTGGTGTCGATGGTGCTGCAGCTGGCGCAGGGCTATACCCATCTGCAGCCGCTGCTGTACCTGCAGGCGCTGGCACTGGGCTCGGTGTTCTACATCCTGATGGGCGGGCTGGCACTGGTCCTGCAGGTGCTGACCAACAACAAGTTCTTCGGCTACGCGCTGCTGATCGTGGTGATGATCGCCCAGGTCGCATTGGGGCTGCTGGACTACACCCAGAACCTGTACAACTTCGGCAGTTGGCCCAACGCACCGTATTCGGACATGAACGGCTACGGCCACTTCCTGCCCGGGCAGCTGGTGTTCCAAGGCTACTGGGCCCTGTTGCTGGTCGCATTGCTGTTCCTGGCGTCGGCCTTCTGGGTGCGCGGCGTGGGCACCGGCCTGCGTGACCGGGTAAAGCTGGCCAGGCACCGCCTGCGCGGCCCGACCGGCGCCGGCTTTGCAGTCTCCCTGCTGGCCTTCGTCGCTCTGGGCGGCTGGCTGTACTGGAGCACCAACATCCGCAATGAGTTCGTCTCCCCGGACCAGCAGCGTGATCTGCAGGTGCGCTACGAGCGCGAGCTGTCCAGATACAGGAACCTGCCGCAGCCACGCATCATCGCCATCGACAACCGCGTGGATCTGCGTCCGGAAACGCAGAGCATGACGCTCGACGCCGATTGGACGATACGCAACACGCACGCGACGCCGATCAGCGACATCCACATCTCGATGGGCGACGACCGCGAGCTGGTCAAGGTCGACCTTGGCGGGCAGCGCCTGACCTTCCAGGACGTAGACCTGGGCTACCGCATCTATCGGCTGGCTGCGCCGCTGCAACCCGGCGAACAGCGGCTGGTGCACTTCCGCGTCGAACAGAAGCCCAGGGGCATCACGGCCAGCCAGGCGCCCAGCAACATCGTGGACAACGGTACGTTCTTCAACAGCGGCATGCTGCCGTCCTTCGGCTACGACGAGAACAGCGAGCTGAAAGACCGCAACGAGCGACGCAAGCGTGGCCTGGGCGAACCGACCCGCATGCCGAAGCTGGAAGATGAAGCGGCACGTGCCAATACCTATATTTCCGACGACGCGGATTGGCTGGACTTCCGCACCACCATCTGCACTGCGCCGGACCAGGTCGCGCTGGCCCCGGGCTACCTGCAGAAGGAAGCCACGGTCGATGGCCGCCGCTGTTTCAGCTACGCCATGGACCGGCCCATGCTGAACTTCTATGCCTATCTGTCAGCACGCTGGCAGGTGAAGAAGGGCATGTACAAGGACATCCCGATCGAGGTGTATTTCGACCCGGCCCACCCCTACAACGTGGACCGGATGATCGAGGCCGTGCAGAAGTCGCTGGCCTACTACGAGGCCAACTTCACCCCCTACCAGCACCGCCAGGTGCGCATCATCGAGTTCCCGGGCTACCGCAGTTTCGCTCAGTCCTTCGCCAACACCATTCCCTACTCCGAGTCCATTGGTTTCATCGCTGACCTGCGCGATCCGGACAAGGTGGACTACGTGTTCTACGTGACCGCCCATGAGATCGCGCACCAGTGGTGGGCGCATCAGGTGATCGGCGCCAATGTGCAGGGCGCGACGGTGCTGTCCGAATCGCTTTCGCAGTACTCGGCGCTGATGGTGATGGAGAAGGAGTACGGCCGCGCGCACATGCGCCAGTTCCTGAAGACCGAGCTGGACCGCTACCTGGCCGGACGTGGCAGCGAGCGCATCGGGGAACTGCCGCTGGAGCGGGTGGAGAACCAGCAGTACATCCACTACAACAAGGGTTCGCTGGTGTTCTACCGCCTGCGCGAAGAGATCGGCGAAGCTGCCGTGAACCGCGCACTGCAGCGTTTCCTGCAGGACAAGGGCTACCAGCAGCCGCCGTACACCACCTCGCGGGAACTGGTGGCCTACCTGCGCGCGGAAACACCGGCCGACCGCCAGCAGCTGCTGACCGACCTGTTCGAGAAGATCACCCTGTACGACAACCGCTTGGAATCGGCCAGCGCGCGCAAGCGTGACGATGGCCGCTTTGATGTGACCCTGAAACTGCACGCGGCCAAGGTGTACGCCGACGGCCAGGGCAAGGAAACGCCGGCCCCGCTGGACGACTGGGTTGAGATCGGTGTGTTCGCCAAGGGTCCTTCCGGCAAGGAGCGTGACCAGAAGGTGCTGTACCTGCAGCGCCATCACATCACCGGGGCCGGCCCTACGATCACGGTGACCGTGGACGCCAGGCCGGATGAAGCCGGGTTCGATCCGTACAACAAGCTGATCGACCGCGACAGCGACGACAACCGGAAGAAGGTGTCGATGTGATGCAGGCGGGGGTGCCGGTGGTTGCCGGCACCTCCGCTGTTCCGGCGGGAGAGACAACGTGATCGTGATGGTCTATGGATTCACCGGCCGCTATGCCGGCACGTCGGAGTTTGAATGGAACGCGCCTGACATCGGCGTGGTCCACAACGCCCTGCTGTTCCTGAGGCAGGAGGAAGAGCGTGATGCCTTCGACCTGGCCGTGACCGAATGCGAACGCTTTGGCTTCGATGAGATACGCGACCTGCGTTGTGGCCGTCTCCAGGTGGACGCGCTCAACACCGACGCCTACCGTGGCTTTTCCGGCTTCTACGAAGAAGCACTGGCCGAGGGCTCCGCCCTGCTCTACTACCCGGTCTGAAGTGGTGCAAGACCATGCCTGGCAACCCCTTCCGTGGAGTCGAGCTTGCTCGACTGCTGTCTGCAGAAGCAGTCGAGCAAGCTCGACTCGACGAACGCGGCAGCCCTGCGCAACACCGGCATGGCCAGCATCGACCTCCGTGGCTCTACGCCCAGCGCAACCAGAGATGGACCAGAACTGCCGGCACTGGCCCCAGCATGGCAAAGCCGCCCAACAACCATGCCCCGCGCCCCTGCAACCGCGCACGGCGGTACAGATGCCACGCTGCGCCCCAGCTGCCGACCCATGCCAGCAGCGGCGCGGGGCTGTTGTCGATATTGAAGCCGAATGCAAGCGTCAACCCAATCACCATCGACAGAGCCACGCCAGTCGCCAGCCAGATGGCCGCCCGCCGTTCGTGGTGGGAGGCAGCGCGGGCCATCGAGTCCATTCCGGAGACCTTGCTCACCCCTGCGCGAAATCCTTCAGGATCTCGCCCACGCCGCTGGCGGAGATCTCAAAGCCCAGCGTGGTGCCGGGGTTGACCACCACGCCGTAGCCACCGGGCACGCGGCGAAGCACGTCCAGCATCAGCCAGCGGATCTGGTGCGGGGCCTGCTGGCCGTGGATGCCCACCCGCGCCGGATCGGTGAACACCGCCACGTGCAGGGTGCCCTGCTTGTCGAACAGCAGCGGGTCGAAGCCGCTGCCATCGGGGGTGACCAGGCTGCCGGTCAGCAGCACCACCTCGGAGGCCACGAAGGCTTCCATGAAGGCGCGGATCGGCACTGCGCCGTCCATCGCGGCCTTCAGCAGGGTCTCGATCGGGGTCTGCGGGGAGAGGTCGGTCATGGCGGTACGGCAGGGAGTCAGGGGGGCCTATTGTAGAGCCGAGCCCATGCTCGGCTGCCTCTGCCCTCCCAAGCGCAGCCAAGCGCAGCCGAGCGTAGGCTCGCCTCTACAGCTTGCACGGGGCTCCCGCCAGGCATGGCCTGGCTCTACTGCGCGGGGACCGGGCTCTGGCCAGACGACCGCCAGAGGCCGTGCAGCAGCGCGGCCAACAGCATGCCCACGGCCCATGCCAGCATCACGCTGCCGCCCGCGTACAGCGCGTCCATCATCTTCAGTGCGACGACCAGCGCGAACAGGGCCGACACCAGCAGGGTCGCCACATCGGTGCCTCGCACCCGGGTCAGGCGCAAGCCCAGCAGCGTCAGCGGCAGCGCTACCAGGCTGGCGCCGAGGCCGAATACGACCAGCGCGTCCCACAGATGGACGTTGAACGTGCGCGGCATGGCGATGGCGGCAGTGCGCGCCAGCCACGGGAAGGTCACTGCCGCGATCAGGGCACCGGTAGCCACACCACCGCCCAGCGAAACCAGCAGACGTCGCATCATTCAGCCCATCCTTGCTGTCGTGCCGGCCGCTCGCCGGCAGCTGAATATGCCATCCATCCGGGGCTGCCGGCCAGCGGCCGGCACTACCGCTTCAGGCGCTGGTCGCGCGCCTGCTGGTCAGCCATGGCCTTGTCCAGTTCGGCCTGCAGCGCGGGTTGCCGCACCGGGGCGTCCAGCACATACACCTTCACCCCGTGCGCTGGCACCTGCACCTTCAACGAGCGCTGTACCTTCAGCTCGCCGCCGTCCATCGCGTCGCGCCAGGTACCGGGCTGCAGGAAGCGATCCACTTCAATGCTGCGCGCGCCATCGCCCTTGTTCAGCAGCACCAGTGCGGTCTGCGCCACATCGCCGTGCTGCAGCACGCGGAAGAACACCGCCTCATCGCCCTGCAGGCGCTCGTTCACCTGCAGGCCGCGCTGCAGGGCCGGGGTGGCCTCACGCAGCCTGGCGATGCGCTGCAGTGGCGCGAAGATCGGGCTCTGCGGCGCGTCATCCACGCGCTGCTGGCCGAAGTAGGCGCGGTTGCCGGCATGTTCGGCACGACCACGCATGAAGCCGGTTTCCGAGCCGTAGTAGACCACCGGGATGCCGCGCGCGGTGAACAGCCAGTTGTGCGCGTCGATGAAGCCGGTGTCGCTGGCCTGCAGGCGCGGCATGTCGTGGTTGTCGTAGAAGCTCATCAGCTCGTACGGGTTGGCGTACGGGCCGCCGGTCAGGTGCAGCGGTTCGGCCAGCGTCTCAAAGCCCTTGCCGGTGGTGCCGAAGGTCTGTTCCAGCGCGCCACGCAGCGGGAAATCCAGCACGCTGACGTTGGCATTGGCCGGCCAGGTGTGTTCGGCGATGCTGGCGGCGTTGTAGTCGAACGCCTCGCCGAACATGAACATGCCCGGATGCGCGGCACGGATGCGGTTGACGAACTCGTGCCACCACGGGTGCGGCAGCCAGCCGATGGTGTCGATACGCAGCGCGTCCACGCCCTGCGCGGTCCACTGCAGGTAGGCGCCAACCAGGTAATCCATCACTGCCGGGTTGTCCTGGTTGAAGTCGGACAGCTCGGCCAGGTTGCCGTCGAAGATCGAACCGTCCTTGCTGTCGACCGGGCCGATGTTGTTGTAGAACGCGTGCAGCGGGTTGTGCTTCGGGTCCAGCTTCTGCGGCGGCAGGTTCTGGTGGTCGGCGATCAGCTTGCCGTCCTTGTCGAAGATCTGGCCGAACTGCGGCTGCCGCTTCGGCATGGTCCATGCCGGCGAACCGTGGTTGCCGACGATGTCCAGCACCACCTTCAGGCCGGCAGCGTGCAGGCCCTTGTTGAGGCCGGCGAAATCCAGATCCTTGCTCGGCAGGTGTTCGTCGAGCTTGTAGAAGTTGATGCCCCAGTAACCGTGGTAGCCAGTCTTGCCGCGGTCGGTCAGCGTGCTGGTGCAGCTGATCGGCTTGCTGCCGGTGAAGGCCTCGTCCGGGTTGTCGACGATGGGCGTGATCCACACCGCACCGAAGCCGAGGTTGCGGATGTACTGCGCGTTGTCGAGCACGCCGCGGAAATCGCCGCCCAGGTAGCCGATATTGCCGTCGACCTTGTCCGGGCACGGCACCGGGATGTCGAACGTGCGATGCCTGCCGCCCTGGTCGCGGTGGTCATTGGAGGTATCACCGTTGACGAAGCGATCGGTGACCACGAAGTACACCGCATCGCTGGCGAACGGCTCGGTGGTGCCGACGTAGTCCGGGCGCGGCGCGGCCACGGCCTGGCCGGCGAACAGGGCAAGGGAAACAGCAACAGCCAACACACAACGCATCACACCACCTCCGGACGGGACGGAACCCGCAGCACGCACAGGCCGGCGACGAGCAGGCTGCAGCCGCCCAGCACCAGCACGTGGATCGGCTGGTCACCCAGCCACGCACGCAGGGCAAAGCCCAGCGCACTGGCCGCGACCAGCTGCGGGATCACGATGAAGAAATTGAAGATGCCCATGTACACGCCCATCTTCGCCGCCGGCACGCTGTCCGACAGCAGGGCATATGGCAGGGACAGGATCGACGCCCAGGCGAAGCCGACGCCGACCATCGACAGCAGCAGCCAGCGCGGATCGTCGATGAACATCATCGAGATCAGCCCTGCCCCACCCAGCCACAGGTTGACCAGGTGGCTCCAGCGCAGGCCGAGCGCGCGCACCATCGGCGGGATCAGCAGTGCGGCCAGCGCGGCAAATCCGTTGTAGGCACCGAACAGCACGCCCACCCAGTTGGCACCTTCGTTGTAGGCTGCCGACTGCGGATCGGTGGAACCGAAGTGGGTACCGGCCACCGCCGCGGTGGTGAAGATCCACATCGCGAACAGCGCGAACCACGAGAAGAACTGCACCCAGGCCAGGCGCCGCATGGTCACCGGCATCGCGCGCAGATCGCCGACGATGGCGGCCAGCATGTGCGTGCCGGGCAGCACACGGGCCAATGCCAGCAGCAGACCGTAGCCCGCGCACAGGCCGGCCAGCACGTACAGCATCCTGTCGCCCTGGCGCCAGGCGATCAGCGACGCCAGCAGCACGCCCAGGCCCAGCCACAGCGCCACCTGGCCCCAGGGCGCGGGCCCGGTGATGGTGGCGCCGGCATGGTGCGCCGGCGGTTCGGCATCGTCGAACGAGGCCAGCTCGGTGGGCGAATACTCGCGCGTGCTGAACACCGTCCAGCTGATCGCGGCCAGCAGCACCACCGCACCGAAATAGAACGCATAGCGCACCGAATCGGGCACTTCACCCGGCGCCGCCGTGTTGCTGACACCGAAGTGGGTGAGGATGAAGGGCAGGAAGCTGGCGACGATGGCGCCGACGCCGATGAAGAAGCTCTGCATCGCATAGCCGGTGGGCCGCTGGCGGGGCGCCAGCTGGTCACCGACGAAGGCGCGGAACGGTTCCATCGACACGTTGATGGAGGCATCGAGCACCCACAGCGTGCCGGCGGCGATCCACAGCGTGGGCGAGTTGGGCATCACCAGCAGGGCCAGTGTGGTCAGCACCGCGCCGATCATGAAGAACGGGCGGCGTCGGCCCCAGCGCGTCCACGTGCGGTCGGACAGGTAGCCCACCACCGGCTGCACCAGCAGGCCGGTCAATGGCGCGGCGATCCACAGCCCTGGCACCGCGTCCTGCGATGCACCCAGCGTTTCGAAGATGCGGCTGGCGTTGGCGTTCTGCAGGGCAAACCCGAACTGGATGCCGAGGAAGCCGAAACACATGTTCCAGATCTGCCAGAACGACAGCTGCGGCTTGGCGGGACGGCTCATCGTGCGCCCTCGACCGCCGCGACCGGTGCCACCTTCAGCGCCTGCACCTGGGCCTGGTTGAGCACGCCCTCGCGCCCGCCCTTGCCGCCGGTGTAGTGCGCGAAGTGCTGCAGTGCGCTCATGTTGAAGCCTTCCTCAAGCGTGACCGTGCAACGGCCCTTGGGCACGGCGAAGCTCACCGCCGTGGATTCCTGCGCGGCCACACTGTGCGGCAGGGTGACGGTCTGTCGCTGCGCCGGCTTGCCCGCGCACTGCAGGTTCAACTGCTTCACCGCGGCGGTCACGCCAGTGTTGATCGGCCCGTTCGGGTTGTTGTACTGCAGGCGCAGGCGCACGTGACCGGCCTTGGCGTTGTTGAAGCGCCACTGGCGATCACCACGCAGCACCTGCTGCGGGCCCACGCACAGCATCGGGCTGTGCAGCGATTCCAGCGCGCCCTCGCGACGGGTCAGGCTCAGGCAATGCTGCAGGCCATCGTCGCCCACGCGTGCCACGCCCTTGGCTGGCTGCACGACCTTGCCGTCCTGCCACAGCACCTGGTCGGCGGCCACGGCCACGGTCCAGCCCTTGCCACTGCGCCTGGCCTGCGGCGCAGCCGGCGTCGCCGGTGCGCGCGCATTGGCATCGGCGCTGGCCACGGCCGCACGTGGCGCGGCAGCGGCCGGCACCAGCTGCACGGTGGTGGTGGTACCGCGCGTCTTCACCTTGCCGGCCACCAGCAGGCCGTCGCCCAGCTGCTTCGGCCGCTCCAGCACGTAGCGCTTGCCGTTGGCGTCCAGGCTGATGCGGCGCTGCTTTCCGAACAGGTCCGGCACCAGACTGGCCGGCAGCTTGGGCTGCACGCTGCCATCGTCCTGCAGGCCGAACACGCCTTCGCTGACCATGGCCAGGTAACCGGCCACCGACCACAGCTGGCGTTCGGAATTGACCACCGGGCCGCTGAGCGCACCTTCGTCCACGTGCACGGCCTGGGTGACCAGTTCGTAGTTCTCCATGTTGGAACCGGCCAACGCCGCGCCCTGCATCAGCGAACGGATCTCGGCGGCGATTCGCGGGGCATCATCGAGCTTGCGCGCGGCGCGCAGCGAATAGGCGCTGACGAACGGCCAGATGGCGCGGTTGTGGTAGATCGGCTGCTGCGCTTCCTGCGGCCACACCACCGGGCTACCGGCCGGCCCCATCGGGTAGGCGGCCAGCGCACGCTGCGCGCGTTCGGTGGGCAGCACGTCGGCGAGGATGCCCAGCGACAGGCCCAGCAGGTCGACCTTGGCGTAAGGCACCGGGTGCGCCGCTTCGCCGATGTAGCTCATGTACTGGCCCATGTCCTGCCGCCAGAAGCGTGCATCGATCTGCAGCGCCAGCGCATCTGCCCAGGCCTTGTACTGCTCGCTGCGCTCGACACCCAGCTGCGCGGCCATCTGCTGACCCAGGCGCAGGGCCTGGTAGTGCAGCACGTTGGTGGAAAGCGCGTAGGAATCGCCGATGAAGCGCACGTTCTCACGCGTCCAGTCCGGGTAGGTCTGCTCGCGCCAGTCCAGGAACGAGGTTTCGCCGCGGTACAGGCCCATCTGCGCGTCGAACACCATCGCCCGGTCCTGCGCCAGCGTGCCCTGCAGCGCCTGCCAGACCTGGTCGGCGAAGGCCGGATCATCCAGCAGGTGGCGCGCGGCCAGGAACCACACCACGCGGTCGCTGCTGATCGGCCAGCTGCCACCGGAGCCGGTGTCCTGGGCCACGAACAGGCCGGGGGTATGGCCATCGCGCGCGGCCGACAGCTTGAACTGCAGCGACTGCCGGGTGCGCTGCGGGTCCAGCTTCGCCAGGGCCAGGTCGGCGGCGAAGCTGAGATCGCGGGTCCACACATAGGGCCAGCGCGCGCCGGTCTGGAAGCACTCGCACGGCACCGGGCGGCCTTCGTCGAAGGACGGATCGCGGATCGCATCGACGCGGTCCTGGTCCATGTCCTGCTGGGCCAGTGCGAACAGCGCGTCGAACATCACGCTGGCGGTCTGGCTGCGCATGGGCGCGGCGGCGATCTGCACGTCCCCCTTGGGCGCATGCAGCACGAAGCTGCCCTTGGCAGCGGCTTCGGCGCGCGCATGGCGGCCGTTGAATTCCAGGTCGGCCGCGTGCGCGGTCGTTCCCAGCGCTGCCCCGAGGGCAGCCGTCAGGCAAATGATCTTCAGCATCGAAGCGGCAGACCGGCTTGCGCCCGTCGACCTCCCTCCCTCTCTGCACCGTTGTGGGTCCGCGCCACCATGACGGTGCGCGGGCGCGGCGCCTCCCTCAAGGTGCCTTGGCCCCATGGTAGACGCGGCGCTGCGGCCTGCGGCCAGTTGCATACGTATTCATCGCCGTTGCGTGAAGACCGGCCACCGCGCTGGCTTATGGTCCTGGTCTGCCAATGGCGCCTTGGGAGGGGACATGCCGGCTTCATCTGCTGCACTACGCGCGGTGTTCGCGCATCTGTCCGGGCTGGCCCTGCTGGGCCTGGCCACCGTGGCCCAGGCCGCGCCACAGGTCGCCAGCGTTGAATCACCGGGCAAGGTGCTCACGGTCAGCCTGGTGCTGGACGGTGGCACCGCGCGCTACCGCGTCGAACGCTTCGGCGAACCCGTGGTGGCCGATTCCAAGCTCGGCTTCGAGCTGCGCGACGGCCGCCTCGACCGCGATTTCGCCCTGCTCGGCCAACAGCGGCGCAGCGTCGATGACAGCTGGGAACAGCCCTGGGGCGAGCGCCGGGTCACCCGCAACCACTTCAACGAACTGACCGTGCAGCTGGCCGAGACCACCGGCAGCAAGCGCCGCCTGGACGTGGTGTTCCGCGTGTACGACGACGGCCTCGGCTTCCGCTATGTGTTCCCCGAGCAGCCCAACCTGCGCGAGGCGATCATCGATGACGAGCTGACCGAGTTCGCCATCGCGCCCGACTCGACCGCCTGGTGGATTCCGGCCGGCGAACCGATCCACTACGAATACCTGTACCAGCGCACGCCGCTGCGCGAGGTGCCGCTGGTGCACACGCCGATGACCCTGCGCAGCGTGGATGGCCTGCACGTGGCCATCCACGAGGCCGCGCTGGTGGACTACGCCGGCATGTGGCTGCGCCGCACCGAGGGCCAGCGCCTGCGCGCGCAGCTTTCGCCCTCGGCCGAAGGCTGGAAAGTGCGGCGCACCCTGCCCTTCGCCACGCCGTGGCGCACCCTGCAGATCGCCGACCGCGCCGGCGGCCTGGTCGAGTCGGACCTGATCCTCAACCTCAACGAGCCCAACGCGCTGGGCGATGTGAGCTGGGTGAAGCCAGCCAAGTACCTGGGCGTGTGGTGGTCGATGCACCTGGACAACGAAAGCTGGGCGACCGGCCCGAAGCACGCCGCCACCACCGCGAAGACGAAGAAGGTGATCGACTTCGCCGCCGCCCATGGCTTCCGCGGCGTGCTGGTGGAAGGCTGGAATCCCGGCTGGGACGGCATGTGGGTCGGCAACGGTTACGACTTCGATTTCACCCGCGCCACGCCGGACTTCGATATCGAGGCGCTGTCCGCGTACGGCCTGAAGAAGGGCGTGCACCTGATCGGCCACCACGAAACCGGCTGCGCCATCGAGCACTACGAAGACCAGCTCGGTGCCGCGCTGGACCTGTATGCGCGGCTGGGGGTGGACCAGTTCAAGACCGGCTACGTCTGCGATGACGGCCAGATCGACCGCCGCAGTCCCGCCGGCGGTCCGCTGTGGCGCGAGTGGCACGACGGCCAGTTCATGGCCCGCCACCATCTGAAGGTGGTGCAGGAGGCCGCACAGCGGCACCTGTCGGTGAACCCGCACGAGCCGATCAAGGACACCGGCCTGCGCCGCACCTACCCGAACTGGATCTCGCGCGAAGGCGCGCGCGGCATGGAGTACAACGCCTGGGGCCAGCCGCCCAACCCGCCCGAACATGAGGTCAACCTGGTGTTCACCCGCATGCTGGCCGGGCCGTTTGATTACACGCCCGGCATCCTCAGCCTGAAGGGTCGCCACGGCCAGGCCATTCCCAGCACGCTGGCCCGCCAGCTGGCGCTGTACGTGGTGCTGTACAGCCCGATCCAGATGGCCGCCGACCTGCCCGAGCACTACCTGCAGCACCGCGAGGCGTTCCGTTTCATCGAGGACGTGGCGGTGGACTGGGAACAGAGCCGCGTGCTCGATGGCGAAGTTGGCGACTACGTGACCATCGTGCGCCGCGACCGCAACAGCCGCGACTGGTTCCTGGGCAGCATCACCGATGAACACGGCCGCGTGCTGCCGGTGTCGCTGGGCTTCCTCGAACCGGGCGTGCGTTACCGCGCCGAGATCTATCGCGATGGCGAAGGCGCGGATTTCCGCAGCAATCCGTTCGCGTTCAAGCGCGAGACGCGCGAGGTGACCAGCGCCGATGCCCTGACCCTGGTACTGGCACCGGGCGGCGGCCAGGCGATCCGGTTCACCCCGCTCTGAGAGCAGCCGAGCGTGGGCTCGGCTCTACACCGTAGTGCCCGGGCCCGCGCTCGGGCGGCGGCGCGCAGCGCCGGGGTTGGAATACGGACACTGGAATCGATTACAACGCTGTGAAAGCCATTGAATACGTATGCAGGGTGATTCCCGCGGGGAAGCCGCTGCCTACCATAGCGGCGACGACAGCGGCCACCGCGTCGCACGTCCACGGCACCGCCGGGACGACCACAAGATGCTCTACAACATTGCCTGGGAGGGGAAAATGTTGAACCACAAGCGCACCGCGCTGAGTCTGGCGCTGGCCGTTGTACTGGTGCCGTCGCTGGCATCGGCACTGTCCACGCAGTCCACCGACACCGCCACCACCGGCGAGTCCGCCACCAACCTGGACACCGTGCAGGTCACCGGCATCCGCCGCGGCATCGAGAACGCCATCGCAATCAAGCAGGACGCCACCTCGGTGGTCGAAGCGATCTCGGCCGAAGACATCGGCAAGCTGCCCGACGTGAGCATCGCCGAATCGCTGGGCCGCCTGCCCGGCCTGGCCGCCCAGCGCGTGGCCGGCCGTGCACAGGTCATCAGCGTGCGCGGCCTGTCGCCCGACTTCGCCACCACCCTGCTCAACGGGCGTGAAGTGGTCAGCACCGGCGACAACCGCAGCGTCGAGTTCGACCAGTACCCCTCGGAACTGGTCAACGGCGTGACCGTCTACAAGACCCCGGACGCCGCCCTGGTCGGCCAGGGCCTGTCGGGCACCATCGACATGCAGACCGTGCGCCCGCTCAGCTTCCCCGACCGCGTGATCGCCGTCAGCGGCCGCCTGCAGAAGAGCTCGCTCGGCGAAGCCGCCAACGTCGATGAATTCGGCAACCGCTTCAGCGCCAGCTACATCGACCAGTTCTTCGACAAGACCCTGGGCATCTCGATCGGCTACGCGCACAGCGACAACCCGATCCAGGAAAACCAGGTCGGCCTGTACGAGCCGTGGACCACCGAGCAGACCACCAACGGCAATCGTCCGGGCGTGGCCGCGGGTACCTACTTCTCCGATGGCATCAAGGCGCTGCGCCGTACCGGCAACAACAAGCGCGACGGCGTGATGGCCACCATCCAGTTCCGGCCGAACAACGCCTGGACCAGCACCTTCGATGCGTTCCACACCGAAGCCGAGCAGATCGACACCGCCAACCAGTTCGAGCTCAACCTGAGCAACTACAACGGTGGCTATACCCCGGGCCTGCTGATCAGCAACCCGCAGGTCAATGCCGATGGCACCTTCACCGGTGGCACCGCCAGCGGCGTGTACCCGCTGGTGCGCGGCATGTACAACAAGCGCAAGGACAAGATCGACGCGTTCGGCTGGAACAACGAGTTCACCTTCGGAAGCGTCAAGCTGGTCGCCGATGTGAACTACTCCAAGGCCACGCGCGATGAGCTGAACCTGGAAAACAACCTGCAGCTCACACCGATGCCGCAGCTGGACACCATCGGCCTGCAGATCCGCCCGAATGGCTTCTCGCAGATCACCCCGGGCCTGGATTACTCCAACCCCGATGCGCTGTTCCTGACCAACACCATCTACGGCTCCGGCTACGGCAAGGTGCCGCAGGTGGAAGACCGCCTGAAGGGTGCCAAGCTGGCCGCGACCATCGGCCTGCCCGAGGCCATCGCCTCGTGGGCGCCGGACATCGATGTGGGCGTGAACTACGCCGACCGCCGCAAGGTGAAGACCCAGTCCGAAGGCAACATCCTGCTGGGCGCACAGGGCGATGCCAACATCGCCTCGGACCTGCAGTACTCGCCGGTCAACCTGGGCTTTGCCGGCATCGGTTACATCCCGGCGTGGAACGTGCCGGCGGCCGTCGGCCGCTACATGACCTTCGATCCGGTCGACAACCTCGATTACCTGATCCCGAAGTCGTGGGTCGTGCAGGAAAAGATCACCACCGCCTGGGCGCGCCTGAACCTCAATACCGACATCGGTGACGTAGGCGTGCGCGGCAACATCGGCGTGCAGATGCAGCACACCGACCAGAGCTCGGATTCGCGCTACTGGGACAGCTCGCAGCCGGCCGGCAGCAACATCCAGCCGTATTCCAACGGCAAGACCTACAACGACTGGCTGCCGAGCTTGAACCTGGCCTTCATGTTCCCGCACCAGCAGACGCTGCGCTTCGCCGCGGCCAAGCAGGTCGCACGCCCGCGCGTGGACCAGATGCGTGCCGGCCTGGAATTCGGCGTGGATACCGCCACCGGCAAGCCCGGCGGCAGCGGCGGCAATCCGCTGCTGGATCCGTGGCGTGCCACTGCGCTCGACCTGTCCTACGAGAAGTACTTCGGTGAAAAGGCCTACGTGGCCGCCGCGATCTTCTACAAGGACCTGAAGAGCTACGTCTACACCCAGTCGGTGGACGACTACGACTTCACCGACCTGCTGGGCAGCTACGTGCCGCCGCCGGGCATGACCGTGCCGGTGCTGACCACCGGTACGTTCTCCACCCCGGAAAACGGCAAGGGCGGCACGCTGAAGGGCCTGGAACTGACCGCATCGTTCCCGCTGGACATGCTGACCGAGAGCCTGCGTGGCTTCGGCGTGCAGGCCAGCGCCACCTTCAACAAGAGCGACATCAAGATCCTCGACCCGGAAAGCGCCTCCAGCGTGGGTTCGGATCCGATCAGCCTGCCCGGCCTGTCCGACCGCGTGTACAACTTCACCGCCTACTTCGAGCGCAACGGTTTCGAAGCACGCGTGAGCCAGCGCCGTCGTTCGGACTTCATCGGTGAGATCGGCAACTTCAACGGCAACCGCACGCTGCGCTACGTGGTGGGCGAGAACGTGACCGATGCGCAGATCAGCTACACCTTCAGCGACAGCAGCGCCATGCGTGGCCTGACCCTGCTGCTGCAGGGAAGCAACCTGACCAACGAGCCGTACCGCACCTATGCCGGCACCAAGGACCGCCCGCTGGAGTACATCGAGTGGGGCCGCACCTACGTGCTGGGCGTGAACTACAAGTTCTGAGCATGATCGGCAGTGCCGGCCACTGGCCGGCACCCCACCGGTAGCGCCGGGCCATGCCCGGCGACGCAACAAGGGGAGCAGGACCGGAAACCCGCTGCGCAGGCAGCGGGTTTTCTTTTGCGCATCGACACCGCTCCAGCCACCGCATCCACGCATGGCGTGGATCTACTGAATGCATCCACGCATGGCGTGGATGCGCCCGCCAGAAGATTACGGGATGAGAAAGGCGCAGCTGATCGCAATGACCAGCATCAGCGCCAGCAAGACACGACCACTGAACCTGCCAAGCGCGTGGCCCACATTGTTGAGGACAACGGAAACAATCTGGCCCAGCAGTTCCCACACGATGCCGTCGCTCCGTGCTCAGAACCCGCCCGAGGCAAACTCGATGAACGAGCGCTGGCGACTGGCGGTAGCAATGACACAGGATCGGTAGACCCTATGCGCCGACGCACCCGTGACATAGGCGACGATCTGGACCGATGTCTGCGCAACATACGCCCAACCTGGCACCCAGCCCGCAGGCTTTGGCACGAGGCTGAAGGCGGCAGAGCAGTCCATGATCTGCTTGGTGGCCTCACCGAGAACGCGCCCCACTTCGGTATTCATGTTCCAACCCGAGGCCAGCTCGGCAGACCAGATCGCGGCGGCCACCGATCGCATGGCTGCCTGCTCTTCCAAACTCGGCACTGCCAGCACGGATGCTCTGGGAGTCTCTTCCACAGAACGGTGAGGGGAAGGCGATTGATCCAGAGGCAGGTCAAATCGCTTTGCCCAGACCAGCAGTGCGCGGTGCTGAAGTCCACCCGATGTGGAGAAGTACCGCACCACTCGATCTTCAGCGTTGTAGTAGGCCGCATGCAGCGTCCCATCGGGGTAGACCACCACGGCAGCTGCGTGATGTGAGGGAAATCCCAATCGCCACCCATCAAGCAGCAGGCCCCCATCCTTCAACGGCACCGGCACCGCCGACTCATCGAAGTTGCGCCGGAACGCCAGGTACTCCGGCCCGAGCAGCTGCTTCAGGCCAGGTACCACGTCAGCCCCCTCAAAGGCATCCTCCAGCGCGGGCCCCACGATCACGATGGGTGTGGCGGAGAGGGGGCATGCAGCGGAAAGCGCCACTGCCAGCAACAACACTCGGGTCAGGGAAGCAAAGGAACGCATCGGAGGTCCACCATGTAGGGGCCACCAGTGTCCACGCCCATCCCGGCCGGTTCCATTCCAATAGTTGGAAAGTGACGGCCAACAGCCACCCACAAAAAAGGGACGGGGCGCTTCGGCCCCGTCCCCGCAAGTACCGCCACCGGAGAAATCGGTCAGCTGCGTCGTGCGCAATACACCGCGCGCGGCGGCAGCCGCAGTTCGTTGCCCTCGACCGTGCCCGCATCCGGGCCCGGTACGGCCACCTGCTGCCAGGTACCGGCCGGCAGCGGGTGGCTGACCGCCTCGGCCGACAGGTTGAAGGCCAGCAGGAGGGTTTCATCTGCAAGCATACGCTCGAACAGCAGCACTGGCTCGGCACTGTCCAGGAAACGGATGTCCCCGTGCTGCAGGGTCGGCTGGGTCCGCCGCCAGGCCAGGAAGGCCCGGAAGGCCGCCAGGACCGAACTTGGGTCGGTGTCCTGCACGGCCACGGCCGCCGCCCGGTGCTCGGCCGGGATCGGCAGCCAGGGCTTGCCGGTGGTGAAGCCGGCCAGCGGGGCGTCGGTCCACGGCAGCGGGGTACGGCAGCCGTCGCGGCCCTTGAAGTTCGGCCAGAAGGTGATGCCGTAGGGGTCCTGCAGGTCCTCGAAGGCCACCTCGGCCTCGGCCAGGCCCAGCTCCTCGCCCTGGTACAGGCAGACCGAACCGCGGAGCGAGCACAGCATCGCCACCAGCATGCGGGCCAGGCGCGGGTCGGACGGGCGGCCGCCCCAGCGGCTCACGGCCCGTTCCACGTCATGGTTGGACACGGCCCAGCACGGCCAGCCCTCGGTCATCACCGCTTCCAGGCGCGAGACCGTATCGCGGATATAGGCCGCGCTGTAGTCGTCCACCAGCAGCTCGAAGCTGTAGCCCATGTGCAGGCGGCCATCCTGGGTGTACTCGGCGGTGGTGGCCAGCGAGTCCTCCGAGGAGATCTCGCCCAGGCTCACCGCCCCCGGGTACTCGTCCAGCAGCGCGCGCAGCTGCTCCAGGAACGGCAGGTTTTCCGGCTGGGTGTTGTTGTAGTAGTGGTACTGGTAGGCGTACGGGTTGTCCGGGCTGAAGCCACGGCCCACGCGCTTGTCCGCCGGCTTGGGCGGGTTATTGCGCAGCTGCGCGTCGTGGAAGCAGAAGTTGATGGCGTCCAGGCGGAAGCCGTCCACGCCGCGGTCCAGCCAGAACCGCACGTTGTCCAGGGTGGCCTGCTGCACGTCCGGGTTGTGGAAGTTCAGGTCCGGCTGGTCGACCAGGAAGTTGTGCAGGTAGTACTGCTCGCGGCGCGGCTCCCACTGCCAGGCACCGCCACCGAACAGCGACAGCCAGTTGTTGGGCGGGGTGCCGTCTTCGCGCGGGTCGGCCCACACGTACCAGTCGGCCTTGGGGTTGCTGCGGTCCTGGCGGCTCTCGCGGAACCAGGCATGCTCCAGCGAGGTATGGCTGAGCACCTGGTCGATCATCACCTTCAGGCCCAGGCCGTGCGCCTTGGCCAGCAGGCGGTCGAAATCCTCCAGGCTGCCGAACAGCGGGTCGACGTCGCGGTAGTCGGCAATGTCATAGCCGAAATCGGCCATCGGCGATTTGAAGAACGGCGAGATCCAGATCGCATCGGCGCCCAGCGCCGCGATGTGGTCCAGGCGCTGGATGATGCCCGGCAGGTCGCCGACCCCGTCGCCGCTGGCGTCGAGGTAGCTGCGCGGGTAGATCTGGTAGATGACGGCTCCGCGCCACCATGGATTGTGCGACATCGACAGCCCCCCTCCGGGCATGCGGGACCCACCGGCAGCGGGCCGAAAACCAACTCCGGCAAGCTTAGCGGTGGCTTCCGGGGCATGGCGCTGCCTGCATACGTATTCACGCCGCGGGGCCGGCCAACGGCCCGCGAAATGGCCCGTCCTGCCAAGTTCCGCCCGATTTCACGGCCAGACCCTATAATTGGCGGCGAGCCTGAAAGCCTGATCGCATGACCATCACCGAAGACACCCGCCCCGCCCTGGGCCTGCCCCAGATCCAGTCGCTTGCCGCAGCCGACATGGCCGCCGTCGATGCCCTGATCCGCCGCCGGCTGTCTTCGGACGTCGTACTGATCAACCAGATCGCCGACCACATCATTTCCGCTGGCGGCAAGCGCCTGCGCCCGATGCTGGTGATGCTGGCCGGCCACGCGGTCGGCCAGGCCGGCCCGGAGCACCACCAGCTGGCGGCGATCATCGAGTTCATCCATACCTCGACCCTGCTGCACGACGACGTGGTGGACGAATCCAGCCTGCGGCGCGGCCGCAGCACCGCCAATGCCCTGTGGGGCAACGCGCCGAGCGTGCTGGTGGGTGACTTCCTGTATTCGCGCAGCTTCCAGCTGATGGTGGAACTGGACCGCATGCCGGTCATGCAGATCCTGGCCGACACCACCAACCGCATCGCCGAAGGCGAAGTACTGCAGCTGCTGCACGTGCATAACCCGGACACCGACGAAGCGGCCTACCTGCGCGTGATCGAACGCAAGACCGCGGTGCTGTTCGCTGCCGGCACCCGCCTGGGCGCGCTGGCCAGCGGCGTGGACGAAGCCACCCAGCAGGCCCTGTACGACTACGGCATGCACCTGGGCTACGCCTTCCAGATTGCCGACGACGTGCTGGACTACTCGGCCAATGCCGAGGAACTGGGCAAGAACCTGGGCGACGATCTGGCCGAAGGCAAGGCCACCCTGCCGCTGATCCACGCGATGGCCCATTCGGACGACGCCACCCGCGAGCGCCTGCGCAGCATCGTGCAGGACGGCGACGCCTCGGCCATGCCGGAAGTGCTGGCCGCCATCCACGCCACGGGTGGCCTGGACTACAGCCGCCGCCGTGCCGAGGAATACGCCGAAGCCGCCGAGCGCGCGCTCGACGGCCTTGGCGACAACGATGCGGTTGCCGCCCTGCGCGGGCTGGCCCGCTACGCGGTGCAGCGCTCGCATTGACCGGTGAAGGTGCGCCGACCAACGGTCGGCACCCACAACAGCCGGCAGGTGCCGACCTCGGTCGGCACAGAAGCACCGGTAGGTGCCGACCTTGGTCGGCACGCCTTCAACAGTCGAGCATGGCTCGACGCTACACGCTACATGAACCGCTCCTCGAAGAACTCATCCAGCGCCTTCCACGCGCGTTTGGCAGCCCGTTCGTTGTACTGGCAGCCCGGCGGGCTGTTGGCATCGCGCTCGGCGAAGCAGTGCACCGCGCCGCTGTAGTTGGTGAATTCCCAATCGACCTTGGCCGCGTCCATCTCCTTCTGGAAGCTGCCGATGTCCTCAGCGGTCACGCTCTTGTCGTCGGCGCCGTTGAGCACCAGCACCGAGGGATGGCTGCCACCGGCCTGCGCCGGCAGCGGCGAGCCCAGCCCGCCATGCAGGCTGACCACGCCGGCCAGCGGCGCACCGGCACGGGCCAGTTCCAGCACCGTGGTGCCGCCGAAGCAGAAGCCCACTGCCCCGATCCGGCTGGCATCCAGCGGCGCCTTGCCGGCCTGGGCCTTGAGTACATTCACCGCTTCCAGCGCACGCGCACGCAGCAGCGGCCGGTCGTTGCGCAGCTTGGTCGCCACCGGGCCCGCCTCGGCATCGGTCTTCGGCCGTACGCCCTTGCCGTACACATCGGCCACCAGCACCACGTAGTCATCGCCGGCCAGCTGCTTGGCCTTCTCGATGGCCGACGCGTTCACGCCCTTCCAGTTGGGCACCATCACCAGGCCCGGGCGCCTGTCGTTGTCGCCGTCGTCATAGACCAGCACGCCACTGAAGGTCGTGCCCTGGTGCTTCCACTCCACCGTCTGGGTCTTCATCGCCGCCCAGGCCGGCATCGCCGCCAGCCCCAGCACCATCGCCACACCACACCGCCAACGGTTCATGCGCCTGCTCCAGTGAAAAAAGGGGACGGAGGGGATTAAGTCGCAGAACACCCTCCCGGGTCGCATTCTGCATTGGCGACGTGACGCAGGTGTGGTTGGATACGACTTAATCCCCTCCGTCCCTTTTTTTCATGAATCTTGTTGATCGCTTTCTGTCTGGCCTTGTCCCGCGCCTGCCGGCCGAGGACGCGGCGCAATGGGCGCACGTCCAGGGCGCCAGCACCGAGGATCTGCAGCGCCTGCGCGCGCAATGGCCGCAGGTGCCGGACAGCCTGCTGGCATTGCTGTCTTGGGTCGATGGCACGCACTTCCGCAAGTATCCCGGTGGCGAGGTCTGCGTGCTGATGCTGGGTTCGGATGTCGAGGGCGGCGGGTACCCCTACTACCTGCGCTCGGTCGCGCAGATCTTCGACGACCAGCGGCAGTGGGACGACAGCATCCGGTCCATCTACGAGGAATGGCTGGACGACGAGCCGGAGATTCTCGGCGACGGCATCGACGGCGATCTGCCGATGAGCCGCCGCCTGTGCTTCTCGCACTGCATGAACAACGGTGGCACTTCGATGCTGTACCTGGATTTCGACCCGGCACCGGGCGGCAGCGTCGGCCAGGTGGTGCGCTACCTGCATGATCCGGACAGTTATGCGGTCATCGCGCCGAGCTTCGATGCCTACCTGCAGGACCTGATCGACCGCGATTACAGGTTCATCGAGTAGATCCACGCCATGCGTGGATGGGGGTCACGCGCTCTCACCCGCGCTCGATCCAATGCAACGTGCCCGGCGCGAGCGCCAGCAGATCCGCTGCGGCCAGCTGGCCCCGCGACCAATGACATTCCGGCGGTGGCGGCTGCCGGGCGCCCACCGCGCCGTCGTAGTCGCGTACCAGCAACCCAATCCGCGCCGCGCCAGTCTGCAGCAGGGCATCAATGCGCAGCAACCACTGCCCGGCATCGGCCAGGCCTTCGCTCTGGCGCGCCTGTCGTTCCTGCTCGAAATGCGCCAGCTGCCCGGCCAGCGCGCGGGCGATCTTGGCCTCGCTCCAGCCCTTCTTCCGCCAGCGTTCGGCATCACCCTTCCATTCCGGCTCGGCCCGCGCCGACGCCAGCGCGGTACCGCAATCGCAGTGCGCGGCGCTCAGCCACGGCTGCCAGCCGGGCCCGACCGCGGCCTGCAGGCTGGGCGATGCCTGTGCGAACAGGCGACGGCCGCTGCAGGTGAAGATCGCAGCAGCCGTATCGTGGGCCAGCGTGGTGGGCAGGAACACGGTGATGAAGGTGCACATGCGGGCGTCCGGGTCCGTCCGGGGAGGCCTGCATGGTACATCCACCCCCGGTAGATCCACGCCATGCGTGGATGGGTTCTGCAGAGGTTGCCGGCCAACGGCCGGCACTACCGCACGCCCTTTCTCGTGGATCAGCCGATGCCCAGGCCCGGAATCGCGCTGATGCTGTCCGGGTCGAACCCGGCCAGTTCGGCGAAGTGGCGACCGCGCGCCACGTAATCCCGATAGGCACCAAAACTCGGCGCGCCCGGCGACAGCAGCACCACCCCGCCCTGCGCACCCAGCGCCGCACGTGCCAGCGCCATCGCCTCGGGCAGGTCGCCGGCAGCATGCAGGCCGAAGCGGCCGGCATCGGCCAGCGGCTGCAGCATCGCGTGGATGCGCGGGCCGTTGCTGCCCAGGGTCACGATCTCCACCGGCGGCACATCGTGCGCCATGTGCTGCATGAAGTCGCTCCAGTCCAGGCCACGGTCGTGCCCGCCCACCAGCAGCGCAATGCGCTGGCCGGCGAAACATTCCAGCGCGGCCAGGCTGGCGTGCGGCGTGGTGCTGATCGAATCGTTGACGTAGGTCAGGCCAGCGGCCGCGCCGATGCGCTGCAGGCGGTTGGGCAGCGGGCGGAAATCCTGCACTGCCGGTGCCAGCGCCACGGCATCCAGGCCCAGCGCTTCCAGCGCGGCCAGCACCGCGCACAGGTTGCCGCGGTTGTGGCGGCCCGGCAGCGGCGTGTTGCGGGTATCGAATACGGGCTGCTCGCCACGGTGCACGATGTCGCCGCGCATGTGCCAGCCCTGCGGCTGGTTGAACCAGACCACGTCGCTGTCAGGCAACGAGAGCGAAGCCAGATGCGGATCGGCGGCGTTGAGCACGGCGATGCGTGGCGCGGCCTCGGTCACCAGCCGCAGCTTGTCCTCGATGTAGCGCTGCTCGCTGCCGTGCCAGTCCAGGTGTTCCGGGAACAGGTTCAGCACCACCGCCACCTGCGGGCGGGCGCCACTGCGCGCCACTTCGCCGGTCTGGTAGCTGGACAGTTCCACCGCCCAGTAGTCGGGCGCGGGCTGCGGGTCCAGCACCTCCAGCAGCGGCAGGCCGATGTTGCCGACCAGACCGGTGCGGTGGCCGGCCGCACGCAGCAGGTGCGCCACCAGCGCGGTGGTGGTGCTCTTGCCCTTGGTGCCGGTCACGCACACGGTGTCGTGCACGATGCCATCTTCAGCCGCGTGCTCGGCAAACCACAGCGCGGTGCCGCCGATGAAGGCGGTGCCCTGCCCTGCCGCCGCCAGCGCGATCGGCTGGTAGGGGCTGATGCCGGGCGACTTGATGACCACGTCGAACGCGGCCAGCGCCTCCGCCGAGGGCTCGCCACGCACGTCCAGCTGCCCCTGCGTTTCTGCGCGCGCCGCCTCGGCCTCGGCGGCCGGGCAGAACAGGCTCAGGGCCAGCGCAGGCAGGCGCGCGCGCAGCACGGCAAACGCCGCACGGCCCTCACGACCCCAGCCCCACAGCGCAACGCGCTTTCCTTCAAGCTGTGAAATCTTCACGCACACGTTCCCACAGCGCGGCCGGAATGCGGTGCTCGCCCTGCAGCTGCAGCAGCGGTGCCAGTTCCAGTTCAGCGGCATCCAGCTGCGGCTGGATCTCGTTGCAGAAGCGCTTCACCAGCACGTCTTCCTTCCATTCCGGGCGCTGCGCCAGGGTGGCCATCGCCGCACGCGATTCGCGGCCTTCGCCCACGCATTCAAACGGCTTGTGGTCCTGGAACTCCAGCAGCGCATCGAAGCCACCGGCCTGGCCGGCGTCGTCCAGCAGGTTGCGACCGAAGATGCGCACCAGGCGGGTCTTGGGCATGAACGGGGCCAGCGCCAGGAACACGAAGTGGCACTTCGGGCAGACGCCGCACCAGCGGTTCACCGGGCGCTCGCCGAGGATGTGGAAGTTGCGGTTGCAGCTGGAGAAATGCGCGTCGTAGAAATCGCTCTTGGCGAACTGGCGGGCCACCGCCAGCTCCGACATCGGGCGCAGCAGCGAGTAGTACTGCAGATCGGCGGCCACCTGCTTCTGCACGTGGTTGCCGAAGGCCTGCTCGAACGCCCAGCCCTTGGACCACTGGTGGTTCACTTCGCCAGTGCCTGGAATCTGGCTGCCGTAGCTGGCCGAACGCTCGTTGGAGAACACCACCTGGTCCACGCCCTGCAGCAGCGCGGCCAGCACCATGATCGCCGAGTTCACCGCGGTCACCGGGATATGCCCGTTCCACGCGCCCTGGCGGTTCAGCTCGAACAGCTCCGGCGCCAGCGCGCGGCCCAGGTTCAGGGTCGGCAGGCCGGTGCGCTCGGCACAGGCGCGGATCAGCTGCGAACCGCCGATCCAGGTCACCGTCTCGTCCACGCCGGCACGGCGCAGCGCTTCGATGCTGACCAGCGAATCCTTGCCACCGCCGATGGCCACCAGCGCGTGCGGCTGCAGGCCCAGTGCCGGCGCCTGCACCGCCTCGCCCTGCACTGGCAGGCGGAAACGCCCGCGCAGGTTCAGGCCGTTGCGGTAGGCGAATTCTCCCAAACCGTTGAGGTAGACCGTTTCCACCAGCGCCGCGGTATCGGCATCGATCGCATAGCTGTCGATGCTGACCGTTTCCGGTACGCCTGCCTTGTAGTAGCTGACGCCGGCGATCAGGTGCAGCAGCTGCAGCGCACGCTGCACGGCGGCCGCGCGCGCCTCGTCCAGAACGAACGGCGCGCCGGGCACGGTGATGGTTTCCACCATCTCCGGGCCATCGTCGAAGGCGTAGACCAGCCTGGCTACGCCGGTATCCGCGGCGAACTCGCAGCGGACGAAGCGGAAGCGGGAAACCTGGTGTTTATCGAAAGCAGTCATGGTGAATCCAGTTCAAGCGCGGTCAGGCACGTCCCGCGCGAAGGCGCAGGACGTGTCGGTGGGCGGGTGCAGGGCGCGAAGGGCAGCGATCATTCGATCACGTCTTCGCGCGGCATCGCCCGCTGGTTGTAGGTGTTGGACATCACGTAGCCGTAGGCACCGGCGTCGGCGATCAGCATCACGTCGTCCGGCGCGGTCGACACCGGCAGCTTGCGGCGCTTGCCGAACACATCGCTGGACTCGCAGATCGGGCCGACCACATCGAATGCTGCCTCGGCGTAACCGCCCTGGCGGCTGAGGTTCTCGATGTCGTGCCAGGCGTCGTACAGGGCCGGGCGCATCAGCGTGTTCATGCCGGCATCCAGGCCAACGCGGCGCACGCCGTCCTTTTCCACCACCTGGGTGGCATGGGTCAGCAACACGCCCGATTCGGCCACCAGGTAGCGGCCCGGCTCGATCGCCAGGCGGAACGCCGGGTGCAGCGCCTTCACTTCGGCCAGGCCTGCGGCCCAGGCGTCCAGGTCGAACGGCTCGTCTTCCTCGCTGTACGGAATCGGCAGGCCACCACCGATGTCGATGGTCTCCACGCTACCGATGCGGCGGGCGAAACCGGCCAGCTCATCGCACATCAGGCGCCAGTGCTGCGCGGTTTCCACGCCGCTGCCCAGGTGCGCGTGCAGGCCGACCACGCGGGTGCCCAGATCGGTGGCGGTGCGCACGAACTCGTCCACGCGCGCCATCGGCAGGCCGAACTTGGAATCCTTGCCGCCGGTGCGGACCTTGGCATGGTGGCCCTCGCCACGGCCCAGGTCCACGCGCAGCCAGATTTCGCGGTTGCGGAACAGGTCTGGCCAGCGCTGCAGCGCTTCCAGGTTGTCCACGGTGACGGTGACGCCGAGCGCAAACGCGGCTTCGTACTCGCTGCGTGGGCAGAAGCTTGGGGTGAACAGCACGCGCTTGGGCGACAGTTCCGGCAGGTGCTGGAACACGTGCTTCAGCTCGCCGTGCGAAACGCATTCCAGGCCGAAGCCTTCGGCTTCCAGCAGCTGCAGGATGGCCGGGTGGCTGTTGGCCTTGATCGCGTAGTAGCGCTGGTCGATCGGCTTGATCGCGGCCAGCGCACGGGCGCGGGCACGTACGGTCGGCAGATGGTAGACGTAGCGCGGCGTACCGGCGTCAGCCAGCTGCAGCAGGTGCGCACGCTGGCCACGCCACCACGGCGTGCCACGCGGGCGCACGGTGCCAGCGATCTCGCGCCAGCGCGGGCCGAACACTTCGGTCTCTTCCACCGGCATCGCGCCGCTGTCGATCAGCTCGGCGTGCAGGATCGGCAGCAGGCCATCGGCATCGGCCTCGTCGATGACGAAGGTCAGGTTCAGGTCGTTGGACGACTGCGAGATCATGTGCACGCGCTCGCGGCCGAAGGTGGCCCACACGTCCGACAGCTTGTGCAGCAGCGAACGCATGCCACGGCCGACCAGGGTGATGGCCGCGCACGGCACGATCACCTTGACCTTGCAGATCTGCGACAGATCGGCCGACAGCGCGGCCAGCACATCGGTGTTGACCAGGTTCTCGGACGGGTCCAGCGACACGGTGACGTTGGTTTCGGCCGAACCGATCAGGTCCACCGACAGGCCGTGCTTCTTGAACAGCCCGAACACATCGGCCAGGAAGCCGACCTGCTGCCACATACCGATGCCTTCCATCGACACCAGCACGATGCCGTTGCGGCGGCTGATCGCCTTCACGCCCGGCACCGGTGCGGCACTGCCATCGATGCTGGTGCCCGGCAGTTCCGGGCGCTCGGTATCGAGGATGGCCATCGGCACGCCGGCATCGCGGCACGGCTTGATCGAGCGCGGGTGCAGCACCTTGGCGCCGGTGGTGGCGATTTCCTGCGCTTCGTAATAGTCCAGGCGGGTCAGCAGGCGCGCGTCCGGCACGTCCTTGGGGTTGGCGCTGAACATGCCCGGCACGTCGGTCCAGATTTCCACGCGGCTGGCGCCGAGCAGCGCGCCGAAGTACGCCGCCGAGGTATCCGAGCCGCCGCGGCCGAGGATGGCGGTGCCGCCGTCGGCATGGCGGGAAATGAAGCCCTGGGTGATCAGCAGGCGGGTCGGCTGCGCGCGGAAGCGCTGCATCCACTCCGCATCGGCGCGCCACTGGCAGTTCACCGACAGGCGCTGCGACCAGTCGCTCTGGTTGGGCTGCGGCGGCATCGCATCCAGCCACTGGCGGGCGTCCATCCAGCCCATGTCCAGGCCCGAGGCGTGCAGGTAGGCCGCGCCCAGGGTCGAGGACAGCAGTTCGCCCTGGCCCAGCACTTCGGCCTGCCATTCCAGCGGGCGGGTGGCCGCACGCGGGTCATCCAGCAGGCCCTGCAGGGCGGCCAGGCGTTCGCCCAGCACCTCGCGGCCCAGGCCCAGTTCGGCCAGGAAGCCCTCATGGCGTTCGACCAGGGCGGCCACGCGGTCGCGGCTGTCCGGCGCGCCATCGGCGATCGCGGTCAGTTCGTTGGTGACCCCGGACAGCGCCGAGACCACCACCAGCACGCGCGAACCGGTCTCTTCCGCGCGTTTTTTCGCCAGCTTCCCGATCGTGTCCCAACGGTGGCGACGCGACACCGAGGTGCCGCCGAACTTCAGTACGATCCAACGATCGACAAGGGGGGAAGCTGACATGGATAGGCTATGTGTAATGTGGGGGAGCCGCCCGAGGGGGCGGAACCTTCGATTCTAAGCCCAATGGACCCGCCGATGGCCGCCTTCCGCTACCTGCAGCTTGATGTCTTCGCCCACCAGCCCGGCAGCGGCAACCCGCTGGGCGTGGTACTGGGCGCCGACGGGCTGTCGGCCGGGCGCATGCAGGCCCTGGCCGCCTGGCTGAATCTGTCCGAGACGGTGTTCTTCCTGCAGCCCAGCGTCGCCGGTGCCGATTACCACATCCGCATCTTCACCCCCGGCAGCGAGCTGCCTTTTGCCGGCCACCCCAGCGTGGGTGCGGCCTGGGCGGCGGTGACCTGCGGCCTGGCCACGCCGCGCGACGGCGCGCTGGTCCAGCAGTGCGCAGCAGGGCTGCTGCCGGTGCGGGTGAGCGGTGCCGCCGATGCCCCGCACATCGAACTGGCCAGCCCGCCGGCATGCCGCCTGCAGACTGCCCCCGGCGCGGTGCCGGAACCACTGCAGGCGCTGGCCGCGGGCGGCCAGCCACCCGAGCTGTGGGACAACGGCCCGCGCTGGTGGCTGCTGCCGCTGCGCGATGCCGCCGCCGTACGCGGCCTGGCCCCGGACATGGCCGCCCTGCGCGACTGGACCAATGCCACCGGCGCGACCGGCGTAGCGGTGTTCGCCGATGAAAGCGCCGCGGGACACAGCCGCGTGGTGCGCGCGTTCTGCCCCGGCGATGCGGTGAACGTTCCCGAAGACCCGGTCACTGGCAGCGCCAATGCGCTGATCGGCGCCTGGCTGCGCGAGCGTGGCGCCCTGCCCGGTGGCAGCGCTACCTATGTGGCCAGCCAGGGCCGCGAAGTCGGCCGCGACGGCCATGTCCACGTCCGCGTCGATGCAGAAGGCACGGTGTGGATCGGCGGCCAGGTGCAGCCAGTGATCGACGGCCAGATCCGCTGGATGTAGAGCCGAGCCCACGCTCGGCTGCTGCTTCTCATGCCCCGACACAGCCGAGCATGGGCTCGGCTCTACATCGGCGCGCTAAGCTGCGCGCTATCTGAATCTGGAGCTTTCCCCGATGTCCGCACGCCGTTTCCTGCAACTGGATGTGTTCTCGCCGCGCGCCGGCGCCGGTAATCCGCTGGCCGTGGTGCTCGACGCCGAAGGCCTGGACGACACCACCATGCAGGCCATCGCGCGCTGGACCCGGCTGCCGGAAACCACCTTCGTGTTCGCGCCGCAGACCACTGGCAGCAGCTACCGCCTGCGCATGTTCAGCCCACAGAAAGAGGTCCCGTTCGCCGGCCACCCCAGCGTCGGCACCGCCCACGCGGTACTTCAGGCCGGCCTGGCCGCGCCGGTCGATGGCGTGCTGGTGCAGGACGGCATCGCCGGTGCGCTGCCGCTGCAGGTGATCGGCGAAGGCGCCGGGCAGCGCATCGCCATCCGCACCCCGCGCGCGCAGCTGGCCGAAACCGTACAGGCCGATGATCCCCGTCTGCAGGCGGCACTGCACGGCTGGCCGTTGGGCGAACTGCCACCGGCACGCATGCAGGGCGGGCGCAGCTGGTGGGTGGTACAGGTGGCCGATGAAGGCGCACTGCGCGCACTGCAGCCGGACTGGGATGCTGTCGCCACGCTGGCCGAATCCACCGACAGCATGGGCGTGTTTGCCTATGCCTTCAGCGATGGCAGCGAGGGGTTCGACCTGGCCGTGCGCGCCTTCGTCGGCAACGGCCGGCGTTTCGAGGATGCCGCCTCGGGTGCGGCCAACGCCGTGCTGGCAGCCTGGCTGGACCTGCGTGGCGTGCTGCCGCGCGGCCGCGAACCGTATGAAGTCAGCCAGGGCCGCGAGGTCGGCCACGATGCGCGGCTGACCCTGCGCGTGGATGAGGACGGCGAGGTGTGGTCCGGTGGCCAGGTGCAGACGGTGATCAGCGGCACCCTTGATTGGTAGGTGATGGGTTGTAGAGCCGAGCCCACGCTCGGCTGTTCTTCGGCCAGATCGCGGTCGCTGCCTCAGCCGGGCGCGGGCTCGGCTCTACAGGGTCGCAGCCCCTCAGCCCAGCTCGGCTTCCAGGCTGATCGGCACCGCGCTCAGCGCCTTGGATACCGGACAGTTCTGCTTGGCATCATCGGCAATCGCGCGGAACTGGGCGGCATCGATGCCCGGCACCACGGCCTTCACCTTCAGCCGGATCTGCGACAGCTGCGGACCGCCCTCCATCGACAGATCGACTTTGGCTTCGGTATCCAGCGAGGTCGGTGTAAACCCGGCGTCACCCAGCTTGGCTGACAGCGCCATGGTGAAACAGCCGGCATGCGCGGCGGCGATCAGTTCCTCCGGGTTGGTGCCCTTCTCATCGCCAAAGCGGCTGTTGAAACCATAGCGGGTCTTGTCCAGCAGCCCGCTCTGCGGCGTGCTCAACTGACCCTTGCCCGACTTGAGGTCCCCTTCCCAGTGCGCGGTGGCGTGTCGCGAGATTCCCATGTGCTGCTCCTGCGTGGCGGTGATGAACGGCCACCCTCGCACGGCACGCGTTAGCCCTGCGTCGCCCCGTCGCAGGGCATGCCGCTGTCCGGGGCCAGTCCCGGTGGACACTTCCTGGCCAGCGCGAAACGAATTTTCCTCTTGTTTTCAGGGGTTTCGCGCACTTTTCATGATCGGCCGCGTGTCTTGCGCAGTGCAGCGCAGGCCCTGTTTGACCGCGTCCGGACATGTACTGAATCGGCCTGGATATGAAAAAACATGCACTTTCAGCGCTCCGGGCTATTGGCGGCGCTCGAGAGTTGCCCTACATTGCGCTTGCCGACGGGGTTCGGCGCCGACCACACAACCAACCGTTCACGGAACAGGAAACCATGGCAAAGACCGCTAAGAAGGCTGCCCCGAAAAAGGCAGTGAAGAAAGTCGCGACGAAGGCTGCCGCCAAGCCGGCCGCTCCGAAGCCGATCAAGGAAGTGCTGACCAAGTCGGGCCTGGTTGCACACATCGCTGAAGCGTCCGGCGTTGTCGCCAAGGACGTGCGCGCGGTGCTGGCCTCGCTGGAAAGCGCTGTTGCTTCCTCGGTCCACAAGAAGGGTGCAGGCTCCTTCACCCTGCCGGGCCTGCTGAAGATCTCCACCGTCAATGTGCCGGCCAAGCCGAAGCGCAAGGGCATCAACCCGTTCACCAAGGAAGAGCAGTGGTTTGCTGCCAAGCCGGCCACCACCAAGCTGAAGGTGCGCCCGCTCAAGAAGCTCAAGGACGCCGCGCTCTAAGCGCGCGCCCAACGGCAGCTTCCGACGGGACGGCGCAGGCCGTCCCGTTTTTGTCTGGGCACAATCGGATGCCCCCAACGCAAACCGCAACACAGCGTTTCCGCACCCGCACTGCCCCGCCGACACCCGCGCCAGCCTTGGCTGCGCCCCGGCTTCTGCTTCCCGGAACGAACCGGGTGGAACACTGCGTGCAGCCCCGGCCATCGCCGCCAGCCGCCGCCTTGCCTATGGTGGGACCATTCCTCCACACCCAGGCGAGCACCTCCTCATGGCCAGCCCCTCCACCCGCTACCGGATCTCGGTGACCCCGATTGAAAAGGACGGGCACCCGTGCACCGGGCGCTGCACCATCGAACTGGAACACCGCGCCAGCCGCGACCTGATGCGCCTGCTGGAATCGGCCCCGCGCACTGCCGGCCTGAGCGGTGATGAGCGCGCCACCCTGGTGGTCGCCACCCAGCTGCTGCGCGACATCGTGCAGCGCCATGCCGACACCGACGGCCACGCGCTGGCAGCGGTCGCGGCACAGGTGCTGCCCGCGCTGGATGCACTGGAACAGCTGCCCGCATCGCGCTGATCCCCGCCCAGCCGATACACTGCCCCTCTCCAGGTCGCCTCGGGGAGGAGGCAGACATGCGTACCATCCTGCTGTTGGCTGCATCGTTGGCCGTACTCGGCTGCTCCAACCCGCCCCCGCCCGATCCATCGGCGCTGACGCGCCCCGGTGACCGGCGGAGCGACGCCGATGCGCGCGCCCCCGTTGTGAGCGACGAAGCCCCCGCCGTCGCCGAGCTGGGCATCGACCCGCTGTATGGCGCGGTGGCTGCCGGCGGCGAATCCCCCGCGCGCCTGCTCAACCGCTACGTGCTGGACCTCCTCAACGGCAATCAGGCCGGCATCGACGACGCCTGGGCCATCGCCCCGCCCGATGCGCGGCGTGCCGATGATGCCGTGCTGCGCCTGCTGCCGGACGTGCGCAACCTTCGCCTGGACAGCGACCCGGCGGTGCCACGCGATGCGCAGCAGCCACCGCGGTTGCTGGAGGTGCCGGTGCGGATCCGTGCGTCCACCGGTGAAGGCCAGTTCCGTTACCACGGGTGGTACCGCGTGCAACCGCGTGCCGACGGCCAGGGCTGGCAGATCCAGTCGGCGCAGCTGCAGCCAACGCTGGACTGAACCGCCGCCGCGTCATGCACGCAGGATTCAGCGGGCAAAGCTACTCTGTAGGCCTCATTCATCCCCCCGGCCACTGCCATGCGCCTGCGCTCCCTGATGACCCGCCTTGCTGCGTCCACCGTGTTGATCGCCGCGGCGATCGGTGCACAGGCCGCGCCCTCGATCAGCGGGCGCGAACTGTCCGTCGGCGCCAGCGACGTACAGCAGTATCTGGACGGCAGCTTCCCGCGCACGCAGGACGCACTGGGCGGCCTGATCGCGTTGACCATGAGCCACCCCCAGCTGAGCCTCCCGGCCGGCGAGCGCCTGAACCTGGGCATGGACCTGGCCCTGGCCACCGCTGGTGGCAATCCCACCAACCTGGGCAAGGTGAAGCTCAGCAGCGGCCTGCGCTACGACGCGCAGACCCAGGGCTTCCACCTGCAGGAACCGACCGTGGATGACTTCACCCCGGCCAGCCAGGGCGGCCGCCTCGATTCGCGCACCCGCACCCTGCTCAATGCCGCGCTGAGCGACTACGCGCGCCGCGAGCCCATCTACAAGCTCGACCCCGCCGTGGCCGGCGTGCTGGGTGCTCTGCAGGTGCAGTCGGCCCAGGTGAAGAACGGCAAGCTGGTGGTCACCTTCAACCAGAACCTGGGCAGCCTGGTGCCGGCCGGCCTTCTCGGCAAATAAGAGTAGTGCCGGCCGCTGGCCGGCACTACCAGCAATGCATCACGCGGCCAAGGCTTTGACCACCGCATTGCTGAATGCCGGAATATCGTCCGGCTTGCGGCTGGTGATCAGGTTTCCATCCACCACCACCTCGGCATCGCGCCAGCGTGCACCGGCATTGGCCAGGTCCTGCTGCAGCGACGGCCACGAGGTCACCTCGCGCCCCTTGGCCAGCCCGCTGTTGATCAGCAGCCAGGGACCATGGCAGATCGCCGCGACCGGCTTGCCGGCGTCCGCCACGCTGCGGATGAAGTCGAGTACGGCCTCATCGGTGCGCAGGGCGTCGGGGTTGATGACCCCGCCGGGCAGCAGCAGCGCATCGAAGCGCCCGGCATCGGCCTCGTCCAGCGGCAGGTCAACGGCCACCGAGCCGCCCCAGTCCTTGTCCTTCCAGCCCTTGATGCTGGCCTCCTTCGCAGGGGAAACCACGGTGACCGTCGCACCCTGCGCTTCCAGCAGATGCTTGGGTTCGATCAGTTCGGACTGTTCAAAGCCGTGGGTGGCGAGGATGGCAACCTGCTTGCCGCTCAGACGCTGCGCCATGGCGTGTACTCCAGAAGATGAGGAGTCCACAGGGTCGGCCGAAGGCCATTGCACGGCGGTGACCCTGCCGTGCACGGCAGGTGGAGGCGGACCTGTAAAGTCGAGCCATGCTCGACTCTACAAATACCGGTCAGCGCTTGGGCTGCAGCATCGTGCCGGTGCACTTGGGCGAACCGCAGCGGCACTCCCAGATCTTCTTCAGCTTGGCGGTGTGGCGCTCGGCCAGCACGATGCCGTAGTTGTAGGTCAGCTCCTCGCCGGCACTGATATCGCGCAGCGCTTCGATGAAGACCTTGTCGCCACGGCTGTCGCCGTCCTCGTCTTCCTCGATCACCGCCTCGCAGTTCGGGTCGCAGCTGTGGTTGATCCAGCGTGCGTCGTTGCCCTTGTAGTTGGCGTCGATCACCCAGTCATCGTTGAGGGTGAACAGGAAGGTATGGCCACTTTCCACGTCGCCGCTGTCGTCGGCATCGACGTCGCCGTGGCTGCGCAGCAGGCCCTTGTACTGGATCACGCGCTCGCCCTGCTTGATCGGGGCCACGGCGAACACGCCGTTGCCATGGATGGCGGACTTGCGGGCTTGGATCTTCTTGGGCATCGGCAAGGTGAGGTCTGCAGCGAAAGGAGCCCTGATTCTCACCCATTACGGGTGATTGCGAAAACAGCCCCCATGCCGCAGCATGTCGCCCCGGTCGCCCCGGTGCGTAGATCCCGGTCGGCCGACGACCGCCCCGAGCGCCGGCTGAATGGCCGGGTTGGATGCTGGCGAAGAAAAGCGTACAATTTCAGTCCGCTTTAAGAACCACTCGCATCCCCCATGTTGCGCGTCACCAAACTCACCGATTACGCCACCGTCGTGCTGACCGTACTCGCCGCCCGCCCGGGCGAAGTACTCAGTGCGACCGAGCTGGCCGAATTCACCGGTCTGGAACCGCCGACCGTCAGCAAGGTGCTCAAGCCGCTGGCCCAGGCCGGCCTGGTCGAGGGCCTGCGCGGTGTCCGCGGCGGCTACCGGCTGACCCGCCCGCCCATCGAGATCTCGCTCTTTGAAGTGGTCGAAGCCATGGAAGGGCCGCTGGCCCTGACCGAATGCAGCCACGACCACCACCAGTGCGGCATGGCGCCCAAGTGCGGCGCGCGCAGCAGCTGGCGGCTGATCAACGACGTGGTCTCCGAGGCCCTGCGCGATGTCACCCTTGCCCAGATCCTGCCCCCCCTTCCCCTTGTCGATGACGAACAGCGCCGCAGCATCGCTGTCGATGTCGTCTCCTGATCCGTAGGCAGCCCCCCCATGGCCACCGAAACCATTGAAACCGTCGCCCACGACGACACCCCCAACCGCGAGATCCATGAGCAGCTCGGCCGCAAGTATTCGGCCGGCTTCATCACGGAGATCGAATCGGACTCCCTGCCGCCGGGCCTGGACGAGGACACCATCCGTGCCCTGTCGGCCAAGAAGGAGGAGCCGGAATGGATGACGCAGTGGCGCCTGGACGCCTACCGCCACTTCCTGACCATGCCGATGCCGAACTGGGCCAAGCTGCAGATCGCCCCGATCGACCTGCAGGCGCTCAGCTACTACTCCGCGCCGAAGGGCCCGAAGTACGCCTCGCTGGATGACGTGCCCAAGGAACTGCTGGACACCTACGACAAGCTGGGCGTGCCGCTGCACGAGCGTGCCAAGCTGGCCGGCGTGGCGGTGGACGCGGTGTTTGACTCGGTGTCCGTCGGTACCACCTTCCGCAAGGAACTGGCCGAGAAGGGCATCATCTTCTGCTCGATGTCCGAGGCCATCAAGGAACACCCGGAGCTGGTGCGCCAGTACCTGGGCACCGTGGTGCCGGTGGGCGACAACTACTTCGCCGCGCTCAACTCGGCGGTGTTCTCCGATGGCAGCTTCGTGTTCATTCCCAAGGGCGTGCGTTGCCCGATGGAACTGAGCACCTACTTCCGCATCAACGCCGGCCACACCGGCCAGTTCGAGCGCACCCTCATCGTGTGCGAGGACAAGGCCTACGTCTCCTACCTGGAAGGCTGCACCGCGCCGATGCGCGATGAGAACCAGCTGCACGCTGCGGTGGTCGAGCTGGTCGCGCTGGAAGATGCGGAGATCAAGTACTCCACGGTGCAGAACTGGTACCCGGGCGACGAGAACGGCGTGGGCGGCATCTACAACTTCGTCACCAAGCGTGCCGAATGCCGTGGTGCGCGCAGCAAGGTCACCTGGACCCAGGTCGAGACCGGTTCGGCGATCACCTGGAAGTACCCGTCCTGCGTGCTGCTGGGCGACGATTCGGTGGGCGAGTTCCACTCGGTGGCGCTGACCCATCACCGCCAGCAGGCCGACACCGGCACCAAGATGATCCACGTCGGCAAGCGCACCAAGAGCAAGATCGTCAGCAAGGGCATCAGCGCCGGCCGCGGCCAGAACACCTACCGCGGCCTGGTCAAGGTCGACCGCAACGCCGATGGCGCGCGCAACTACACCCAGTGCGATTCGCTGCTGATCGGCAAGCAGTGCGGTGCCCACACCTTCCCCTACATCGAGGTGAAGAACCCGGGCGCCACCGTCGAGCACGAGGCCACCACCTCGAAGATCTCCGACGACCAGCTGTTCTACTGCCGCGCCCGTGGCATCAGCCAGGAAGACGCGGTGTCGATGATCGTCGACGGCTTCTGCAAGCAGGTGTTCCGCGAACTGCCGATGGAGTTCGCGGTGGAAGCCAAGAAGCTGCTGGAAGTCTCGCTGGAAGGTTCGGTGGGCTGACCGCCCGCCCCTGCCCCTCGCAAACGCATTCTCTTTATCGGCGGGCCGCGGCCCGCCCCACGGAAATCCCCACCATGCTGAAGATCGAAAACCTCCACGCCCGCATCGGCGACAAGGAAATCCTCAAGGGCCTGTCGCTGGAAGTGAAGCCCGGCCAGGTGCACGCCATCATGGGCCCCAACGGCGCCGGCAAGTCCACCCTGGGCAATGTCCTGGCCGGCCGTGACGGCTATGAAGTGACCGAAGGCAGCGTGCAGTTCGAAGGCAGCGACCTGCTCGACCGGGATCCGGAAGCGCGCGCCGCCGCCGGCCTGTTCCTGGCCTTCCAGTACCCGGTGGAAATCCCGGGCGTGAACAACACCTACTTCCTGCGCGCAGCCCTGAATGCCCAGCGCAAGGCGCGCGGCCAGGACGAACTGGATTCCATGCAGTTCCTGAAGCTGGTGCGGCAGAAGCTGGCCGTTCTGCACCTGAAGGATGAACTGCTGCACCGTGGCGTCAACGAAGGCTTCTCCGGTGGCGAGAAGAAGCGCAACGAGATCTTCCAGCTGGCCGTGCTCGAGCCGAAGCTGGCGATCCTCGACGAAACCGATTCGGGCCTGGACATCGACGCGCTGAAGAGCGTGGCCGACGGCGTCAACGCGCTGCGCGCGGCCGACCGTTCGTTCCTGGTCATCACCCATTACCAGCGCCTGCTGGACTACATCAAGCCGGACGTGGTGCACGTGCTGGCCGATGGCCGCATCGTCAAGACCGGTGGCCCGGAACTGGCCCTGGAGCTGGAAGCGCACGGCTACGATTTCCTCAAGGATCGCGTGGTGCGCGAGGCGGCGGTCTGATGAGCGCCCTGCTCGACTCGATGGCCCAGGCCTTCTGCGGCAGCGATGCGCGCCGCGAAGTGCTCGACACCGTGCTGCGCGATGGCCTGCCGGCCGCCCGCAGCGAAGCCTGGAAGTACACCTCGCTGCGCCAGCTGGAGCGCCGTGCCTTCGCCGCCGCGCCGCTGTCGCCGCCGGTGCTGGATGCAGCGGTGCTGGAAGACATCCCGGCGCCGCGCCTGGTGTTCGTCAACGGCCGCCTCAGCGACGCGCTCAGCGACACCCACGGCCTGCCGGCCGGCGTGCAGCTGGAACCGCTGTCCTCGGCGCTGGCCGCCGGTGAGGATGCCGCGCGTTTCCTCGGCCGCCGCTACGAGCGCAGCGACGAAGTGTTCGCCCGCCTGAATGCCGCGCTGGCCGATGAAGGCGTGGTGCTGCGCGTGGACGAAGGCGTGCAGGTCGAAGTGCCGCTGCAGCTGGTGTTCGCCAGCGTGGCCGGCGAGACCGACCTGGCCTGGCACCACCGCCACCTGATCGAACTGCGTGCCGGCGCCAGCCTGGGCGTGGTCGAGCACCGCTTCAGCGTGGGCGACTCGGCGCACCTGGACAACACCGTGCTGCATGCCCACGTCGCCCGCGATGCGGTGCTCAAGCACGCCCGCGTGCAGGCTGGCAGCGCGCGCCAGACCAGTTTCCTGCGTACCGATGCGGTGCTGGCACGCGATGCCCAGTACCACCGCGTCGACCTGGAACTGGGCGCCGCGCTCAGCCGCCACGAACTGAACGTGCGCCTGGAAGGTGACAACGCCCAGCTGACCGCCAACGGCGTGCTGCTCGGCAATGGCCGCCGCCACGTCGATACCCGCCTGGGCATCGACCACATCGCCCGCGATACCAGCAGCGAGCTGCTGTGGCGCGGCGTGGCCGCCAACCGCAGCCGCGTGGTGTTCCATGGTGGCATCCAGATCCGCGAAGGCGCCGACGGCACCGACGCCAACCTGTCCAACAAGAACCTGCTGCTGTCGGCCGACGCCGAGATCGACACCCAGCCGGTACTGGTGATCGACGCTGACGAAGTGAAGGCCGCCCACGGTGCCACCGTCGGCCAGCTCGATGCCAACGCGCTGTTCTACCTGCGTTCGCGCGGCCTGCCGCAGCCGCAGGCACAGGCGCTGCTGAGTGCCGCGTTCTGCCACGAGCCGCTGAAGGTGCTGCCCGAGGCCCTGCGCGAGCAGCTGGCGCGCCGCCTGGACAAGGCCCTGGCCGAGGCAGGTGTGGCATGAACCTGTCCACGCCGCGCCCGATCGAAAGCCCTGCCGGCACGCCGGACTGGGACCGCGTCCGCCTCGACTTCCCGCTGCTGATGCGCGAAGTGCACGGCAAGCCGCTGGTGTATTTCGACAACGCCAACACCGGCCAGAAGCCGGTGCAGGTGATCGGCGCGGTGGACGAGTTCTACCGCCGCTACAACGCCAACGTCAGCCGTGCCGTGCACGCGCTGGGCACCGAGGCCACCGACGCCTACGAGGGCGCGCGCAACAAGCTGGCCCGCTTCCTCAACGTGCGCAGCAACGAGCTGGTGCTGTGCAGCGGCACCACCTTCGCCATCAATCTGGTGGCGTACTCGTGGGCGCTGCCGCGGCTGAAGGCCGGTGATGTCATCCTGGTCTCGCGCATGGAACACCATGCCAACATCGTGCCGTGGCAGCTGGTCGCCCAGCGCACCGGCGCGACCATCCGCGTGGCCGAGATCACCCCCGATGGCGCGCTGGACCTGGACGCGCTGCGCAAGGCGATGACCCCCGAGGTCAAGCTGCTGGCCGTGGCCCACGTCTCCAACGTGCTGGGCACGGTCAACCCGGTGCGCGAGATCTGCCGTGAAGCGCGCAAGCGCGGCATCGTCACCGTGGTCGATGGTTCGCAGGCGGTGCCGCACCGCAAAGTCGACGTGGCCGCGATCGGCTGCGACTTCTACGCCATCACCGGGCACAAGATGTGCGGCCCGACCGGCACCGGCGCGCTGTGGGCACGCCGCGAACATCTCGACGCCATGCCGCCGTTCCTCGGCGGTGGCGAGATGATCAAGGAAGTCAGCTTCGACGGCACCGTGTTCAACGACGCCCCGCACAAGTTTGAAGCCGGCACCCCGAACATCGCCGGCTTCATCGGCCTGGGCGTGGCCGCCGATTACCTGGACGGCCTTGGGCTGGAGCACGTGGAAGCACGCGAGGCGGAACTGCTGGCGCACTTCACCGAGGAACTGCAGAAGATCGAAGGCCTGCGCATCTTCGGCACCACGCCGGACAAGGCAGCCGTCGTCTCGTTCCTGATCGACGGCGCGCACTCCCACGATCTGGCCACCCTGCTCGATCTGGAAGGCGTGGCCGTGCGTTCCGGCCAGCACTGCGCCCACCCGCTGCTGCAGTACTACGGCGTCGCCGCCACCTGCCGTGCCTCGCTGGCGTTCTACAACACCCACGCCGAGATCGAGCGCTTCATGACCGCACTGACCAAGGTGCGCAAGCTGCTGGGCTGACCCCATTTCCCTACCCAACGTCACGTAGTCAACCGACTGTCACGCACGTCACTCTGGCGAATGCTTGGGGTCAGATCCCTTCGCGCAGCGAAGGGCTCTGACCCCTTGGCTTCCGGAGACACCCATGCCACGGCCGCGTCGTATTGATGCCCCCGGCTTCCCGCAACACATCGTCCAGCGCGGAAATGACCGCCAGGTCGTTTTCTTCAGCAACCGTGACCCCGCGCTTTATCTGGGTCTGCTTCGCGATTGCGCGCACGAACACCGCTGCAGGATTCACGCCTATGTGCTCATGGGCAACCATGTCCACCTACTTGTGACTCCCGACGCACCCGGCGGGATGTCACGGATGATGCAGGCAGTGAACCGCACCTACGTGCGCCATGTAAATGAGCGCGAACGCCGCACTGGCAGCCTCTGGGAAGGACGTTTCCATTCCACGGTGATTGATACGGATCGGTATCTGCTCGCCTGCCAGCGCTACATCGAGCTCAACCCGGTGCGGGCGGGGATGGTTACGCACCCCGGAGACTATCGCTGGTCGAGCTATCGTGCCAACGCACAAGGCCGGGCGAATGCGTTGCTCGCGCCGCATTCGGCGTTCGAGCTCATTGCCGCTGATGTGGAATCGCGGCGCAGCCGCTATGCGGAGTTCATCGAGCAGGGTGTTCCAGCGGGTGACTTGGCGGTGATACGGCGGGCATTGCAGTCGCAGCGGCGGTTGAAGGAGACGCTGGTGGGGTCACAGCCCTTTCGCGCTGCGAAAGGGATATGACCCCAGCATCTGCGAGCGCCGCGCGCGCGGCAGTCGGGCTACTGCCTGGCGCCGGGTAGGTAGAAGGGATCTGACTTCGGTCACCCGGCTAGCGGGTGACGTCCACGACCTTGCACGTGCCCTCGCCCACCTGCACCTCGATGCGTGCGCGCAGGTTCTGCGTCAGGTACACATCACCGTGGCACGCAACGTCGCGGCCGGCTTCCCGATAGCGCACCGATACGGACGAGTCCTGCTGGACCACCGGCGTCATCGACACCTGTGCATCGGCATCGATCACCCCGAGTCCAGTCACTTGTCCGCCAGCGTCGAGCTGCACCGCATCGATGCGCTGGGAGCCCACGTTGCTGACGACCACGACCGTGTCGGTCTGCCCTGAGCACGCCGACACCGCAAGCACCGCTATCGCCAACTTCGGCTGGCCCGACCTCTGAAACGCGGTAGCCATGGCCTCCCAGGCATGCATCATTCTGGTCATTCCTCAGCGCTGCCGTGCAGATCCGCAGTGCGAAGGGACATCGCCCCCACTGCCGAAATCAGGGTGTTCGTGGGCAGGACACGCAGTATCCGGCCACTGGCAATCGTCCTTCCCTCCCACAGCGAGACATCGGCTCCCTCGTTGGCCACGGCAAGCGCCTCCTCCGGGCACAGAAACGCAACGGGAAGTTCGTAGCTGTCCCCAAGCACGGCGCGGCCTTGCTGCAACAGCACGCGGCACTCAAATGCACGGCCCGCCACGAACAGCGGGCAGGCGTATACCTGCCCCACGATGTCACCCCGCCTCCCGCCCTCGGCGCTCGACAGGAAGCGAACAGAGACAACAGCGTCGAATCGCATGGTCATGTCCTCAAGATCCTCCCTGGATCCACGTTCCCATACTGCCGCTGTTTTGAAGGGGATGGGGGGTCAGAGCCCTCCTGCGTTGCAGAAGGGATCTGACCCCGCACCATTTTGCGGGCGCCCCCGCCCCACCTAGAATGGCGGCATGAGCACCCTGACTTTCCGTGCCGCCACGCCGGCCGACATCCCCGCCCTGATCACCCTGGTCACCTCGGCCTACCGGGGCGACGCCAGCCGCGCCGGCTGGACCACCGAGGCCGACCTGCTGGACGGCGCCCGCATCGACGCCGAGGGCATCCAGGGCGACCTGGACCGCCCGCGCTCGACCATCCTGCTGGCTGAACGCGAGGGCTGCCTGGTCGCCTGCGCCCACGTCGCCGATGTCGACGGCAAGGGCTACTTCGGCATGTTCTCGGTCGACCCGGCCCAGCAGGGCGGTGGCGTCGGCAAGCAGCTGATGGAAGCAGCCGAAACCCATGCGGCGCGCGAATGGAACGTGCCGGTCATGCAGATGACGGTGATCGACGTGCGCGATGAACTGATCGCCTTCTACGAGCGCCGTGGCTACCAGCGCACCGGCATCAAGAAGCCCTTCCCGTACGGCGACGAACGCTTCGGCATTCCCAAGCGCGACGACCTGCGCTTTGAAATCCTGGAAAAGCCACTGGCCGGGGCTTCGGCATGAGCGACACCTGGACCTTCGTCTGCGCCGGCGCCGAGCTGCTGCCGGGCGAAATGAAGAGCGTGTTCGATGAAGTGACCGGCACGCCGATCGTGGTGTTCAACCTCGATGGCGAGCTGTATGCGCTGGAAGACCAGTGCACGCACGAGGAATTCGAGCTGTCCTCGGGCGAATTCAACACCGCCGAAGGCAGCATCGAGTGCGTGCTGCACGGCGCCCGGTTCGATGTGCGTGATGGCCGTGCCCTGTGCGCCCCGGCCTATACCGCGGTACCCAAGTTCCCGACCAAGCGCGAGCACGACGCGATCTGGACCCGCGACGACCGGGACTGATCCGAGCGGGGGCGCCGATGCCCCCTGCCGACCGCCATCCACCCATGGGGTGGATCTACTGCCTCCCCCAGGCCCCCTGCGCGCCGCCCAACTACCCCTGCCAAGCGCGCATATGCGAATCATTATCGTTGATGTTATCCTGCGCAACGGATTCGTAACGGTTTGTCACCGACTGCGCCATGGCCTCGCCCGCGCCCACCGCCACGTTGTGCCAGCTCGCCCGACAGGGGTTGCCCCTGCTTGTGGCCGCGCTGCTGACGCTGTGGTTGGGCTGGTCGGCACTGCAGGAAGGCCGCGGTACAGACAGCGTCGGTGCCCAGGGCGGCTGGCAGGCCCAGCTGGACGAGAGTGCGCAGGCCGTGCCCGCTCCCGCCCCGGCCGGCGAAGGCTGCCCGCACCACGTCGCCCCCGCGCCTGAAAAGCCGTTCGACGCTGAAGCTGGCGCCGCCTGCGCTGGCGTGACCCCGGCGCGTCCGCCGCTGGTCGCCCATGTACCGCTGTGGCCTTCCGATGCCCTGCGCTGGCAGCAGCCCGACCCGACACTGCGCCTCAACCCCGGCCACGCGCCCCCCGCACCGCACGCCTGCTGAGGCGCCCCGCGGCCGTTGCCGCGCGCCTTGCGCCGTCTGTACTGCCCGCCAGGCATCGCCTGCCGCTACCCAGATCCCAATCCCGCACCCGCTGCCACGCCATCACCGCGCGGCGGCTCGCGCTCATTCGATAGCCACGTCACCCGTACCCAGCCCATGACCCACATCACCTCCCGCAAGCACGCCCCGCGCGTTTCGCTGCTCGCCACCGCCACCCTCGCCGCCGGCTTCGCGCCGCTGGCCGCACAGGCAGCCGACGATGCCGGCTCCAGCAAGGCCACCGACCTGGACAAGATCCAGGTGCGCGGCAGCTGGTTCAATCCGTCCTCGCCCAAGTTCACCGCCGAACTGCTGGACACCCCCAAGTCGGTGTCGATCGTGTCGGAGAAGCTGATCGCCGAGACCGGTGCGACCAACCTGCAGGACGCACTGCGCATGGTCCCCGGCATCACTTTCGGTGCCGGCGAAGGCGGCAACCCGACCGGTGACCGTCCCTTCATCCGCGGCTTCGACTCGCAGAGCAACATGTTCGTCGATGGCCTGCGCGACGTCGGTTCGCAGACCCGCGAAATCTTCGACCTGGAACAGGTGGAAGTGGTCAAGGGCCCGAGCTCGGCCTACGGCGGCCGCGATTCCGGCGGCGGCAGCCTGAACCTGGTGAGCAAGACCCCGAAGCTGAAGAACGAGACCAGCGCCAGCATGGGCATCGGTACCGACAGCTACGCGCGCGGCACCGTCGATGCCAACTACATGCTGGGCGATGGCATCGCCGCCCGCCTGAACCTGATGAAGCACGAGTCGGACATCGCCGGCCGTGACGCGGCCAATGTCAGCCGCTGGGGCATTGCACCGTCCATCGCCTTCGGCCTGGACGGCCCGGCACAGCTGATCGCCAGCCACTACCACATGGAAAGCGACGACCTGCCCGACGCCGGCGGCTTCCCGTACGGCAACCCGAACGGCGCGCCGGTATCCAAGTGGGTCGACGGCCGCCCGATGGTGCCCGACCGCAACAACTACTACGGCCTGGTCGACCGCGATTTCCAGCGCACCCGCGCCGACATCAGCACCCTGGATGGCAGCTATGACTTCGGTGGCCACAAGCTGCGCAACATCGCGCGCCTGGGCAACACCAGCAACGATTACCTGTGGACCCAGCCGGACGACAGCCAGGGCAACCCGAACAACTACGGCACCTTGTGGCGCCGCACCAACAGCCGCGCGGTGGACGTCAAGAGCTTCGCCGACCAGCTGAGCCTGACCGGCGCCTTCCAGACCGGTGCGCTGAAGCACAGCTACAGCGCCGGCGCGGAATACAGCGACGAGAAGATGACCCGCGGCAGCTACCTGATGACCCCGGGCACCAACAACCCGCTGACCAACAGCAGCAAGTGCCCGACCAGCGGCGCGGCCACCGGCTACAACTGCACCGACTTCGCCAACCCGAACCCGAACGATCCGTGGTCGGCCACCCATGCGGTGTACCGCAGCGACAAGGCGCTGGACGTTGAGCAGCGCACGAAAACCACCTCGGCCTACCTGTTCGACACCATCGAACTGACCTCGCAGTGGAGCGTCAACCTGGGCCTGCGCTACGACGATTTCAGCACCACCCTGACCACCCCGGTCGCCAACGCCGCGCCGACCCGCGTGCGCAATGACAACGACTTCCTGAACTACCAGGCCGGCGTGGTCTTCAAGCCGGCGGCCAACGGCAGCATCTACCTGTCCTGGGGCACCTCCTCCACCCCGCCGGGCATGGACGGTGGTGACGGTTCCGATGGCCTGAGCGCGGCCGTGGCCGACCTCAAGCCGCAGGATACGAAGAACCTGGAACTGGGCACCAAGTGGGACCTGTTCGGCAACCGCCTGAACCTGACCGCTGCGGTATTCCACACGGTGATGAACAACGCGCGCGTCACCGTCGACAACGGCACCAGCCAGAACGCCGGCAAGAAGGAAATCAACGGCGTCGAACTCGGCTTCACCGGCCAGCTGACCGATGCCTGGAGCCTGTACGGCGGCTACACCTACCTGGATTCGGAACTGAAGGACAACGGCTACGTCTGCGCCGTGTCCGGCCGTACCTGCCCGAGCGGCATCTACATCCCGTCGCCGTACAACGGCAACGTGTTCCCGAACACCGCCAAGCACAGCGCGACCCTGTGGAGCACCTACCGCTTCCCGTTCGGCCTGACCGTCGGCGCCGGTGCCAACTACTCGGACAAGCAGTACGGCGACGTGGCCAACACCAAGTGGATTCCCAGCTACACGCGCTTCGATGCGATGGCCAGCTACGCGATCCAGGACAACATCAGCGTGCAGTTGAACGTGCAGAACCTGACCGACAAGACCTACTTCACCAAGGCCTACGCCTCGCACTACGCGAGCATCGCCCCGGGTCGCTCGGCCACCCTCGCACTGAACGTCACGTTCTGATGTAACCCCGGCACTACCCGGCGGCAGGTTCTCCTGCCGCCGTTTTTGTTTACGGTGATACTGCACGCATGGCGTCCCCCGCCCCCATCGACAGCGACACCCTGGCCGCGCTGCTACAGCACGACCCGGCAGCCGCGTTCGCCCACGTGCATGCGGCCGCACAGGCCGGCCAGGTGGAAGCCCAGCTGCTGCTTGCGCAGCTGCACATGGAAGGCCGCGGCACCACGCAGGACGCCGATGCGGCCCTGCTCTGGTATGAAACTGCGGCCAACAACGGCGCGCCGATGGCGATGAACATGCTTGGCCGCTGCCATGAACTGGGCCAGGGCACGGTGGCCGACCCGAGCCTGGCAGCCGTGTGGTACCGGCGCGCGGCCGACACCGGCCTGGACTGGGGCCTGTACAACCTGGCCAACCTGCTGGCCACCGGCCGCGGCGTCAGCCAGGACCGTGCACAAGCGCTGGCGCTGTACACCCGCGCGGCGTACCTGGGCCATGCCAAATCGATGAACCTGCTGGCGCGCCACCTGGAAGACGGCCTGGAGATCGAGCGCGACCCGCAGGCTGCGCTGGCCTGGTACCAGCGCGCGGCCGAGGCCGGCGATTTCCGCGGCCAGGCCAACTACGCCTCGATCCTGCTGCAGGCCGGCCAGGTCGACCAGGCCGTGCATTGGCTGCGAAAGGCGCTGGCCCACGGCAGCCCGGCGTTCATGGCGCATATCGTGCCGGAGCTGGCCGCTTCCCCGCATCCGCAGGTGCGCGCCCTGGTCGCGCCCTCGCCTCACTGAGGAACTCCGCATGCTGCTGCACCTCCCCGACATCCTCAGCGCCGAACAGGTCGCGCGCTTCCGCCAGCAGCTGGATGCCGCCGACTGGACCGACGGCCGCGAGACCGTTGGCCACCTCGGCGCGCAGGCCAAGCACAACCAGCAGCTGCCCGAGGCCTCGCCACTGCGCCGCGAACTGGGCGAGATCATCCTGGTCGCGCTGGCCCGCCACCCGCAGTTCTTCAGTGCCGCGCTGCCGCTGAAATACCTGCCGCCGCGCTTCAACCGCTACAGCGGCGGCGGCACCTATGGCTTCCACGTCGATGGCGCGGTGATGAACCTGGGCCAGGGCGAACAGCTGCGCTCGGACATCTCCTGCACCCTGTTCCTGTCCGCGCCGGAGGAGTACGACGGCGGCGAACTGGTGATCAGCGATACCTACGGCGAGCACGAAGTGAAGCTGCCGGCCGGCGATCTGATCGTGTACCCGTCCAGCAGCCTGCACCAGGTCAACCCGGTCACCCGTGGCGCGCGCGTGGCCTCGTTCTTCTGGGTGCAGAGCATGGTCCGCGACGATGCGCAGCGGCGCCTGCTGTGGGAAATGGACACTTCCATCGAACGCCTGCGGCAGACCGGCGGCGATGCCGGCGCGGTGCTGCAGCTGACCGGTGTGTACCACAACCTGCTGCGGCGCTGGAGCGAGGTCTGAGGGCGGCGGCGGGCCACAACGCAATTTTGACAATCGTTCTCATTTGCAACTGCTAACGGCTCTCATTACAATCACGCCCCGTTGACGCCGGATGGTCCGGCCTAGCCCAAGGGTAGCCCACTTTGCGTCGCCCGTTCCGCCCTCGCCCGCTTCGCCTCGTGCAGTTCGGTACCGCCATGCGCGGTCATCGCCCGGCGCTGGCCAGCCTGTTGTTGTGGGTGGCGATGCTGGCGTTGCTGCTGGGCACCCTGCCGCTGCTGCCGCACGGGCAGGCTGACGCCGCTGCGCAGGCCTGGCAGCAGCCGATGGAAGGCCGCGGGGGTGAAGTGCCGGTGGAAGAAGACGCGCCGGCCAAGCTGCGCCGCTGCGTCTGCACGCCGACCAAGACGGCTGACAAGGCGCCGCCACCGCCGCTGCTGCTGGCCAGCCAGTGGCTGCGCAGCGAACTGGATCTGCTTCCCCTCGCCCCGGCCAACGCCGGGGTGCGTCCGCATTGGCCGCTGGCCGCGCCGGACATGCCTTGGGCCGATGCGCCCGGGCGCCGCCAGCAACGCGGCCAAGCGCCACCGCTGGCCTGATCTCCGGCCCCGCGTGACCGCGCCTGCGGTCGCTCCTGCGCGCCGCTGCCTGCTCCATCCCCCGCTGCATCCCTGCTGCCCCTGACCGGGGCTACCCGTGCATGCCGCGCATTCCGCGCCCGGCATCGCATCACCCTGCATCTCTCGAGGTTACTGCCATGGCCCAGCGCCATCGTGTCCGTTCGTCCCTGTCCCGCCACCTGCTGACCAGCGCCGTGCTGGCCGCCTTCGCCAGCCCCGCCTTCGCAAACGGCGAGGCCGCCGCCCCGCAGACCCTGGACAAGGTGGTGGTCACCGCCGCCGGTTTCGAACAGAAGGTGGTCGATGCGCCGGCCAGCATCAGCGTGGTCAGCCGCGAGGAACTGGCCAAGCGCCCGTACACCAGCCTGGTCGATGCACTGCGCGATGTCGAAGGCATCGACGTCGGCCTGGAAGCCACCGACAAGAACGGCCGCGCGACCATTTCCATGCGTGGCCTGCCGTCCGAATACACCCTGGTGCTGATCGACGGCCGCCGCCAGAGCAACGTCGGCCAGCTGTACCCGAATAATTTCGGCGGCGGCCAGTTCTCCTACCTGCCGCCGCTGGACGCCATCGAGCGCATCGAAGTGGTGCGCGGCCCGATGTCCACCCTGTACGGCTCGGATGCGATGGGCGGCGTCATCAACATCATCACCCGCCGCAACCAGGACAGCTGGCACGGCTCGCTCAGCCAGGGCTTCACCGTGCAGCAGGACGACCAGTTCGGCGACGCGCGCACCACCGATGTCTACCTCAGCGGCCCGCTGCTGAAGGACCGCGTCAGCATGGCCGTGCGCGGCAGCTACTACGACGCCAAGGCCTCCAACCCCGAATGGGATGCGCTGACCCTGCCCGATGGCACGCTGTGGGAGCGCAGCGTCGGCTTCGGTGGCGGTGGCAAGTCGGTGGCCAACACCAACTGGAACACCGGCCTGCGCCTGGATTTCCGCATCAACGACGACCACGAGCTGTGGCTGGACTACGACGTCTCGCGGCAGAAGTACGACAACAGTGAAGGCCAGACCGGCACCCTGGACAGCCTGGCCAGCCTGTGGCGCGTCGGCAACGCGGTCATCCCCAACCCGAACGGCAGCGGCACGATCACCCGCCGCGTGGTGCAGCCGCGCGTGGGCTACACCGCCTACCAGCGCTACGAGCGCGACCAGCTGTCGCTGACCCACCAGGGTCGCTACAGCTTCGGCACGTGGCAGACCTCGCTGACCCACAGCAAGAGCAACAACCTCGGCCGCTCGCTGCCGCTCACCCTGGACGAGCGCGCCAACCTGCAGACCCTGTGGAACGATGTCTGCCAGCGCACCGGCGCCGCCAGCAACTGCGCGGCCGGCCGCGCCAACGCACTTGGTGCGCTCAACGCCGAAGAGATGGCGCGCCTGCAGGCCTTCCTGCCGCGTCCGCTGCGCACCATGGAACTGGAAGGCTACGTGCTGGACACGATGCTCGACCTGGACTTCGGCGCGCACAAGCTGACCGTCGGCGGCCAGTACAACGACACCGACATGATCGACGGCGTGTTCGGCATGGATGGCGCCGGCTACCGCAGCAACACCAAGCAGAAGCACCGCATGTGGGCGCTGTTCGCCGAGGACAACTGGTCGCTGACCGACACCCTGACTGCGACCTTCGGCCTGCGCTACGACGACCACAACGTGTTCGGCAGCCATGTCAGCCCGCGCGGCTACCTGGTGTGGAATGCCAGTGACGCCTGGACCCTCAAGGGTGGCGTCAGCACCGGCTACAAGACCCCGCGCCCGGACCAGCTGTTCCCCGGCATCAGCGGCTTCGGCGGCCAGGGCGTGCTGCCGCTGGTGGGCTCGCCCAACCTGAAGCCGGAAACCAGCACCAACTACGAGCTGGCCGCATATTACGAAGGCCAGCGCTGGGGCCTGAACGTCACCGGTTTCATCAACAAATTCGAGGACAAGATCGCCAGTGGCGGCACCTTCCCGAACTGCGAAGTGGCCCCGGCCGGCAGCGGCTACTGCGTGGACATCGGCCCGGGCTGGGCGGAACTGGGCTACAGCACCTTCACCCAGAGCGTGAACATCGACAAGGCCGAAACGCGTGGCGTGGAAATGGCCGCACACGTCGACCTGCTCGACAGCCTGCAGCTGCGCGGCAACTACACGTGGACCAAGAGCGAGCAGACCAGCGGCGCACAGAAGGGCCTGCCGATCGCCGGTACCACCCCGGCCAAGCACATGGCCAATGCCAGCCTCAACTGGCAGCTCAACGATGCCATCAGCCTGTCGCTGATCGGCGAAGGCCGCTACGACCGTTACCGCGACACGATCCTCGATGCCAACGGCGCCAGCCACAACCGCTACTACCAGGACTACACGATCTTCCACCTGGGCGGCAGCTGGGACGCCACCCCGTGGCTGACCTTCAATGCACGCATCAACAACCTGCTGGACAAGAACTTCGTCTCGCAGTCGTGCCTGCTGATCAGCCAGAGCGAGTTCAACTGCGTGGATGACTATGCGACCAAGGACCAGCGCCGCAGTTACTGGATCTCGTTGAACGCGAAGTTCTGACCGCGCTCGGGGTAGTGCCGGCCGCTGGCCGGCATTGCGGGTTTGCCGGCCAGCGGCCGGCACTACCCGGGCTCCTCCGCACGGGATACACAACGACATCTAATTGCGAGCCATTCTCATTAATGCTGTAATGGGTAGTCTTCACCCGCCCCGAAAAACGCCGTGAGCCGTCCTGCCTCTTCCGCCGTGCAGCAGCAACAAAGCCGTGGCTTCTGGCTGCGTACGCTGCACCAGTGGCATTGGATCAGCTCGGCGGTGTGCCTGATCGGCATGCTGCTGTTCGCGGCCACCGGCCTGACCCTGAACCACGCGGCTAAGATCGAAGCCACGCCGCAGGTGCAGAACCAGAAGCTGGAACTGCCGGCCGAGCTGCTGGGCGCGCTGGGTGACCGCGAAGACGGCAAAGCGCCCATTCCGCTGCCCGCCCGGCAATGGCTGGATGCGCAGCTGGACATCGGCATCGGCGGGCGCCCCGCCGAATGGTCGCCGGAAGAGATCTACCTGTCGCTGCCGCGCCCCGGCGGCGACGCCTGGCTGAGCATCGACCGCGAAAGCGGTGCGGTGGAATTCGAATCGACCTCGCGCGGCGTGGTGTCCTACCTCAACGACCTGCACAAGGGCCGCAATGCCGGCCCGGCGTGGGGCTGGTTCCTGGACCTGTTCGCGGTGGCCTGCCTGGTGTTCTGCATCACCGGCCTGTTCCTGCTGCACCTGCATGCGCGGCAGCGGCGCATGACCTGGCCGCTGGTCGGCCTGGGCCTGATGATCCCGCTGCTGATCGCCCTGTTGCTGATCCACTGACTTCCATCCGTTCCCTCCGGAGCCGCCCCATGCGCGTCACCCTCACCATCGCCCTCAGCGGCCTGCTGGCCACCTCGCCGGCCTATGCGGCCACCCTCGACATCAACGTCGAAGTGCCCAAGCTCAACGTCGCCGAATACCACCGCCCGTATGTGGCCGTGTGGCTGGAAGGCGCCGACCAGAAGGTCGCCGCCAACCTGTCGGTCTGGTACCAGCAGACCGGCAACAGCGAAGGCCATGGCAGCAAGTGGCTGCCCGACCTGCGCCAGTGGTGGCGCAAGAGCGGCCGCACCCTGCAGGTGCCGGTCGACGGCGTGACCGGCCCGACCCGCCCGGCCGGCAAGCACGCACTGTCCTTCAGCGACCAGCAGCCGGCACTGAAGCAGCTGGCCCCGGGCAGCTACACCCTGGTGGTGGAAGCGGTGCGCGAAGTCGGCGGCCGCGAACTGCTGAAGATCCCCTTCACCTGGCCGGCCACTGCCGCGCAGAACGGCAAGGCGCAGGGCGCCACCGAACTGGGCCAGGTCACCCTGGCCGTAAAACCCTGATTGCCTGACCCGGGGTCGGATCCCTTCCGCAGGAAGGGCTCTGACCCCACCCACCCAACGTCCCTGGAGTCTTCCGCATGAAGCGCACGCTCGTCCTAGCCGCCGCCCTGGCCGCTGCTCTTCCGTTTTCCGCCCTGGCCCACAAGGCCTGGCTGCTGCCCTCGCAGACCGTCATCGCCGGCAACGCGCCGTGGATCACCGTCGACGGCGCCGTCTCCAACGACCTGTTCTATTTCAACCACGTGCCGCTGCGCTTGGAATCGCTGGTCATCACCGCGCCGGACGGCAGCAACGTGCAGCCGCAGAACCCGGCCACCGGCAAATACCGCAGCGTGTTCGATCTGGAACTGAAGCAGCAGGGCACCTACCGCATCGCCTCGGTCAATGACGGCCTGTTCGCCACCTACGAACAGAACGGCGAGCGCAAGCGCTGGCGCGGCACCGCCGCGACCTTCGGCGAACTGCCCAAGGATGCGAAGAAGCTGGAAGTGAGCCAGTCGGTGGGTCGCGTGGAAACCTTCGTCACCAACGGCGCGCCGAACGACACCGCGCTGAAGCCAACCAACCGCGGCATCGAACTGGTGGCCGTGGGCCATCCGAACGATCTGTTCGCCGGCGAGGAAGCCACCTTCCGCGTGCTGGTGGATGGCAAGCCGACCGCCGGCCTGGAATTCGAGATCGTGCGTGGCGCCACCCGCTACCGCAACGCGCAGGACGAGCTGAAGCTGACCAGCGACGCCAAGGGCGAGATCAAGGTGACCTGGCCGGAAGCCGGCATGTACTGGCTGGAAACCGGCACCGAAGACAACAAGACCTCGGTGAAGCAGGCCGCCAAGCGCCGCCTGAGCTACGTCGCCACCCTGGAAGTGCTGCCGCAATGACGTGGACCGCGGTGCCGGGCCCCCATCCCGGCATCGCGCCTGCAACGCCCGCCATGACCGATTCCCTGCTCGACATCGCCCGCCTCGGCGGCACCACCATGGGCACCACCTGGAGTGTGTCGCTGGTGGTCCCCCGCCAGCGCGACCTGCACCCGCTGCATGCCGGCATCCAGGCGCGCCTGGATGAGGTGGTCGCGCAGATGAGCACCTGGGAAGCTGGCTCGGACCTTGGCCGCTACAACCGCGCCGACGCCGGCCAGTGGTGCGCGCTGCCGGCCGAAACCCGCCATGTGCTGGCCGCCGCGCAGGCCATTGCCGCCGCCAGCGAGGGCGCGTTCGATCCGACGCTGGGCCCGCTGGTCGCGCTCTGGGGTTTCGGTGCACAGGCCGGCCCTCGCCGCGTGCCCGACGCCGCCACCCTGCAGGCCACCCGTGCCCGCTGCGGCTGGCAGCAGCTGCAGTGGCGCGATGACGCGCTGCTGCAACCCGGTGGCCTGGAACTGGATCTCTCTGCGATTGCCAAGGGCTTCGGTGTCGACCACGTTGCCGCCTGGCTGCGCGCGCAGGGCATCACCGCTGCGCTCATCGAAGTGGGCGGCGAACTGGCCGGCTACGGCCGCAAACCCGATGGGCAACCGTGGCGCGTGCTGGTGGAATCGGCGCCGGAAGAAGACGCGCACACCGACACGCCGCCGCGCGTGCTGGCACTGGACGGCAAGGCCGTGGCCACCTCCGGCGACCGCTGGCACCAGTACCAGGCCGATGGCCAGGCCTACAGCCACAGTCTGGACCCGCGCAGCGGCATGCCGGTGCGCCAGGTCGCCGCCGCCGTGACCGTGGTGGCCGACGATGCGATGCACGCCGATGCCTGGGCCACCGCATTGACCGTCCTCGGCCGCGAACAGGGCCTGGCCCTGGCCGAGCGCGAAGGCCTGGCCGCACGCTATCTGGAACGGGCCATCGACGGCCCGCGCGAACATCTCAGCAGCGCCTTCCAGCGCCTGCTCGACGAGCAGGCCGCATGAGCGGTCGACCGTCGCGCGCCATGCTCGGCAACCTGATCGTGATGGTGCTGCTGGCCGTGGCCGGCTACGCACTGCTGCGCCTGCACCTGGGCGAAACCTGGTGGCAGGGCGCACCGCCTGCGCGGCATTGGCAGGGCGCGCTGCTGGCCACGGCGCTGTATGCGCTGGCCTGCACCGCACTGTGGTGGCGCGGCCGCCCGCGCGATGACGCCGCCAGCGGTGATGTCGCCCCCCTGCTGCTGGTATGGTCCAGCCAGACCGGCTTTGCCCGCGAACTGGCCGAACGCAGCGCCGAGGCCCTGCGCGCCGCCGGCCTGCCGGTGCGCGTGCGCGGCCTGCACGAAGTCGACGCTGCACTGATGGCGCAGAGCCAGCGTGCACTGTTCATCGCCAGCACCACCGGCGAAGGCGATGCCCCCGACCACGCCCTGCCCTTCCTGCGCCGGGTGATGAGTACTGCGCCCACGCTGGGCCACCTGCAGTTCGGGGTGCTCGCACTGGGTGACCGCAGCTACGGCCACTTCTGCGCGTTCGGCCACCAGCTCGATGACTGGCTGCGCCAGCACGGCGCGCACCCGATGTTCGATGCGATCGACGTCGACAACGCCGATCCGGCCGCGCTGCGCCACTGGCAGCAGCTGCTGGGGCAGATCGGCGGCGGCGCCAGCGAACTGCCCGACTGGAGCCCGGCCGACTACCAGCCGTGGCCGCTGCTGCAGCGCGAACACCTCAACCCCGGCAGCCTCGGCGGGCCGGTGTACTGGCTGCGCCTGCAGCCACCGGCCGACAGCGATGCGCGGTGGCAGGCCGGCGATATCGCCGAAGTCGGCCCGCAGCATGCCGAGGACAGCACGCGCGCCTGGCTGGTCGAACGCCACTTCAATCCGGAACTGCCCCTGGACGATGGCAGCACCCTGCTGGATCGCGTCGTGCGCTCGCACCTGCCCAGCCTGGTGGCACCGGGCGACCTGCCCGGGCTGCTGGCTGCACTGCAGCCGCTGCCGCACCGCGAATACTCGATTGCCTCGGTGATGGCCGATGGCGCACTGGAACTGCTGCTGCGCCGCCAGCTGCGCGCCGACGGCACGCCGGGCATCGGCAGTGGCTGGCTGTGCGACCACGCCGCGCTGCAGCAGCCCGTGCAGCTGCGCCTGCGCCGCAACCAGAATTTCCACGGCGTGGCGGCCGAGGTGCCGCTGCTGCTGATCGGCAACGGCACCGGCATCGCCGGCCTGCGCGCGCACCTGCACGAACGTGCCCACCATGGCGCGCGCCGCACCTGGCTGCTGTTCGGCGAACGCTCGGCCGCACACGATTTCCATTTCGGCAACGAACTGCAGGCGATGCTGGCCGACGGCACGCTGGCCCGGCTGGATGCGGTGTTCAGTCGCGATGGCGGCGCGCACCGTTACGTGCAGGACCGACTGCTGGCCGAGGCCGCGACGCTGCGGCAATGGGTGGAGGAAGGCGCCACGATCCTGGTCTGTGGCAGCCTGCAGGGCATGGCCCCCGCGGTGGACGCAGTGATCGAACAGGTGCTCGGTGCCGACGGCAAGGAAGCGCTGCTGCTGGCCGGTCGTTACCGGCGCGACGTCTACTAGTAGATCCACGCCATGCGTGGATGACACCCCATCACGCCGGGCATGGCCCGGCGCTAGCCGGCGGTCGTTACCCGTATCGCCAACAACTCGCCGCCGCCCTGCAACGCATGCCGCCGCCTTTCACCGGCACCCAACCACGCGGCATCCCCGGCCTGCATCGGCGGCAACCCACTGTCCGCACCGAATTCCGCATGCCCGGCCAGCAGGTACAACGCCCAGGCCACGCCCGGTTCGCAGAAGAAGAACATCGAACCTACCAACGGCCGATGCAGCAGCTCCGCCTGCAACCGCCCGCGCTTCCACATCAGGTTGAAATCGTGGGTGGTGCCATCGACCAGCTCGCCGTCCAGCGCTTCTTCACCGGCAAAGCGCACGCGACCGTGTGGCGGCAGCACCTCGGCCACGCGACCATCGGCGAAACGCAGGCGCACACCATTGCCCTGCAGCAGCACCAGCTCGCGCTCCACGCCGGGGAACGCGGAAAACGCAGCGTCCTGTTCGATCTCGGCCACCGACAGGCGCAACGCCCAGTCATCGCCCTGCGCGGGCAGGCGCAGGATCTCGCGGGTCCAGCCCAAGCCATTGCGCCAGCGTTCGCGGCGGTAGTCCAGGCTGGAAATCACCTGGCTCGGGGTGCGCAGCAGAGAATCCATGTCCATGCGCGCATTGCATCATGCCGCGCGCGATCGCGCATCACCGGGTAGCGACGCCGCCTGCTTCACCACACTGCGGCGACAGCAGCTGCGAGTGCTGCAGCCATTGCGGGTCGGGATAGTAGGCAAACACCAGGGTGCCGCCGCGCAGCGAATCGATCAGCGGCCGCGACACCGACAGGCGCACGGCCGGGCAGCCGAGGCTGCGGCCGAGCCGACCCTGCAGCCGGGCCATGGTCGGGTTCACGTAGGGCGCGCCGTGGATGACGATGGCCCGGTCGCGCGCCTTGTCGTTGAAGCCTGGCTCCAACCCATCCAGGCGCAGCGAATAACCGTTGCCGCCCATGTAGGTTTCCTGCGCGGTGAACGCACCGATGCTGGACATGAAGCTGCCATCACGGTTGGAGAAGTGTTCGGTGCGGTTGCCGCCACTGTTGCGGCCGTGCGCCACCCATTCCTCGAACAGCAGCCGCTGCCGCGCCAGGTCGAACACCCACAGGCGCTGCTCGGTGGACGGCCGCGAATAATCGATCACGCCCAGCCGCTCGGCCTTGATGCCCAGTTCCGGCCGCTGCAGCGCGCAGCGGAGTGCCGTAGCCGCCAGCTTCAGTACGTGGCGGTCGGCGTTGGGCGCCGTGCGCGCCAGCAGCGCGGTCAGGTCGTCGGTGCTTGCAGTGGCCGGCGGTGCCGCCGCCATCGCGCCACCCGCGGCAAGAAACGCGAGCAGACCGCAGGCGACCCGCCAGCGCGTGCGTGAAGCAATCATGGGCACACGGTATTCACTCAGGACTTCTTCGAGGTGGGCGTGGCCGGCTCGGATTCCAAGACCGGCTGCAACCCCGATTCAGCCGCGCTTGGGCGCACCGCCGGCAGCGAGGTGACCAGCAGGGTCGTGCCCGGCACCAGCACCTGGTACAGCTGGCGGGCGAAATCGGCCGGCAGCGCCATCGGCAGCGACGGCGTGGCCAGCAGGTCCGGGGTGGCCTGCGCACGGTCCTGGCCCAGCAGCGGGTAGGCGGTCCACTGGTGCAGGCGCTGCTGGGTGTCCAGCGGGCTCGGCGTTGCGCTGAAGCCCTGGCCCATCACGAACAGGGTCGTGCCCTGGAATGCCGGCAGTGCATCGGCACGCAGCGGCGATTCGCCGATCATCACGCCGTCGCGCAGCACGTACAGGCGCTGGTCGTGCAGGCTGACCAGAATGCCGACCTGGCCGCTCGGTGCGGCCGCATCATCCCACCAGGCCTTGCCCGGGCTCGCACCTTCGGTTTCCGGCAGGGCCTGGCCACGCGCATTCACCGGGGCCAGCACCGCCGGATAGGCCAGGGTCATCGGTGCGCTCTTGGCATCGGCCACCACCACCGTGTCGCCGCGCTGGGTTTCGCTGAACAGCTTCTGCGCGAAGGCCTGCGGCAGGCGCACGCAGCCGTGCGAGGCCGGGTGCCCGGGCAGGCTGCCGCCGTGCAGGGCGATGCCGTCCCAGGTCAGCCGCTGCATGTAGGGCATCGGCGCGCTGTTGTAGAGGTTGGATTTGTGGTCCTTGTCTTTCTGCAGGATGGTGAACACCCCGGTCGGCGTTTCATGCCCGGTCTTGCCCGAGCTGATCGTGCTCAGGCCGATGGCGATACCGTTGCGGTACACGTAGGCGCGCTGCTCATCCAGGCTGACCACCAGCACAATCGGCCCGGCCGGCGACACTTCCGGGTGCCACAGGTATTCACCGGGCTTGAGATCGGTCGGGCCACGCACCTCGGCGGTGGCAGTGGTGCTCTTGGCAGCCGGCGTCGCCGCCTGCGCTATCAGGGGCAGGGCCAGGGCAAGTGCGAGCATCAGGGGCAGACGGGGCAGACGGGGCAGGCGCATCCAGCAGGTTCCAATCCGTGGGGGAACCCTCAACCTACACCATTGGCGGTGCATGCCTCGACCACACCGTGCCCCTGCCAGAAAGAGAAATGCCCGGCGACACAGCCATGTGTCGTACCGGGCACTCGTTACATCCTTGTCGGTCTGCTGCCGCCCCCTCGCATCCTGCGCTGTGAGGGCGGCGTTGCATCCTGCACGCGACCGCGTTCGTCCTGTTTGTATCTCAGCCCCTTCCACAGGTCTGTGATGCCACCATCCTGGTGATTGGTGCCGCATCCCTGCGACGGTCGGTGGTCACGGCCTTCCTGTCCGTGTCCGGTGAACCAGCCTCCTGCCGGTCCCGACGATCCTGCTGTCAACGCCTGGGTACGGAGCGCACCGGTACCGATCCGGGTACCGGATCCGCTGGCAACATCCCGCTGCCGACGGTGATCCGCTGTCGATTCCGTTCGACGATGGCTTTCCCTATCCCTTTCACCTGCGTCAGGTCCTCGACGCGGTGAAACGGGCCGTGTCTGCGCCGGTGCTCGACGATTGCCGCTGCCTTGACGGCCCCGACCATCGTCAATCCCTGCTGCAGCGCCTGGGCATCAGCCCGGTTGATGTTGATCGGCTCGGCGGCTTGCGCCCCCACCATCCACATCCCCAGCACCAACGCCCTGAACACGACTGACCAAGGCACGACGTGTATCTCCTTGTGGTTCTGGCCGCCCCGACCGGCAATCCCGTCGGTCGAAACAGTATCCGTCACCACATGTGCACAGCCTATCGGTTTCACCGATTTCTAAAAGCCAGCCAAATACCCGACGTGCTGTAGGAAAAACCCTACCCCCGGCACAGGCGTAGAATGGCGGCATCACATGCCCATGCAACCGGAGTTTCAGATGGACAGCGCCAAGCTCGGCCAATTCGTCAATGACAAGTGGGACAGCGAGATCGTCCCGCAGTTGGTCGACTACATCCGCATCCCCAACAAGTCGCCGATGTTCGACGCCAACTGGGTGCAGAACGGCTACATGGAACAGGCGGTCACCCTGATGGAAAACTGGGCCAAGGCCCAGCAGCTGCCCGGCCTGAAGGTCGAGGTGGTGCGCCTGGAAGGCCGCACCCCGCTGATTTTCCTGGAAATTCCCGCCACCGGCGCCGAGACCGGCGACGACACCATCCTGCTCTACGGCCACTTGGACAAGCAGCCGGAAATGACCGGCTGGGATGACGACCTCGGCCCGTGGACCCCGGTCCTGCGCGGCGACAAGCTGTATGGCCGCGGCGGCGCCGACGACGGTTACGCCATCTTCGGCTCGCTGGCGGCGGTGCTGGCCCTGCAGGCCCAGGGCCTGCCGCACGCCCGCTGCGTGGTCCTCATCGAAGCCTGTGAAGAGTCCGGCAGCTACGACCTGCCGGCCTACGTCGACCACCTGGCCGACCGCATCGGCAAGCCGTCGCTGGTGGTCTGCCTGGATTCGGGCTGCGCCAACTACGACCAGCTGTGGTGCACCACCTCGCTGCGCGGCCTGACCGGCGGCAACTTCACCGTCAAGGTGCTCAACGAAGGCGTGCATTCCGGCGATGCCTCCGGCGTGATCCCGTCCAGCTTCCGCCTGCTGCGCCAGATCCTGTCGCGCATCGAGGACCAGGACACCGGCCGCATCCTGATCGACGGCATGAATGTGGAGATCCCGGCCGAGCGCCAGGCCCAGGCCAAGCGTGCCGCCGAAGTGGTCGATACCGAGATCTTCGAGAAGTTCCCGATGGTCGACGGCCTGCGCCCGATGAACGAAGACCTGGCCGAGCTGGTGCTCAACCGCACCTGGCGCCCGGCGCTGTCGGTCACCGGCGTGGGCGGCATGCCGCCGCTGGAATCGGCCGGCAACGTGCTGCGCCCGCAGACCTCGGTGAAGCTGTCGCTGCGCCTGCCGCCGACCGCCGACGGCAAGACCTGCGGCGAGCTGCTGAAGGAAGCGCTGCTGCGCGATCCGCCGAACGGCGCACAGGTCACCCTGGACCTGGAAAAGGCCTCCACCGGGTGGAACGCCCCGGCCATGGCGCCGTGGCTGACCCAGGCCATCGACGACGCCAGCCAGGCCTTCTTCGGCAAGCCGGCGATGTACATGGGCGAAGGCGGCTCGATCCCGTTCATGGGCATGCTGGGTGAGAAGTTCCCGGGCGCCCAGTTCATGATCACCGGCGTGCTCGGACCGCATTCCAATGCACACGGCCCGAACGAATTCCTGCACATCCCGATGGGCAAGAAGGTCACCGCCTGCGTGTCCAAGGTGATCAGCGAACACTACGCCGCCAGCCTGCGTGGCGAGACCAGCGGTTCGCCGGTCGCGGCCGACAGCGGCACCCGTCATGGCGACCACGGCTGCTGCTGATCGCGCACCCGTGACGGACGCAGCCTGGCCTTGCTAGGCTGCGTCCACCCCAAGCGGAACGCATGCACATGAATGGTCTGTTCGGCAGCAGCAGCTGGCTGTACATCCTGCTGGTCGGTTTCTTCGTCGGCCTGCTCGGGCGTTTCTTCATGCCCGGCAACAACCGCATGGGCTGCCTGCTGACCATCGTGCTCGGCATCGTCGGCGCCCTGGTGGCCGGCTGGTTCGGCCAGTACATGGGCTGGTATTCGCCCGGCGAGCCGGCCGGTTTCCTCGGCGCAGTGGTCGGCGCGGTGGCCGTGCTGGCGCTGATGCGGCTGTTCACCCCACGCCGCTGACATCCCTTTCCTCTCTTTCCCCTGAGCTTGGCGCGCCCGTCGCGTCCGGAACCGCCTGCATGACCGAACCTGCTTCCGATCCCCAGCGCAGCGCGCAGCGCCTGCAGTGGGCCCGCACCCAGCTGGACGACGCCAACGCGGTGGTCGAACGCGCCTCGGTCGATGCCGGCCTGCGCAGCTACTGGCGCACCACCAGCACGGGCGGCAGCCACATCGTGATGGATGCCCCGCCCGGCCTGGAGGATCCGCAGCCGTGGCTGCGCATGCGCAGCCTGCTGCACGACCACGGCCTGCGCGTGCCCACCCTGCTCGCCCAGGATCTCGAGGCCGGCTTCCTGCTGCTGGAAGACCTCGGCGGCCCGACCCTGGCCAAGGTGCTGGATGAGCGCAATGCCGATGCCTGGTTCGGCCGTTCCATCGACCAGCTGCTGCGCCTGCAGGCGATCCCGGTGCCGGAAGATTTCGGCCGCTTCGGCGAAGCGCTGCTGCAGCGTGACGCCGGCCTGTTCGACGAATGGTTCCTGCAGCGCCACCTGGGCGTCACCCTTGAGGGCGTCGAGGCTGAAAGCCTGCAGCAGGCGCAGCGCCTGCTGATGGACAACGCGCTGGGCCAGGCCCAGCTGATGACCCATCGCGACTACATGCCGCGCAACCTGATGCCGGTCGACGACGGCCCGGCCATCCTCGATTTCCAGGATCTGGTGCGCGGCCCGATCGCCTACGACGCGGTGAGCCTGTTCAAGGATGCGTTCCTGAGCTGGCCGCTGCCACGCGTGGACGCCTGGCTGGCGCAGTACCACCAGCGCGCGCTCGACGCTGGCCTGCCGGTGCCCGACCGCGCCACCTTCCTGCGTGATGCCGACTGGATGGGCATCCAGCGGCACCTGAAGTGTCTGGGCATCTTCAGCCGCCTGCGTTACCGCGACAACAAGGGCCACTATCTGGACGACGTGCCGCGCTTCATCGGTTACCTGGATGAAGTGCTGCCGCGCTACCCCGAGCTGGCCGCGCTGCAGCAGCTGCTGGACGGGCGCATCAAACCGGCGCTGGCCGATCTGGCCGCCCCGATGCGCGTGGTGCGCTGATGAAAGCGCTGATCTTCGCCGCCGGCCTCGGCGAGCGCATGCGTCCGCTGACCCTGCACACGCCCAAGCCGTTGCTTGCGGTGGCTGGCAAGCCGCTGATCGTGTGGCACCTGGAGCGGCTGGCCGCGCTGGGCATGCGCGAGGTGGTGGTCAACACCGCGTGGCTGGCCGAGCAGTTCCCGGCCATGCTGGGCGATGGCAGCCAGTGGGGCCTGCAGCTGCACTTCGTGCACGAAGGCGAGACCCCGCTGGAAACCGGCGGCGGCATTCTCAACGCACTGCCGTTGCTGGGCGATGCGCCGTTCCTGGTGGTCAACGGCGATATCTGGACCGACTTCGATTTCGCCAGCCTCCCCGCCGAACCGCAGGGCCAGGCGCACCTGGTACTGGTGGACAACCCGGCGCAACATCCCGGGGGCGATTACCGCCTGGATGCGCAGGGCCAGCTGCACCACGACCGCGCCGGGCCATGCCTGACCTACGCCGGCATCGGCGTGTACCGGCCGTCGATCGTGGCGGACTGGCGCGCGGTGATCGGCGATGCGCCGGGCAGTGAGCGCGTGCCGCCGAAGTTCTCGGTGGTGCCGCTGCAGAAGCATTTCATGGCGCAGGGGTTGATGACCGGGCAGCACCATCGCGGGCGCTGGACCGATGTCGGGACGGTGGATCGGCTGCGTGCGCTGGACGCGGAGTTGGCAGCGAACGGCTGAGCCCCTCGTAGCTGGATGCGTGATGCGTTGGGATCACTGACGTCTGGCCGGGCGGATGGGCTGCGCAGGGGACGCTGCAAGTACGTCCTTGTAAGCTCGTAGGCGCCATCCATGGCGCCTGCGCCCCTGCGCAACCCATCCGCCCGGCCACGGACAATTTCCGTGGGCATCCAGCCACGGAAAAGAAAAAGAAAAGCAGAAGCGGATCGCGTCGCTGCGCTCGCTCGCCTGTGTCGACCAAGGTCGACACCTACCAAGAGCGGAGCACATCACAAGGTCGAATCCCGAGGCCACCGGCCAACTGTCGAAGGCGTGGTGGGTCCGGTTGAGGGGGTGTGAGCCGCATGGATGCGGCGACCAAGCCCCCATGGATGGGTTCACGGCGTCCCCCTCAACCGGACCCACCCCGCCAACCCACGGAATGCACGCATTTGACGTTGACGTTGCTCTGGCTTGCAGCGGGTGCAGGGCAGCAGCCCTGCAAAGAAAACCCCACCCTCAGTACCGGGGCCGGCCTTCTTCCAGCACCTGGCGCAGGAACGGCACGGTGATCCGCCGCTTCGCCGCCAGCGACTCCCGGTCCAGCCAGTCCAGCAGCGTGATCAGCCCACCCAGCTCGCGCCCGGTGTGCGACAGCAGCCACTCGATGGCCGCCTCGTCGATCGCCAGCCCGCGCCGCAGCGCGCGCTCGCGCAGCACCGCCGCCCGGCCTTCCTCGTCCAGCGGCTGCAGCAGCACCCGCACGCACTGGCCCAGCCGCGAACGCAGGTCCGGCAGCACCAGGCCCAGCTCGCCCGGCGCACGCTGCGCCGTGTACAGCACGGTCACTCCCGCCGCACGCGCGCGGTTGTGGAAGTCGAACAGCGCGATCTCGTCCTCGCGGTGGCCGGCAATCGCATCCAGGCCGTCCAGCGCCACCAGCTCGCGCTGGTCCAGCCCGTCCAGCGCAGCCGTCACACGGCCGACCGCGCCGGCCAGCGGCACGTAGGTCGGCAGGCGCCCGGCCTGCTGCGCGCTGGAACACATCGCCAGCGCCTGGTGGGTCTTGCCCGTGCCTGCCGCACCTTCCAGGTAGACCCAGTCGTGGCTGGCACCCACCGCGATCGCATGCAGCTGCGCCAGTGCGCCATCCGGCGCACCGATGAAGGTCTCCAGGCGCTGGTCCCGCGGGTAATGCAGGGCCAGCGGAAGTTGCGGCACACCAATCACTTCGGGTCCGGGCCGTTCTCGTAGGGGTCGAGGATGATATGGGGTGCGTCGATCACGCCATCAAGCACGATCGCAGGCTTTTCGCCGACGTACAGCTCGCTCTGGCGGTACCGCTGGTGCGCATAGCGCAGCAGTACGTTGCTGACCGCCGCCACCGGCAACGCCAGCAGCATGCCGAGGAACCCGAACAGCTGGCCGCCGGCCATCACCGCGAAGATCACCGCCACCGGGTGCAGGCCGATCTTGTCGCCGACGATGCGCGGGGTCAGTACATAGCTTTCCAGCAGCTGGCCCACCGTGAACACCACGCCCACCAGCAGCAGCAGCTTCAGGTCGATGCCCTGTGCCTGCACCAGCGCCGCCACCACCGCCATCACGATGCCGGTGGTCGCACCCAGGTACGGAATGAAGCTGATCAGGCCGGCCACCAGGCCGATCAACAGGCCCAGCTTCAGGCCGACCAGCGACAGGCCGGCGGCGTAGATCACGCCCAGCGCCACCATCACCAGGAACTGGCCACGGATGAACGCGCCCAGCACCTCGTTGGATTCGCGCGCCAGGTTGGTGATCGTGCCGATGTGGTTGCGCGGGATCACCGAAGCCACGCGCTCGACCAGCTTGTCCCAGTCACGCAGGAAGTAGAACGCCAGGATCGGCAGCAGCGCCAGGTTGACCATCCAGGTCACCACGGTGAAACCCGAGCGCGAGACATAGCCCATGAAGGTCGTGGCGAAGCCGCCGGCCTGCTGCCAGTGGCTGCGCACCCACTCGATCAGCCGGTCCGGGTCCATCCACTGCATCACTTCCAGGCCGGTCTTCTGCTCGAACCACGGGATGCCGGTCTGCATCAGCCAGGCCTGCGCCTGCGGCACGGCGGCCATCAACGTGGTGATCTGGCGCTCGATCATCGGCACCAGCACCAGCAGCAGCGCGGTGACCACCAGCACCATCGCCACGAACACCAGCACCACGCCGGTGTTGCGCGAACGGCCGGTAGCCTCGATGCGGTCCACCAGCGGGTCGCCCAGCCAGGCCAGCGCCAACGCCAGCACGAACGGGGTCAGGATGGGGGCCAGCAGCCACACCACCCAGCCGATCAGCAGGGCGACGGCCACGTATTTCAGCCGTCGCAGGAACTGCGCGATTTCCGCTTCCGGGGATTGGGTCATCGCAGTCGGTACTCGTTGCTGACCGGGGCCGCCTGCGGCGCGCCGGTGCTGTCATCGATCGGCGCCGGCAGGGCCGGCAGGGTCGCCGACGGCACCAGCACGCCGTTGTCGCCCAGCATCCGGTTGAAGCCGGCCAGGCCGGTGGTCATTTCCAGATTCAGCTCCAGGTGGTCGGCCGTCGCCCGCAGCGGGGTGATGTTGCGCACCACCGGCACCTGGCGCAGGCCGGCGGCCAGGCGCAGGTATTCCTCGCTGCTGCTGATGCCGGTCACCACGATCCGGTAGGTGCCGGCCGCACCGGTGGCCGCGCCGGCCTTGGCGTAGCGCTTGACCAGGGCATCGGCGGCGCCATCGGCACCGGCAGCCATGGCGCGCATGGCGTTGGCGTCCTTGCTGGTCCACTTGTTCAGCTCACGGCCGTTGTCGACGAACACCCAGTCGGCCTGCCAGCCGCCATTGGCGCGGTAGAGCTTGCCGATCAGCTGCATCGGCGGCGAGTAACGGGACGAGGCGCGGGCCACCGCAGCGCTGTCCTGGCGCCAGATGGCACCGGCCAGGGCCTGTTCGGCCGCACCACCGCTGGGCAGGCCCAGCTTGAAGCCGCGCTCGATGGCGCGGTTCAGCAGCGGACGGGCCGCATTGGCCTGCTGCACGCTTACCAGGCGCGGGCCGCTGCCATCATCCACCGCCAGCCAGACCACCGGCTTGGGCCGCGGCTGCGGCCACAGCGGCAGGCCCAGGGCGGACACCAGCGCGTCGACATCATCTTCGCGGAAACGGGCCACCAGCAGCGTCCGGTAGCTCGGCGCGCCACTGGCGCCCACGCTCTGGTCCTGCTTGAAGTCATAGCTGGCCACGTAGTCCTTGGCGTTGCGCAGCGCCTGCACCACACCGGGGCGGGACATCACGTTGCGGTCGCCGGACAGCTTGCCCAGGACCACGCCCAGCGCGCGGGCCAGGCCCCCGTTGCGGTCGGCCTCGGCCTGGCTGTTGACGGGCACTTCGGCCTCGTAGGCACCACTGGCGGTGGCGACATCTCCCTCGGTGCGAAGGCCGCTCTGGGCCATCGTGGCCACCGGCAGGCACAGCGCGAGGAGCAGGGTGAGAATAAGGCTGCGGCGCATCAGGACATCCATTGGCTCGACGTATCCGGGGGGAATTGTTGCCCGAATACGGACTTTGCGCCAATGCGGCCTGTTAAAATCGCCCGTTCAACCCCTGCCAGCGCCGACGCCCGTGACCAACACCCCGTCTTCCGCCCCCTCCCCTCTCACCTACCGTGACGCGGGCGTCGACATCGACGCCGGCAACGAGCTGGTCGAGCGGATCAAGCCCCTGGTCAAGCGCAGCTTCCGCCCGGAAGTGATGGGCGGCCTGGGCGGCTTCGGCGCCCTGTTCGACCTGTCCAACAAGTACCGCGAGCCGGTGCTGGTGTCGGGCACCGACGGCGTGGGCACCAAGCTGAAGCTGGCCCACCAGCTGAACCGCCACGATACGATCGGCATCGACCTGGTCGCCATGTGCGTCAACGACGTGCTGGTGCAGGGCGCCGAGCCGCTGTTCTTCCTGGACTACTTCGCCACCGGCAAGCTGGACATCGACACCGCCGCAGCGGTCGTGGGCGGCATCGCCAACGGCTGCACCGAGGCCGGCTGCGCGCTGATCGGCGGCGAAACCGCTGAAATGCCCGACATGTATGCCCCGGGCGAGTACGACCTGGCCGGCTTCACCGTGGCTGCCGTCGAGAAGAGCGAACTGAAGGATGGCGCCAGCGTGGCCGCCGGCGACGTGCTGATCGGTATCGCCTCCTCCGGCCCGCACTCCAACGGCTACTCGCTGGTGCGCCGCATCTACGACCGCGCCGGCCAGCCGGCCGACCTGGAGCTGGAAGACGGGGTCAAGCTGGTCGACGCGCTGATGGCGCCGACCCGCCTGTACGTCAAGCCGATCCTGTCGCTGCTGAAGTCGCACGGTGCGGCCATCCACGGCATGGCCCACATCACCGGTGGCGGCCTGACCGAGAACATCATCCGCGTCGTGCCCGAGGGGCTCGGCCTGGACATCCAGGCGTCGGCCTGGCCGCTGCCGCCGGTGTTCCAGTGGCTGCAGAAGGAAGGCGCCGTGGTCGACAGCGAAATGTGGCGCACCTTCAACTGCGGCATCGGCTTCGTGCTGATCGTCGCCCCGGAGCAGGTCGCTGCCGTGTCCGAAGCCGTGCAGGCGCAGGGCCTGGACCACTGGCCGATCGGCCAGGTGGTCACCGCCAGCGGCGCCGAACGCGTCCGCATCGCCTGATCGACACCCAAGGAGCCCGCATGGACGCCACGCCCCCATTGTCCGCCGCACCGGTGCCGCCCCCGGCCCCGGTGGCGCCCGCACTGACCGCGCAGGACCTCGACCACCTGCGCCTGCTGTCGATCTTCCATTACGTGGTGGCCGGCCTGGCCGCCGTGTTCGGGCTGATCTTCTGCATGCACATCGTGATGGGCATCGCCATGCTCAGCGGCGCCCTGCCGATGAACTCCAACGGCCAGGCCACGCCGCTGCACGAGCAGCAGTTCATGGGCTGGATGTTCATCATCATGGGCGGCTGCGCGGTGTCCTTCGGGCTCGGCCTGGCGGGCTTCATCGCCTATGCCGGGCGTTGCCTGAAGCAGCGGCGCCGCCACCTGCTGTGCATGGTGGTGGCCGCCATCGCCTGCCTGTTCACCCCGTTCGGCACCGTGCTGGGCGTGTTCACCCTGGTCGTGCTGCTGCGGCCGCAGGTGAAGGCGGCCTTCGAAGCCAACGCCCGTTCCCGTACCTGAGATCCCCGATGGCCGCCGTCGCATGACCGCACGCATCGCCGTACTGGCCTCCGGCCGTGGCAGCAACCTGCAGGCCATCCTTGATGCGATCGACGCCGGCCGCCTGCCGGCCGAGGTGGTGGGGGTGTTCTCCGACCGCCCCGATGCAGCCGCGCTGCAACGGGTCGGGCCCGGCCAGCGCTGGGCGCAGGCGCCGAAGTCCTTCAACGACCGCGCCGCCTACGAACAGGCGCTGGGCGATGCCGTAGAGGCCGCTGCGCCCGACTGGATCGTCTGCGCCGGCTACATGCGCATCCTCGGCGCCGGGTTCGTCCAGCGCTTCAGTGGCCGCCTGGTCAACATCCATCCGTCGCTGCTGCCGCTGCACAAGGGCCTGCACACCCATGCCCGGGCGCTGGAAGCCGGCGATGCCGAACACGGCGCCAGCGTGCACCTGGTCGTGCCGGAACTGGATGCCGGGGCCGTGCTGGCCCAGGTGCGCGTGCCGGTGCTGCCCGGAGATGACGCAACCCGCCTGGCCGAACGGGTCCTGGCGGTCGAGCACCCGCTGCTGATCGCCACCCTGCAGCTGCTGTGCGGCGGGCGCCTGGCTGAACGGGAGGGGCAGCCGATCTTCGACGGTCACCCCCTGTTTAGCCCGTTGGCTCTAGATTCCGCCGGAAACCTGAACCGGTAACGCCCGTGCACACGCCCTGCTGACTGCGGGGCTGGCATCCTGCCTCCTCCTGCGGTTCCTGCCCGCCATGAAGAACACGATTCCGTTGCGCAACGTCCTGCTGCTGCCGCTCGCCGTGCTTGCCTGTGCCGCCTGGGCGCAGACCCCGCCGTCGGCCGAACCGGCGCCCATGGTGCAGGCGCCGCCGGCCCCGGCCGTGCCCGCGCTGCCGGCGATGGCTTGGGAAGCGCCGCCGCTGCAGCCGTTCACGGCCACCTACCAGGCCTTCTACAAGGGCAAGGAGGCCGGCGATGCGACCATGCAGGTCACCCACACCGGCGGCAACCAGTGGCGGGTGGACATGCAGGTGGTCGGCCGCCGCGGATTCGCCAGCGTGCTCGGCCTGAACCTGGAACAGAGCACCGTGTTTGAGGAGCGCAATGGCGTCTACGCACCGTTGAGCCAGAGCACCGTGCGCAAGGGCCTGTTCCTGGGCAAGAAGGCGGTGGGCACCTACAACTGGGAAGCCGGCACCGCGCAGTGGAGCGGTGACGTGAAGAAGGACCGCGCCCAGCCCATCCCGCTGCAGCCGGGTGACCAGAGCGCGCTGCTGCTGAACCTGTCGCTGATGCGCGACGCCCGCCCCGGCGCGGTGATGCACTACCGCTACGTCGAACTGGGCAAGGTGCGCCAGCACGATTACCAGGCCGCCGCACAGACCGAGAACGTCGAGGTCGGCGACCTGTCCTACAACGCACTGAAGGTGTACCGCACCAACGGCGGCAAGAACGAAACCATTCTCTGGATCGCCAACGGTGTCCCCACTCCGGTGCGCATCCTGCAACGCGAAGATGGCGAGGACCGTGTCGACCTGCGCCTGATCGAATACCAAGGAGTATGAGCATGACGACCCTGACCCGCCCGCTGACCTGGATCGCTGCTGCCGCACTGTCGGTGGCCAGCCTGCCGGCGATGGCCCTGCAGCCGTTCAAGGCTGATTACCTGGCCAGCTACATGGGCATGCAGGCCAACGGCACCATGACCCTGGCCAATGAAGGCACCGGCAAGTGGCGCTACAACCTGCAGGTGAAGAACCAGCTGGCCGACCTCAGCCAGAGCACCGTGTTCGAGGAGGTGCGTGGCCAGCTGCGTCCGCTGAGCAGCCAGGACCGCTCGGCGCTGCTGGTGAAGAAGCGCAACGTGCAGGCCAACTACAACTGGACCAGCAACCAGGCCACCTGGACCGGCGACATCAAGCCGGACCGCGCCGGACCGGTCGCGCTGAAGGCCGGTGACATGGATGCGCTGCTGATCAACCTGGCGATCGCCCGCGATCTGGCCGCCGGCAAGCCGCTGACCTATCGCATGGTCGACGAAGGCCGCATCAAGAACATGACCTACAAGGTCGTGGGCAAGGAAGCAGTGACCGTGGGTGGCAAGAGCTACCAGGCCACCAAGGTCTCGCGCGTGGATGGCGACAAGGAACAGATCGCCTGGATCGTGCCCGAGTTCCCGGTGCCGACCCGCATCCTGCAGCGCGAAGGCGGCCGCGACGCGCTGGACCTGACCATCAAGGCGCTGAACTGACGCGTCCGGGGCAGAGCGCCAGTAGATCCACGCCATGCGTGGATACGCGTCCAACAAAAAAACGCCCGCTTGCGCGGGCGTTTTTCTTACTTCTTCTCTTCGGCGGCGGCCGGCGTGAACTCGGTACGGCAGTCCACCCGGATCTGCTGGCCGCTGCTGCGCCAGACGAAGGTGCGGCAATGGCGGTTGCCTTCCTGGCTGTCATTCACCGCAACGGCATAGAACGACTGGATGATCTCGTCACGGCTGACCGTGCCATCGCCATTCCAGTCCATGTCCTTCTGCTCGATGCCCTTGGTGATGGCCAGGTTGGCGTACCAGGCATAGCCCAGCCACGCCAGCACGATCAGCACCAGGGCCAGCAGCGCCTTGCGGCGGGGGCTGAAGCGGCCGCGCAGGATCACGGCACGCGCCGGATGGTGGCACCGAGCGAAGACAGCTTCTCTTCGATGTTCTCGTAGCCACGGTCGAGGTGGTAGATGCGGTCGATGGTGGTGTCACCGTCGGCCATCAGGCCAGCCAGGATCAGCGACGCCGAGGCGCGCAGGTCGGTGGCCATCACCGGTGCGCCGCTCAGGCGTTCGTGGCCGCGGGCGATCGCCGTGTGGCCTTCCACCTGGATGTCCGCGCCCAGGCGCAGCAGTTCGTTGACGTGCATGAAACGGTTCTCGAAGATCGTTTCGTTGATCACGCCCACGCCATCGGCCACGCAGTTGAGCGCCATGAACTGCGCCTGCATGTCGGTCGGGAAGGCCGGGTACGGCGCCGTGGTCAGGTTGACCGCCTTCGGGCGCTTGCCCTGCATGTCCAGGGTGATGCTGTCCTCGGTGGTCTCGATCTTCGCACCGGCCTCGACCAGCTTGGACAGCACCGCGTCCATCGTGTTCGGGCGCGCGCGGTTCACGGTCACCTTGCCGCCGGTCATCGCCGCGGCCACCAGGAAGGTGCCGGTCTCGATGCGGTCGGGCAGCACTTCATGACGGCCACCGGACAGGCGCTCGACGCCCTCGATGACCAGGCGGGCGGTGCCCAGGCCCTCGATCTTCGCGCCCAGCGCGATCAGGCAGTGGGCCAGGTCGGTCACTTCCGGCTCCATCGCACAGTTGTCGAGGATGGTGGTGCCCTCGGCCAGCACCGCACCCATCAGCACGTTCTCGGTGCCGGTGACGCTGACCATGTCGAAGGTGAAGTGGCCACCCTTCAGGCGCTTGGCGGTGGCCTTGATGAAGCCGTTCTCGACCACGATGTCCGCACCCAGCGCCTGCAGGCCCTTGATGTGCTGGTCGACCGGGCGCGAACCGATGGCGCAGCCACCGGGCAGCGACACTTCGGCCGCGCCGAAGCGGGCCAGCAGCGGGCCCAGCACCAGGATCGAGGCGCGCATGGTCTTGACCAGCTCATACGGTGCCACGTGCTGGTTGACCGGACGCGGGTCGACCACGATCGCGCTGCCGCGCGACAGGGTGCCCTGGTCGATGGTGACCTTGGCCCCCAGTTCGCCCAGCAGCTTCACCGTGGTGACCACGTCGTGCAGGTGCGGCACGTTGGTGATCTCCACCGGCGCATCGGCCAGCAGGGTCGCGCAGAGGATGGGGAGGACGGCGTTCTTCGCGCCGGAGATGCTCACTTCACCGTGCAGCGCAGCGCCGCCGGTCACAACGATCTTGGCCATGTATTGGGAATCTTCTGCGGTTCAGCCGGCTTCGGCCGGGGTCACGGTTTTCAGCGCCAGCGCGTGGATCGCGCCGCCCATCAGGTCGCCCAGGGTGGCATAGACCATCCGGTGGCGGGCCAGCGGCATCTTGCCGGCAAAGGCCTCGCAGACCACGGTCGCTTCGAAATGCACGCCATCGTCACCGCGCACGTCGGCGCGGGCGCCCGGCAGGCCGGTTTCGATCAGGTTGCGGATGGTGTCGGCGTCCAACGGGCTTTCCTAATAAAATGAACCCTCATTCTACTTCCGCTGCGTGGCGTCCGCATGGCCGAGTCCTCCCTGCCCCCCCGTTCCGTCGATCCTGCCGCCCTGGTGGCCAGTGGCCGCCGCGTGTTCGAGATCGAGCAGCAGGCGCTGCAGGCCGTCGCCAGCGGGCTGGGCGAGGCCTTCCAGAAGGCCTGCCGGGTGATCCTGGGCAGCCGCGGCCGGGTGGTCGCCACCGGCATGGGCAAGTCCGGCCACGTGGCCCGCAAGATCGCCGCCACCCTGGCCTCCACCGGCACCCCGGCCTTCTACGTGCACCCGGGCGAGGCCGGCCACGGCGACCTGGGCATGATCACCGAAGACGACGTGGTGCTGGCGCTGTCCTATTCGGGCGAATCGGATGAGGTGCTGATGCTGCTGCCGGTGCTCAAGCGCCAGGGCAACGTATTGATTTCCATGACCGGCCGGCCGCAGTCCAGCTTGGCCAGGGCCGCCGACGTGCACCTGGATGTCAGCGTGCCGGCCGAGGCCTGCCCGCTGGCGCTGGCGCCGACCTCCAGCACCACCGCCTCGCTGGCGATGGGCGATGCGCTGGCCGTGGCCCTGCTCGACGCACGCGGCTTCACCGCTGACGATTTCGCCCGTTCGCACCCGGCCGGCAGCCTCGGCCGTCGCCTGCTGCTGCACATCACCGACGTCATGCACAGCGGCGATGACCTGCCCAAGGTCGATGCCGAAGCCAGCCTCAGCCAGGCCCTGGTGGAGATGAGCCGCAAGCGGCTGGGCATGACCGCCGTAGTCGATGCCCAGGGCGTGCTGATCGGCCTGTTCACCGACGGCGACCTGCGCCGCGCGCTGGACACCGAGCTGGACGTGCGTACGGCGAAGATCGCCGAGGTGATGACCCGCAACCCGCGCACCATCGGCGCCGACCAGCTGGCGGTGGAAGCCGCCCGGCTGATGGAAACCCACAAGATCAACGGCCTGATCGTGGTCGATGGCCAGGGCCGGGCGGTCGGCGCGCTGAACATTCATGACCTGTTGCGGGCGCGGGTGGTTTAACCGAGAGTCGGTAGACCCCATTCAGACTGTACCCCGCACCCGCCCCAATCGAGCCTGATGCCCTGATGCCCTGGTCCCCGCTGCCCGCCTTCCCTGCCCACCTGCATGCCGCTGCGGCCCGTATCCGCCTGGCCTGCTTCGACGTGGACGGCACCCTCACCGACGGTCGGCTGTACTACGACAAGGATGGCAACGAGAGCAAGGCGTACTTCGTGCAGGATGGTCTGGGTCTGAAACTGCTGCAGCAGCACGGCATCCACCCCGTGCTGATCACCGCGCGCAACAGCCAGTCCGCGCTGCGGCGCGGCGCCGACCTGGGCATCGACACCCAGATCGCGGTGGGCGACAAGCTGGCCAGCGTGCAGGCGCTGTGCGCCCAGCACGGCATCGGCCTGGACCAGGTGGCCTTCATGGGCGATGACCTGCCCGACCTGGCGCCGCTGGGTGCGGTCGGCCTGGCCGTGGCCCCGGCCAATGCCCACCCGTGGATTGCCGAGCGCGTGCACTGGATGACCCGCAGCGACGGTGGCCGTGGCGCCGCCCGCGAGCTGTGCGATGTGCTGCTGGCCGCGCAGGGGCACATCGATACGGTGCTGGCGAGGTTCGGCGCATGAATGCTCCGACGCTGAACTGGCGCACCGTGCTCGGCATCGGCCTGCTGCTGGCGGCCCTGCTGAGCAGCTGGGCCGCCCTGCGCAACCGCGACAAGGGGCCGGTGCAGACCGGCCAGGAGGTCGGCGTGGATTACATCCTGCACGACTTCCAGATCGTGGCGCTGGACGAACAGGGCAAGGAATCGACCACCCTGCGCGCGCCGCTGCTGGAGCGCCAGCGCGGCGACCAGACCATCAACATCACCACCCCGCTGTTCGAGATGCCCGACAAGGAGGGCCAGCACTGGACCCTGCGCGCACAGACCGGCTGGCTCAGCGCCAAGGGCGACCAGATGAAGCTGCGCGGCGATGTGGCCGGTGACAGCCCGGCCGCCCCCGGCGTGGTGCCCACCACCTTCCGTACCGACCACCTGGATGTGTTCCCGAAGGAAAGCCGCGCCCGCACCGATGCCAGGGTGACCATGACCCGCCCGGGCATGGAGCAGTCCGGCGTCGGCTTCGAGGTGGATTCGAAGAACAACACGTATCATTTCCTCAGCCAGTCCAAGGGCCGCTACACGCCCAAACGCTGATTCCGCCGTCTGCCCGCGACGTCCTGGCGACAGGCGCGAGGCAGCCAGCACCCACCCGGCCGCGCGGCCCGCGCCGCGCGCCCCCACCGGTAGAACGGACCCCGATGAAGATTTCCCTTGCAGCCGTACTCGCGCTCAGTCTTCTTGTTCCCGCCGCTGCGTTCGCCAAATCCAGCGATCGCAACGAAGACATGCACATCGACGCCGGGGCCCAGTCCGGTTCGCTCACCGGGGATGGCAAGACCACCCTCTCGCAGGGCGTGGTGATCACCCAGGGCACGCTGGACCTGCGTTCGGCGCAGGCCGAGATCTACATGAAGGACGGTGAAGCCGTGCGTGCCGTATTCACCGGCAAGCAGGCCAAGATGAAGCAGCAGCTGGATGACGGAACGTGGGTTGATGCGGTGGCCGACAACATCGACTACGACGTCAAGAGCGATACCGTCACCCTGACCGGCAACTACAAGGTCACCAGCGCGCGCGGCACCAACGCCGGCCAGCGCATGGTCTACAACATGAAGAGCGGCGAGATGAATTCCGGTGGTGACGGCAGCCGCGTGCGTACGGTTATTCCGCCCAAGAACAAGACGCCTGCGGCACCGGCGGCCGGGAGCAAGAAGTAATGCTTGTCGCCAAGGGCCTGCGCAAGAAGTACAAGCAGCGCGAAGTCGTCAAGGACTTCGGGCTGACCCTCGATGCCGGTGAAGTGGTCGGCCTGCTCGGCCCCAACGGCGCCGGCAAGACCACCTGCTTCTACATGATCGTGGGACTGGTCGAAGCCGATGCCGGCAGCATCGTGCTGGACGGCCAGGACATCACCGGCGACCCGATGTATACGCGTGCCAAGCAGGGCGTGGGCTACCTGCCGCAGGAACCGTCGGTGTTCCGCAAGCTGACCGTGGCCGACAACCTGCGCCTGGTACTGGAACTGCGCGATGACCTCGATTCGGCCGGCCGCGAACGCGAGCTCAACAGCCTGCTGGACGAGCTGCAGCTGGGTCATGTTTCCGAGCAGCTCGGCGCCAGCCTGTCCGGTGGTGAACGCCGCCGCTGCGAGATCGCCCGCGCACTGGCCGCCAAGCCCCGCCTGATCCTGCTCGATGAGCCCTTCGCCGGTGTCGATCCGATCTCGGTCGGCGAGATCCAGCGCATCGTCACCCATCTCAAGCAGCGCGGCATCGGTGTGCTCATCACTGATCACAACGTGCGCGAAACCTTGGGAATCTGCGACCGCGCGTATATCCTCGCAGAGGGCACCGTACTGGCCCAGGGCTCGCCGGAGGCGATCCTGGACAACGCCGACGTCCGTCGCGTCTACCTTGGAGACTCCTTCAAGCTGTGACCGCGGCCGCCGGGCCCTTCCCTTCCGTTTCGGCACAGGCATGAAGACTCGGCTGCAGACATCGTTGGGACAGCAGCTGGTGCTGACACCACAGCTGCAGCAGGCGATCAAGCTGCTGCAGATGTCCACCACCGAGCTGGAGCTGGAAATCGCCCAGGCGGTGGAAAGCAACCCCCTGCTGGACTGGGCCGACAGCAGCGATGCAGGCACCGGTACCACCGGCGATGGTGCCGAGGACAGCGGTACCGACAGCGACGCGCCGCCGGAACCGGCCGCGGCCAGCGGTGACGACTGGGCCCCGGCCGAGCTGGACTGGAGCAACCCCGGCAGCAGCGGCAGTTTCGACGACGACGAAGACACCGGCAGCGCCGCCGAGCGCGTGGCCGAGGTGGAGACGCTGGCCGACCACCTGCTGTGGCAGCTGCATCTGTCGCACCTGTCGACGCGCGACCGCAGCATCGGCGCCGCACTGATCGATGCGCTGGAAGAAGACGGCTACCTGCGTGAGCCGCTGGCGACCATCGCCGAAACCCTGTTGCCGGCCATCCACGCCGGCGAAGACGAGATCCTCACCGTGCTGCACCAGGTGCAGCGCTTCGACCCGGTGGGCGTGGCCGCACGCAGCCTGGGCGAATGCCTGCAGCTGCAGCTGGACGTGCTGCCCGCCGACACCCCCGGCCTGGCGCTGGCCCGGCAGGTGGCCGCAGGGCCCTTGGAGCGCCTGCCGCGCAGCGGCGTGGCCGGCCTGGCCCACGAACTGAAGCAGCCGCTGGCCGAGGTCGAGACCGCTGTTGCCCTGCTGCGTTCGCTGGACCCGCGCCCGGGCACCCAGATCGCGCCGCTGGCGCAGGACACCTTCGTGGTGCCGGACGTGGTGGTGTGGCGGCAGAACGGGCTCTGGCGCGCCGCGCTGGCCGCCCACGCCGGGCCCAGGGTGGTCATCCACCGTGGCTACGAACAGATGATCCGCCGCTGTGGCGAGGCCGACGCCGGTTACCTGCGTGCCCAGCTGCAGGAAGCGCGCTGGCTGCTCAAGGGCCTGCAGGCGCGCGGTGAAACCCTGCTGCGGGTGGTGCGCAGCCTGATCCAGCAGCAGGCCGGCTTCCTCGAATTCGGTGAACAGGCGCTGCGCCCGCTCACCCTGCGTGAAGTTGCCGCCGAGCTGGGCCTGCACGAATCCACCGTCTCGCGGGCGATCGCCCGCAAGCACGTGCGTACGCCGCGTGGCACCCTGCCGCTGCGCGCGTTCTTCGCATCGGGCATCGACACCGAAGGTGGTGGCGAAGCCTCCAGCACCGCCATCCAAGCGATGATCCGCCGCCTGATCGATGACGAAAACCCACGCAAGCCGCTTTCTGACGCCAAGCTGGCTGACCTGCTCAAAACGTCGGGAATCCCAGTAGCGCGGCGCACCGTGGCGAAGTATCGTGAGGCCATGAACATCTCCGCCTCGCACGAAAGGGTCAGAATCGCTTGACGCGCCGCCGCGCCCGGCGGAGAGGTTCATTGGCACATCCGAACACAGGAGAAACCCGATGCGCATCGAAACGTTTGGCAAAGATGTCGAAGTCACCCCGGCCCTGCAGTCGTATGTTGAAGAAAAGCTGGCCCGGGTCGGAAAGCACTTCGACCAGCACTGCGAAGCGCGGGTCACCCTCAAGCTGCAGAAGACCGAACACCACGTCGACGCCAGCCTCAATATTCCCGGCCAGACCCTGCACGCCGAAGCCGGCGGCCAGACCATGTATGCCGCCATCGATGTGCTGGCGGACAAGCTTGACCGCCTGGTGATCAAGCACAAGGAGAAAAAACAGCAGCACGCACCGCTGCCGGTGGGCGACAATGGTGGCTGATCGCCACCGCTCCCCGCAGACATGCCACTGACTGACCTCCTGGCGGCCGTGCAGACCCAGCTCTGCACGGCCACCGACCGCGACAGCGTCCTGCAGGCCGCCGCCGGGTTGCTGGCCTGCCGCCAGGCCAACGCCGAACAGATCTACCTCAACCTGTGCCAGCGCGAAGCCCTGGGCAGTACGGCCATCGGGTGCGGCATCGCCATTCCCCACGGCCGGGCCCCCGCCCTGGACCGCCCCCGCGGCGCCCTGCTGCGGTTGCAGACCCCGGTCGATTTCGGCGGCGATGAACCGGTGGACCTGGTATTCGCCATGGCCGTCCCCGCCCATTACACCCACCAGCACCTGATGCTGCTGTCCGAACTGGCCGAGCTGTTCTCGACGCCGTCCATACGCGCGGCCCTTCGCGCGGCGGGCGATGCACGGGCATTGCGCGAAGCCCTGGACCTCACCCCACCGGCGAGCGCCGCATGAATACCAGCATCACCGCACGCGAACTGTTCGACCAGCAGCGCGAGCGGCTGGGCCTGCGCTGGGCCGCCGGCAAGGCCGGCGAGAAGCGCGAGCTGGAAGCCGGCAACACGGTCTCGCGCCGCCCTTCGCTGGCCGGCTACCTCAATGCGATCTACCCCAACAAGGTGCAGATCCTCGGGACCGAGGAACTGTCCTGGCTGGATGCGCTGGAACCGCGCCAGCGCTGGGAGACCATCGAGAAGATCATGCAGTCGCACCCGCTGGCGCTGGTGCTGACCCGCAACCAGCCCTGCCCGGAAGACCTGCGCGCGGCCGCCGATGAATCCGGCACGCCGCTGTGGCTTTCGCCCAAGCGCGGCCACGAACTGCTCAATCACCTGTCCTACCACCTGGCACGCACGCTGGCGCCGCGGGTGATCCTGCACGGCGTATTCATGGAAATCTATTCCATCGGCGTGCTGATCACCGGCGAGGCCGGGTCGGGCAAGAGCGAGCTGGCGCTGGAACTGCTCAGCCGTGGCCACCGCCTGGTGGCCGACGATGCCCCCGAATTCACCCAGATCGCCCCCGACGTGCTCGATGGCACCTGCCCGGAACTGCTGCAGGACCTGCTGGAAGTGCGTGGCCTGGGCGTGCTGAACGTGCGCGAGATGTTCGGTGATACGGCGGTAAAGAAGAACAAGTACCTTCGGCTGATCGTCCACCTGACCAAGCCGATGACCGAGCCGACCCCGCACGGCTACGAACGCCTGACCGGCGATTCGGGCACCCGCCACGTGCTGGACCTGGACGTGCCGCTGATCACCCTGCCGGTGATGCCCGGCCGCAACCTGGCAGTGCTGACCGAGGCGGCCACCCGCCTGCACATTTTACGTACCAAGGGTATCGACCCGGCGGCGATGTTCATCGCCCGCCACAGCAACCTGCTGGAACGGCGAACACCCTGAGCCCCCAAGAGCCTGTCCATGAACACCGCCCCCTCCACCGCCCCGACCCTGATCATCGTCAGTGGCCTGTCCGGCTCGGGCAAGTCCGTCGCCCTGAAGACCTTCGAGGACCAGGACTACTACTGTTCGGACAATCTGCCGATCCAGCTGCTGCCGGATTTCGTGCGCAGCGTGCTGGACAACCATGACGGTGGCGCACCACGCCGGCTGGCAGTGGGCATCGACGTGCGCGGCCAGGCCGACCTGAGCCAGCTGGCCAACTGGCGCCAGCTGGCCACCGATGCCGGCGTGCAGACCCGGGTCCTGTATTTCGAGGCCAGCGACGAGGCCGTGCTCAAGCGCTACGCCGATACCCGTCGCCGACACCCGCTGAGCCAGCTGGGCCTGTCACTGCCGGAGGCGATCGCCCGCGAGCGCGAGGTGATCGCGCCGCTGCGCCGCGAGGCCGACGTGGTGATCGACACCAGCGCGTTGAACGTGCACCAGCTGCGCCGACGCATCATCACCGAGTTCGCGATGGGCCACGCCACGCGCCTGTCACTGCTGTTCGAATCGTTCGCCTACAAGCGAGGCGTGCCGGCCGAGGCCGACTTCGTGTTCGATGCGCGCGTGCTGCCCAACCCGCACTGGGACCCCAGGCTGCGTGCGCTGAGCGGCCGTGAGCCGGGCGTGCGCGAGTACCTTGAAGCGCAGCCGGACGTGCAGCGCTACCTCGGCCAGCTGATGGACTTCCTCGATACCTGGCTGCCCAAGCTGGGCGATGGCACGCGCAGCTACGTGACCGTGGCCTTCGGCTGCACCGGCGGCAAGCATCGCTCGGTGTTCCTGGCCGAACGCATGGCGCGGCACGCGCGTGAGCAGGGCTGGGACGACGTGGCGACCTACCACCGCGAACAGGATTGAGCGCAGCCGGGCTGCCGTGCTGTTGCTGGGTGTCGACCTTGGTCGACACGATGGGGGCGGATCCTTTTTCAACGGAAAATGGCTCCGACCCCGGCAACGCTGAATACGGGACACAGTGCCCCTCTGCTGCTGCTATCGCCAATTCACCTCGACCTGTTAACGTGCAGTAATGACCTGTGGCATTCTCCTCGTAACACATCCTGGGGTCGGGACCGCCCTGCTTGACGTGGCGACCCGGCTCCTGCGGCAGTTGCCGCTGAAAACCGAAGCTTTCGAAGTACCGTTCGACGCAGACCTGGATGCCCTTCTCCCGCTCGCCTCGGCTGCCTTGCGCCGGGTCGATGGAGGCGAAGGCGTGCTGATCCTGACCGACCTGTACGGCGCCAGCCCCGCCAACCTTGCCGGGCAGCTGGCCCGGCTGGGAACCCCGGTTCGCCGGGTGTCGGCGCTGAGTCTGCCGATGTTGCTGCGGGTGATGAATTATCCGGAACAGGGACTGGATCAACTGCCCGCCACAGCCGCGGCGGGCACCCGTAATGGAGCGATAGTCGACGATGCTTGAACGAGAACTCACCGTGAGCAACCGCCTGGGCCTGCATGCCCGGGCCACCGCCAAGCTGGTGCAGACGCTGGCCCCATTCCGCTGCAACGTGACCATGGCCGCCAAGGGCCGTGAGATCAACGCCAAGAGCATCATGGGCGTGATGCTGCTGGCCGCCGGCCAGGGCACCCCGGTGACCATCCGCATCAACGGCGAGGATGAAGCCGCGGCAATGGACGCCGTGGTCGACCTGTTCGAGCGCCGCTTCGACGAGGACAGCTGAGCGTGCCGCGCGCACGTGCCGGCCAACCTGCCACCGGCCAACGGCCGGTGCAGCTGCTGGCCGGCCACGGCGCCGCACGTGGTACGGCGATGGGACGGGCGCGGGTGCGCCTGCCGCATGCTCTGGAAGTGGCCGAGCAACGCGTCGCGCCGCAGCAGGTGGACGCTGAACTGGCCCGCCTGCACCGCGCTCTGGATGCAGCCCGCGCGGAAATGCATGAACTGCGCCAGCGCCTGCACGGCGCCCTGAGCCAGGATGTCGGCGAGTTCCTCGACCTGCACGCCCTGCTGCTGGACGATCCCGAACTGCTGTACGGCCTGGACGAACTGATCCGCAGCGGTCCCTACAGTGCCGGCTACGCGCTGCGCCTGCAGCGCGACCGCCTGGCCAAGGTCTTCGATGGCATGGACGATGCCTACCTGAAGAGCCGCATGGACGACCTGGATCATGTGATCGGCCGCATCCACGCCTTCCTGCAACCCGATCGCCCGCCGCTGGTGAAGGGCCTGGCCGGCGAGATCCTGGTCTGCGACAACATCGCCCCGTCCGAGCTGGCCCAGCTGCAGGCACAGGGCGTGGTCGGCATCGTCACCGCCGCCGGCAGCGCGCTGTCGCACAGCGCGATCCTCGCCCGCAGCCTGCACCTGCCGCTCATCGTCAACGTGCCGCAGCTGCTCAGCCGCATCGCCGATGGCGACGTGCTCATCATCGACGGCGCCGATGGCAGCATCACCGTCAACCCACAGGCCGACAACCTGCGCGACTACCGCGCGCGGCTGAAGGAGCATGCGCGCGAGCAGCGTGAGCTGGGCCGCCTGCGCAGCAAGCCCAGCCGTACCCGCGACCAGGTCGACATCGCCCTGCTGGCCAATGCCGAATCGCTGGAGGACGTGACCCAGGCGCACGCGCTGGGCGCGCAGGGGCTGGGCCTGTACCGCACCGAGTTCCTGTTCCTGCAGCGCAACGAGCTGCCCGATGAAGAAGAACAGTTCCAGACCTACCGCGATGCCGCCCTGGGCATGAGCGGGCGGCCGGTCACCATCCGCACGCTGGACCTGGGCGCGGACAAGGCCGACCGCACCGGGCTGACCCTGAGCAACGAGGAGAACCCGGCCCTGGGCCTGCGTGGCGTGCGCCTGTCGCTGGCGCGGCCGAAGGTGTCCGACACCCAGCTGCGTGCGATCCTGCGCGCCTCGGCCTACGGCAAGCTGCGCGTGCTGGTGCCCATGGTCAGTACCCGCGAGGAACTGCTGGCGGTGCGCCGGCGCATGCTCAAGCTGAGCGAGCAGCTGCGCGGCGAAGGCCACATGGTGTCCGACCACGTGCCGCTGGGTGCGATGATCGAAGTCCCGGCCGCTGCACTGGCGCTGGAAAGCTTCATCGACCTGGTCGACTTCCTGTCGATCGGCACCAACGATCTGGTGCAGTACCTGCTGGCCGCCGACCGCAACAACGAGGCGCTGGGCGAGCTGTATTCGCCGCTGCACCCGGCGGTGCTGCGCCTGCTGCAGATGGTCATCGATACCGGCGCGCGCCACCGCATCCCGGTGGCAGTGTGTGGCGAGATGGCCGGTGATGCACGCATGACCCCGCTGCTGCTGGCGCTGGGGTTGACCGAGTTCAGTCTGCACCCGGGCACGCTGCTGGAGGTGCGCCGCGCGATCCGCGAAGCCGACCTGGGCGCGTTGCGCGCACGTGCACCGAAGCTGCTGGCCGCACGCGACCGCCGCGGCATCGAACGCTGGCTGGCGCTGGTGGCCGACGCGGTCTGACCACCCTCGCCGGGCCGTGCCCGGCGGGGTATGCGTTGAAACATCGGCTTGCGATAATGACGCGCTGAACACCCCTGTTGCCGCATCCTTGCCGGGATCGCGGCTTTTCTCTTCCCGCGGGAGCTGCGATGGCTGAAGCTGTACGCCACGACAAGACTGCGCGCCAGCTGCGGCTGTTGTCCGATGCACTGGACAGTGGTCGGCTGGGTCCGGTGCGGCGTCTGGTCAATACCCTGGCGCCGGCCGAGATCGGCAACCTGCTCGAATCACTGCCGCCCGGCAAGCGCGAAGTGGTGTGGGGGCTGGTCGATCCCGAGGACGATGGCGAGGTGCTGGTCCACGTCGGCGAGGAAGTGCGCGAGAGCCTGCTCGCGGACATGGATCCGGACGAAATCATCGCCGCGGTCGAAGACCTGGACATCGATGACCTGGCCGACCTGGTCGAAGACCTGCCCGATACGGTCATCGACGAGGTCCTCAAGTCGATGGACCGCGAGAACCGCGAGCGCCTGGAACAGGTGCTGTCCTACCCCGAGGACAGCGCCGGCCGATTGATGAACCCGGACGTGGTGACCGTGCGCGCCGACGTCAACGTCGACGTGGTGCTGCGCTACCTGCGCCTGCGCGGCGAACTGCCCGACCATACCGATCACCTGTTCGTGGTCAGCCGCCGCCACCAGTACCTGGGCCGCGTGTCGCTGGCCGCGCTGGTCACCCACGAGGACACCACGCCGATCAACCGTCTGATCGATGACGAACAGCCGGCCATCGACGTCGGTGAGAGCGACCAGGAGGTGGCGCGGCAGTTCTCCGACCATGACTGGGTGTCGGCTCCGGTGGTGGACGACAACAACATCCTGCTCGGCCGCATCACCATCGATGACGTGGTGGACATCATCCGTTCGCAGGCCGAGCACCAGGCGCTGGGCGCCGCCGGCCTGGACGAGGAAGAAGATCTGTTCTCGCCGATCAAGCGTGCCGTGCGCGGCCGCGTGGTCTGGCTGGGCATCAACCTGTGCACGGCATTCCTCGCTGCCAGTGTGATCGGCCAGTTCGAACTGACCCTGCAGAAGGTGGTGGCGCTGGCGGTGCTGATGCCGATCGTCGCCGGCGTGGGCGGCAACGCCGCAGTGCAGGTGCTGACCCTGATGGTGCGCGGCATCGCCCTGGGCCAGGTCGGCCAGAGCAATGCGCGCATCCTGCTGTGGAAGGAGGCACGCGTGGCGCTGATCAACGGCACGTTGATCGGCCTGCTGGTGGGCCTGATCGCGTTTGTGTGGTTCCACAGCGCCCTGCTGTCGCTGGTGATCACCCTGGCGCTGATCATCAACTTCCTGGCCGCTGCGCTGGCGGGCGTGCTGCTGCCGCTGCTGCTCAAGCGCATGAACGTGGACCCGGCCGTGGCCGGTACCGTGGTGGTGACCGCGGTGACCGACGTGATGGGCTTCTTCAGCTTCCTCGGCCTGGCCACCCTCATCCTGCTGCACTGACCCCGCACGGGGTCGGATCCCTGCGCAGCAGGGCTCTGACCCCAACGGCAATACTCTCCGGACGCGCCCATGGCCACGACGATTGAAAACTACTTCCAGCCCGGCTGGCGCGAGCAGATGCACACCTGTGCCGCCTGCGAATGGAAAGGCAGCTCGCGGGCGATGGTGATGGAGCTGGACGAGGACGCCACCGAGTACGACTGCCCGGTATGCGAGAACCCGCTGCTGGTGGTGCTGCACCCGGACATGGCGCAGGTGCAGGCCGCCGCCGCCGAGGGCAACGCAGAGGCGCAGGAACAGCTGGACATCATCGCCAGTTTCCCGCGACCGCAGTGACGCGCTGCACGATGCCCAACGGGCGCGGACCCACTACCATGAAAACGCTTCCAACCCTTGGGGAAACGTCATGGTCCGTCCGTTGCTGCGCTGGCTGCCGCTGCTGTCCCTGCTGATGCTGGCCGCCTGCGCCAGCACGCCCGACAGCGCGCGTGGCCATTTCGAATCACGCGCGGTGAAGGTGGATGGGCAGACCGCCTACTACCAGGTCTTCATTCCCGCGGTGGCGGCACGCACGCCCGGTTCGCTGCCGGTGGTGCTGTTCCTGCACGGCTCGGGTGAGCGCGGTCGCGATGGCGTCAAGCAGACCCATGCCGGGCTGGGCCCGTACCTGCGCGAGCATGCCACCGACTTTCCGGCGCTGGCGGTATTCCCGCAGGTGCCCGCCGACGAGGAATGGAGCGGCCGCAACAACCGCGTGGCAATGGCCGCGCTGGATGCGGCGATCGCCGAATTCGGTGCCGACCCGGCGCGGCAGTACCTGACCGGCATGTCGATGGGCGGCTACGGCAGCTGGAACATCGCCCTGGACGAGCCGCAGCGTTTTGCGGCGATCGTGCCGGTTTGCGGCGCGGTGCTGGCCCCGCGCGCGGTGCGCCCGACCCTGTTCGTCGAACAGGTGGCGCACGAAGCCGATCCCTACGCAGCAATCGCGCAGCGCCTGCAGCAGACCCCGATCTGGATCTTCCACGGCGCGCAGGACGACGTGGTGCCCCCGGCCGATGACCGCCGCCTGCATGCAGCGTTCGAGGCGGCTGGTGCGCGTGACGTGCGCTACACCGAATACCCCGACGGCAACCACAACGCCTGGGACGCGACCTACGCCGACCCGGCGATGTGGGCATGGCTGTTCGCGCAGAAGCGCTGACGGTCGGTCCACGGCCTGCTAGGCTGCCCGGACGGCGCCGGTGGCGGCGCATCAGGGGGCGGGACCATGAAAGCAGGGATGCTGCAGGCGGCACTGTGTGTGCTGCTGGCATGTAGTGCACAGACGCAGGCTCAGGAAGCGGAACCAGCCTTCCACCTGACCACGCTGCAACCGGTCAGGCAGGGCGTCGACAATGGCCTGGGCCATCATCTGCGCGGCGACGTCCGCAACGCCAAGCGCATCACTGGAAGCGGCGATCTGAAAGCGGCCGAGCAGCAGCTGCAGGCACCGCTGTCCTATTGCCGCGCGCAGCGCGACACACCCGGGCGGCGCGCCCTGGCCTTCAGCACGCGCCGGCAGTACGAGCAGTACCTGGCCGAACACACTGACGGCATGCCCACCGAATGGCTGGATATCACCTGCGCCTCGGCCCTGCAGCAGCTGGCCTACATCCGGGTGGAGCAACGCCGTTTCAAGGATGCGGTAGTGGTACTGGAAGAAGCCATCGCACTGGCACCGCTTGATCCGGAAAGCTTCAACGAAATGGGAGTTGCGCTGATACAGCTGCGGCGCCCGCAGGATGCACTGGGCTTCTACCAGCGCGCATTGGCCCTGATAGATCGCGACGGCGTGTCGGTCAACAGCCGCCCGGTGGCGCTGCGTGGCATCGGCTTTACCCTCATCGAGCTGGGCGAACTGAAGAAGGCCCGCGCCACCTTCGAGCAGGTGCTGGAGATCCAGCCGAACGACCCGAAATCGTTGAACGAGCTGGCCTACATCGACGCCATGGAAGCCCGATAGCGACCGACGGCGCTCGGTAGGTGCCAACCTTGGTTGGCACAGCTTCTGGTAGGTGCCAACCTTGGTTGGCATACGCTTACCCAAAGCCAAGTCATTCCCCGATGTTCACCGCAGGCAGGCCCGCCCATGCTTGCTTCCATGAACAGCCCCCGACTTCTGCTCGGCCGTCATTCCGGCATCGGCCTCAGCTACATCCTCACCACCGTTGTGCATGGCCGCGTTCCGTTGCTTGCCAGCGATGCTGCTGCAGAGCTGGCTATCCGCGAATTTCAGCGCCTCGATCAGGAAGGCTTCACCCGTTCCATTGCCTACGTGGTCATGCCCGACCACATTCATTGGCTGCTAGAACTGCGCGCAGGAACACTTGAAACGGTGATGAAGCGTTTCAAGTCGCGCACGGCACAGCAGGTGAATCGATATTTAGGGCGAGTCGGGCGTTTCTGGCAGGGCGGCTATCACGATCACGCGATTCGATCAGATGAATCGCTGTACGGGCATGCGATGTATCTGATGGGTAACCCGATCAGAGCTGGGTTGGCGGCACAGGTCGGGCAGTATCGGCACGCGTGGTGCGAATGGGAGGTGGAATTGCCAAGTGGTTGTCTGGGATCCACTGGCACTGACGATAGTGCCAACCAAGGTTGGCACCTACCAGAGCGGTGTGCCAACCAAGGTTGGCACCCACCAGAGCGCTGCCCCCACCCGGGCAGCGGTCAGCCCAGCAGGGTTTCCAGCACGGCCATGCGCACGGCGACGCCGTTGGCGACCTGGCGCAGCACCCACGACTGCGGGCCGTCGGCCACTTCGTCGGTCACTTCCACGCCGCGGTTGATCGGGCCCGGGTGCAGCACGGCTGCATCCTTGCCGGCGCGCGCCAGGCGTTCGGCGTTCAGGCCGTACTGGGCGTGGTACTGCTCCAGCGACGGCACCAGGCCTTCTTCCATGCGTTCGCGCTGCAGACGCAGCATCATCAGCGCATCCACGCCTTCCAGCATCGCGTCGAAGTCCTCGCCGACCACGCAGCCCTTGAGGGTTTCATCGTCCGGCAGCAGCGACTGCGGGCCGCACACGCGGATCTCACCCACGCCCAGCGTGCGCAGTGCGTGCAGGTCAGTGCGGGCCACGCGCGAGTGCTTCACGTCGCCGACGATCACGACCTTCAACTTGGAGAAATCCGGACCCTTGGCCTGGCGCAGGGTCAGCATGTCCAGCAGGCCCTGGGTCGGGTGCGAGCTGCGGCCGTCGCCGGCATTGACCAGGGCGGTGCCCTCGCCGGCTGCGGCGGCCAGCGCAGCCACCGCGCCGTCATCGGGGTGGCGCACCACGAAGCCGCGCACGCCCATCGCTTCCAGGTTCTTCAGCGTGTCGCAGGCGGTTTCGCCCTTGCGCGTCGACGAGGTGGAGGCATCGAAGTTCAGCACGTCCGCACCCAGGCGCTGGGCAGCCAGCTGGAAGGAGCTGCGGGTGCGGGTGGAGGGTTCGAAGAACAGCGTGCACACCGCCGAACCGGCCAGCACCTGGCGCTTGTTGCCGACGCGGCCGACGGCAGCATCGCGGATCTGCCCTGCCCGGTCGAGCAGCTGCAGCAGGGTTTCGCGCGGCAGGCCCTCAAGGGTCAGCAGGTGGCGCAGGCGTCCGGAAGCATCGAGTTGCTGGGCAGTCATGGCGGGAGTCGTGCAGTCAGGGAATGGGGGTGGCGTCGTCAGGGGACGACAGCCAGCGATCGATGATCACCGCCGCAGCCACGGCGTCGAGGGCAGCCGCATCACGGCGGCGCTTGCGCCCTTCGGCGCGCTCGACGGCGAAGCGGCGGGCGGCCTCGACCGAGCTGGAACGCTCGTCGATCATCGCCACCGGCAGCTTGAAACGTTCCCGCAGCTGGCGGGCGAAGCCCTGCGCGCGCTTGCGGTTGGGCTGGTCCTGGCCATCGAGGGTAAGCGGATCGCCCACCACCAGGCCGTCGGGCTTCCATTCCTTGATCAGGCGCTCCACGGCAGCCCAGTCGGGGCCATTGCCGTGCACATCGACCACGGCCACGGCACGGGCATGCGCGGCGAACGCGCTGCCGATGGCCACGCCAATCCGTCGCGAGCCGACATCGAAGCCCAGCACGGTGCCATCGCGGCGGATGACCGGCGCGGCAGGAACCGGGGCGGGGGCGGCCGGCTCAGACATGGCCGCTGTAATCGGTCAGCCGGAACAGGTCCACGCCGATGCGCGAGGCCGCGCCCTGCCAGCGCTGCTCCAGCGGCACCTGGAACAACAGCTCGGCGTCGGCCGGCACGGTCAGCCAGCTGTTCTCGGACAGCTCGCTTTCCAGCTGCCCTGCCCCCCAGCCGGCACATCCCAGGGTGACCACGGCATTGGCCGGGCCTTCACCGCGCGCCATCGCTTCGAGGATGTCGCGCGAGGTGGTCAGATACAGGCCTTGGCCCACGCGCAGGCTGGAATCCCAGTCGCGCGCATCGTCGTGGATGACGAAACCACGCTCGGGATGGACCGGACCGCCATTGAGCACCATGCGCGCCTGCAGCTCATCATCACCGGTGGTGATGTCCATCTGCGAAAGCACTTCGCCCAGCGTGTATTCGGAGGGCTGGTTGACCAGCACACCCATCGCCCCGTTCTCGTCGTGCTGGCAGATCAGCGCGACACTGCGGGCAAAGGTGGCGTCGATCAGCGACGGCAGCGCGACGAGCAGGTGATCGGCAAGGGAGGTAGGCGTTACAGACATGCGGCCATTCTAGCCGGTGGGCGCCTCCGGCGCCTGCACGCCGCGCATAATGGGACGCCCGCCCGCCAGGAGAACACCTTGTCCGGATACTGCCGCATCGCCCCGGGCCACCCGGTGCATGAGTTCTACCACGCCAATGAATACGGCTTCCCGCAGCGCGACGAGCGCGAGTTGTTCGAGCGGCTGGTGCTGGAGATCAACCAGGCCGGGCTGAGCTGGGAAACCATCCTGAAGAAGCGCGAGGGCTTCCGTGCGGCCTACGATGGCTTCGACGTGGACCGCGTGGCGGCCTATGCCGAGCAGGACATCGAACGGCTGCTGTCCGACACCGGCATCATCCGCAACCGGCTGAAGGTGCTGGCCGCGATCCACAACGCACAGGTGATCCAGCAGCTGCGGGCCAGCCATGGCAGCTTCGCCGCGTGGCTGGACGCGCACCACCCGCGCAGCAAGGCCGACTGGGTGAAGCTGTTCAAGAAGACGTTCCGCTTCACCGGCGGCGAGATCACCGGCGAATTCCTGATGAGCCTGGGTTACCTGCCCGGCGCGCACGCCGAGGATTGCCCGGTGCATGCGCGGCTGCTGAAGCTGGCCCCGCCGTGGGTGCAGGCGGCGGGCCGCTGACGCACATCCGCCGGGCATGGCCCGGCGAACGCGGTGTGTGCGGTTACACGCCCATGTAACGGCCGGGGCGGTGGTTGAACATCAGCACCAGGCTGAGCACCACCGCGCCGATGGCCGAGTACATCACCTTCGACGGCGACAGCACGAAGAACGCGGCCACCATCAGGCAGGCATCGAAGGACATCTGCACCTTGCCGGCGCTCCAGCCGCGGGTGCGCTGCAGGTACACCGCCAGGATGCCGATGCCGCCCAGGCTGGCCCGGTGGCGGATGAAGAACAGGATGCCCAGGCCGGACAGGGCACCGCCCACCAGCGCCGAGTACAACGGCGCGATATGCGAAAAATCGGCCCAGCGCGGCAGGATGTCGGTCAGCACGCCACAGGCGGTGACCGCGGCAAAGGTCTTCAGGGTGAATTCCCAGCCCATGCGGCGCACGGCCACCCAGTAGAACGGCAGGTTCACCAGCACGAAGACCAGGCCGAAGTTCCAGCCCATGGCGTAGTGCAGCAGGAAGGCGGCGCCGGCCATGCCGCCGATCATCAGCCCGCCCTTGGCGAAGATGGCCAGGCCCAGCGAGGCCACCAGCATGGCCAGCACCATGCCCTGCACGTCCTCGGCGACCGAGTGGCGCAGCGCTTTTTCGTCGGCGGGGGTGCCGGCGCTGTCGGGCGGCGGGGTCAGCGGACCGGCGGTGACGAGGTGGCCGTCAGCGTCGTCGCACGGCGCCGGGCCATGGGATTGGAGGGACATTCGGGTGGGGACCGCAGGTGGGGAGCGGTATTAGACACGATCCGGGTGACAGTTGCAGATGAAATCGTTCAGTTGGCTTGCCCGCGAACGGCGCAGCCCCTCGTGGCTGGGCGGGTTGGCAGCAACAGCCGCGCTTGGCCGGGCAGGGTGGGTGCGCGGGGGACGCCGTGAACCCGTCCTTGGGGGCTTGGCCGCGGCATCCATGCCGCGGACACCCCCGCGCCCCCACCCCACCCGACCTCTGACAGGTTCCGGGTGCGTCCAGCCACGTAAGAGAAAAAAGAAAAGCAAGAGCAGTAGCGGGTCGCTTCGCTCAGTTACGGTGGGTCAGCGTTGGGCGTTGAGGTGGTGGGCGACAAGGGCGTTGGCGTGGCCATGGCCCAGGCCGTGTTCGCTCTTCAGGTAGCTGACCAGTTCCATGTGTTTCAGGCCCGGCTTCTTCGCCAGCAGGCCCAGCCAGTGCGCCACCGGCTGGCCGTAGGTCTTCTCGATGGAGGGGAAGTACGAGGCCGGGCCTTTCGGCTTGGTGTCAGTGCTCATGTGCAGCTCCCGTTGAAAGTCATTCATTCGACGAACCACAGACGCAGAAATCGACATACCCACACGTCCGACCCAGTGCCGACCAACGGTCGGCACCCACCAAAGTAGGTTGCCGTTCTGACAACTCGCGGGAAACTGTCGAAGGCGGGGTGGGTCCGGTTGAGGGGGTGTGAGCCGCATGGATGCGGCGACCAAGCCCCCATGGACGGGTTCACGGCGTCCCCCTCAACCGGACCCACCCCGCCAACCCTCGGATAGCCAGCTTTTGAAGTTGACGTTGCCGTTGCTTCGGCAGGTGCCGGGCGCAGCCCGGCCGTATCATCCCCTCATGCCCCGCGAAAACCTCAACGACCTGCAGGCCTTCGTCCACGTTGCCCGCCAGGGCAGCTTCACCAAGGCCGCCGCCCAGCTCGGCGTGTCCCAGTCCGCCCTCAGCCACGCCATGCGCGGCCTGGAAGAACGCCTCGGCGTACGCCTGCTCACCCGCACCACCCGCAGCGTATCCACCACCGAAGCCGGCGCGCGCCTGCTCGAAACCCTCGCTCCGCGCCTGGCCGAGATCGAGCACGAACTGGCCGCGCTGGCCGAGTACCGCGAGCGACCTGCCGGCACCATCCGCATCAACGCCACCGGCCACGCTGCCGAATACCTGGCCTGGCCGCGGCTCGCCCCACTGCTGCAGCAGTACCCCGATCTGAATGTTGAACTGACCGCCGACTACGCGCTGGCGGACATCGTTGCCGAACGCTATGACATCGGCATCCGCCTGGGCGAGCGCCTGGCCCGTGACATGGTGGCGGTACCGATCAGCCCGCCGCTGCGCATGCGCGTGGTCGGTGCGCCCGCTTACTTCCGCCAGCACACGGTGCCGCGCCATCCCCACGACCTGGCCGCGCACAACTGCATCACCCTTCGCCTGCCCACGCACGGCGGGTTGATGCCCTGGGATTTCGGCCAGGATGGCAACGAGCTGAGCGTGCGCGTCAGCGGGCAATGGACCTTCAACACCATGGGCATGACCCGCGAAGCCGCGCTGGCCGGCAGCGGCCTGGCCTGGCTGCCCGAGGACCAGGTGCTGGCTCTGCTGGAACAGGGCCGCCTGCAGTCGGTGCTGGATGACTGGTGCCCGACCTTCGATGGCTACTATGCCTATTACCCGTCGCGCCGCCACGTCAGCGTGGCCATGCGCACGGTGCTGGACGCGCTGCGCGGGCCGATGGGGTGAGGGGCAAGGAGTGCGGACCAACGGTCCGCACCCACCACAGCCCAGATCAGATCAGATCAGCCCTTGGCTTGCGCCGCACGCTGTGCGTTGTAGCGCTCACCGACGATCGATACTTCTTCCAGGACCTGTGCAATGCGCTGCAGTTCGTCCGCAGACAACCCCAGTTCGGTAGCGGCCAGGTTTTCTTCCAGGCGATGGACCTTGGTGGTGCCCGGAATCGGCACGATCCACGGTGCCTGCGCCAGCAGCCAGGCCAGTGCCACCTGCGCCGGGGTGGCGCCACGGGACGCGGCAATCGTCCCGATGCGATCCACCAGCGCCTGGTTCGCGCGACGGGCTTCCACTTCAAAGCGCGGCACGGTGTTGCGGAAATCGTTCTCGCTGAAGGTGGTATCGGCGGTGATGGTGCCGGTCAGGAAGCCACGGCCAAGCGGGCTGAAGGGCACGAATCCGATGCCCAGCTCCTGCAGCGTCGGCAGCAGTTCGCGTTCCGGTTCGCGCCACCACAGCGAGTACTCGCTCTGCACCGCGGCCACCGGCTGCACCGCATGCGCACGACGCACCGTCGCCGCACTGGCCTCGGACAAGCCGAAGTGGCCGACTTTGCCTTCGGCGATCAGGTCGCGCACGGTACCGGCCACGTCCTCGATCGGCACGTTCGGGTCCACCCGGTGCTGGTAGAACAGATCGATATGGTCGGTGCGCAGGCGCTTGAGGCTGGCCTCGGCCACCGCGCGGATGTTCTCCGGGCGGCTGTCCAGGCCGGTATCGGTGCGGGCGTCCTTGAAGCCGAACTTGGTGGCGATCACCAGCTTGTCGCGGTACGGCGCCAGTGCCTCGCCGACCAGAGCTTCATTGGTGTACGGGCCATAGACTTCGGCGGTATCGAAGAAGGTCACGCCGCGCTCGACGGCAGCATGCAGCAGGGCGATGCCCTGGCCGTGCTCGACCGGCGGGCCATAGCTGTGGCTCAGGCCCATGCAGCCCAGGCCAAGGGCGGAAACCTTCAGGCCACTGCGGCCGAGTTCACGTGTCTGCATCGTCGTGCTCCAGAGGGGGAACGACGACGATACGCCCCTCCCCCTGCTGGATAGAACGACCTGGATGGCAGTCGGTCATGACTGGATTTCATCAATCCACTTCGCCTACTACAAACGCCACAATGGCGAGCAACAGCAGCGAACCACCGGCCAGCAGCACCAGAAAGTGCCAGACACCAAAGCGATCCATGCGCTCCATGTCCACTTTCTCATCCATGTGGTAGCGGCGCAGCAGACTGTTGACGGGCAGCAGCGGCACGAAGGTCAGCAGCGAGAGCAGGGAGCCGCCGCTGGGCAGGCGCCCGGCGAAATTGAGGAGGAAGAACAGCACCCCCAGCAGGCCCGGCGCAAATGCCAGCTGCCGCCGACGCGACTGGGCGATGTCGCGCAGGTCGCTGAAGCAGAAGAATGCCCAGATGGGCGAGAACAGTGCGCGCGCCCATGGCCACTGGGTGCCGCCGGTTTCGCGCTTGATGGCGCGCCAGTTCTGCCAGAACCAGTACAACGGGTACAGCCCCAGCGTGGCCAGCGACAGCGCGGCGATCTTCATCGTCGAGGGCGAGTAGTACACCGCAGCGGTGGAGACCTCGAAGCTGCGCGCTGCAGCAGGCAGCAGTGGTGGCGGCACGGGCGTCAACGCCGGCGCGCGGTAAGGGTCGTGCATGTCCATGTGCAAACGTTGTGTGGTGTGGTTGTGTGATCGCACCGGCAGGGTGCCGGCGTGGTTCAGGCCGGTTGCAGGGCCAACGGCATCACGCCTGCGCGGCACCCGGGCGCGACGCTCTGCGCACGCGGTCGATGTCTTCGCGAAGCAGCACGTAGGTATGGGCCATCATGTCGCCCAGGCGCTGGTGATGCTTCGATGCAAGCACCGCGATACCCGCCGGGATACCACCGATCAAGGCGGGGTTGACCTCGATCAGCCGCATCAGCGTGCGGATGATGGACTGCCCCCACGATGGCCGCGCGCCCTGCAGGTTCACCACCCGCGTGCCGGTGGCCAGCTTGCCCAGCGAACCACCCAACTGGGTTTCCATGACCGGGAAATAAGCCACGAGCAGCAGCAGCGACACGGACAGGAACACCTGCGCCAGTGACTCGCGCAGCAGGGCATTGGGGACGACGAAGATCAGCGCCAACGCGACAGAATCGATGATGGTGGCGAACCATCGGCGCACGATAAGGCCGGAGGAATATCCGGCGGCGATGGTCGCTGCCGTCGTTTGCCGGCCCTCGCTGTTGAAGGCGATGGCGGCCATGTCCACCGGCCCCTGGGCAGCAGGCAACGGCGGAGGCGCCGCAGTGGACGGCGCCCGGTACGGATCGTGCAATTCCATGTGCAACCCTGTGTGTCGCGCCGGCATGGTGCCGGCTCCCCCTGTCCCGCGAACGCGGTGACAGCGCGACTATCGCAGAGGCGCAGGAGCGGCGCCAGTGCTGCTCAACTCACCCCAGCGCCTGCAGGGCGTCGGTGCATCCGGCCAGCTCCGTCATCAGTCGCCCGGCGTTGCGGAAGGTTGGATCACGGGGTTCCCAACGGGTAAACAGTCGCTGCTCGCCGCCGCGCAGCGACTCGAACGCCCACGTCGAACCATCCAGACCGAACCGTTCGTCCTCGCCCTGCATCGCGGCGAACGCGGCAACGACGGATGCCCATTCGCGCTCGCTCAACGCACGCGGCGGCGGACATGCCCAGCGGGTGACGTCCGGTTCTTCGAACCCCGGTGGACGCGGTGGCTGCAGGTGCGGCTCCAGCCCCGGGCCACCACGGGCAATGATCCACGCCTGCCCCGCCGCATTGCGCTGCGCACGTACGGTGATGCCGGAGAAGAACGCGGGAATCCAGGCAAAGCGGTAGGCCTGCACAGGCAGGCGTCCGCATCGGAACGAGGGCTCGGGCAGCCCATCGATCCAGCGCAGCTGGCGCACGTAGTCGGTCGTGCTTGAAGCATGGAAACCAGGGAAAGGCGGCAGTTCCCTTTGGGCCGGCAGCAATATCTCGGCCTCCGGCACATACCACTGCTGTGCCTGCGGATCCTCGCAGTTCTGGGCCACAGGCGCGGGCGCCGCGGCCGATGCCGGCGTCCGGCTGCAGGCCGGCTGCAGCAGCGCGGCCGCCATCAGGATCACCACCACCATCGCACGCATGCCGCCCTCCCTGGCGTCAGGGGCGCCCGATGGCACCCGTGGCGATCAGCGGACCTCGGAAATCTCCACGCCATCCAGGCCCTGCGACAGCGTGCGCGCATCACCGCCCTGGCTGAGCTTGATGCGCAGGCGCACTTCGTTCTGCGAATCGGCGTAACGCAGCGCGTCCTCGTAGCTGATCTCGCCGGCCTGGTACAGCTCGAACAGGCTCTGGTCGAAGGTCTTCATGCCCAGCTGCACCGATTCCTTCATCAGCTCCTTGAGCTTGTGGATCTCGCCGTCGCGGATGTAGTCCTGCACCAGCGGCGTGCCCAGCAGGATTTCCATCGCCACCTTGCGCGAACGGCCATCGGGCGAAGGAACCAGCTGCTGCGCGACCACGCCCTTGAGGTTCAGCGAAAGATCCATCAGCAGCTGGTTGCGGCGGTCTTCCGGGAAGAAGTTGATGATGCGGTCCATCGCCTGGTTGGCGTTGTTGGCATGCAGGGTGCACAGCACCAGGTGGCCGGTTTCGGCGAAGGCGATGGCGTGGTCCATGCCCTCGCGGGTGCGCACCTCGCCGATCATGATCACGTCCGGCGCCTGGCGCAGGGTGTTCTTCAGCGCCGCTTCCCAGCTGTCGGTATCGATGCCGACTTCGCGCTGGGTGATGATGCAGCCCTCGTGCTTGTGCACGAATTCGATCGGGTCTTCGATGGTGATGATGTGGCCGGTCGAGTTCTGGTTGCGGTAACCGATCATCGCCGCCAGCGAGGTCGACTTGCCGGTACCGGTGGCGCCGACGAAGAGGATGATGCCGCGCTTGGTCATCGCCAGCGTCTTGATGATCGGCGGCAGGCTCAGCTCTTCCACGGTCGGAATGCGCGTTTCAATACGACGCAGCACCATGCCGACCTGGTTGCGCTGGTAGAAGCAGCTCACGCGGAAGCGGCCGACACCGGACAGGCCGATGGCGAAGTTGCATTCGTGGGTCTTCTCGAACTCCTCGCGCTGGGCCGGAGTCATCACGTTGAGGACCAGGTCGCGGCTCTGCTGCGGGGTCAGCGGCGTCTGCGTGATCGGCGAGATCTTGCCGTTGACCTTGATCGCCGGCGGCATGCCGGCGGTGATGAACAGGTCCGAGGCGCGCTGGTGCGCCATCAGCTTGAGGAAGGAGGTGAAATCGATGGTGCTGGCAGTACTGGCGGTGCTGTTCATGGCGGGCTCCCAATGGGCATGTGCCAGAAATCGGTCGGTGGACTGGACATCGCGGGACGGCGGCATGCACGCGCGCCGCCCCGGCATTGCCCCGCCTTACTCGAACAGACGCTTGTCCTTGGCGTACTCGCGCGCCTGGTTGCGGGTGATCAGGCTGCGCTTGACCAGGTCCTGCAGGTGCTGGTCCAGGGTCATCATTCCGTACTGCTGGCCGGTCTGGATGGCCGAGTACATCTGCGCGACCTTGTCCTCGCGGATCAGGTTGCGGATGGCCGGGGTGCCGACCATGATTTCCCACGCGGCGGTACGGCCGCCGCCGACCTTCTTCAGCAGCGCCTGCGAAATGACCGCGCGCAGCGATTCGGACAGCATCGAGCGCACCATCGGCTTTTCGCCGGCCGGGAACACGTCGATGATGCGGTCGATGGTCTTGGCCGCCGAGCTGGTGTGCAGGGTGCCGAACACCAGGTGGCCGGTTTCTGCGGCGGTCAGCGCCAGGCGGATGGTTTCCAGGTCGCGCAGTTCGCCCACCAGGATGATGTCCGGATCCTCACGCAGCGCCGAGCGCAGTGCTTCGTTGAAGCCGTGCGTATCGCGGTGCACTTCGCGCTGGTTGATCAGGCACTTCTGCGAGGTGTGCACGAATTCGATCGGATCCTCGACGGTGAGGATGTGGCCGTATTCGTTCTTGTTGATGTAGTCGATCATCGCCGCCAGCGTGGTCGACTTGCCCGAACCGGTCGGGCCGGTCACCAGGATCAGGCCCTGCGGCTGCTGGATCACCTCGCGGAACAGCGGCGGGCAGGCCAGGTCCTCCAGGGTGAGCACCTCGGAGGGAATGGTACGGAACACCGCACCGGCGCCGCGGTTCTGGTTGAAGGCGTTGACACGGAAACGGGCCAGCGACGGAATCTCGAAGGAGAAGTCGACCTCGAGGAATTCCTCGTAGTCGCGCCGCTGCTTGTCGGACATGATGTCGTACACCAGCGCATGGACCTGCTTGTGGTCCAGGGCCGGGATGTTGATCCGGCGAACATCGCCGTCCACGCGGATCATCGGCGGCAGGCCTGCGGACAGGTGCAGGTCGGACGCTTTGTTCTTTACGGAAAACGCCAACAGTTCGGCGATATCCATGAGCGGCTACTCCCCAATAACGGCTTCGACTGGAAGGATCTTTCCCCTGGCGGCAGTATAGCCTCCTGTCACACTGGAACGCGTTACGTGGCCACTGCCCTGCCCGAGATCCTGAGCAACCTGCACAACGCCGCCGAGGCCGCCGGGCGGCCACCGCCGCGCCTGCTGGCGGTTTCCAAGACCCAGCCGGCCGAGGGCGTGGCCGCCCTGGCCGCGCAGGGACAGCGCGCCTTCGGCGAGAACTACGTGCAGGAAGCCCTGGCCAAGATGCAGGCGCTGCAGGCGCTGGGGCTGGAATGGCACCTGATCGGCCACCTGCAGTCGAACAAGGCCGAGGCCGTGGCCAGCCACTTCGACTGGGTGCAGAGCGTGGACCGGCCCAAGCTGGTGACCGCCCTGGCCCGCCACCGCCCGGCCGGGCGCGCGCCGCTGAACGTGCTCATCCAGGTCAACATCGATGATGAGTCCAGCAAGCACGGCTGCGCGCCGCAGGACGTGGACGCACTGGCCGCAGCCATCAGCGCCGAACCCACGCTGTGCCTGCGCGGGCTGATGGCCATTCCCGCGCCGTGGCCGGAAGCCGAGCGCCGCCGCGATGCTTTCGTGCGCATGCGCACACTTTTCCAGACGCTGGCCGCGCGCCATCCACAGGTGGACACCCTGTCGATGGGCATGAGCAGCGATTACGCCGAGGCCATCGCCGAAGGTGCCACCCTGGTGCGCATCGGCACCGCCCTGTTCGGTGCGCGCCCGCGCCCAGCCTGAACCAAGGAATTGCGCATGACAGTTGAATCGATCACCTTCATCGGCGGTGGCAACATGGCCCGCAGCCTGATTGCCGGGCTGGTGCGCCAGGGCGTTCCGCCGGCGCAGATCCACGTGGCCGAACCGGTGGACGCACTGCGCGAGGCGCTGGCCGCTGATTTTGGCGTGCAGACCCACGAAAACGCCGCCGACGCCGCCGCGAAGGGGCAGACCTGGCTGCTGGCAGTGAAGCCGCAGGTGCTGCGCGCGGTCTGCCAATCGCTGCAGGCCCTGGCCCAGGCGCAGGCACCACTGGTGGTATCGATTGCCGCCGGCATCACCAGCGAGCAGTTGCAGCGCTGGCTGGGCGGTGCACTGCCGGTGGTGCGTGCAATGCCCAACACCCCTGCCCTGCTGGGCGCCGGCGTGACCGGCCTGTATGCCACGCCGACGGTGGACGCGCAGCAGCAGGCGCAGGCGGATCGCGTGCTGGCCAGCGCCGGCCGCACGGTGTGGATTGATGACGAGGCCTTGATGGATTCGGTCACCGCCGTGTCGGGCAGCGGCCCGGCGTATGTGTTCCTGCTGGCCGAAGCGATGGAGGCGGCCGGCATTGCCCAGGGCCTGTCGGCCGACGCGGCACGCACCCTGGTGGTGCAGACCCTGCTGGGTGCATCGCGGATGCTGGACGAAGCCGGTGAAAGCCCGGCCGAACTGCGAAGCCGGGTGACCTCGCCCAACGGCACCACCCAGGCCGCGATCGAGAGCTTCCAGGCCGATGGCTTCGAGACGCTGGTGGCCAGGGCGCTGCGCGCGGCGCAGCAGCGTGGGCGGGCGTTGTCGGCGGCGAATGATTGACCCGTCGCGGTCGGATCCCTTTGCCACCGCAAAGGGCCCTGACCCCTATGGGTGGAGCCTTCCCGGTGCACCGACACGCCGGCATCGACGTACGGCCTCGGTCCACCGGCCAGTAGATCCACGCCATGCGTGGATGGAACCTTCCCGGTGCACCGACACGCCGGCATCGACGTACTGCCTCGATCCACCGGCCAGTAGATCCACGCCATGCGTGGATGGAGCCTTCCCGGTGCACCGACACGCCGACATCGACGTACTGCGTCGGTCCACCGGCCAGTAGATCCACGCCATGCGTGGATGGAACCTTCCCGGTGCACCGACACGCCGACATCGACGTACTGCCTCGATCCACCGGCCAGTAGATCCACGCCATGCGTGGATGGAGCCTTCCCGGTGCACCGACACGCCGGCATCGACGCATGGCGTCGATCTACCCCAGGTGCTGCAGCACATACTCCACGAAGCACTGCAGCCGCGGGCGGGGCCGCCGGTCCGGCAGGTAGATCAGGTGCATCGGCCGCGGCTCCGGCACGTACCCGCGCAGCAGCGGCTTCAGGCGCCCCGCCGCGATATCCACAGCCAGCAGCGCGGTCGGCTGCAGAATCAGCCCCGCCCCGGCCACCGCCGCCTCGCGCAGCGCATAGCCATCGTTGCTGGCCAGCCGCGCATCCCAATCCACCTGTTCGCCATTGGCCAGCTGCCAACCATGGCCGCCGCGCCAAGCCAGGTGGCTCAGGCAGTCATGCCCGGCCAGGTCGGCGGGCGTGCGCGGCGTCCCGCGCCGGCGCAGATAGGCCGGTGACGCGCACAGGCTCATCGCATAGGGCGGCAGCGGACGCGCCACCAGTTCCTGCGAGGGCAACGGCCCGACCCGGATCGCCGCATCGAAGCCGTCTTCGATCAGATCCACGCGGCGGTTGCTGAGGTCCAGTTCGATGTTCAGCAGCGGCTGCGCGCGCAGCAGGCCCGACAAAAGCGGTGCCAGCACGCAGCTGCCCCAGGTGGTGGGCGCACTGATCCGCAGCAGGCCCTGCGGCTGCCGCTGCAGCCCGGCGACATCGGCCTCGGCCTGCTGCACCTGCTCCAGCACCTGCCGGCAGCCGGCCAGATAGGCCGCGCCCGCTTCGGTCAGCCGCTGGTGGCGGGTGTTCCGCTGCAGCAATGCGGTACCCAAGTGCGCTTCCAGCTGCTGGATGTATTTGCCGACCATCACCGCCGACACCTGCAGCTGCACGGCGGCGGCCGCGAAGCTGCCGTGCTCGGCCACGGCCACGAAGGCCTGCATGCAGCGCAAGGTATCCATTGCTAACCCTTGGTTAGGAATATGCGAATCATACGCCGCTTACCAAACCCATGTCCGACGGCGCAGACTGCAGTTCTTCCCCATGAGGACGCCACGATGAAGATCCTGCTTGTCGGTGCCAGCGGCACCCTCGGCCAGGCGGTCGCCCGCCACCTTGGCCAGCATCACGAGATTCTTGCCGCCGGCCGCCGCAGCGGCGCGCTGCGCGTGGACCTGGCCGACGATGAAAGCGTCTCGGCCCTGTTCGCGCAGACCGGCCCGGTGGACGCGGTGATCTCGACCACCGGCAACGTGCATTTCGGCCCGCTGCAGGCGATGACCGCCGCGCAGTTCAACAGCGGCCTGCAGGACAAGCTGCTCGGCCAGGTACGGCTGGCGCTGGCGGCACAGCATCACCTGACCCCGGGCGGCTCGATCACCCTCACCACCGGCATCATCAGCGCGCAGCCGATCCGCGACGGCGTCAACGCCACTGCGGTGAATCAGGCGCTGGAGGGTTTCGTGCGCGCCGCCGCGCTGGAACTCTTGCCGCGCGGCCTGCGCATCAACGCGGTCAGCCCGAACGTGTTGGCCGAGTCGCTGGCGTCCTACGGTCCCTACTTCCCCGGCTTCGAAGCCGTACCCGCGCAGCGCGCGGCACTGGCTTTCCAGCGCGCGGTGGAAGGCATCCAGAGCGGCGAAACCCTCACCGTCTGGTAGAAAAAGGGGACGGAGGGGATTAAGTCGTTTTTTCCTTTGTGCCGGGCATGGCCCGGCGCTACCGGAGGCTCCGTCCCCTTTTTGTCAGCCCCAGCGCATGGGGCCGTCGCCGCGTTCGCCGAGCACGTCGTCTGGGTTGGCCAAGCGGCATCGCTTCAGCGACAGGCAGCCGCAGCCGATGCAGCCGGTCAGTTCATCGCGCAGCAGTTGCAGCATGTGGATGCGCTCTTCCAGCTCGTGCTGCCAGCGGGCGGACAAGCGCGCCCAGTCCGCCTTGGTCGGCGCGCGGCCCTGCGGCAGGGTCTCGAACGCGCGCGCCACCGCTTCCAGCGGCATGCCCACCCGCTGTGCAACGCGGATCACCGCCAGCCGGCGCAGCACGTCGCGCGCATAGCGGCGCTGGTTGCCCGCCGTGCGCAGGCTGCTGATCAAGCCCTTGCGCTCGTAGAAATGCAGCGCGGACACCGCAACACCGCTGCGGCGGGCCACCTCGCCCACGCTCAGTTCCTGTTCCTGCATCGCTTGACCTCAACCATGGTTCAGGTGTCATGCTGCGTCCTTCGCCGCCGGATGACAAGCGCGGCCCGAGCATCTTCCCCGCATGAACACCCCCAGCGCAGCACCGGCGACGGCAACTCCGGCGCACGATTCCATCCTCTCCCCCGCCCACCGCAGTACCACCATCGGCATGGTCGTACTGGTCGCCCTGCTCGCCTTCGAAGCGCTGGCCGTGGCCGCTGCCATGCCCACCGTGGCCGAGGCGCTGGATGGACTGCGCCTGTACGCGCTGGCCTTCGGCGGCACGCTGGCCACCAGCGTGGTGGGCATGACCGTGGCCGGGCGATGGACCGACCGCAGCGGACCGGCCCGCCCGTTGTGGTGGGGACTGGCCTGCTTCGTGCTGGGCCTGCTGCTGGCCGGCCTGGCCACGCGCATGGGCACGCTGGTGGCCGGACGCCTGCTGCAGGGCTTGGGCAGCGGCGCGATCTCGGTGGCGCTGTATGTGATGGTCGGCCGCAACTATCCCGAGGCGCTGCGGCCGAAGGTGTTCGCTGCATTTTCGGCCGGGTGGGTGGTGCCGTCGATGGTCGGGCCGGCGCTGAGCGGCCTGATCGTGCAGCACCTGGGCTGGCGCTGGGTGTTCCTGATCGTGCCGCTGCTGGCGATCCCGGCAGCGTTGATGCTGCGGCCGGCGCTGGCGCGGCAAGCGCCCGTTGAAACCTGCGACGAGGACAGCAGCGGCGATGTCGTGCGCTGGGCCATCGGTGCATCCCTGGCTGCGCTGCTGCTGTATTTCGGCGGCCAGCAGCAGGGCGTGCTGGCGCTGGCCTGCATGGGCGTGGCGGTGCTCGGCCTGCTGCTGTGCGGGCACCGCCTGTTGCCTGCGGGCACGCTGCGCCTGCGCCGTGGCCTGCCCAGCGTGATTGCGCTGCGTGGCGTGGCGGCGGCAGCGTTCTTCGCCTGCGAAGCCTACCTGCCCCTGCTGCTGCAGCGCGAGCGCGGCTTGTCACCGAGCTGGGCCGGCGCCGTGCTCAGCCTGGGGGCGCTGGGCTGGTTCAGCGGCTCGTGGCTGCAGGGCCACCAGCAGCGCGGCTGGTCGCGGCAGCAGCTGCTGCGCGTGGGCACGGTGCTGATGACCCTCGGCATCACCGCCACCCTGGCCGTGCTGTTCAATGCGGTGCCGCTGCCCGTCGCGCTGCTCGGCTGGACCGTCACCGGATTCGGCATGGGCATGATCTACGCCAGCCTGTCGGTGCTCACGCTGTCACTGTCCGCGCCGCAGGAACAGGGCCGCAACAGTTCGGCGCTGCAGCTGAGCGAGGCCCTGTGCGTGGCCACCGCGCTGGCGTTGTCAGGGGCGCTGTTCGCGCTGTTCGTCGAACAGGCACCGCACACCGGTTATGTGTTGTGCCTGGCAATCACGGTGGGCCTGGCGGTGCTGGGCGCGGTGGTGGCGCGGCGGGTGTAGTGGCTGTCTGGGGTCGGATATCGGCCCCCACCTCATCAATGTCCCGGTGCAGGATGCGCCGCACTTCCAGCACCGCCTGCGGGCTTTCCTGCACGCTGTGCCCGGAGATGATCACCTTTTCCGACTGCGCACCGGTCAGGTGCGCGCTCCAGTACGGCACCAGGCCATCGTCGGATTTCTCCAGCGGCAGTTCCGGTTTGCGCTGGGCGATGATCGAGTGGTACTTCAGGCCCGGCTCGATCGGCAGCTGCGCGGCGGCCTTCACGAACGGGTCGCTGGCCTTGAGGTTGTCGATGCTGTTGGGGATCTTCGGCTTGGCGGTGCCATCCACCTGCTGCTCGGCCTGCGCCAGCGCCAGGAACACATCCTCGAACTTGCCCAGGATGGTCAGCGGCAGGCGCACCAGGCGGCCGATCAGGCGGCCGACCTTGTTGCCGGCGATATCGGTGCCCTGGTGCGGGGCGGCGATGAAGATCGCGCGCTCCACGTTCGGCTGCGCTTTGAAATGCAGCAGCGGTCCCAGCTTGCTCTGCACGCGCTTCAGGCGCTCGCCCTTCAGGTCATAGCTGGCCAGCAGATCGTTCCACAGCACATCGCCCGAATCGCTGACCAGCAGCCGCGCCAGCACACCGCCCATGCTGTGGCCGATGTAGACCATGTCCTTCGACGCGCGCGTGTTTCCGCTGGGGTCGAAGTGCTTCAACGTGTCGTTGAAGGCGTTGGCGATCTCGTAGCGGTTCAAGGCGATGGGCGCATTGGTCGGGTAATAGACCTGCCACACCTGGAACTGCCGGCGCAGCTCGGGGTCGCCCATGATCTCGTTGGCCAGGTTCACCCAGGCCTCCGGGCTGCTGGCCAGCCCGTGCAGCATGAAGATGATGCGGCGGTTCGGGTCCCACGGCTGCATCAGGTAGATGTGCGGCTCGCCGATGCCCTCGCTCAGCCCAAACAACGTGCGCAGCGACTGCGTGGCGAAGCCGCTCTGTGCCAGCCACAGGCCGTAGGCCGCGGTGAAGTTGCCGGCCAGCGGCACGTGTTCGCCATGCAGGGTGATGCGCTCGGTCGCTTCCGGCGAGTACGCATCCAGCTCGACCCGCCGCGTGCGCATCACATCGTCCAAGGTCTCACCCTGGAAGCGCAGCAGTGCGGTGACATTGATCGCGGACATCTCGCTGAACCCGGGCACGCCGTCGCCTCGACGATGACGACCACCACGTGCAGCCTCGTCCGCAACCTGGCCGGTTTCGGCCTTGGGGCCATCGGCCGCCACCACCGGCACCACCAGTTTCGGCCGGTCCATCATCATCACCAGTTCGGCACCGAAGCCATCGCGGCGGTAGGTGCTGCGCAGGCCGACAAAGCTGACCGTGCCGGCCGGCACCAGCTGCGAGGGGATGCTTTTCAGCGCCAGTTGCTGGTAGTTCGCCGCCAGCGTCCAGCTGCCGGCGGACATCGGCTGGGTGTAATCCTCGCCGGCCAGCGCCGCCGCACGGGCCCGCGCGAACAGCACCACGGCAGCCTTTTCCGCTGCGTAGTTGTAGTAATCGCGCACCTGCGTCTGCCGGTCCTCGAACGCGCGGTCCGAGGGCGAGCGGCCACTGAAGAACAGATACGCATAGCCGTAACGCGCCGCTTCCAGCCACGCATCGAGCGCGGCGTCGCTCATCGGTGGCTCGCCGACGGCGTGCTTCTTCGGGGTCAGTGCCAGCGCGGTCTTCACCCACAGCTCGGACAGCGTCGACAACCGCTGCTCGACGTTGAGGTCATCGGTCATCAGCAGCGTGCTGCGGCAGACCAGGAAGTCTTTCTCGCACTGCGATTCGTCCAGACCGGCGGCACTGAGCGTCTCGCGCGAGGCCGGGCTGAGCTTGCCGGTATTGAGCACGTCGGCACGCTTGTTCACCAGCGAATCGCTGGACGCGACCTGCTTGACGGTGACCATGGCACAGCCGCTGCCACCCAGCAGAACGAACGCAGCCAGCAGCGCCGGCAGCACGCGCTGCCAGCGGATCGGGAAATCGAGGGTCATTGCTGCGGGTCCTGCCCGGTGCCGGGAATACCGCAGCGGATGACGGTGGAATAGTTCTCGCCCGGTGCCATGTGCAGCGCGCGCTGGGTGATGCGGCCCTTGGCGTGCAGCTCGGCATACGGCACACCGGGCATCAATGCACCAACCTCCTGTGCATACTCTGCCAGATAGCCGGACAGCAGCAGGCGATAGTCCAGCGGCAGGCCGGGGGCGATATGCCGGGCCAGGTCGAACACGATCGTGGTGCAGTTGCTGGTGGCGGTGTTGTAGAACGCCGGCGCAGCGTCCAGCTGCTTCGCCTCATCGAGGTAGGCGGCGAACAGCGCCTTCAGCTGGCCGCGGTCCAGCCCATGCAGGCGGTACAGGTAGACATCCTCGCCACGGGCATTGGTGCGCGTGCGCAGGATGTCGGTCTCTTCCGAAGCGACCAGGGTCATCTCGAAGCGACGGAAGAAGCCACCCAGCGCCGAGAACGATTCGCCCTGTTCCTTGCGTATCTCCAGCGAGAACACCAGGTGGCGGCCATCGTCGAAACCGAACGAGACCAGGGTGTGGGCAATGGCCGGGCCCATCCAGTAGGACAGCACCAGATCGGCCGAGCGCAGCTGGTCCAGGTCGTATTCGCGGCGCACCCAGCGCGCGTCGTAATCGGTTTCCGTGCGCCAGGTGAAGTCACGCACGTTGTCCAGCACCACATGGCGTCCGTCGAAATAGGCCACATGCAGGCGCTGGGCAACGTCGTCGGCCCAGTCACGGTCCTGGCGCGGGGTCAGCAGCAGCCACCACGCGCCTGCCAGCACGACCGAGGCGAGGTAGAAACCGTTCCAGCGACGGCTGCGCCTGCCGCGCGCCACCGTCCAGGCCGCGTACAGCGCTGCCAGCAGCCACAGCGCGGCCACGCCCGCCGACAGCCAGCCGGGACCCGGCAACTGGTAGGCGAACAGACCGGCAACCCACAGCGCCAGCAGCGCCATGGCACATCCTGTCATCCAACGTCCTGCGGCTTTCACGGGCATCCTGTCGCGAGCGGGGGGCGGCATAGTTAGCCACAAGCCAGCTGACGCTGGCACCACCGGCGCATTCAGCAATGGTCCCCGGGCCCGCACGCCGGGCGCATACTGGGCGGGTCATCACACCCGGAAACCGCGATGGGAATCACCTCCGTAGCCGGCGTCGCCGTACAGCCCCGGCATCGCGCCACCTGCCATTGCGGGGCCATAGAACTGCTGCTGGACCTGCCCGACGGCATCGTCGAGCCGCGCCGCTGCGACTGTTCCATGTGCCGCCGCCGCGGTGCCATCGCCGCCAGTGTCAGCCGGCAGGGGCTGCAGCTGGTGCGCGGCCATGACCATCTTCGCCTGTACCAGTTCAACACCCACGTGGCCGAGCACTACTTCTGCGGCATCTGCGGCATCTACACCCATCACCGGCGCCGCTCCAACCCGGACCAGTACGGCTACAACGTCGCCTGCCTGGAAGGCATCGATCCCTTTGCGCTTGGCGTCATCCCGGTCAACGACGGGGTCAATCACCCAGCCGACCGCACGCCCTGATGCCGCGTGCGGCGCGCCGCCGGGGCGATCTTCTGCCACGGGGCCATGCCGCTGCGGCCTGCCCGTGCGGGACGCTTCAACCAGGGCCTGCGCGGCGGCAGCGGCGGTTCGACGGCCATCGGCGGCGGCAACGGACGGCGGCTGGGCCAGAGATGATCAAGCAGCCACATGGCAGATCTCCGTGGGGGACGGGGATGATCGACTCTAGGCGCGGGCCGGCATAGGCCGCGTGATCCCGCCACGACACCTGGATGACACCGCGCACACCCCGTGCCGACAGCTCATGCGCTGTCAGCAAGGTGGTGCTGCAGCCGCGCCGTACGGCCCAGCAACAGCTGCAGCAGCAGCGCGCACCCCAGCGTCAGCACGGACAACACGCGCAGCAGCGCGGCCAGGGCCTGGCCACAGGCCTGCTGCAACCCGGCCGCCGTCGCCTGCGGCAGCCACCGCTGTGCGCTGTGCAGATCACCGGTGGCCAGATACATCGATGCCGATGCTGTGGCGTGCGGCCAGGTCGCTGGCAGATGCCGTCCGATCAGCCCGGCCAGCAGCGCCGTCACCGCCGCCAGGGCAATGCCTTCACCGGCCACGCGCACCGTACCGAACATCCCGGCCGCCATGCCCGCGCGCTGCACCGGCACCACGCTGACCGACAGGCCGTCCATCAGGCCCCACGGCAGGGCGGCCCCCGCACCGATCAGCAGCAACGGGGCCATCCACTGCATCGGCACCGGCGTGGCCGCGTGCCTTGACAGCCACCACAGGCCCAGCGCACACAGCATCAGCCCCACCGTGCACAGCAGTGTGCTGCCGACATGCTGCGCCCAGCGCGCCACCAACAGCGGCAGCACCAGCAGCGGCGCCGACAGCGCCAGCATCTGCAGGCCAACGATGCCTGTCCCCTGCCCCTGCACACCCAGCAGCTGCAATGGCAGCACCACCAGCAGCACCACGTAGCCGAAACAGGTGGCCACCGGCAGCAGTTGCACGCCCAGGAAGGCGCGCTGCGAGAACAACGAGAGATCCAGCAGCGGCGTGGCCTGGCGTCGTTCGATCCCGACGAACACGCACGCCAGCAGCACGCAGATGGCGAACGCCCCCTGCACGCGCAGCGCGCCCATGCCGTGCTCACCCAGCCACAGCAGTGCCAGCGTCAGACTGGCCAACATCAGACTGAAAACCACCATGCCTGCTGCATCGAGTCGCACGCGCTCGCCGTGACTTTCACGCAGCACGCGCGCGCCGAGCAGACAGGCGAGCAACGCCAACACACCACTGGTGGCGAATACGCTGCGCCAGCCGCCCAGCTGCAGCAGTGCCCCGGCCAGCAGCGGCCCCAGTGCCAGCCCAGCACCAAAGGTGGTGCCAAGCAGGGCGAACGCGCGTGCCCGGCCCGGCCCCTGCCAGGCCTCGGCCAGGGCAGCCGTACCTGCGGCCAGCGCAGCAGCGGCGGCCATGCCCTGCAGGCCACGCGCGATGTCCAGCCAGAGCAGATCGGGCGCCAGGCAGACGCAGGCCGTGGCGGCGGCGAAGGCGGCTGTACCGGCCAGGAACACGCGGCGTCGGCCGAACCGGTCGGCCAGCGCACCAGCGGCCAGCAGCAGGCCACCAAAAGTCAGCATGAAGGCGTTGGTCACCCAGGCCAGGGCCTGCGGTGAAGCGCCGTGTTCCAGGCCCAGCGAGGGCACGACGATGGCCCCGGCGGAAAAAGCCAGCGGCAGGGCGAGTGCCGCCAGGCAGACGGCCAGCAGTGCGGCGTGGCCAGCGGGCGAAGACGCCGGAGTGGAACGAGAGGTCATACGGTCCTCCTTGGACGAAGGGCCGCGATGATGAGCGGATCGTCCTGCGGGAAAAACACGCTCCAGGGCCGTTGATTACGTCCCTTTGTTCCGCAATCATCCCGCCATGGATTCGATTTCCGCCCTGCTCGCCTTTGTCCGTACCGCCGAAACGGGCAGCATCGTCGGTGCCGCCCGCACGTTGGGCCTCACCGCCTCGGCGGTCGGCAAGCGCATCGCACGGCTGGAACAGGATCTCGGCGCCCGCCTGTTCCACCGCACCACCCGCCGCCTGCACCTGACCGACGAAGGCGAACTGCTGCTGCAGCGCTGCCGCCGTGCGCTGGACGAGCTGTCCGATGCACAGGCTGATCTTGCCCACCGGCAGCACGCTCCGCGCGGCCTGCTGCGCATCGGGCTGCCCATCATCGGCTATCACTTCCTGCTGCCAGTGCTGCCCGCCTTCCAGCAACGCTATCCGCTGGTGCAGCTGGAACTGGATTTCAACGATCGCCTGGTGGATGTGGTCAACGAGGGGCTGGATGCGGTGATCCGCAGCGGCACCCTGGCCGACTCCAGCCTGGTCGCGCGTCGGCTGGGTACCTTCCGCTTCCTCATGTGCGCCTCACCGCAGTACCTGCAGGCGCAGGGCACACCCGAGCGGCTGGCGGACCTGCAGCGTCTGGCGGCGATACGGTTCCGCTTCCCCAGCAGCGGCAAGCTGCAGCCGTGGAACCTGGCCGGTGACGTGGATGCGGCCATCGGCATGACCACCTGCATGACCTGCAACAACATGGAAGCCCTGCTCTCGGCCACCATCGGTGGCATGGGCGTGGGCTGGATGCCCGATTTTCTTGTCGCCACGGCGCTGGCCGATGGCCGGCTGCAGGAAGTGCTGCCTGGCTTGCCGCGCCAGCACGGCCAGTTCTCGCTGGTATGGCCAGGCAACCGGCAACCGAGCGCGCGGCTGCGGGTGTTCATCGACTACCTGGTCGAACACCTGTTCCAGGCGTAATGGTTGCAAAGAAATGCACCGCCCGCCGCCACTCCCCAGATGAGGTGCGCTCCGCCTGGGCGGAGCTGCGGCCCTCACACCCACGCAGATGCACGGATGGGCGGCGGGCGATGCGGGTTGGCGTACCGGCAACTCTGGGACTGACCGGCGGATCGTGCGGATCCCCACGCATCACCCGCCACGGACCAGCGGGTTACGCATTCCAGAAAACGCCCTCCCTGGACATTTCCCGGATGCGCACCAGAGTTGTCTGTGGGACGCCAATCCCAGCCGGTCATCGCAACCGGCGAAGGGATGCTGACCGCGTGTGCCGGCGGTGGCTGTAGGGCTTGTCCGCAGTCTTTGATCAGGAATCTACGGTTCGCCGTTCTGAGGTGCTGAAACCCTTGCCACGCAGTGCCCTTGCTGCTGCGTTTCGAGGAACAGCACGCCTGTTTTCAGGCGCGAACGCACCCGCAAAAACGTATCGCGATGTCGATCACGACATGCCTTCGTGGGCCGCCATCGCCATGAAGTGCTGCAGCACCGGCCCGGCAGTTTCCGGGCGCGTGCAGAACTGCAGCTGGAAACCGGCCTCGGCGCCGTCTATCAGGCGATACACCACTTCTTCCGGCCGGAAGCTGGCCATGCTGGCCGGCACGATCGCCACGCCCGCGTCCACCGCCACCAGTGACAGCACCGCGTGCATGCCCTGCGCTTCCTGCACCACGCGCGGGGTGAAGCCCGCCGCCGTGCACACGCCCAGCACCTGGGCATGGAAGCCGATGCCCTCGCCCGCAGGCCAGGACACGAACGCCTCGTCGGCCAGCATCGCCACGGTCACCTGCTGCTGCGCCAACGCATGCGTGCGCGGCAGTGCAATGGCCAGTCGGTCATGGTCGAAGCGCTGCAACGTCAGATCGGCGGAGGGAATGGGCGGAATCAGCACGCCCAGGTCAATGCGCTCCTCGCGCAGCCATTGCTGCTGCTGGCGTGAGGTGGCTTCCTGCAGGTGCAGCTGCACCTGCGGAAATGCCTGACGGAAGCGCCGGATCAACCCCGGCAGGCGTCCATACAGCGCACTGCCGACGTAGCCAACGCGCAGGCTGCCGGTCTGTCCCGCTGCCGCCTCACGGGTGCGCCGCAGCGCCTGCTCGGCCTGCTGCAGGGTGGCACGTGCTTCCACCAGCAGGGTCTGGCCGGCCGCGGTCAGGCCCAGCGTGCGGTTGCCGCGTGCGATCAGGCGCGTACCGATGTCCTCTTCCAGCCGCCGCATCGCGGCCGTCAGCGGCGGCTGCGACATGTGCAGGCGCGCGGCGGCGCGATGGAAGTGCAGTTCTTCGGCCACCGCCACGAACTGGCGGAGCAGGCGCAGATCGATCATGTCGGCACGCGAAGCGGGAGAGCTGCCTAGGGTACGCGCTCAGCCGCGCGCGTCGACACTCGGCCGGGCGATCACCGGCCATTGCAGTGCGACCGATTCGATGCTGTCGGCCGCCACCCCACGGAGGTCGCGCGGATAGGCCACGTGCTCGGCGTCCTGCAGGCGCAGGGCATGGAACTGCCCGTTGCTGGCACGCAGCACCCAGCCGCCATCGCGGCAGCGCACCGATGCAAGGAAGGCCACGCCATTGGCCACCGCATCCGGGTGCAGCTCGTCGGGTTCGCCTTCGATGCCCCACATGCGGGTCTTGGCCACCGGCGAAACCGCGTTGACCACGATGCCGTGCTCAGCACCTTCCAGGGCCAGCACGTTGACCAGGCCCAGCGCGGCCATCTTGGCCATCGCGTAACCGGCCAGCCCCTTCTGCGCGTACTGCGGGTACAGCGCGCGGTCGGAGGTGGTCACCACGATGCGGCCACCTCCGGCCTGGCGCATCGATGGCCAGGCGGCCTGGGCCAGCCACAGCGGCGTCTTGGCGGCAATGCGCAGCATCTGCTCCAGCGCGTCATCATCCACCGCTTCAAGCGGCTCGTAGGCGACCCAGCCCGCGTTGTGCACCAGGAAATCGATGCGGCCATGCCGCTGCAGCAGTTCGCGCACCAGCGCGTGGCAGCACGAGCGTTCATCGATCGCGCCCGAGGCCGCTTCCACGGAAAGGCCCTGCGCCTGCAGCGCGGCGACGGCATCGCCGATGCGACAGGGATCGCTGCCGCGGCCATCCACACTGGCGCCAACGTCGTGCATCACCACGTGCGCGCCGCGCTGTGCCAGCAGGCGGCTGTAGGCCAGGCCGAGGCCGCCGGCGGCGCCGGTCACCAGGCCGACCTGGCCGCTGAAGGAAAGGGGAGACGGTTTCATCCGCCGCAGCATGGGCGATGCAGCCGCATCGCGGCCAATACCGATTGCCCGTGCGCACGATAGCCGTTGCGTATCGGCCATCCACTCAGGCGTCCTGGTCACCGTAGCTGATGCGTGACACGCGCCAGCCCCCATGCGAGGTAAAGCGCCCGCTGTCACGCCACACCGCAAACCGCACGCCGACGATCGACGCCCGCAGGCGCGAGCAGTGCCACTCGCGCGCCTTGCCATAGGCCTTGTTGAACCGTTGCAGCCAGCCACCGCTGCCGCGCATTGCCGGGCGGTCGCCCTGTTGTTCGTTGTCCATGTTGCCTTCCCCTGTGCCCATGCAGTGCGGATGCCTGCCATGGAACAACCGGGGAAATCCGACGGAACCTATCGCGCCCCGGCCACGTGGCGATGGCTGGTCAGCGCCCGTTCCAGAGCGGCCGCCCGCAGCAGGAATTCCGAATGCGGCGACAGGCCGGCCAGCTGCGGCCTGGCGCGCTGCAGTTGTGCCTCGGCAGCGCCCGCCTTGCCGGCGGTGAGCAGGCTCTCCGCATACGGGATGCGCCATTTCGCCGTGGCGGTGGAATCGGCGCCATAGAAGCGCTCGAACGTGCCCACCACCGTGGCCCAGCGGTCGGCCGCATCCGCGGCGCCGCCGCGCTGGGCCAGCAGCGCGGCCTGCATCTGCTGGCGCAGCGCCAGGCTGGGGACCGGCGTGGGATGCTGGCGATCAAACGCAGCCAGCGCCTGGCGTGCCTGCGCCAGGCGTCCGGCGCGGGTCAGCCATTCCAGTTCCACCAGCTCCAGGGTCACCCGCTGCTGCGAATCGGCGGCCAGGGTGCGCCGCCACACCGTGCCGACCTCGCGCAGCAGCGGCTCGGCCTCGGCGGTACGGTCGGCGCGCATCAGCAGGCGTGCCAGCACCATCTGCACGTCCAGGCTGCGGGGGTTCTGCGTGCCCAGCAGGCGCTGGTGCAGGTCCAGCGTCTGCCGGTAGCCCTGCTCGGCTGCCGCAAGATCACCGCGCGCTTCCTCCATGATCGCCCGGCCGTAGAGGATGCCGGCGTAGGCCAGGCTGTCGGCGCCATCCACGCGTTCGCTGGTGGCGATGGCCGCATCGAAGTGCTGCTGCGATTCGCCGTAACGGCCAAGATCGAGATACTGGCCGGCCAGCGCCGCTTCGGCCGCGGCCGTATAGCTGCTGTCGACGCCGAACAGCTGGCGGGTGATGACGAAGGTCTGCTCGGCCAGCTGCATCGCCTCATCGGCACGCCCCTGCGCCAGCAGCGTGTAGACCAGCGAACGCAGCACGCGCAGGCGGGCGGGCCCGTGCTGCGGCGATGTCTCGCCACCGATGGCGGCCGCTTCGCGCAGCGTCTCCTCCGACAGCGACAGCTTGCCCTGCGAACGGTACAGCGTGCCCAGGTTGGACAGGGTGGTCATCAGCCCGCCGTCGTACACCGCGCCCCTGCCCCGCCGTGCCAGGGCCAGCGCTTGGGCATACGCGGCGCTGGCGTCATCGAAGTGCTCGCGGCTGGCATGGGCGCGGCCCACCACATTGAGCAGGTCGATGTGCACGCCGATGTCCTCGTCCCTGGCAAGCAGGGCCAGCCCGCGCCGCGCCCCCTGCAGGGCGGCATCCTGTCGGCCGTCCTCCACCTGCAGCAGCGCCAGGGCAGCTTCCACCGCGGCGATCTCGTGTGCCGGGGCCCCTGCCTGGCGCAGCCCCTGCACTGCCCCCTGCAGCAGCGCGCCGCCCTCGCGCGGCTGCCCGAGGTTGCGGTAGGCGCGGCCGAGCGCAGCCTGCAACCGTGCGCGTACCAGCGGCGATGCGGAAAGATCCTGCTGGATACGCAGTGCGCCCAGATCAAGTACCTCGCGCGCGGTCATCGGGCGGTCGCCACGGATGCCCGGCTCGGCCGAATCAAAGGCCGCCACCAGTACATCGGCGATGCTCGCCGCTGCCGCCGCATTCTCTTCGGCGCGCGCACGTGCTTCGCCGATGCGCTGCACGAAGCCGACCGCTGCCACCAGCACGCAGACCACCACGGCCGTGGCCCGCCACTGCCGGCGCAGGAACAGGCGCGCCCGCTGCAACCGGCCCGGCCGCCGCGCCCGCACCGGGCGGTGCTGCTGGAAGCGGACCACGTCCTCGGCCAGCGCATCCACCGATGCATAGCGGTCCGCCGCCACCGGCGCGCGTGCGCGTGCCGCCACCGCCATCAGGTCGGCATGCCGGCGCACTGCGGGGCTGCCCAGCGCCAGCAGCTCATCAAGCATCACCCCGAGGCTGTAGATGTCATCGGCTACGGCCGCCGGCCGGCCCGATCGTCGTTCCGGGCTGGTGTAACGCGGCGTGGCATAGGCACCGGCCTCGTTGCCACCATCGTCCAGCAACCGCGAGATGCCGAAATCCAGCAGCACCGGATCGTCATCGCTGCGCACCAGCACATTGGCCGGCTTGATGTCACAGTGGATCACGCCTTGTGCATGGGCAGCCTGCACCGCGCGGCAGACCTTGCAGAACAGGCCCAGCACCCGCGCCAGGGTGATGTCCGCCGCGCCGCAGGCTTCATCCAGGCGCTGCCCGTCGATGAACTCCATCACCAGGTAGGGCTGGTCGGCTGCTGCCCGCCCCACGTCGTACAGGCGAGCGATGTTGGGATGCTGCAGGTCGGCCAGGATCTGGCTCTCGGCCTGCAGCCGCTGCGCCAATGCTGGATCGAAACTGCGCCGCATGACCTTGATCGCCACCTGGCGGCGGTAGAGCTGGTCGGCGCGCTCGGCCAGGAACACCCGGCCCATGCCGCCGGCCGCGAGCAGGCGCACCAGCCGCCACGGCCCGATCAGCTCGCCTACCTGGGCGCCATCGGCATCCAGCGAGGCAAGCACGGTATCAATCGAATGCTGCATGCCGCCCAGTGCCTGGGTCTGCGCACGCAGCAGCGCCAGCGTCTCGTGCACCACGGCGGCGTCGCTGGTCAGCGCATGCAACTGCGCTTCCCACTGTGGCTCGGGCAGTTCGCAGACCGAATCAAACAGCGCGCGGACCGCGGCCCAGTCCACCGCCTCGTTCATCGCCCCGCGCCTTCCGACGACAGCTCGCCCAGGTAGCGCTTGAGCCACGCTTTGGCAAAGCGCAGGTCGCGATCGACAGTCGGTACCGAAACGCCCTGGGCCGCGGCGATTTCCTCGCGGCGCATGCCGCCGAAATACATCCACTCGACCGTGCTGCTGGCGCGCGCATCAACTTCGGCCAGAGCCAGCAGGGCGGCGTCCAGAGCCAGCACATCCACCGCACCCTGGTCATCCGCGCTTTCGCGGTCGGCGTGGCCCAGGGTGAGATGCAACTGATCGCCACCGCGCTTGGCCGCGCCCATCGCGCGCGCATGGTCCACCATCACGCTGCGCATCTTCAATGCCGCCAGGGCCAGGAAATGCACGCGGTCGTTGTAAGCCGTTGCGGGGTCGAGCATGCGCATCAACGCCTCGTTCACCAGCATGGTCGGCTGCAGCAGGCCCGGAACATCGCCGCTCAGGCGCGCCGCCGCCATGCCACGCAGCTGCGCGTACAGCATCTGCAGCAGCCGGTCGCGGGCCGACAGATCGTTGCCCGTGCTCCAGCGCCGCAACAGCGTGGTGGCACCCTCGTCGGCGGGCGATCCGTTAGCCGTCATCTACATCACGATCCGTGCCTGGGCAGAGACCGCATTATTGCCGATGCAACGCGTGGAGCGAAAACGCACGACTTCAGCGGCTGAAGCGGCGTGCCCCGGCCACGCATCCCACCGCCGCCAACGTCACCAGCAGCATGCCGGCGCTGACCGTTTCGTGCAGCAGCAATGCTGCCAGCGCCAGGCCGAAGAACGGCTGCAGCAGCTGCAGCTGCCCCACCGCCGCGATGCCGCCCTCGGCCAGCCCGCGGTACCAGAACAGGAAGCCGACCAGCATGCTGAACACCGCCACATAGCCCAGCGCCCACCAGGCCGATGCGCCCACGGTGGCCAGCGAAGCCGGGCGCATCAGCACGGCCAGCGGCAGCATCACCGGCAGGGCCAGCAGCAGCGCCCAGCTGATCACCTGCCAGCCGCCCAGATGGCGGGCCAGGCGCCCGCCTTCGGCGTAACCCAGCCCGCACACCACGATCGCCGCCAGCATCAGCAGATCCGCCTGCAACGACGCCTCGATGCCGCTGCGTGCCGCGTAGCCGACCACGCAGGCGCTGCCCAGCAGCGAGAACAGCCAGAACGCCGGGCGTGGGCGCTCACCGCCGCGCAGCACGCCGAACAAGGCGGTACTGAGTGGCAGCAGGCCGACGAAGACGATGGTGTGTGCGGATGACGCATGGCGCAGGGCCAACGCGGTCAGCAGCGGAAACCCGACCACCACGCCCAGGCTGACCATCACCAGGCCGGGCAGGTCCGCGCGTGCCGGCCGCGGCTGCCGAAATGCCAGCAGCAGGGCCAGGCCGAGCACGGCGGCGATGCTGGCGCGGGCAGCAGTGACGAAGCCGGCGTCCAGCTCCAGCACCGCCAGCCGCGTGGCCGGCAATGAGCCGGCGAAGATCACCACACCGATGAAGCCATTGATCCACCCACGTGCCGACCGCTCCACGCGCATCTCCATGACCTGGGGCCACACCGGGCCCGGGCCGCCATTGAGCCATTGCCGCCGGCTGGCACCCAGCTACAATCCAGTACAGTTGCAAGTAACTGTACTGGTCACACTTCCCACACAGTCGCCCCCATGTCCCGCTCGCCCAGTCGCATCGACAGCGTCATCCACGCGGTCCGCACCCGTATCACTGCACGCCAGGATGGCCCCGGCACGCGTCTGCCTTCGGTGCGCGCACAGGCCGCCGCCATGGGGGTTTCGGTCTCCACCGTGGTCGAGGCCTACGAACGGTTGGTGGCCGAGGGGGTGATCACCGCCCGCGCCGGCTCGGGCTTCTACGTGTCCGGCCCGCTGCCGCCGTTGGCCCTGGCGGCCATCGAGCCGCGCCTGGACCGCGTGGTGGATCCGCTGTGGGTGTCGCGGCAATCGCTGGAAACACCGGCCGCGCACCTCAAGCCCGGCTGCGGCTGGATGCCGGGTGAGTGGCTCTACCAGGACGGCCTGCGTCGCGGCCTGCGCCGCATGGCGCGAGCCGAGCCATCGGCACTGACCGACTATTCCAGTCCGCTCGGCCTGCCGGCACTGCGCCAGTCGCTGCAACGGCGCGCGGCCGGCCTGGGCATCGAGGTGCCCTTGGACCAGCTGATGCTGGCCGAATCGGGCACGCACGCGGTGGACCTGGTCTGCCGCCTGCTGCTCAAGCCTGGCGACAGCGTGCTGGTCGACGATCCCGGCTACTTCAACTACCACGCACTGCTGAAGGCGCACCAGGTACAGACCATCGGCGTGCCCCATACACACAGCGGACCGGACCTGGATGCCTTCGCCGCAGCGCTTCAGGCGCACGCGCCGCGGCTGTACATCACCAATTCCGGCCTGCACAACCCGACCGGCGCGGTGCTGTCGGCGACCACGGCGCATCGCCTGCTGGGGTTGGCCGAACGCAGCGGACTGACCATCGTCGAAGACGATATCTTCGCCGACTTCGAGCTTCGGCCTGCCCCACGCCTGGCGGCGCTGGATGGGCTGTCGCGGGTGATCCATGTCGGCAGTTTCTCCAAGACCGTCTCGGCCGCTTCGCGCTGCGGCTACATCGCCGCACGCGGCGACTGGATCGACGCGCTGGTCGACCTGAAACTGGCCACCAGCTTCGGCGGCGGCCACCTGGCCGCGCAGCTGATGCAGATCGCGCTGACCGACAGCGGCTACCGCCGCCACATGCAGGCCATCCGCACACGCCTGGCCGATGCCCGCAGACACACCCTGCGGCAGGTGCAGCGCCTGGGCATTACACCGTGGCTGGTACCGGAGGCCGGGCTGTTCCTGTGGTGCCAGCTGCCTGATGGCCGCGACGCGGCCACGCTGGCCAGGCAGTGCCTGCACGAAGGGGTGGTGCTGGCGCCGGGCAATGCGTTCAGCCAGTCGCAGCGCGTGGCCGACTATCTGCGTTTCAACGTATCGCAGTGCCAGGACCCGCGCATCTGGCAGGTGCTGGCGCGGGCGCTGCGCTGAGGGCATCCAACACCCGTTGCGGGGAGCACCTTGACGGGCACGCTACAGTGGAATGTCACCGTTGCCACCGGAGTGCGCCCCATGTCGACCTTCCATGATCCGCAGGCCGTCGCCCGCTACGCCGAGGGTCCGCTGCGGCAGGTGCCGGGCTTCCTGGCCCTGCAGCAGATGAGCCAGCTGCTGCTGGCCGAGCACGTACCCGACGATGGCCAGGTAGTGGTGCTGGGCGCCGGTGGCGGCCTGGAGCTGAAGGCCTTCGCCGAGGCGCATCCGGGCTGGCGCCTGCTGGGTATAGACCCGGCCGCACCGATGCTGGCGTTGGCCGAGCAGACACTCGGTCCGCTGATGGCCCAGGTGGATCTGCTGGAAGGCTATATCGACGATGCACCCGAGGTGCGTTGGCATGGCGCCAGTTGCCTGCTGACACTGCACTTCCTCGATGCCGCGCAGCGGCTGCACACGTTGCGCGAGCTGCACCGGCGCCTGCGCCCGGGCGCCCCGCTGGTGGTGGCCCACCGCAGCGTCCCGGCCGATGACGCCGGAAAGCGCCGCTGGCTGCAGCGCTACGTAGCCTTTGCCCAGCATTCCGGCGTGGCGCACGCCGATGCCCAGCGCACCATCGAGGCCATGATAGAGCGACTGCCGCTGCAGTCACCCGAGCAGGAGGTGGCATTGCTGCAGCAGGCTGGCTTTGAAGGCGTGGAACTGTTCTACGCCGGCTTCAGTTTCAAGGGCTGGGTGGCGTACGCAGCGTAGCGTCGAGCTTGCTCGACTGCTGTTCGCGCGCCAGTCGAGCAAGCTCGACGCTACGGCACCACGGTAATGCCGATGCGCTGCATCAGCAGCGCCATCTGCTGCACATCCAGCCGTGCACCGCGCAGGTTCACCACACGCAGGTCCAGGTCGCCCAGCTCCGAACCGGTCAGGTCGCAATCGGTGAAGTTGGCACTGCTCCAGTCGATACCCTCGAACTGGCCCGCCGACAGATCCGAACCCGCAAAGCTGGCACCACTGAGGTTCGCGCCGTCCCAGCGGTTTTCCCACAACTCGCATTTTTCCAGCGTCACCCGCGAGAAGTTGGCATAGCGCAGGTTGGATTTCTTGATGAACGCGCTGCAGAACCAGGTGCGCGTGGTGATCTGGTTCATGAAGCTGGCGTTGCTGAAATCCGCGCCCTGCGCGCGGCATTCGCTGATCTCCAGGCCCAACGCCTTGATGAAGTTGAAGTGACACATGCTGATGTCACAGCCGCGGAAACTGGCCTCCTTCAGCGTGGCGCCATTGAAGCGGCAGCCGGTGCGGCTTTCGGCATCGTAGAAGCTGCAGTTCACGAACTCGGTGGCGGTGAGATCCGCGCCGGAGAAATCGCAGTGGAGGAACTGCTGGTCGACCACTTTCTGGCCGGTGTACTGGTCGGCGGCGATGCGCAGCGCACGGTGAGCGGTGGGGGTCATTCGGTTTTCCATGCCAAGGGCCCCGCCATGATGCCGGTCGCCCACCGGGTTTGATAACCCGTGCAGCGACGCAGGTTCACCGGCAGTCCAGCGCAGCTGTGTACAACGGCAACCGATCCCGTTGTTGCACGTTTATGCACGAACATGCACACTTGCCACATGAAATCCGACCCCAGCCCCCTTCCCGCCCAGCGCACCGTGCAGATCCTTGAGGAGCTGCGCCAGCAGGGCCGCGTGATCGCCGCCGAGCTGGCACGTCGCTATGCCGTGTCTGAAGACTCGATCCGCCGCGACCTGCGCGAACTCGCCGCCCAGGGCCTGTGCCAGCGCGTCTACGGCGGGGCTGTACTGCCACCACCCAAGGAGCGGCCGCTGCGTGAGCGGCTGACCCGCGACCAGGGCGACAAAGCCGAACTGGCGGCGCGCGTCTGCGCCCTGCTGCAGCCCGGCCAGGTGGTCCTGCTGGATGCCGGCTCGACCAATCTGGCCATCGCCCAGCAGCTGCCGGCCATGCTGGGACTGACGATCATCACCAACGCACCGCAGATCGCCACGGCGGCCAGCTACCACGAGGGCATGGCTGTGCAGCTGATCGGGGGCCGCTTGGGCCCAGGCGGCGGGGCTGTCGGTGCCGAAGCACTGGCCCAGGTGCAGCGGCTGCGTGCCGATGTCTACCTGCCCGGTCCCTGCGCCGTGGATGGCGACACCGGCGTGTGGGCCATGGATGCCGAAGAAGCCACGCTGAAGCGCGCCATGGTGGCGTGCAGCAGCCGGGTCATCGTTGCGGCCACCAGCGAGAAGCTCGGTGCGCGCGGCACATGGCAGATTGCCAGCCTGGACGAGATCGACGATCTGGTGCTGACCACCTCGGCACCGCCTGCGCTGGCTGCCCGCTTCCACGCCGCCGGCATCGCCGTGCACCCCACGCCTCCCTGATCGAACTGCCCATGTCCCAGACCTACCGCGCGCGTGCCGAACAGCACGCGACCCGCGCTGCATTCTTCATTCCCGGCTTTGCCACCGCGCTGTGGGCCACCCTGGTGCCCTTTGCAAAGGCGCGCACCGGCATCAACGACGCCACGCTGGGCCTGGTGCTGCTGTGCCTGGGTGCGGGCTCGCTGCTGGCCATGCCGCTGTCGGGTGTGCTTGCCGCGCGCCTGGGCTGCCGCCGTGTGATGGTGGCCAGCACGCTGCTGATCTGCCTGACCGTGCCCGGCCTGGCGCTGGCCGGTTCGGCCTGGATGCTGGGCCTGGTGCTGTTTGTGTTCGGCGCGGCGGTCGGCGCGATGGATTGCACGATGAACGTGCAGGCCGTGGTGGTCGAGCGTGAAGCGCGCCGGGTGATGATGTCCGGCTTCCACGCGTTCTTCAGCATCGGCGGCTTCCTTGGTGCAGCGATGATGACGCTGCTGCTGTCGGCACAGCTGCCCTCGCTGGCAGCGGTGCTGATCGGCGTCGGGGCGATGCTGCTGGCGATGCTGCTCTCAGCGGCGTTCTGGCACAGCGAACCAATGCCGCATGACACGCCGATGCTGGCCATGCCCCATGGCATCGTGCTGTTCATCGGTGTACTGGCCTTCGTCGCCTTCCTCGGGGAAGGCGCGATGCTGGACTGGAGCGCGGTATTCCTCAGCGACGTGCGCCACGTCGACGCCCGCCTTGCCGGCATCGGCTATGTCACCTTCACCCTGACCATGACGGTTGCACGCCTGTTCGGCGACGCCCTGGTGGAACGCATCGGCCGCGAGCGCGCCATCGTCGCCGGTGGCCTGCTCGCCGCTTCGGGCGTGCTGGTGCTCACCCTCGTCACTCCGTGGCAGGCATCGCTGTTCGGTTACGTGCTGGTGGGCCTGGGCTGCGCCAACATCGCACCGGCCCTGTTCTCACTGGCTGGCCACCAGACGCGCATGCCCGGCGCGCTGGCCATCACCGCCGTGTCCACCCTGGGCTTTGCCGGCATCCTTGCCGGCCCGGCATTGATCGGCTTTGCCGCCAACCATTTCGGCCTGGTCGCCGCCTTCATCGGCGTGGCGATCGCCCTGCTGCTGGTGGCCGTGTCCACGCGCTGGCTGCGGGTGTAGAGCGGCGACGGCGCACCTTCGTCCGCAGCCGGCGCGTGCCGATCACCACGGCCGTAGTGCACAGCGTGGTGCCCACCACGCTCAACAGCAGCAGCACCGCCAGCCGCGTGTTCTCCTGCCGCAGCATGCCCGGCAGATCCCAGCTGTGCAGGAAGTAGAACAACCAGCGGCCCACCCGCTCGCGGTGGCCGAGGGTCAACAGCGGATCGCCGGTGGCCAGATCAATGTAGACGCGCGTGGCATGCGCGTCGCCGAAGTCGGCCACCGCCACCGGGAAGCGCCGCACGGCCGCACCGTTCATCGCCTCGGGGGCGCGCGGATAGAAGAATGCATCCGGCGCGTGCAGGATCGCGAACGTCCGCAGCGGTGCCGTGCTCATCGCCTGTGCGCGCTGCTGCAGCCCTGCCACAGGCAGCTGCCGTTGAAGATGCAGCTGCCCGTCCATGAGGGAAACGATGCGCGTATCGCCGTGCCCGTCCAGCAGCACCGCGAACAGTTCGCCACCGATGCGCCGCCATTGGATCTCAACCGGGGCGAAGCGCTGCCCTGCCGCTGCATGCAGCAAGGCCTGTGGCTGCGCCAGCGTAGACGCCAGCGACACCGTGGCACCGCGATAACGTGCGGCATCTACCGCGCCCGCAGACGTAGTGAACACCTGCAGCGGATTCATCGACATCAGCCCACTGAAGATCCAGGTGAAGACGAACGCCGATGCCATCAGCCCGAGCAGATGGTGCCAACGCATCCACGGCTCGACGTACGGCGTCTTCGCACCCGACCGGTAACGGCCACGGAAGCGCCAGCGCCACACGCCCACCACGATGCCGCTGAGGGCCGCCAGCGTGCACAGCCCGGACAGCACGATCACCACCCACGTCCACACCGGGTCCACCGATTGCATGCGCAGGAAGTACAGCCAGTGCAGCCACGCGCCCACATAGTTCCAGCGCTGCTGGTGGTACGGCGCATCCAGCACCACCTCACCGGTGCGCGAGGAAACGTACAGACTGCCCGGCTGGCGGCCACCGACCTCCACCTGGTACAGCGGCCGAAGTGCATCCAGCCCACGCGAATGCGTCCAGCGATCTTCGTCTACACGTACGGCACCCGGGAACGCCGGGCCACCGGCAAACGCCGCCGCCGACCGCTCGGCGCGCTGGGCGGACACCGGCAGCAGCGCGTGGCCCGTAGCAGCCGACCACGCGCCGACGTTGGCACCGCTGCGCACCACGTAGGCCGGTTCACCGCGCAGCGTGGTCAACGCCACGCTTTCCGGTTCCGTCTGCACTGCCTCGGGCAGCATCGACAGTCCCTGCAGCGGTTGCGCAGCATCAAGCACCGGCAGCGCGGCCAGCCGCTCACCCGGGGTCAACTTCGGGTAACCGATGAACAGCATCACCATGCCGCTGACGAACCACAGCAGCATCAGCAGGCAGCCACCGATGCCCAGCCATCGATGCAGCAGGTAGGTCCAACGCTTGGCGGAGGATCGCACCGACATCAGCTACATCCTCAAAAGCGATGGTCGAGGGTGAATTCGACGCGGCGGTCCGCGCCCAGCAGCCACTGCGTGCTGGTGTAGTACGCCGTCGCGTAGTACGCCTTGTCGAACACGTTGAACAGTCGCGCGCTTACCCGGGTACGCGGTGCCGCCTGCCAGGTCAGGGCCAGATCGGTGGTGCTGTAGCCCGGCAGTTCCAGCGTGTTGGCGTTGTCCGCATAACGTTTGCCGACATAGCGCGCGCCGCCGGCCACGGTCCAGTCCGGCAGGAACTGCCAGCTCAGCCACACGTTCGCCATCCGCTCGGCCACGTTCGGCGGCACGTTGCCATCACGCGAGACCACCACTGCAGGCGAGCCGGTAGTTTCCAGGAAATCCTCGAATTCGGCCTTCAAGACCGTGGCATTCGCATCCAGCGACCAGTGCGGCGCGAACGCCCAGTTCAACGACGCCTCGATGCCGCGCGAAGTCTGCGCACCCACCTGCACGCGGCGATCGGGCTGCAGCGGATCACGACTGAGCAGCCCGGTCTTGCGTATGCGGTACGCCGCCAGCGTCCACTCACCGCCGTCGAAGGCCTGCTTCATGCCCACTTCGAACTGCCGGCCCTTGGCCAGATCGAACGCACCGTTGGCCGGGCTGATCATCAGCAGCCCACTGACCGGATCGGCCGCCTGCGAATACTGCGCGTACAGGCTCAACGTCGGGCGCAGCGCGAACACCGTGCCCGCGCGCCAGCCCGTGCTGCTGTAAGTCTTGGAGAACGCTGCCGCGCCACTGATCAGATCGGTGCGATCGATGGTCGCGCGGTCATGGCGCAGCCCGCCCAGCACCGACCAGCGTTCGCTCAGCGTCAGGTGGTCTTCGGCAAACAGCGCGTACTGTTCGGCACGGTTGCGGTAGCGCGGCAGGTTGGGCGCATCGCTGGCGAATTCACCCGGCACTGGATGGAACGGATCGACCGGCCCGGAGCTGCCGGCGTAGGTGTTGTTGGTGTGCTTGAAGTGCGCGCGGTTGGCATCCAGGCCCACCGCGAAACGGTTGGCCAGCCCGCCCACCTGCCCCCGCACGCGCAGCGTGGAAGTCAGCCCGCTCTGGTCCTGGTTGTGGGTGATCTGCGTGTTGTCCGAGCGGTCGATCAGCCCCGTGGCGTCGTTGTAGACGTAGGCCTCGGCATTGCGCCAATCGCGCTGGCTGTCGATCTGGTAGACACGCGTGCGCCATTCCACGTTTGCGGTCGGCGTCCACAGTGCATCGAGTTGGGTCCAGCGGTCGCGGAAACGGATCTCGCTGTCGGCCACGTTGAAGTTGCGGTGGCGCAGCGCTTCGAGCTGGCGGCCATCCACCAGCGGCGTACCGAAGTAGCGCATCGGCTGCTGGTAGCCCTGCGCATGGGTCAGGGTCAGCTGCAGGTCCGTGCGCGGCTGCCACAGCAGCGCACCGGAGAACGTCGCATCGTTGTTGCGGCCACGATCCACCCAGCCGCCACTGTAGTTGCCACTCACGTCCACGTGGTAGGCCAGCGCGGGCGTCAGCGCGCCGCCGCTGCCAAAGCCCAGGCGCGCAGTGTCCTCGCTGCCCACGGTGACGCTGATCTCGTTCTCGATGGCACCGCGCGACGGCTTCTTCGGCACGATGTTGATGACCCCGCCAATGGCACCATCGCCATGGATGACCGAGGCCGGACCGCGCAGCACTTCGATGCGCTCGATGGACCAGGTATCGAACGGGAAGGTGACGCCCACCCCGCCGTACTGGCGCAGGCCGTCGTACAGGCGCATCACCGACGCGCCATCGGTGAAGCCGCGGCTGGACAGCGCACTGAGGCCATTGCCCGGGTGCGGCGTCGCACTGATGGCTCCGGCACGGCTGATGGCATCGTTGAGGTTGCTGTCGCCGCGCTGTTCCAGCTGGTCGCGGTCGATGACGGTGAGCGCAGCCGGCGTCTGCAGCACGCTCAGGCCGAGCGCGGAGCCCGCGCTGGGGGTGGCCGACAGTTCGCCATGGCGGGTATCGACCACGCGCACGGTGTCCAGGGTGGTGGGGTCTGCGGCATCGGCGCGGGCCGGTGCGGTGTACAGGGCGCAGGCGCACAGCGCCGGCAGCGTCGCCCAGCGCAGGGCAACGACGTTCGGGTTCGTTTTCATGTTTCCACGGCATGCAGTGCCGCCCCATCAACGAGGGCAGCAGAAAGAAAAGCGCACGCAGTAGTGCCAGGCCATGCCTGGCAGCTCTGAATCCATCAGGGAACGACCGCGTGCGCGGCTCAGCCAGCGAACGCCACCGGTGGCCCACGCGCGCCCAGTGTTCCGCGCAGCCGCGAGGGCAGCGCTCTGACAGATCCCGCCAATGCACGGCACACCGGTGCCAAAGGCACCAGCAGCAGGAACGCGGCCACCAGCAAGGTAATCAGGCGCGCCGCGATCAGGCAGTACTCGCAGTCCACGCCCATTTCATGCTCGGCGTGTGGATCGACTGCCGGCTTGGCGGCGGTCTCGTCGTGCGTCATCGCCATCGCGTGGTGGTCGTGGTGACCTTCCATCGCGTGCTGCGCGTGTTCGGCATGCGCGCTGTGGTCCATGGCGCCGTGGTCCATCGCCGCCATCACCGGCGCTTCGGCGGGCGCCGGCCCATGGGCCATCCAGCGGCTCACCAGCGGGGCAAGCAGCACCAGCAGCATGGCAAGCCATGCCAGGGTCTGGAACCGGCGGTGGAATCGGGGGCGACGCACCCGCCCATTCTACGGCGCGGCAACCAACCCTGGACCACGTTCAGGGTTTTGCCCCTGCGACACGGTGACGCAGGGGGCACACCCCGGGCCACGCCGATGACTCCACCCTCTCGCAGTAGATCCACGCCATGCGTGGATGCTCTTGCTCCTGGCGAATCAACTCACATACTGCGCCACACCATTCCCGAACGACCAATTCTCGCGCTTCACTTCCACCAGGTTGATGAACACGTCTTCGCGGCGGATACCCACCGCCTCGTGCAGGCCATCGGCAATGCAGAGGTACAGCGCCTTCTTCTGCTCCACCGTCCGCCCCTCGTTCCAGGTGATCTGGATACAGATGAAGTCATCGGTGCGGTCCACGCCCAGATAGCCGGGATCGTAAACAAGGGTGCCGGCCTCGTGTTCCTGGAACACCTGGAAGCGATCGTTTTCCGGCACACCCACCGCGCGCATGGCCTGGTAGATCACCTCCCCCACGCGCTGCAGATACTCGGCGGATTTACCTTTGCGAAGATCGATACGGGCGAGCGGCATGGTGGGACTCCAGAGCCAGAGGGGACAACCGTGGGCCGAGACTACGCCTGCCGGGCTCGGCGACACAGGGCATGGATGGAACGTCTGCTTTCATCCACGGCACGTTCGCCTAGGGCTGCGCCGGGTGACGTGATTGCCACCTGCCGGGGCTATGTAACGGCACGGCTTGGTTCAGGTAACGCGGCTGGCTACGCCATGGGTGCTGGTACACCGTCATGGCAGGCGTTGTTGCAACTTTCCTCACTGACTTCTGTGTTTGCACGAATCGATGATCGCCTCGCCAAGGCAGCTTGCCTTGGTCGGGATTGGCGTCTCGAATAAACGAATAGGCTCACAGGAAGTTGCGATCTTGGTCGCAGCAAAGAGAATGCACCGATTGCCTTCAATGGCGGGCGGTGCGTGGGGATCGCAGGATCCGCCAGGCCTTTTCTCCCTGTGAGCTTTTCTGCCTTGGTACGCCAACCCGCACCGTCCGCCACCTTCATTACGGAAGGTGGCTCTACGCCAGTGAGGGTTTCGCCATGACCAATCGAACCGCATACCACCCACGCCTGTACGCCCTTATCGGCGACCTCGTCAACGACGTGCCCGACGATCTCGCGCGCGAGATCGAATGTGCATTGAAAGAACAGAATCAGCCCGTGCAGGCACCCACGTTCTTCGCCTGTCTTGATGCCATCCGCCAAGGTGATGGTGCAGATGGTCAGCCATGCCACGGCCACAGACTCGGCGCCAGCAATCACGCATCACTCAGTCGCTCGCTGGCGGGGCTCACTGCGCTGCTGGATCTACTGCAGGCCGCAGACCGTGCGCGCGTCGAAGGCGTGCCGGAAGAACAGCTGGGCAACTGCCACACCGATGGTTTGATCGTCGCGGCACGACAACTGGTGCGCGAGGCCGCTCGTTCCCTGGAATGCAACGCACCATGATTCTCATGTTAACTCAGCATCTAAGGGAGTCGCGAGCGGGAGAGAGCTGTAGCGCAGACGCTTACGTCAACCTGAAGCACCATAGGCGGTGCAGGGATCGAACATTTGCCTTTTTCTGGTCTCCGCATTCGGGAAAAGCGCCACCAGGATAATGACCTCTAGATCTGACCAAGGGCACATCTGGCCACGACAGGTACTGCCGCAAGAACAGTCGCGACGGCCCCTCACGTTCTTACTTCGAGCTTCGGCTTTTGGAATCAACCGACATCTGTGAAAAATGCATTTAAGTGAGTTCTTTGCATCCAGATGAACTGCTCGCACTTGAAGCTTCGACCGCAGTAAGATGCTTGCTCCACAGGAGGGACCCAATGGCAACAAACATCTCAAACAGGCTTAGCACCGACACCGTCTATTTCTCCTCACTCCTTGAGGACATAAAACAGGGTCGCATCAAAATCCCAAAGTTCCAAAGGCCATATGTATGGGATGACGAGCAAGCACTGAAGCTGTTAGACAGCATCGTCAATAGCTATCCAATCGGCAGCATTCTCATTTGGAGAACGCCAACAAAACTGAACACAGAAAGGAGTTTTGGAGACTTCATTCTTCCTGAGACTGACGACATTACGCCCACAGACTATGTACTGGATGGGCAGCAGCGATTGACCGTTGTTTATTCGTGCCTCGGAGCGCCAGTAACGGCCGCTGGATTCAAGGCAGTCTATGATCTTGAAACTGAAAAGTTCGCCCCACAGGGAACGATCCCAGCGGGAATCACAGTATTTCCGCTTCGCAAGCTTTATGAAACGACCGCCTTACTGGATTTCCGCACTGCACTTCAAACGCATGATGACAAAGATATTCTCCAGGCACGTTTAGATCAGCTAATTAGAGCATTCACCACTTATAAAATCCCTACAGTCATCCTCAAAGATTTGGACGTTGTCGAGGTATGCCCAATTTTCGAACGAATCAATAGCTCTGGCACGAAGCTGAGCACCTACGATCTGATGGTTGCCGCCACTTGGTCAAACGGCTTTGACCTAGACGAAAAAGTTGAAGAGATTGCAGCATCCCTTCAGCCGAAGGGCTTTGGCGACATAGACAAGACAACGATCTTGAAGTGCCTTTCTGCCGTCGAATTTGGCAGCATCAAGGATGCAGCATTGCGCAGCCTTCGTGATCTCGATGAAACTAAACTTGGCGTACTTACTGCAAACACAAAACAGTCGCTACTAAAGACTGTTGATCTGCTCAGCACGGAATTCAGAATTCATAGCTGGGATTTCCTCTCATACCAAGCGATTGTGGTAATTATCACTGAGATCTTCTCCAAGAAGCCGAAGTTAGATCACAATGAAATAGTTCGTCTCAAACAATGGTTCTGGCGCGCATCCTTCTCCGAAAGATACAAAGTCGGCGGTGAAGCGTTCGTCTCTAACGACCTATTGAAGGTCCGTGCCTTTGTCCTGGATGCGACCGGTGCTCCAACCGACTTCGGCACAGCACCAGGTGCCAGCGATTGGCAGCAGGTCACGTTTCGCAGCAATGCATCGCGCTCGAGAGCATTTCTACTTGCGCTCGCGCTTCAGCACCCTCTCAACTTAGTGACAGGGACAAAAGTCGACGTCGCCACAGCACTCTCTGCATTCAACAAGAAGGAGTACCACCATGTTTACCCGCGAGCATTCTTAAAGAAAAATAAAGAAAAAATAGATGACAACTTGGCGTGCAACATATGCATGCTGAGCGCCGAATCCAATAAGCAGATAAGTGATGACGACCCCACCGTCTATCTGTTCAACCTAGCCACTGCTCACGGTGGCAGAGCGGACAAAGTATTCGGAAGCAATTTTCTGCCGGCGCCCTCAGCGTTCGCTTACGCGACCGCCAGCTATGCCGACTTCATCGCTGCTCGGTCGGAAATTTTGGCTGCGCGAGGCACCGAACTCTGTGATGGGCACTGACCGTTTGCGCGGCTTCATCTAGGCTTTTGGCGGGGCGCTACTCAGGCGCCCCGCTTCGCTTAACACAACTGGCGCGCGCCCTCAATGCCCAAGAATGCATATCGCGGAGGACCGCGCTGAACCAGCGCAACCACGCAGAATAATTAACGCAATACGCGATCTCAGGAAGCCAGCTTTTGCATGCATCAGAGAGAAATAGCTAAAAGCGCCAAAGAGATTAGATATCTGGAAGGCAAGCGATTTCTAGGACGCATTCACACACCAGTAGCCTAGGCTATCGAACGGATCAAGAGGCTGTCGCTCCTCGGGCAGCTTCAAATGAAGCAACCTTCCCATCAAATACCAGCGCGAGCGCCGGCTGCATTTCCAGAATCGCTGCGCGGACAGCACCAATCTCTGACTCGACCTCGCCTAAGGTGTTCACGCCACTTGGGCCGGGGTCAATGTCGGGCCAGTGATCGCCAAGGATCGCCATCGCCCGCGAGTGCTCTTCCTGCGTAAACGCTGCTGCGACAGCGCATGCGTAGATGGCACACTCGCCGAGAAGGCAGACCTCCGCGTTGCAGCTCGGTGACTTACCTACTCCGTACAGGCTTCCAGGGTTAACCAAGACGTTGGATTTATCGCGAAAGGGATGCGCCAGCAGCGAGGATCGAACCTTATCCAAGCCTCTCCAGATTCGAATCCGCTTCAATGCCGGCATCGCGGTGTCTAGAGCCTCATGGAAGCCGACCTTCCGGCATTCCCAAGTAAAGACACCCCACTCGTCGAGAAAGCTGCAAACAAGGATGTGGATGCGCTCGACAATCACGATGCGAGCCTCCTCATCCGTCGAGTGCCGCTTGAACGAGCGAACTGCTGGCTCAAGTTTGTTCTTGAGGCCCTGCAGAGCAATGATGCTCTGCTGGAACTCGCTAAGGATGAAATTCCGACTGCCCGGCGCCATGCAACGCTCCCTGTAGTTCGCTTTAACTATGATGGGAACAAACGTGACCAGATTTCAGCAGAGCTTTTACCGGTTCGACATCTCTTTCCATCTATCTGACACCCAAGGTGCCATGGTGGCCGCTGGCTTTCCTGCACTGACTCCGACTGCAGGACGCAGTACCACAAGCCAGCCGTGAGCGTCGACGTATTGATGCCATTCTGATGCGGGAATCGGATCTGCCGCGCACTGCGGCGTCCGGTTTAGCTCCCGGATCTCGTCGCGGGAAAGACAGAGCTGAGAAGTCATCGATCAGTCCGGATGCTTACTGCACTTACTCTGCACATACGAAAAAGCCGGCTCAAAGCCGGCTTCTTCATATCACCTGAAAAATCAGGGATCTATTTGGTGGGCGGTACAGGGATCGAACCTGTGACCCTTGCCGTGTGAAGGCAATGCTCTACCGCTGAGCTAACCGCCCGGTGTGTTGCTGAGCCGCTTATTATAGGGGCTTTTCAGAGGCCGTCAACCGTTTTTCACATTTGTGTTCACAGGCCTTTCCGAGGCTTTCAGCCGAGCATGGCTCGGCTCTACTGGGTCGCGGGCCATCGGCCTTTTCGAGGGCTGAAGTCGAGCATGGCTCGACTCTACAGAACAGCGGTTCACGGGTGTTTCGCCCGGCGCTACCTCACATCGTATGCGTCGGCTTGTCCGAGCTGGTCAGGCCGGCCAGCAACGTCTCGATCTTGTGGCGCACGTTCTCGCCTTCCTGGCCGTCGGCCAGCTGCACGCCGATGCCGGCCACGCGGTTGCCCTGTGCGCCGGCTGGGGTCACCCAGATCACCTTGCCGGCCACCGGCAGGCGTTCGCTGGAATCTGGCAGGGTCAGCAGCAGGAACACCTCGTCGCCCAGGAAGTAGCGCTTGGGCGTGGGCACGAAGACGCCGCCATTCTTCACGAACGGCATGTACGCGCTGTACAGCGCGGCTTTGTCCTTTACAGCCAGGGACAGGATGCCCTGGCGGGCGTTGCTGGCACTCATCGATTTCCCCTTGCGGCAGGCCGCTCGTTCACCTTGTTCCAGGCCAGCAGCAACTCCACCACCGCAAGGTCTGCACGCACGGTGGTGCGCAGCAGGTCGCGGGTGCGGTTGGCCGCATCGAACCAGGCTGCAAGCTTGTGCAATCGGTCCGGCGCGGTCAAGGCGTCGGTGCTGGCCTGAGCCAGCGCCAGATCGGCGGCGAAGCGCAGGCGCAGGGCCGCGTTCTCATCGCCGCACCACTTCTGCGCCAGCTCCACCGCGCCGGTCTTGCCGGCAGCCAGCTGTTCCAGCTCGCGGCCGACGTCGCGGCGCAGGCTCAGGCCATCCTCGCGCAGCCAGTTGTCGGCCTGGCCGGGATGGCCGCGCGCCGCGTCCAGCGCCTCGCGCGCGGCCGCTTCGCTGTGGCCCTGCTGCTGCAGCCAGGCCATCGCTTCATCGCGCGGCGGCAGCTTGAATTCCAGACGCTGGCAGCGGCTGCGCACGGTCTGCGGCAGGCGCGCGGGATCGCTGCTGATCAGCCACAGGTAGCGGCCGGGCTGCGGCTCTTCCAGGGTCTTCAGCAGCGCGTTGGCGGCCGAGCGGTTGATGGCATCGGCCGGGTCGACGATCACCACCTGGGCCACGCCGTACTGCGGGGTCAGCGCCAGCTTGTTGGTGATCTCGCGCACCTGCTCGATGACGATCTCGGTGCGCAGTTTGTCGCCGCTCTTGTTCGGAATGAAGCTGACCAGCTGCAGGTCCGGATGCGTACCCGCAGCGATCAGCTGCCGCGTGCGCGTGGCGTGCGCCGCATCGCCACGGGCCAGCACGTGGTCGGCCAGGGCCAGCGCCACTTCATGCTTGCCCAGCCCGGCCGGGCCGCAGATCAGCAGGCCGTGGCCCAGCCGGTCGGCATCCAGCGCGGTCACGGTCTGGTCGAAGGCGCGCTGCTGCCAGGGCGAGAAACTGCTCATGCGCCCTCCCCTGCCTGCAGCCAACGTTCAACCGAAGCCACGACATCGGCAGCCACGCGTTCCTGCACCTGGCCGGCATCGATCAGGGCGAAGCGCTGCGGGTCCTGCTGCGCGCGGCGGCGGAATACTTCGCGCACGCGCTGGAAGAAATCATCCTTCTCGCTTTCGATGCGGTCCGGCCACAGGTCGCGGCCATTGGCACGGGCGCGGCCCACGGCCACGTCCACATCCAGCAGCAGGGTCAGCCCCGGCAGCAGGCCCACGGCGCGGCGTTCCAGGTCGGCAATCCACTGCGGGTCCAGGCCCCGGCCACCGCCCTGGTAGGCATAGCTGGAATCGGTGAAGCGGTCACTCAGCACATAGGCACCGCGCTGCAGCGCCGGCTGGATGACCTGGCGCACGTGCTGGGCACGCGCGGCGAACACCAGCAGCAGCTCGGCTTCGGCGCTCAGCGGTTCGGCGGCGATCTCGGCGTCCGGCTTCAGCACCAGCCCGCGGATGCGCTCGGCCAACGGCGTACCGCCCGGCTCGCGGGTCAGCACGACTTCGTGGCCGTGGCTGCGCAGGCATTCGCGGATGGCGTTGATGGCGGTGGTCTTGCCCGCGCCCTCGCCGCCTTCCAGGCTGACGAAACGCGGGTGGCGAAGCAGCGCGGAACTCATTGCGCCGGGGTCTCCTTGGTACGTTGCTGGCGCAGCTGCTGCAGGTAGCGCGCTACGGCAGCGTTGTGCTGGTCCAGGCTGGGCGAGAACACATGCGCGCCACTGCCATCACCAACGGCAACGAAGTACAGCGCATCACCTGCAGCAGGCTGTGCGGCGGCCATCAGCGCATCGCGGCTGGGCATGGCGATCGGCGTCGGGGTCAGGCCCGCACGGGTGTAGGTGTTGTAGGGCGTATCGGTGGTCAGGTCGCGGCGGCGGATGTTGCCGTCGTAGGCCGTGCCGATGCCGTAGATGACGGTGGGATCGGTCTGCAGGCGCATGCCGATCTTCAGCCGGCGCATGAACACCCCGGCAATCTGCGGGCGCTCGCTGGCCAGCGCGGTTTCCTTTTCGATGATCGAGGCCATCGTCAGCAGTTCATACGGACTGTTGATCGGCAGGTCGGCGGCGCGGCTTTCCCAGGCCTCGTCCAGTGCCTTTTCCATTGCGGCGTGGGCGCGCTTGAGCACGTCCATGTCACTGTCGCCGCGCTGGTAGACATAGGTCTCCGGCAGGAAACGGCCTTCCGGGTGCTGGCCGCCGAAGCCCAGGCGCTGCATCAGCGCAGCGTCATCCAGGGTGTCGGTGGTGTGCAGCAGCGGCTCGGCGCGCTTCAGCGCGGCGCGCACCTGACGGATGTTCCAGCCCTCGACGAGGGTGACGCGGTGCTGCAGCACCTTGCCAGCGCGCATGCGCAGCAGCAGCTCGCGCGGGGTCAGGCTGTTGTCCAGCGCGTACTCGCCCACCTTCAGCTTGCCGGCGGCGTCGAGCTGGCGGGCCAGCAGCTGCCACTGGGTGTCCTGGCCTTCGTCCACGCCGGCCTCGCGCAGCTTGCGCAGCACGCTGTTCATGCCATCGCCGCTGGCGATGACCACGCTCTCGGCGGAAGGGGTGATGTGGCGGTCGGCGAACTGGCTCTGCTGGTAGAAGAACCACGCGCCCGCGCCGGCCAGGACGGCGCCCAGCACCACCACCAGCGTGACCACGAACAGACACCCGCGCTTGGCTCCCGCCATGGACTACCTCTGAATGCGATTCCGCCGTGCAGGATACCGTGCCCGGTGGTGTGGGGTCATGACCGGGGTGGCGCCCAACCCCGCTGCGCTCGCCGGGCATGCCCGGCGGGGGTGATCGGTTACCCCTGCTGGCCCAGCGCGCGCAGCAGGCCGCGGGCCTTGGCGCGGGTCTCGTCCAGTTCCTTGTCCGGGTCCGAGTCGACCACGATGCCGGCGCCGGTGCGGAAGCTCACCTCCTGCCCGTCCACTTCTGCGGTGCGGATGAGGATGTTCAGGTCCAGGTCGCCGTCGCGGTTCAGCCAGCCGAACGCGCCGGTATAGGCCCCGCGCGGCACCTGCTCCAGTTCACTGATGATCTGCATGCAGCGCACCTTGGGGCAGCCGGTGATGGTGCCGCCGGGGAAGGTCGCGGCAATCACCTCGCCCGGGGTGACCTCGGGGCGCAGGTGGCCGCTGACGTTGCTGACGATGTGGTGCACGTGGGCATAGCTTTCCACGGTCATCAGTTCATCGACGACCACGGTGCCGGGCAGGCAGATGCGACCCAGGTCGTTGCGCTCCAGGTCGATCAGCATCACGTGCTCGGCGCGCTCCTTGGGGTGGCCGACCAGTTCCTGGATGCGCGCGGCATCGTCGTCGCCTTCGAAGCGCGGGCGGGTGCCGGCAATCGGCCGGGTCTGCGCGTGGCCGGCATGCACCGACACCAACCGTTCCGGCGATGAACTGACCACGTGGCGGCCATACGCGCTGAACAGGCCGGCAAACGGTGCCGGGTTGGCGCGGCGCAGCTGCGCATACAGTGCCTGCGGGCTGACCGGCGCGGCGAACTGCGCGCTCCAGCGCCGCGACAGGTTCACCTGGAACACGTCGCCGGCACGCAGGTAGTCGATCACCCGGCGCACGCCATCGGTGAAGCGCTGCGGTGCGTCCTCGCCCACCGACTGCGGCGGCTGCCAGCCCTGCCCGGCCTGGGGCAGCGCGGCCGTAGCCTGTGCCACCAGCGCATCCAGCAGGGCCTGCTCGCCGGCTTCGGCAATGACGAAGCTGGCGCGGTTCTCGTGGTCATGCAGCACCGCCGCCGGGCAGCGCAGGGCCAGCGCGGTCGGGCGGCCGTCATCGCGCGCACGCGCCGGCAGCACGGCTTCGATCTGGCTGGCCACTTCGTAATCGAGCATCAGCGCCCAGCCGCCGCGGAACGGCAGGCTGTGGCTGCCGTCGTGCGGCAGGCGCGCGGCCTGCCAGGCGTGGTCCAGCGCCTGCAGGAAGCTGCCGGGCTGCACGGCGTCGTGCTGGTCGCGCACCTGGCCGTCGGCGTCCAGCCGCAGGCAATCGCCCTGCGCGGCCAGCAGCAGGCTCCAGCGCCCCTGGGCGGTGCCCGAAGCGGTGGATTCCATCAGCAGCGGGAAGCGCGCCGGGTCGTGCTGCTGCAGGGCCAGCAGGTCGATCGGGTGCGGCAGCGGGTGGATCAGCGGGGCGTGGGTCATGGCGGCCAGTTCGGGGGGCAGATGCACGGAAGCCGCCTTGCGGCGGCTTCCTGCTGCGTAGAGTCGAGCTTGCTCGACTGGGTTGCACGTTCAGTCGAGCATGGCTCGACTCTACAACCTCGGTCAGACGCGCTTGAAGATCAGCGTGCCGTTGGTGCCGCCGAAGCCGAAGCCGTTGGACATCACCACGTCGACCTTGGCCTGGCGTGCTTCGTTGGGCACGTAGTCCAGGTCGCAGCCTTCGCCCGGCTGTTCCAGGTTGATGGTCGGCGGAATGACGTTGTCCTGCAGCGCCATCACCGAGAAGATCGCTTCCACGCCGCCGGCGGCACCCAGCAGGTGGCCGGTCATCGACTTGGTGGAGCTGACCATCATCTTGTAGGCGTGGTCGCCGAAGGCGGTCTTCATGGCCATGGTTTCGCCCAGGTCGCCCAGCGGCGTGGAGGTGCCGTGTGCGTTGAGGTAGCCGACCTGTTCCGGGGTCACGCCAGCGTCGCGCATGGCCATGGCCATGCAGCGTGCGGCGCCTTCGCCGTTCTCGCTCGGGGCGGTCATGTGGTACGCGTCGGAGCTGGCGCCGAAGCCGGCCAGTTCACAGTAGATCTTCGCGCCGCGGGCCTTGGCGTGTTCGTACTCTTCCAGCACCAGGATGCCGGCGCCGTCGCCCAGCACGAAGCCGTCGCGGTCCTTGTCCCACGGGCGCGAGGCCTGTTCCGGGGCATCGTTGCGGGTGCTCATGGCCTTCATCGCGCAGAAGCCGCCCAGCGCGGTCGGCGAGGAGCCACGCTCGGCGCCACCGACCACCATCACGTCGGCATCGCCGTACTGGATCATGCGCATGGCGGTGCCGATCGAATGGTTCGAGGTCGCGCACGCTGAGACCGCCGAGAACGACGGGCCCTTCAGGCCGGTGATGATGCTCAGCTGGCCCGGCAGCATGTTGATGATGGTCTTGGGCACGTAGAAGGGCGAGATCTTCTTCCCTTCGTGGAACTCGATGGTCTGCTCTTCGATGCCCAGCAGGCCGCCGATGCCGGCGCCGACGATGGCGCCCATGCGCTCGGCATTGGCTTCGGTGATGTCCAGGCCCGAATCGTGCAGAGCCATGAACGAGGCACCGAGGCCGTAATGGATGAACGGGTCCATCTTCTTGGCATCCTTGCCGCTGACCCGGTACTTGCCGAACAGTTCGTTGTCGGCGGTGATGTCAAAGCCTTTGACCTCACCTGCAATCTTGGTGGTGAACCGATCCAGGTAGGCATCAGAAACGTTGGTCAGCGGACCGATGCCCGAACGACCGTGGGTGATGCCTTCCCAGCTGCTGGCCAGATCATTGCCCAACGGCGAGACGATACCCAGGCCGGTTACGACGACGCGACGCTTCATTGCTGATTCTCCTGACCCGGATGATTTCAACGGGCAACTCGGTTTGCTTCGATGTGATGCTCAAACACACGGGGCCGCAACTGCGGCCCCATGGGGTGCGGTGCGCGGCGAGCGGAACCCGCGCGCGCACTGCCGTCTGACATCAGGCCTTGACGTGGGCCTTGATGTAGTCGATGGCGGCCTGCACGGTGCTGATCTTCTCGGCTTCTTCGTCCGGGATCTCGCACTCGAACTCTTCTTCCAGGGCCATCACCAGCTCAACGGTGTCCAGCGAGTCAGCGCCCAGGTCATCGACGAACGATGCGCTGTTGGTGACTTCTTCTTCCTTGACGCCAAGCTGTTCGACGACGATTTTCTTGACGCGTTCTTCGATGGTGCTCATGGGGTATCGCTCCAGATGGAGTAGTGGTTCAAAAGTGGTCGCCATCGGATGGCGATGGCCGTGGGATAGTGTAGTGGAAACCGGCGCGGCCTTGCATGTGTGCAAAAATCCACGCAGATCAACCACTTGCGGCGCAATCCATGCGCCCCTTGCTTACGGCATGTACATGCCGCCGTTCACATGGAGGGTTTCGCCGGTGATGTAGCCGGCCGCCGGGCTGGCCAGGAAAGCCACCGCATGGGCGATGTCTTCCGGCGAGCCCAGGCGTTCGAGGGCGATGTCGTTGATCAGGGCGGTGCGGGCTTCTTCCGGCAGCGCCTTGGTCATGTCGGTGTCGATGAAGCCGGGGGCGACGACGTTGACGGTGACGCCGCGCGAGCCGATTTCCTTGGCCAGCGACTTGCTGAAACCAATGATGCCGGCCTTGGCGGCCGCGTAGTTGGCCTGGCCGGCATTGCCGGTCACGCCCACCACCGAGGCGATGTTGATGATGCGGCCCTTGCGCGCCTTCATCATGCCGCGCATGACCGCCTTGCTGGTGCGGAACACGCTGGTCAGGTTGGTGTCGATGATCGACGCCCAGTCCTCGTCCTTCATGCGCATCAGCAGATTGTCGCGGGTGATGCCGGCGTTGTTGACCAGGATCGAGATCGCGCCGAATTCCTTGGCGATGCCGTCCAGCACGCTGTCCAGCGCGGCGGCGTCGGTCACGTTCAGCGCACGGCCGTGGCCGCCGTGGGCCGCCAGGCGTTCAGCGATCGCGGCAGCGCCGGATTCGGTGGTGGCGGTGCCGATGACGGTGGCGCCCTGGGCGGCCAGCAGATCGGCGATGGCGGCACCAATGCCACGGCTGGCGCCAGTGACCAGTGCGATTTCACCCTGCAGGGGCTTGCTCATGATGTTGTCCTCAGACGTGGGCAGCGACCGCACCCGTGCCGCTTGCAGCGGCTACCGGCACGGTCGGCAGGAACAGGGGGATCAGGCCGACCACGCCTCGCGGGCGCCTTCGAAGTCGCCCGGGGTGGCCAGGGAACGGCCGTCGATGGCCTTGTCGATGCGCTTGACCAGGCCGGTAAGCACCTTGCCCGGACCGCACTCGGCGATCTGGGTGATGCCACGGGCAGCCAGGGCCTGCACGCAACCGGTCCACTGCACCGGCTGGTACAGCTGCTGCACCAGCGCGGCACGGATGGCGTCGACGCCGTCGTGCACCTTGGCATCGACGTTATGCACCACCGGCAGCTGCGGCGCCTGCCAGGACAGGCCAGCCATCACTTCGGCCAGGCGGTTGGCGGCTTCGCGCATCAGCGGGGTGTGCGAGGGCACGCTGACGGCCAGCTTCACGGCCTTGCGCACGCCCTTTTCGGCCAGCAGCGCCAGCGCGCGGTCGACCGCGGTGGCGTCGCCACCGATGACGATCTGGCCCGGCGAGTTGAAGTTGGCCGGCACCACGACCTGGCTGCCAGCGGCTTCGGCGCAGACGTCCAGCACCAGCTGGTCTTCAGCACCGAGCACGGCGGCCATGGCACCGACGCCGGCCGGCGCGGCTTCCTGCATCAGCTGGCCGCGCAGGCGCACCAGATGCGCGCCGTCATGCAGGCTCAGCGCGCCAGCAGCGACCAGGGCGGTGTATTCGCCCAGGCTGTGGCCGGCCAGCACCGCCGGCTGCGGACCACCGACGGCGTTCCAGGCGCGCCACGCGCCGATGCTTGCCGCCAGCAGGGCCGGCTGGGTGTATTCGGTACGGTTGAGCATTTCCTCCGGGCCACCCTGGGACAGCGCCCACAGGTCGACGCCGGCACCATCGGATGCTTCGGTGAAGGCTTCACGCACCTGCGGGTGCAGCTCGGCCAGCTCGGCCAGCATGCCCACGGACTGCGAGCCCTGACCGGGGAAGACAAAAGCGAGGGTGGATACGGTCACGCGGTCATCCGCTTGTTGCAATCGAAGCGGGCCATGATAAGGGCGAATCCCCCGTGTCGTCTGTACGTGCGCGTATGCACGGCGTATGGACCCCGACCCGCCGGGCCATGCCCGGCGGATGCGATCAGCAGAACAGCTGCAGGATGTCCAGTTCGCCATCGGCGAAGAAGTCCATGCACAGGCCGACCACCATGATCAGCCCCAGCGTGGTGGCGCCATGGGTGATGAAGATCGACTGCGCCAGCGCGCGGGCCGAGCGGCCCAGCTTCATGCAGACGCGGGCCAGGCCCTGCAGGCGGCCACTGACCGAATGCACGTGCGCGCGAACCGGGGCCTGCACGCCATGCATGGCCTCGGCCATCATCGCCTGCAGGTGCTGCGGCCGGTCGGCGTAGTACTTGGCCACGCCATAGCCGAACATCAGCCAGTCGCGCGCCTGCGCCTCGGCCAGGTCCATCACTTCCAGCGGGTCTTCCTCGAAATCGATGAAGCCCACATTCTGGCCGTCCCAGGTGAGGTTGCGCGGCACCGGCTGGCCGAAATAGGCGCCACGGCTGTGGGCCTCGGCGAGGGCCTTCATCGCGGCGGCCACCAACCGATCCCGACCGGCGTCATCGGCTTCGCGCAGGCAGGTATTGAAGGAGCCCCCGTTGTCGCCGATCACCAGCGCAGCGTGGCCACTGCCGATCACTTCGGGCACGTTCACCCCCTGCGCATGCAGCTCGCCCAAGCGACGCGCTTCGGTCTCGCGCGCGGCATCGCCTCCGCGGTGCGGTGGCGGACGCAGGGCATCGAGGTGGAAGCGGCGGGCGATGAAATTGAGCAGGCCCAGAGCGAAGGCCCGGCTTCCCTTGCCGTACTGCTTCAGCCAGGCGCGCTGCCCTTCGATGACGATGGGCTCAACCATGACAGATCTCCTGAAACGCGTTACGGCCCCAGAGGGGCCGTAACGACAGACTTCACGTTGTCGTAACTACGCTATCAATAACGCAGCAGGGCCGAACCCCACGTGAAGCCGCCACCGAAGGCTTCCAGCAGGAGCAGCTGGCCGCGCTCGACCTTGCCCGAACGCACGGCGGCGTCCAGCGCCAGCGGCACCGAACCGGAGGAGGTGTTGCCGTGGCGGTCGACGGTGACCACGACCTGGTCCATCGACATCTCCAGCCGCTTGGCAGTGGCCTCGATGATGCGCAGGTTGGCCTGGTGCGGAATCAGCCAATCCAGGTCGGACTTGCCCAGGCCATTGGCCTCCAGGGTTTCATCCACGACCGAGTCCAGCGCCTTGACGGCGTACTTGAACACGTCGTTGCCCTTCATGTTGATGGTGCCGCCGCCATTGGCACCGTCCTTGAAACCGACAGACACGCCGACCGGGTTCCACAGCAGCTCCTTCTTGCTGCCATCGGAATGCAGGTGGGTGCTGAGGATGCCGGTTTCTTCGTCGGCCTTGAGCACGACCGCGCCGGCACCATCGCCGAACAGAACGCAGGTGGTGCGGTCTTCCCAGTCGACGATGCGGGTGAGCGTTTCGGCGCCGATGACCAGCACGTAGCGGGCGTCACCGGAGCGGATGAATTTGTCGGCCACGCTGAGCGCGAACACGAAGCCCGAGCAGGCTGCGTTGACGTCGAAGGCGGGGCAACCCGACGCACCGAGCTTGGCCTGGATCAGGCACGCGGTGGACGGGAAAATGAGATCAGGGGTGGTCGTACCGACCACGATCATGTCGAGCTGGGAAGCGTCGATACCGGCCGCTTCAAGCGCGCGCACCGCGGCGTGGTAGCCGAGGTCGCTGGTGGTTTCGCCTTCGGCCGCGATGTGCCGTTCACGAATACCGGTGCGCGACTGGATCCACTCGTCCGAGGTTTCGACCATCTTTTCCAGGTCGGCGTTGGTCAGGACTTTTTCCGGCAAATAACTACCGGTGCCCGCGATCCTCGAGTAGATCCGCTTGCTCATCATGTTTCCTGTTGCGCAGGCTGCCGGTCACCGGCATGCCCGGGGAAGAAGGCAAAGGCCGCTGCCCAGGGGCAGCGGCCTTATCGGCACATCAATCTTCTTCGACGGCCGAGGTCTTGGTCTGGATGACCTTCTTGCCGCGGTAGAAACCGTCAGCAGTGATGTGGTGACGCAGGTGCACTTCGCCGGTGGTCGGGTCGGTCGACAGCTGCTTGGCGCTCAGGGCGTCATGCGAACGGCGCTGGCCGCGACGGGACGGGGTAACACGGGATTTCTGGACAGCCATGGGATTGCTCCAAACTCGGTTCGTTTTGCTTCGTCGTATCGTCGCGCAGGACGCCAGCGCCCAGCACACTTTCGCTTTCGCCGCAGCCGCCGACGACAATCCGGCTGCTAATGCTTTTACTCTTTCTTCAGAGCCGCCAACGCCGCAAACGGGTTGGCCTGCTTTGCTTCTTCTTCGCTCGGCGCCCAGTCCCTGTCGACTGCTTCACCGTCTGGCGAGAGCGGTACCACGGGCACCGCCAGCACCAGTTCATCTTCAACCAGATCCAGCGGACGCAGCTGCCCATCTTCCGGCACCAGCAACGCCTCGTACTCTTCCGGCAGGGACGATTCCTCGTCCTCGTCGCGGATCAGCCCCAGCCGCTGGGTCATCTTCACCGGCAACAGGAATCGCTGCATGCTGCGCTGACAGGTCAGCGGCAACGCGGTGTCGATGGTCAGTTCCACATAGGATACCCGCAAGACATCGTCGCGACCGAATTCAAGCGAGTAACTGCACTCACCGTCGGTATCGGCGACCAAGCCCTGCAGGCGGGTCATTTCAGCCAGTGGGACCTGGCCGTCGAAGCGCCTTCGCGCTACAACCATCCGCCAGGCATCCAGCGTTTCGGGCACGTTCGCGGACATAAGCCGCTGAATACTAAGGATCGGGGCCGCCGCTGTCAAATGCCCGCCATACAGGGGCTTGATGGCAGCGCCGGGCGCGGGCCAGACTGCCGCGCCCTGCCCCGGAATTGTCGCATGCCTGCCCTGCTCCTGGCCTCCACCTCCCGCTACCGACGCGAGCTGCTGCAGCGTCTGGGCCTGCCCTTCGACTGCGCACGCCCGGCCGTGGACGAGACCCCGCAGGCTGGGGAGGCACCATTGGCGCTGGCCGGCCGGCTGGCGGCTGCGAAGGCCGCCGAGGTCGCCGCGCGCCACCCCGGCACCTGGGTGATCGGCTCGGACCAGGTGGCGGACCTGAACGGCCAGCCGCTGGGCAAGCCCGGCACGGTCGAGGCCGCCTGCGCGCAGCTGGCGGCGATGGCCGGGCAGACGGTGCGCTTCCATACCGCGATCAGTCTCACTCGCGATGGAGAATCGTTCGCAGCCATGGACCTGACCGAAGTTCGCTTCCGCCCGCTGCAGGCGCAGGAGATCGCCCGCTACGTGGCCGCAGAGCAGCCGCTGGACTGCGCCGGCAGCTTCAAGTGCGAGGGCCTGGGCATCAGCCTGTTCGAGTCCATCGACAATCGCGACCCCTCTGCCCTGGTCGGGCTGCCGCTGATCGCACTGTGCGGGCTGCTGCGCCGGGCCGGCTTCGCCGTGCCGTAGCGTCGAGCCATGCTCGGCTGCTCGTCGCTCTTTGTAGAGCCGAGCCCATGCTCGGCTGCTTTTCCGTAGCGTCGAGCTTGCTCGACTGGATGTTCGAGGCAGTCGAGCAAGCTCGACTCTACCGCTCCACCTCGAACGGCTGTTCCTGCCAGTCTTCCACACTGCCATCGCGCCCATGCAGGCGCAGGCCCAGCCAATGGCGCCCAGGCGACAGCCCCTGCGTATCGACGCTGCCATCGAAGCCTGCATGCGGATGCTGCGGATCGTTGGACATCGGCCACATCGGGCGGATGTCGAGTTCGCGGCCATACCGCACATCGCCCACCGGCTGGCCGTCCACCAGCACTTCCACGCGTGCCAGGCCGACGCCATCCTTGAACGCCCAGCCCTTCACTGCCAACGTGCCCGACACCGCCTCACCATTGGCCGGCGAATCCAGATAGGCCACGGCTGGCGTCACGCATGCACCTTCGGCGCGCTGCGCTGGCAGACGGAACAGCAGGAAGCGCTGGAAGCCATGGTCATTGCTGACCACCCGCGGCGGCGGCAGCGGCCCGACCTGCCCGCAGACGGCGTGATACTGCGGCACCAGATCGCGGAAGCGCTGGTCGCTGGGTGAAAGCACCAGCAGCATCGGCGCACTGCGCTCGCCCTGCTGCAGCTGGCCCCACTGCGCCAGCTGTGCAGTGCGGCCGTGCTTGTCGTTGAGCGGGTGCGGCAGCACCGGAATGTTGGCATCCCCCAGCTGGAAGCCAAGCTCGGCACCCACTTTGAAGTTGCCGGCCAGCACGCGCGTACCCTCGGGCATCTGCTTCAGTTCCTCGCGCACGGCGGCCGCCAGCGGTTCCCAGCCTGCAAAGTTGCGCGGGTAATACTTGTCGCCGGCCAGCTGCTCGCGCAGCGAGGGCGTGGAGGCCATCAGGTAGTAAGCGAAGGCCAATGCCATGCCGGTACCCGCCAGCCACCAGCCGGTGCGGCGCAGCCAGCGTGGCCAGCCGTTGAGCACCACCGGCACCGCCACCAGCAGCGCCAGGTAACCCGGCAGCGGCCAGTGGAAGCTGATGCGCTCGACATCGGTGAAGAAGCCCAGCAGGAAGATGCCCAGCGTGGAAACGCCACCCACCAGGCCGAAGTAGCGCCATTGCACGCGCGCACCGCCGCCGCTGCGGGTGCCGGCCAGCGCCACCTTCCACATCGCGATGCACAGAATGGGCGTGACCAGCATCGGCTGGATCACCAAGAACCACAGCCCGCGCCATTCGAACGCCCACGGATGGCGTTCGACCACCTGGAACTTCAGCCCGGCCTCGTGGTTGTCCGCATTCCAGGCCAGCAGCGGCAACCACGCCAGCACGCCCACGGCCAGCGCCACCCACACGCGCGGATCGGTGAGCATGCGCCTGCCCGGCGGCAACGCCAGCAGGGCGATGAAGCCGACGCCGATCACGCCGATGAAACGGTAGTGGCTGAGTGCGCCGATCAGCAGGCCCAGGCCCAGCTTGACGGCCGAGGAGGCATCGACGTTGCGCAGCAGGCGCGCACCGGCATCCAGGCACAGCACCGACGCCAGCGCCAGCGGCACGTCGGGCACGGCCAGCAGGCCCAGCGTGGCCGACAGCGGCATCAGCAGGGTCAGGCTGCCTGCCTGCCAACCCGCGACATTGCCGAACCAGCGCGTGGCGATGCGCGCGACCAGCACCGGCAGCAGCGCGCCGATGAGCAGGAACGGAAGACGCAGCGCGAGTACGTGCTGGCCGCCGATTTCCACGCCCAGGCGCGCCAGCCATGCGGTCAGCCCGGGCAGATCCGAGTACGCCGCCGCCAGGTGCTGGCCTTCCTGCCAGTAGAACGCTTCGTCCACGAACAGTGGCAGGCGCGCGGCCACAAGCAGCTTGGCCGCTGTGACCAGCGTCCATAACCAGAAAAATATCGTCCGTGCGCGTTGTTCGCCCTGCATTGCTCTATGGATAGAATCGAATGGTTCCCGAACGTGAGACGACCATGCCTGCTTCGTCCCCCATGCCCAGCATGCTAACCGATCAACTGCGCCAGGCCCTGCAGGAGGCACAGGATCAGGTCAATGCACTGGTGCTGGGCAAGGTGCCGGAAGTCAGGCTGGCTTTTGTCGCCCTGCTCTCCGGTGGCCATCTGCTCATCGAAGATCTGCCCGGCCTGGGCAAGACGACACTGGCGCATGCACTGGCCAGCAGCCTGGGCTTGAGCTTCCAGCGCGTGCAGTTCACCTCCGACCTGCTGCCGGCCGATGTGCTGGGCGTGTCGGTCTACGACGCCGGCACCCGCCAGTTCCAGTTCCATCCCGGACCGGTGTTCTCGCATGTGCTGCTGGCCGACGAGATCAACCGCGCACCACCGCGCACCCAGAGCGCGCTGCTGGAAGCGATGGCCGAACAGCAGGTGACCCTCGACGGGCAGACCCATCCCCTGCCCGATCCGTTCTTTGTCATCGCCACGCAGAATCCGGTCGATCTCTCGGGTACCTTCCCGCTGCCCGATTCGCAGCTGGACCGCTTCCTGCTGCGGCTGGCGATGGGCTACCCGAGCCCGCAGGCCGAACGCGAGCTGCTGCGTGGCACCGACCGTCGCGACCTGATCGCGCGCGCGGTGCCGCAGCTGGATGACAACCAGGTGCGCCAGCTGCGCGAGGCGGTGGGCCAGATCCACGCCAGCGACGCGCTGGTGGACTACGTGCAGGCCCTGCTGACCCGCAGCCGCCAGCATGCCGGCGTGCGCGTGGGCCTGTCGCCGCGTGCAGGCCTGGCACTGCTGCGCGCCGCCAAGGCACATGCGCTGCTGCTCGGCCGCAGCCACGTGGTACCTGAAGATGTGCAGACCCTGTTCGTCGCCGTGGCCGGCCACCGCCTGGTGGGCGAGTCCGAATCGAGCACGGGGCCGGCGCTGGCGCGCGCCATCCTGCAGACCGTCGCGGTGGATTGAGGATGGCCGCACGCGGCTCACGCCTGCTGCGCCTGGCACGCCCGCGCAGGCCAGAAGCACTGCCGCAGCGGCTCGACCGGCGGCGCATCTATGTCCTGCCCACGCGCTTCGGGCTGTTCGTGGCCGTGCTGCTGTCGGCAATGCTGCTGGGAGCGCTGAACTACAACAACAACCCGGCCATGCTGCTGGCGTTGCTGCTGGCGGCGGCGGCCATCGCCAGCGCCATCGCCGCGCACCTGCAGCTGTCCGGCGTACAGATCGACGCCATCTCGGCCGAACCGGTGCCCGCCGGTCAAACGCTGCGCCTGCGCGTGGATCTGTCGCTGCGCGATCCGCGGCCGCGCCACGGCCTGGAACTGCAGATCGGTGACAGCCAGGCGTGGACCGATCTTGCCGCACAGGGCCGCGCTGAAGCGGAACTGGATGTCCCTACTGAACGCCGCGGCTGGCTGGACCTGCCACGCATCCGCCTGTCCAGCACACAGCCGCTGGGCCTGGTGCGCGCCTGGTCCTGGGTGTGGCCGGAACAACCGCTGCTGGTCCACCCGGTGGCTGAAGCCCTGGCGCCACCACTGCCCGAACAGGGCAGCGACCCGCTGCACACCCGCGCCCACGCCAGCGGCGAGGAACTGCACCAGCTGCGCCCCTACCGCGCGGGCGACCCGCCGCGCAGCATCGCCTGGAAGCACTCCGCGCGCCGCGACACGCTGCTGGTACGCGAATACGAGAAGCCGGTCGGCATCGAAGTGCTGCTGGACTGGCGCACGCTGCCGACCCTGCCGCCGGAAGCACGCATCTCGCGCCTGGCGCGCTGGGTCGACACCGCCGAGCGTGAAGGCCGGCGCTACACCCTGCTGCTGCCCGGCCAACCCGCGCTCGGCCCCGGCCAGGGCACCAGCCACCATCATGCGTGCCTGCGCGCGCTGGCGCTGATGCCCCATGACTGAGCCCGCCCTGCTGCTGGACCGCAACGCACGCGGCTGGACTCTGGCCAGCGCCGCGCTGGCGCTGCTGCCGTTGCTGCTGCAGCTGCCCGGTCCGCTGGCCGCACTGATCGCCGTGGCCGGCCTGGCGACGGCGGCCCTGTCGCAGCGCCGCGTGCTGCCGATGCCGGTGCGCCTGCTGCTGGTGCTGGCCATGCTGGGCACCATCGTCTGGCAGATGGGGGCGGTGCGGCCCGGCCGGGACACCGGCTGCGCACTGCTGGCGGCCATGCTGGCGATCAAATCCAGCGAACTGCGCAGCGTGCGCGATGCCCGCAGCCTGCTGGGCTTTGCCCTGTTCGCGCCATTTGCCGCCTTCCTGCTCGACCAGGGACCGCTGACCACCCTGCTGGCCGCGTTGGCCGGCAGCAGCGCCCTGCTTGCCCTGCAGCGGCTGGCCCACAACGAAGGGCGCAGCGCGCCGCTTCCGCTGGCCGGCCAGGTGCGTGGCGTTGGCCGCCTGCTGTTGATCGGCCTGCCGCTGGCGCTGGCCTGCTTCTGGCTGTTCCCGCGGCTGGCCACGCCCCTGTGGGGCGTACCCGAGCGGGCAGTCGGCACACCCGGGCTGTCCGATTCGATGGAGCCGGACCAGTGGCTGGACCTGATGGCCGATGACACCCCGGCCCTGCGCGTGCAGTTCTTCGGTGCCGTCCCCGAGCCGGCGCAGCGCTACTGGCGCGGGCCGGTGCTGACCCGCTTCGATGGCCACGTCTGGACGCGTGACCGCGACGGCGACCGCCGGCCACCGCCACAGGTGGCCCACGAAGGCCAGGGTTGGGACTACCAGATCGACTACGAGCCCACCGACCGCCGCCTGCTGGTGGCGCTGGACCTGCCGACCGCCGCCCCCGATGGCACCTGGCTCAATGCCGAAATGAGCCTGGCCAGCCAGCGCAACCTGTCCGCGCTGACGCGCTGGCGCCTGCACTCGGCGCCCGCGACACGCTTCGATACCGGGCTGTCGCCCTACCAGCGCCGGGCGGCGCTGCAGCTGCCGGCCAACTTCAACCCGCGCACTGCGGCGCTGGCCCAGCAGTGGCGGCAGGAAGCGGGCAGCGACGATGCAGCCCTGGTCCGCCGCGCACTGGCCTGGATCACCGCTGATTTCTCCTACACGCTGGACACGCCGCCGGCCGGGCGCGACCCGGTGGATGCGTTTCTGTTCGACTACAAAGCCGGCTTCTGCCAGCACTTCAGCTCGGCCTTCGTGGTGCTGATGCGCAATGCCGGCATTCCCGCGCGCGTGGTGACCGGCTTTGCCGGCGGCAGCCGCAACCGGCTGGGCGACTACTGGGTGGTGCGACGCATGGACGCCCATGCCTGGGCCGAAGTCTGGCTGCCCCAGCGTGGCTGGGTGCGGGTGGACCCGACCGCTGCGGTAGCGCCCGAACGCATCCTGGATACGCTGGAAGACCGGCTGCCGGCCGGCGGTGACCTCGACCTGCAGCAGCGCTGGCTGCAGGCCGGGCAGATCGGCGACTGGCTGCGCCGTGGCTGGAACGACCTGGTGCTGTCCTTCGACGCGCGTCGCCAGCAGCAAATGCTGCAGCCGCTGGGCCTGGATGATCTGGGGCCGCGCCAGCTGCTGGCTGGCTTCGCGGCCACCGCCGCCCTGGCACTGGGCTGGATGGCCTGGTTGCTGGCGCGCGGCGAACGCGAGCGCGACCCGCTGCTGCGCGCCTGGCACCATCTGGGCCGCCGCTATGCCCGGCTGGGCCTGGGCCGCGAACCGCACGAGCCCGCCCTGGCCTGGGCCCAGCGGGTGCATGCCCGGCGCCCCGATCCGGGCCTCATCGCGCTCAGCCAGCGTTTCGCTGAAGCGCGCTACGCTGGCACTCGTACCGAGCTCGCCCCATTATTGCGGGACCTGCGCAGGCATCGCCCGTCTTCCGGAGCTACTTCATGAACACCAAGTTCCTTCTCACCGCCGTGGCCGCCCTGGCCCTGTCGGCCTGCGCGACGGCCCCCAAGCCGCTGCAGGGTCAGTTCAGCGTGGTTTCCCCGCGCGACTCGGTTGCCACCCAGCAGGTCGGCACCCCCGTTCGCTGGGGCGGCCGCATCATCGAGACGCAGCCCGGCCAGGGCGAGACCTGCTTCCAGATCATCTCGCGCCCGCTCAATGGCAGTGGCCGCCCGAACACGACCTCGTCCGACGCCAGCGATGGCCGCTTCATCGCCTGCCGCGCCGGCTTCTATGACCCGGCCGTGTTCGAAGCCGGTCGTGACGTGACCTTCATCGGCAAGATCGATGGTTATGCCAACACCCGCATCGGCGAATACGACTATCGCCTGCCCAAACTGGCCGCCGACGTCATCTACCTGTGGCCGGAACAGCGCCAGGTCGATGTGGTGCCCTACCCGTATGGCCCGTGGGGCCCGGGTCCGTGGGGCCCGTACTGGGGCGGTTACCGCGGTTGGGGCTGGTGGTAAGCCCGCTACGGTTGTCGTGACGCAGAAGGCCGCCCTCGGGCGGCCTTCTTGTTGGTGCGCCATCCACGCATGGCGTGGATCTACTGGCGACGGCCATCCACGCATGGCGTGGATGCCGTTGCCTCAATGCCCCGGCGTACCGAAATGCCCCAGCGGCGCACCGGCCAGCAGGTGCATGTGGATATGGAAGACAGTCTGCCCGGCGTGCTCGCGGCAGTTCATCACGATGCGGTAGCCATCCTCGGCAAAACCCTCGCTGCGTGCATACGCCGCTGCGGCCAAGGCCAGCTTGCCGATCAGGTGCGCCTGCGACGGCTGCAGATCGTCCAGGGTCGGGATGACTTCGTTCTTCGGAATGAACAACACGTGCACCGGCGCCTGCGGTGCGATGTCCTTGAAGCCCAGCACCTCGTCATCCTCGTAGACGATGGTGGCCGGGATCTCGCGACGGATGATCTTGCTGAAGAGGGTTTCGGTGCTCATGGTCGGCCTCGGCGGGGTGTCTTCCGCATTGTAGGCCGGCCACAACGCGCTGGACTGCGATCAGTCGCGGAATTCGCTGCGCGTGCCGAAGGCGTGTGACAGCGTGCCGCGATCAACGTACTCCAGCTCGCCACCCAGTGGCAGGCCCTGCGCCAGGCGGCTGGGCTGCACCTTGCGGGCACGCGCCAGCTGGGCCAGGTAGTGTGCGGTCGCTTCGCCTTCCACGGTGGCGCTGGTGGCGATGATCAGTTCCTGCACTTCGCCCTGCGCCAGCCGCTGTTCCAGCTGTTCCAGCCCCAGCTCACGCGGGCCGATGCCATCGAGCGGCGACAACCGGCCCTGCAGCACGAAGTAGACGCCACGGAAACCGGTGGCGTTCTCGATGGCCAGGCGGTCAGCCGGTGATTCGACCACGCACAGCTGGCTGCGCTCGCGGCTGTTGTTGGCACAGGTCGGGCACAGCTCGCTTTCACTGAAATCGCGGCACTGCGCGCAATGGCCGATACGTTCAACCGCCAGTGCCAACGCTTCGGCCAGGCGCTGCCCGCCTTCGCGCTCGCGCTCAAGCAGGTGGTAGGCCATGCGCTGGGCGGTCTTCTGGCCGACGCCAGGCAGCACCCGCAGTGCATCGATCAATTGTTCAAGCAGGGGTGCGGACACGGCGGCAGGCTTTCATTGCGTCGAGCACGCTCGACGGCTGTGTGTAGAGTCGAGCCATGCTCGACTGAAGGTTGAAGCAGCCGAGCAAGCTCGACTCTACGCGGCCGATGGCACCCGACAACCGGGTGCCATACCCGCCATCAGAACGGCAGCTTCATGCCCGGCGGCAGCTGCATGCCGGCGGTGGCCGAACCCATCTTCGACTTCGACTCGGCGTCGATCTTGTTCGACGCATCGTTGAAGGCGGCGGCGATCAGGTCTTCCAGCATTTCCGGGTCGCTGGTCAGCGACGGGTCGATGCGCACCTTGCGGCATTCCTTGGCGCCGGTCAGGGTCACGCTGACCATACCGCCACCGGCGCTGCCGGTGACTTCAATCTTTGCGATTTCTTCCTGGGCCTTCTGCAGGTTTTCCTGCATCTTCTGGGCCTGCTGCATCAGTTGGGCGATGTTGCCGCGCATAGTGTCTTACTCGTCAAAAGAACGGATGGAATCGGAAACAACCCGGGCGCCATGCTGCTGGATCAGCAGCTGCACTTCCGGATCGTCCATGAAAATGGCCTCGGCGGCCTGTTGCCGCTCGCCACGCTGGCGGTCGGCACGCTGGTGCAGGGTCTCGGCCGGGACCTGCTCGGTTTCCACGGTCTCGACCACGATCCTCGGCGCCTGGCCCAGGGCCTTTTCCAGCATGTCGCCCAGGGCGGACAGCGCGCGCTCGGAACGCAGGTACTCAAATCCGGGCGAAAGACCCAGTTTCAAGGTACCCCCCTGGCAGCTGATGAAGGCCGCGTTGGCCGCCAGCTGCCGCGAAGGGCCGCTCAGGCCGCTGTTGGCTACCAGGTCCAGCCAGTCTTCGGCGCTGGCCAGGTCGGAGATGCTGCCCTGATCCGCGGTCGGCACCGGCGTTGCCACCGGCGCGGCCGGGGCGATCTCGATGCCCTCGGCATGGAATGGGCGCTCCGGTTCGGCGGCCACCGCAACCGGGGCCGGCGGCTCCTGCCACGGGGCGACCATGGCCGCCTCCGGCGTCGCCATCACGGCCGGCACGTCCATTTCCGCCGCCAGCGCCTGATCTCGCGCCTCGGCTTCGTCAGTGGCCCATGGCGGCAGATCATCCGCGGCGGCCACCTGCGGCGCCGCTTCGGCCTTCACCGGCGGCGGCGACACGGGTTCTTCCACCGGAACCGGTTCAGGCTCCGGCGTCGGCTCCGGTTGCGGGGCCGGCTCAGGTTCGGGTTCGGGCTCGCGCGGCGCGGCCTGCATCGGGGTCGCCCCCCCGGCAGTTGCCTTCGGGGTCGCGGCTGCAGCCGCAGGCGCGGCGTCCCGGTCGCCGGCACCGGCATGGCCACCGCCGGCTTTGCCGCCTGCAGCGCCACCACCCACCGCACCATCGACCGACTTCGGCACCGGCGGCACCGCCGCGGCCGGGCGGAACGCCAGCATGCGCAGCACCGCCATCTCGAAGCCGGCACGCGGGCTCGGCGCCAGCGGCAGGTCGCGACGGCCGTTGAGGGCCATCTGGTACCAGAGCTGCACCACTTCCGCGCGCAGGCGCTCGGCGAATACCGCTGCATCCAGGCCGTCGACCGGGGCAGCGACGCCGGGCACCAGCTGCTGCACCTGGATGCGGTGCAGGCCTTCGGCCAGCGCTTCCAGCACGCCACTCCAGTCCGGCGAGAACTCGGCCAGCGCGGCCACCACCTGCAACAGGCGCGGGCCATCGCCCTCGGCCAGTGCATCGAGCATGGCTGCGACCTGGGTACGGTCGACCGTGCCCAGCATGGTGCGCACCACGTCCTCGCGCAGCGCGCCGCCGGCATAGGCGATCGCCTGGTCCAGCAGCGACAGACCGTCGCGCAGGCTGCCGTCGGCGGCCTTGGCCAGCTGCACGATGGCGCTGCCATCGGCCTCGATCTCTTCGGCAGCGAGGATACGGGTCATCTGCCCCTGGATCTGGTCCTCGTCCAGGCGCTTGAGGTTGAACTGCAGGCAGCGGCTGAGCACGGTGACCGGCAGCTTCTGCGGGTCGGTGGTGGCCAGCAGGAACTTCACGTGCTCCGGCGGTTCTTCCAACGTCTTCAGCAGCGCGTTGAACGCCGCCTTGGAAAGCATGTGCACTTCGTCGATCAGGTAGACCTTGTACTTGCCGCGCGAGGGCATGTACTGCGCGTTCTCGATCACCTCGCGCACGTCATCCACGCCGGTGTTGGACGCGGCATCGATTTCCAGCAGGTCGATGTAGCGGCCGGCGTCGATGTCCAGGCAGGCCGCACACTGGCCGCAGGGGTCAGCGCTGGTGCCCTGCTCGCAGTTCAGCGACTTGGCGAAGATGCGCGCGATGGTGGTCTTGCCCACGCCGCGTGTGCCGGTGAACAGGAACGCGTGGTGGACCCGGCCGCTGTCCAGCGCATTGCTGAGCGCACGGACCACGTGTTCCTGGCCCACCAGCTCGGCAAAACGCTTCGGACGCCACTTGCGGGCAAGCACGAGATAGGACATCAGGCCACCGTCTTCCATCGGATGTTCCATTGTGCCATGCCTGTCCAGCCCCCTCGCCCCTGACAGGCCCACTGCACATCGCTGACTGGGGGTGCTTGTGCATGGCCGCGCCGCCCGCTAGAATCTGCGCCCCTGCTGAGGCGTTTGCCGATGGCAGGGATCCGGAGAGGTGTCCGAGTGGTTGAAGGAGCACGCCTGGAAAGTGTGTAAGCGTCTAAACCGCGCTTCGGGGGTTCGAATCCCCCTCTCTCCGCCAGATAAATAAAAAAGGCCGCCCTTCGGGTGGCCTTTTTTATTTATCTGGCGCGGGACGCGAAGTGCGCTTTGCGCGCTTCGCCCATGCGTTGCTGCGCAACGTTCGGGCCCCTCCCTTTGCCTGCCTCTGCCCGGAAGGATCAGTAGATCCACGCCATGGGTGGATGAGACGCCCTGCGCACCCACAAAACACCCCCGACCCAAAAGCTGAACGAAACCTGAAAAATCGCTATCGTAGTCGCCTTCACTCTACGCACGGCCCTTTGCCCGATGAGTTCGATCGACAGCGTTCACGCTTCCCTGCCCGACGCCGATTCCACCGCGCAGGCCGCCTGCGAGAACTGCAACGCCGTCCTGCAGGGCCACTACTGCCATCACTGCGGGCAGTCCGCGCACAACCCGCTCAAGCATGTCGGCCACGCGATCGAGGAAGTGTTCGAATCGTTCTGGCACCTGGACGGGCGCATCTTCCGCACGCTGCGCGACCTGTGGGTGCCTGGCCGCATTGCGCTGAACTATCTCAAGGGCCGCCGGGTGGGCTACGTGCAGCCGCTGCGGCTGTTCGTCATCCTCACCCTGTTCACCTTCTTCATCGGCAAGATGTTCGTCCACGTCGACGACTTCAGCGTGGGCGCCAGCGGCAACTCGCTGTTCGGCAAGGCCACCACCGCCGAACAGGTTGAAGCAGTCCGCGCGCAGCAGATGGCACTGATCGACCAGCAGGCCAGCACGACCAATGCCGGCAGCCCCGGCTTTGCCATTGCCCGGGCTGCCGTCAATGCCGCCGCTGCGCAGCGCAACGCCGAACTCGGCACGCCCGCCGATGCCGCCGATGCCGCCGCGCAACCGGCCGACGACGACCACGGCACGTTCTTCAACTACACCATCAACGGCAAGCCCTGGGATGCGGATACCAATCCCCTCGTGCTCGCCGGCCTGCCGCAGTTCGCCAACCACTGGCTCAACCGGCGCCTGCAGAACGGCAATGCCAACATCCAGCGCATGGGCGGCAAGACCGACCTCTACATGCAGGCCATTCTGACCGCCCTGCCCGGCGCGCTGTTCTTCCTGATGCCGGTGTTCGCGCTGGTCCTGCGCATCGCCTACATCCCGCGCGCGATGGGCTACCTGGAACACCTGGTCGTTGCGCTGTACAGCCACTGCTGGCTGATGATGGTGGTGCTGGCTACCTTCCTGGTCGCCAGCATCGGCCATGCGCTTGCTTCCCCGGCGTTCGCCACGCTGGGCCTATGGATGACGGCACTGCTGTGGCTGGCGGTGCCTGTCTACCTGCTGTGGATGCAGCAGCGCGTGTACGGCGGCAACAAGCTGCTGACCGTGCTGCGCTACACCCTCATCGGCGGCGTCTACTTCTTCCTGGTAAACGCCGTGGTGATGTATGCGGTGCTGGCAGGCATCTCCGCCTGATCGCCGCAGGATCAGCTGCTGGAGAGCTTCATCAGCACCAACCCGCTGACGATCAGCACCGCCGCGCCGATGCGCATCGGGCTCACCTGCTCACCCAGGAACACGATGCCGACCACGAAGGCGCCGACCGCGCCGATGCCGGTCCAGATCGTGTAGGCCGTGCCCAGCGGCAGGCTGCGCATGGCCAGGGCCAGCAGCCAGAAGCTGGCAACCATGCCGACGACGGTGACCACGGTGGGGGTAAGCCTGCTGAAGCCTTCGGACTGCTTCATGGCCACGGCCCAGACGATTTCCAGCAGGCCGGCGAACAACAGATGGATCCAGGCCATGACGGCCCTCCTCTTGGTAGGGCCAGGCCGTCCTGGTCATTGATTCCCGATGCGGGGGAGGTCGTTCCTCCTGCGGCCGCATTCTAGCAACGGGGACGTGTGCCGCCCGCGCTGACTGTCCTCGGGTTACAGCCGATTCATCGCGCGGAAGCTGGCGTCGATGCCCACGCGTGCGCTAGAATGCGCGCCTGCCATCGGCCAGCCGATGCGCAGTCCGGCTGTGGTCTCTGGCGCATCGCGCGCTGCTTCCCCTGATCCGCGAACAGGCCGCCCTTGGGCGGCCAACGTCTCTATGGTGGCCCCGTCGGCCCCTCGCGACGCTAGGTCGAAAATCCCGCCAGGGCCGGAAGGCAGCAACGGTATCGATCGACGCGGGCGCCGAGGTCAGCCGGCGGGGCCACCGCCTTTTCAGGCCCTGCCCCGCCCTGGTAGCTGCCAACCTTGGTTGGCGCCCTTCGCCGGGCATGGCCCGGCGCTACCGACGCGCTACCTTCGACGCGCACGATCACCGCGCACCTGCGGGGTGTGCAGCGCGCGCTCCAGATGTTCCAGTTCGGCCGCCAGCGCCGCGTCGGCAGGCTGGCCAGTGGTGTTCACGGCGGATCCTGCGCCAGCACGTGTGGTGCGGTCGGCGTCGCCAGCGCCACGCACTGCCCCGGCTGCGCGACCCGGTGTCCGCGCGCGGCCAGCGCCTGGCCATCGGCCGCACTGGCGTAGTGGTAGAGCATCATCCGCGACTGCAGCTCGGCGCTGTACTCGCGCTCCAGGTCATCCACGCCGGTATGCGACGGATTGCCATGCAGGCCACAGTCGTGGGCGATCAGTTCGTTGTCATTGGCAAAGCGCGCCAGCATCTCCGGGATCGGCCGGGTATCGCCACTCCAGGTAAGCGCGCCCTGCAGGCGCAGCCCATAGGCGGTCTCCGGCCAGTGGTGGCGCGCCGGGAACACCTCCAGGCGCACGCCCTCGTGCCAGAACGCGTCGCCCACCACGATCAGCTGGAACGCATCCCAGAAGTTGGCGCCGCCCTCGGCCAGCACGTTGGGGTAGTCACCCACGCGCTTGTGCAGCAGCGGCACCACGGTGGCGGGCACGTACAGGCGCACCTTGCCGCGCCGGTGCGTGCTGAAGAAGGTATCCACGAACAGCCGCTCGAAGCCGGCGACATGATCCAGGTGCACGTGGGTGACAAACAGCGCCTGCGGCAGGTGCCCGTAGTGCGCCTTGAACGCGGTCAGCCCTTCGCCGCCGCAATCGATGGTCAACCACGGCCGGCCATCACGCTCGATCACCGACATGGGCGAGCCCAGCTCGACCGCCGACGCGTTGCCGACGCCGAGGAAACGCAATGACCAGCCCATCAGGTGCCCCGGTTCCAGGCCATGTCGTAGGCGCGACGCAGCCGCGCATAGTCTTTTTCCACGTCTTCTACGCTGCGCTCGCCGCGCAGCTTGATCAGCGAACGCAGCAGGCGCTTGAGGTTGCGCTCGCGCCAGGCAGTGGCCGGGATGCGGATCACCCCGCGGTCGAAGTCGATCAGCCAGCCATGGCCGTTGCCATCGAACAGGATGTTGTGGGCGTTGAGGTCGGCGTGGTCCAGGCCGGCGCGATGGAAGCGCGCGATCAGCCGGCCCGCCTCTTCCCACGGCGCGCCGCGGCCGGCCACCAGCGCGCGGTCGGCCAGCGAGCGCACGCCTTCGATGCGTTCCATCAGGATGGCCGCGCGGTAGCGCATGCCTTCCCGCATGTAGAAGGCCGCGACCGGCCGTGGCACCGGCAGCTTCTGCGCGCGCAGGGCCCGCATCAGGCGGAATTCGGCAAAACTGCGGGTGCGGTCCGCGCCGCGCCAGATGTACTGGTCCCGGCTCAACCTGGCCGCCAGGCCGCCGCGCAGGTAGTGGCGCAGCACGCCGGGGCCGAACGACGCATCGACAAACCAGGCACTGCCCCGCCCGCCTTCACCCACCGGCCGGGCCTTGCTGCCCCAGTGCTGGGGCGAGAACAGGCCAACCTCGGCTTGCCGCAGCCGCTCGCGGTCGAACAGAATGGCCCCGATGCCGCGACCCTCGCGGCATGGCGTCAGCGCTTCATTGGCGTCAAATACGACCATTCCATTGAGTCTAACAACACATGGCATCAGCGTCCTCATCCTTGTGCCTCCTGCGCCTGTCTGCCCTGGGGGATGTCACCCACGTGGTTCCCCTGGTACGCACCCTGCAGGCTGCGCGCCCGGACACGCCGATCCACTGGATCATCGACAAGGCTGGCCACAAGCTGCTGGATGGCCTGCCTGGCGTGGTCTTCCATGCGTACGACAAGAAGACCGGCATGGCCGGGGTCAAGGAACTGCGCAGGCAGCTGCCGCCGGGGCGCTTCGAGGCGCTGCTGCAGATGCAGGTCGCCTTCCGCGCGAACCTGCTGTCGGCCTTCATCCCGGCCGAGCGCCGCATCGGCTATGACCGCAGCCGCTCCAAGGATCTGCATGGGTTGTTCATCAACGAGCGCATCCCCGATCGCCCGGGCATCCATGTGCTTGATGCCATCGGCAGCTTCTGCGAGCCGCTGGGCCTGCGCCAGACCGAGGTGAGCTGGGATCTGGCGGTGCCGCCGTCGGCCTTCGAGTGGGCCGCTGCGCAGTGGCCCGATGATGGCCGCCCCGTGCTGATGATCTCGCCGTGTTCGAGCCACGTCATGCGCAACTGGTATGCCGACCGCTACGCGGCGGTGGCCAACCATGCCAGCGCACGTGGCTGGCAGGTGGTGCTGTGTGGTGGCCGCAGCGAACTGGAACGCAGCATGGCCGATGCCATCCTCACCCAGCTGACCACCCCGGCCCTGGACCTGGTGGGCAGGGACACCCTGAAGCAGCTGCCGGCCCTGCTGGCCCGGGCCAACCTGGTGATGACCCCCGATTCGGGCCCGATGCACATCGCCAACGCGATGGGCGCCAAGGTGCTGGGCCTGCATGCCGCCAGCAACCCGCATCGCAGCGGTCCGTACTCCGACCGGCGCTACTGCGTGGACCGCTACGACGATGCCGCGCGCAAGTACCTGGGCAAGCAGGCGGCCGACCTCAAGTGGGGCACCAAGATCGAGTTCGACGACGTGATGGAACTGATCACCGTCGAAGACGGCATCGCCGCCTTCGAGCGCTACGTGGCCGACCATCTGGGCTGACAGGCGGACGGGCCCAGCCACGCCTGGCGTGGCGCTACCTTCAGGATTACGCGCGGGGAGCGTAATCCTGGTACGACTTCTCTTCCACGTACGCCGAGCCCAGCGCCAGGTTGATGGCCTTCTTGATGCGCGCGCGCTCGTCGTTGCGCAGATAGACACTGCGGGCCAGTTCGACGAAGGCCTGGTCGAAGGCCTGCGCCTTCTCCTTCAGGCGGACCTCGTCCTCGATGTCCCACAGCTGCTCGTTGACCGCCTTCAGGTCCGCACGCAGCCTGGCGATGTCCTTTACCGCCGCCGGGTGCCCCATCCAGGTGGTATCCAGCGCGGACAGCTCGCGGCGCACATTGGCCAGCTTGCCTTCATCGCTGATGCGCTCGGACTTGATCTGCAGGATCGAGATCTTGTCCAGCAGCTCGCCAAAGGAAACAGGCACGAGGATTTCAGCGGTCATGGCAGCGCTCCAGCAATTGATGCGCACATGGTAACCGCAGCGAAGACGCTGTTCCCGCGTGACAGCAACCCGATGGCGCGTCGGGTGGAACAAGCCCCTCTGTTGAGGGGCTGCCCCGACAGGGGCGGGGAGAGGCAGGCAGAGGGAGGGGCCCATGCGTTGCGCAGCAACGCATGGGGCGAGGCGCGCAAAGCGCGCATCGCATCCCGCGCCAGATAAATAAAAAAGGCTGCCCTTTGGGCAGCCTTTTTTATTTATCTGGCGGAGAGGGGGGGATTCGAACCCCCGAGGCGCTATAAACGCCTGCCTGATTTCGAGTCAGGTACATTCAACCGCTCTGCCACCTCTCCAGGTGATCCCCGGCGAACCGGGGACGCGCATCATACGAGGAAGCGCGACAGACCACAAGCCATTGCGGCCCATCATGTGAAAAATTTCTGACTGAACGCCTTGCCGGATGTCCGCTTGGCCGTGATGATGCCGTTCTCCCCGGCATGACCCCGCCCAGCAACCACCATGATCGAATTCGGACACCTCACCCACCCTGGCCTGCGCCGCGAGCTCAACGAGGACACCTACTACGGTGACAGCGAGCTGGCCCTGTGGCTGGTGGCCGACGGCATGGGCGGGCACGCCTGCGGCGAGGTGGCCAGCGCCCTGGCGCGCGAGACCATCGTCCGCGAGATCCGCCGCGGCGCGCCGCTGGCCACCGCCATCCGCACCGCCGACGAAGAGATCATCCGTGCCTCGCAGCGGCGCAACGACACCCTGCCGATGGGCACCACCGTGGTCGCCGCGCGGGTGCAGGGCAACCGCTATGAGGTGGCCTGGGTGGGCGACAGCCGTGCCTACATGTGGCGCGACGGCCAGCTGGCCCAGCTCAGCCAGGACCACAGCGTGGTGCAGGAACTGGTGGCGCAGGGCAACCTGACCGCCGAACAGGCCCGTGCCCACCCGCACCGCAATGTGGTGACCCAGGCCCTGGGCGTCACCGACCCCAACCATCTGAACGTGGCCACCACCAGTGGCGAACTGCGCCCGGGCATGCAGCTGCTGCTGTGCAGTGACGGCCTGACCGAAGAAGTCGACGACCGCGACATCGCCCGCACCCTCGCCTACGACGACGCCAGCGCGCAGGAATGCGTGGACAGCCTGGTCGCCTCGGCCCTCGACGGCGGCGGATCGGACAACATCACCGTCATTCTCGTGCGCTGCCATTAACCCGTAGATCCACGCCATGCGTGGATGCGGCGTTCCCCCGACCGCTTACGCGCTCGCGACCTCTTCCACCTTCGGGCCATCCCACAACGCGTGGCCGGCCTTCTTGCGCAGGCGCTCCAGCCGCGCGCTGTGCGCCTCCAGCTCCGATGCCGTAGCCACCACCCGCGGGCGCGGCAGCAATGCGCTGGTGTCAAACGCCTGCAGCGCTGCGCCGGCCGCTCCGCCCTCATCTTCCAGGCCGAAGCCGATCTCTTCCTGCCCCGAGGTCAGCGCGATGTAGACATCGCCCAGGATCTGCGCATCGAGCAGGCCGCCGTGCAGCGCGCGATGCGAGTTGTCCACGCCCAGGCGCTTGCACAGCGCATCCAGTGAATTGCGTTGACCCGGGAAACGCTCGCGCGCCATCACCAGGGTATCGATCACCGTGCAGCGGTCGGTGATCTTTCCGTACTGCGGCCCGAGCAGCGAAAGCTCGTTGTCGAGGAAGCCCAGGTCGAACGCCGCGTTGTGGATGATGAGTTCGGCGCCATCGATGAACGCCAGGAACTCCTCGGCGATCTGCGCGAACTCCGGCTTGTCGGCCAGGAAATCCAGGCTCAGGCCGGTCACTTCCTGCGCGCCCTGTTCGAACTCGCAGTCAGGCTTGATGTACTGGTGATAGTTGTTGCCGGTCGGGCGGCGCTTGAACAGCTCCACACAGCCGATTTCAACGATGCGGTTGCCCTTCTTCCATTCCAGGCCGGTGGTTTCGGTATCGAGGATGATCTGACGCATGGGCTCAGTTTACCGGGCTGCCGTCGCGGATCTGGATGGCGGCATTGCGCGCCAGGGTGTCGACCCGCTCATTGTCAGGATCGCCGGAATGGCCCTTCACCCAGCGCCAGTCGATCTGATGCCGCAGCGTGGCCGCATGCAGACGTTCCCACAGCTCGCGGTTCTTCACCGGGTCGCCACCGGCGGTCTTCCAGTTCTTGCGGATCCAGCCCGGCATCCACTGGGTCAGGCCCTGCCGCACGTACTGCGAATCGGTGTAGAGCACGATGTCGCACGGCTCGGTCAGCGTCTCCAGCCCGGAAATGGCCGCCATCAGCTCCATCCGGTTGTTGGTGGTGTGCGCTTCGCCGCCGCTCAGTTCGCGCTCGTGGCCCTTGTAGCGCAGCAGTGCGGCCCAGCCACCGGGGCCGGGATTGCCGAGGCAGGAACCGTCGGTGTGGATTTCGATGGTTTTCAATACAACTCCAGATCAGGTAGCAACGGTGCCGTGCCAGCGCACCGGCAGCGGGGTCGGCCCGGGCAGGGCCAGCGTACGTTTTTCGGCATGGAACAGGCAGGCCGCGCGCAGCGGCGCCCAGCCCTGCCGTTGGCGGCTGCCGGCGCCCTGCCAGAGCGGCCCCAGGTAGCGGGTGTCATCGCATTCCAGCCCATGCCGGGCCAGCAGCAGGCGCAGCCGCTGTGGCGTGCGCACCACCAGCCCGTGCTGGCGCCAACGGGTGCGATAAGGGCTGAACGGGTTGAGGCTGCTCAGCCACAGCTGGCCGCCGGGCATCAGCACGCGCGAGCACTCATCCAGCAGGTGGTCGGCGTCGGCGGCGGTGACATGCTGCAGCACGATGGCGTGGACGCTTTCGTTGGCCAACGGAAGGGGCAACGCGCAGCGGGTATCTCCGGCATAGCCGGCACCCTCGCGGTACAGGCGCAGGCCGCGGCCGCCCAGCTGTGCATCCTCCAGCCAGGAGGCCGTGGGTGCGATCCACAACCAGGGCTGGGCAGGCAGGCCGGCCAGCCGTGGCAGCAGCAGCTGGCGCTCAAGCAGGCGCAGCGCTGCGGCCGGCTCGCTGTCGAACCACGGCACCAGGCTCGCTTGACGGTGGCTCTGCAGCAGGGGCATGGTCCAATTCTATGCGACTGACTGCCCTGCCCGCATTGGCGGACAACTACATCTGGATGCTGATCGCCGACGATGGCGCCGCCGTGGTCGTCGACCCCGGCGATGCCGCGCCGGTGCTGGCGCTGGCCGACCAGGGCCTGCGTGTGGACACGATCCTGCTGACCCACCACCACGACGACCACATCGGCGGCGTGCCCGCGCTGCAGGCGCGTTTTCCCAGCGCGCGGGTGATCGCGCCGGTGGAGGAGCGCATCCCCACCGCTACCGAACGGGTGGGCGAAGGTGAACGCGTTCAGGCACTGGGCCGGATGTTCCACGTACTATCCGTGCCCGGGCACACCCGCAGCCACATCGCGTTTCACACCGCTGAACATCTTTTCAGCGGAGATTCCTTGTTCAGCCTGGGCTGTGGGCGCCTGTTCGAAGGTACGCCGTCCCAGCTGCTGGCGTCGATGCGCAAGCTGGGTACCTTGCCTGTGCAACTGCTGTTGTGTTGCGCCCATGAGTACACCGTGTCAAATGCCGTCTTCGCGCGGCATGTCGACCCCGCCAACGCTGCCCTGTGGCAGCGCCAAGAGGAGGCTTTGGCCATGCGCCGCGATGACCGTTCCACCCTGCCGGTAACCCTGGCCAACGAACTGGACTGCAATCCGTTCCTGCGTGTGCACACCGCGCCGATCCGCGCGGCGGTGTCGGCGCACCTGGGGCGCGATGTCGTGGACGACGTCGATGTCATGGCCGGTCTCCGGCACTGGAAAGACGGCTTCCGCGCATGATGCGCCGAAGTCTGCCGCTGGCCCTGGGCCTGGTCCTGGGGCTGGCCGGAAACGCGGGCGCGCAGTCACTGGGCGCCGGCATCAGCCAGAACCTGGCCGCCGCCTCGGCTGTGCCGCTGGACCCGTCGACGCTGCCGGCCGCGTCGGTCCGCAACGGCCAGGAGATCTTCGCCAGCTTCCGCGAGGGCCTGGCCGAGCCCACCTGCGACGCCGAGGCCACCAGCCCGCGCTGGCAGAAGCAGTTCGCCCACGCCCCCTCGCGCCTGGCCAACCAGGATGACGATGCGCTGGTGCTGTTCGGCTATGTGGTCGAGGAGCTGCGCAAGGCCAGCCTGCCCACCGAATTCGCGCTCATCCCGTTCGTGGAGAGCGGCTACCGCCCCAACGCCCGCAACGGCAGCGGCCCGACCGGCCTGTGGCAGTTCATCGCCACCACCGCGCGCAACCACCGCGTGCCGATGGCCAACGGCTATGACGGCCGCCTGTCGGCCGTGGATTCCACCCAGGCCGCGGTGCGTTACCTGAAGACCCTGCATGGCATGTTCGGCGGTGACTGGCGCCTGGCCACCATGGCCTACAACGCCGGCGAGTACCGCGTACTGCAGTCGATGCGCAAAGCGGGAATGAATGCGCAGAATGCCAAGCCGGCCGCCCTGCCCGGGCTTTCGCCGGTCACCCATGCCTACGTCGAGAAGCTGCACGCGCTGGCCTGCGTGCTGGAAGACGTGGAAGACGAGCCCAGCGTGATGGCCTCGCTGGACCGCACGGTACCGGTGCTGAAGGGCCACACCCTGCCGGCGGGCACCAGCGTGCAGCAGTGGGCCGCGCAGCGCGCGCTGGATCCGGCGCGCATTGCCCGCCTCAACCCGGCCCTGGCCGGCAGCGGCCGTCCGTCGGGCCCCACCCGGGTGCTGGCGCCGGTGTCTGCTGCCTCTGCGACGGTGGCCGATGTCGCCACCGTGACAACCACCGCCCCCAGCGTGGCGGCCACTGCCAGCCTGCAGCCAGCCCCCCAGGTCGCCAAGGCCGTGGCCAGCGTGGCAGACCGCCCGCGCAATCGGCGCCACACCGTACGCGATGGCGAATCGGCCTGGACCATCGCTCGCCGCTACGGCATGCCGGTGAAGGCCCTGCTTTCGTTGAACGGTCTGAGCGGCAGCAGCGTGCTGAAGCCCGGCGCCGTGCTGCGTATCGAAGACTGACCGCAACCCGATCTCTGTAGAGGTCGAGCTTGCTCGACCGCCCTTCTGCCCTTGTAGAGTCGAGCTTGCTCGACTGCTTCTGCACGTCTCCACAAAAAAGCAGTCGAGCAAGCTCGACTCTACATACAGCGGACGCACCAACAAAAAAGGCCCGGCATTGCCGGGCCTTTTCGTCCTGCCAGCCTCCCGGCTTACAGGTTGGCTTCAGTGGTCTGCACCACGAACTTCTTGCGCATCGCGTCGATGTAGGCCTTGGCCGCGGCCATGCCATCGATCTGGCTCAGCTGATCCTTCAGCTGCTTCTGCTGCTCGGGGGTCACTTCCTTGATGTCGCCCGGGGTGACCTTGTTCACTGCGAACACCAGCGCATGGCCGTTGACGTCGACCTTGCCGAAGCTCGGCTTGCCTTCGGCCGGCACCGGCGCACTGAAGATGGCCCGGTTGATTTCCGGGGTCGGCACCGGCTGGCTGCGCGGCAGGCCCGGCATCGGGCTGACCTGCAGCTTGTCGCTGGCCACCAGCGACTGCAGGCTGGCGCCGCCCTTCAGCTTGGCCAGCAGCGCATCAGCAGCCTTGGCACTGGCCTGGCGCTGGCGGTCGGCACGGATCGCGGCGATGACCTGCTCGCGGGCCTTGTCCAGCGGCAGCGCCTGTTCCGGGGTATGCGCGGCAACACGGATCACCACACTGTGGTTGCTGCTGCCGCCCAGGGCGATCGGATCGCTGGCGGTACCGTCCTGCACCATCACGTCGGAGAACGCCGAGCGCAGCACGGCCGGATCGGCAGCAATGCCGCTGGCGGTGGCGCGGGTGATCGGGCCCAGGGTCTGCACCGGAAGGTCCACCGACTTGGCCGCAGCCATCAGATCGCTCGGGCTCTTGTTGATGGCATCGACCAGACGGCCGGCCAGGTCGTTGAAGCCGCGCTCGCCGTCGGCCTTCAGCTGTTCGGCGGCCAGCACGTCACGCACTTCCTCGAACGACTTGCCTTCGCCACCGCGCACAGCCGCGACCTTGATGATGTGGTAACCGAAGTCGGTCTTGACCGGGCCCACGATGTCACCGGCCTTGGCGGCAAACAGCGCATCTTCGAACGGCTTGACCATCGCACCGCGCTCGACCCAGCCCAGGTCACCGCCCTGGTCCTTGGAGCCCGGATCTTCCGAATTGGCCTTGGCCAGGGCGGCGAAGTCGGCGCCGGCGGCCTTGGCTTCGGTCGCCAGCTTGGCGGCCTTGGCTTCGGCACCGTCGCCGGTGACCAGGATGTGCGAGGCCTGGCGCTGTTCCGGGGTTGCGAACTTGGCCTTCTCTTCCTCGTAGCGCTTGCGCAGGGTGGCCTCATCGGCCGGCACCGGTGCCGGCAGGTTGGCACCGTTGAGTTCGACATATTCCAGCGAGACCGATTCGGCCTGGCGGAAATCCTTGCCGTGGCTGTCGTACCACTGCTTGATCTGCGCATCGGTGACCGGTGCGGTATCGGCCGGCACTTCCGGCAGCGCGACCAGTTCGACGTCACGGGTTTCGCCCAGCAGCTTCAGCAGACGCTCGGTCTCGGCCTGGGTGACGAAGCCCGAGTTCTGCAGGCCGGCCGGAATGACCGACTGCTGCAGGCTGGCACGCACTTCTTCCTGGAACTGCGACGGGGTACGCGGCGGGTTGCCCCCACCCAGCGCCAGCCGGTAGTTGTTCTCGTTGAACTTGCCATCGCTGCCGAGGAAGGCCGGGATGGTCATGATGTAGTCGCGCACAGCGCCATCGCCGATGACCACGCCAGCCTGTTCACCCACCAGGCGCACGACCTGCTCGTCGATCAGCTGGTCGAGCACGGCCAGCTTGTTCTCGGTGCTTTCGAACGCGCGCGGGTCGAAGTTCTCGCCCTGCTGCTGGCGCTCACGCATGCGCTCCTGTTCAAAGCGGGTGCGGAAATCCTGCGCGCTGATCTCATGGTGCTGCCACAGCATGCGCACCGGCCACCACGACGGCGCCGAGCGCCACCAGGTCGGCGGTGCCGAAACCTTGGCCACGTTCTGTGCGCCGACACCACCGAGGTAGCTGTTGTCGATCACGAACAGGAACGGAATCATCAGCAGCCCCAGGATCACGGTGACGATCCAGCCTGAGGTCTTGTCGCGGAGTTTCTGCAGCATGGTGAGGAATCACATGGCCTGAGTGGCGAGCCCGGCAGTGTAACCCGCTTCGCGGCCCGCACCAAAAACGGCGCGGAGTCAGGCAGGGCAAGGATCTGCGCCGCGCACGCGGCACCTTCGCCCCGGCCGCGATGGCCGCACGCGCGCTGCCCGGCGCATACTGGGGGGTCATCCGGGCGCCTGCCCCGGCGGTGGCGCGTCACCGGCACAAGGAGGAACACGTCCATGCGCATCCTGGTCACTGGTGCCTCCGGCTTCGTGGGCGGGGCCCTGCTGCGCCGCCTGGCCGATACGGCCGGCGTGGAGGCCTTCGGCGTCGGCCGGCGGTCGCTGCCGCTGGCCCATTACGCCGCACGCGACCTGTCGCAGCCGTTCGAGCTGCCGTTCCGGCCCGATGTGGTGGTGCATGCCGCCGCGCGGGTCGCCCCATGGGGCAGCCCGGCGCAGTTCCGCCGGCAGAACGTGGACACCACCGCACGGGTGATCGACTTCTGCCGCCGCGCCGGCCTCCCGCGCCTGCTGCTGGTGTCCAGCACCGCCGTGTTCTACCGCGAGGCCCACCAGTACGAACTGGATGAAGGCAGCCCGATCGGCCCGGCCTTCCTGAACGACTACGCGCGCAGCAAGGCCGAGGCCGAGCGCCTGCTGGCCGGCTACGAGGGCCCGTCCTGCATCCTGCGCCCGCGCGCGGTGTTCGGGCCGGGCGATACCGTGCTGCTGCCGCGCCTGCTTGCAGCGGCGCGCCGTGGCGGCGTGCCGCTGCTGGTCAGCCCCGGCGGCCCGCCGCAGGTGGACCTGATCCACATCGACACGCTGGTGGAGTACCTGCTGCGCGCCGCCCAGGCCCCACAGTTGGGCCCGGCCTACAACCTGACCAACGCCGCCCCGGTGGACCTGCACGCCCTGCTGCGGCGGCTGCTGGGCGCCCTGCAGCTGCCACCGCCGCGCCGCCGCGTTCCGGCCGCCCTGGCCCTGCGCGCGGCCAGCGTGATCGAAGCCGGCTGGCGTGCCCTGCGCCTGCACAGCGAACCGCCGATCACCCGCTTCGGGGTGGCCGCCTTCGCCTATTCAAAAACCTTCAATCCGCAGCGCATGCTGGCCGACCTGGGGCCGCCGCGGGTTTCGCTGGAGGACGGTATCGAACGTTTCATCGATGAGCAGCGTGCGCAATGGGCAGCCTGAGCCTGGATGCCGTGGCGCTGGCCAGCCTGGGGCTGGCGGTCCTGTACCTGCTGCTGGTGGGCGTAAAGGCTGCCGGCGCGCTGCGCATCCTCGGCCAGCGCCCGCCACGGCAGCAGGCGGCCGATGCCTGCGACGGGCGCGGTGTGGCCATCCTGCAACCCATCCTCGGCGGCGACCCGCTGCTGGCGCAGGTGCTGCGACATAACCTGCAGGCGCTGCCCGGCGCGCACTTCCACTGGCTGCTGGACGAGGCTGACGGCACCGGACGTGCCGCTGCGGACGCGCTGTGCGCGGCACATCCCGGCCACCAGATCACCTGCCTGGTTTATCCGGGCGCGCCGGAAGGAACCAACCCGAAGACCTTCAAGCTGGACGCGGTGCTGGCGCAGGTGCGCGAACCGATGCTGCTGGTGCTGGATGATGATGCACGCCTGTCGGCGGCAGCGCTGGCGCAGCTGGTGGATGAACTGGAGACGACCGGAGCCGACCTGGTCACCGCCCTGCCCTGCTACCGCGATGACGGCGCGCCGGGGGCACGCTTGATGGCGCAGTTCGTCAACAACAATGCCGTGCTGACCTACCTCGGCCTGCTGCCGTGGCTGCCGCCGCTGTCGATCAACGGCATGTGCTATGCGCTGCGCAGCGAACGCCTGCGCGCCTTGGGCGGGTTCAGCCCGCTGCTGCGGATGCTGGCCGACGACCTGGCCCTGGCCCGTGCGCTGCGCCGGCAGGGCGCGCGCCTGTTCCAGTCCACCGCGCCGGTGGAGGTGCAGACCCACGTGCCGACCCTGCAGCGCTACCGCCAGCAGATGCATCGCTGGATGCTGTTCGCGGTGCTGCTGCTACGCGATGAATCACCGCGCCTGCGCCTGTTGATCGGCGTGCTGCATGGTCTGCCGCCACTGCTGCTGTGGGCGTTGCTGGTGCTGGCCGTACTGCCGCCGATCGGCCTGCCCGCCGTCGCTGCTGTGCTGGTATTGCTGCTGCGCACAGGTCTGTTGCGACACCTGCAGCACCGCGCCACAGGCGAAATGCGACACCGCGCGCTGGCCTCGCTGCTGGCCGAACTGCTGCAGCCCCTGCATCTGCTGCATGCGCTCTGCCTGCGCCGCATCCGCTGGCGCACACGGCTGTACCAGGTGCGCGCCAATGATGATTTCCGGGGAGGCTGAAAAGATGCCCGGTGCCGCACCGCAGCTGCAGCTGGCGTTCCTGACCGGGCAGAGTGATCCGGCGCGCTGTGCGCTGAGTCCGCTCCAGCGCGCGTTCGGTGAAGCCCTGCTGGCCCCTGGACGCACGCTGCACCCCTGTAATTTCCCCTATGACGCTGCTACCCCCGAGCACCAGCCCGCTGCGCTGCTGGCCGCCAGCTTTCATAACACCCGCCATTACCTGCGTTCGCGCCAGCCGGGCTTTTCCGCCGCCCATGGCCCGGCAATGGCCCAGCTGCTGCAGGCCGCACCGCACACCCTGCTGCTGGCCGGCAGCTGCGGGCTGGAACTGCTGGCCAACCTGGACCTGCCGCCGGCGCTGAGGCAGCGCTGCAGCGTACTGGCCTACGGGCCGGTCGCGCGCCAGGCCCCCAGCGTGGCGCACCTGCAGGTGCTGGTGGGACGGCAGGACTGGGTCTCGCGACTGGGCTGGCGCGGTGCGCGGCAGTGGGTCGACAGTGGCCACATGGACTATCTGCAGCAGCCGCCCGTGCTGGCCATCGCCCGCGCCCTGGCCGCGCGCCTGCAGCAGGAACACACATGAAGATTGAACTGCTGGCCCCGCCGTACAGCGGCCATCTGCACCCGATCCTGGCGATCGCACGGCAGCTGCAGCCGCAGCACCAGGTGACCGTGCTGAGCACTCCCGGCGCGCAGGCGGCGATCTGCGCCAGCGGGCTGAAAGGTGACGTGTTGTTGTCGGCAGCGCAGGAAACCGCGTTGTGGCAGATTGCCAATCCCCCCAGGCCCGTGAAGGCCAATCCGCTGCGCCTGCATGCCCAGTTGACCCAGGCCCTGCAGCTGATGGAACAGATGCGGGAATCGCTGCAGCAGCGCTGGCAGCACGCACGCCCGGATCTGGTCGTCGTCGATTTCACCCTGCCGCCGGCCGGGTTGCTGGCCGCCGGACTCGGCATCCGCTGGTGGACCAGCCTGCCCTCGCCCTGCGTGCTGGACTGCGTGGATGGTCCGCCACCGTACCTGGGCGGCATGCGACCGGCGCACACGGGCTGGCAGGCGCTGCAGCACGCCGGGGGGCGCCAGCTGATCCGCCTGTTCAAGCGCGGGGTGCACGCCTGGCAGCGCCCGGCGATGCAGCGGCTGGGCGTGCCTTCCATCTATCGCGCCGATGGCAGCGAGCGGGCGTATTCAGCCGAATGCATCCTTGCGCTGGGCGTGCCCGAACTGGAATTCCCGCGTACCTGGCCGCAGGCGCTGCAGTTCATCGGGCCGATGCTGCACACCCCCGACAGCGCCCATGCGGCACCGCCCTTCGTGGAGGGCGCGCGGCATCTGCTGGTCACCGCCGGCACCCACCAGGACTGGATCAAGCCGCGCCTGGCCGAGGCAGCGGCAACGCTGGCGGCGCTGCATCCAGACTGGCAGATCCACGTCAGTGATGGCCATCAGCATGAAGAGAGCGCCGCCCTGCAGCCGCTGCCGAACCTGCACCGGCTGCCTTTCGTGGATTACGCGCGCCATCTGCACCGCTATGACCGCGTGCTGCACCACGGTGGCGCAGGTGTGATGTACCACGCGCTGCGTGCAGGCGTGCCGTCGCTGGTGTACCCGCTGGACTACGACCAGTTCGACCACGCCGCGCGACTGCAGGCGGCGGGTGCGGGGCTGTGGCTGCGCGATCTGGACCAGCTGCCCGCGCTGTTCGCCCGCGCGCTGCAGGCCGATGCGTTTCCGGGGCTGGCGACGCTGCAGGCGTCGGTGCAGCGCCATATGCGCGTGCAATCGGTGCTCGAACGCGTCGCGTCGCTGCGGTAGCGTCGCGCCACGCGCGGCGGAAATCCCGACGGCCAGAAAGCAGAATGCCCGCAGGTCCAGGACCGACGGGCATCTTCGATGACACTTCAAACTCTGCTGGCGGAGCGGACGGGACTCGAACCCGCGACCTCCGGCGTGACAGGCCAGCATTCTAACCAGCTGAACTACCGCTCCACATGGGCAGAACTTGTTGGGATCCGGGATGGCGGAGCGGACGGGACTCGAACCCGCGACCTCCGGCGTGACAGGCCAGCATTCTAACCAGCTGAACTACCGCTCCACAGCACTTCCAGATACCCCTGTTTGCAACATGGCGGAGCGGACGGGACTCGAACCCGCGACCTCCGGCGTGACAGGCCAGCATTCTAACCAGCTGAACTACCGCTCCACGTGTGTTGCAAACTTTTCTGTCTCCCCCGGCCGAGGCCGGTTGAAACAAGGCGCCCGGTTGCCCGGAAGCCCTTGAAACTGGCGGAGCGGACGGGACTCGAACCCGCGACCTCCGGCGTGACAGGCCAGCATTCTAACCAGCTGAACTACCGCTCCAGTTGTGTTGCTGTTTTCTCGCTGGGCCAGGCCCCGGAAGAAAACAAAGCCCCCAGTCGCCCGGGGGCCTCGCGTCGAAGTGGCGGAGCGGACGGGACTCGAACCCGCGACCTCCGGCGTGACAGGCCAGCATTCTAACCAGCTGAACTACCGCTCCACACTCAAACTTTTACTGCGGTGCTGTGGTGGGTGCTGAGGGTTTCGAACCCCCGACCCTCTCCGTGTAAAGGAGACGCTCTACCGCTGAGCTAAGCACCCCAGCGAGCCGCTTAGTTTACAGCATCCTTCAGGGCCTTACCAGCCTTGAACGACGGATTCTTCGAAGCAGCGATCTTGATGGTGTCGCCGGTCTTCGGGTTGCGGCCGGTGCGGGCCGCACGGTCGCGGACCTGGAAGGTACCGAAGCCAACCAGGGTGACCGCATCGCCGTCCTTCAGCGCCTTGGTGACGGCAGCAACGACGGCATCGACAGCGCGGCTGGACTCGGCCTTGGTCAGGTCGGCGGCTTCAGCAACGGCATCGATCAATTCGGTCTTGTTCATTCTGTACAACTCCTTTGGCGGTGGGTTCCGCTTATTCGACAGGGAAGCAACCGCACGCGATACGCGCACGGCCGCCATGTGGAAACTGTTCGCCGAATTCAGTGATCACCAGACTGCGATCACTCATTCGCGGGTGCTGCTTTTATACCAGCGCCCCTACCCCCACGCAAGCTGGAAAGCCAGCAATGACGCGGGTTTCAGGCATTTCGACAGCGCGCGTCAATGCTTGACGCGCGCGTTTCCACTCGGTTTGGCCTTGCTGCGCACCGTGACGCGCTGCGCAGTCTTGCGCGCCTTTTTCGGTGCCAGCGGACGCTCCAGCGCCAGGTCCAGCACTTCCTCGATGTACTTCACCGGCACGATCTGCAGATCGCGGGTGACGTTGGCCGGGATGTCGGCCAGGTCCTTGCGGTTCTCCTCGGGGATGATGACCGTGCGGATACCGCCACGCAGTGCCGCCAGCAGCTTTTCCTTAAGGCCACCGATGGCGGTGACGCGACCGCGCAGGGTGATCTCACCGGTCATCGCCACGTCGGCACGCACCGGCACCTTGCTCAGCATCGACACCAGCGAGGTGACCATCGCCGCACCGGCACTGGGGCCGTCCTTCGGCGTGGCACCGTCGGGCACGTGCACGTGCACGTCGTGCTTCTGCAGGAAGTCCGCATCGATGCCGAAACCGACGGCGCGCGATCGCACCACCGACAACGCCGCCGACGCCGATTCCTTCATCACGTTGCCGAGCTGGCCGGTCAGGATCAGCTGGCCCTTGCCCGGCACGAGCGTGGATTCGATCTGCAGCAGATCGCCACCCACTTCGGTCCAGGCCAGGCCGGTGACCAGGCCGATCTCGTTGGCCTCTTCAGCGCGGCCGAAATCGAAGCGACGCACGCCCAGGTACTTGTCCAGGTTTTTGCTGGTGACGCTGACCAGGGCCTTGGACTTCTTCGCGCCCTTCTTCGCCTTCACCGGCTGCGGGCCGGCCAGCGCGATTTCCTTCACCACCTTGCGGCAGATCTTGGCGATCTCGCGTTCCAGGTTGCGCACGCCGGATTCGCGCGTGTAGTAGCGCACGATGTCCTGGATCGCATCGCTGCCGATTTCCAGTTCCTCCGGCTTCAGGCCATTGGCCTTGATCTGCTTCGGTGACAGGTAACGGGTGGCGATGTTGAGCTTCTCATCCTCGGTGTAGCCGGGGATGCGGATCACTTCCATGCGGTCCAGCAGCGGGCCCGGGATGTTGAGCGAGTTGGAGGTCGCCACGAACATCACTTCGGACAGGTCCAGGTCCACTTCCAGGTAGTGGTCGTTGAAGGCGTTGTTCTGTTCCGGGTCGAGCACTTCCAGCAGCGCCGAGGACGGATCGCCACGGAAGTCCATCGACATCTTGTCGATCTCATCGAGCACGAACAGCGCGTTGCGGCTGCCGACCTTGTTGAGGTTCTGCACGATGCGGCCCGGCATCGAACCGACGTAGGTGCGACGGTGGCCGCGGATCTCGGCCTCGTCGCGCACGCCGCCCAGCGACATGCGCACGAACTTGCGGTTGGTGGCCTTGGCGATGGACTGACCCAGCGAGGTCTTGCCCACGCCCGGCGGACCGACCAGGCACAGGATCGGGCCCTTCATCTGCTTCACACGCGACTGCACCGCCAGGTATTCCAGGATGCGGTCCTTGACCTTGTCCAGGCCGTAGTGGTCGGCGTCGAGGGTATCCTGCGCGGCCTTCAGGTCCTTGCGCACCTTGGTGCGCTTCTTCCACGGCACGCCCAGCAGCCACTCCAGATAATTGCGCACGACGGCCGCTTCGGCCGACATCGGCGACATCTGCTTGAGCTTGTTCAGCTCGTTGCGTGCCTTGGCTTCCACCGGCTTGGGCATGCCGGCTTCGGCAATCTTGCGGGCCAGCTCTTCCAGCTCGCCCGGCGCGTCGTCCAGGTCACCCAGTTCTTTCTGGATGGCCTTCATCTGTTCGTTGAGGTAGTACTCGCGCTGGCTCTTTTCCATCTGCGACTTCACGCGGCCGCGGATGCGCTTTTCCATCTGCTGCACGTCGATCTCGCCATCGACCAGACCGACCAGCATTTCCAGGCGTTCGCCCACGGCCAGCGTTTCCAGCAGGCGCTGCTTGTCGGCCAGGCGCACGCTGATGTGCGCGGCGATGGTGTCGGCCAGGCGGGCGGGTTCATCGATGCCGGCCAGGGTCTGCAGCAGCTCCGGCGGCAGCTTGCGGTTGGTCTTGACGTACTGCTCGAACAGCGACATCAGCGAGCGGGCGATGGCCTCGATCTCGCGCGGTTCGCGCGGGTCGGCCGCGTCGATCTCCACGGCCTGGCCGTGCAGCGCGCCATCACGCTCGTCGACATGGGTGACCTGCACGCGCGACAGGCCTTCCACCAGCACCTTGATGGTGCCGTCAGGCAGCTTCAGCAGCTGCAGCACCTGCGCCAGCGTACCGACCTGGTAGAGGTCGGCGGCCTGCGGGTCGTCGGTCTCGGCCGACTTCTGCGCCAGCAGCAGGATGCGCTTGTCTGCCTCCATTGCCTGTTCGAGCGCGTGCATGGACTTGTCACGGCCGACGAACAGCGGGATGACCATGTGCGGGAACACCACTACGTCGCGCAGCGGCAGGACCGGCAGGTCGAGGGTTTCACTTGGGGAACGGGCCATGGGGGCTCCAGGGAAGGGGAAAACCGTCTCCGGGAGGGCATCTTCCGGAGACAAAAAAAGCCGATGGCCCCGTTATGGGGCCATCGGCTTTCAGATGCAAGGCGTTCGTTGAAAATCCTTCCAAATCAAAAACTTGAAAGGATCACTCGGCGCCTGCGGCCTTCTGTTCAGGGGCCGCCGGGGTCTGGTAGATCAGGTACGGCTCGGACTTGTGCTCGATCACCGATTCATCCACCACCACCTTGCTGACGTTTTCCTGCGAGGGAAGGTCGTACATGGTGTCCAGCAGGACCGATTCGACGATGGTACGCAGGCCACGGGCGCCGGTCTTGCGCTTGAGCGCCTTCCGGGCAATGGCCGACAGCGCGTCCGGGCGGAACTCCAGCTCGACGTTCTCCATCTCGAACAGCTTCTTGAACTGCTTGGTGATGGCGTTCTTGGGCTCGGTCAGGATCTTGATCAGGGCCGGCTCGTCCAGCTCTTCCAGGGTCGCCACCACCGGCAGGCGACCGACGAACTCGGGAATGAGACCGAACTTGATCAGGTCTTCCGGCTCGACTTCAGCCAGCACCTTGCCCACTTCCACCTTGCGCTCGGCACTCTTCACCTTGGCGCCGAAGCCGATGCCGCCGGCGTCGTTGGAACGCTGCTGGATCACCTTGTCCAGGCCGGCAAACGCGCCGCCGCAGATGAACAGGATGTTCTTGGTGTCCACCTGCAGGAATTCCTGCTGCGGGTGCTTGCGGCCGCCCTGCGGCGGAACGCTGGCCACGGTGCCTTCGATCAGCTTCAGCAGGGCCTGCTGGACGCCTTCGCCGGACACATCGCGGGTGATCGACGGGTTCTCGCTCTTGCGCGAGATCTTGTCGATTTCATCGATGTAGACGATGCCCTGCTGTGCCTTCTCGACGTCGTAGTCGCACTTCTGCAGCAGCTTCTGGATGATGTTCTCCACGTCCTCGCCCACGTAACCGGCTTCGGTCAGCGTGGTGGCGTCGGCCATGGTGAACGGCACGTTGAGCAGGCGGGCCAGGGTTTCGGCCAGCAGCGTCTTGCCCGAACCGGTCGGGCCGACCAGCAGGATGTTCGACTTGGCCAGTTCGACCTCATCGTTCTTCTGCCGGCTCTCGATGCGCTTGTAGTGGTTGTACACGGCCACGGCCAGGGTGCGCTTGGCCCGGTTCTGGCCAATCACGTACTGGTCGAGCACCTCGAGGATCTCGCGCGGCTTGGGCAGCGAACTGCGCGCCGACTGCGCCTTTTCCTCAAGTTCTTCACGGATGATGTCGTTGCACAGCTCCACGCATTCATCGCAGATGAACACGCTCGGACCCGCAATAAGCTTGCGCACTTCATGCTGGCTCTTTCCGCAGAAAGAGCAGTAGAGGATCTTGCCGGTGTCCGTGGAACGACCTTGGCGGTCTTCGCTCATGCTTCGCTTACCCAGTTACCCCACCCGCTGAACGGGGGTTCGATTCGAGAATAGCACAGGGCCGGAGGGACGCCAGTCCCGGTCCGACCCTGCAGGAACGGGGCCTCCCTGGCCCCGTGCAGGCCGATCAACCGGCCTGGATCGACTCTTCCGGACGACGCTCCAGCACCTGGTCGACCAGGCCGTAGGCCACCGAGTCGACCGCGCTCTTGAAGTTGTCGCGCTCGGTGTCGCGGGCGATCGTCTCCAGCGACTGGCCGGTGTGCTTGGCCAGCACTTCGTTCAGGCGCGAACGCAGGGTCAGGATCTCACGGGCATGGATGTCGATGTCCGTGGCCTGGCCCTGGAAGCCGCCCAGCGGCTGGTGGATCATCACGCGCGAGTTCGGCAGCGCGTAACGCTTGCCGGCAGCGCCCGAGGCCAGCAGCAGGGCGCCCATCGAGGCGGCCTGGCCGACGCAGATCGTGCTCACGTCCGGCTTGATGTACTGCATGGTGTCGTAGATCGCCATGCCGGCGGTGACCACGCCACCGGGCGAGTTGATGTAGATGCTGATGTCCTTTTCCGGGTTTTCCGCTTCCAGGAACAGCAGCTGCGCCACCACCACGTTGGCCATGTGATCGTCGATCGGGCCCACAAGGAAGATCAGGCGCTCCTTCAACAGGCGCGAATAGATATCGTAGGCACGCTCGCCGCGGCTGGTCTGCTCGACCACCATGGGAACCATGTTCAGGGCTTTGGTCCGGTTGTCCATTTCGTGAGGTACCTGTCTTGGGGGAAACAGCCCCGCGCCGGTGCAGGCGCGGGGTATGGGGAGATCCGCCCCGGGATTACTGGCGGATCGCGTCCTGGAACGACAGCTTTTCTTCGGTGTGCTGGGCGCGCTCGGCGATCCAGTCGATCACCTGCTCTTCCATCACACGGTTCTGCAGACCCGACATCAGCTGGGGGTCGTTGCGGTACATCTCAATGACCTGCTCCGGCTCTTCGTAGGTCGAAGCGATCAGACGCAGCGTTTCATTCAGGCGCTTGGCTTCCAGGCGCAGGTCGTTGGTGCGGGCCACTTCGCCCACCACCAGGCCGACCAGCACGCGCTTGGCGGCAGCGTCCTTGAAGCCTTCGTGGGCATCGGCCGGGATTTCACCGACGTTCTGGCCGTTGCGCCGGGCCTGCTCGACCTGCTGGCCCAGCATGGCGCGGGCTTCGTTGTCGACCAGGCGTGGCGGCATTTCCACCGACGAATAGGCGGCGATCAGCTGCTCGCCCACTTCGCGGCGCAGGCGGTTCATCAGCGCGCCCTTCAGCTCGCGCTCCAGGTTGGCGCGGATGTCGCTGCGGAACTGCTCGACGTCGCCGCCCTTCACGCCGAAGCTCTTGATGAAGGCTTCATCGACGGCCGGCACGACCGGCTCGGAGACTTCGACGACCTTGACGGTGACCTGCACGGTCTTGCCCGCCAGCACCGGCACGCGCCAGTCAGCCGGGAACTCGACGTCCAGGGTCTTTTCCTCACCCTTGGCCAGGCCGACCAGGCCCTTTTCGATGGTTTCGAACATCATGCCCTGGCCGAGCACGATCGAACCCTTCTCGGTGCCTTCGGCCGGCAGGCGCTCTTCACCGGCCTGCGACCAGGTTTCCAGCGCGACCAGGTCGCCGTCCTGCGCGCCACGGGTGACCGGGGCCCAGGTGCGACGCTGGTTCTGCAGGTTCTCGATCATCTGGTCGATGTCGGCGTCGGTGATTTCAGCGGTGTGGCGCACCACGGTCAGCTTGCTGACGTCGATGTCGCCGAAGTCCGGCACCACTTCCACGGTGGCCACGAAGGAGAATTCACCTTCCTCGCCCTTGTCGATGCGCGGGCTGCCGACGATGCGCAGGTCGTGCTCGCGCACGGCCGCGTCGAAGGTTTCGCGCAGCAGGCCGTCCAGCGCCTCGCCACGGACCTGCGCGCCGAAGCGCTGCTCGATCACCTTGGCCGGCACCTTGCCCGGACGGAAGCCCTTGATGCGGGTGGTACGGGCGATTTCGCCCAGGCGGCCGTTGATGTGGCTCTGCAGACGGTCTTCCGGCAGCGAGAAGCTCAGGCGGCGTTCCAGGTTGCCGATGGTTTCGATCGAAGCTTGCATGTTGACTCCTGCCACCGGTGGCGCCCTGGCCCCCGGCTCGATGATGGATGAAACGGTTGTAAGGACACGACGTCTGGGACGCGCCTGCTTGCCGCAGCCCTTTAGTTTCGCCCAATTCGGCCTGCACTGCCAGCGCAGGGCGGTCAAGGGTCCGTCGGCGGCCCGATCAGGGCGGAGACAGGCCGGCACTGGTGCGAAAGGGGGGACTCGAACCCCCACGCCTTGCGGCACTGGAACCTAAATCCAGGGCGTCTACCAATTCCGCCACTTTCGCGTGGCCGGCACAGGGGTTCATTGTCGCAGGCGGGGCTGGAAAGCGGAAGGCGTGACAAAGCTGAATGTGCAATTCAAGGGTTATCGCGCAGACTCGCCGGGACGCCCGTCCGGAATGCCCGATGGAACGCATGACCGCTACCGCCCCCTCCCCGCGCGCCCGGGCCACCCGGTGGAAGGCAGCATTCTGGCTGCTGGGCCTGGCCGTGGCGGGCCACTTCCTGTGGGTGACGGCACAGCGCTATGCGCAGGTGACGCCCGAGGCCTACGGCATGTTCTGGGACCGGCGCACCTGGCTGTGGCTGCATGTGGCCGGCGGCAGCCTGGCCATGCTGGCCGGGGCGAGCCAGTTCGTGGCGGCACTGCGCCGGCGCTGGCCCGCCGTGCACCGCTGGCTGGGGCGCACCTACCTGCTGGGCATCCTGCTGGGCAGTACCGCCGTGGTCGGGCTGCTTGTCACCACCCAGGGCTGGCTGGCATTGAAACTTGCGTTTGCTGCCACCGGGCTCGCCTGGCTGATCACGTCATTGCGCGGCTACCGCACGATCCGCCGTGGCGAGGTCGATGCACACCGGCGCTGGATGCTGCGCAGCTATCTGGTCACCCTGTCGCCCGCCGTCTTCCGCCTGCTCCTGCTGGTGCCGCCACTGATGCAGCTGGCATCGCCACTGGTGATGGTGCCCAGCCTGCTGGTGGTGAGCTGGGCACTGCCACTGCTGGGCTACGAGACGGGACGCCGCCTGCCGCGACTGCGAGCAGCGCCGGTCCGGGCCCGGATGGCCTGAGCCACCGCGGGCCCGGCAGGGTTACTGCGTGGGCTAGGTCGGCTGCGCAGGTTCGACCGGCCCAGCCGTTCCACCGTCCTGCGACGGCACCGCCGGCTGTGCCGCCACGCTCGCCGTGCCGGCATCACGCTCGACCGTCTGTGCGTGGTCTTCGGTGGTCTCGGGCGTCTCGCCTGCCGCGCAGCCCACCAGCGCGAACAGCAGCACACCGGACACGATCAGCCCCGCATTCCGTTTCATTGCCATCATCAGATCCCACTCCACCTGCATGCGCCTCTGGCGCAAAACATCCATTGGGAGTGATGCGAAGCGTGAGCGGTGAGATGCAGCGCACAGCATTGAAAACACTGATGACGCATGCGACCTAGTTTTAAGCATCGCTTCAGTAGATCCACGCCATGCGTGGATGCGTACCTGCAGCGAACCACTGGGCCACAGACAAGAAAAAAGCCACTTGGCGAACCAAATGGCTTTCGTCTGGTGGGCTGTCAAGGATTCGAACCTTGGACCTATTGATTAAGAGTCAACTGCTCTACCAACTGAGCTAACAGCCCGAAATCGGGGCGCGAATTATGACCCTATCCGCCGGGGGGATGCAAGTACTTCGTTCAACAACGTTGACGTCCGCACTGCTCCGGGTACCGCACTAACTGAAGAAAAAAGCCACCTGGCATACCAGGTGGCTTCCGTCTTGGTGGGCTGTCAAGGATTCGAACCTTGGACCTATTGATTAAGAGTCAACTGCTCTACCAACTGAGCTAACAGCCCTTGAAAGTCAGACGCACATTGTAGCGTGCATTCCGTCTATTGCAATACCGTGTCGGCGTTGCCGATGCGGTTGAAACAGTGGGGTGGCTGAGGGGATTCGAACCCCCGACCACCGGAATCACAATCCGGTACTCTAACCAACTGAGCTACAGCCACCACTGAAACGTCTGCTTCATCGCCGATGCTGCTGGCGCTGGAGCCTGATGCTTTGCCCGAGGACCTTTACCGAAGTTCGTGTCCGCCGAAGCGAGTCCGACATTCTGGTGGAGTGTTCGCGCTTTTGCAAGCACTTCTTCACATCCGCCAGCATTGCCCTGCATGTCGTGCCGATGGCGCGCCCGACAGGAATCGAACCTGTAACCGCCGGCTTAGAAGGCCGGTGCTCTATCCAGTTGAGCTACGGGCGCCCGAACCGGAACGGCGTCCAATCCGACGTAGTGGGATTGGTCGGGGTAGAGGGATTCGAACCCCCGACATCCTGCTCCCAAAGCAGGCGCGCTACCAGACTGCGCTATACCCCGGTGTTGCAATCCCCTCGGGCAGGGCCCGGGGAGCTGGTCATTGTGAACAAGCGCGGCCGGGCCTGTCAACGCGGCGGGCCCGGGCACACGCGGCCGCCACACTACCCTGCGCCGCCATCGGCTATGCTCGCTGGCATCGGCCGGATGGCCATGACCACCCCTTTCGCACGGAGATCTCGCATGCGCAGCGGCAACCCGGCTCTTTCCGAGTCGACCTTCCTCGATCTGGCCAGCGGCTCGGTGGTGTCCCACCCCGACCAGGCGATGACCCTCAACGGCACCGTCAACAAGACCGGCTTCCTGCTGCTGCTGACCGTGCTGACCGCCGCCTTTGCCTGGAACCAGTCCGTCGATGACTACGGCCAGGTGATGGCCGGTGCCTCGATGTATGCCATCGGCGGCGCGATCGGCGGCCTGGTGCTGGCGCTGATCACCATTTTCAAGAAGGAATGGTCGCCGGTCACCGCGCCGATGTATGCGCTGGTGGAAGGCCTGTTCCTGGGCGCGATCTCGGCCGTGTTCAACATGAAGTTCCCGGGCATCGTGTTCCAGGCGGTGCTGCTGACCTTCGGCACCCTGTTTGCCCTGCTGTTCGCCTACCGCAGCGGCCTGATCAAGGCCACCGAGAACTTCAAGCTGGGCGTGGTCGCTGCCACCGGCGGCATCGCCCTGCTCTACCTGGCCTCGTTCGTGCTGGGCTTCTTCAACATCAACGTGCCGATGATCCACAGCTCCGGCTGGCTGGGCATCGCCTTCAGCCTGTTCGTGGTGGTGGTGGCCGCGCTGAACCTGGTGCTGGATTTCGACTTCATCGAAACCGGCGTGGCCCAGCGCGCTCCGAAGTACATGGAGTGGTATGGCGCATTCGGCCTGATCGTGACCCTGGTCTGGCTGTACGTGGAATTCCTGCGCCTGCTGTCGAAGATCCAGCAGCGCTGAGCCCGATCAAGCCGTAAACGACAAGCCGCGATCCGCGAGGGTCGCGGCTTTTTCGTAAACCGGAGAGGCGGTAGCGCCGAGCCCATGCTCGGCTGCTCTTGGCGTAAAAGCAGCCGAGCATGGGCTCGGCGCTACAGAAAACCCGTCGAGCAAGCTCGACGCTACGGAACCAGCTCCCCCATGCCTGACACCTTCCACAGCTACCGCCCTGCCGACGGCCATCGCCTGCCGCACGATCCCTTCAACGCCATCATCGGCCCGCGCCCGATCGGCTGGATCTCCAGCTGCGATGCCGACGGCGCCCTGAACCTGGCGCCGTACAGCTTCTTCAACGCCTTCAACTACACCCCGCCGATCATCGGTTTTTCCAGCCAGGGGCGCAAAGACTCGCTGCACAACATCGAGGCCACCGGCGAATTCGTCTGGAACCTGGCCACCTTCGACCTGGCCGAGGCGATGAACGAAAGCTGCCGCGCGGTTGCGCCGGAGGTCGATGAGTTCAGCCTGGCCGGCCTGGCGCCACTGGCCTCGACCGAGGTGCGCCCGCCGCGTGTGGCGCAGAGCCCGGTCAGCATGGAATGCCGCTGCACCCAGATCGTGCGCCTGCGCGATGCCGCCGGCCAGGACACCAACGGCTGGCTGGTGCTGGGCGAGGTGGTGGCCGTGCATATCGACGCGCGGCTGCTGGTCGATGGCATCTACGACACCGCCGCCGCCGATCCGATCCTGCGCGGTGGCGGCCCGGCCGATTACTTCCGGGTCAGCGCCGCGCAGCGCTTCCGCATGTTCCGCCCGGCCTGACCCTCACCGCGACAGCAGCACCGGCAATGCCGAGCACAGCAGGGCGATGCCGGACGCGGTGAGCAGGCCCAGCACGATCTGCCGGAAGCGCGCCTCGCTGATGCCGATGTACAGACGCGCGCCCAGCAGGGTCGGCACCAGCATGGCCGGGGCCACGATGGCGAAGTACGGCAGCATCTGCCGGGTGATCATGCCGTTGCCCGCATAGGTGGCCATGGTCACCGCCAGCATGGCCAGGTTGAAGTTCTGGATGACCGCGCGCTGTTCGTCCTTGGCAAAGCCACGCAGCGTGCTCCACAGCGTCGGCACCGGCCCGGCGAAGCCGCCGATGCCACTGAGCACGCCACCGGCCATGCCCGCCACGGCATCGCCGAAGCGGCCGCCGACGGTGATGGGAGGCAGCCGGCGCACCATCAGCATCACCGGGCACCAGACCGCAAGAAACCCGCCCAGCAGCGCCTTGAACCAGGCCATGTCCAAGTGCGGCAGCACCAGCACGCCCAGCGGAATCCCGGCCAGCCCGCCGAAGACGAACGGCAGCAGGCGCAGGTTGAAGCCGCGGCGCACGGTGAACACCGCCAGCAGTTGGCCGGTGAGCGCACCGAACACCGACAACGCCGCGGCCAGGCGCGGGTCCAGCCCCCAGGCCCAGAAGGACATCGCGACCATGCCGAACGCAAAGCCTGACAGGCCCTGCACGAAGCCGGCGACAATCGCGCCAACCGCCACCAGCAGATACACCGGATCCATCACGTTCCTCGTTGCCGTGGCGTGGCTACCCTGCCCCGCCCGGCCATGCAGCGTAGTGCGTGGACAGGTGATCGACCAGCGCGCGCACCTTCGGCGCCAATGCGCGGGCATGTGGATACAGCGCGAAGTAGCGGCGCTGGCCGGCATGCCAGCTCGGCAGGACGCGGATCAGTCGGCCGGCACGCAGATCCTCCTGCACGGTGAGCGCGGTGAACAGGCTGATGCCCATTCCCGCCATCACCGCCGCATGCAGCGCGGGAGTCGAATCCACGCGCAGGCGCTGGCCCGCTTCAACGCTCGCGACCGCGCCGCGCGGCCCCTGCAGCTGCCAAGGCGCACTGGCGGCAGTCGGGCTGAAGCCCAGCAGGATGTGCTGCTGCAGGTCGGCCGCCTGCCGTGGCAGCCCGTGCCGGGCGAGGTACGCGGGGGCGGCCACGAGGATGCGCGGGCAGCTGGCCAGTTCGCGCGCCACCAGCTGGCTGTCCGGCAGCGACGGTGCGATGCGCAGGGCCAGGTCAAAACCACCGCCGACCACATCCACCAGCTGGTCATCGGCCGACAGGTCCAGCGAGACCTGCGGGTAGCGGGCCAGAAAGCCGGGCAGCCAGTGCGGCAGTTCCTGGCTGGCCACCACCTGCGGCACGCTGATGCGCAGGCGTCCACTGGGCTCGGCCTGGCCCGCGCGTGCGCGGTCATCGGCAGCTTCCAGGCGATCCAGCAGGGCCACGGCTTCGCGATAGTAGTCGCGCCCGGCCTCGGTCAGCGACAGGCGCCGGCTGTTGCGGTCGAGCAGGCGCACCTGCAGGTGTTCTTCCAGTTGCCGCAGCTGCCGCGACATCGCCGAGTGGGTGGTGCCCCGGCGCTCGGCAGCGGCGCTGAAGCTGCCCGCCTCGACGATGGCGCGCAGCGCGCGCAGGGCGGCGAAGTGATCCATCGAGGTCGGCTCCCGGCAGCGGAGCCCGCGATCTGCGGGCCCCGCCAGCTTATCAAGCGCCGTCGCCAGCCTTGCGCACCGGCAGTGCGAGGAGGGCATCGGTGCTGACCACCTCACCGAAGGCATCTTCGATCTGCGCCAGCGAGGCTTCGTGCAGCGCACGATGACCGATGCGCTGGCCGCCTGCCAGATCCAGGTCGCGGCTGGCGGTGGCATCACCGGCCACGATCACGCGGTAGCCGCGCGGTGCGGCGGCTGCATCGCGGGCGGCACCGACCACGCAGGCATGGGTCTGCAGACCGGTGACCAGCAGGGTGTCGATGCCGGCGTCCTCAAGCACTTTGTCGAGCTGAGCGGCCGAGGCACCGGCAAATACGCTGACGTTGTCCTTCTGCACCACCGCCTCGCCCGGGCGCGGCTGCAGGTCGCGATGGAACGCCGCATTGACGCTGCCCTGTGCGAACAGCGGCGCGCCGGCCGGCAGCACGTGCTGCACATGGATCACCCGGATGCCATGGGCGTCGGCGAACTGCACCACGCGCTTGGCCTGGCGCAGCGCGGCCACGCCATCGGGGATGACCATGCGGCCACCGGCAAAGCCCGGCGCAGCGCTGGCGTCGAAGTATTCGTTCTGGAAATCGATGACCAGCACGGCGGTCTTCGCGGCATCCAGCGCGGTGACCGAGGGTGCACCGGCCATGTGGCGGATGGTGGGATGGGCCGGCTCGGCGGCGGCGACCGGCGCGGCGGTGGCCATGCCGATCAGGCTGGCCAGGCCGAAGGCGGAAAGGTTCATGGGGCAACTCCTGTGCGGTGGGAAGTGGGCACAGGATGCGGAGCGGCAGGCGCACGAACCAGCCGTGTTCGAGCACATGATCTGTGCGTAAAACGCACAGGCTGATCATCCACGCATGGCGTGGATCTACTGGAAAACGCACCAACGCAACGGGGCGCCCGAAGGCGCCCCGCAGTGGATCAACCGAGGTTGGCCGGCCGCTTACAGGCGGCTGGCGATGGCCTGGGCAAAGCTCATGGTGGTACCGGTGCCGCCGAGGTCGCCGGTCAGCGAATCCTTGGCTTCCATGGTTGCCACGATGGCCTTGCGCAGGCGTTCGGCGTTTTCCGGCTGGCCGACATGGTCCAGCATCTGTGCGGCCGCCAGCAGCAGCGCGCACGGGTTGGCCTTGCCCTGGCCGGCGATGTCCGGCGCGGTGCCGTGCACGGCTTCGAAGATCGCCGCGTCCTTGCCGATGTTGGCACCCGGGGCCAGGCCCAGGCCGCCGACGAGGCCGGCGCACAGGTCGGAGATGATGTCGCCGAACAGGTTGGTGGTCACGATCACGTCGAACTGTTCCGGACGCATCACCAGCTGCATGCAGCAGTTGTCGACGATCATTTCCTGGAACTCGATCTCCGGGTACTGGGCGGCGACTTCACGGGCGACGTTCAGGAACAGGCCCGAGGTCGACTTGATGATGTTGGCCTTGTGCACGGCGGTGACCTTCTTGCGGCCGACGCTGCGGGCCAGCTCGAAGGCGTAGCGCACGATGCGCTCGGAGCCCTTGCGGGTGATGCGGGTGCCGGAGAAGGCGGTCTCGCCATCAGCCGAGACTTCCTGGCCTTCAGCCAAGTACGCACCTTCGGTGTTCTCACGAACGGTGATCAGGTCGACGTTGTTGAAGCGCGACTTGGTGTTCGGGAAGGTGTGGGCCGGACGCACGTTGGCGTACAGGTCGAAGTGGCGGCGCAGGCTGACGTTGATCGAGGTGAAGCCACCACCGACCGGGGTGGTCAGCGGGCTCTTCAGCGCGACCTTGTTGCGCGCGATCGATTCCAGGGTCACCGCCGGCATCAGGTCGCCGTGCTTTTCCAGGGCCACCAGGCCGGCGTCCGCATCTTCGTACTCCAGGCCAGCGTTGAGCTGGTCGAGGACGAACAGGGTGGCGTCCATGATTTCCGGGCCAATGCCGTCGCCGCGGATGACCGTAATTTTCTGCGTCATTGATCGATGTTCCGAACAGGGGGGAATACGCCGTCCGGACGTGCCCGGAAACGCCGGCGCTAAGGAAGTTTCACCCGCAATTATGCCTTAGCCGGGCCCGGCTACCCAAGTAGACCATGGTCCCGACCCCGGCAAAGGCATAATTGCCCGCGCATTCCTCCTCTACCCCCGCCTGTCGGCGCGCCCCTTCAACAAGAAGGGGCTCTTGGGCTGAGAGATAGCGGTAAAGGCCCGTGAGCGCGCCCGATGGCGCCGGGCCATGCCCGGCGGCTTTTCGTTCAGGTGTCCGCCGGGCATGCCCCGGCGCTACCTCAGTGCTCGTGCGCGTCGGGGGCGGCGGCGCCGCCTTCGAGCTGGTCGAGGAAGTCGACCGCGCGGCGCAGGTGCGGAATCACGATCGAGCCGCCGACCACCAGGCCGACCGAGAAGGTCTCGAAGAACTCTTCACGGGTCACCCCGGCATCCTTGCACTGGGCCACGTGGTAGCTGATGCAGTCGTCGCAGCGCAGCACCATCGAGGCCACCAGGCCCAGCAGTTCCTTGGTCTTCACGTCCAGCGCGCCGGCCTGGTAGGTCTGTGTGTCCAGAGCGAAGAAGCGGCGCACCACCTGGTTCGGTTCGCCCAGGATGCGCTCGTTCATGCGCTTGCGGAAATCAGTGAATTCGGCGATGCGGTCCTTGCTGCCGTCGTCGGCCGCGCTCATGCCTGGCCCTGCCCGGCCAGCAGCGGCTCGAGCTTGCCTTCACGATGCAGGGCCATCATGTCGTCATAGCCGCCGACATGGACGTCACCGACGAAGATCTGCGGCACGCTGGTGCGGCGGGTCAGGGACATCATCTTCTCGCGCTCGACCGGGTCCAGGTCGATGCGGACCTCGGTCCACTGCTGGCCCTTGCTCTTGAGGAAGTTCTTGGCGGCCACGCAGTACGGGCAGACGGCGGTGGAATAGATGGTGATGGCGGGCGAACCGCCAGCGGGCTGGGCTGTCACTGGAAACTCCACGATGGATCGACGGTCCATATATGGTACCGGTGCGCTGGAATTTCCACGCCACGACCGCAACACTGTGGATTAACGAATGGTTGCCCCCTGCCCTGCCACGCTGGGCGCGCCCTGCCCGAGGACCTTCCGCTTGCGAGCCCTGCTGCTGTCGACCGCTGTGACCCTGGCCGTGGCCATGCCCCTGGCCCATGCCCAGGACAAGCTGCCGGACATCGGTTCGTCGGCCGGCGAACTGCTGACCCCGGCCCGGCAGGCCGAGTACGGCGCGATGATGCTGCGCGAACTGCGCAACTACGGCTACCTGCTGGACGACCCGCTGGTCAACGACTGGCTGCAGACCATGGGCACCCGGCTCGGCTCCAACAGCGACCAGCCACGCCAGCCCTATACGTTCTTCGTGATGAAGGACCGCCAGATCAACGCCTTCGCCACGTTGGGCGGGTATATCGGGGTCAACGCCGGCCTGGTGCTGACCGCCGAGCGCGAGGACGAGGTGGCCGCCGTGCTGTCCCACGAAATCGCCCACGTCACCCAGCAGCACGTGCTGCGCGGGGTCGAACGGGCCCAGCGTGACCAGATCCCGATCCTGCTGGGCATGCTGGCGGCGGTGGTGGCCGCCCAGGCCAGCAACAGCAGTTCGTCGGGCAACGCGACGATGGCCGCCATCAGCTCCGGCATGGGCCTGATGCAGCAACGGCAGATCAATTACACCCGCTCCAACGAATCCGAAGCCGACCGCCTCGGCATCCGTACCCTGGCCCGCAGCGGCTACGACGTGGACGCCATGGCCGGCTTCTTCGAGCGGATGTCGGCGGCGATGCGCGGCAACGACGGCGGCTACCAGACCCCGGACTTCCTGCAGACCCACCCGGTCAACACCACCCGCATCAGCGAGGCCAAGGCCCGCGCCCAGCAGATGAAGAAGGACACGGTGCTGCTCACCACCAGCACCCCCAGTGGCGAGCGCCAGGAACGGGTGAACCCGGCCGACCCCAGCCTGTCCGAGCCGCTGCTGCGCGGCGCCAACCCTTTGCTGCCCAGCAGCGTGCTGCGCCTGCCGATCGGCCAGCTCAGCCGCGGCGCCAGCGGTGACTTCGACTGGGCCCGCGAGCGCCTGCGCGTGCTCAGTGCCGACACCACCCCGGACCTGGAGCGCGAGTATGCCGATCTGGCCCGCCGCCAGAAGGACGGCCTGACCGATGCCCAGCGCTATGGCCAGGCCCTGGCCGCCATGCGCGGCGGTCGCGCCGGCGCCAGCCAGGCCCGGCAGACCCTGGCCGGCCTGCAGAAGACCTACCCGGACAACCTGTTCGTGGCCCTGGCCCTGGGCGAGGCCGAGTCGCGTGCCGGCCAGCCGGTGCAGGCCAACGCCCGCTTCGAGCAGCTGCTGCGCGAGCACCCCAACAGCCGGCCTGTGGCGCTGACCTACGCTGAGATCCTCAATGAACAGGGCGGCCGCGAGGCCGGCCAGCGCGCGCAGGCGATGCTGCGCCCGCTGCTGTCGCAAAGCGGTAACGATCCGGTCTTCCAGCAGCGTTACGCCCGCGCCAGCGAACTGGCCGGGGACAGCGTGCGCGCCAGTGAGGCCTATGCCGAGGCGGCCTTCCTCGGCGGCCGCCCGGAACAGGCGCTGATGCAGCTGCAGGCGCTCAAGCGCAATCCCGAGCTGGATTACGTCGGCCGGGCGCGGGTGGATGCGCGCATCGAGACCATCACCCCGACCGTGCTGGAGCTGCGCCGCCAGGGCGTGCGCGACCCGGAGCTGGACCGCCGCTGAGCCTGGCATGACCGGCTGATGGCAATGGACGCTGATCCTGGCCAGGACGTCACAAACCTGTCATCAAACCGTAGTCTACTGGCACCACTCCAGTAACCGAGCCCTACGGTGTCCTCGTGCAGAAACGCATCCTGATCGTCGATGACGAGCCCGCGATCCGCGAAATGGTCGCCTTCGCCCTGCGCAAGGGCGATTACGAACCTGTCCACGCCGGCGATGCCCGCGAGGCCCAGACCGCGATCGCCGACCGCGTGCCCGACCTGATCCTGCTGGACTGGATGCTGCCCGGCACCAGTGGCCTGGACTTGGCCCGTCGCTGGCGCAAGGAAACCCTGACCCGCGAAGTGCCGATCATCATGCTGACCGCGCGTGGCGAAGAGAATGATCGCGTCGGCGGCCTCGAAGCCGGTGTCGACGACTACGTGGTCAAGCCGTTCTCGGCACGCGAACTGCTGGCCCGCATCCGCGCGGTCATGCGCCGTGCCCGCGAAGATGACGAGGACGGCAGCGTGGCCGTCGGCCCGATCCGCATCGACGGCGCCGCCCACCGCGTGTTCGCCAACGAACAGCCGGTGCCGATCGGCCCGACCGAATACCGCCTGCTGCACTTCTTCATGACCCACCCCGAGCGCGTCTATACCCGCGCCCAGCTGCTGGACCATGTGTGGGGTGGCAGCGTGTACGTGGAAGAACGCACCATCGACGTGCACATCCGCCGCCTGCGCAAGACGCTGGAACCGTTCAACGCCGAGAACATGGTGCAGACCGTGCGCGGCGCCGGCTACCGCTTCTCCACTGCCACCTGAGCCTCGTCGTGCCGGCACCGCGCACCTGCCGGTGCCGGTGCCGGCAACTCTGTTATAACCCTCGGTTCACCGCGTGAACCGCCGCCTCCAACGACGAGACCGCAATGCCCCGCCACATCCGCTCCGCCTGGTTGAAGACGCTGGCCACCGTGGCCGCGCTGTTGGTGCTGGCCGGTGTGGTCGGGTGGTTCAGTGGGCATCTGTGGCTGTGCATCGCACTGGCCGCGCTGGGCACGCTCACCTGGCATTACTGGCGCCTGCGCCGCGTGCTGCGCCGGTTGACCGCGCGCCAGCGCTGGGACACCGCCGAGGAAGGCACGGGCGTCTGGAACGAGCTGGACCGCCTGCTGTACCGCAACCAGGTGGAAATGCGCGTGCGCAAGCGCCGCCTGCTGGACATGCTGCGCAGCTACCGCGCCGCTGCCGCCGCCCTGCCCGATGCGGTGGTGGTGCTGGACCGCAACAGCCAGCGCGTGCAGTGGTTCAACGAAGCGGCCACCGCCCTGCTCGGCCTGCACCACCCCGGCGACCTCGGCGAAGCCCTGGTCGAGCGCCTGCAGCCGATGCCGCTGGCCCACTGGCTGGCCGGTGGCCGCAATGCCGAACCGATCCTCGACGTACCCTCGCCGGTGGACCCCGCGATCCGGCTGAACCTGCGCCTGATTCCGTATTCGTCGGACTACTGGCTGCTGATCGCCCGCGACGTCAGCAAGCTGCTGCGCCTGGAACAGGTGCGCCGCGACTTCGTCGCCAACGTCTCCCACGAACTGCGCACGCCGCTGACCGTGGTGCATGGCTACCTGGACATGATGGACCCGGAGGATTTCCCCGGGACCGGCCCGATGCTGGAAGAAATGCGCAAGCAGAGCCAGCGCATGGCCCAGCTGGTGGAAGACCTGCTGACCCTGTCGCGGCTGGAATCGCAGGAGCACAGCGAAGCAGAGACCGTGGCCATGCAGCCGATGCTGGCCACCCTGCGCCGCGAGGCCGAAGCGCACAGCCAGGGTCGCCACCAGATCAGCATCGACGACCTGGCCGGCGTGGACCTGCTGGGCTCGACCAAGGAGCTGCACAGCGCGTTTTCCAACCTGGTCACCAACGCGGTGCGCTACACGCCGGCCGATGGCCGCATCGCCGTGGAGTTCCGCCGCGAAGGCGACGGTGCCGTGCTGGCCGTGCGTGACAGCGGCTACGGCATCCCGGCCACCCACCTGCCGCGCCTGACCGAACGTTTCTACCGCGTCTCCAGCAGCCGCTCGCGCGAAAGCGGCGGCACGGGCCTGGGCCTGTCCATCGTCAAGCACATCCTCGGCCTGCACCACGCGCGGCTGGAAATTGAAAGCGAAGTGGGCAAGGGCTCGGTGTTCTCCTGCCATTTCGATGCCGACCACGTGCGCCCGCGCGAGTCCGCCCCCCTGACCTCCATCGAAGAATGAAGCCATGAGCAGCCTCGGATCCCTTCCTCTCCCCGTGAGCCCGGACAACGATCCACTGCGTGACCCGGCGCTGTACATCAACCGCGAACTGTCGCAGCTGGATTTCAACTTCCGCGTGCTGGCCCAGGCCATGGACCCGCAGGTGCCGCTGCTGGAGCGCCTGCGCTTCATGTGCATCTCCTGCACCAACCTGGACGAGTTCTTCGAGATCCGCGCCGCGGCCGTACGCCACGCGCAGGAATTCGGCCTGCCGCCGGCGCCGGACGGGATGAGCCCGCAGGCCATCCTCAATGCCATCCATGACCGCGCCGCCGAACTGGTGGACCAGCAGTACCGTTGCTGGAACCAGACGCTGCGCCCGGCGCTGGCCGAGGCCGGCATCGGCGTGCTCGGCCGGCATTCCTGGAACCACCGGCAGAAGCGCTGGCTGCGCGCGTATTTCCGCAACGAGATCATGCCGGTGCTGTCGCCGCTGGGCCTGGACCCGGTGCATCCGTTCCCGAAGATTCTCAACAAGTCGCTGAACATCGTCGTCGTGCTGAAGGGCACCGATGCGTTCGGCCGCGCCGGCCACCTGGCCATCGTGCGCGCACCGCGTTCGCTGCCGCGCATCATCCAGCTGCCGGAAAGTCTGGGCGGCGGCCAGAACTTCGTGTTCCTGTCCTCGGTGCTGTCGGCCTTCGTCGACGAGCTGTTCCCGGGCATGGAAGTCCAGGGCGCCTATCAGTTCCGCGTCACCCGCAATTCCGAACTGGTGGTGGACGAGGAAGAAGTGGAGAACCTGGCGCTGGCCCTGCGCGATGAACTGGTCGACCGCGGCTACCGGCCAGCGGTGCGCCTGGAGATCGCCGAGGACACGCCCAAGGACATCGTGCGTACCCTGCTGCAGAACTTCGGCCTCACCGAGAACGCGGTGTACCGCATCGATGGCCCGGTCAACCTCAACCGCATCATCCAGCTGTACGACCTGGTGCCGCAGCCGGACCTGAAGTACCCGCCGATGAACCCGCGCACCCTGCGCGACAGCGACGGCATCTTCGAGATCGCCGCGCGCCAGGACCTGCTGCTGCACCACCCGTTCGATGCCTTCACCGCCGTGCTGGACCTGATCAAGCAGGCCGCGGTGGACCCGAACGTGCTGGCGATCAAGCAGACCCTGTACCGCACCGGCAAGGATTCGCTGATCGTCGATGCACTGATCCAGGCCGCCCGCAACGGCAAGGACGTGACGGTGGTGGTCGAGCTGCGCGCGCGCTTCGACGAGGAAGCCAACCTGGGCCTGGCCGACCGCCTGCAGGAAGCCGGCGTGCAGGTGGTGTACGGCGTGGTGGGCTACAAGACCCATGCCAAGATGCTGCTGATCGTGCGCCGCGAAGGCCGCAAGCTGCGTCGCTACGTGCACCTGGGCACCGGCAACTACCACAGCGGCACCGCCCGCGCGTACACCGACATCAGCCTGATCACCGCCGATGCGGATATCGGCAACGACGTGCACCTGCTGTTCCAGCAGCTGTCGGGGCTGGCCTCGAAGATGAAGCTCAAGCGCCTGCTGCAGTCGCCCTTCACCCTGCACACCGGCATTCTCGGCCGCATCGAGCGCGAGACGCGCATTGCCGCGGCCGGCCGCCCGGCGCGCATCATCGCCAAGATGAACGCACTGAACGAGCCGCAGGTGGTGCGCGCGCTGTACGCGGCCTCGCAGGCCGGCGTGCAGATCGACCTGATCATCCGCGGCGCCTGCACCCTGCGCCCGGGCGTACCGGGGGTGTCGGACAACATCCGCGTGCGCTCCATCGTCGGCCGCTTCCTGGAGCACAGCCGCGTGTACTGGTTCGGCAACGACGGCGCACCGGAGCTGTACTGCGCCAGCGCCGACTGGCTGGAACGCAACCTGCTGCGCCGGGTCGAGACCTGCTTCCCGATCCTCGACCCGGACCTGGCCAAGCGCGTGTACCGCGAAGTGCTGCAGAACTACCTGGACGACAACCTCAACGCGTGGGACCTGGATGCCGAAGGCATCTACCACAAGCGCACCCCGGCCCACGATGAAGCGCCGCATTCGGCGCAGATGGCGTTGATGCAGGGGCTGTGAACCGGTAGGTGCCGACCGTTGGTCGGCACATTGGGATTCATCCACGCATGGCGTGGATCTACCGTGTCGACCAAGGTCGACACCTACCAACAGCAGCACAGGACGCCGCCATTCCACGGATAGCCCGCCTTTGACGTGGAGGTTGCCGGCCTGCGGCCGGCACTACCGCACGCCCCCCTACACAATGTGAAGGCCGCGCGGTGACGAGCACACCGTCCCTTCGGCTAACATTCGCCCATGCCGCACACCACCACGACTCCGCCCGCATTGCAGGATGGCGACCTGCTGGCCGCCATCGACCTTGGCTCCAACAGCTTCCACATGGTCATCGCGCGCTACACGCTCGGCCAGCTGCGCGTCATCGACCGCCTGCGCGAAACGGTGCGCATGGCCGATGGCCTGGATGGCAAGGGCGGCCTGTCCACCGCCGCACGGCAGCGCGCGCTGGAATGCCTGGCCCGCTTCGGCCAGCGCATCCGCAACGTCCCTCCGCACCGCGTACGCGCCCTGGCCACCAACACCGTGCGCCAGCTGCGTTCGCCGCAGTCGTTCCTGGTGCCGGCCGAAACCGCGCTCGGCCATGCCATCGAAGTGGTCAGCGGCCGCGAAGAAGCGCGCCTGATCTACCTCGGCGTGGCCCATGCACAGCCGCCCAAGGCCGACCAGCGTCGTCTGGTCATCGACATCGGCGGCGGCTCCACCGAATTCATCATCGGCAAGGGCATGCAGACCCTGGAACGCGAAAGCCTGCAGGCCGGCTGCATCGCCAGTACCCGCCGCTTCTTCCCGGGCGGCAAGCTCAGCCGCAAGCGCTGGAAGGACGCGCTGGCCGAGATCGGCCGTGAGTTCCAGCCGTTTGCCAGCAAGTACCGCGCGCTGGGCTGGCAGGAAGCCCTCGGCTCGTCGGGCACACACAAGGCGATCAGCGAAATCTGCGCCACGATGAAGCTGAGCAAGGGCGCGATCACCGCCGAAGCCCTGCCGCAGCTGCGCGACGAACTGCTGAAGGCCAAGAAGATCGACGACATCGTGCTGCCCGGGCTGTCCGCCGACCGCCGGCCGATCATCGCCGGTGGCATCCTGGTGCTGGAGGCGGCCTTCCAGGCGCTGGGCCTGGAGAAGCTGCTGGTCAGCAAGGCGGCCATGCGCGAAGGCATCCTGTACGACATCGTCGGCCGTGCCGGCGAGAACGACCCACGCGACGAATCGGTGGCGGCGCTGACCCAGCGTTATGGCATCGACACCGTGCAGGCCGATCGCGTGCAGGACACCGCCCTGTCGCTGCTCGAGCAGGTGCAGGAGCGCTGGAAGCTGGATGCCGACGACGCCCGCATGCTCGGCTGGGCCGCGCGCCTGCACGAACTGGGGCTGATGATCGCCCACAGCGGCTACCACGTGCACGGCAGCTATGTGCTGGAAAACTCCGACATCGCCGGTTTTTCGAGGCAGGAACAGCAGATGCTGGCCGCGCTGGTGCGCAGCCATCGGCGCAACGTCGGCAAATCCGCCTTCGACGCCCTGCCCGAGCGCCTGCTGCTGACCGCACGCCGCCTGACCGCCCTGCTGCGACTGGCTGTGCTGCTCAACCGCGCGCACGAAGACGTGCCGCTGCCGGCACTGGAACTGACCGCCGACGAGGGGCGCCTGTCGCTGATCGTGCCGCAGGCGTTCATTGACGCCCGGCCGCTGCTGCGCGCCGACCTGATCGGCGAGACCGAGGGCCTGGCCGGGCTGGGCATCCAGTTCCGCCCCTTCGTCGCCTGAGTTCGGCCTGGCAACGCCAGGCGCGATGCCCCCTGACAAGCCTGACGCCGGCCCCATGATGGGGCCGTCTTTCTGTGCAGGTTTGCGCAGTTTTCAATCTGAATGGGGATTCAGGTTCACCCATCGCTGCAAAGACCTCGATTCGCGGCAGACCGTAACTCTTTGCTTTTATTCGACTTAAGTTAAGCCGGTGTGACAAAGTTCGATACATTTCGGCACACCCCCTTTACATCGCTTTAACGAACGAGAATAAATCGAAGTCACCGGCTCAGTCGCTTCTGCCCTGAGCTGGCATTTGCGGGGCTCTTTTGGCCCCGCGCCCGCAGCTTCTGAGAGAGAGAGAGACGCGATGACTTCACGCACCACCGTGCTGGGCAAGGCGATCCGCCAGGCCCTGATCGTCGGCACCGCAACGATTGCGCTGCCTGCATTTGCCCAGGACGGCGCCCCCACGACCCTCGACCGCATCGAAATCACCGGCTCGCGCATCCGCCAGGTCGACGTGGAGAGCGCAAACCCGGTGCTCGCGATCTCGCGCACCGACATCGAACGCCAGGGCTTCAGCTCGGTGTCCGACATCCTGCAGAACGTCACCGCGATGGGCAGCCCGACCATCAGCCGCGCCAACGTGCTGACGGCCGGCGAGAACGCCGGTGGCACCTACATCGACATGCGCAACCTGGGTACCCAGCGCACCCTGGTGCTGGTCAACGGCAAGCGCCTGGGCATCAGCACCTCCGGCTACCAGGACATTTCCACCCTGCCGGTGTCGGCGGTGGAACGCATCGAAGTCCTCAAGGACGGTGCCTCGGCCATCTACGGCTCCGACGCCATGGCCGGCGTGGTCAACATCATCACCCGCCATGACGTGACCGGCGTGACCGCCAACGTCTACCACGGCCAGTACAGCCAGGGTGACGGTGGCCGCGACCGCATCGACGTGGTGGCCGGCTGGTCCAACGACCGCGGCTCGATCACCGTTTCGGCCGAGCATGCCGAAGAAAAGGCCGTGTGGGCCAGGGACCGCTGGTTCAGCGCCTACGGCAACACCGACCTGCACCCCACCGAAGCCTGGACCACGGTGAGCCAGTACGGCCAGATCACCGGCCTGAAGGGCCCGGGCTGCGCGACCGCCAGCTGCAGCTACTCGCTCAACCGCGGCAGCGACCCGCTGAACCCGGCCAACTACCACATCACCAACGCCACTGCGCCCAACGGCGATGTCAGCAACACCAACGAGCAGATGCACCTGAACTATCCGCTGAAGCGGGATTCGGTGTTCGTCGATGGCCGCCTGAACATCACCGACGCGATCCACTTCAGCACGCAGCTGGGCTACAACAAGCGTGATTCGAGCCGCCAGATCGCCGGCTACCCGCTGCAGTCGTCCACTGCGGGCATCGGCGCGATGTCGGTCAACAGCTATTTCAACCCGTTCGGCAGCCAGCACGGCTACGCCACCCCGACCGCCGTGGCCTGGAACCACCGCACCTGGGAAGTGCCGCGTGTCAGTGACAGCTCGCTGAAGACCTACCGCGCCGTGGCCGCCTTCGACGGTTCGTTCAACATCGGTGAGCGCTTCTTCGACTGGGAAGTGGGCTACCAGTACAACAAGAACGAACTGCGCCAGCACGCCACCGGCAACCTGCACAAGCAGCGCGTGAAGGATGCAGTCGGCCCGTCGTACTACAACGCCGCCACCGGCAAGGTCGAGTGCGGTACTGCGGCTGCGCCGATCGCCAACTGCATGGTATGGAACCCGCTGATCGCTGCCGGCGTGGTCAATCCCTACGGCCTGACCGGCAACCAGGCGCTGATCGACTACCTGATGCCGGCCGAGGATTCCTCCGGCAAGACCGTCGGCAAGAACTTCTTCGCCACCATCGCCGGCAGCATCGTCACCCTGCCCGCCGGTGACCTGGGCTTTGCGTTCGGCGTGGAAAACCGCAAGGAAAGCGGTGAGTTCATTCCCGATGCCCTGGCCCAGACCGGCGCCACCACCAACCTGGCCGCAGGCCCGACCGGCGGCGGCTACCGGGTGAACGAGGCGTACCTGGAATTGAATGTGCCGGTGCTGGCCGACCTGCCGGGCGCGAAGGAGCTGACGCTCAACGCCGCAACCCGCTTCTCGGATTACGACACCTTCGGCAACACGCTCAACAGCAAGTTCGGCTTCAAGTGGAAGCCGTTCGACCAGCTGCTGGTGCGTGGTACCTGGGCCGAGGGCTTCCGTGCGCCGACCATCAACGATCTGTACGGCGGCGGCTCGGAAACCTTCACCACCGGTTATGCCGATCCCTGCGACACCGTGTACGGCGCTTCGCGCACCAGCGCCGAAGTCCGTGCCCGCTGCGCGCGTGACATCGCCGATGCCAACAACTACCGCCAGCTGAAGCAGGGCATGGTGCCGATCACCAGCAGCACCGACCAGACCCCGGTGCCGTTCACCAGCGGCTCCAATCCGCTGCTGCAGCCGGAAACGTCCAAGAGCAAGACGCTGGGCCTGGTGTGGAGCCCGAGCTTCATCCCGAACTTCAACGCCTCGCTGGACTGGTGGAAGATCCGCATCGACAACACCATCGTTGCCGACAGCCCGAACCAGATCCTGATCGACTGCTATGAGCAGGGCGTGACCTCGCGCTGCGGACAGTTCACCCGTGATCCGGTCACCGGCATCGTCAACAAGCTGACCTACGGCAACCGCAACGCCGGCTTCCTGGAAACCGAAGGTTACGACATGGACGTGACCTACCGCTGGGATACCGATTCGTACGGCAAGTTCACCAGCGCCTGGTCCACCACCTACGTCAGCTCGAACATCTTCCGTTCGACCAACGACACCACCGTGGTGCCGACCCCGACCAACGGCATCGGCAGCGGCTTCCGCGTGCGCTCCAACCTGACCGTGGGCTGGGATCTGAGCAACTTCGGTGTCACCTGGACCGCCCGCTACTACTCCGGCGTCAAGGAACAGTGCCTGAGCCTGAGCGCGCATCCGGACGAATGCTCCGACCCGGGCGTGCGTGCACCGTGGTACGCCGGCACCCGCAACTACAACGAACGTGGTTCGGTCACCTTCCACGACGTGCAGTTCCGCTACAGCCTGCCGTGGGATGCCACGGTGTCGGTTGGCGCCAACAACGTGTTCGAGAAGTACGGCCCGGTGATGTACACCAAGCCGAACTCGGTCTTCTCCTACTACGGTGGCTACGACATCGGCCGCTTCATCTACATGAAGTACCAGCAGCGCTTCTGATCGACGGCACGGCCCTTCGGGGCCGTGCTTTTACTGGCCGGCGCGGCCGTCATCCGACGGTCGCAATGTGGTCACAACCACTACATGGGCAGGGCCGAGCATGCCGGAAAACCGGAGGCCCGCCATGCGCCATGCCATTGTCACCGAGACCTATCCGCCGGAAGTCAACGGCGTCGCGCTCACCGTGCAGGGCCTGGAGCAGGGCCTGCGCGCGTGCGGCCATGAGGTCGACCTGATCCGTCCACGACAGGCCAGTGAAGCGTTGGATCCGGCGCCCGGCACGCTGCTGGTGCCGGGCGCCGCCCTGCCCCGCTACCCGGGCCTGCGCTTCGGCCTGCCCGCGCCGATCCGGCTGGGCCGCCACTGGCAGCAGCAGCGCCCCGATGCGGTCTACATCGCCACTGAAGGCCCGCTGGGCTGGTCGGCACTGCGCACCGCGCGTCGCCTTGGCATCCCGGTGGCGACCGGCTTCCACACCCGCTTCGACGAATACCTGCCCGACTACGGCGTGGCCTGGCTGCAGACGGCGGCGATGCGCTGGATGCGCCGCTTCCACAACCAGGCCGATGCCACCCTGGTACCCACCCGCGAGCTGCAGCAGTTCCTCACCGACCAGGGCTTTGAACGCGTACGCCTGCTGGCGCGCGCCGTGGACAGCCAGCAGTTCGATCCCGCCCGGCGAGACCCGGCGCTGCGCGAGGAATGGGGCGTGGACGGCAACGGCCTGGTCGCCATCTACGTGGGCCGCATCGCTGCCGAGAAAAACCTCGGACTGGCGGTGAAGGCCTTCCGCCGCCTGCAGCAGGTGAGGCCGAAGGCACGCTTCGTGTTCGTCGGCGACGGCCCGGCACGCGAGAAGCTGGCCCACGACAACCCGGACTTCATCTTCTGCGGCATCCAGCGCGGCGACGCCCTGGCCCGCCACTTCGCCAGCGGCGATCTGTTCCTGTTCCCCAGCCGCAGCGAGACGTTCGGCAACGTGACCCTTGAAAGCATGGCCTGCGGCCTGGCCACGGTGGCCTTCGACTACGGCGCCGCGCGCGAGTACCTGCGCACGGGTGAGAACGGCGCGGCCGTGGATACCGACGAGGCGTTCGTCGAGGCGGCCGTGCAGCTGGCCAGCGACGATGCGCTGCGCCGCGAACTGGGCAGCAACGCCGCCCGCGCGATGAAGCGCCTGCACCCGCAGCAGGTGGTGGCCGAATTCGAAACGCTGCTGGCCGAACTGGCCCAGGCACGGAGGACCGGACATGCGCACAACGCCGCTTGAAGGACTTGCCGGCCGCGAAGCACGGCTGTGCCGACGGGCCAACCACTACTGCCGGCGCCGTCGCGTGCGCCGCCTGTTCTCGGTCATCAGCCGCCTGGGTGATGGCGTGTTCTGGTACGTGCTGATGGGCGCACTGGTGCTGGTCGATGGCTTCGACGGCCTGCGCGCATCGGTGCACATGGCCGCCACCGGCCTGGCCGCACTGCTGCTGTACAAGGGCCTCAAGCGGTGGACCCGGCGCCCGCGGCCGTACGCGGCCGACCTGCGCATCCGCGCCTGGGTGGCGCCGCTGGATGAGTTCAGCTTCCCCTCCGGGCACACCCTGCACGCGGTGTCGTTCACCATCGTGGCCCTGGCCTACTACCCGTGGCTGGCCCCGCTGCTGGTGCCGTTCACCTTCGGCGTGGGCCTGTCGCGCGTGGTGCTGGGCCTGCACTACCCCAGCGACGTGCTGGCCGCCACCGGCATTGCCGCACTGCTGGCCGCGGCCAGCCTGGCCTGGTTGCCGCTGCCGGTGTAATTCCGCTCGATCCGGCGGGCATGGCCCGGCGCTACCGGCAGCGCCGGACCATGCCCGGCGAGCCGATGCCCTAGAATGCCCGCATGACCACGCTGTTCATTTCCGATCTGCACCTGGACCCCAGCCGTCCAGCCATCACCGACCTGTTCCTGCGCTTCCTGCGCGAGGACGCGCCCGGCGCGGACGCGCTGTACATCCTCGGCGACCTGTTCGAAGCCTGGATCGGCGATGACACGCCTTCGCCGGCCGCCGATGCGGTGGCCGATGCGCTGAAGGTGCTGTCCGACAGCGGCGTGCCGGTGTTCTTCATGCGCGGCAACCGCGATTTCCTGCTGGGCGAGGACTACGCCCGCCGTGCCGGCCTGCGCATCCTGCCCGACCCCTGCGTGATCGAGCTGTACGGCCACCCGGTGATGCTGCAGCACGGCGACCTGCTGTGCACCGATGACATTCCCTACCAGCAGTTCCGTGCGCAGACCCGCGACCCGGTGTTCCAGGCGCAGTTCCTGTCGCAGCCGCTGGCCGCGCGCATTGCCTTCGCGCAGAAGGCGCGCGATGCCAGCCAGGCACGCCAGTCGGAGATGAAGCAGGGCGACCGCGCGCAGTTCGAGACGGTCACCGACGTGGCCCCGGCCGAAGTCGAGGCCACCTTCGTCCGCCATGGCGTGGACACGATGATCCACGGCCACACCCACCGCCCGGCCATCCACACGCTGCAGGCCGGCGGGCGCAGCCGCACCCGCATCGTGCTGGGCGACTGGTACGAACAGGGTTCGGTGCTGCGCGTGGATGCCGACGGCTGGCGCTTGGATTCCCTCAAGCGCGAATGACGGATTGCCGGGTGCCAACCAAGGTTGGCATCTACCAGCGCGCGCAGGCCGGTAGACGCCGACCCTGGTCGGCGCGTGCCGTCCAGCAATGGCCTCAGCGGAAGCCGGACACCGTCGCCTTGGTGTTCACCAGCACCCGCTGGTTGTCCGCGCTGCTGGCGATCCCCATCGGCACGCCGTTGTAGCTGATGTTGGGGTTGGACCAGTAGTTCAGGCGCGGGCAGCCCGCCGAGCAGTCGTAGGCCATGATGGTTCGCCAGCGCGAACCGGATGCGGGCTCGTAACGGTAGCCGTGGCCATAGGCATACGGCGAGGTGCTCGGGTCGTTGCTGATGTCATGCCGGGCACTCTGCAGATGGCCGATCTCATGGGCGAAGGAGTAGTAGCCCGTCGCGCAATCCCAGTACACCGCTGCGAAGGCGGTGGATGCCGTCGAGCCGATGCCCGACGCCAGGCCGCAGTAGCTGGTGTTGTTGATCAGCAGCACGCCCACATCGGCGGCGGTGTTGTTGCGGCTGGTATGGATGCTGTCCATGTAGCCGTCACTGGTGTTGCGGAAACGGGCGAGGTCGGTGGTGAAGTTGCCCGACTCGGCGTAGCTGGTGGTTTCATAGCCGGCCAGCTGCATGGTGATGCCGACGTTGCTGTTGGCATAGCCCTGGTTGGATTCGGCCACGGCCAGCTGCACCAGCGACTGCATGTTGCCGCCATACGCCGCCACGGCGGCATTGGTGGCTACCACCAGCACGCGGATCGTGGCCGGCGTACCCGACGACGCCTGGGCGATGCCGATACGGTCATTGTCCGGCATCGGGATCTTCGGCAACTGGTTGTAGTCGGCCGGATGGTCTGCGGGCATGCGGCTTTCATCCACCTCCACGAGGATGTGGCGGTCGCCCAGCGGGCGCAGGCGGTACAGCCTGCCGTCCTTGCGGATCGAACCGGTGAGGGTGTTGCCCGAGCGCACCACGATCAGTGAATTGCCGGGATCGTCCTGGCCGTTGGAGGTCGCCTTCTGCAGGCGGTCCGACGGCGTGCGGATCTGCCCGTACCAGACGCTGCCACCACCGGGCAGCGCTTCGACCTTGCTGCGGACCGCCTGCACTTTCTGCCCGAGCAGTTCGAATTCCAGCTGCGGCTGCGCGGTGGCGGCCGCGTCGATGCGAACGTCCTGCACGGTGGCGGTGGAGGGCGTAGACAGCAACCGCGCCAGCGCGGGATCACTGCCGGCCGAAGCGCGGCTGAGGATGGTCACCGGTTCAAACAACGGCGCGGCACCGGCCGCTGCCACCACTGAAAGGCCCAACAACACGCCAACCGCCGTTCTACCCATCGATCTGGACATCATTCTGGTCGCTCCTGAAGTGAGGTGGACTGCCTTGATGGATCACCACCCGGTTTGCCGGGTGTGGCCATTCGGCCTGCGCCGACTACGTGAATTCAATAGACAATGGGAATGAGAATCAGGAATTGTGATCGACCGCATCTGGGTTCATACAGGTCAAAAACGTCATCACGCGTCGTAAACACCAACTCTTCGCGTCACCGTGACATCGCCACGACAAGGATTGAACATGGCCCCCGACCCGACCACGGCAATCTCCGCTGACCCCGAAGGCGTGCTGCGCATCGGCCTGTTCTTCGACGGCACCCGCAACAACGCGCACAACCTGGCACGGGGTCGTCCACAGGCACCGCAGCCGCGGCCCGCGCAGCTGCGCGCAGACGACGACTCGACCTACCAGAGCCGGCTGACCAGCAGTTATGACAACGGCACCACCAACATCGCGCGCCTCTACCAGCTGTACCCGGACAGCCGGCGCACGCCCGCTGTTGGCGCCTCGTTGGCCATCTACGTCGAAGGCGTCGGCACCCGCGATGACGCCGAGGACGACCTGATCGGTCTGGCCTTCGGCGTGGGCGCCAGCGGCGTACGCGCCAAAGTGCAGCGCGCGCTGCAGGTGCTGCTGCCCGGCGCCCTTGCCGCCCTCGCCGGCCAGCGGCCCACCCCGCTGCACAGTGTGCAGGTGGATCTGTTCGGCTACTCGCGCGGCGCGGCCGCTGCCCGTGACGTCGCCAACCAGCTGCAGGGCTGGGAGGGCGCGCGCTGGCGCCAGCTGCTGCAGCAGGCCGGCCTGGCGTGCGCGGTGGACTTCATGGTGCAGCGCCCCGCGCTGCGTTTCATCGGCCTGTTCGACACCGTGGTGGCCGTCAGCGGTGGCCGTGCCGATGAGCAACCGCAGCTGGCCCTGCCCGCACATGTCGCCGGCCGCGTGGTGCAACTGGTGGCCCGCGATGAACACCGCCAGCATTACCCGCTGACCACCGTCGCCCCAGCCCATGCCGAGATCGTGCTGCCCGGCGTCCACGCCAATATCGGCGGTGGCTACGACCAGACCGAAGAGGGCCCGAAGCTGTTGAGCCGGCCACGCCGCCAGCTGCTGCGCCGCGCGCCGCTGGCCGACTACCAGACGCCCTCCCTGGCGCAGTTGCAGGCGACCACGGCATATGCCGAAGCGCAGGCCGATGCCGAACGCTGGCGGCAGCAGCTGGGGCTGGATGAAAAAGAGGTCTGGGTGGATGTGTGGCACCAGTGGCAGCAGCAGCGCCGCGCCGGCAGCCGCAGCGTGCTGCTGGCCCCGGTCCTGTACGTGACGGCAGCGGTGGTCCTGCGCCGGCGCATCGACTGGCGCTACCAGCTGATCGCGCTGCAGGTGATGCAGCGGCAGGCCAGCGAGGCCGGCGTACAGTGGACCGCGCAGGCCGCCGATGTGCCCGACTGGGCATTGCCCACCGCACTGCAGCCGATCGCGCGGCGGCTTCTGGCGGGCCAGGCACTGACCCCGCCCCAGGAAGCGCTGCTGCGCCGCCGTTACCTGATGCAGTCGGCGCACTGGAATTTCGATGCACTGGGCGACACCGCGCTGACCTACACCGCCGATGCGGGCGTGAGCGAGCTGCCGTACCGCCCCGGACCGGGGCTGTTCTACATCAACCGCCCCACCGTGGATGGCAAACGCGCGGTCCTGCCGAACGCATGAAAAAGAGGGACGGAGGGGATTAAGTCGTTTGTGGCAAAACGACTTAATCCCCTCCGTCCCCTTTTTTGATCAACCCGCCTGTTCGATCAGGTTGGCCAGTTCGTCGGCATCGAAGCCGGCCAGCAGGCGCGCTTCCAGGTTGAACGGGCCGTGCAGGTAACCGCCGGCGTATTCCTGCAGCAGTTCCTTGAAGCGTTCGCGCGGCTCGACCCCGGCGCGCTCGCAGTACCAGCGGTACCAGCGCGAACCGGCAGCGACGTGCGCCACTTCTTCGCGCAAGATCACTTCCAGTACGTCGGCCGTTTCAGCATCGCCGACATTGCGCAGCTTCTCGATCATGCCCGGGGTGACGTCCAGCCCGCGCGCTTCCAGCACGCGCGGTACCAGCGCCATGCGCGCCAGGCCATCGTGGGCGGTCTTCTCGCACATCTCCCACAGGCCGTTGTGCGCGGGGAAATCGGCGTACTCATGGCCGTGCACCTGCAGCCGCTCGCGCAGCAGGAGGAAGTGCCGCGACTCGTCATCGGCGCAGCTGACCCAGTCGGCATGGAACGCCGCCGGCAGGCCACGGAAGCGATACACCGCATCCCAGGCCAGGTCGATCGCGTTCAGTTCGATGTGGGCGATGGCGTGGATGAAGGCGGCGCGGCCTTCGACCCCGCCCAACCCGCGACGCGGCACCTGCCGCGGGTGTACCAGCACCAGCCGCGCGGGACGGCCGGGCATGCGGATCGCGTCGGGCGGGGGCGCGTCGGCGGCCACCCTCAAGCGGCCGGCACGGAACGCGGCCGCGTAGGCCCGGGTCAGCGCTACCTTACGCAGCGGATCGGCTTCGGCCAGGCACTGCTGCGCAGCGCGCAGCAGGTCGCCACCCACGTCGGGGACATCCACCACGGCCTGGGCCTCAGGCGCGGCGCTGGTGCTTGGCGTCGTCCGAACGCAGCTGCTGGATGCGCTCGAAGTAGCCAGGCTCGATGCCGGTCGGGTAATGGCCGTTGAAGCACGACGAATCGAAGCTGCGCAGCGCCGTGTTGCCTTCGCTCACCGCCGCTTCCATGTCCTCGATGTCCTGGTAGATCAGCCAGTCGCAGCCCAGGTGCGCTTCGATCTCTTCCACCGTGCGGTTGTGCGCGACCAGTTCCTCGGCCGCCGGCATGTCGATGCCGTAGATGTTCGGGAAACGCACCGGCGGCGCGGCGCTGGCCAGGTAGACCTTGCGTGCGCCTGCATCGCGGGCCATCTGCACGATCTGCTGGCTGGTGGTGCCGCGCACGATCGAATCGTCCACCAGCAGCACCACGCGGTTGCGGAACTCCAGATGGATCGGGTTGAGCTTGCGGCGCACCGACTTCACCCGCTCACCCTGCCCCGGCATGATGAAGGTGCGGCCGATGTAGCGGTTCTTGATGAAGCCTTCGCGGTACTTCACGCCGAGCACGTTGGAGATTTCCAGCGCGGCGTCGCGCGAGGTGTCCGGGATCGGGATGATGGTGTCGATGTCGTGGTCCGGGCGCAGGCGCAGGATCTTCTCGCCCAGCTTGATGCCCATGCGCATGCGCGCCTTGTGCACCGATACGTTGTCGATCATCGAATCCGGGCGCGCGAAATAAACGTACTCGAAGATGCACGGGGTGTGCTCGGCCGGCTCGGCGCAGATCTCCGAGAACAGCTCGCCACGCGCGGTGATCACCAGTGCTTCGCCCGGCTGCACGTCGCGCACGCGCTGGAAGCCCAGCACGTCCAGCGCGGCCGATTCTGAGGCCACGATGTACTCGTCACCTTCGGCGTGGCTGCGCTTGCCCAGCACCAGCGGACGGATGCCATGCGGGTCGCGGAAGGCGACCAGGCCCAGGCCCAGCACCACGCTGACCACGGCATAGCCGCCCTTGCAGCGGCGATGCACGCCGGCCACGGCACGGATGGCCGCTTCCGGGCTGAGCTGGCGCTGCTGTTCCAGTTCATAGGCGAACACGTTCAGCAGCACTTCGCTGTCCGAATCGGTGTTGACGTTGCGGCGGTCCTGCTCGAACACCTGCTGGCGCAGGGCTTCGGTGTTGATCAGGTTGCCGTTGTGGGCCAATGCGATGCCGTAGGGCGAATTGACGTAGAACGGCTGCGCCTCATCCATGCCTTCCGAACCGGCCGTCGGATAACGCACATGGGCGATGCCGACGCTGCCTTCCAGGGTGGACATGGTGCGGGCATCGAACACGTCGCGCACCAGGCCGGTGGCCTTCTGCACGCGCAGGCGGCTGCCGTTGGCGGTGGCGATGCCCGCCGCGTCCTGGCCGCGATGCTGGAGGACGGTCAAGCCGTCATACAACTGCCCGGCGACGTTCTGGTTGCCGACGATTCCGACGATGCCACACATGGTGCGAGGTCTCCGCTGGGCGATGCCCAGTTACAAGGAAGGTGGCCGTGCCTGGCCTTTAGTGGTCGCCGCGCCTGCGGTCGACGTTGGCCGGATCAACCGGCTCGATGTTGTCTGGCAGTGCAGAGGCATCCGGGCCCACTTTGGCCGGATCATGGTTGTCGCCCTGTTCCGCTTCCGCAGGCCGCAGCCATCCGCTGCCCGCCACTACCTGGTTGAGGATGCCATTATCGCCTGTCGCGCCCGGCTTGCCCAACCCGGCGCCCGCCTTGCCCAGTTCAGCGCTGGCACTCCTGCTCAGTTCCATCAACGCAGATGGGGACAAAGTGTCCTTCGGCAAGCCCTTGGGCAGCAGATCGGCTCCCGGGACCTGCCAGTGCGGCAGCTTGCTGTTCATCCAGGCCACGGCCGGGTTCAGCACCGGGCGCACGTTGGAGGCGTGCCAGGAGCGCTCGGAGGACAAGGGGGTGAAACTGGCCAGCAGCACCAGGATGGCCGCGATCAGGCCGCCACGGACGGCGCCCAGCATGCCGCCCAGCAGACGGTCCAGGCTGCCCAGCATGTTGCGCTGGACGATGTGCTTGATGACCATGCCGAACACCGCGACCACCACCATCACGCCGATGCCGACGCTGAGGTAGCCGCCGACGAAGTGCTCGCCGCCGGGCGCAGCCGGTGCTGCCCACCAGCGCGCTGCGTCGTTGCCGAAGGCGAAAGCCGCCCAGGCGGCGACCAGCCATGAGACCGTGCCGATGACGATGCTTACAAAGCCGCGCAGCAACCCCAGCAGGGTCGAAACGGCAATCACGATCAGCAGCACCAGGTCGATCATGGCGCCCCGCTCCTTCGGCGGCGCTGGCAACAGGGCTGCCGACAGGTCATGGGTGTGGCCGCACCATGCCGGCCACGCCGACCTTGGCGGCGACCTGCGCCTTCAGCTGTTCGGCATCGGCGCGGTTGGCCACCGGCCCGACGCGCACGCGGTGCAGGGTGCCCTTCTCGGTGCGGACCTGTTCGACGAAGGCACTGAAACCCGCGGCGCGGACCTTGTCGCGCAGCGCATTGGCATCACCGGCCTGGCCGAACGCCCCCAGCTGCACGGCGAAGCCGACGCTGCTGGCAGCCGGGGCGGCCGGCGTGGCCGGGACCTCGGGCTTGCTGGCCGTCGCTTCCGGCTTCGGCTGCGGCTTGGCCGGTTCCGGCTTCGGCTGCGGCTTGGGCGCTTCCGGCTTCGGGGTCGCCGGCGTCGCTGCGGTCGGGGTGCTGGCCGGCAGGCTCTCGCTGCGCACCGGATTGGCGGCTGCCGACGGCGACGGCGCAGCGACCGGGGTGCTGGCACTGGGTGCGGCCGGGGTGGCCGCCACGGCCGGGGACGGCGCCGTGCTGGCGTCCAGGGTGATCACTTCGGCCTTGACGTCACCACGCACCTTCACCGCCTGCAGGCGGGCGGCTTCGGCCTGGGCACGGTCGGCGTACGGCCCCACGCGCACGCGCCAGGCCTGGCGGCCGTTGATGGAGGCGGCTTCGGCGAAGCCCGGCAGCTGCGAGCGCTTCAGGTAGGCGATGACCGCATCGGCGTCGGCCTGGCTGCCGTAGGCGCCGAAGGTAACCGCGTAGTTCCCGGCAGCAACGGCCGGCGAGGTATCGACGGTGGGCGGGGTGGCCGGCGCGGCAGCCTCCTCGACCGGCTTGGCCTGGCCGCTCTGCAGACCGGTGGCGCCACCGGCCGGGGCGACCAGGGGCAGCTCACGGGTTTCGAACTGGCCATCGCCCGGCGCGTCAGGCGCGGTGATCGGCACATTGGCCACACCGCTGTCCGGGGCAGGCCCCTTGACCAGCATCGGCAGGAAAATCACGGCCAAGGCCACCAGGACGATGGCACCAATCAGACGCTGTTTCAGGGGCGTATCCACGTGAGGCAGGCGACAGGCTGGAGATGGGTCGATTATACGGGTGCCGGAGCAGACGGCGTCGGCGCTGGCTGAACGCGGATCAGGCCGGGGTCTGCAGCCACTGCAGCGCCTGGGCGGCGGTGTGGAATGAGCCGAACACCAGCACCCGGTCACCGCGCCCCGCCTGGGCCAGCACCTGCTGCAGCGCCTGCTCGACGCTGTCGGCCAGCGCGGCGGTGGCGGCCGGCGTATCGGCCAGGCGTGCCTGCAGCTGCTGCGCGCTCTGCCCACGCGGGCCCGCGAGGCCGGCCAGGGTCCACTGCGCGACGCTGTCCTGCAGCGCCTGCACCACGCCCACGGCGTCCTTGTCCTGCAGCGCCGCGTACACCGCCAGGGTGCGGCCGGGGGCCACTTCGGCGTTCAGCGTGCGCGCCAGCTGCGCTGCCGCCTGCGGGTTGTGGCCGACATCCACGCGGATCTGCACGCCGTCACGCTCGAAGGCCTGCATGCGGCCGTTGATGCGTGCAGCGGCAACACCAGCCGCCCAGGCCGCGCGTGGCACTGGCCGGTCCAGCGCGCGCAGCGCGGCGATGGCGGCACCGGCATTGGCCAGCTGGATCGGGCCGGCCAGGGCCGGGGTCGGCAGCTCCATGCGCAGGCCGACATCGCGCCAGCGCCAGCGCTGGGCGTCGATCGGCTCGTAGAAATAATCACTGCCGCCGCGGATCGCGTTGGCGCCCACCAGGTAGGCGCGCGCCAGCACGCTGGACGGCGGGTCGGTCTCGCCCAGGATCACCGGCTTCCAGCCGCGGATGATGCCGGCCTTCTCTGCGCCGATCGCCTCGCGGTCCTCGCCCAGCCACTCGGCATGGTCGATGTCCACGGTGGTGATGACCGACACGTCGGCATCGATGATGTTGACCGCATCCAGGCGCCCGCCCAGGCCCACTTCCAACACGGCCAGGTCCAGCCCGGCATCGGCGAACAACTGCAGTGCCGCCAGCGTGCCGTACTCGAAATAGGTCAGGGTGATGTCGCCGCGCGCGGCTTCCACCGTGTTGAACGCCGCCACCAGCGCGGCGTCGTCCACGTCCTGGCCATCGATGCGCACCCGCTCGTTGTAACGCTGCAGGTGCGGCGAGGTGTACGCGCCGACCTTCCAGCCGGCGGCACGGCCGATGGCCTCGATGAAGGCAACCGTGGAGCCCTTGCCGTTGGTACCACCGACCACGATGGTGTGCCTGGCCGGCGCACCCAGGCCCATCGCCGTGGCCACGGCGCGCACGCGCTCCAGGCCCATGTCGATGCTCGCCGGGTGCTGGCGTTCAATGTAGTCCAGCCAGTCGGCCAGGGTGGTCGGGGTGTTCGTCACGGCAGCGGTTCCAGCAGAAGCAGGTGGTTCGGGAATCAGAGGGCGCGGTGCTTGGCTTCACCGAAGAACGGCGTGTGGTGGGCGCAGTCGTTCAGGCGCACCACTTCCAGGCTGTCCAGGTCGGGACCTTCGAGCAGGTTCAGGGTGGTCGGCGCCTGGCGGAAGGTCCACAGACGGGAAATCGGCAGGCCGAGCACCTTGCACAGGATCACCCGGTTGACCGCGTCATGGGCGACCACCAGCAGGGTGTCATCTTCGCCCAGGCCTTCGGCGGCACGCGCCAGGCCACGCCAGCTGCGCTCGAGCACCAGGCGCAGCGATTCGCCGCCGGGCATCAGCACGGTATCGGGTTCCTCGCGCCAGGCCTTCAGGCGCGACGGATCTTTTTCATTGATCTCGCTGGCCAGCAGGCCTTCCCACTCACCGTGGGCGATCTCCTGCAGTTCCGGTTCGGTCTGCAGCATGGCGGCGCGGTCGGCACCGAGGGCGAGCTGGGCGGTCAGCTGGGCGCGCGACAGCGGCGAGGCCACCGCACGGGTAATGTCCACCGAAGCGAGACGGGCGCCCAAGGCCTGGGCCTGGGCTTCGCCGATGGGCGAAAGCGGGATGTCGATCTGGCCCTGGTAGCGGCCTTCGGCGTTCCACGGCGTTTCGCCGTGACGGGCAAGCAGGATGCGCATGCGAACAAGGGGTCCTGGGGGGAGGAGGTTTCCGCGCTTCGTTCACATCCTGTGAAGTGCGCGGAACAGGGATGATACCTGTTCGGCGGACCGGCCCGGTCGGGGCATGAAAAAACCCCGCGACCGGCGTCGCGGGGCTTCAGGTTTGCACACCGATTGCGCCAGTAGATCCACGCCATGCGTGGATGCTCCGCCCGGGGGCGTTGCCGGCCAGCGGCCGGCACTACCTTACTTCGCCAGGTTCAGTTCCTTCAGCAGCTGCGGCGCGGGCGCCACTTCCTGCATGATCCACTGCATGTAGCGGCTGTCCACGGCGATCATGCGGGTCATCACCGGGTCGAACACCCAGTTGGAGCTGACCGATTCCCAGTTGCCGTCGAAGGCCAGGCCGACCAGCTTGCCGTGCGCGTCCAGCACCGGCGAACCGGAATTGCCGCCAGTGATGTCCAGGTTGGACAGGAAGTTCACCGGCACCGAACCGATGCGCTTGTCTTCCAGGCCGCCGTAACGCTTGGCCTTGACCGCATCCAGCAGCGCCTTGGGCGAATCGAACGGGTCTTCGCCGGTTTCCTTGGCGGCCACGCCTTCCAGGGTGGTGAACGGGGTGTACTGCACGCCGTCCTTGCCATAGCCCATGACGTTGCCGAAGGTGATGCGCAGCGACAGGTTGGCATCGGGGTAGACGAATTCGCCCTGGCTCTTCTTGTAGTCGGCCACGGCCTGCAGGTACAGCGGACGGGCGGTCAGCGATTCGCCTTCGCGGATCTTCTTCTGCTCTTCCTGCTTCAGCAGTGCCGGCATCACCGCCACCGCGTACTGGATGGCCGGATCATTGCTGGCTTCGAAGGCGGCGCGGTCGGCACTGAACCACTTCAGGCGCGTGTCCAGGCTGCCCAGCTGGGTGCCCGACAGCTTGCCGACCAGCGACTTCACGGCGGCCTCGTCGCTGCCCCCCAGCCACGTATTCAGCACCTCGTTGTCGCGCTGCGCGGCCGGCAGGGCGACGTACTGGTCCAGCCAGTAGGTCTGCAGCTGCTGGTCCATCTTCGCCACGTAGCGGCGGTCCATCTGCTTCAGGCCACCTTCGATGGTGGTCAGGTCGCGCTGCTGGTAGCCGGCTTCGCGCTCGGCGTCCGGCTTGCTGCGCTCGATCGACAGGCGGTACAGGGTGATGGCGGCGCTGACTGCCGAGGTGTTGTTGAACTGCGACACGAACAGGTCGCGCTCACGCGTGGCCTTGCTGGTGTCCAGGTGCTTGAGCAGCTGCGCGTGCGCGGCCAGGGCCGGCTTGCCGGCGGCGCCCTGCTTCTTCAGCCAGGCCAGCACGGCCGCTTCTTCGGCCTGCTTCTGGCCGGCCGCGTCGATGCGCTTGAAGCCTTCCAGCTGGCCCAGGTAGTTCTTGGCCACGTTGTTCATGCTGGCCGCGGTGGCGGCGTACTTCACCTTCACGTCCGGATCGGCCTTGCCGGCCTCGTCGATCATCTTCAGCACCGCGTTGTAGTGGCGGGCGATGGTCGGGTAGGTGAAGCTGGCGGTCTCGTTGAACTCGCCGGCCAGGGCGTAGCGGTTGGTGCGGCCCGGGTAGCCGGCCACCATCACGAAGTCGTCGGCGCCCAGCGGCTGGTCGGCGAACTTCAGGAAGTGCTTGGGCTGGTAGGGCACGTTGTCGGCCGAGAATGCCGCCGGCTTGCCGTCCTTGCCCACATAAGCGCGGTAGAACGAGAAATCGCCGGTGTGGCGCGGCCACATCCAGTTGTCGATGTCGCCGCCGAACTTGCCGACGCTGCCCGGGGGCGCGTAGACCAGGCGCACGTCCTTGATTTCCATGTTGCGGAACAGGCGGTAGGTGTTGCCGCCGCTGAACGAGTACAGGCGGCAACGGAAGCCGGCATCGGCTTCACAGGCGGCGACCTGTGCCTTGTCGAAGGCATCCAGGGCGCGGCTGCGGGCCAGCGGATCCTTGCCGGCGGCAGCGATGGCGGCCTTGGCCTGGGTGGTGACGTCGGTGATCTGGTCGAGCACGAACACGCGGGCGTTCGGGCCGGCGCTCAGTTCGTCCTTCTGGGTCGGGGCGTTGAAGCCGTCCTTGATCAGATTCTTCTGCGCGGTCGAATTGAGCTGGATGGCGCCGTAGGCACAGTGGTGGTTGGTGACCACCAGGCCCTGCGGGGAGACGAAGCTGGCGGTGCAGCCGCCCAGCGCAACCACCGCGCCCATCGGGTCGCCGGTCAGGTCGGCCAGCTGCTGCGGGGACAGCTTCAGGCCGGCCTTCTGCAGCGGGCCGGCAATTTCCGGCAGCTGCTGCGGCACCCACATGCCTTCGGCGGCATGGGCGACCTGGACCAGCCCGAGGCTGGCGACGACGGAGAATGCAAGCAGGTTCGAGCGCATCGAGCGGCCCCTGGTGAAAGAACCGCCGAGTGTAGCCCAGCCCCCTGCCCCGCCCCGATCCCCGGAAGTCATGGGCCGGCCCACTGCCCTCCGCCGGGCATGGCCCGGCGCTAACGGGAGCGCCAAAGCACCCGCAGCGCAACATGGGAATTCCGCGCAGCCCTCTATAATCCGCGTTTTCCCCCTGATGAGTTCCACCCGATGGCGCAGCAAACGATGAAGGCCCTGGTCAAGCGCGAAGCAGCCAAGGGCATCTGGCTCGAAGAGGTTCCGGTGCCGACGCCCGGTCCGAACGAGGTCCTGATCAAGCTGGAAAAGACCGCCATCTGCGGCACCGACCTGCACATCTACCTGTGGGACGAGTGGAGCCAGCGCACCATCAAGCCGGGCCTGACCATCGGCCACGAGTTCGTCGGCCGCATCGCCGGACTCGGCTCGGCCGTCACCGGCTATGAAATCGGCCAGCGCGTCTCGGCCGAAGGCCACATCGTCTGCGGCCACTGCCGCAACTGCCGCGGCGGCCGCCCGCACCTGTGTCCGAACACCGTCGGCATCGGCGTCAACGTCAACGGCGCCTTCGCCGAATACATGGTGATGCCGGCCAGCAACCTGTGGCCGATCCCCGACCAGATCCCGTCCGAGCTGGCCGCCTTCTTCGACCCGTACGGCAATGCCGCGCACTGCGCGCTGGAATTCGACGTCATCGGCGAGGACGTGCTGATCACCGGCGCAGGCCCGATCGGCATCATCGCCGCCGGCATCTGCAAGCACATCGGTGCGCGCAACGTGGTGGTCACCGACGTCAACGACTTCCGCCTGAAGCTGGCGGCCGACATGGGTGCCACCCGCGTGGTGAACGTCGCCAACCAGTCGCTGAAGGACGTGATGAAGGAACTGCACATGGAGGGCTTCGACGTGGGCCTGGAAATGAGCGGTAACCCGCGTGCCTTCAACGACATGCTCGACTGCATGTACCACGGCGGCAAGATCGCCATGCTCGGCATCATGCCCAAGGGCGCCGGCTGCGACTGGGACAAGATCATCTTCAAGGGCCTGACCGTGCAGGGCATCTACGGCCGCAAGATGTACGAGACCTGGTACAAGATGACCCAGCTGGTGCTGTCCGGCTTCCCGCTGGGCAAGGTGATGACCCACCAGCTGCCGATCGATGACTTCCAGAAGGGCTTCGACCTGATGGAAGAAGGCAAGGCCGGCAAGGTCGTCCTCAGCTGGAATTGATCCGGCATACGGTAGCGCCGGGCCATGCCCGGCGTTGCCGCAAAGAAAAAGGCGCCCATCGGGCGCCTTTTTCATGGGCGTCAGCAGCGCAGGATCACTTGCCGACCGAGACGGTCAGCACCACGCGGTTGTCGGCCAGCTTGCCCGAGTTGTCGCGGCCGTTGCCGTCGGTGCCGTAGAAGCCAAGGCCAACGGTAGCCATGCCGATGGCGCGGCTGACGCCGATGTTGAAATCGGTGTAGTCCTTGGCCAGGCCGTGTTCGAAGGTGCTGCGGCCGACATTGGCGGTGACCGAGAAGTCGTTCGGCAGCGGCCATTCGCCGCCCACGGCGTAGTACCAGCCATCGGTGCCGCTGTTCCACACATCGTTGGTGTAGGCCACGGTGACGTTGTAGTTCTTGGCGAAGCTGGTCTTGGTGATCAGCTCGTTGTAGGCCAGCTCGCTGGCACCCGGGTAGGTGTAGCGGTTGAGCATCACGTCGAAGTTCACGTTCTCGCTGAAGTCGACGTTGTAGCCGACGAAGTAGTCGACCTCGAACTCCGGGCTGCCATCACCGAAATCCACGCCCGACCCCCACACACCGGCGTATACGCCCACCGGCGAGGTGTAGGTGAGGCCGGCTTGGCCGGTGGGATTCTCGTCGGTCTGCGACACGCCGCGGAACATGTAGTCGGAGACGCCGGTGATGTTCCAGCTGAACGGTGATGCGGCCTCGTCCTGGGCACTGGCGGCGAACGGGGCAAGCAGGGCGGCGCAGAGCACAGCGGCGGCGGTACAGCGCGTGGCGTGGTTCATGCGGGGTCTCTCCAGACGTGGGGGTGGGCGGTGCGGCGGGTGTTTACGGTTTTTTAACCGTATTGATATTGCGATGCAACAATCACGTGTGAAACAGTTCCCCCCCGCCAGGCCCGGCCAGACCGCCCGATCACGCCCCGGGAGGGTGCGCCGACGGGTAAAATCACGGGTTTCCCGTGCCGAAGACTGCCTGACATGAGCGACGCCACCTCTGCCCCGCTGACCCGCCATTACGCCGAGGAACTGGACGCCATCCGCGCCCAGGGCCTGTTCAAGTCCGAGCGGATCATCACCAGCCCGCAGTCGGCCGAGATCACCCTCGACGATGGCCGCACCGTGCTCAATTTCTGCGCCAACAACTACCTGGGCCTGGCCGACCACCCGGACCTGATCCAGGCGGCCAAGGACGCCCTGGATACCCACGGCTTCGGCATGGCCTCGGTGCGCTTCATCTGCGGCACCCAGGACCTGCACAAGCAGCTGGAAAAGCAGATCGCCGACTTCTTCGGCAAGCAGGACACCATCCTGTATGCAGCCTGCTTCGATGCCAACGGCGGCCTGTTCGAGCCCCTGCTCGGTGAAAACGACGCGATCATTTCCGACGCACTGAACCACGCCTCGATCATCGACGGCGTGCGCCTGTGCAAGGCCAAGCGCTTCCGCTACGCAAACTGCGACATGGCCGACCTGGAAGCGCAGCTGCAGGCCGCCGATGCGGCCGGCTGCAGGACCAAGCTGATCACCACCGACGGTGTGTTCTCGATGGACGGCTTCATCGCCCCGCTGGATGAGATCACTGCGCTGGCGAAGAAGTACAACGCCCTGGTCCACATCGACGAATGCCACGCCACCGGCTTCCTCGGTGCCAGCGGCCGCGGCTCGGCCGAAGTGAAGGGCGTGCTGGAGAAGATCGACATCATCACCGGCACCCTGGGCAAGGCCATGGGCGGCGCGCTGGGCGGCTTCACCTGTGCCAGCGCCGAGGTGATCGAACTGCTGCGCCAGCGTTCGCGTCCCTACCTGTTCTCCAATTCGCTGCCGCCGCACGTGGTCGCCGCCGGCATCAAGGCCTTCGAGATGCTGGCTGCCGCTGACGACCTGCGCAGCACGCTGGTGGAAAACACCCGCTACTTCCGCGAGAAGATGGTCGCCGCTGGCTTCGACGTGAAGCCGGGCGTGCATCCGATCAGCCCGGTGATGCTGTACGACGCACCGCTGGCGCAGAAGTTCGCCGAGCGCCTGCTGGAAGAAGGCATCTACGCGATCGGCTTCTTCTTCCCGGTGGTGCCCAAGGGCCAGGCGCGCATCCGCACCCAGATCAGCGCCGCGCACACGCGCGAACACCTGGACCGCGCCATTGATGCGTTCACCCGCATCGGCCTGGAGCTGGGCGTGATCAAGGGCTGATCCCGCCGGGCAAGGCGTGCCGACCGAGGTCGGCACCTACCGAGCCTGATGGCGTGCCGACCGAGGTCGGCACCTACCAGGAGCGCAGCGCCAGTGCCGACCAAGGTCGGCACCTACCAGAGGTGCAGCGCACGACGCCCGTCACTTCTTCTTTTTCTTCTTGTCCTTGGGCTCATCCTTGCTGGCCACCACCACCGGCGTGGCGGCCGCATTCTGCGTATTGCCCTTGGCCACGCGGATGCCGTTGGCCTTCATCCAGGCATCGAACTCGTCGGCGGTCATCTTGTGGTCGCCGTTGCTCATCATGAAGCGGTAGCTGCCGCGGCCGTCCAGTTCCGGGGTCTTCACTTCCACCACCGGCGTTTCCACCGGGGCTTCTGCCTTGGCCACCTTCTTGTGGCCGCTGCAGGCGGTCAGCAGTGCGAGCGGCAGCAACAGGCCGGCGCAGCGCAGGGTTCGGTCGAGGGTCGGGTACATGGGCAACGCTCCGTTCAAATGAATCGAAAACCAGGCGCCCCCTGCACCTGGAACGGTGGCCGGCAGCCGCCGGCCATGGGCCACAGCTTCAGCCCGGTGCAGCGGCCCCCAGCCGCTGCTGGTCGCTGACCTCCAGCACCCGCCACTGGCCCTTGCCGAGATCGCCGAGCGCCAGCCCACCGATCGCAACCCGGACCAGGCGCAGCACCTGCAGGTCGAAGGCCGCCAGCAGGCGGCGGATATGGCGGTTGCGTCCCTCTTCGAGGACCACTTCCAGCCATGCGGTCTTGTCACCGCTGCGCAGCACGCGCACGGCCCGGGCGACCAGGAACTCGCCCTCGTCCTCGATGCCGGCCTGCAGCGCGGCCAGCGTGGCCTCGTCCGGCAGACGGTCGATCTGTACGTGGTAGGTCTTGTCCGGCCCGGTCTGCGGGTCGGTCAGGCGCGCAGCCCACTGCGGGTCATTGCTGAACAGCAGCAGCCCTTCACTGGCTTTGTCCAGCCGTCCGACCGGCGCGATCCAGGGCAGCCCGGCGCCATCGAAGCAACGGTAGACGGTATCGCGGCCACGCTCGTCCTGCGCGGTGGTCACCACCCCGCGAGGCTTGTTGAGCATCAGGTACAGGCGCTGCGGCGCGCCCAGCGGCTGGCCGTCCACCTCGATGGGCGGAGCGGGCTGGGCGATCGGGAATTCGGGATCGAGGACGATGCGCCCGGACACCCGCACGCGACCGTCAGCGATCCAGCGCGCGGCTTCGGTGCGTGAACAGACGCCCGCCTTGGACAGCACGCGCGCCAGGCCATGGCGGACACCGGCGGGTGCGGCAGCGGGCTTCGCACGCCCACGCGGCGCGTGGGAGCGGGCGGCGAGGGTGGCAGGAGGGCGACGCGTGCGCAAGCCTCTGCTCCCCGCGCGGCTTACTTCTTCTCGCCCGGCTTGGTCTCAGCCGGTGCTTCGGTGGTGGCCGGGGCAGCGGCAGCGGCCGGCGCCGGTCGCGCCTTGACCACGCGCACGCCGCGCGCCTTCATCCAGGCATCGAACTCCTCGGCGGTCATGCGCTTGCCGTTCTGGCTCATGTCGAAGCGCCACGGCGTGTTGTCGAACTCGGTCTGCGGCTTGTAGGCGGCCGGGTCGTTGGGCTTAACCGCCGGTGCGCTGGGAATGGCCTTGGCGATGTTCTGGCAGCCGTCGATGCGCAGACGCTGCAGCACTTGGTCCAGCGACTGCGAGGGATCATAGCTGCTGCCCAGCACGCCGCTGGACATGCCCAGCTGGGTACCGCGGATGTACAGCTCATCGGCCACCGGCGCGATGGCCGTAGCCGGCAGGGGCAGCGGCGATGCGCTGGTGTTGACCGAGCAATCGACCGCCGCGTGGGCGACGGGAACCAGGGCCAGCGCCAGGACGGCGGCCGATGCAGAGCGCAGCATGAAGGGCATCCACGAAAGGAAGGTGACGCGGCGAGTTTAGCAATGCCGCGACAGCTTTCAAGCGCCACTTTCAATGAATACGGCAACTTGTTGGTTTCATGGACAAAATACCGACGAACGGTCGCTTGCCCTGGACGATGCCTGCGGTTTCGGTTCGCACAAACAACAAGACCCGGCCGAAGCCGGGTCCTGCTGTGTCTTACTGGCGGAGCGTCAGAACTCAGTTCTGGACGTTCAGCTCGGTACGACGGTTCTTGGCGCGACCTTCCGGGTTGTCCGAACCATCCGGGTTGGTGTTCGGGGCAATCGGACGGCTCTCGCCGTAGCCGATCGGGCCCTGCAGACGCGAAGCGTCCACACCGTTCTGGGTCAGGTAGTTGTACACGGCGGTGGCGCGACGCTCGGACAGCTTCTGGTTGTAAGCGTCGGTACCCTTCGAGTCGGTGTGACCGGCCACTTCAACGCGCAGATCCGGGTAACGCTTCAGGATTTCCGAAGCTTCCGACAGGATGGCCACGGCGTCCGGACGCAGGTTCGACTTGTCGAAGTCGAAGTTCACGCCCTTCAGGTCGATCGAGACCGGCACCGGGCAACCGTCCGGACCGATGGTCTGACCCGGCTGCGAGTTCGGGCACTTGTCGTCGCAGTTGTTGACGCCGTCACCGTCGTCGTCCAGGTCGGCGCAGCTCGGGGCAACCGGAGCCGGAGCCGGGGCAGCAGCCACCGGGGCCGGGCCCAGCGGGATCACGACGCCGACCGAAGCCAGCACGTCGCCGAACCAGCTTTCGTCACGGGCAGCAACGCTCTGGTCGTCGAAGTCAGCGCGGTAGGCCACTTCAGCGCGGACAGCAACGCGCTTTTCGAAGGTGGTCTGCAGGCCGACGCCCAGCTTGGCCGACAGGTTGCCGTCCTTGCGGTCGGTCAGCACGCCAACGGTGTTCAGGTACTCTTCTTCGGACTTCTGGTAGCCCAGGCCGCCGACGATGTACGGGTTCCAGCCGCGGCCTTCCTTGATGAAGTGGCGACGCATGTCGAACGACACGCCGTACTGCGACCAGTTCTGATCCTGGTTGGCGTCGAAGTTCGGGTTCTGGTAGTTCAGCTCACCGTCCAGCGACCAGTTCGGGCTGATGAACTTACCCAGGCCCAGGGTGACGAACGGAGCATCGTTGGTCAGACGGTCGCTGTCCTGGAAGTTGAAGCCGGCCGAACCGGTCAGGTACCAGCGGTCATCGAACTCCTGCGCGGACGCAGCCTGGGCGAAAGCCAGACCACCCAGCAGCGCGGCAGTAAGGATCTTCTTGTTCATTGAGTACAGCTCCTATTTCGGGGGTATGAAACCGGTAGAGGCATGGGCCAGCACTACTGCGTCGAGGTTCGACAGCCGATTCAGCACGCCACCGCCGCGAACATTATGCTCAGGCGGGTGAAGGCCATGTTAACAGTCACGTAACATGTGAAGCGTCGCACCCGGCCGGCCTCCGGTCCGACGTTGAAACCCTATACAGGATGATGAAGATCCGCAAGACCCACGTGCGACAAGGGTTTGGAGGGGATTAAGGGGAATGCGCGACAGGTTTTGCGGAGGCCTCCGCGAGGAGATTCAGCGCGCGCCCATCGACGTGAGGAACCTTTACCCGGGCCTGTACCGGGACGGTATGCGGGCGGCGAACGCCGCCGTGCCGATTACGTCATCGCGTCGATTGCATGGATTTACCCGCAGCGTCGCGCGTGCGCGACGGCTTTATCCCGGTCCAGGACGCTGTTCATTGCTGTGCGCTCGCATTGGACTTCATCTGTATCTATATCGAAGTCGCAACCGGGACTACGGTGGAAACAGATTCCCCGTCCCCGGAGCGTTCATGTCCACCGCCCTGCCCCTGCGCCTGCTGCAACTCGTCACTGGCCTGTTCCTCTATGGATTCGGCATCGCGCTGATGGTGCGGGCCGCCATCGGCGTGGCGCCGTGGGACGTGCTTTCGCAGGGCATCACCCTGCACGCGCCGCTGTCGTTCGGGCTGGTCACCAACCTGGTCGGGCTGCTGGTGCTGGCGCTGTGGTGGCCTCTGCGGCAGAAGCCCGGCGTGGGCACGGTGCTCAACGTGCTGCTGATCGGCCCCTCGGCGCAGTTCGGCCTGTGGCTGCTGCCACCCGCGGCCGGCCTGGGGTGGCAGCTGCTGCTGTTCAGCGCCGGCCTGCTGTTGATCGCCCTGGCCACCGGCCTGTACATCGGCGCCCGCCTCGGCCCCGGCCCGCGTGATGGATTGATGACCGGCCTGCATGCCCGCACCGGCTGGCCGATCTGGAAGGTGCGCACCCTCATCGAAGGCAGTGTGCTGGTGATCGGCGCGTGGCTGGGCGGCAACATCGGCCTGGGCACGCTGGCCTTCGCCCTGTTGATCGGCCCGCTGTGCAGTTTCACCCTGGGCTGGTTCGGCATCGGCCGCCCGGTGGTCGTGCCGGTCGCTGGCCGGCACCCCCAGGCGCCCTGATCGGATCGGGATGCCGGCCAGCGGCCGGCACTACCAGCCCTTGCCCCGGCCGCGGTTTCACGGCACCCTGCGCGCTTCCGTACGCAAGCGTATCGATCATGTCGCCAGCCAACGAAACCGCCTACCCGCACCTGTTCTCCCCGCTGGATCTGGGCTTTACCCAACTGCGCAACCGGGTGCTGATGGGCTCGATGCACACCGGCCTGGAAGATCGCGCCCGTGACTTCCCGCGCCTGGCCGCCTATTTCGCCGAGCGCGCCGAGGGCGGCGTCGGCCTGATCGTCACCGGTGGTTTCGCGCCGAACGTGGTGGGCTGGTTGAAGCCGTTCGGCGGCAAACTGTCCTGGCCCTGGGAAGTACGCCCACACCGCCAGCTCACTGCGGCCGCGCACCAGCACGGCGCGAAGATCTGCCTGCAGCTGCTGCATGCCGGTCGTTATGCCTATCACCCCCTGTCGGTGGCACCGTCAAAGCTGAAGGCGCCGATCAACCCGTTCACCCCGCGTGCGCTGTCGGCCAGCGGCGTTGAACGGCATATCGCCGATTACGCGCGCAGCGCCAGGCTGGCCCGCGAGGCCGGCTACGACGGCGTGGAAGTGATGGGCTCGGAGGGCTACCTCATCAACGAGTTCATCGCCCCGCGCACCAACACGCGCACCGATGCCTGGGGTGGCGACGCGCGCCAGCGCATGCGTTTCGCGGTGGAGATCGTGCGCCGCATCCGTGAGGCCTGCGGCCCGGATTTCATCATCATCTACCGGCTGTCACTGGTCGACCTGGTCGATGACGGCAGCAACTGGGAAGAGATCGTGCAGCAGGCGCAGGCCATCGAGGCCGCCGGCGCGACAATCATCAATTCCGGCATCGGCTGGCATGAGGCGCGCATTCCGACCATCGCCACCTCGGTGCCGCGCGCGGCCTTCGCCGGGGTCACCGCCAAGCTCAAGCCGCACGTGAAGGTGCCGCTGGTGGCGACCAACCGCATCAACATGCCCGAGGTGGCCGAGCGCATCCTGGCCGGCGGCGGTGCCGACATGGTCTCGCTGGCACGCCCGCTGCTGGCCGACCCGCAGTGGCCGAACAAGGCCCGCGCCGGCCGTGCCGAGGCCATCAACACCTGCATCGCCTGCAACCAGGCCTGCCTGGACCACGTGTTCGAGAACAAGCTGGCCAGCTGCCTGGTCAACCCGCGTGCGGCGCACGAGACCGAACTGGTCTACCGCCCCACCACCGCACCGAAGAAGATCGCCGTGGTCGGTGCCGGCCCGGCCGGCCTGGCCTGTGCCACGGTGGCCGCCGGGCGTGGCCACCAGGTCACCCTGTTCGATGCCGGCGAGGAGATCGGCGGCCAGTTCAACGTGGCCAAGCGCATCCCGGGCAAGGAGGAGTTCCACGAGACCCTGCGCTACTTCCGCCACACGCTGGCCGAAACGGGGGTGCAGCTGCGGCTGAACACCCACGCCGACGCGGCCGCCCTGGCCGGTTTCGATCACGTGGTGCTGGCTACCGGCATCACCCCGCGCAAGGTCGACTTCCCGGGTGCCGACCACGCCAAGGTGGTCACCTATCTGGACGTGCTGCTGGGCCGGGTCGAGGTCGGTGCCAACGCGGCGATCATCGGTGCCGGTGGCATCGGCTTCGACGTGGGCGAATTCCTCAGCCATGCCGGCCCCTCGCCGTCGCTGGACCCGCAGCGCTGGATGGCCGAGTGGGGCGTGGACAGCCGCTTCGAGGCACGTGGCGCACTGACCCGCCCAGAGGTCGAGGCCTCGCCGCGTCGCCTCTGGCTGCTGCAGCGCAGCCCGGGCAAGCCGGGAGCGCGGCTGGGCAAGACCACCGGATGGATCCACCGCGCCACGTTGAAGGCCAAGGGCGTGCGCATGCTCGGTGGCGTGGAGTACCTGGGCGTGGACGACGAGGGCCTGCGCATCCGTGTCGACGGCAGCGAACAGCTGCTGCCGGTCGACCATGTGGTGGTGTGCGCCGGGCAGGAACCCAACCGCGCGTTGATGGCCGAACTGCAGGCTGCCGGCATCGCCGCACAGCTGATTGGTGGTGCGGATGTGGCCGCCGAACTGGATGCAAAACGCGCAATCGACCAGGGCAGCCGGGTGGCTGCCGCGCTGTAGTCCGGGCCTGAATGGGGGACAGAATGTGATTTCCGTCTCCCCACCAATACCTGAATGTCAAGCAGGCCGGTTCAGGATGCGTTCTGCAATGCCCCCCTACCTTGCGCCAACTTTCTGCTCACCAGCCAGTTTCCGGTGAGCCGGCGCGCCCCCCTCGATCGGACTGATCGTTTCTTTTGGGGGTCGCCCACGGGGCGGCCCCGATGGCCGCCTCCCCATCACGCCAAGTCGTACCCCGGCCCACAGCCCCCGCTGCGGGAACCCCGAGGTGCGGCCCATACGGAGCAAGGAGTCATATGAAACTGGCCTGGATTCTCTGGCTGTCGCAGTTGTTGCCGCAGCCGGCCGCTGATTCATTGTGTTTGAGCACCACCGTTTACCTGGAAGCCCGCGACCAGACCCTGCGCGGCCAGCAGGCCGTCGCCGAAGTCGCACTGCGCCGCCTCGACAGTGGCCTGTGGGGCGATTCGATGTGCCAGGTGGTCACCGCGCGCAAGCAGTTCGCCCCGACCATCGTCTCCCCCGGCACCCAGCTGGGCAACGACGCGGCCTGGAGCGAGGCGATGAACGTGGCCTTCGACGCCGAGCGCAACTGGGCGCTGCCGGCCGGCGAACGCCGCGAGATCGTGCCCGGCGCCAGCCACTTCGCCGCGCTGTCCATCGCCAGCCCGAACTGGCGCAATGCCTACCAGGTGGCGACCATCGGCGACCACACCTTCTATAAGGTGCAGAACCTCAAGCCTCGCCAGTCGTAACGATCTGTTGCCGGCGGCAGCGTTGCCGCGCGCCGGCAGGCTCTGGGATAGTGGACGTTTCCCGCCACGCCCTGCCTGGAGTCACCATGAAGCTGTACAGCAAGCCCGGTGCCTGTTCCACCGCCGACCACATCGCCCTGCAGTGGACCGGCCAGCCCTATGAAGTGGAACTGCTGGACAAGGACACCCTGAAGGGTCCGGAATTCCTCAAGATCAATCCGGCCGGCGCCGTACCCGCGCTGGTCGATGGCGATTTCATCCTGCTGCAGAACGCGGCCATCATGGGCTACATCGCCGACAGCTTCCCGCAGGCCGGCCTGGCCGGTGATGGCAGTGCGCAGCAGCGCGCCGAGGCCACCCGCTGGCTGTCCTTCGTCAACTCGGACGTGCACCCGGCGTTCTCGCCGCTGTTCGGGCCGGCCAAGTTCATTGCCGATGAAGGCCAGTTCGACGCCATCCGCGCCGCCGCGCGCAAGCGCCTGCGCGGCCTGTTCGAGACCGCCGACAAGCAGCTGGCCGACAAGCCGTGGCTGGCCGGTTTCCGCAGCTTCGCCGATCCGTACTTCTACATCACCCTGCGCTGGGCAGCGGCGGCCAAGGTCGACCTGGTCGGCCTGGACAACGTGGCTGCGTTCAAGACCCGCATGGAGGCCGATGCCGGCGTCCAGGCCGTACTGAAGGCCGAAGGCCTGGCCTGAGGCCTTGGACGGGGTCAGAGCCGTTCGCGCAGCGGGCGGCTCCGACCCCGATGACCACGGGTCCATCCGTCGAGCAAGCTCGATGCTACGCGTCTGCCGCGCTCAGCCGATCTCGCGGATGACCTCGCCCTTGCCGTCACGCAGCTGGGTCGGCACCACCTCAATGCGCAGCGCCTCGGCCACCGGGTAAAGCCCGCGTTCGGCCGGCACTGCCGCCAGCGCCTGCAGCCCCGCCTCATCCAGCGCCCAGCGCGCGCTGTCATCCTGCACCTCGTTCACTGCCTCGCCATCGGCCGGGGTGAAGGTCCATTGGCGCTCACGGCTGACCAGTTCGAGCGACCGGCCATGGCGCAGCCGCAGGGGCAGCAGTTCGCCGATGGCAGGGACCTGCCCCGCACCCAGCACCAGCGTGGTCACTCCTGCCTCCTGCCGCCACTGCAGTGTCTCGATGAACAGCATGCCGGTGCTGGAACCTTCGCGTTCACTGTCTTCCCGCACCCGTGCCGCCAGCACGGGATCATCGAGCAGGTTGCCGCGATACAGGTCGGTGATCCACAGCGGCATCGCTGGCTGCAGGGCCTGCAGCACGCCACGGGTCGACCAGCGCTTGACGGCTTCCATCTCCTGATCGGTCAGGCCGACCAGCTGCAGGAACTGCAGGTGACCGTTGGCGGTATCACGCGCCGGCAGCTGCGGGTCGGCGATGAAAGCCAGGTGGCACAGTCGGGTATCGGTTTCCAGCGCGATCGGTCCGTTGGCATTGAGATGGTGGCCATCCTCGAACACATTGCCGCTGCCGAACACATAGCGCGCCAGATTCTGCAGCAGGTTCAGCGGCCACGCCGGCGGCGTGCTGGCGGCATCCTCGCCAGGGCCGGCCGCCAGGCGGAAGGTCAGCTCGAAACCATAGCCACTGGCCTGCGCATCGCTGCTTTCCTTGGCATACAGCTCGGAGAAACCGTAGGTGACGTAATGCCAGTGCGGCACCGGCGCATCGGACCAGTACACGCTGATGCCATCCAGCGGATCCTGGCCGCCCAGTGTGTACGGCAGCGCGGTGCCATAGTGGCGCGGCTCCTGGCCGGCATACAGCGGCGCCAGCGCCGCATTGATCGCATCCCAGCCGGGCGTGTCGGTGGTGTCGTGTTCGTCCTGCACGCAGGCATCCTCATGGGCAGTGGAATCCATCGCCCACTTTACCCGCCGCGCTACGCCTGCACGACCTCGACACTGCCGCCGTCCAGCCGCGCCCGCGTCTCCTGCCACCAGCGCTGGGCCAGTGCAGGACTGCGCGCGCTGCCTACGGCCGCAAGCAGTTCCGGGCACAGCCGTTCCAGCGCCAATGCATCCTTGCAGCGCTCGATCTTCAACTGCATGAAGTAGCCCTTCAGGCCCAGATGGCGGCGCACCGCCTCGCTCATCGCGTCATACAACTGCTGGTACAGCGCCGGGTCCTGCTCGCGGCCACTGCTGAGGCCGCGTACCGGCACCGGCTCGGCCGAACCGCCGACGACTTCGATCAGGCCTTCGGCCGCCAGCTGCTGCAGCGCGTCGACCGGCGCGCGCAGGCCCTCGAACAGGCCGCGTAGTTCATTGTCATCCCGTTGGCCATCGACCATCAGCAGAATCGACCGCAGTCCCGCCGGCAGGCGCCGGCCACGGTCTTCGATTTCCTGGCGGCCAGCAGCCGTCTTGGCATACAGCAGAGCCATGCATCCCCCCGATCCATGATGCGCTTCGTCTACGCGCCCTTGCGGGCGCGTCCCCTTGGTTGCCATCGCCGAAGCCGGCGCAGCTTCCCCGAAGCGCCGGTACTGTTGCAGGCCGATGACAGGGCGAGCTTAGCGCATGTGCGCCAGCGGTTGGGTAGAGCCGAGCCCATGCTCGGCTGCTCTACCAGGCAAACGCAGCCGAGCGCGGGCTCGGCTCTACAGATCAGGGTTACCGCCCCAGCGCGCGGCGGATCTCCTCCAGCGCCCCTGGATCATCCAGGGTCGACAGATCGCCCGGGTCGCGCTGTTCGGCCAGCGCCTGCAGCGAGCGCCGCAGCAGCTTGCCCGAGCGGGTCTTGGGCAGCGCATTGACCACGTGCACATGCGCCGGTCGCGCCACCGCGCCGAGCGAGGCGGTCACGGCCGCCATCATCTCGGCCACCACCGGCGCGGGATCCTCCCCGTTGAGGCCCTGCTTGAGGGTGACGAACACCAGCGGCACCTGCCCCTTCAGCTCATCCTTGACGCCGATGACTGCCGCCTCGGCCACGCGTGGATGGCCCGAGATGGCCTCTTCGATCTCACGCGTGCCCAGGCGGTGGCCGGCCACGTTGATCACATCGTCGGTGCGGCCCAGGATGAAGGTGTAGCCATCGTCATCACGGATGGCCCAGTCCAGCGAGCTGTACAGCAGTTCCTTGAAGTGGCTGAAGTAGCTCTGCATGAAGCGCGCATCGTCGTTCCACACCGTGCTCATGCAGCCCGGCGGCAGCGGTGGGGTGACCACCAGCACGCCCTTCTGTCCGGCGGCGACCTCCTCGCCAGTGTTCTCGTCGATCACCTTCATGCGATAGCCGAGATTGGGGAAACCCGGCGAACCGAAGCGCACCGGCTTCATGTCCAGCCCCGGCAGCAGGGTCAGTGCCGGCCAGCCGGTTTCGGTCTGCCAGTAGTTGTCGATGATCGGCTTGCCCAATGCCTCGCTGATCCAGTGCGCGGTGGGTTCATCCAGCGGCTCGCCGGCCAGGAACAGGTACTTCAGCGCATCCAGGTCGTGGCGGTGGATGAAGTCGGCATCGTGCTTCTTCAGCACGCGGATGGCCGTGGGCGAGGAGAACATCGTACGCACGCTGTACTGCTCGCACAGTGCCCACCAGATGCCCGGGTCCGGATTGGTCGGCAGGCCTTCGTAGAGCAACGAGGTGCAGCCGCCGATCAGCGGCCCGTACACGTTGTAGGAATGGCCGACAGCCCAGCCCACGTCCGAGGTGGAGAACATCACCTGGCCGGGCCGGCAGTCGAACACGGTCTCCATCGACTGCGCCATCGCCACTGCGTAGCCGCCCACATCGCGCTGCACGCCCTTGGGCTTGCCGGTGGTGCCGGAGGTATACAGCAGGTAGCTCGGCTCACTGGATTCGAGCCATTTCACCGGCACGTCCCTTTCGCCCACCTGCGCGCGCAGTGCGGCGTACTCGACATCGCGTCCCTGCACGCGCGGCTCGGCCGGATCCAGCCCCCGCGAGACGATCAGCACGTGCGGCGGCGGGTTGGCCGCTTCGGCACAGGCCGCGTCGACCATGGCCTTGTACGGAATGACCTTGCCACCGCGCATGCCGGCGTCGGCGGCGATCAGCAGCTTCGGTTTGGCATCGTCGATGCGCAGCGCCAGGTTGTGCGCGGCGAAGCCACCGAACACCACCGAGTGCACGGCACCGATGCGCGCGCAGGCGAGCATGGCAAACACCGCCTCGGCCATGTTGGGCATGTAGATCACCACGCGATCGCCGTGGCCGACGCCCAGGTGCTGCAGCACGGCGGCGAAGTCGTTCACCTCGCGGTACAGCTGGCGGTAGGTGATTTCGCGGGTGATGTTGGTCTCGGTGGAAACGGCCACCAGCGCCAGCTGGTCGGGCCGATCAACGAGGTGGCGGTCGACGGCGTTGTAGCAGAGGTTGGTTTCACCGCCGACATACCAGCGGCGGAACGGCGGGTTGCTGTAGTCCAGCACCTGTTTCGGCGGCACATGCCAATGGATGCGCTTGGCTTCCTCGCCCCAGAACGCCTCCGGCTCGTCGATCGAGCGGCGGTAGGTTTCCTCGTAGTTCATGACGCAGCCCTCCCAGACAAAGTCATGCAATCGAGGATAGTCCGGTGCTGGCACGCGGGCCGCCCTACCTTGGTAGGGGGTGGGGTTTGTCCTGCAGGGCTTGCAGTCCTGCACCTGCTTCGAGCCAAGGCAACGTCAACTTCAAAAGCTGGCTATCCGTGGGTTGGCGGGGCGGGTCCGGTTGAGGGGGACGCCGTGAACCCATCCATGGGGGTGTGAGCGGCATCCATGCCGCTCACACCCCCTCAACCGGACCCACCCCGCCTTCGACAGTTTCCTGCGATCTGCCGGAACGACATCCTGCTCTGGTAGGTGTCGACCTTGGTCGACACGGGGTCGGATCCCGTTGCTGCGCAACGGGCTCTGACCCCAGAAGAATTTCGATATCTGACAGATCAATCCACGCATGGCGTGGATCTACTGGGCTCATCCTGCTCTGGTAGGTGTCGACCTTGGTCGACATGGATGAATTCATTCGATTTCTGGCAGGTGTGTCGACCAAGGTCGACACCTACCAACAGCCGCGCGCCGCCCCGCCACTCCACTGATAGCAGGCCTTTGACGTTGACGTTGCTTCTGCAGGTGCAGGGCGCAGCCCTGCCGAACCCACCTCCCAGCTAGAACGGAGCCGCTGACTCGAACGCCAGCGCGGCTCCCGTCACCGGATGCGTGAACGCCAGCGCACACGCATGCAGATGTACCCGCTGCGCCGGCACGGCGTCATACAACACATCCCCCACGATGGGATGGCCCAGACTGGCCATGTGCAGCCGCAGCTGATGACTGCGCCCGGTCACCGGTTCCAGCGCCACGCGCGTGCATTGCGCCTGCATATCCCGCGCCAGCACCTGCCAGCGCGTCAGTGCCGGCTTGCCGCGCTCATGATCGACCCTCTGCTTCGGCCGGTTCGGCCAGTCCACGATCAACGGCAGGTCCACGTCACCGGCATCGGCCTCCAGCAGCCCTTGCACCACCGCTTCGTAGCGCTTGCTCACGTTGCGCTGTTCAAACTGCATCGACAGTGCCGCCTGCATCACCTTGCCGCGCGCATGCAGCAGCAGGCCCGAGGTCACCTGGTCCAGGCGGTGCACGGTGAGTGCATCCGGGTACAGCACCTGCAGGCGCGTCACCACGCAGTCCTGGTTCTCTTCGCTGCGGCCGGGCACGGACAGCAGGCCGGCCGGCTTCTCGGCCACCAGCAGTGCGTCATCGATGTAATGCAGGTGGATCATCAGGTTCCCTGGCCCTCAAAACAGAAACGGGGAAGCCGAAGCTTCCCCGTTCCATCGCAGCAATGCCAGACGAAGCCGGCAACGGCTGTATCAGCCCAGCAGGTGGGCGACGCCGGAGCGCTCTTCTTCCAGCTCGGCCAGGGTCTTGTCGATGTACTTCTGGCTGAAGTCGTCGATCGGCAGATCCTTGACCAGGGTGTACTTGCCGTTTTCGGTGGTCACGGCGAAGCCGAAGATCACGCCTTCCGGAATGCCATAGGAACCGTCGGACGGCACGCCCATGGTGACCCACTTGCCGTTGCTGCCCAGCACCCAGTCACGCACGTGGTCGATGGCAGCGTTGGCGGCCGAAGCAGCCGAGGACGAGCCGCGGGCTTCGATGATCGCCGCGCCGCGCTTGCCGACGGTCGGGATGAAGGTGTTGGCGTTCCATTCCTGGTCGTTGATCGCATCGGCGATGGAGGCACCATCGGCGGTGGCGAAACGGTAGTCCGGGTACATGGTCGGGCTGTGGTTGCCCCACACGACCAGCTTCTCCATGCCGCCGACCGGCTTGCCGAGCTTGTTCGACAGCTGGCTCAGCGCGCGGTTGTGGTCCAGGCGCAGCATGGCGGTGAAGTTTTCCGGCTTCAGGTCCGGGGCCGACTTCATGGCGATGTAGGCGTTGGTGTTGGCCGGGTTGCCGACCACCAGCACCTTCACGTCACGGCTGGCGACCTTGTTCAGCGCTGCGCCCTGGGCGGTGAAGATCTTGGCATTTTCCAGCAGCAGGTCCTTGCGCTCCATGCCCGGGCCGCGCGGACGCGCGCCGACCAGCAGGGCGATGTCGGCATCCTTGAAGGCCACTTCGGCGTCGTCGGTGCCGACCATGCCGGCCAGCAGCGGGAAGGCGCAGTCTTCCAGCTCCATCATCACGCCCTTCAGGGCGGCCTGGGCCTTGTCGACCGGCAGTTCCAGCAGCTGCAGGATGACCGGCTGGTCCTTGCCCAGCATTTCGCCGGAGGCGATGCGGAACAGCAGGGCGTAGCCGATCTGGCCGGCAGCGCCGGTCACGGCAACACGAACGGGTGCTTTCATGGGGGTTTCCTCTTGCTTGCAAGCGTTGGATGGAACGCCGCGGGCGGGGCACGCAGGCCTGGCGGGCGGCGGGGAACAGGGAAACGGCCACCTGCTGGTGGCCGTTTCGAAGGGGGATCAGGCGGCGAGGATCTTGTTCCACTCGGCGACGCGGTCGGCCTGTGCGGCCAGCGCGGCGTCGACGTCGCCTTCCAGGGTGATCGAATGGATCACGTCGCCCTGCTTGACCGAATCGACGATGGCCTGGCCTTCCAGGACCTTGCCGAACACGGTGTGGCGGCCGTCCAGCCAGTCGGTCTTGATGTGGGTGATGAAGAACTGGCTGCCGTTGGTGTTCGGGCCGGCGTTGGCCATGGACAGCGAGCCGACCTCGTGCTTCACGCCGTTCTTCTCGTCCTCGAACTTGTAGCCCGGGCCGCCGGTGCCACGGCCCTGCGGGCAGCCGCCCTGGATCATGAAGTCGGCGATGACGCGGTGGAAGATCAGGCCGTCATAGAAACCGTGCTTGACCAGGTTGACGAAGTTGGCAACGGTCAGCGGGGCCTTGTCGGCGAACAGCTCGACCTTGATCGGGCCCTGGGTGGTGTCGAAAGTGGCGATGAGGGACATGAAGATCCTTGATGCAGATGGGAATGCGTCTAGCCACCTAGTTTACACCCGGCTCGTGGCGGCGGCGGCTACGACCATGGGCCAAGCGGACCGGTCGGGCCGCTCGGGGGGTGCCGTTCAGGCTGGTCCGCCAGGCGCCTGAATGGGCACCCGACCGGGTCTGAAACGCAGGTTTTCGCCAATCGTCAACTTCGACGTATAATGTTGGACTTCTTTTTCCAAATCCGGCGCCGACTGGCCCCCTTTCGTATGTCCATCGAAAACCTTCGCAACATCGCCATCGTCGCCCACGTCGACCATGGCAAGACCACCCTGGTCGACCAGCTGCTGAAGCAGTCCGGCACCCTGTCCGAGCGTACCGTCCTCGCCGAGCGCGTGATGGACAGCAACGACCAGGAAAAGGAACGCGGCATCACCATCCTGGCCAAGAACACCGCCATCACCTGGGAAGACAAGAAGACCGGCATCAAGAACCGGATCAACATCGTCGACACCCCGGGGCACGCCGACTTCGGCGGCGAGGTCGAGCGCGTGCTGTCGATGGTCGACACCGTGCTGATCCTGGTCGACGCGATGGACGGCCCGATGCCGCAGACCCGCTTCGTCACCCAGAAGGCCTTCGCGATGGGCTTCAAGCCGATCGTCGTGGTCAACAAGGTTGACCGCCCGGGTTCGCGTCCGGAGTGGGTGATCGACCAGGTCTTCGACCTGTTCGACAAGCTCGGCGCCACCAACGAGCAGCTGGACTTCCCGATCGTCTACGCCTCGGCCCTGAACGGCTACGCCGGCCTGGAAGACACCGTGCGCGACGGCGACATGACCCCGCTGTACGAAGCGATCATGCAGCACGCGCCGAAGCCGGAAGTCGATCCGGAAGGCGCCTTCCAGATGCGCATCAGCCAGCTGGACTACAACAACTTCGTGGGCGTCATCGGCATCGGCCGCATCCAGCGCGGCACCCTGAAGAAGAACATGCAGGTCGCCGTCATCGACCGTGAAGGCAAGAAGCGCAACGGCAAGGTCGCGCAGGTGCTGGGCTTCCTGGGCCTGGAGCGCATCGAGCAGGACAGCGCCGAAGCCGGTGACATCGTCGCCATCTCCGGTATTCCGGAGCTGACCATCTCCGACACCCTGTGCCACCCGGATACCCCGGAAGCGCTGCCGGCACTGACCGTCGACGAGCCGACCATCTCGATGACCTTCCAGGTCAACAACTCGCCGTTCGCTGGCAACAAGGACCTGTCCGGTGGCAAGTTCCTGACCAGCCGCCAGATCAAGGACCGCCTGGACCGTGAAAAGGTCCACAACGTGGCCCTGAAGGTCGAACAGCTGGAAGACGCCGACAAGTTCCTGGTCTCCGGCCGTGGCGAACTGCACCTGTCGGTGCTGATCGAGAACATGCGCCGCGAAGGCTACGAGCTGGCCGTGTCGCGCCCGGAAGTCATCATCAAGCAGATCGACGGCCAGGCCATGGAGCCGATCGAGCAGCTGGTGGTGGACATCGAAGAAGTGCACCAGGGCGGCGTGATGGAAAAGCTGGGCACCCGCAAGGGCCAGCTGAAGAACATGGAGCCGGACGGCAAGGGCCGCGTGCGCCTGGAATACTCGATCCCGGCCCGTGGCCTGATCGGCTTCCAGAACGAGTTCAAGACCCTGACCCAGGGTTCGGGCCTGCTGTTCCACGTGTTCGACCACTACGGTCCGAAGGAACAGGGCGCGATTGCCAAGCGCATCAACGGCGTGATGATCGCCAATGCACCGGGCGTCACCCCCGCCTATTCGCTGGGCCCGCTGCAGGAACGCGGCAAGCTGTTCGCCGCTGAAGGCGACAACGTGTATGAAGGTCAGCTGGTCGGCATCCACTCCAAGGACAACGACCTGACCGTCAACGCGATCAAGACCAAGCCGCTGACCAACATGCGCGCTTCGGGCAAGGACGATGCGATCCAGCTGACCCCGGCGATCAAGTACTCGCTGGAACAGGCCCTGGACTTCATCGAGGACGACGAGCTGGTCGAGATCACCCCGAAGGAGATCCGTCTGCGCAAGAAGTTCCTGACCGAAAGCGACCGCAAGAAGGCTTCGCGCGGCGGCTGAGCCTGCAGAACGTGAGCCAGAACGGCTACAACCCGGATCCGCACCGGCATCCGGGTCTGCACGTCATCGCCCTGCTCGAAGCGAGCAAGGCGATGCTGGCGTTGTTGGCGGCGACCGGGCTGGAAATGCTCGGTCCGCAGCCACTTCGCGATGGGGTCAATGCCCTGATCCGGCGTTTCAGCCTGGACCCGGATCACGGCACCCTGCCCTCGCTGCTGAACATGATCAGTCCCGACGCGGTGCATCTGGCCGCGGCGGCGATGATCGGCTACGGCCTGCTGCATCTGGTCGAAGCCTGGGGCCTGTGGAAGGCCAGGGCCTGGGCCTCGTGGCTGGGCTGCCTGACCGCCTCGATCTACCTGCCCTTTGATATCTACGCGGTCATCCGCCACCCCGGCTGGGCCTCCTGGAGCGTGCTGGCGATCAACCTGATCGTCGTCTACGTGCTGGCCCGCGACCTGCGCAAGCGCCGCCACTGAGCAGCCGCTACACTGACGTTTGGAGCCGACCCAGCCGTCCGATGCGCCCGTTCCTGCCTTCCCTGCTGATCTGCCTCGCCGCGGCCATGCCCGCGCTGCTTGCCGTGGGCTGCAGTCCGGCAACACCGGCCGCGCACGCCGCCGAACCCAGCAGCAGCAACGTGCCCTTCCCCTACGCCGAAACCGACGTGGCCGACCTGCAGGCACGGATGATCGCCGGCGAGCTGGACAGCGCCACCCTCACCGCCGCCTACCTGCAGCGCATCGCCGCGCTGAACCGCACCGGCCCGCGCCTGCGCGCGGTGCTGCAACTGAACCCCGATGCCCTGAAGGAAGCGACCGAGCGTGACCGCGAACGCCGCGCCGGACGCCTGCGCGGCCCCCTGCACGGCATCCCGGTCCTGTTGAAGGACAACATCAACGCCGCACCGATGGCGACCACGGCCGGCTCGCTGGCGCTGCAGGGCTTCCATCCGGATGACGCCTACCTGGTGCGTCGCCTGCGCGAGGCCGGCGCGGTGGTGCTGGGCAAGACCAACCTCAGCGAATGGGCCAACTTCCGTGGCAACGACTCGGTGTCCGGCTGGAGCGCGCGCGGCGGCCAGACCCGCAACCCGTACCGCCTGAGCCATTCGCCGTGCGGCTCCAGCAGCGGCAGCGCGGTGGCGGTGTCTGCCAACCTGGCCAGCGTGGCCATCGGTACCGAAACCGACGGCAGCATCGTCTGCCCGGCCGCCATCAACGGCGTGGTCGGCCTGAAGCCCACCGTCGGCCTGATCAGCCGCGAAGGCATCATCCCGATTTCCTTCAGCCAGGACACCGCCGGGCCGATGACCCGCAGCGTGGCCGATGCCGCGGCCGTGCTGACCGCCATCGCCGGCCGCGATGACGCCGATCCGGCCACCGCGACCATGCCCGGGCGCGCCGTCTACGACTACACCGCGCGGCTGGATCCGCAGGGCCTGCGCGGCAAGCGCCTGGGCCTGCTGCAGACGCCGCTGCTGAAGTACCGCGGGATGCCGCCGCTGATGGACCAGGCGGTGGCCGAGCTGCGCCGCGCCGGCGCCGTGGTGGTGCCGGTGGCGATGCCCAACCAGGGCGCCTGGGACGAGGCTGAGCGCACCGTGCTGCTGTATGAGTTCAAGGCCGGACTGGAACGCTACTTCGGCACCTACAAGGCGCCGCTGCGCAGCCTGTCCGAACTGATCGCCTTCAACCAGGCCCATGCGAAGCAGGAACTGGGCCTGTTCGGCCAGCAGCTGCTGCAGGAGGCCGACGCCACCACCGGCCTGGCCGACCCCGCCTACATCCGGGCGCGCAGCGATGCACGCCGGCTGGCGGGGCCTGAAGGCATCGATGCCGTCCTCGCCGCGCAGCAGCTCGACGGCCTGATCGCACCGACCACCGGCATCGCCTGGCCGATCCGCAGCAGCGGCGACGATTTCCCTGGCGAAAGCTACAGCGCCGCGGCGGTGGCCGGCTACCCCAGCCTGACCGTGCCGATGGGACAGATCGATGGCCTGCCTGCCGGACTGCTGTTCATGGGTACCGCCTGGAGCGAGCCCAAGCTGATCGAGATGGCCTACGCCTACGAACAGCGCACCCGCGCACGGCAGCCGCCGCAGTTCGCCACCGACGCCCTGATCGACGCCGGCGATCCGTAAGCCGCGATCCTGTAGAGCCGAGCGTGGGCTCGGCTCTACAAGGGCTCCGGCTCCCCCGGCACGATCGCCGCCTCACCATCCTCGGCGCCGGGCGAACGCACGTCCGCCGTACGCGCACGTGGCCCGCGCGGCATGTCCAGCTCATCGTCGTGCTGCAGGCGCGCGCGTACCTGCGGCAGCGACTGCGGGTGTTCGCGGGCGAGGAAATCCAGCATCCGTTCGCGCACCAGGCAGCGCAGGTCGAAGGCATCACCGGAACTGCGCGCACTGACCAGCAGGCGTACCTGGATCGCTCGCTCGCTGGTGTCGGTCACCTGGGTCACGCATACCCGGCCATCCCAAAGCGGCTCGCCCCGGCAGATGCGCTCCAGCTCGGCACGGATCGCCGCGATGGGCGCGCGGTAATCCAGCCAGAAGAAGGCAGTGCCCAGCAGGTCGGCGCTGCGTCGCGTCCAGTTCTGGAAGGGGTTCTCTATGAACCAGGTCAACGGCACCACCATCCGCCGCTCGTCCCAGATGCGCACCACCACGTAGCTGCTGCCGATCTCCTCGATGCGCCCCCACTCGCCTTCGACGATGACCACGTCATCCAGGCGGATCGGCTGGGTCACCGCAATCTGCAGGCCAGCGATCAGGTTGCCGAACACCGGCTTGGCCGCAATACCGGCGACCAGGCCGATCAGGCCGGCCGAGGCCAGCAGCGCCGAACCGATCTTGGCCACCATGTCGAACTGCAGCAGCACCAGCGAGGCGCCGAGCACGATGATGCCGCCCATGATCACCCGGCTGAGCACACGGGTCTGGGTCTGGATGCGGCGCGCTTCCAGGTTGTCGGCCACATCGATGGGATTGCTGCGCAGGATCGCGCGCTCGATGGCGCTGACACCGCGCACCAGCAACCAGATGAAGCAGGCCACCAGGCTGATGTGCACGATGCGCTGCAGATGGCCCAGCAGCGGATCCTGCAACGGCGTCGCCTGCAGTGCAGGAATCAGCAGCAGCAGCGGCAACGCGGTGGCCAGCGGCAGGCCAAGCACGCGGCCGATGCGCGCACGGCGCCTGTCGCGCCCTTTCAGCCGGTGATGGACCCACAGGATCACCCATGCACCGATGCCGCCGATCACCAGCGCCAGCCCCAACGGCCATGCATAGGCCTGCATGTGCTCCCAATGCACCCTTGCCACCTCCACTCGAACACGCGAGTGGACAGGGTCGCGCATGGGGCATGAGTGTGTTGTATGCAGGGTTTGCACCCTGCACCCGCAGAGGCAACGTCAACTTCAAAAGCTGGCTTTCCGTGGGTTGGCGGGGTGGGTCCGGTTGAGGGGGACGCCGTGAACCCATCCATGGGGGCTCGGTCGCGGCATCCATGCCGCTCACACCCCCTCAACCGGACCCACCCCGCCTTCGACAGTTTTCCGCAATCTGGCGGTACGGCATCCTGCTCTGGTAGGTGTCGACCTTGGTCGACACGGATGAATTCATTCGATATCTGACAGATGTGTCGACCAAGGTCGACACCTACCAACAGCCGCGCGGAACAACCGTCGCCGTTACCAACAGCCCCGCCATCCCACGGGACGCAGGCTTTTGACGTTGCTCTGGCTTGCAGCAGGTGCAGGGCTGCAAGCCCTGCAGAAGAACCTAGCTCGCCTGCTCCTGCTTGCGCACGATCGCCATCGCAATCTCCAGCGACTGCTCATAGTTCAACCGCGGATCCACCGTCGAACGGTACGCACGCTCCAGGTCACGCTCGGTCAGCTCGCGCGCACCGCCGGTGCATTCGGTCACGTCCTCGCCAGTCAGCTCCAGATGCACGCCCCCCAGCCGCGTGCCCGCCGCCGCATGCAGATCGAAGGACATCTCCACCTCGCTCCGCACGTTGTCGAAGCGACGCGTCTTGAAACCATTGGTCGTGCTCTCGGTGTTGCCATGCATCGCATCGCACACCCACAGCACGCGGCGGCCATCGCGCTTCACCGCATCCAGCAGCGGTGGCAGCTTGTCGGCAATCTGCGCAGCACCCATGCGGTGGATGAAGCTCAGGCGGCCCGGCTCGTCGTCCGGGTTCAGCACGTCGATCAGGCGCAGCAGCTGGTCCGGCTGCACCGACGGCCCCACCTTGATCGCGATCGGATTGCGCACGCCCCGCAGGTATTCCACGTGTGCGCCATCGAGTGCGGCGGTGCGCATGCCGATCCACGGGTAGTGCGTGCTCAGGTTCAACCACCCCTGCTGGCGCGGCACCTGGCGGGTCAGCGCCTGTTCGTAGGGCAGCAGCAGCGCTTCGTGCGAGGTGTAGAAATCAATGCGGTTGAGGTTGTGCACTCGGGCCCCGGCCAGGGTTTCCATGAAGTGCACGGCATCGCCGATGGACGCCACCATCTTCTGGTACTCGGCGGCCAGCGGCGAGTGACTTACCCACTCCAGATTCCAGTATTCGGGGTGGTGCAGATCGGCGAAGCCGCCATCGATCAGCGCCCGCACGAAGTTCATCGTCATCGCCGAATGCGCGTGGGCCTGCAGCATGCGCTTCGGGTCCGGCAGGCGTGCCGCCTCGGTGAAGGCCGGCGCATTGATCACATCGCCGCGGTAGCTGGGCAGGGTCACACCGTCGCGGGTCTCGGTATCAGCCGAGCGCGGCTTGGCGTACTGGCCGGCGAAGCGGCCGACACGGATCACCGGCTGGCGCAGGCCGTGCACCAGCACCAGGCTCATCTGCAGCAGCACCTTCAGCCGGTTGGAGATCGTGCCCGATTCACAGTCGCTGAAGTTCTCCGCACAGTCACCGCCCTGCAGCAGGAAGCGCTTGCCCTCCTGCGCCTCGGCCAGCTGCTGCTTCAGCGCCAGGATCTCCCAGGAGGTCACCAGCGGCGGCAGCCGCTTCAGCTCATGCAGGGCCGCGTCCAGCGCGATCGGATCGGGATAGGTCGGCATCTGCAGGGCGGTCTTGCCACGCCAGCTCTCCGGCGACCAGCCAGCGCCAGCAGTGGTCGCAGCGGGATCGGAGACGGGCGGAACGGCGGACAGGCTCATTGCAGGATTCCGGGTGGGGGGCGGCCATGGTCGCAGAGCCAGCCGCTGTCGCAAAGGCCCGGGGTGGTTCTGCACATCACTGAACACCGGGGAAAGGGCAACACCATCGGCCACAAACCGCACGCCCACAGCCGTGCGGACAGGCGCATGATGCGCCACGCAGTGTTACGAAGTAACAAACCCACTCCCACCGGCCCCTTCCACAGCCCATCCGCCATGAAGCCCTCCCTGCTCGCTACCGGCATCACCTTCGCCCTGGCCCTGGCCAGTCTGCCCTCCCTCGCCCTGGCCGCCGATGCCACCGCCGACACGGCGCCGGTCAAGGACCTCGATACGGTCACCGTCAGCGCCCAGCTCGACCAGGCACGCAACGCGCTGTCGCCGGACATCGGCAGCAGCCAGTACCAGATCACCGCCGAGGACATCCAGAAGCAGCCGCTGGGCGCCTCCGCGCCGCTCAGCCAGGTGCTGCTGCAGGCCCCCGGCGTGGTCCAGGATTCCTACGGCGGCGTGCACGTGCGCGGCGACCACGCCAACCTGCAGTACCGCATCAACGGCGTGCTGCTGCCCGAGTCGATCTCGGGCTTCGGCCAGACCCTGGATGCGCGCACCATCAAGAGCATCCGCCTGATGGACGGGGCGCTGCCGGCACAGTTCGGCGAGCGCACCGCGGCGGTGGTCGACATCACCACCCGCAGCGGCGCCGAGCTTGGCAACGGCGGCAGCGTCGGCATCACCGCCGGCTCGTTCGGCAAGGTCAACCCGAACGCCTCATGGTGGGGCTCCCAGGGCCGCTGGAGCTGGTTCCTGACCGGCAACTACGACCAGAACGAGGTCGGCCTGGAGAGCCCGACCGCCTCGCGCAGGCCGGAACATGACGACACCCACCAGGGCAAGGCCTTCGCCGACCTCACCTACCTGGTCAACGACAGCACACGCCTGAGCGTGTTCGCCGGCTTTGCCAACAACCGCTTCCAGATTCCGGTCAACCCGGGCCAGACCCCGCAGTTCGGCTACCTGGACACCACCACCTTCGATTCCAGCCAGCTGGATGAGACCCAACGCGAGACGACCCGCTTCGGCATGCTGGTGCTGCAGGGCTCGCTGGGCCAGACCGCCTACCAGGTGTCGGCCGGGCAGCGCTACAGCGATGTGGGCTTCAACCCCGACGTGGTGGGCGATCTGGTTTTCAGTGGCGTTGCCTCGCAGGTCCGGCGCAGCAACCGCGCCAACACCCTGCAGGCGGACTTTTCCACGCCACTGGGTGACAACCATACGCTGCGCTACGGCGTGTACGGCAACCAGGAACGCGCCCGCGCCAGCAACAACAGCTGGGTATTTCCGGTCGACGACGACGGCGCGCAGGCCAGCACCACGCCGCTGCAGATCGCAGACAACAGCGCGTTCAAGGCCACCACGACGGCGGTCTACGTGCAGGACGAATGGAAAATCGGCAATGACTGGACGGTCAACTACGGCCTGCGCGGTGACCGCTACAAGGCCTTCGGCCAGACCGAAGGCCAGCTCAGCCCGCGCCTGGGCGTGGTCTGGACGGCCAGCGACAGCACCACCGTGCACGCCGGCTACTCGCGCTACTTCACCCCGCCGGCCAGCGAGCTGATCGCCACCAGCGACATCAGCCTGTACGACGGCACCACCAATGCGCAGCCGTCCGGTGGCAACAACATTCCGCTGGCCGAGCGCAGCGACTACTACGACATCGGCGTGTCCCAGCAGGCAGGCGACCACCTGACCCTCGGCCTGGACGCGTATGACCGCCGCGTCTCGCGCCTGCAGGACGAGGGCCAGTTCGGTGCTGCCTACATCTACTCGACGTTCAACTACCGTCGCGGCCACATCCGCGGCCTGGAATTCAGCGCCGACTACAGCAACGGTCCCTTCAGCGCCTACTTCAACGCAGCCCTGAACAAGGCCATCGGTATCGACGTCATCACCAGCCAGTACAACCTCGATCCGGATGCCCTGGCCTATGTGGCCGATCACTGGATCCACCTGGACCACGACCAGAAGCTGACCGCGTCGGGCGGATTCAGCTATGACTTCGCCGGCCACAACCGCATCGGGGCGAACTATGTGTTCGGCAGCGGGCTGCGCTCGGACACCGATACGGTGCCCAACGGCGGCGAGCTGCCGTCCTACCTGCAGGTGAACCTCAGCGCCGGCCACGACTTCAATGCCGACAGCGGCCACCCGCTGCACGTGCAGGTGGCGCTGATCAACGCACTGGACCGCAGCTACCAGCTGCGCGATGGTGGTGGCGTCGGCGTGTTCGCCCCGCAGTGGGGCCCGCGCCGCGGCGCCTACCTGAGCCTGCAGCAGGACTTCTGACAACGCTCAGCGTGTGGCCCGGCAGGTCACCTGTAGAGCCGAGCCTACGCTCGGCTGAACTGTCGGACGCTTGGCGGAGCCGAGCATGGGCTCGGCACTACAGCATCGCTTTCAGGAAACGGGATCGGAGCCCTTTGCCATGCAACGGGATCCGACCCCGTTCTGCTTTCAGCGCTTCACCTTGCGCAGCGACACGCCCAGTGCCCACAGCGCCAGCAGCACGAACCATACGCCCGACCACATCGGCATGGTCAGGCCGAGGAAGGTCCAGTCGATGTTGCCGCAGTTGCCGGTACCGGTCAGCACGGTGCGGAACACTTCCAGCGGCCCCATCGTCTCGCTCAGGAAGCTCAGCGGCGGGCCGCAGGTGGCGCCCATTTCCGGCGGCAGCATCTGCACGTACACGTGGCGTGCGGCAATGCCGAAGCCGACCGCGGCGGCAATGAAGGCGAGGATGCCGTAGGTCGCACGGCCCGGGCGATTGGACGCCCCATGCAGTGCGCCGATCAGGAACAGCAGGCCAAGCGCGGCAAACGCCAGGCGCTGGAAGATGCACAACGGACAGGGCTCCAGGCCCATCTTCAACTGCAGGAAAATGGCGAAGCCCAGCAGGCCCGCGCAGATCAGGAAGCCCAGCAGGAACTGGGCGCGGAAGGGCCAGCGCAGTGGATTCATCGGGAACGCTCGAACGGATCAGGCGCCAAGCGTAACCGACCGCGCGCCCCGTTCGAACCGCCACACGGCACGCCTGTCGGAACGGTGTGGGTCAGATCCCATTGCTGCGGAATGGGATCATCCGACCCCGGAAACGCAAAAGCCCGGCAGAGGCCGGGCTTTCGCTGTGTCGCGTTGGAGCGGTCCGATTACTCGGCCACTTCCTCGGCCACGGCCGGACGGTCGACCAGCTCGACGTAGGCCATCGGAGCGTTGTCACCGGCGCGGAAGCCGCACTTCAGCAGACGCAGGTAGCCGCCCGGACGGTTCGCGTAGCGCGGGCCCAGGATGGTGAACAGGTTGCCCACGGCTTCGTTGTCGCGCAGGCGGGCGAAGGCCAGACGGCGGTTGGCGACGGAGTCGACCTTGGCCAGGGTGATCAGCGGCTCGGCAACGCGGCGCAGTTCCTTGGCCTTCGGCAGGGTGGTCTTGATCAGCTCGTGCTTGAACAGCGAGGCGGCCATGTTCTTGAACATCGCTTCGCGGTGGGCGCTGGTGCGGCTGAACTTACGGCCAGACTTCTGGTGACGCATGGTGATATTCCTTGGTTAATGATGAGGCTGTGCGGATCGTTGTCGCCATCCTGGCGTTACTGCGCGGACTGCGGATGGTCCTGGCCGCCCGTCCTGGACGACCTGCCCGCGAACCTGTTGTTCGTCGTGGCATGTTGTGTTGCGTTGAAGGCTCCACCGCGAACGGTGGAGCCTCCAGGCATTACCGATATCAGCCCAGCATGCCGTGGCTGGCGACGCCGGCCGGCGGCCAGTTCTCCAGCTTCATGCCGAGGGACAGGCCGCGCTGAGCCAGCACTTCCTTGATCTCGGTGAGCGACTTCTTGCCCAGGTTCGGGGTCTTCAGCAGCTCCACTTCGGTCTTCTGGATCAGATCGCCGATGTAGTAGATGCTTTCAGCCTTCAGGCAGTTGGCCGAACGCACGGTCAGCTCCAGATCGTCGATCGGGCGCAGCAGCACCGGATCCACGCCGTTGTTGGCCGGCTTGGCCGCACCGCGGTCGCGGTGGGTGAAGTCACCGAACACCGACAGCTGGTCGCTGAGGATGTCGGCGGCGGTGCGCACGGCTTCCTCGGCATCGATGGTGCCGTTGGTCTCGATATCGATGACCAGCTTGTCAAGGTCGGTACGCTGTTCGACGCGGGCCGCTTCCACGGCATAGGCGACGCGGCGGACCGGCGAGAACGAGGCATCCAGGACCAGGCGGCCGATGGCGCGGGTTTCTTCGTCCGGACGACGACGCGCGGCAGCCGGCTGGTAGCCGAAACCACGTTCGATCTTCAGACGCATGTTGATCGCCGTATCCTTGGTCAGGTGGCAGATCACGTGGTCGCTGTTCAGGATCTCCACATTGTGGTCGACCTTGATGTCAGCAGCCGTGACAACGCCCGGGCCCTGCTTGGACAGGGACAGGGTGGCGCTGTCGCCGGAGTGCATACGGATGGCCACGTCCTTCAGGTTCAGCAGGACTTCGAGCACGTCCTCCTGCAGACCTTCGACCGTGGTGTACTCATGCAACACGCCGTCGATTTCGACTTCCGTGATGGCGAAGCCCGGGATGGACGACAGCAGCACGCGACGCAGGGCGTTGCCCAGCGTATGCCCGTAACCCCGCTCCAAAGGTTCGATAACGACCTTTGCACGGGTGTCGGTAAGGCGTTCGATCTGCGGACCGCGAGGACGCAGAACCTGGTTGGCGGTAACCGTCATGTTGCGGGTTCTCCTAGTGAACCCCCGGCCGTCGCCGGGGGCTCTCCAATGTGAATTACTTCGAATACAGCTCGACGATCAGCGCTTCGTTGATGTCCGCAGGCAGATCCGAACGATCCGGAACAGCCTTGAAGATGCCGGTGAACTTGCCGGAATCCACTTCAACCCACGACGGGCTCAGGTCATGCTGGGCGGCGACGGTCAGAGCTTCCTGGACGCGCAGCTGCTTGGCAGCCTTTTCAGACAGAGCGATGGCGTCGCCAGCCTTGACCTGGTACGAAGCCAGGTTGACCGACTTGCCATTCACGGTGACGCCGCGGTGCGACACCAGCTGACGGGCAGCCGGACGGGTCACGGCGAAGCCCATGCGGTAGACGACGTTGTCCAGGCGGGTTTCCAGCAGCTGCAGCAGGTTCTCGCCGGTGTTGCCCTTCTTGGTCGAGGCCTTCTTGTAGTAGTTGCGGAACTGACGCTCCAGCAGGCCGTAGATACGCTTGACCTTCTGCTTTTCGCGCAGCTGGGTGGCGTAGTCGGACAGCTTGCCCTTACGGGCAGTGGCGCCGTGCTGGCCGGGCTTCTGCTCCAGCTTGCACTTGGAGTCCAGCGCACGCGCCGGGCTCTTCAGGGACAGGTCGGCGCCTTCGCGACGGGCGAGCTTACAGGTAGGACCGATATAACGAGCCATTTCTTATCGCTCCCTTTAGACGCGACGCTTCTTCGGCGGACGGCACCCGTTGTGCGGGATAGGCGTCACGTCGATGATGTTGGTGATCTTGTAGCCGACGTTGTTCAACGAACGCACGGCCGACTCACGGCCCGGACCCGGGCCCTTGATGCGGACTTCCAGCGACTTCACGCCGTAGTCCAGCGCAGCGCGACCGGCCTTTTCGGCAGCCACCTGGGCAGCGAACGGGGTCGACTTGCGCGAACCGCGGAAGCCAGCGCCACCGGAGGTCGCCCACGACAGAGCGTTGCCCTGACGGTCGGTGATGGTCACGATGGTGTTGTTGAACGAAGCGTGGACGTGGGCAACGCCGTCGGTGACGACGCGCTTGATCTTCTTCTTGGTCTTAGCAGCGGGCTTAGCCATTTATAGGTCCCTTACTTCCTGATCGCCTTGCGCGGGCCCTTGCGGGTGCGGGCGTTGGTACGGGTGCGCTGGCCACGCAGCGGCAGGCCGCGACGGTGACGCAGGCCGCGGTAGCAGCCCAGGTCCATCAGGCGCTTGATCGCGATGCCGATTTCACGGCGCAGATCGCCTTCCACGATGTACTTGCCGACTTCGGCGCGCAGGCGCTCGATTTCCGGCTCCGACAGATCGCGGATCTTGGTGGTCGAAGCAACGCCTGCGACTTCGCAGACCTTCTTCGAACGGGTACGGCCGATGCCGTAAATGCTTTGCAACCCGACCCAGACGTGCTTCTGGGCTGGCAGGTTGACGCCTGCAATACGCGCCATGACGCGGTTCTCCAGCTGAGTGATGGCCGACAGCGCGCCTCGGGCACGCCAATCCGGCAGGATGGATCAAAAAAGTGAACTAGCGATACTAACAAGGTTCCGGTTTACATGGAAGCCCGTGAAACAATGAAGTTTCATGGACCCGGCCTGGGGAGTGTGCCCAGGCTCCGGCGCCGGGCAAGGTTGGACCTGGGTTTCCCCGGGGCCGCCCGCGCTACTCCAGCGCAGGACCACCTCGCCACACCCCCACCCGGAACCGCTGCGGGGGCCGCCCTTCGTTTGTGTGGCCAGAGTCCGCGAAGCGGAGGACCATCACGTCAGGAAGACGAAAGTATAACAGGCTTGTCAGCCGCGGGCAAAACCGCCGCGGTTGCCGCCCTTCAGATTGGCCTTCTTCAGCAGGCTCTCGTACTGGTGGGACATCAGGTGCGCCTGCACCTGGGCGATGAAGTCCATCACCACCACCACCACGATGAGCAGCGAAGTACCGCCGAAGTAGAACGAGGCGTTCAGCTGCGTGCGCATCAGTTCCGGCAGCAGGCAGACGATCACCAGGTAGGCCGAACCGGCAGCGGTCAGGCGAGTCAGCACGCCGTCGATGTAGTCGGCGGTGGCCTTGCCCGGACGGATGCCCGGAATCAGCGCGCCCGACTTCTTCAGGTTGTCGGCGGTTTCCTGCGAGTTGAACACCAGCGCGGTATAGAAGAACGCGAAACCGGTGATCAGCGCAGCGAACACGATCATGTGCAGCGGCTCGCCCGGACCCAGGGCATTGGCGACCTTCTGCAGGGTCTGGCCAACAGCGCTCTGGTTGGCGGCCTGGCCGGACCACATGGCCAGGGTGGCCGGGAAGGCCAGCAGGCTCGAGGCGAAGATCGCCGGGATGACGCCGGCCATGTTCAGCTTCAGCGGCAGGAACGAGGTCTGGTTCATGTACGCGTTACGACCGCCCTGGCGGCGCGCGTAGTTGACCGTGATCCGGCGCTGGCCACGCTCGACGAACACCACGAAGAAGGTGAAGGCGAGGACGACGATGGCGATCAGCAGCAGCTGGATGAACTGGATGTTGCCGTCGCGGTAGGCGTCGAAGGTGTGGATGACCGCACCCGGCAGGCCCGCCACGATACCGGCGAAGATGATCAGCGACACGCCGTTGCCGATGCCGCGCTCGGTGACCTGCTCACCGACCCACATCAGGAACATGGTGCCGGCGGTCAGCGCGACCACGGCGGTGAGCACGAAGCCCATGCCCGGTGCGTACACGACCGGAGCGCCCGACGGTGCCACCTGGTTCTGCAGCGCCAAGGCGATCGAACCGCCCTGCACCACCGCCAGCAGCACGGCGCCGATGCGCGAATACTGGGTGATCTTGCGACGGCCGGACTCACCTTCCTTCTGCATCGCCTTCAGGGCGGGGAAGATGTGGGTGGCCAGCTGCATCACGATCGATGCCGAGATGTACGGCATCACGTTGAGCGCGAAGATGCTCAAACGGTGCAGGGCGCCGCCCGAGAACATGTTGAACATGTCCACGATGCCGCCGCCCTGCTGTTGCATCATGGCAAGCATGGCATCGGGATTGACGCCCGGCACCGGCACATAGCAGCCGATGCGATAGACGATCAAAGCCCCGACGACGAACAGCAAACGTTGGCGAAGTTCAGTGAACTTGCCCATTCCGCCCGCGAGGTTACCGATGCCAGCTTGCGCCATGATTTTCTTACTCCGTCACGCTGCCGCCGGCAGCTTCGATTGCAGCCTTGGCACCGGCCGTGGCAGCAATACCCTTCAGGGTGAACGCCTTGGTCACTTCGCCCTTGACGACGACCTTGGCCTTCTTGGCAGTGCTCGGGACCAGCTTGGCAGCACGCAGGGCGGCGAAGTCGATCTCACCGGCCGGCAGCTTGTCCAGCGCGTACAGCAGCACTTCAGCGGTGTCCTTGGCGATCGGCGAACGGAAGCCGATCTTCGGCAGACGACGCTGCATGGGGGTCTGGCCGCCTTCGAAGCCAGCCTTGATCTTGCCGCCACCCTTACGGGCGAACGAACCCTTGTGGCCGCGGCCGGCAGTCTTGCCCAGGCCCGAGCCGATACCGCGACCGACGCGGGTGCGCTCGGTGCGGGCGCCCGGTGCCGGGCTCAGTTCATTGAGACGCAGAGTCATGATCGATTACTCCTCAACCTTGACGAGGTAGTGAACGGTGTTGATCAGACCGCGAACCTGCGGGCTGTCCTTCAGTTCACGGACATCGTTGAGCTTGTTCAGGCCCAGGGCACGCACCGACAGGCGGTGACGCGACTGGGTACCACGCAGGCCGCGCACCAGGCGCACCTTCACAGTCTTGTTGGACTCATTAGCCATGGTTGAGTTCCTCCACCTTCTTGCCGCGCTTGGCCGCGATGCGAGCCGGCGACTGCGCAGCAGACAGGCCCTTCACGGTGGCACGCACCAGGTTGATCGGGTTGCGCGAACCGGTGGCCTTGGCCAGCACGTTCTTCACGCCAACCGCTTCCAGCACGGCGCGCATGGCACCGCCGGCAATGACGCCGGTACCTTCGGAAGCCGGCTGCATGAACACGCGGGCTGCGCCGTGACCATCCTTGATGGTGTGCCACAGGGTGCCGTTGTTCAGGTCAACGCTGACCAGGTTCTTGCGGGCCTGTTCCATCGACTTCTGGATGGCGACCGGCACTTCGCGGGCCTTGCCATAGCCGAAACCGACCTTGCCTTCGCCGTCGCCGACCACGGTCAGGGCGGTGAAGGTGAACTGGCGGCCACCCTTGACGGTCTTGCTGACGCGGTTGACCGCGACCAGCTTTTCGATCATGCCGTCGTCGACTTTCTCTTCGCGGTTACGGTCGCGATCGCGACCCCGCTGCTGACGTTCTTCTGCCATCTTGATTCCTTGGTAGTTTGGGTATGTACGGCTCGAGGCCGCTTATGGTTGTGAAGTAACGCGCTGGTGCGGTGGGCCGCTGCAGAAGAGCGGCGCCGCCCCGCCTCACTCAGGCGGGCGAGCAGGCGGGCAGAGAACCAGAGGTTCCCTGCCCTTGTCCCTTAGAACTGCAGGCCGGCTTCGCGGGCGGCTTCTGCCAGGGCCTTGATGCGGCCGTGGTAGCGGTAGCCCGAACGATCGAAGGCAACCTTCTCGATGCCGGCGGCCTTGGCGCGCTCAGCAACGATACGGCCGACCTTGGCGGCGGCATCGGCGTTCTTGCCGTTCTTCAGGCCTTCCATGACGTCGGTCTGGGTGGTGTTGGCAGCAGCCAGCACCTTGGAACCGTCGGCGGTGAAGACCTGGGCGTACAGGTGCTGGCCGGTGCGCAGCACCGACAGGCGGGCGACACCGAGCTCACGGATGTGGGAGCGGGTCGACTTGGCGCGACGCAGGCGGGCGATGTTCTTGTTCATGATTTTTTTCCTTGAAAGCGGAAGCGCCTGATTAGGCCTTCTTGGCTTCCTTACGGATGATGACTTCGTCGGAGTACTTCACGCCCTTGCCCTTGTACGGTTCCGGCTTGCGGAACGCACGGATCTTGGCGGCGACTTCACCGACGACCTGCTTGTCAGCGCCCTGCACCAGAATTTCGGTCTGGGTCGGGGTGGTGATGGTGATGCCTTCCGGCGCCACGAACACGATCGGGTGCGAGTAACCGAGCGACAGGCTCAGGTCCTTGCCCTGCATGGCAGCACGGTAACCCACGCCGACCAGCTCCAGCTTGCGCTCGAAGCCTTCGGAGACACCCTTGACCATGTTGGACAGGATGGCGCGGACGGTGCCGGTCAGCGGGACCAGGTCAGCGTTCTCGGTGCTCAGGGTGGCAACGCCGTTGTCGACGTTGATGGCAATGCCAGCCGGCTTCGGCAGCGACAGGGTGCCCTTCGGGCCCTTGACGGTGACCGACTCGGCCTGGACGTTCAGTTCAACCTTACCCAGGGTGACGGGCTTCTTGGCTACGCGGGACATAGTATTACTCCTTTCGCCTTAGGCCACGAAGCACAGGACTTCGCCGCCGACGCCCAGCTGGCGCGCCTGCGCATCAGTCATGATGCCCTTGGAGGTGGAAATGATGGAGATACCCAGGCCATTCATGACCTTCGGCAGCTCGCTCTTGCCGCGGTACTGGCGCAGGCCCGAACGCGAGAAGCGCTTCAGGGTCGCGATGACCGGCTTGCCTTCGAAATACTTCAGCACGATTTCCAGCTCGGACTTGTTGTTTTCCAGCTGGGTCACGCGCAGGTCGGTGATGTAACCCTCGTCCTTCAGGACCTGGGCGATCGCAACCTTGATCTTGGACGACGGGGCTTTCACCGTCTGCTTGCCAACCGCAGCCGCATTCTTGATGCGGACCAGCAGGTCGGCGATGGGATCAGTCATGCTCATATGAGTACCTTTGAGTGCACCGATATCCGCTTTCGCGAAAATCTGTTGTCTCCTGGAAACGGGCCAGGTCCCTTGTTGCAGCAGGCCGAAGGCCTGCCCTGCTACCCCGTTTGCACAGAGCAAGACGCGGGAGTATACGCCAAAAGAGCCCGGCTTGCGCCGGGCTCTTCGGTTTTTTTGCACAAGGAAGGCTGAACGCCTCCCCTGCCCGGTTCAGGAACCCCCGGAGGGGCCCCTGATCGCAGGGCTGACTGGGATTACCAGCTGGCCTTGCGCAGACCCGGGACGTCGCCGCGCATGGTGGCTTCACGCAGCTTGTTACGGCCCAGGCCGAACTTGCTGTAGACGCCACGCGGACGACCCGACAGCTCGCAACGGTTGCGCTGGCGGCTCGGCGACGAATCGCGCGGCAGCTTGGCCAGCTTGGTTGCGGCGTCGATCTTCTCTTCGTAGGTCGCGTCCACGGAGGACACGATCTTCTTCAGAGCAGCACGCTTTTCAGCGTACTTCTTTGCCAGCTTTTCCCGCTTGATGTCGCGGTTGACCATGGAGGTCTTTGCCATTTCGGATTCCTCGACGGATCAGTTACGGAACGGGAACTTGAACGCTGCCAGCAGCGCCTTCGCTTCCGCATCGGTCTTCGCAGTGGTGGTGATGGCGATATCCATGCCGCGGATCGCGTCGACAGCGTCGAAGTCGATTTCCGGGAAGATGATCTGTTCCTTCACACCCATGTTGAAGTTGCCGCGACCGTCGAAGGAACGACCGGACACACCACGGAAGTCGCGCACGCGCGGCAGCGAGATGTTGATCAGGCGATCCAGGAACTCGTACATCTTGTGGCGACGCAGCGTGGTCTTGCAGCCGATCGGCCAACCATCACGGATCTTGAACGACGCAACCGACACACGCGACTTGGTGACAACCGGCTTCTGGCCGGAAATCTTGGTCATGTCGCCGACGGCGTTTTCCAGGATCTTCTTGTTGGTGGCCGCTTCGCCGACACCCATGTTCAGGGTGACCTTGACAAGCTTCGGCACTTCCATCGGATTGGTGTAACCGAACTGCTTCATCAGCGCCGGTACCACTTCTTCCTTGTAGAACTTTTCGAGACGGGAACTCATCTTCTCATTCCTCAGGCGTCAAGCGCCTCACCGCTGGAGCGGAACACACGCAGTTTGCGTCCATCCTCCAGCACCTTGAAGCCAACGCGTTCGCCCTTGCCCGAAGCCGGGTTCAGCACATTCACGTTGGAGATATGGATCGAAGCTTCGCGCTCGACCACGCCGCCGGCAACACCTGCCTGCGGGTTCGGCTTGGTGTGGCGCTTGACGATGTTCACGTTGCCGACGACCACACGGTCGCCGTCGACGCGGACGACTTCGCCCTGCTTGCCCTTGTCCTTGCCAGCGTTGACGACAACCTGGTCGCCCTTCTTGATACGGTTAGCCATGATTATCTCCTGTCGCTCACAGCACTTCGGGAGCGAGCGAGACGATCTTCATGAACTTCTCCGAACGAAGTTCACGAGTCACCGGCCCGAAGATACGGGTGCCGATCGGCTCCTGCTTGTTGTTGAGCAGGACGGCAGCGTTGCCGTCGAAGCGGATCAGCGAACCGTCGGCGCGACGCACACCCTTGCGGGTACGCACCACGACGGCGTCATACACTTCACCCTTCTTGACCTTGCCGCGCGGAATCGCATCCTTCACGGTGACCTTGATGATGTCGCCGATGCCGGCGTAACGGCGCTTGGAACCACCCAGCACCTTGAAGCACATCACCTGCTTGGCACCCGAATTGTCCGCGACGTCAAGGTAGCTCTGCATCTGGATCATGATTCAGACTCCTTATTCAGCCGCACGCGTGATGACTTCCACCACGCGCCAGTTCTTGGTCTTGGACATCGGAGCAATCTCGGTCACGCGGACGACATCGCCTTCCTTGCAGGCGTTGTCGGCATCGTGGGCGTGCAGCTTGGTCGAGCGCTTGATGTACTTGCCGTACAGCGCGTGCTTGACCTGACGCTCAACCAGGACGGTAACCGTCTTGTCCATCTTGTTGCTGACGACACGGCCTTCGACCGTGCGCAGCGTCTTGTTTTCAGTATTGTCGCTCATAGCGGCCATCCTTACTTCGTGCTGCCGAGCAGGGTCTTGACGCGAGCAATCTCGCGACGGACCCGGCGGATGTCGTGGGTCTTCGGCAGCTGGCCGGTGACCTGCTGCATACGGACAGAGAACTGTTCCTTACGCAGGTCGATCAGGTGGGCCTTGAGTTCGTCAGCCGACTTTTCACGGAGAGTTTTGAGTTCCATCAGCGCACCGTCCGGGTCACGAAAGTGGTGGTGACCGAGAGCTTCGCGGCGGCCAGGCGGAACGCCTCGCGTGCCACTTCCTCCGAAACACCCTCGATTTCATAGATCATGCGGCCGGGCTGGATCTGGGCCACCCAGTATTCCACGTTGCCCTTACCCGAACCCATTCGAACTTCGATGGGCTTCTTGGTGATGGGCTTGTCGGGGAACACACGGATCCACATCTTGCCGCCGCGCTTCACGTAGCGGCTGATCGAGCGGCGGGCCGCTTCGATCTGACGCGCGGTCAGCTGACCGTGGGCGGTTGCCTTGAGGCCGTATTCGCCGAAGCTGACAGCGTTGGCGCTCCAGCTCAGGCCGTCGTTACGGCCCTTGTGCACCTTGCGGTACTTGGTTCGCTTGGGTTGCAACATTGTCGTTACCTCGCTTCACGAGCCGGGCGCTGACGGTCACCGCGGTCACCGCGATCGTGACGATCGTTGCGCGACGGGGTGTCGTCCTGCTTTTCCTGGCCAACCTGGGAGAAATCGAAGACCTCGCCCTTGTAGATCCAGACCTTGATGCCGATGATGCCGTAGGTCGTCTTGGCTTCAGCGAAGCCATAGTCGATGTCGGCACGCAGGGTGTGCAGCGGCACGCGGCCTTCGCGGTACCACTCCGAACGGGCGATTTCTGCACCGTTGAGGCGGCCACCCACGTTGACCTTGATGCCCAGGGCACCCAGGCGCATCGCGTTGCCGACCGAGCGCTTCATGGCGCGGCGGAACATGATGCGACGCTCCAGCTGCTGGGCGATCGACTCGGCAACGAGCTGAGCGTCCAGTTCCGGCTTGCGCACTTCGGTGACGTTGATGTGCGCCGGGACGCCCATCATCTCGCTCACTTCCTTGCGCAGCTTCTCGATGTCCTCACCGCGCTTGCCGATCACCACGCCCGGACGGGCGGTGTGGATCGTCACGCGAGCGGTCTTGGCCGGACGCTCGATCAGGATCTTGCTGATGCCGGCCTGAGCCAGCTTCTTGCGCAGCATTTCGCGCACTTTCAGGTCGGCTGCCAGGTAACCAGCGAACTCGGCCTTGTTGGCGTACCACTTGGAGTTCCAGTCCTTGGAAATGCCGAGGCGGATACCAATCGGATGAACTTTATGACCCATGGTCTTTTCCTTATCCGCTTACTTGGCGGCGCCCACAACCACAGTGATGTGGCTGGTGCGCTTGAGGATGCGGGTACCGCGGCCTTTCGCCCGCGCCATGAAACGCTTCAGGGTCGGACCTTCATCAACCATGATGGTCTGAACCTTCAGCTCGTCGACGTCGGCGCCCTGGTTGTTTTCGGCATTTGCAATAGCCGACTCCACCACCTTCTTGATCAGGTGGGCAGCCTTCTTGTCCGAGAACTTCAGCAGGTTGACCGCACGTTCGGCCGGCAGACCGCGCACCTGGTCAGCGACCAGACGAGCCTTCTGCGGGGAGATGCGCGCAGTGCGCAGGATGGCTTTCGCTTCCATTGTCATCTCTCCTTACTTGCCCGACTTCTTGTCACCACCGTGACCCTTGAAGGTCCGGGTGATGGCAAATTCGCCGAGCTTGTGGCCGACCATGTTCTCGTTGACGAGAACCGGAATGTGGTTCTTGCCGTTATGCACGGCAATGGTGACGCCTACCATGTCAGGCAGGATCATCGAACGGCGCGACCAGGTCTTGATCGGCTTCTTGCTGCCCGCAGCGGCCTCCACCTTCTTGACGAGGTGGTGATCGACGAACGGGCCCTTCTTGAGTGAACGTGCCATGGTCGATTAGCCCCTACGATCGCGGACGATGAACTGCTGAGTGCGCTTGTTA